>NZ_BCVZ01000003.1 GCF_001592005.1 Bacillus sonorensis NBRC 101234 = KCTC 13918
TTAGTTACAAAGACCATTTGCTTTTCTTTGCCTTCAAACGTGTATGAAAAGAGGCCTTTGTCTTTACTGTACATTTGCTTCATCCAATCGCCTTCACCTGCCGTTCCGGCCTTGGCTTTCGGGTGGGCAACGTATTTTTGATCAGCGCTTGAAATAAATGCAAATCCGCTTGTGCCGATTTTTACATCATTGGTCGCTTTAATCAGCTCGTCGATGTTCAAACTGAGCGCGGCAACCCCTGAACCGTCTTGATTTTGTTTGGCGATGGTAATGACCGTATTGCCTGTAGCGGCAGACTTGTAAGGCTCAGTGACAATGATTTCGCCTTTTTTCGCAACGGCTTCTTGATACCAGCCTCTTTCGACGGGATCATAGTTTTCCGGCATTTTTGTCCGAGGGTACTGGACATAGATGCTGTCTTTTGAACCCGTAAAAACGGCCTCGACATCTTTGTTCTGTTTTGCGTATTGCGCAAATTTTTCTCTTACAGAAGCCTGATCTTTTTCCTTGTATGTTTTGTCCTGAATCGTTTCGCTAAAATAGGCGATGGCATCGGCCTTTTTTTCGACGTTTTGATCAATCATCTTGTTTAATTGATCAACACTGTTTCTCGCGCTTATCATCATTTCGCTTTCAAGTGAACTTCCAGCCGTATAATATGAGCTGCACGCAAGTACTGCAACAGGAATTGTTAAAATGAATAAAAATGAGAATATTAATCTTTTTGAAATAGACGGACGCTTGATCCAGTCCCATAATTTCACCATGGCCATAACTCCTTTTTTCAAGTCTATGACATGATTATCGGACAATTATCACATTTTTATATTAAATTTAAAAATTTCGTTTTCGAAATAAAAACCGATTCGTAAAAGATGATCTTCATGGGAAAAACGGGTAAAAATAAAACCACCCATATCCATGTTTTCAGCAAACATCAACGTCTGCCGATCGATTGTCATACCATCCCAGAATGTGTCGCTTGATTTTGACTTCACCAGTTTTCAACATCCACACGATTTCATGAATGCCGGGTGCTTCCGCCAAAATGCTTTTTAACCATGACGACGGCTGTCAACAAGAAAGGGATGATGAATTCAAATAAAACAAAAATCGAGCGAAGGACGATTTTTGCCTGTTCGATATGTTCGACATAGCTAGCTGCCGAAGCCATTGAAACCGTTAAAATGATGAAGCCGATCGGAGCGATAAGTGAAGCATGATGTTTCAGATTGAATAAATCGGCTGAACATATGATTGCTGCATAAGAAAAGATGGCCACTTTAAAGAAATTCCCCACGACGAGAACGATCATTGCAAATCCCTGCAAGCCCTGTATAAAACCGCCGATATTGATCTTTTCCACAAACCTCAAAAACGGAAAAGTGGAAGTTGACCATCCGTATACACCCAACACAGCGATTTCTAAGACGATCGTCATGATTAACACAAAGCCCGCAAATATCATGGCAGTCAATCCGAATTTCATCCCATTCCGTGACCTATTGATATAAGGGAAAATAACGGTAAAACAAACCAGCTCGCCGTAAGGGAAGAAAACACGTTCAAGAAATGCTGTTGTTACAACAGGCTCCCAGCCGTTTTCCAGGACGGGAAGCAGGTTTTCAAAGCGGATGACATTAGATGCCGCTAAAAAGACAAATGTCAATATAATCAGAAACAAAAGCAGCGGGAAAATCAATTCTGCCGTTCTGGCCAATACTTCTATACCTTTGTACAGCGCGTAGCAAACGAGAAGCATCGTAATTCCGCTGACGATATACATGGGGGTTTGATTGTATTGAAGCAAAAGGAGTTCGCTTGAATCCCGCAAATCTCTTGAAGCTCCATAGATAAAAAACAGAACATAAGAAAGGCCGATCAGAAAGCCGAGGTGCTTTCCCAATATCTTTTGAAAATAGCGGGTCGGCAGCAATTTAGGGTACTGTTTGTAAAGATAATAATAGTGAAAAAATAACACGGTTCCGCCGATCATACCTATCAGTTCCGCCAGCCATGCGTCTTGTTTGGCACCTATCCCCAACGGAACGATCAGAGCTGTGCCAAATTCGAATAATACAATTAAAGTAAATAGCTGTTTTGGGCTGACTTTTGCTGTTTCCAAGTTTCCTCACCCTCAAAGAACCTTTTTTGTCAATGTACAGTTAATCATTGACAAAAAAGGTTTTGGATAATCAAAGGTCTTGGATGATTCTTCTTCAAAAGGATAAAACGGAGACAATAAAGGGATAGTAAAATCAATTACAAATGAAAAGTGGGTTCATCATGAGTTTGTTTAGAAAGCGGTATAATCGATCCTTTTCCATCACAAAGCCTGCCGAAGATCATGCCGGTCCGAAAGATATATTAAGTGTAGCCCTTGCTGAAAATCTCCAGCGGGTCAAAGAAACGCTAGGAGGAAGCGATGATATTATCATTCGCGAATTTTTAATCGGTAAAGGCGCGAATGTGAAGACGGCAATCATCTATACCGAGGGCTTAATCGATGCACAATCGATTGAACATTCTATTCTCGGGTCCTTATTGTTCCACTTAAGGGACATAGACATCTCGATTGAAGAAAGCCCGCTGGAAAAGCTGAAAGAATCGGTGTTAACCGTCTCTGACATACAGGAGTTGACGGAATATGGCCGGCTTTTCAGCCTGCTCCTGAGCGGTCATGTCATCTGTCTGCTTGACGGTTATCAACGGGGATTTGCCATTGGGATGAAGGGCGGCAAAGACCGGGGGGTTACGGAAGCAACCGTTGAAAATACGGTGCGCGGCCCAAAAGAGGCATATTCGGAAAATCTGCGGACAAATACAGCATTATTGCGGCGGAAAATCAATGATCAACATCTTTGGTTTGAAACTAGGAGCATCGGCAATGTTACGAAAACGAAGGTTTCGATTGCATATATAAAAGGAATCGCAAATCAAAAGATCGTTGAGGAAGTCCGAAAACGGCTGGATCAAATCGATGTTGACAGCATTTTAGAGACCGGCTATGTCGAAGAGTTGATACAAGACGAAACATACACGCCGTTTCCCACCATTTTTCATACTGAACGCCCTGATGTGACAGCGGCAAATCTGCTCGAGGGGAGGGTCGCTATTTTTGTCGACGGAACACCTAATGCGCTGTTGGTTCCTTCTTTATTCGTGCAATTTTTTCAAACTGCTGATGATTATTACCAGAGGGCCGACATCACAACGCTGCTCCGAATTCTTCGTTTTATCGGATTTTATATAGCGCTGCTCGGACCATCATTTTACATCGCCATTACCACTTTCCATCAGGAAATGCTGCCGACCCCGCTGCTTGTCAATCTGGCTGCACAGCGTGAAGGCGTTCCGTTTCCCGCTTTTGTTGAAGCACTTTTAATGGAAGTCACGTTTGAAATCCTCAGGGAAGCCGGCGTGCGCATGCCGAAGACGATTGGACAGGCGGTCTCGATTGTCGGTACGCTTGTTATCGGTACAGCGGCAGTTGATGCAGGGATCGTGTCCGCCGCCATGGTTATTGTGGTTGCGATCACGGCGATTTCAAGCTTTATCGTCAGCTCTTTTAACCTGGCTATTGCCGTTCGAATGCTTCGGTTTATTTTTATGGGACTTGCCGCGTCATTCGGATTATTCGGGCTGATTGTGGGGCTGATTGCTCTTGCTCTTCATTTATGCAGTTTGCGGTCGTTTGGAATACCGTATATGTCCCCGTTCGCTCCTTTTATCCAGGAAGACCAAAAAGATGCGATTTTCCGGATGCCGCACTGGGGATTGTTTTCCCGCCCCCGTTTGATAAACCAGAAAAATGTCCGGCGCGAACATACAGCTTCACCAAAGCCGCGGCGAAGAAACTAAAATTGAGAGGAGGATAAGGGGTGCGAAAACACATCAGTTTATTGATGATACTATTCCTTGCATGGCCTCTGGCA
This sequence comes from Bacillus sonorensis NBRC 101234 = KCTC 13918, assembly GCF_001592005.1. GTDB lineage: Bacteria > Bacillota > Bacilli > Bacillales > Bacillaceae > Bacillus > Bacillus sonorensis. The sequence goes on from NZ_BCVZ01000003.1 coordinate 3,936, forward strand.
TCAGGCTGCTGGAACAGGCGTGAAATGAATGAGCTTGCCATTGTAGGTGCGATGGGGATTGATAAGGCGGGTGATCAAAAGGTTGTCACAACTCAGATCATCGACCCGGGACAAGTTGCCGCCAAGCAAAGTAAAACTGTGCAAACTCCGGTTATGACATATCAGGAAAAAGGCAATACGATATTTCAAGCAGTCAGAAGAATGTCAACCGAGACGGCGAGGGAGCTTTATTTTTCACATTTAAGAGTGCTGGTCATCGGCGAGGAGCTGGCGAGGGAAGGGATAGGTGAAATCCTTGATGTTTTTTCACGGGATCAAGAGGTGCGGCCTGACTTTTTTATTGTCGTCGCAAAAGATGCAAAGGCGGAAAATGTATTGAAAGTTTTAACCGGATTGGAAGACATTCCTGCAAATAAATTGTTTTCCTCTTTAGAAACGTCTGAGAAAATGTGGGCGCCTTCCATGACCGTTACCTTGGACAAGCTCATTTCCGATACGGCTAGTGATGGAGTGCAGCCTCATTTAACAGGGCTTCTGATGACCGGCTCAATGAGAAAAGGGGAAAACCAGGCAAATGTTCAAGAAATTTCACAGGATGTCAGACTAAAATACAATGGAATAGCGGTTTTTAAAGATGACAAATTGATCAGCTGGATGAATGAAAGCAACAGCAAGGCAGTGAATTACGTGTTGGGCAATGTGAGGGGAACGGTTGAAGAAGTGCCTTGTTCAGCCGGAAAAAGAAAAATTGCGCTCGAGGTCATTCGCATGAAATCGAATATGGGAGTTAAAGTCGCAAATGGTTTACCGAGAGGAACCGTTCAAGTCCATGTGGAAGCCAACATTGGTGAAGTTCAATGCAAAGTTAAGCTGATGAAATCAAAAACGATTGAAGATGTAGAGACAAGAGCGAATGAACAGCTGAAAAAGAACATTGAAGAAGCGATCAAAACAGTGCAAGAACAATATAAAATCGATATATTCGGTTTTGGAGAGGCGCTTCATCGCTCAAATCCGGTTTATTGGAAAAAGGTTAAAAACAACTGGGACGAAAAATTTGCAACAATGCCGGTACACATAAAAACCGATGTACAGATTCGACGTGTCGGCACGATCGGAAAATCACCAATGGAAAAACTGGATTGAACAGTCATCTAAAATATTGACAATGTTTCCCTTCGAATATATACTGTTTGATAAATACAGTGAAAGGAAAAGGTATAGGGGACATGATTCAGTAATCTTATTTTCCATCGTTTTTCATATGAAAAAACGGAAACTTGGAGAATAGGATACGTCTGCCCTTTTATACCTTTTTTGCATTGCCTTACACCCGCATGTTTATTTGCCATGCGGGTGTAAGGAGATCAGTTCATGCTGTTTTCACGATGCATATGTTGGCACACGATCCTCTCCGGGTTTCCGCGAGAGGTTTTTTGTTGTTCGGCCAAAAACATACAAGAGGTGAACAGTATGACAGTTTTGATGAAAATAAGAGGATTGAAAAAAAGCTTTGGAGACCAAACGGTGTTAAAGAACATTGAATTTGATTTGGCCACAAATGAACGAATTGGTTTAGTGGGATACAACGGAACGGGAAAAACGACGCTTGCCAACATCCTGGCCGGCCGCATGGACGCTGATCAGGCCTCGATTGAAACAGCGTACCCGCTTAAAATAGGCTATCTGCTGCAATCCATTGAATATTCGATCCATGATTTCAGCCAAATGTTAACTGATGATGAGAGCGGCGGATTATATAAACTGACGAGCCAAATGGGGCTGTCGAAGGTTCAGGCCTGGAAAACTGAACGGCTTCGCCACATGAGCGGCGGAGAAAAACTGAAGCTTGCCCTCGCGCATATCTGGAAAACGATGCCGGAGATTCTCATCTTGGACGAACCGACAAACCACCTGGATATAAACGGCATCAACTGGCTCCTTGAAGAGCTTGAAACGTATCAGGGCGCCGTACTGATCATTTCTCACGACCGCTATTTTTTGGATCAGTCCGTTTCGAAAATTTTAGAGCTTGAAGACGGAAGGCTGCATGCTTATCAAGGAAACTATTCCGACTACCAGCGCGAGAAAAAACGGCTGTATGAAGAGAGGCTGCATCAATATGAAGAACAGCAGAAGTATAAACAAAGAATTGAATCACAGATTGCAAACCTTCAAAACTGGTCCGGGAAAGCCCATCGGGATTCAACAAAAAAAGAAGGCTTTAAGGAATATTACCGGTTAAAGGCCAAAAAGCTCGACAACCAGGTGAAATCTAAATTAAAGCGGCTCGAACAGGAGCTGACGAAACATAAACTCGAAAAACCGAAAGAAGAAGAATCCGTCAAGTTTCAATTTTCTTCAAATGAAAAAAGAGGAAAGCGGATTATTGAGGCGAAAAACCTGGCAAAGGCTTTTGACGGCCGCACGCTGTTTGAAGACAGCAGCTTTTTTATCAAGCATGGCGAGCGGATTGGACTGGTCGGGAGCAATGGGTGCGGAAAGACGACTTTGATCAGAATGATATTGGAAGGTGAACCGGTGACGAGCGGAACCCTTTGGAAAAGCCGCTCCATGAAGGCCGCTTATTTAAGCCAGGATGTCAATGATTTAAATACAGATCAAACGATCGCACAAGCGCTGCAATTGTCTGACAGAGACAAAACGGCAACCGTGCGGACGATTTTGGCCAATATGGGCATAAAAGAAAATCGATTCGACCGGCCGATCGGGACGTTTAGCTTGGGTGAGCGCACTCGGATCAAGCTCGCGGGCATGATCGTAAAGGATTATGACATTCTCATTTTAGATGAACCGACAAATCACCTTGATTTGCCCAGCAGAGAACAGCTTGAGGAAACATTGCTTGAATTTCAGGGAACCATCATCATCGTTTCCCATGATGTATATTTCATGGAAAAATTGTGCGACAAGCTTCTTGTATTTGAAAACGGGAAAGTCCAGCGAATCGAAAGGGGTCTGAAGGACTGGCAGAACAAAAAGGAAAAACCCAAAACCGAACATGATGAAGCCGAGCGTCTGCGGATCGAAACCCGAATGACGGCGGTGCTCGGGGAGTTGGCCGGGCTTTCGCATGAGGATCCCCGATATCATGAATTGGATCAGGAATTTTCACAGCTTTTGAAAATGAAACAAGCGCTTTCCAATGAAAAATAAGGAAAGACAAAACAGCCATCTGTGTTTTTCGACGGATGGCTTTTTTTTGCTTATCCGGATCAATCGTGGTTTAAATTACCATATTTATAGAAGTCATCCAAGGCAATAATAGGTTAAAAAAGATGGTATTAGCAAAACAGACGAGGGTGATGACAATGTGGAATACGATCGTGTCCTTTCTTCCGAATTGGGTGGTTATCATGCAGGCGATTTTTGTATTTTTAATTCCGTATGCCATTTCAAAATTTTTTCATTGGATTCAAATAAAAGAGGATGAGGGATGACATGAGGTGGTGGAAATCAAAAACAAGGCGAATTACAAATCAGTCTCTTGAACGCCGTTCTACAAACAAGACGCCGTCTCAAGAATCAACCGGATTTTTCACCGGTGATTTTGATCATGATCTGAAAGTGATTGAGACGAAAATAGGACATAACTCAGATGTGCATTTCCGTGAATTTGACATCGGAAGAACCGGTACCAAAGGGGCTATCGTGTTTATCGATGGGCTTTCAGATAAAGACCTGATTAACAAACATATCATGAAATCGCTGATGGCCGATTTCTCAGACGAATATAAAATCGAGCCCTCTGCATTAAAAAACAGCCTTATTCCCCTGATTAAAAAACAAATTCTGCCCATTAGTGAATTGACAGAAATCAAGCATATCAGCGAACTGGCGCCGGAAGTATTAATCGGTTCAACAGCCCTTTTAATCGATGGTTCTGCAGAAGTATTCATATTGGGGACAGCCAAAGGAAACAAAAGGAATATTGAAGAACCCGTATCAGAAGCTTTGGTCAGGGGGGCCAGGGTGGGCTTCACTGAAGCATTGAGCACAAATACCGCCCTTTTAAGACAGCAGGGGAAAAATGAAAGTCTGACGATGATTCAGCTTCAAGTGGGAAAACGGGCCGTAAAAAGGCTTGTCATTGCCTATATTGAAGAGTTGGCTGAATCGGAGCTTGTGGAAGAGGTCAAAAAAAGAATTCAACAGATTGACATTGATAATGTTCCGGAATCAGGCTATATCGAACAGCTGATTGAAGACAATTATCTGAGCCCGTTCCCTCAGGCGCAAAGCACTGAACGTCCCGATCGGGTCATGAGCGCATTGATGGAGGGCAGGGTGGCCATTCTGCTCGATGGCACGCCTTTTGTTTTAATCGTTCCGGTTACATTCAGCATGATGCTGCAATCGCCTGAAGATTACTATGAACGCTGGTTTCCAAGCTCATTTATCCGCATCTTACGGTTTGGAGCTGCGATGATTTCGCTATTGGGGCCCGCTTTATATATTTCATTTATTTCGTTTCATCCCGGCTTGATACCGAGTGAGCTGGCGATTTCCATTACAGGGACGAGGGTTGGCGTTCCGTTTCCTTCTTTAATCGAAGCCCTCATTATGGAAGTGGCCATTGAAATCTTGCGTGAAGCCGGTTTGCGTCTGCCAAAGCCGATCGGGCAGACGATAGGAATTGTCGGCGGTCTCATCATCGGCGAGGCAGCCGTTCAAGCGGGGATCGTCAGTCCTATCATGGTCATCGTCGTAGCGGTAACCGCGATTTCTTCATTTGCGATCCCGCAATACAGCGCCGGGATTTCTCTGCGGATGCTCAGATTTGTAGCAATGTTTTGCGCGGGCGTATTTGGATTATACGGCGTTATTATGTTTTTCCTGATGCTCGCAAGCCATGCAGTGAAGCTGAAAAGTTTTGGCGTTCCATATGCAAGTCCAGCCGTGCCATACCGTTTAACCGATTGGAAGGATTTTATCATCCGCATGCCGATTTCGGTGATGAAGCGCAGGCCAAAAATGATGAAAACGAACGATTCGTCGCGCAAATGATAGCCCGGAAAGGAGTGAGGCATGAAGATGATCAGTCAGAAAGAGCGGATGACCACTTCACAGACAGCTGTTATCGTCACCAATTTCCTGCTTGGAACAGGCATCTTGACGCTCCCGAGAACTTCTGTAGCTGAAGTGAAAACGCCGGATGTTTGGATCTCACTATTATTAGGCGGCCTGATCGCCCTTATGGCGGGGATCATCATGGTGAGGCTAAATCATCATTATCCTGATAAAACGTTTTATCAATACAGCAGGGATATTGTGGGAAGTAAGCTCGGCGGATTGTTCAGTTTGTTATATATTTTTTATTTCATGGCGCACTCCGGGTTTCAGGTTCGTTCAATGAGTGAAATTACGCAGTTTTTTTTGCTGGAAGGAACCCCGCTTTGGGCGACCGCCATCATTTTTTTGTGGGTGGGGCTCTACTTGATGATCGGCGGCTTATATCCGATTGCACGTTTGTTCCAGATCATTTTTCCGATTACGGTTCTGTTGTTTTTGCTGGTAGCTTTTATGAGTATAGGGATATTTGAATTGGACAATTTACGGCCTGTAATGGGAAAAGGAGTTTCGCAGGTGCTGAAAGGTGTCAAAGTAACGGCTCTGTCTTTTTCGGGCATTGAAATTATCCTTTTCATGCTGCCCTTTATGAAAAAGCCTGATCAAGCGATAAAAGCCGTCCTGGCGGGGGCGGTTCTCCCGCTGCTCTTTTATATGATAACCGTCGTGATGGTCATCGGCGGCTTATCGGTTGAGGGGGTGGTCACCCGCACTTGGCCGACCATCGATCTGATGCGCAGCTTTGAGCTGCAGGGACTGATATTCGAACGCTTTGAATCCTTGCTGCTTGTGATCTGGATCATGCAGCTTTTTACGACCTTTGTGATTTCTTTTTACGGTGCGGCTTTAGGCATATCACAGCTCTTTCAGAAAAATATTCAGCCGATTATGTACGGGCTGCTTCCAATTATTTATTTGACGGCAATGGCTCCGAAAAATATCAACATCATGTTTGCATTCGGCGATTTCATTGGCAATAGCGGAGTGTTTTTAGGCGGTATTCTCCCGCTTTTGCTCCTTATGATTTCAAAGATTAAAAAACGAAAACAATCGAATCCATGAAATAGGGCGTGCAGAGGGATTGAAAGGAAGTGAATACATTTATGACGGCCAGTCCCAAAGACCGAATTACACTTTCTCAAACCGCCATTATCGTGACGAATTTCCTTTTAGGAACAGGTATCCTGACACTCCCCCGAACATCCGCAGCAGACGTAAAGACGCCGGATGTTTGGCTGACTGTCGTATTTGGAGGACTGATCGCCATGATCACAAGTTTTATCATGGTGAAATTGAACAAGGAATTCCCCAAAAAAACGTTTTACCAATACAGTCAGAGCATCGTTGGCAAGTGGGCGGGAGAACTGATCAGCCTGCTTTTGATTTTTTATTTTCTCATGACCTCGGGCTTTCAGGTGCGTTCGGTTTCTGAAGTGACGCAGTTTTTTTTGCTGGAAGGAACCCCGCTCTGGGCGACCGCGATGGTTTTTTCATGGTGCGGCATTTATGCAGTCATCGGCGGTATAAGCACGATTGCCCGGCTGTTTGAAATCATCTTTCCGATCACAGTCATTATTTTTTTATTGGTGGCATTTATGAGCGCGGGGGTAATTGATTTAGACAATCTGCGGCCTGTATTGGGGAAGGGCATCAAGCCCGTGATGCAAGGCGTCAAAACCACGGCATTCGCCTTTACAGGCATTGAAATCATGCTCGTTATCGGACCTTTTATGGAACGGCCGAGTCAAGCATATAAAGCTGTATTGATCGGAATATGCTTTCCCATCATTTTTTATATGATTACCGTCATCATGGTCATTGGAGCGATGTCTGTCGAAGGCGTTGTAACGAGAACATGGCCGACGATTGATCTGATGAGAAGCTTTGAAATGCCGGGCCTTATATTTGAACGGTTTGAGTCTTTGCTGCTGGTGATCTGGATCATGCAGATTTTTTCGAATTTTACGATCAGCTACTATGCTGCCGCTTTGGGGCTGTCCCAGCTTTTCAAAAAAAAGATTCAGCCGATCATATTCGGACTGCTTCCATTGATTTATGTGATTTCGATGACGCCTAAGAACATTAATCAGCTCTTTCAAATCGGAGATCTGATCGGCAACACCGCCATCTATTTATGCGGCTTGGTTCCTCTGCTGCTCCTTGTCATCTCAAAATTAAGGAGGAAAAAACTTGAAACCAATTAATAAAAAGATCTGCCTCATCTCCGCCGTTATGCTTCTGCTGTTAACCGGATGCTGGAGCAGCCAAGAAATCGAAGAGCGCGGTTTAACATTTGCCATAGGGCTTGATAAAGGAAAGGAAACTTCTCTGGAAAAATCGTTTGATAAAGAAGGTGGATATTATCCAAAAAAAGACCGGATTACCATGACCTTTCAGTATGTAAATGAACAGGCCGCCGGTTCAAAGGCATCCGGAGGAGGAGGAGGCACGCAACAAAAATCTTATATCAATGTATATGAAACAGGAGACTCCATCCAGCAAATCACGACAGAAATCGCCTTAAGAAAGGACAGACCTGTATACAACCCCCACTTAAAAGTCATTGTCATCTCCTCTGATCTCCTGCGCACTTATTCCCTGGAAGAGCTGCTTGATCAGCCTCTCCGTGATAATGAAATAAGACCAAGCAGTCTCGTCCTCATCACAAGAGGCCAGGCGAGAGATACACTTGAGCTAAAAGAAACAGGGGAAATGCCGGCGTTTCGTCTGCGCAAAATCGTTGACAATGCCAATGAGGCCAAAAAGATTCTGCCTCCTGTGACCCTTGCCAAACTGATAGGAAAAATGAGAGCGGGGACTAGCTATTTGATCCAAAATGTGGCTAGTGCCGAAGGAGAAATTAAATATGCGGGAGCCGCCGCAATCAAAGGAAAAACGAATAAACTTCTCGGATTTTTGAATGAACAGGATCTAGACGGGATCATGTGGATTATCGGAAGGGGAAGAGGCGGTGCCATTAAAAGCTATGATCCAAAAACAAAAAAACTGACCACTTTCCAGGTGGAGCACATCAATAGTAAGATCAAGCCAATTGTCAAAGGAAACCGGATCTCATTTGAGGTATCTGTTCAATCCGAAGGCCATCTTGCCGAAAAATGGGTGCCTTCTGAAAAAGCGTTTGATAACAAATTTATAGAAAAAGCAGAAAAGGATGCGGCATCTGTCGTGAAACAATTGATGGAGAAAATCACAAAGAAAATGCAGGAGGAATACAAAGCTGACCTTGCAGGCTTCGGAAATGAGCTCAGAATTACTCATCCGCGGCTTTGGGATAAGCTGAAGAAAAATTGGGATGAGACATTTACTACGATACCGATTAAATATCATGTGAAAATGAACATTAAAGATTATGGAACCGTAGGGGAGCAGTGATAGAACAGCTTTAGGGACCAGATAGGCGGTGATGAAAAATGATCAGTTCCCAGGATAAAATAACGACGCCTCAGGCAATCGTCGTCTTTGTCAGCTACATCATGGCGGCGGGGATTCTTTCGCTGCCGAGAACAGCCGCAGCGGAAGCCGGCACCCCTGATGTGTGGCTGTCCGTGATTATCGGCGGCCTTATTACGATGGTAGCAGGTGTGGTCATGACAAAATTAAGCCAGGGCTACCCCGGAAAGACCTTTTTTGAATATGGCGGAGATATTGTCGGAAAATGGCTGAGCGCGTTGATTAGCTTGTTTTTTATCGGACATTTTGTAATGATCGGAGCATTTGAAGCAAGGATCATGGCGGAAGTCATCGGCTTTTTTTTGCTGGAAGGAACCCCTCTCTGGGCAATCATCATGACGACGATATGGGTCACATTCTATGCAATAAAAGATGGCATGGGTTCAATCGCCCGTTTGGCTGAAATCATATTTCCAATCACAGTGATCATTTTTTTGACGATTGTCTTTTTGAGCAGCAGCATATTTGAACTGGATAATTTGCGGCCCGTTCTGGGAAAAGGGATCATGCCGGTCTTTAAAGGAACAAAAGCAACCGTTCTTTCCTTTATCAGCGCAGAAGTGATGGTGTTCCTTTTAGCGTTTATGAAAAAGCCGGAAAAAGGCGTCAAAGTCGTGGTAGTAGGCCTGACCATTTCTTTGGTTTTTTACTTGATAATCGTTATATTCGTCATCGGCACGCTTTCTGTAGACGGTGTGGTCACAAGAACATGGCCGACGCTTGATCTGATGCGCAGCTTTGAAATTCCAGGTTTGATATTTGAGCGGTTTGAAACATTTCTTCTCGTCATCTGGATTATGCAGCTGTTCGCGACGTTTTCGATTTCGTACTTCACGGCGTCTCTCGGCCTGTCACAGCTGTTCGGCAAAAACATCAGACCGGTGATGTTTGGTCTGCTGCCTCTCATGTATTTGATCGCGATGACTCCCAAAAATCTTAATCATGTATTTGCGTTTGGGGATGTGGTCGGCAGAATAGCCGTTATCTTATTTGGCCTGGTGCCGATTCCGCTTCTTTTGATCTCCAAAATGAAAAAGAAAAAAGCAAAAACGTAAACAACGCTCATTTGAAAAAAGCCGGAAAAATGAGGACGTTTCTCCGGCTTTGTTTATTTGCTTTTGGCGGTTATCTGCATCCGGTCTTTCGGCATAAGGAAAACGAGTAAAAAGGCGGCAGCCGCAGACAAAATCGCCCATGAAAACGTATGGACAATAGAGTTTGACAGCGCTTCTGTTATCCGGTTTAGAATATCCGCCGGAATCGAGGATCTCGCGCTTGATAAGATCTGATTTGCATCATGCTGGGAAGAGAGCCCCGGCATTTCCGCACCTGTAAAAAGATCTGACATTTGTTCTGAAAAACTGTTCTTTTGCAGCATGCCGAAAATGCTGGCGCCGACTGTCATCCCGAGCGAACGCAGGAAGTTGCTCGTCGAAGTCGCCGAACCGCGCTGTCTTGGACCAAAATGGTGAATGGCTGCCATGCTTAACACAGAAAATGAAAACCCTACCCCTAAGCCGACAACGATCATATATCCGGTTAATAAGAGGCGGGCGGTACCGGTATGCAGCGTGCTTAATAAAGAAAAGCCCGTCACTAACAACAAGCCTGAGATCAGCATGATATTCCGGTAGCTCATCTTCGTTGTTAAAAAACCGCCGATTTGCGCGGAGATCACGGAGCCGAGCATCATCGGCAAAAGGATGAGCCCCGAATTTGTCGCTGAGTCACCATAGACGCCCTGGACAAAAATCGGAATCTGGATCGTCGCCGAAATAAACGTCGCTCCGTAACATAATGCAACTAGCGTGCTTGCGGCAAACAGGCGGTTTTTAAACATCTCAAAGGAAATGATGGGCTCGCTCGCCTTCCGCTCAATCAGAAAGAAACAAATAAATAAAATAGCTGAACCGCCAAAAAGCAGAAGAATGATGCTTGAATCCCAAGCATATTTTTCACCGCCAAGCTCAAGCGCGAACATGAGGCAAACGACTGCGCCCACGAGTGTAATCGCGCCAAACCAGTCGATTTTTTGTTTTTCGTGCTGCTTTGCCTCTTTATAAAACAAGAGAATCAAAAGGAAAGAAATCAAACCGAGCGGCAGGTTAATATAAAACACCCAATGCCAACTGATGTAATCTGTGATATAAGCGCCGATGAGCGGACCGAAGATGCTTGACAGTCCAAAAACGGCGCCGAACAGCCCCGAAACCTTGCCGCGTTTTTCCGGCGGAAAGATGTCAAAAATAATCGTAAAGGCAATCGGTATCAGCGCGCCGCCGCCGATTCCCTGTATGGCACGGTAGATGCTGAGCTGCTCAATACTCGCAGCCGTTCCGCACAATGCCGAGCCGGCCATAAATAAGATGCTTCCAAAAAGAAAAAATCGTTTTCGGCCGTACATATCCGACAGTTTGCCGAAAATCGGCATACCTGCCATTTCCGCGACCATAAAAGCCGATACGACCCAGACAAAGCTGTCAAGTCCGCCAAGGTCGCCGACAATCGTTCCCATTGCGGTAACGACAATAGTGTTATCCATAGAGGCCATGAGAATGGCCAGCAGCAATCCTGCTACAATCAATCCTAATCGCTGATGCTGAGTATGTGACAAAATCATCTTGCTCCTTTAATGAAAAATTCAACCTTAGCAGTTGTTTGGCATGAGAAGATCATTCCTGTTATAATCATTTTATATTAGGAAATAAATATCTTAGGCGCTAAGATAATTTGATTTTAAAGAAGGGTGTTACAGATGTCAAGAAAAAATCAAACAACAAGAGAGGAACTGATCAGGGAGCTGGCCCGGCAGCTGAGATATCACAGCACGGCGACCGTTTTCATGCATCAGGCGATCGCCGAAAAGATCGAACTGAACAGAACGGATCACAAATGTCTTGAAATCATCTCGCGAAGCGGAAAGTTAACAGCCGGGGAATTAGCGGAAAAAAGCAACCTGACGACCGGAGCCATCACGGGGGTAATCGATCGCCTTGAAAAGGCGGGATATGTCAGACGCATCAGAGATTCAGCAGACAGAAGGCGGCTTTTGCTTGAGCTCATTCCGGAAAATATGGGTGACATTCACGACATATTTGAAAATCTGACTGAATCTTCCGTCGAGTTTCTCAGTCAATATACGGACGAGGAGCTGAAGATTATTACCGGCTTTATCAAACATAGCACCGAATTTGCCGCAAACTATGCAAAACAATTGAGAAAGGCAAAGGATAAACAAACGAAAAAAGGCGCCGGGGCCCAAAGATGATGGAGCATCTCTTTTGGGCCGGCGCCTTTACTCATGTTTTTAGCGCAGAAGCTGCAACACGTTTTGCGGCTGCTGATTGGCCTGGGCCAGCATCGCTTGGGACGCCTGGGAAAGAATATTATTCTTTGTAAACTCGCTCATTTCTTTCGCCATATCCACATCGCGAATCCGGGACTCTGCAGCTGTTAAGTTTTCAGAAGAAGCCCCTAGGTTGTTGATGGTGTGTTCAAGACGGTTTTGAACGGCACCGAGTTTGGACCGCTGTGCAGATACTTGTTTCGTCGCCGAGCCAATTGCCGCCAGCTGGTTTTGGAACGAGTACTTCGTTTTGTCATCATCGCTTAAAGGCGTTCCATCCGCATTTTTACCGGTGAATTTCGTGACATCAATATCGGCGATTTTGAAACCGGATGTCGTCACTTTTTTCCCGTCTTCGTCCTCTGATGTGCTGTCTTCAAGGCCTAAAGCGGTGACAGACATGTTCTCGATGTTCACGCTGATCGTTTGACCGCTGTTGGCGCCGATTTGGAACTGCAGTTTTTCTCCTCCATCTGATTTAAAGGTGCCGTCCAGCAGGTTCTTTCCATTGAATTGCGTACGGTCCGCAATCCCTTTGCTGGCGTTTTCTCCTTCTTTACCGCCAATCTCTTCGAGCAAAGAGCTGATTTCATCTTGAATGGCGCTCAGGTCAGTCGTATCCTGTGTTCCGGTGTTGTTCGCCTGAACGGCCAGTTCGCGGATGCGCTGAAGGATTGAGTGGGTTTCAGTCAATGCACCTTCTGCTGTTTGAATGAGAGAGATTCCGTCTTGGGCGTTTTTAGACGCCATTTCCAAGCCGCGGATTTGCCCTCTCATTTTTTCAGAGATTGCAAGACCAGCCGCATCGTCTCCTGCTCGGTTGATCCGAAGGCCGGAAGAAAGCTTTTCCATGTTTTTTTGCGATGCTCCGTTGTTTACTGATAGCTGCCGGTACGTGTTAAGCGCTGCAATGTTGTGGTTGATTCTCATGTTTCCTTTACCTCCATGTAATCGGTTGATATGTTGAGATCTTGGAAAAAAGATCCCAGTCGGGCCCTGACATATTTTGCATCGGCATATATTTACTATTTTTAATGATAAAACCTAACAGTTCAAAAAATAGACAAAAATGATAAATAGAAGGAATGTTGGTAATATTGTGAAATGCCTTTCGTTATGATATCAACGCAAAAAAGACCGGTAAAAAACACCGGTCTTTTTCATACTCACCCTTTTTGAATGTCAACTTTTCCGGAAAAAAAGGTTGCACCGCCGCCCATATCTGCTAATCGGTCAGGTGTCAACGCATTGACGAGATAATTTTTTCCCTCTGCATCGGCCCACAGCCCCTGGCTGACCACTACGCCGGGCAGGACGTTTTCTCCGACCGCTGCAGTCAGCACACAATCCCCGCGGTCATTCCAAATTTTCACGGCGTCTCCGTCTTTGATGCCTTTTGCTTCCGCATCTTTTATATTCAGATGTACCTTTGGCTCTTTCTCCAGTTTGATGTGTTTTGCATTATTTGAAAACGTCGAATTTAAAAAATTATGATTTGGCCCAGGCACAAATAAAAACGGATAGTCACTTGTCTCCGCAAGGGGAGTATGGGTCGGCAGAGCCGGATATCCGTCCTGCTCCATCTGTTTGGAATACAATTCGATTTTTCCGCTTGGCGTCGGGAGCCTGTCAGGAAAAATCGCTTCTCTTTTTGCTTTCACAAAATGCTTTTCAGACAAACTGTCGTAATCGATCCCTTCAAGCCAGGGGTTTTCGGGATAGTCGAGGGCCTGCCTGATCATCTCTTCATCCGAATCCTTCAGAGGCTCGTCATCAAAGCCCATCGCTTCTGACAAAAGGCGGAACACCTCTGTATTCGATTTGCTTTCACCGTACTTTTCGATGACGGGTTTTTGAATTTGCGTGTAGTGATGCCAATACGATGTATAAAAATCTGTATTTTCAAAAGCGGAAGAGGCCGGCAGCACAATATCGGCATACCGTGCGGTTTCCGTCAAAAATAAATCATGCACGACCGTAAACAGGTCTTCGCGTTCAAGCCCTTTTCTGACTTTGTTCGCTTCAGGAGCGACAACAGCTGGATTGCTGCTGTAGACAAATAAAGAACGGATCGGCGGGTCGGCGATTTCCAAAAGGGATTTGCCGAGCTGATTCATGTTGATCACCCGCGGCGTTCTGCCATTTAACAAATCCGGACGCTGTAATGCCTTTGTATTATAGGCTAAAAATGCTGTGTTGCCTTTAATCGCACCTCCGCCTTTTACCGTCCATTGACCGGTAATCGCGGGCAGACAGGCAATGGTTCTGACAATCATCCCGCCGTTGTCGTGATGCTGCAGCCCGTTCCCAATGCGGATAAGGGAAGGGGAAGTTTTTCCATACAGGCGGGCGAGCTTGATGATATCCTCACGGGGAACGCCGGTAATTGCCGCAACCGTATCTGGATCATATTGCAAAACATGCCGGCGGAGCTCTTCATGACCGACCGTATATTCTTGAAGAAACGCTTCATCAGCCAGGCCTTCGGCAAATAAAACGTGCATGATGCCGAGGGCGAGGGCGCTGTCCGTTCCCGGCAGGACCGGGATGAACCAGTCCGCCATTCGGCCGGTCTGATTTTTATGAACATCAATTACAACGATTTTCGCGCCGTTTTTTCTCGCTTTCTGAGCGATCGTGATCTGGTGCATGTTCGTTGATACCGCATTGATTCCCCAAAAAATAAACAGCTTCGTCTCTGTTGTATGTTCCGGGTCTGTGCCGATGCTTCCGCCCATTGTGTATTTATAGCCCGTCGAACCGGCAGGCGTGCAAATCGCCCGGTCAAGCTGGCTTGATCCGAAGCGGTGGAAGAAGCGCCTGTCCATTCCTTCGGCTGTCAGATTGCCCATGTTGCCGTAAAAGCTGTAGGGCAATATAGATTCTGCGCCGTCTTTCTCAATCAGCTCCATCCAGCGGGAGCGAATCGTTTCAATCGCTTCATCCCAGCTGATCGGTTCAAATGCCCCTGATCCTTTCGGGCCCGTTCGTTTCAGCGGCGTTTTCAGTCGTTTGGGATCATAAATCCGCTCAGTCATGTTGCGTACTTTGTTGCAGATGTTGCCCTGTGTGACAGGATGATCGGGATCACCCTGTATTTTAACGATTTTGCCATCTTTTTTATGAATAAGAAGACCGCATTGATCCGGGCAGTCAAGTGAACATACCGATTTGAAAATGCCGTCCCTTTGCTGAATATAAGATTCCATGGAATACGTTCCTTTCCGGTAAAATAACTATGATTCTAGCATTATAACATGTCACAACATCCCGTCAATTCTGAAAATATATGCTGATCAAGTCATGTTGCCGGTTTTCCTATACAAACACATCATTTTTTCTAAGTAAGAGACATTCAGCGACAGCTGGCTGACCTAGCGGCCAAGGGGAAATGATATGGCGTGCTGGATGAAAAAACCCCCGGAAGAGAACACCGGGGGAGTAAAAAAGCCGCAGGCAGATATTAATTTTCGTCAAAATCGGGCGCAACAGCTTTTTTAATTAGTAATGAAATAAAGAAAGCGGCGCAGCTTAAAGCCAAGGCAAACCAGTAGGCATGATGGACACCGTGTGTCATTGCTTCATTTATGAGCTGTTTGCCGGCTGAAGCCGCCTGATGTTTTTCCAAGAAGCTTTGCTGACCTTGGCTCATGATGCTTACAAATACCGAAACGCCAAGCGCGCCGGCAACAGGCTGCAACGTATTGGCGATTGCCGTTCCATGAGGATATAAATGCTTTGGCAGCTCATTCAATCCATTCGTCTGTGAAGGCATCATGATCGCGGAGATGGACAGCATCAATATCATGTATACCACGATAAACCACCATATCGGTATCGACGGGCCGATATTGCTGAAGAAAATCATCACACCGACCAATACGATCGTTCCGGGAATGATCAGTTTTCTCGGTCCGAACTTGTCGAATAAAGCGCCCATGGCAGGCGACATGAGGCCGTTTAATAGCGCACCCGGCAGCAGCAATAGCCCGGCGGTTTTGGCAGAAAGGCCGAGCGGGCCTTGTAAATACATCGGCATCACAATTTCAGAAGCAAACATCGCCATGATGACGATGATAAAAAGAATGACCCCGCGCGTATAATTTTGATAGGCAAACACGCGTACATTCAATAACGGCTCGTCCAGCTTCAATTGTCGGAGCACGAACAGCAGCAGACTGATAAAGCTGATCACGATCACGGAAATGACCGTCACGGACGCAAATCCGTGCTCAGCTTCACCTGCGCTGCTGAAGCCGTAGACCATTCCTCCGATTCCAATGGTTGAAAGGATGATCGACAACACATCCGCACGCGGCTTTGTCACTTCTCCGACGTTTTGCAAATATTTCATCGCAAAAAGAATCGAGAATACTGCAAAAGGAATCACAATGATAAACAGCCAGCGCCAGCCTAATAAATCAACGATGACGCCTGACAGCGTAGGACCGATTGCGGGAGCAAACATAATCACCAGTCCGAACGTCCCCATAACCTTGCCGCGGACTTCCGGACGGTAAATTAACAGCAAGGCATTCATGATAATAGGGATTAACAACCCTGTGCCGACGGCCTGTATCATGCGCCCGGCGAGCAGCATGGGAAAGTTCACCGCACAAGCGGCGATCAATGTCCCAACCAGAAAAACGGTCATCACGCCGATAAACATCTGTCTTGTCGTAAACCATTGAATAAGCAATGCGGAAACAGGCATTAACACACCCATGACAAGCATAAACCCTGTCGCCAGCCATTGAACAGTCGCAGCATCCACGCTGAATACCGTCATTAATTCAGTTAATGCAATATTGAGCAAGGTTTCGTTCAATATTGCAAAAAATGCGCCAATCATAAAGGTGATCATTATCGCCTTAGAATTAAGTTTTTTTTCCATACCATTCCTCCTAATCGTTACAATGGTGCCAAAGCCGCGTCACTGTTCCGGCCTTTAGGCACAGCTTACATATTGATCAAATGAAGGTTTCCCGGAAAGTGAATACCAGTTCGGTTTTACTTCCCCCTCTTCATGTTATGTTCTGGATTTTCGTCATATCTGTTTACGTGTCTCCACCGCCATTATATAGATTTTTTTCTTACGATTGGCAACTATATGAGTATACTTGGTCTGTCCCATTTTTACAATAAAATTGTCAGGGTGTTTCTTAAAAAATCTCAACAGCGGATTTATGACAAATGGCTGATATTTATACGGGGTGAAATACGGGGCTGAGCTTTTTATTTGTTTGCGTATTGGGATTTCTTTATACTTTTCATGTGACATACATATGGAAAGGAAGTTTTACTATGCAGTCTCTACAACATAAAACAGCTCTGATTACGGGCGGAGGCAGAGGAATCGGCCGTGCAGCCGCCATCGCCCTGGCTAAAGAGGGCGTTCATGTCGCTCTGATCGGACGGACAAAAGCCAATCTTGAAAAAGCGGCTGAAGAACTGAAGGCGTTCGGTGTAAACGTATCGATTGCAGAAGCCGATGTAAAAGACTTAAAAGCCGTGGAAAGTGCGGTTCAAGCGGTGAAACAAGAGCTTGGCCACATTGATATTCTGATTAATAATGCCGGAATCGGCGGTTTTGCCGGTTTTCTTGAACAGACACCTGAAGAATGGGAGAATATCATCCAGGTCAACCTGATGGGCGTATACAATGTAACCCGCGCCGTCTTGCCTGAAATGGTGGAAAGAAAGACAGGGGACATCATCAATATATCTTCTACAGCCGGCCAACGAGGGGCAGCAGGCACGAGCGCTTACAGCGCATCTAAATTTGCTGTTCTCGGCTTGACGGAATCCTTAATGCAGGAAGTCAGAAAGCACAACATCAGAGTGAGCGCACTTACGCCAAGCACAGTCGCCACAGATTTGGCGATCGATTCAAAATTAACCGACGGCAACCCTGAGCGTGTCATGCAGCCTGAAGATCTTGCGGAATTCATGGTGGCCCAGCTTAAATTACATCCGCGTATTTTCATTAAATCCGCAGGCATGTGGTCAACAAATCCTTAAAGCAAACGAAAAAGGACAAGAGCCCCCCAGGGCCTTGTCCTTTTTTATGATTGAGATAAAAGGCGTACCGGCAGGCGGCGGACGCCGAAAACAAACGGGCTTTGAATCGCTTCGAGCTTCTCTGATGGTTCTCTTACAATTGAAGCGTGCCGCAAGAGATATGAGAGCGCAGTATTTGCTTCCAGACGGGCGAGGGGAGCTCCCAGGCAAAAATGGATGCCAAACCCGAAACTCATATGGGGGTTTGATTTGCGATCAAGCCTAAAGGCTTCAGGATCATCAAATTTTGTTTCATCCCGATTGGCTGAAGCCACCCAGCTGATGATGGTAGAACCTTTTGGAATCGTAACACCCTTGATGTCAGTGTCTTGGGCTGCAATGCGGCCGATCGCCTGCACGGGAGGGTAGTAGCGCAGCGTTTCTTCAACGAGATGAGGGACGAGAGACAGGTCGCCTCTCACGGTCTCCTGCGTTTTTGGATCTTCTGTCAGATAGCGGACGGCATTGGCTATTAAATTGGTTGTCGTTTCATTGCCCGCTACCAAAAGAATCGTGCAGAATCCCAACAGTTCGTCTTCTGTCAATCTTTCTCCTTCCACTTCAGCCTGAATCAAAAGCGAAATCAAATCCTCTTTGGGGTCTTTTTTTCGTTCTTCAATGATCGTTTTAAAGTAGCCTCTTAAAAATTCGCTGCCTTCTTCCCGTTGCTTGTTCATCTGCTTGATGGCTTCATCTGAGCTGTCTTTCGCGCCTGAAACCAAAATATCGGAATAGTGTTTGAAGATGCGCCGGTCTTCGGTAGGAACACCGAGGAGCTCAGCAATGATAATCACCGGAAGCGGTCCGGCCAAATCCTCGACCATATCAAATGTCTCTTTGTCTTTCGCTTCATCAAGCAGAAAAGCGGTCACTTCTTCGATGTGCGCTTCCAGCTGCTTCACTGTCTTAGGGGTAAAAGCCTTATTGACGATCGCCCTCATTTTTGTATGCCTTGGCGGGTCCATCGTCAATATGCTTTTTCCTTCCATGTCGCCGCCCCGTTTTGATGAAAAAAGCTTTGGCGTTTTTAATACGTACTGAACATCTTCATAGGCAAAGATATCCCAGCACTTTCGATCTTGATCATAACGCACCGGGCTAGTCTTTCGGAGCCGGTTGTAAATCGGAAACGGAAAAAGCTGATCTTCATTTGAGCTGATTTCTTTCATCGGAATCCAATTTGCATAACGATTGCCGGATTGAATTGATTTTGCCATGGTACCTCTCCTTTTTCGAATCATTCGATGTCCATGAACCGATTCATAAAGATACGTTATCACTCTTTGTGCGTTCATTTCAACGGACATGTTTTGAAAAAATTGTCAATTGGGCGAAAGTCGCGCTTTGAAAATGCAGTGAAAAGAAATGCGGGCATTATATAAGGATCTGTTTTATGATTTTTAGATTAGCCGCAGAATATTCACTTTTGCGATGGAATCTATTTACATCTCTTTTTCTATCTGTTACATTTTAAACAACAGAATAGTTTAATAGACGAAAGGGATGATAACGCTTACAAATAAGTCGAGATGCGGAAGAAAAGTAGTCTGCCGTGAAAGCCTCGGGCTGTTTTTCATTTTAATCGTAAAGGAGACTGTGCAATGAAAATCAATGTTTCAGAGTCTTTTCACGAGAAAACCGCAGGCATTCGGACAGCAGAATCAGACGGAAGGACAGCGGCAGAGAAAGTGCCGCGGTTTACCGCATACCCGTTTACGTTAGGAGTCTCATCTGGTGAGCCTCTTCCAGACAGTGTCGTGCTGTGGACCCGGCTTGCACCTGAGCCGCTGAATGGAGGGGGCATGCCTCCGGAAGATGTGATGGTAAGATGGGAAGTTGCCCGCGATCCTGATTTCCGGGAAGTTGTCAAGCAGGGAGAGGAGGCGGCCAAGCGCGAGTACGCCCATTCCGTTCATGTCGAAGTAGAGGGGCTTGAACCTGACACTGTTTATTATTATCGGTTCCATGCGGGTTATGAAACAAGCCAAACCGGCCGGACGAAGACGCTTCCTCTCCAAACCTCCGCAGTGGATCGGCTTGTATTCGCATTTGTCTCATGCCAGCATTTTGAAGAAGGATATTACACCGCATACCGCCGGCTTGCCGAAGAAGATCTCGACTTTGTTTTGCATTTAGGCGATGCGATTTATGAATATGGCCCGGGGACTTCCTCTAAGTGCGTCCGCCTTCATAAAGGCGCGGAAACCTTGACGCTTGAAGACTACAGAACACGCCACGCACAATACTTGTATGATGCCGACTACAGACTCGCCCGCTCGCTGTTTCCGTGGATCGTGACTTGGGACGATCATGATGTTGAAAACAATTATGCCGGATTGATCCCTGAAAAAGACCAATCTCCTGACCGTTTTATTTTGCGGCGGGCAAGCGCCTACCAGGCCTATTATGAGCATATGCCGCTCAGACGCTCGTCGATGCCTAGGGGAGGGGACATGCAGATGTATCGCAAAGTGACCTGCGGCGATCTGGCAGAATTCCATATCCTTGATACGCGTCAATATCGGGACGACCAGGCCAATCAAGACGGCAATAAACCGCCGAGCTTTGAATCGACAGATCCTTCAAGGAGCATATTAGGCCATGAACAGAAGAAATGGCTGTATGACGGACTTCGCCGTTCACAGTCGACTTGGAACGTACTCGCCCAGCAAGTCTTTTTTTCACAAGTGGATCATCAGGCAGGTGAAACTAAGGTACTGCCGATGGATGGGTGGGACGGCTATTCGGCCGAACGCAACGAGCTTGTCGAATTTTTGCAAAAACAGCATATTGCCAATCCAATCGTCCTGACAGGCGACGTTCACACGAATTGGGTATTCGACATCAAAAGCGATTATGACAATCCCAATTCCACAACAGTCGGCGCTGAATTTGCCGGAACCTCCGTGACATCGGGGGGAGATCGAGCGAATACGATCAAAGATCCGGACATCCTTTACATGGAAAACCCTCATTTGAAATTCTTTAATGATCAGCGCGGCTATGTGCGCTGCACGGTGACCAAGCAATATTGGCGCAGCGACTACCGGCTTCTCGATTATGTCTCAAAACCCGGCGGGCCGATCAGCACCGTCGCCTCATTCATTTGTGAGAATGGACGTCCGGGTGTCCGCCGCGTATCGGAAACGATGTAAATAAAAAAGGCTGTGCCCAAAAAGCGTTTCCTGACGCTTAGGCACAGCCTTTCCTTTAGCCGGCGGCTTCTTCCTGTGAAAATTGGCTGTTATACAAATCAGCATAAAAGCCATTTTGGCGAAGCAGCTCATCATGGCTTCCTTTTTCAATAATATCTCCGTTTTTCATGACCAGAATAAGATCCGCATCTTTAATCGTAGAAAGACGGTGGGCGATGACAAAGCTCGTACGGTTATCCATCAGTCTGTTCATCGCTTTTTGAATGTTCATTTCTGTCCGGGTGTCGACGCTGCTTGTTGCTTCATCCAAAATCAAAATCTTTGGATCAGCCAAAATCGCTCTGGCGATCGTCAGCAACTGCCGCTGCCCTTGGGAAATGTTTTGCGCATCCTCGCCTAGTATCGTGTCATAGCCGTCAGGAAGGGTGCGGATAAAGTCGTCGGCGTAGGCTCCTTTTGCCGCCTGAATGATGTCTTCGTCTGTTGCGCCTTCACGGCCGTAGGCGATATTGTCGCGGATCGTTCCGTTAAATAGCCATGTGTCCTGAAGAACCATCGCAAACATGCTTCTTGCCTGTTCACGCGACAGATTTTTAAGATCCATGCCGCCGACTTTGATGGTGCCTTTGTTTAATTCATAAAATCTCATCAGTAAATTAATAATCGTCGTTTTTCCGGCGCCGGTCGGTCCGACAATCGCAATCGTCCGGCCTTCTTTGACATCAAGGCTTAAATCATGGATCACCGGAACGTTTTTATCATAGCCGAAGGCGACGTGTTCAAACGATACATCGCCTGATAATGCCGCAAGATCGACATCTGCAGGCGTTTCCCGCATCTCTTCTTCTTCATCCAAAAGGCTGAACACCCGCTCTGCTGAAGCGATCGCCGATTGGATCGTATTCGCGATTCCGGCGACTTGAACAAGCGGCTGGGAAAACTGCTGGGTGTATTGAATGAAAGCCTGGACGCCGCCGACCAGCAATGTTCCGTTTAAGACAAAAATACCTCCCGTGATGCTGACGAACACATAGCCAAGGTTGCCGATGAACGTCATCATCGGCATCATCAATCCGGAGATAAATTGCGATTTCCAGCCGGATTCGTACAAACGCTCGTTCATTTTATCAAATTGCTGAATCGCTTTGTCTTCATGACCGAATGCTTTCACTTCCTGATGTCCGGTAAACATTTCCTCAACATGGCCGTTTATGGAGCCGAGCTCTTTCTGCTGTTCGGCAAAGTGCTTTTGTGAAAAAGATGCAATCAGTTTGACGGCAAGCATGCTGAGCGGAATGGTGATGCATACGACAAGCGTCAGCACCGGACTGATCAGCAGCATCATGATGATGATTCCGAGTATCGTAATCACCGATGTGATCATTTGTGTGAGCGCCTGTTGAAGCGAGTTGTTGATGTTGTCGATATCGTTAACCGCGCGGCTGAGCGTATCTCCGTGCGGATGTTTGTCAAAATATTTTAACGGAAGCCGTGACAGTTTTTCATTGACTTCCTGGCGCATTTCGAATATTGTTTTCTGCGCCACTCCGGCCATTAAATACTGTTGCAAAAATGTAAAGAAAGCCGAAAGAAGATACAGCCCCGCAAGGATCAGCGTGATCTTCCCGAGAAATCCGAACTGAACGCCGGTGCCTTTCGTAAAGCTTGCAAAGAGGGAGGAGGTGGCGTCTCCGAGAAGCTTTGGACTGATGACATTAAACAAGGTTGATAAAATTGCCGCAAAAACAACCAGGACGAGCTGAAATGTCCGCGGCTTCAAATAGCGGGCCAGCCTTAAAATGGTTTTCTTAAATTCTTTCGGTTTTGGCTGCTGCATATTGGGAGACATAGAGCCGGAATGCTGTTGCTCTTTCTTACTCATGCGCTCTCCTCCTCACTCTGCTGGGATGCGACGATTTCTTGATAAATGCTGTTTTCTGCCAGCAATTGTTGGTGTGTGCCGATTCCGGCTATTTTTCCTTCATTTAAAACTATGATTTGATCAGCGTCCATGATCGTGCTGACCCTTTGGGCGACGATGATGACGGCCGCATCAGCAGTTGTTTCCTGCAACGCTTTTCTGAGCTTTTGATCAGTTTTATAATCCAGCGCTGAAAAGCTGTCGTCAAACAGATAGATTTCCGGTTTTCTGACGAGCGCGCGGGCGATCGATAGCCGCTGTTTCTGTCCGCCTGACAGATTGGCGCCGGCTTGTTCGATATTGGAGTCGATTCCGTTTTCCTTATCATTTACGAATTCAGATGCCTGGGCGGTTTCCAGCGCCTCTAACACTTCTTCGTCTGTCGCGTCTTCTTTTCCGAAGCGGATATTTTCTTTAATCGTGCCGCTGAATAAAGACGCTTTCTGCGGAACATACCCGATTTTCTCCCGCAGATCTTTCTGCGGGATCTTTCTGATATCGATTCCGTTTACGAGCACCGCGCCTTTTTCAACATCGAAAAATCGCGGGATCAATTGCAGAATTGTTGTTTTCCCCGCACCTGTGCTTCCGATAATCGCGGTCGTTTCACCGGGCTTAGCCTGAAACGAGATGTTCTCGAGGACGGGTTTTTCAGCTCCGGCATAACGGAACGTCACATCTTGAAATTCAACATACCCGTGCAGCCCGGTGTTTTCTGCAGGCCTGGTTGAATCGGTCATATTCGGATTGCTCATCAGCACCTCATTAATACGGCTGGCGGAAGCCTGAGCCCTCGGGATCATCACGAATGTCATCGCAAGCATGATCAAAGCGATCAGAATCATGGATGCATATTGGAGAAAGGCCATTAAATTTCCGACCTGCAAGCTGCCCTGATCAATGCGAATTCCGCCAAACCAGACGATGGCGATGTTTGTAAAGTTCATCATGATCATCATTACAGGGAACAAAAAAGCCATGATTCGATTGACCGCGATGCCGGTATCGCGAAATACCTGATTGGCCTGACGGAATCTTTCTTTTTCGTCATCCACCCGATTAAAAGCGCGGATGACGCGGACCCCTGTCAGTCCTTCGCGAAGCACAAGGTTGAGGCGGTCCGTCTTTTTTTGCAGGACGCCAAAGAGGGGAACGGCCTTTCTGGTGATCAGAAAAATCAGTCCCGCCAAGATCGGGAGCGCCGCCACAAAAATCAGAGACAGCTTTGCATCCCGGTATACGGCCAGCACGATCCCCCCCATCAGCATCAACGGAGCTCTCGTCATCAGCGAAAGCATCATATTGAGCACATCTTGTATTTGTTTGACATCATTTGTCGTCCGGGTGATGAGGGAAGAGGAGCCGACTTTTCCAAACTCATCCATCGAATAATGCTCGACTTTCACAAACAGCTCTCTCCGGATGTCTCTCCCAAAAGCAAGGGCCGCTTTGGAAGCGAAAAAAGCCTTCGCTATTGTCATCAAAATCGCAAGGAGTGAGCAAGCCACCATCCACACGCCGGTTTTCAGGATATATGTAATATCTGAATTGACAATGCCGACATCAACGACATCAGCCATCAAAGTCGGCAAATACAGCTCAAGCAGGCTGCCGAGCAGCGTAAAAAGCGCCACAAAAATGACCTGCAGCTTGTAAGGCTTTAAATATTTTAAAAGAGAAATCATATGTCACCCTTCTTTTTTATCTGACTTTTCCATTTCCATAAAATCGGACATTTTATCAATCAAAGAGGCAAACTGTTTGCTCTCAGCCTCGCCAAGATAAGAGACGAGCTGGCAAAACCATTGATTCGTCTTGTTATGAACTTCGTTTGCCGCTTTTTTTCCCGCTTCTGTTAAAAAAATGCGGACGATCCGCCTGTCCGTTTGATCCATCTGCCGGATAATCAGCCCTTTGCTCTCGAGTCTGTTTAAAAGCTGCGTCACAAAAGGAGAGGTGACATGCAGAGCCTGGCTGACTTCCGTTACCATTTTGCCTTCCCGTCCGGTTCCTTCATTTAAAAACATCAAGGCTTTGGCTTCGTTTCTCTTCCACTCCATGACGGGAAAGGATTGTTTCATTTCCGTGTAGCGGAGCCGCTTAAATGCTTGAACTAATTGTTCAACCGTTTCATAGTTAATATCATCTTGTTTCATGAAAGCACCTGCTTCTCAAATTTAAATAAGTAAGTAAACTATCATTATATTATATAGAACAACAAAAAATTGTCAAAGAAAAACCATTGAAAAAAGGACGGGCCCGACCCGTGTTGAAAACAGGCCAGGCTATTGGACGAGCTTGCTGAAAAAATCCTTTGCATCAATGTGCCGAAGGTGTGCGGGAGCTTTTTCAGCGCCGATGATAATCATCGGCGCCAGACTGTCCGTTTTATAAAGAGAGCCGTGTCCGCCGCCCCCGGGATGAGTAGGGGATGTTTCGCCGGCAAATTGAAAACCCGGCTTCGCATCTGCGATGATATAACGTCCGGGGTGGGAATGAAGGGCGCCGTAAAGCCGTGCGAGGGCATCGGGATAATTTCCGTAGCGGAGAGAATGTCCACTGGCTGACAGATCCAATACAGAAAAATCGCCGGCAATCGCCCAGGATTGTCCATACTGATCGGCATATGCTCCCTTGGGACGGAAACGCAGCGGATTTGCCGCATGTTTTGCGGCAACATATACCCAGCCATTCTCTTTCCAGGCTGCGAAGCCGACCCGTTCATCCTGCAAGAGCGGTTTTGCCGCATCTTTTGCAGGGATGGTTTGATCCAATACATAAATAAACGACATTCGGTCGTTTACGGCAAAAAGCAGTTGATCTTTCTCATACGGCCCTTTGTTTATTTTCGCAATCCGATAGTGTTTAAATAGAGAGTGCAGCCGGATGACTGCTTTGTTTTGATCGTGGCCGATGGAGGTCTGGCCGCTGTCGCCCATGACGACCCATACCGCTTGCTGGGCGGCCGCATCCCAAGAATCAAATGCGTTTAATATGCGCTGCAGCTGTCGGTCTGTTTTTTCCAAACCTGAAATATCAGCCGGCCCTTTTTTATGAGTGCTGTGGTCATTGTCCGGCAAATAGGCCACCGTCAGGGAAGGAAGCTTGTTTTTCCTGATTAAATAGGAAAGCTCCTGTGCCGTGAATTGATCATTTAATCCATAGCCTTGCCAAAAACGCTGATGGCGGTTTTTCGGATCTAATTGAGCGAATCTGCCGAACGAAAAGATGGCCGGGCCCTTTACGGTCATGTGTTCAGGCATCAGGCGGAGGCGTTGGACAGGAGGCGGAACATTTAGATCATGATGATGGTTTCCGCGGTACACAAGGCCGTTTATGGAAGCCGAATGTTTTTTCCGTCTATCGAGTTCTTCATGAACGGTTTTGACCCGTTGATCTAAATGTTTTTGATTTAACGAATACATGCTGTCTTTAATCGCCCGCCTCACACCGAGTGCGGCGATTTCTTTTTTGCCGCTGCCGTAATTGACGATTCGGCGTTCGTTCTGGTTGTACCAGACGAGGCCTGGTACACGGTGGCGGTCAGGATAGGTGCCTGTCAGCAGGGTGCTGTCAATCGTGACAGACATGGTCGGATAAGAGCTGACGACTTCAGGCTGATAATGTCCGTGTTCGAAAAAGAATTGAAGTGCCGGAGCACGCCCTTCGTTGATGGCCCTTCTTAAAGAATGATCCATTAAAGAATCAATCACCAGCACGATGACAGGCTTTTTGGCAACTTTAACAGCAGCGCTTTCTTCAGTTGAAAGCCCCAGTTTTTCATCTCCGGTATTGATCCAAATGACAAATGAAAGCAGCGCGCATAACAAAACGATGACAATGATGATGGTTTTTTTCATATCGCTTCAGTCCTTTTACAGCCGATCTGATGATATGCATATCTTGGCATAAACGTAAAACATCTATAGCTGGTAATAGGTTCTAACCCAAATGAATTTTTGAAAAAGGGGAAAGCTAATGCTTTAGAAAGGAGGGTAAACCGCTTGAGAAAACATAAATGGCTGACAGGCCTCACAATCGTTGTTGTTTTATTGGCGGCCGGCTACATTACAATTCGGTTCCTCGAACCTGAATATGCTTATATGCCGCCAAAAGAAAAAGTCATTTCCAAAGAAAGCCGCAAAAACGGATATGACATGTGGGGACGTTTCGTTTCAAATGAAGAGGCCCGGCGGTCGGGGTTCTCCAGCAAAAACGGTGCGGTGAAGGTTGATGATCAGCTCTATGATTTGGGCAGGGAAACATTTTATAAGGAAACGTTCGGAAACGAAGTGTTTTTGACAGACATTCTTGGGCTGATTGACGGACCGATTACGTTTGCCAATATGACAAAGGCGATCACTGAACTAAAAGGGAAGGGAACGACAAATTTACGGGTTGAGCTGGCTAAAACGGCCAACATCGGCGGGAGAACGTATAAAAAAGGAGAGAAGATCGACACGGGAATCGATGTGCCAAAAGGAGCGTATGCCCCTCTCGGTATGCCGTTTAAATATTCAGATGGGAAAATCAAAGTCGGCATCAGCTGCGCCGCCTGCCATGCGACGACACACCCAAAAACAATGCAGGTGATGGAAGGGGTGACAAATCCGGATTTAAATACAGGACTGATGCTGGCCCTAGCCACAAATTCTGCCGCTTATTTTACCCATTCAGAAATTAAAAGCATTAAACAGTTCATCAATGGCAACAGTCCGGGGATTACTGGGGCTAATGGGAGGAAGGAGCGCCTTCCTGATCCGGATCGGCTTGAAAAAGCGGTTGATCAAGTCTTTCTGAAATGGCCGCGGGGCTACTTCGATTCGACAATCGATATGAAAAGCAATCCGACGCAAATTCCGGACGCCTTTACATTGGGCGACCATCCGTACAGCTGGAGCGGAGCGGCCATGGCCGGTCCGTTTAAAGGACTGAGTGTGTTCAGCAATAACGTTCATGCGCAAAACTCTGACAGCCTCTCACAAGTACCGGGAAGCCAGGCTCTTTTCGGAATGAGCCGGGACGTATACCTCGGGACGATTTTGCAGCGCGCGGCCAGTAAAACTTATCGCTATCATCCGAAAGGTAAGGATAGCCCTTCTGCATTTTTTGCAAAAGCAGACCCGACACCAGGCGCTCCAGGTGTCAATGAGCTGATTAAGCCGCCGAGCTTTCCGAAAATCACGATGGTTGCGCCGGACGGGGTAAACGCCGGTTCTTCCGACAGAAAAGCAAACGAAGAAAACAATGCCATGGCCGCCTGGCAAAATACGCTTTCGCCTCCTGAACCGCCTCGTAAAGCAAACGAAGAGACGATCAAACAAGGAAGAGCCGTTTTCGAAAAGGCAGGGTGCATATCCTGTCATGCAGGGCGTTATTTGACAAACAACAAAGTTGTTTCAGCGAAAGAAATCGGAACGGAGCCGACAAGGGCGCAGTCTTTCAAAAAAACGGAAAAGCTCTTTGGGAAAAGCACCATATACGCCCCGAATACGAATGTGCCCGTCAAAAACAACGCAAAGGTGCTTAAGGTGCCGACCGGCCATTTTGACAAAGAACAAATCGAATTGGCTTGGGCAAAAAACGGTTCGCCGGGAGGATATAAGGTTCCAAGCCTCATCGGGCTTTATTGGAGCGCACCGTACCTTCACGACGGAGGCGCCGCTGTCGGCAGCTCATTGACAGAAGCCGGCATCCCGGAGACCCTTGCGAAGGGAAAACCGGCTGACCCGTATCACAGCTTGCTTGCCTTGATTGACAGAGATTTGCGACAGCGGGTGATCAAAAGCAATGCCGCTTCACCGGATGCTCGGGCCGTCCGAGTCACAGGGAAAGGACACGAATTTTGGATCGATCAAAAAAGCGGCTTTTCCAAAAAGGAGCAAAAAGCAGTCATCGACTATTTAATGAGTCTTGATCCGCCGAAAAATGAGACAGGCCGCCCATAAGAAAGGCGGCCTGCTGTTTAAAACCCGGTGATTGCGACAACGCTCGGCCGCGGGATATCATCGCCATTGCGGTGCGGCCACATGCTCGTCGGTTTTGCAAGGTCTTCCGTTTCTTCACCGGGGTGCTGAACAGAAAGAAACAGTGTTTTTTCATCAGGGGTAAAGCAGGGGCCGGTCAGTTCTGCTTCGACAGGAGCTGAAGCAAATTGAAAGGCTTCACCCTCTTGTTTGCCATGCGTCGGGATGACAAATACTCCATTATTCCCGAAAGGTGTCCAAATGGCGGTGTTCATACTGCTGCTGGAAATATCTGTGACAGTCCATAGATTTCCGTCTTCATCAAACGTCAGGTTATCGGGGGCGCTGAAGCCGCTTTGAATACCTCCGGCGGCAAAAATCGCAAACTGGAATTCCAGTGCTCCGTGATCATCGTCTTTTTCATAAAACCTTGTAATATGACCGTGGAAATTCCCGTGTTTGTCATTGTTTGTATGAGCGATAAAAATCGTACCGTCAAACGGGCTGATTTCAACATCTTCCGGCCGGTCTGTCGGCGTTCCGCCAAGCAGGAGCGCCGCTTCATGGCAGTTGACCAAAACGTCCGCCTGGGTTTTAAATCGTTCAAGCAGCGCGCTGTTTCCTTCCGCTTTTTTTCTGACGGCTTCAATTGTCAGCGGAATCCATTGTCCTTTTGCAAAATTCGCCGCATATAACACGCCTTCTTCCAACAGCTTCGCGTTCTTTTTGCCGGCTTTTGGCTTGTATGTACCCTTGCTGATAAATTTGTAGACGCAGGCATCTTTTTTGTCGTCTCCCATATACACGACAACCCGGCCGTCTTTTGCAAGCCCCATGCACGTATTTTCATGATTAAATCTGCCGAGCGCCGTATGTTTGCGAATCTGGAAACGAGGGTTGAACGGGTCGACCTCGACGACCCAGCCGTAATGGGGTTGGTTCAGCTTGGCGGCTTTTGAGGTCGACTCAAAGTTTTCTTCACACGTTAAGACCGTATTCCATAATGTACGTCCGCCTGAGCAATTGGCAAATGTCCCTTGCACCGTCACCGCCCCGTCTACGGCCGCACTGCCTCTGGCGGGCCCTGTTAAATCGATCGGCGTCAGTCCCGTGACACGGCGGGCGTATGTTGAAGAAGGGTCCATTTTCCAGCCTTTGCTGTCTTGATACACTTCGATGACAGAGCCGCCCTGGTTGTACAGCAGGGTATTGATCTGTTCCGCTGTGTAGCCGGTTTCAATGGTCCGGCCGAAGACGAACAAGTCTGAAACGTATTCATGGTTGACCCACAGAAGCCCGCGCCCTTTTTTGTTGTCCATAGGGAAATAAAGCGTGTAGTCATTGTTAAATCCAAACGTATCCCCCTTTGGATTGATCTTGTCGCCGTATGAAGCGATTACATCGTAGCGATAGCCTTTCGGAAGCACAAGCTCGTCCTTTGTCGAAGGCTCAATCGGTGTGAATTTTAAAGGGCCGTACTTCGGTTTTTTCGCTCTGCCTGGCTGATGGAACAGGCCTTTCGCTTCAGCCGTTTTGACCAATCCGTCCAGCCCGGCTCCGGCCGCGGCCAATGCGGCTGTGCCTGTGCCAAGATAGCTTAAAAATTTGCGGCGGTTCAATACAGGGGACATATATAGACACCTCATTTTAATAGATTTGCTTTCATCGTAAAGGAAAACTGTTAAGAATGATTTAATGCAGTATAAAGGATTTGAAAATTCGGCATCTTAGTTTGATATGCGACATAAATATATGGGATATGGGCGTTTATTATAGAAGAAACTGATTCGGGGTTAAAAAGACGAAAAATTCAGATATTTATTTTGTTTTATGATAAAATAAAATCAGCCAAGCTTCCCGCCCGGCTGATCGATGTTTTTGAAATGACCTTCTATTGATATTGCTGAAGGCGCGAGAAGAACTTTTTCACAAACTGGTAAAAATCCTTCGTAGAAGGGGAGAGATCCCTGTTTTTTGGGGTAATGATTCCGACGGTCCGTTTGACCTGAGGATAATCAAGCGGGATTTTCTTCGTAAAGCGGGGGAGTGTTTCATTAAAGGCGCTTTCCGGCAAAAGCGTCACCCCTATCCCGGCGGATACCAGCCCTTTGACCGCATCCAAATCTTCGCCCTCCGAGGATATTTTCGGCGTATACCCCACCTGTTTACAAGCATCTACCGCCATTTTCCGAAAGATGAACCCATCCGGAAACAGGACGTAATTGTCGTTTCTAAGATCGCCCAAATGAAGGCTTTTCTGTTCAGAAAGCGGATGGTCGACCGGAACAAGGGCAAAAATGCTTTCCGTAAACAAAATGTCTCCTTTAATATCGGCGTTGTTCGTCGGAACAGGTCCGAGAAAGGCCAAATCGATATCCCTGTTTTTCACCGCTTCAATTAAAAATTTATATGAACCCTGTCTTAAATGAAAAGCGACGTTCGGATACTCTTCTTTAAACGCGGAAATGACGGTGGGGAGAAACTGGCTTGCAAGGCTTGTCGGAAAGCCGATCTTGACGGTTCCTCTGTGCGGATCCAAATACTCATCAATTTGTTCCTTCGCAAAATCGATCGCTTTCATCGCCGTTTCTATATGATCTAAAAACTGCTTTCCGATCGGAGTGAGTTTGACATTTCGGCCTTCACGTTCAAAAAGGTCGACGCCGAGCTCTTCCTCCAGGTTGGCAATCTGCCTGCTGATCGCCGATTGGGCGACGTGGAGATGCATGGCCGCTTCTGAAACGTGTTCTCTTTTTGCGACTTCCATGAAGTAATGCAATTGGCGTAATTCCATCGTGTTTCACCTGCTCATCTCAAAATGAGATAGTTTTAATCTAAATTATATATTGTTTGTATAGATTTGAAAACCTACAATAGAATTAGAGTTTGTAAGATTTTATGACTGGGGACAAACGGGAAAAATGAACGGGGGAGAGGAACTATGACTTATAACCAATTACCGAAGGCACAAGGTCTCTACCGTCCTGAATTTGAACATGATGCATGCGGAATCGGTCTTTATGCTCACTTAAAAGGCCTTCCTACTCATGATATTGTCAAAAAAGGATTGCAAATGCTTTGTCAATTGGATCACCGGGGCGGCCAGGGCAGTGACCCGCATACCGGAGACGGAGCAGGGATTATGATGCAGATTCCTGATGCTTTTTTCAAAAAAGTCTGTCCTGACTTTCGCTTGCCTGTCAAAGGACGCTATGGGGTAGGCATGATTTTCTTTTCAAAAGATGACAGTGAACGCGGTCAAATCGAAGCCCATATTAACCAGCTGATTGAAGAAGAAGGGCAGTCGGTGCTCGGATGGAGAACTGTGCCGACAAATGTCGGAAAAATCGGAACAGTGGCACAACAGAGCGCCCCTGTCGTCCGCCAGGTATTTATCGGTGCTAATGAACAGCTGAAGGACAATTTAGCGTTTGAACGCAAATTATATATCATCCGCAAGCAGGCGGAAAACTGGGCACGCGAACGGGAGAAATCGTTCTACGTCGTAAGCCTCTCAAGCAACACCATTGTGTATAAAGGGCTTCTTACACCTGAGCAGGTTGACGCTTTTTATGAAGATTTGCAGGATGAGGATTTCGTTTCGGCTTTTGCGCTCGTGCATTCGCGCTTCAGCACAAATACGTTTCCAAGCTGGGAAAGGGCGCATCCAAACCGCTATCTCATCCACAACGGGGAGATCAATACGCTTCGCGGCAATATGAACTGGATGAAAGCGAGAGAGCAGCAGTTTGTTTCTGAAGCGTTCGGAGAAGACCTGCAAAAAGTTTTGCCGATTTTAGATGAAAACGGGAGCGACTCTTCTATATTGGACAATGCTTTTGAATTCTTCGTACTGGCCGGAAGAAAGCCGGCGCATGCGGCCATGATGCTGATTCCTGAACCATGGAACGAAAACCCTTATATGTCTAAGGAAAAGAAAGCGTTCTATGAATATCACAGCTCATTAATGGAGCCGTGGGACGGCCCGACGGCGATTTCTTTCACAAACGGAAAGCAAATCGGAGCGATTCTTGACCGGAATGGCCTCAGACCTGCCCGCTATTATGTGACGAAAGACGACTACATCATTTTTTCCTCAGAAGTCGGCGTGATTGATGTTGAACAGGAAAATGTATTGTATAAAGACCGTCTCGATCCGGGAAAAATGCTGCTCGTCGATCTTGAAGAAGGGCGGATCATCTCAGATGAAGAGGTCAAATCAGAAATCGCCGGCGAGTTTCCATATCAGGAATGGCTCAGCGAAGGGCTGGTGCATGTCAGCAATGACATCCAGGAAACCGAAGAAAAGCCGGTGCCGGACCTTTTGACTCGCCAAAAAGCGTTCGGCTATACGTATGAGGATATCCACAAATATTTACTGCCAGTTATTACAGAAGGAAAAGATCCGCTCGGGTCAATGGGGCATGACGTTCCGCTTGCGGTTTTGTCAGACCGGCCGCAGTCGCTGTTCAATTACTTCAAGCAGCTGTTTGCCCAAGTCACCAATCCGCCGATCGATGCGATCCGTGAACAGATCGTCACATCAACTTTGACATGGCTTGGAGCGGAAGGAGACATCCTTCATCCGAACGAAAGCAGCTGCCGCAGAATTAAATTGTATACTCCTGTGCTAACAAACGCACAGTTTAACTCGCTGAAGGGGCTCGTGCATCAAGATTTCAAAAGCAAAACCATCCACACGCTGTTTACCGATGATTTGAAAAGCGGGCTTGACGATATGTTCAAGGAAGCCGACAAAGCGATTGCAGAAGGTGTGACACTGCTGATTTTATCCGACCGCAAAATGGATCAACAAAAAACTCCGATCCCTGCACTTCTTGCTGTCAGTGCGCTGCATCAATATTTGGTTCGCGCCGGGAAACGCACGAAGGTGAGCATCATTGCCCAATCGGGTGAAGCCAGGGAAGTCCACCACTTTGCCGCATTGATCGGCTACGGAGCGGACGCGATCCATCCGTATCTTACGTATGCGACATATAAACAAGTGATTGAAGATGGAGCCCTGTCGATCAGCTATGAAGAAGCCGTTACCAAATACAGCAAGAGCGTAACGGAAGGCGTCGTCAAGGTGATGTCAAAAATGGGAATTTCCACGGTTCAAAGCTATCGGGGCGCACAGATTTTCGAAGCGGTCGGCATCAGCCAAGACGTGATTGACCGTTACTTTACAGGAACGGCGTCGCAGCTCGGCGGGATCGGGCTTGACACGATCGCAGAAGAGGCGAAGCGCCGCCACAGGGAAGCATATACAGACACCTTGAATGAAACGCTCGATTCAGGCAGCGATTTTCAATGGAGAAAAGGCGGGGAACATCACGCCTTCAATCCAAAAACGATTCATACGCTCCAATGGGCGTGCCGCAAGGGTGACTATAATCTTTTTAAGCAATATTCAAAAGCTGCTGATGAAGAAAGAATCGGATTTTTGCGAAACCTCTTTTCCTTCGATGAAACGCGCAAGCCTCTCCCTCTTGAAGAGGTGGAATCTGTTGATTCAATCGTGCGCCGTTTTAAAACAGGAGCAATGTCATTCGGATCATTGAGCAAAGAAGCGCATGAAGCATTGGCGATCGCAATGAACCGCTTAGGCGGAAAAAGCAACAGCGGAGAAGGCGGAGAAGATCCGGCGCGCTTTATTCCGGACGAAAGCGGAGATAACCGCCGCAGCGCGATCAAGCAGATCGCGTCAGGACGCTTCGGCGTGAAAAGCCACTATCTCGTCAATGCCGATGAGCTGCAGATCAAAATGGCCCAGGGCGCCAAGCCGGGAGAAGGCGGGCAGCTGCCGGGAAATAAAGTGTATCCATGGGTTGCCAATGTCCGGGGGTCAACACCTGGCGTCGGCTTAATTTCACCGCCGCCTCATCATGACATCTACTCGATTGAAGACTTGGCACAGCTGATTCATGACTTGAAAAACGCCAACCGCGATGCCCGGATCAGCGTGAAGCTTGTCGCAAAAGCCGGCGTGGGTACAATCGCAGCCGGTGTCGCAAAAGCGACGGCAGATGTCATCGTTATCAGCGGATACGACGGCGGCACAGGGGCTTCTCCGAAAACGAGCATTAAGCATACCGGTCTGCCGTGGGAGCTCGGTCTGGCTGAGGCGCATCAAACATTGATGCTGAACGGCCTCCGCAATCGGGTCGTATTGGAAACCGACGGAAAATTAATGACAGGCAGAGACGTCGTGATGGCCGCGCTTTTAGGTGCGGAAGAATTCGGCTTTGCCACCGCCCCGCTCGTCGTGCTCGGCTGCGTGATGATGAGAGCCTGCCATTTGGACACATGCCCTGTCGGGGTGGCGACGCAAAACCCTGAGCTTCGCAAAAAGTTCATGGGCGATCCGGATCACATCGTGAACTATATGCGCTTTGTCGCGGAAGAAGTTCGCGAACTGATGTCCCAGCTCGGTTTTAGAACGGTTGATGAAATGGTGGGACGCACGGATGTCCTTCGTGTGAGCGAGCGCGCCAAAGCGCATTGGAAAGCCGGGCAGCTCGATTTATCGAATCTGCTGCATCAGGCAGAAGGGGCCCGCACATTCGGTACGCCGCAAAATCATAAAATCGACGAGTCGCTTGATGTCACCGAAATACTGCCGGCGGTGCAGGCTGCAATTGAAGACGGGATTCCGGCGGAAGCGTCATTTGCGATCCGCAATATCAACCGTGTGACAGGAGCCATCACCGGAAGCGAAATTTCAAAACGCTATGGTGAAGAAGGCCTCCCAGATGATACGATCACGCTGCGCTTTACGGGTTCAGCCGGGCAAAGCTTCGGGGCGTTTGTGCCGAAGGGAATGTCGCTATATTTAACGGGAGATGCCAACGACTACATCGGCAAAGGCCTGTCTGGCGGAAAAATCGCCGTCAAGGCGCCCGAGGACTTCAATCCAGCTTTTCGTGAAAATGTCATCGTCGGAAATGTTGCATTTTACGGCGCTACAAGCGGTGAAGCGTATATCAACGGCCTTGCCGGAGAGCGGTTTGCCGTCCGAAACAGCGGGGTAAACGTTGTGGTCGAAGGCATTGGAGACCATGGCTGTGAATATATGACCGGAGGACGTGTCGTCGTTTTAGGCGATGTCGGCAAAAACTTCGCTGCCGGAATGTCAGGCGGAATCGCTTATGTGTATGCCGAAGATAAAAAAGCGTTTAAACGGAAATGCAACCTGGAAATGATCGAATTCGAGACGCTTGAAGCACCTGGGGAAGCGGCAGAAGTGAGGGCGATGGTCGAAAATCATTACCGATATACAGACAGCCCGAAAGCGGCTTCCATTCTCGAAGATTGGGACTCTGCCGTCACCCGCTTTATTAAAGTGATTCCAAAGGATTTCAAACAGATGATAGAGCGCATAAAAGAACAAAAAGAGGCCGGCTTATCAGACGAAGAAGCGATGATGTACGCATTTGAAGCCGGTACAAAGCAAAAAGTTCAAACTTCTGCCTCGGCAAAAGAAGCAGTGGCACAGTAAGAAAGGGGAGGGGAAAATGGGCAAAGCAACAGGATTTATGGAATTCCAGCGGGAAAAGCCTGCTGAACGTGATCCTCTCACGCGGATAAACGACTGGAACGAATATTCGTCTCCATTTTCTGAGGAAGTTTCGAAAAGACAAGGAGCGCGCTGCATGGACTGTGGCACACCTTTTTGCCAAATCGGCATGGATATTGGCGGCTATACGTCCGGATGTCCGATTCATAACCTAATCCCGGAATGGAATGACCTTGTCTATCGGGGAAGATGGAAAGAAGCGCTTGAGCGCCTCCTGAAAACGAACAACTTTCCCGAATTCACCGGGCGCGTCTGTCCGGCGCCTTGTGAAGGCTCTTGTACAGTGGCGATTTCCGATCCGGCCGTATCGATCAAAGGCATCGAACGGACGATTATTGACAAAGGATTTGAAAACGGCTGGATCAAACCGCGCATCCCGAAAAAACGGACCGGCAAGAAAATTGCGATTGTCGGTTCCGGTCCGGCAGGGCTGGCAAGCGCGGACCAGCTGAATCAGGCCGGGCACTCTGTCACCGTTTATGAACGCGCAGACCGCCCAGGCGGCCTGCTGACATACGGGATTCCGAATATGAAGCTTGAAAAAAGCGTCGTCGAGCGCCGCATCAAACTATTGACGCAAGAAGGCATCGATTTTATCACAAACACAGAAATCGGCAAGGATATCACAGCAGATAAGCTGAAAGAACAATATGACGCGGTCATCCTCTGCACAGGGGCGCAGAAACAGCGCGACCTTATGATTGAGGGACGCGAGGCAAAAGGCGTTCATTTTGCAATGGACTATTTAACAGGCACAATCAAAAGCATGCTGGATTCAAATTTTAAAGATAAAAAATTCATTAATACGAAAAACAAAGACGTCATCGTCATCGGCGGCGGAGATACGGGTGCGGACTGTGTTGCGACGGCTTTGCGCCAAAAAGCGCGGAGCGTCGTCCAATTCGGCAAACATCCGAAACTGCCTGACACAAGAACCGGTGAAAACATGTGGCCGGAACAGCCGCACGTTTATTCGCTTGATTATGCCTATGAAGAAGCGGAGGCAAAATTCGGACGCGATCCTAGAGAATATTGCATTCAGACGAAAAAACTGGTCGCTGATCCAAATGGCCATCTTAAAGAACTGCACACGATTCAAATGAAAAAAGTGAAAAACGAACAAGGCAAGTTCGAATTTCATGAAATTCCGGGAACAGAGAAAGTCTGGCCTGCCCAGTTTGTTTTCATCGCCATCGGCTTTGAAGGGACAGATCAGCCGCTATTGGAGCAATTCGGGGTAAAAGCGGTCAGAAACAAAGTTGACGCAGCATACGGGGATTTTAAAACAAATGTCGAGGGGGTTTTCGCCGCAGGGGATGCGCGAAGAGGCCAAAGCTTAATCGTTTGGGCCATTCATGAAGGACGCGAAGTCGCCCGTGAAGTAGACAAATATTTGATGGGGGCTTCTGTACTTCCGTAAAAACAAAGGGGTATGATCATAAATGACAGCCTGGTTCATGAACCTGATTGCAGGATCATGGACCAGGCTTTTTATTGATTCGGTACAATATCTTCGAGTCGGCAAAACATACGGTGGTATGATCTTTTTCAAGATGCGCAAGCCTATCTTGTTTCAAGAAAAAACAGCCCGTTTTGCAAAAGGGGCTGAAGCGGTGCCATAGGTTCGCTATGATTCGGCTCAGACAAGATGGCATGCTATATCCAGGAAAGAGAGGGAATCGGAATTAATCGCGATGTGTACGTACTCCATTTTATGGGATTCTGCATAGCCTAAAGTATTCAATCCCATGAGGAGGTTATGATGTTGGAAGAAAACTACAGTTTCGAAAATGACTTTGAGGAGATCACAGATGAAAGACAGCAGCCCTATTCATACTCTTATCCATACCCACGGCCAAGACCGCGGCCTCGGCCTCGGCCACGTCCGCCGTTTTTTCCTTACCCATACTTTTATTTTCAGTTTCCTTACCCGTATTATCCTTACTATCCTTACTATCCGTGGTAAGAATGAAGGCTTTCCGGCAGCCCGGAAAGCCTCTTTTTTATTTTGATGAATTTTTCAAACCGGCTGAAGCAATAATAAAGTGACAGCGCCCCCAAAAATTTCTTCTCTTGGAACAAGAAAAAAAGATGGATGTGTTGTGTTCATGTCATTATTTTCAAAAAAGATCAGCCGGGAGACCATATGGCTCTTCTTCGGCTTCACTGCAATTTTGCTTTATGTATTGCCGCTTTACATCTTAAATGAGAACGCCCATATCCGCGTTCACGACAACCTTGATTCAAATATTGCCTGGTATAAAGTGCTGGCGCAAAGCGGACAATTGCTCGGAGGCGTGAAAGCCGTCATCCCGCAGATCATCAACGGGCTTCCCCGTGATGCGTACGGAACGGAGTGGAGCGGAATCGTCTGGCTGCACGCCTTGTTTCCGTCAATGACCGCATACGCGTTAAGCCAAACGATCACACGTGTTTTCGCCTTTATCGGCATGTATCTGCTGTTAAAAAAGCACGTCATCCGTGCTGAGAAAGCGTATCTGATCAGAATCGGCGTCTCTCTCGCTTTTGCGCTTACACCGTTTTGGCCGTCCGGAATGCTGAGCACCCTCGGTCATCCGCTTGCACTGTGGGCTTTTTTAAATATCCGGGCGCGCGATTTTTCCTTGAAAGAGTGGCTTACACTCGGTCTATTGCCGTTCTATTCAAGCTTTGTCCTCGGCTTTTTCTTTTTCCTTGCAGCCGTATCGCTCTTTTGGCTGTATGATTTGATCACCAAACGCGATTGGAACCTTCCTTTTTTGGGAAGCATCGCTTTCATGACGGGGATTTTCCTTGCTGCCGAATACCGGCTCGTTTATTCAATCTTCGCTTCAGGCGAGATGATGCACCGTGTGGAGTTTATCTCATCGCGTCACGACATCTGGCACTCTTTCCGGCTGTCTTTTAAAAATTTCGTCCTCGGCCATAATCATGTGATGACGGTTCATACCGCCGTGATTCTGCCGGTGATTTTGCTCACTTTTTTCGTGACAATCGGGAAGCAGGGGCGGCGGCGCAGCGAAGAAAAACTCTTCATTTTTCTCGTTGTGCTGAATTATGCGCTTTCTTTATGGTATGCGTTTTGGTTTAACAAGCTGTGGGCTTTGCCGAAAGAAAAAATCAGCCTTTTGACGGCATTTAACTTCGCCCGTTTTCATTTTTTGCGGCCGCTTGTGATCTATGTCAGCTTTGCGGTGGCGTGCTATATCCTGTGGCGGCTCGGAAAGAGGTGGCGGCTGTTTGTAAACGCCGCACTCATCGCACAGCTGATCGTTCTCATTCCTTTTCACGAGGAGCTGACCTATGGCGCTTACCATCATTCGCCGACCTTCCGGGAATTTTATGCGAAAGAACAATTTCAGCAGATCAAACAATTCATCGGGCGTCCAAAGCAGTCATACAGGGTGGCGAGCATCGGCCTCCACCCGGCGATCGCACAATATAATGGTTTTTATACGCTCGATACATATGCCAATATTTATCCGCTGAAATATAAATACCAATTTCGGAAAATCATTGCCAAGGAGCTCGAGAAGAGTCCCGGCTTGAAGCGCTATTTCGATGAATGGGGGAGCCGGTGCTACCTGTTTGTTTCAGAGCTTGGGAAACACTATGCCTTTAAAAAGAATTCCAGGAAAAAAATCAAGAACCTGGAGTTAAACACTGCAGCCTTTAAAGAAATGGGAGGGCGCTATATATTTTCATCGGTTCCGATTATGAACGCTGAACAAAACAAGCTGACATTTTTAAAACGGTTCAGCCATCCGCAATCGGCCTGGGACATTTATGTATACGAAGCCAAATAACAGCATAGAGGAGGAAGCACATTGAATGTACCGCAGCCTTTATTAACGATCGTCATACCGTGCTACAACGAAGAGGAAGTGTTTTCAGAAACGGCCAGGCGGCTGACCGCCGTTTTAAGCGATTTGGCAAAAGAAAAATTGATTTCAGCCGACAGCAAACTGTTATTCGTTGATGACGGATCAACTGACCGCACATGGTCGTTGATCGCCATGGAAAGCACAAAAAACCATTATGTCACAGGACTAAAATTGGCCCGCAATACCGGGCATCAAAAGGCGCTCTTGGCAGGGATCGACAGGGCGAAGTATAAATCAGACTGCGTGATTTCGATCGATGCCGACCTTCAGGACGATATCTCAGCAATTCGCGAATTTATCAAAAAGTACCATGAAGGATATGAAATTGTATACGGCGTCCGCCGCAGCCGGCAAACCGACACTGTTTTTAAGCGCACCACCGCAGCATGGTTTTACCGGCTGATGAATACACTCGGCATCCGTCTGATTGACAATCACGCCGATTTTCGCCTGTTAAACAAAAGGGCGCTTGCCGAGCTTGGACGATACCGTGAAGCCAATGTTTTTTTGCGCGGCATCGTGCCAATGATCGGACTCCGCTCGGCAAAGGTGTTTTACGACCGAAAGGAAAGACTTGCAGGTGAGACAAAATATCCGCTAAAAAAGATGCTGTCGTTTGCTTTTCACGGCATTACGTCATTCAGCGTCGCTCCGATCCGCTTTTTTACATTTATCGGCTTTTTCTTATTTTTCCTAAGCGGCATTGCAGGCATATACGCGATCATTCAAAAGATGCTCGGCTACACGAATGCTGGATGGGCATCCCTGATCATTTCCATATGGTTTTTGGGGGGCTTGCAATTAATGGGAATCGGTATTATCGGCGAGTATATCGGAACGATTTTTACAGAAGTCAAGAACCGCCCGAAATATGCGGTAGACATCGATCTGTATACAGAACGGCTGGGGCGTTCCGGCCGGCAGGGCCATGAGAAAATCCAAGGAACAAAGCTGATGTAAAGGGCGGATGGATAAGAATAGCATCTACTTCTTGCGGATATTCTAATTGAGATGTCAAGTTTATTTTGTAGAAGGAAGGATGTACAAGCTAATGGCAGAAAAACAAACCTCAGGGCTGACCGTTGTCGCCATCGGATCAATTCCTGTCATCATGACATTGGGAAATTCAATGCTGATTCCGATCTTGCCTAAAATCAAGTCTGAGCTCAATCTGTCGCAGTTCCAGGTCAGTCTTGTCATTACCGTATTTTCGATTACGGCGGCCGTATTCATTCCGCTGCTTGGCTACCTGGCCGACAGATTTTCTCGAAAAGTTGTGATCATTCCGTGTTTGTTTCTGTATGGAATCGGCGGAATTCTCGCGGGATTCGCCTCCACGACATTTGAAAATGCTTTTCCTTGGGTTCTGATCGGCAGGGGGCTGCAGGGACTCGGAGCCGCAGGGACAGCTCCGCTCGCCATGGCGCTGACGGGAGATCTTTTTAAAGGCGCAGACGAAAGCCGTGTGCTCGGACTTGTCGAGGCTTCCAACGGTTTCGGGAAGGTGCTGTCTCCGATATTAGGCTCGCTGATCGCTTTAATCGCTTGGTATTGGGTGTTTTTCGCCTTTCCGGCCTTTTGCATTGCGCCTATCTTGTTGACCTGGATATTTATAAAAGAAAACAATAAAAAGAAAGAGCCCCCCGCTTTTGGAAAATATGCAAAGGGGCTTGTGAGCGT
Source organism: Bacillus sonorensis NBRC 101234 = KCTC 13918 (assembly GCF_001592005.1). Taxonomy (GTDB): domain Bacteria; phylum Bacillota; class Bacilli; order Bacillales; family Bacillaceae; genus Bacillus; species Bacillus sonorensis. The sequence goes on from NZ_BCVZ01000003.1 coordinate 46,089, forward strand.
TTTTAAACATGAGGGCAGATGGCTCTTCACAGCATATTTGGCAGGTGCGATCTGTTTGTTCACTTTATTTGGCATTCTGTTTTACTTATCAGATGTGCTGGAGAAGGAGTTTCAAACGGACGGTGTAAAAAAAGGGTTGATTTTGGCGATTCCCCTTCTAGTCATGTGTACGACTTCCTATATAACCGGAAGTAAAATCGGACAAAATCAGCGGCTGATGAAAAGGTTGATGTTGATCGGACTTGGATTGATCACGATTTCTTATGGGACGCTGTCATTCTTCTCCGCTCTGATTCCGTTTATTTCAATTCTTGTCGTCAGCAGCATTGGGACCGGTTTTGTGCTGCCGTGCGTCAACAGTTTCATAACAGGCGCAGTCGGCAAAGAAAGACGGGGGTTTGTGACTTCGCTTTACGGTTCTGTCCGGTTTTTAGGGGTTGCCATCGGTCCGCCGATTTTCGGAAGGCTGATGGAATGGTCAAAATTCGGAATGTTTATGACGATCGCGGGGCTAACCCTCTTCATAGGCGTGCTCGTTCTCACCATGATCCACGTTAAAAAGGAGGACAAGCCAAAGAAGGGGCCAAAAGGGCTGCAGCCGGCTGACGCAAGATAATGGGAAAGGAAGACATGATGCGTATCGAAAGAGTTGAAACGTTTCCGCTATTTCACAAGCTTTCCTCGCCATACGGCGATGCGAATGGCTACAAAAACTACAGGACGTGCTATTTAATCCGGATGACAACGGCTTCGGGGCTCACTGGCTGGGGAGAGTGCGCTGACTGGCTTCCCTTATTGGAAGCCGGCTTTAAGAAACGGATCATCCCTTATGTCATCGGAAAACAAGCGACTGACCGCCTGAAGATCGTCGGCGTTATCAAGAAGTGGCATCAGCGGGCCGCGGCTGCTGTCAGCATGGCTCTCACGGAAATTGCCGCGAAAAAAGCCGGCCTTTCTGTCTGTGATTTATGGGGAGGGAAACTGAGAGAACGCGTCCCGGTTTACGCCTCCTTTCAATCCTATTCAGACAGAGCCGATTGGATCAGTCATTCGCTCCGTTTGATTCAACAAGCTGTCAGTGACGGGTTTGATCAGGTCAAAATCAAAACGGGCGGCAAAGCGTTTGCGGACGATCTCTCACATCTACAAGCTTTTCAAGACATGACGGAGCAAAAGGTCCGTTTTATCGCAGATGCCAACCAAAGTTACGATATGGCTGCCGCCCGCAGATGGGAGCGCTATTTTTCGGGCTGGCCGAACCTCCTTTGGTTTGAAGAGCCGATGCCGTTTGATGATGTCAAGGAGTATCAGCTGCTGCGCTCTGCTCTTTCTGTTCCGATCGCCGGGGGAGAAAATCAGAAGGGCGCCAAACAGTTTTTGCCGCTGCTTGTTGAGCATGCCGTCGACATTATTCAGCCTGATGTTATGCATTGCGATGGAACCGACGATTTTCAGAACGCGCTGCAGCTTGCCCGTCATTTCGGCAGACGTGTATCCCCGCACAGTTATGACGGAGCGCTGTCCAGATTGTACGCGGTTTTCGCCCAGGCCTGCTTGGCGCCGTGGTCAAAAATGTCCGGAGAAGACATCGAACCGGTCGAATGGGATGTGATGGAAAATCCGTTCTCGCGTCTCGTACATTTTAAACTGGAAAACGGCCATGTCCTGGTGCCGGATCAAATTGAAGTGGATGCTGAAATCGTTGAAGCACATCTTTGGGACGGGACAAACTACCGATGACCTTCAGAAGAAAACCTGTTATATTTTTGTTTTCCCCTTTCATATAGTGAAGAGAGGACAAGTTCATTTAAAGGGGATAACATCCGCATGGGAAGAAAATGTAAAATTGCACATGCTATTTTGTGGGGCAGCGTGCTGCAGGGGCTCGGCATGGCGCTGTTTTTATTTCCGAACCATATTCCTTCAGGCGGGGCGGCTGGAATAGCCGTTTTGCTGAATTTTTGGTTTCAGGTCCCACACGGTTTAACGGTCTGGGCTGTGAACTTTTCACTGCTCCTGACAGCCGTCAAATGGCTCGAGCCGGTGACGGTCGTTGGAACGATGGCATCAATTACGATGACATCCGTCTCGGTGCAGATCTTTGAATCTCTTTTTCCTGCAATGACGACGGACAACGTATGGCTCGATTTATTTTACGGAGCCGTTCTTTTAGGAACCGGCGTCGGTATTTTATATAAATACAATATTTCAAACGGGGGATTCGGCGCCCTCGCTTTAATGATTTCGATTTACCGCGGTGGAAAGCCCGGAACGGCATTATTTATGATGAATGCTTGCATCTTTCTTTTAACCGCTTCTGTCATCGCCTGGGGGATCGTGATTCAAGCGTTAGTCTGCCAATGGATTTCAACCAAAATCATCGATGCGATCTATCAGATTCGTCTCCGTCCGCTTTTTATGCCTATTGCCGGTTATCGCAATAAAAAATAGACCCGCCCGGGGGGCGAACCTATTCAAATAAATAAAACGTATCTGAACGAAGACCCAGCCTCAGCGTTTCCAAAGGAATGGCATCTTGAAAAGAAATATTCGCCAAATTCACATCGGGACCGATTTTCTCGATAAAACACGTCTGCAGTTTTTTCGTCGGCGCTTCAAAAATCAAATGTTCCGGATGAACCCCAGACATGAGAATGTCTTCAATCAGCTGGGAGCGCATCTCTCCATCGCTTTTGCATAAACCGCTCGTTCCGCCCTCTCTTGTTTCTGTGATGACCTTTTCAGATCCTGCTGCAAGATCTTCAAGGATGAAATCAATCCATTCTGATGACTGCTGCTCATTGCTGATCGCGCAATCTTTAGAGCCAACCTCGCTGAACACATGAAATTCTTTTGAAAAATCGGAAATAAAGCTGGCTTTTTCTTTATTGGACAGGCGGATCGTCCCGTTGGATATTTCCACATACCGGCAGCCGTAAGATTTGCAATAACGATAATAATCCTCAATCTTATCCTGGCTTAAAAACTTTTCAAATAAGGTGCCTCCAAAAAAGAATTGAACATCATTTTCCTTTAAACAATCGATCTTTTCCTCCAGGCATTTTGTGATGAGAGATGTTCCCCAGCCGAATTTGACGAAGTCTATATAGTCTGCCGCCCCGCTGATGGTATCTTGAAATAAATTTAGGGGAACTCCGTTATCAATCAGTATGGTGATCCCGTTTGTTCTCGGTTTGAGCTGCCTTTCAGGCAGTTTCAATTCAGATGTAATCATTCTATTACCCCTCACAATCTTTGACTTTCATAATATAGTCGCTGTATGTTCCATGCATATAAAAAATGTGTTGTTTGTCACAATGGCGGGCGGCCGTTTCTAAAAGATGTATTTTTTCCGTTTGCTTCCTCTGTCGGCTGTCCTATCAGAAGATGTTTCGCTTATCCGGCAAGGAGTTTTTCAGGTCTTCACCTCCCTAGGGGCAGCGCTGTTTGTAGCCAATCAGTTGTACAGCTGATCGCGCATAGGTATCTATCTATATTGTGAAGTCAAAGTCATTATATTCGCCCCCCTTTATAAGGTTCCTGATTTTGTTCCCGCCGCGGGATAGAGAGGGGGAGACAAACATAACATATATAATTGCCAGATGGGTATCTATTGTTTCTCCTCATTTGCCATGATATTAAATCCCTTTATGATAGGATTTCTCTTTCCCTCCAAGAAGTACTTGATACACCTTCACACCTCAGAATGGATGTATTTTCGCCTGGTGACGTTTTTGAGGCTTAAAAAAACGATGATGAAAAGCTTTTCCGGAGCACGTTTGTTTTGGAAAGTGAATAATCTGCCTATATGTTCTTTCCATTTATTTTATCGGCAGTCGGAAGGCGGAACTGTTTTTGTGACGCGTAATTCTTTATGATCCATCAAAGTGGGGGAAAACAGATGAACGACGTTTTAACGTATGATACGTGGAATGAAGACGATGCAAGAAAGGCCATGGAAAGCTTTAGCGGCGAAATGGATGTTTTGAAATGGGCATACCGCACGTATGACAACATTGTGTATGCCTGCAGCTTCGGGGCGGAAGGCATCGTTTTAATCGATTTAATTTCAAAGATCAAAAAGGATGCAAACATCGTTTTTTTAGATACAGGTTTGCATTTTCAGGAAACCTATGACCTGATTAAAACAATAGAAGAGAGGTATCCGAGCCTGTCGATTCGTTTTTTGAAGCCTGACTTGACGCTAAAAGAGCAGGAAGACCGGTATGGGAGGAAGCTTTGGAAGCATCAGCCAGACCTTTGCTGCAATCTCCGCAAAATCGAGCCGCTTCGCAAACATCTTTCCGGCATGGATGCCTGGATTACCGGACTCAGGCGGGAACAGTCGGAAACAAGAAAGCATGTCCGCTATATCAACAAGGACGAAAAATTTAAACTGATTAAAATATGTCCCCTCATTGACTGGACATGGGATGATGTATGGAATTACATCAAATTAAATACACTCACTTACCACAAGCTCCATGACCGGCATTATCCCAGCATCGGATGTGAGGTATGCACCCTGCCTGTGACAGAGGGAGGCGATTTAAGAGCGGGAAGGTGGGCCCATCGCGATAAAACAGAATGCGGGCTGCATCAATTCCGGTAGGGGCTGTGTAGAAGATGACGATTACAGTTTTGGCATTTATAATCGCTTTATTTTTCGCCATGAATATCGGAGCCAGCGGTGCAGCGGCAGCAATGGGCATCGCCTATGGAGCAGGGGCCGTCCGGAAAAGGCGGGCCGCCCTGTGGATCAGCGGTATCGGCGTTTTTCTCGGAGCGATGATAGGCGGGGGAGAAGTGGTGAAAACGATCGGTTCAGGCCTTATCCCCCCGTCCATTCTTAATGTGAATATTGTCGTGATCATTCTTGGAGCGTCAGCTGTATCGCTTTTTATTGCGAACATGGCGGGCATTCCCCTTTCAACAAGCGAAGTAACAGTCGGCTCGATCGTCGGTGTGGGCATCGCTTTTCAGGCGGTATTTACAGATCAATTGCTTGTCATTGTCATGTATTGGCTGATCGTCCCGATCATTGCTTTTTTTCTCGCTTTTTTCCTCGGACAGTTGATCAAAAGCGCAGAACGAAGACTGAAATGGCTGAAACGCAAAAAATGGTCCCGCATCCTGGCCGTGCTGGTTGTGTTGACGGGTTTTTTTGAGGCCTTTTCGGCCGGAATGAACAATGTCGCCAATTCCGTAGGGCCGCTTGTAGGAGCAGGACTGTTATCAATTGAAAGCGGAACATTTTGGGGCGGTTTGTTCGTTGCAATCGGCGCGATTTGCCTCGGCAGCAGGGTGATTGAAACAAACGGCAAAAAAATCACGAATTTCTCCCTATTACAGGGATCTGCCGTTTCAGGGCTTGGAGCCGCATTAGTGATCGGCGCATCATTGCTTGGCATCCCGGTTTCGCAAACCCAGATTACGACATGCAGCATCATCGGAATCGGACTATCTGAGAAAGGGAGAGGTGATCTTTCGTAAAAGCCTCATTGCGAAACTGCTGAAAGTATGGATTGTTTCACCTGTTTTTTCGCTTGTTATTTCTTATAGTCTTGTCAAAATCTTTCTTGATTTTGATCTTTATTCAGTCGCTGTTGTTTTCTGCGTCTTCCTCGCCACGCTCGGTATTGTCACCTGATGAAGCAGACCGGCAAATGGGAGCCCAGAGACAATCGGCAAAGGAACAATATAAAATCGATCGTCGGGAGGAGAAAACATGAAAGAGAACCAGCCGCATGGAGGGACTTTAGTTAGCCGGATGGACGCCTGCCATCCGGAAAATCAAGCTGTCTATGAAGTCGAACTGGATGATATGGCGTTAAGCGACCTTGAGCTTATTGCCACAGGCGGTTACAGCCCTTTAACCGGGTTTTTAAATGAACGGGATTATCAGTCCGTCGTCAATGAGATGCGCCTTTCAAACGGGATCGCGTGGAGCATTCCGATCACACTGCCCGTTACGAAAGAAGCGATCAGGCGGATCAATATCGGCGACTCCGTCAAACTCGTCAAAAACAAAATCGTCTACGGCGTTTTGACTGTTACCGATCTGTATATGCCCGACAAACTGCAGGAGGCGGTGAACGTCTACGGAACAGCCGACCCGCACCACCCGGGGGTAAAGAAACTGTTTGAACGTCCGAACGTGTATATGGGCGGTCCGGTCATGATGATCCGCCGCCCGGAACGGGAAAAGTTCGGCCGCTTTTATCTTGACCCGAAAGAAACGAGACAGCTGTTTAAAAAACAGGGCTGGAACACCGTCGTCGGCTTTCAAACCCGAAATCCGGTGCACCGCGCCCATGAGTACATTCAAAAATCGGCTTTGGAAATCGTTGACGGACTGCTTCTACATCCGCTCGTCGGACAGACAAAATCAGACGATATCCCGGCTGATGTCAGAATGGAAAGCTATGAGGCGCTTTTAGAACGCTATTATCCTAAAGACCGCGTTTGTTTGGCAGTATTTCCGGCGGCTATGCGCTATGCCGGGCCGCGGGAAGCGATTTTTCACGCCCTCGTCCGCAAAAACTACGGCTGCACGCATTTTATCGTAGGACGCGATCACGCGGGAGTCGGAAGCTATTACGGCACCTATGATGCCCAGCATATTTTCAGCCGATTTACAAAAGAAGAGCTCGGAATTGAGCCATTGTTTTTTGAACATTGCTTTTACTGCAAAATATGCGGACATATGGGATCGCTCAAAACATGTCCACACGGCAAGGAAGACCATGTCCATTTATCAGGAACAAAGGTCAGGGAAATGCTCAGAAATGGGCAAAAGCCGCCAAAGGAATTTACAAGACCTGAAGTGAGCGATGTGTTGATTAAAGGCATGAAAAAACAGACTGCAGAAGAGGTGAGCCCGAAAAGATGACGAATATCGTTTGGCACCAGCCATCTATTACAAAAGCCGACAGGCAGCGGCTCAATCAGCATAAAAGCGGTGTGCTTTGGTTTACCGGACTTCCGGGCTCCGGAAAATCAACGCTAGCGAACAAGGTGGATGAACGGCTGCATCAGTCGCGTATGAGAAGCTATGTGCTGGATGGGGATAATATCAGGCACGGTTTAAATAAAGGTCTCGGCTTCAGCAAGGAAGATCGGGCCGAAAATTTGCGGAGAATCGGAGAGGTTGCCAAGCTCTTTGTTGACAGCGGTCAAATCGTTCTGACCGCTTTCGTTTCACCGCATCGCAAAGACCGCGACCAAATCAGAACGCTGTTTGCCGAAGGGGAATTTATCGAAATTCATGTCAGCTGTCCGCTCGATATATGTGAAAAGCGCGATCCGAAAGGGCTTTATCAGAGAGCTAAAAAAGGGGAGATTCAGAATTTCACCGGGGTGGATGCTCCTTATGAACCCCCTGTCAGCCCTGAATTGACTATCGATACAAACCGCTGCACAGCAGATGAAGCGGCTGACGTCATTATTGGTTTTTTAAAAGAAAAAGAATGGATATAACGTTTGTTCAATAAGACGGCGGATCAGCTTTTTCGATCGTTTTTAGGGATAATGCCGAAAACACCGGAGGTTTAAACTGCATCCCGATTGTTAACAATGAAGAGAGAATCGGGAGGGAACCTTGATGGACTATTTACATTTAGCAGTTGAACTGACAATCGGATTTGCAGCTTTATTTATTACGACGAAGATACTAGGGAAAACCCAATTCGCCCAAATCACCCCGTTTGATTTCATTTCCGCGCTTATTTTGGGAGAGATGGTGGGAAATGCGATTTTTGACGAAGAAGTGACCATTTGGAAGATCCTCTTTGCCATCATTGTTTGGGGAGTCCTCATCTATACGATCGAGATTCTATCACAAAAAGTTCAAAGCATAAGAGGCTTCCTCGAAGGACAGCCGAGCATCATCATCAATAAGGGAAAAATCAATTATCAAGCCTTAAAAAAAAATAAACTGGATCTAAACCAGCTGCAAACATTAGCGCGCGAAAAGAACTGTTTTTCCCTTCATGAAATCGAGTACGCCATATTGGAAACCGACGGCTCAATCAGCGTCCTTCCGAAACATAAATACGGGATCCCGACGAGAGCAGACTTAAACATCCCGTATAAATCCATTCAGCTTCCTATCGCACTTATTCTTGACGGCCAGCTAAGAAAGGAAAACCTGAAGGAAGCCGGGTTTGATGAGAGCTGGCTTCAGCATCAATTATCACGCCAAAACATAACAGATTACAGCAAAGTGCTGTATGCGGAATGGCGGGGTGATGAAGAGGAGCTTTATATTACTCAATATTGACGTGGGAAACCGCGGGTTCCGGCTCTTTCAGACCCGCGGTTTTCCTTTTGCTGCGGTTCTGTCTTGATTTCATCCTATTGAACCGCGCCAAAAGTTCTGGATTTCCCCGCTTTCATAAGACAAAATGCCTTCTCATGACAAAACATGCATAAGGCAAAGGGCCGGTCTTTCCAAATAGACATATTTTATGCTTCCTTTTTTCTGCAAAAATCTCCATTTTCCGCATTTTCAATCCCGTCCAGTCAAAGCATGCAAACTTGACATAAATATCTAAAGTGTTAATATACTAACCGTGTTCGAAAAATACGAACAGAAATGCGAACAAAGGGAGATGTTAAAGATCAATATTAAGCAAAAAAACGTAGCTTTTATTGGAGCAGGCTCCATGGCGGAAGGGATGATTTCAGGCATCATCCAATCCAAAAAGCTGCCCGCCAGCCAAATCTATGTGACCAACCATAAGAATCACCGCCGTTTACAGGAACTCCAAAAGAAATATGGAATACAGGGCATTAAAAAAGAAGAGCTCGATTATCAGAACATCGACTGTTTCATATTGGCGATGAAGCCCAAGGACGCCGAAAATGCTCTTCATTCCATCAAACCGCATATTCAACCCCATCAGCTTATTTTGTCAGTATTAGCTGGCATCCCAATTTCATTTATCGAAAAAGCGCTGCACGATAAGCAGCCCGTCATCAGAATGATGCCGAATACGTCCAGTACGATCGGCGCCTCGGCAACCGCGATGTCTGAAGGAAGCGCAGTCTCCGCCGATCAATCACAAACCGTGAAGCAATTGCTCCAGTGCATGGGAGAGGTCTATGTCATCGACGAAAACAAAATGGATATTTTCACAGGAATTGCCGGAAGCGGGCCAGCCTTCTTTTATTATTTAATGGAGCATATCGAAAAAGCAGGGGCAGAAGCCGGATTAAGCGGAAAATTAACGAGGGAAATCGGAGCGCAGACACTGCTCGGCGCCGCAAAAATGCTTCTGGAAAGCCCTGAAGATACCGCTGTTCTGAAAGACAACATCACATCTCCTAACGGTACGACCGCTGCCGGTTTGAAAGCTTTGGAAGAAAGCGGGGGCGGCGAAGCGATCGAACAGGCGATCAAACATGCAGCCAAACGCTCGAAAACCATCAGCCGGGAATTGGAACGATTCGTCACAGTAAAGTAGCACCGGACATGAACGAAAAAACAGGAGTGATAAAATGACCTCTAAGCAAAAGAGGGTAGTTGTCAAAGTGGGGAGCAGTTCGTTAACAAGCCTCCACGGAGAAATCAGCAGCAAAAAACTCGAAAAGCTCGTCGAACAGATCGTCCGTCTGAAGGATGAAGGGCATGAAGTGCTGCTCGTATCATCAGGTGCGGTTGCAGCCGGATACCGAAAGCTCGGATTTATGAACAGGCCTGATACACTGCCCGAAAAGCAGGCATCTGCGTCAGTGGGCCAAGGGTTGTTGATAGAGGCCTATTCCAAACTCTTTTTATCCCACGGCTATATCGCTTCACAAATTTTAATCACGAGAAGCGATTTCTCTGATGAAAAACGGTACAACAATGTGAGAAACACCATGAATGTCCTGCTGAAGCGCGGAATCATCCCAATCATCAACGAAAATGACACGGTCACCGTAAACCGGCTCAAATTTGGTGACAATGATACGCTTGCAGCGAAGGTCGCCGGCCTGATCGATGCTGATGTGCTGACCATTCTTTCAGACATAGACGGACTTTATGATGCAAATCCGCGGCAAACACCAAATGCCAATCTGATAAGAGAAGTGAATGAAATCACCGCGGAAATGGAAGCATCAGCCGGAGACGCCGGAAGTGATGTCGGCACCGGCGGTATGAGATCAAAACTGGACGCATTTAAAATCACAATGGCCTCAGGCATCAAAGGTTTTTTGGGGCGCGCCGACAGTCCGGATATTTTATATGAAGCCATCAGCGGGACCGCGCGGGGAACGTATTTTGAACCGAACGCCGCTTCACACACCCTCAATCATAAAAAACAATGGATAGCCTTTAACTCTGGCCCAGAAGGCGACATCATCGTCAGCAATGAAAGCAAAGAGTTGATCATCGACCGAAAAAGCCTGTATCCTTCTAGTATTTACGAAATAAACGGCCGTTTCAGCAACGGTTCCGTCGTTCGAATCCTTGACCAGGAGGGAGAAGAAATCGGCCTCGGCGTCGTCAATTTTTCTTCATCCCAGCTTCGTAAATGGAAGAAGGGTACGAATCAGGAAACAGCAGCTTCCTCACAGGCTGTCGTAGACAGAGACGCGTTTGTCTGTCATTTGGAGCTATCCATCCCGCTTTAAGGATCAAAAAAGGAGGAATTGACCATGACGGCAATTGACAAAGGCATCCGGGCACACATCGAAGAAAAAGCGATAAAAGCAAAAAAAGCGGCAAAACGTTTAAGACAGGTCACAAAAAATGAAAAAAACGAAGCGCTGTACACGCTGGCGGACCATCTTGAGAGAAACATGCGACTGATCCTCACTGAAAATAAGAAAGACACAGAAGCCGGACGAGACAAAGGCTATGATGAAGCATATATTGACCGGCTGTCACTGAACGAGGAGAGAGTGCACGGCTTTGCCAAAAGCCTTAAAGAGGTGGCAGAGCTGGATGATCCCGTCGGCGAAACGCTGTCAGCCTGGACGCTTGATAACGGGTTGAAAGCGGAAAAAGTCCGCGTTCCTCTCGGTGTCATCGGCATGATTTATGAAGCGAGGCCAAATGTGACCGTCGATGCGGCCGGTCTTGCTCTAAAATCGGGAAATGCGATCGTTTTAAAAGGCGGATCATCTGCCAGGCATTCCAATCAAGCGATCGTCTCTGTCATGCATGAAGCCCTTGCCGGCACAAACATTCCCCATGATGCCGTTCAATTTATCGGGAGCACTGATCGGAGCGCTGCAAAAGAGCTGTTTACGATGAAGGAACACATCGATGTACTGATTCCCCGGGGAGGCGGCGCTTTAATTCAAGAAGTCGTAGAACATGCAACAGTCCCCGTCCTTGAAACCGGGGTGGGCAACTGCCATCTTTATATCGACAGAGAGGCTGACGCTGAAAAAGCGCTCAGCATTCTGATCAATGGAAAAACAGACCGGCCGGCTGTTTGCAATGCGCTAGAAACATTGATCATCCATGAAACATGGCTTGAAGAAAACAAAAATGCGTTGATCACCGCTTTAAACGAACACGGCATCCGGGTCCATGGCGACGAAAAGGCCATCCGCTTCATTCCAGACGCAAAACCCGCCGATGAAGCCGATTGGCGAAATGAATATTTAAGTCTTGATATCGCCGTCAAAGTCGTCAGCAATCTGAATGAAGCGTGCGACCATATTGAAACATACGGTACAAAGCATTCTGAAGCGATTGTCACGGAAAATAAGGAAACGGCAAAAGCCTTTTTCAGCGCCGTTGATGCCGCGGCGCTTTATCACAACGCATCCACCCGGTTCACAGACGGCGGAGCTCTCGGCTTCGGCGCGGAGATCGGAATTTCAACGCAAAAGCTTCACGCTCGGGGACCGATGGGGCTGAAAGACCTGACGACAAGCAAATATATGCTGACCGGAAATGGACACATTAGAATATAAAGCTTAAAACCCGCCGAAGCCGGCGGGTTTTTTAGTGCGTTCAACCGGGGAAATCCGCGCCTGTCCGAAATCCTCTGGCATGAAGACCGCACGTTTTTAATATAATGTTACAAAGTTTTGCCGCTCAACATATTGACGAGAAAAAAAGGGGGGCATCTGATGAATTTCGAATTGACAAGAGAACAGAAAATGGTCCGCGATCTTGCCAGAGACTTTGCTAAACACGAAATCGCGCCTCATGCCGAGCATGTGGACAAAACAGGAGAATTTCCGATTGAAACCTTTCGCAAAATGGGGAAGCTCGGCCTTTTCGGCATCCCGTTTCCAGAATGCTACGGCGGATCAGGAGGCGATACGATTTCCTATGCGCTGGCTGTTGAAGAAATCGGCAGAGCATGCGGCAGCACCGGGCTCAGCTATGCAGCCGCCGTTTCTCTTGGCGCTTCGCCGATCTATTACTTCGGCACAGAAGAACAGAAACAGAAATATCTTGTACCGCTTGCCTCAGGCGAAGCGCTGGGAGCGTTCGGGCTGACAGAGCCAAATGCCGGATCAGACGCCGGGGGCACACAAACAAAGGCCCGCGAGGACGGTGACGACTTTGTGATCAACGGGGAAAAATGCTGGATTACAAATGCGGGATACGCCCGCACCGTCATTGTCACAGCGGTGACAGGCAAGGATAAAAACGGAAAACATATCATTTCAGCGATCATCGTCCCGACAGACGCCGAAGGCTTCACCATCAAAAGCGAATACGACAAAATGGGGATGCGAGGCTCCAACACATCACAGCTTATATTGGAAGATGTCCGGGTTCCGAAGCAAAATCTGCTCGGCAGCCCTGAGAAAGGGTTTAAACAATTCCTGAAAACGCTTGACGGCGGGCGGATTTCGATCGGCGCGCTTGCAGTGGGAATCGCCCAAGCCGCTTTTGACGCTTCATTGGCTTATGCAAACGAGCGGAAGCAATTCGGCCGGCCGATCTCTTCTTTTCAGGCGGTTCAGTTCAAGCTTGCCGATATGGCGGTGGAGATTGAGCTTGCCCGCAATATGGTGCTGAAGGCCGCCTGGCTGAAGGATCAAGACCGCCCGTTCACAAAAGAAGCCGCTTTTGCCAAACTGTTTGCTTCGGAAATGGCTGTGAGAGTGTGCAATCAGGCGATTCAAATTCACGGCGGATCCGGCTATATGAGGGAATATGGAGTGGAACGGATGCTGCGTGACGCGAAGCTGATGGAAATCGGTGAAGGAACATCAGAAATACAGCGGCTTGTGATCGCGAGACAACTGGGCATGAACAAAATCGCTTATTAATGAAAACGCTTTCTGTAGAAGGGGAGAGAAACGAGTGGCAGAGCGGATCCATTTGACGATTGGAAAGCTATTGGAAAAAACGGCGGAAAAAGCGCCTGATCATGAAGCTGTCGTCTATACCGGCCTCGGCCTTCGCTATACGTATCAGCAATTTGACCAGCTATGCCGGAAAGCGGCAAAAGGATTGATGGCCCTCGGCATTCAAAAGGGTGAACACATTGCCATTTGGGCTTCAAATAGGCCTGAATGGCTGACCGTCCAATTTGCCGCCGCAAAAATCGGAGCGGTCCTCGTCACAGTGAATACGAATTATCAATTATCAGAGCTGGAATACGTACTAAAACAATCGGATTCGACCACGCTTCTTTTCATGGATTCCTACCGCGGCACTTCCTATACTGATATTCTTTATGAACTTCTTCCCGAATTGAGAAACTCCAAAGCGGGCGAACTCAAATCTGACAGACTGCCTTTTTTGAAACATATCATGCTGTTCGGGAAAAACAGGAAACCCGGGATGTATCTCTGGGAAGACCTTTTAGAAAAAGCCTCGCTGACCAGCGAAAAAGAGCTTGAAGAAAGAATGGCCAGCCTGAATGAACACGATGTGATCAATATGCAATATACATCAGGCACGACCGGTTTTCCGAAAGGCGTCATGCTGACCCACTACAATTTAGCCAATAATGCCGTCAATATTGCAGAATGTATGAATTTAACGGCAAATGACCGCATGTGTATCCCGGTTCCTTTTTTTCACTGCTTCGGCTGTGTGCTTGGAAATCTGGCCTGTGTCACCGTGGGCGCCACAATGGTTCCCGTTCAGGAATTCAGCCCGAGGGAAGTGCTCAAGACCGTTGAATCCGAAAGATGCACCGCGCTTCACGGCGTTCCCACGATGTTTATCGCCGAGATGAATGACGAAGATTTCGCTTCATACAATTTGTCTTCTTTAAGAACGGGGATTATGGCGGGCTCAAATTGTCCGACAGAGGTTATGAAAGGCGTCATTGAAAAAATGGGAATTTCCGAAATCACGATCGCTTACGGGCAGACAGAAGCTTCACCGGTGATTACCCAGACAAGAGTTCACGATTCACTCAAGCGAAGGGTTGAAACAGTAGGCCGGGCCCTCCCTCATATTGAAGTGAAAATTACCGATCCTGACAACAACCGGGAGGTGGAAAGAGGGAGGCAAGGCGAGCTTTGCACACGCGGCTATCATGTCATGAAAGGCTATTATAAAAATCCGCAGGCGACAGCCGCCGCGATTGATGATGAAGGCTTTTTGCATACAGGCGATTTGGCTGTGATGGATGATGACGGTTACTGCCGGATTACAGGACGATTAAAAGACATGATCATCAGGGGCGGCGAAAATATATACCCAAGGGAAATCGAAGAATTTTTATATCAGCACCCAAAAATACTCGATGTCCAGGTTGTCGGCGTACCTGACGAAACATTCGGCGAGGAAGTGTCAGCCTGGATCAAGCTCAAAAACGGAGAACATGCAACAGCCGAAGAAATCCGGGAGTATTGCAAAGGAAAAATCGCCCGCTATAAAATTCCCCGCCATGTTGTCTTTGTTGATGAATTTCCGATGACGGCCTCAGGAAAGGTGCAAAAATTCAAATTAAGGGAACAGGCGCATGAGATGTTTAAACTGTAATTTTGTTGTCAATGCCCGACTAACATGAAAGGGGGAGCTTTTTTGTTTAAAAAATTGCTAATTGCCAACCGCGGAGAAATCGCGCTTCGCATCATCCGCACCTGTAAACGGCTCGGCATCCAAACAGCGGCCATATACTCTGAAGCAGATGCGGAATCCCTGCATGTAAATGCAGCCGATGAAGCCTGGCTGATCGGGAAGCCGCGCGTCAATGAAAGCTATTTAAATATCGAAAAAATCATCGAAACGGCTAAACAAGCGGGAGCCGATGCCATCCATCCGGGATACGGGCTGCTTTCGGAAAACAGCCGTTTTGCTGAAAGGTGCAAAGAAGAGAATATCATCTTTATCGGGCCTTCCCCGGATGTCATCGCAAAAATGGGAGATAAAATTGAAGCGAGAAAAGCGATGGAAAAAGCGAAGGTTCCGGTTGTGCCGGGAATCACGCATAGCCTGTCAAGTTTGAATGAGGCCGTCGGCACCGCCCGGTCGATCGGCTTCCCCGTCATGCTGAAAGCCTCATTTGGAGGGGGCGGAATCGGCATGCAGCTGATTCGCAATGAAGACGAATTAAAAAAGGCGTATGAAGGCAACAGAAAGCGGGCGGCCGATTTTTTCGGAGACGGTGCCATGTATATTGAAAAGTTTGTCGAACATGCACGCCATATCGAAATTCAAATTCTAATAGACCACTATGGGAATGCCGTTTACCTATGGGAGCGCGACTGTTCGATCCAAAGGCGGCAGCAAAAAGTCATCGAAGAAGCCCCGGCCCCTCTGCTTGATGAAAACATGAGGGCAAAACTCGGTGAAGCCGCTGTAAAGGCCGCTCTGTCAATCGGTTATACCAATGCGGGGACAATTGAGTTTTTAGTAGATCAGGAGAATCGTTTTTATTTTTTGGAAATGAATACACGGCTTCAGGTCGAACATCCGGTCACAGAAGAAATTACAGGGCTTGACCTTGTCAGGGAGCAGCTGTATATCGCCTCCGGCGAACCGCTTTCTTTCTCACAGAAAGATGTAAAACGGGACGGCCACGCCATTGAAGTCAGAATTTACGCTGAAGACCCGAAAACGTTTTTTCCATCGCCGGGACGCATCACCGCCTTTACGCTGCCGGAACATCCGAACATCCGCCACGAGTGCGCCGTATCAGCCGGCATGACCATCACCCCGTATTATGATCCGATGATCGCCAAGATGATTGCGAAAGGAAAAAGCAGATGTGAAGCGATTGAAACCTTGCTCGCGGCGCTCCCGCAATACAAAGTGGCTGGAATCAAAACAAACATTCCGCTGCTTGAAGAAATCGTACGATCTCCTGCCTTTCAAAAAGGCGGGGTGCAAACCGATTTTATACAGCGGCATGTATTGAAACCAAAAGGAGGGGCTTTATGAATACAGTTGTCATCAATATGGCGGGCAACATATGGAAAATTTTAGTTCGTCCGGGAGATGAAATCGAGAAAGGACAGGAGGTGGCCATTTTAGAGTCAATGAAAATGGAAATCCCGATTGTGGCGGAAACGAGCGGCACTGTAAAAGAGATCAAAAAGCGCGAGGGCGATTTTGCTGATGAAGGAGACGTATTATTAGAGCTTCAATAGCGTCTGGGGGAAAGCAGATGAACATTCCAAATAACATCCGCATAAAAGAAGTCGGACCGCGGGACGGTCTGCAAAATGAGAACGGCGTGCTCTCTACAGGCGACAAAATCGCCTGGATTGACATGCTCTCCCTTACAGGGCTTCCCTATATTGAAATTACATCATTTGTCCATCCTAAGTGGATTCCGCCACTTGCCGATGCATTGGAGGTCGCCAAAGGAATCAAGCGGAAGCCGGGAGTCACATATGCAGCGCTCGTCCCCAATGCAAAGGGGCTTGAACGGGCGCTTGAAGGGGATATCGACGAGGCGGCCGTCTTTATGTCGGCAAGCGAAACCCACAACCTGAAAAACATCAACAAAACAATCGATGAGACGCTTCCCGTCCTGAAAGAGGTGATCACAGAAGCCATCAAGGCGAAACGTACTGCAAGGGCCTACCTTTCTGTTGTATTTGGCTGTCCTTATGAGAAAGCCGTGCCATTGGATCGGATCATCCGCATCTCTGAAACACTATTCGACATGGACATTTGCGAGCTGTCCCTAGGCGACACGATCGGCGCGGCGAATCCCGTACAGGTGGAAATCGTACTGGAAGCGCTGCTGAAACGCTTTCCAAAAGAAAAGATCGCGGTTCATTTTCATGATACAAGAGGGATGGCGCTCGCCAACATGCTGACGGCCATGAACATGGGAATCACGGCTTTTGACGGGGCATGCGGGGGATTGGGAGGCTGTCCTTATGCGCCGGGTTCTTCCGGAAATGCCGCAACAGATGACCTCATCTATATGTGCGCCCAAATGGGCATTGAGACCGGTGTTGATCTTGGGAAGCTTCTCAAGGCAGCGAGATGGGTCGAAGAAAAAATGGGAAGGCAGCTGCCGAGCCGCAATTTGCAGGCCGCCAAATCACTCGGCAAATTGCCATAAAGGAGGGAGACCATCGTGGAGCCGAACATCCTGTATTCTGTTCAGAAAGATACAATCGCCGTCTTAACACTAAACAGGCCGCAGGCCGCAAATTCGCTGTCGCTTGCGCTGCTTGGCGAGCTGTGCGGCCTGCTCCGCGACATGAGAAACAATCCGGACATCCGTTGCGTTATCATTACGGGACAGGGGAATAAAACGTTTTGCGCCGGTGCGGATTTGAAGGAAAGAGCTCGGATGAATCGTACTGAAGCGAAGCAGGCGGTTTCCTTGATCCAAAGCGTGATTCATCAGGTAGAAAGCCTGCCTCAGCCTGTGATCGCCTCTCTCAATGGCAGCGCCTTGGGCGGCGGGCTTGAGCTCGCCTTGGCATGCGACATCAGAATCGCAGCCGACCATATTGAAGTCGGCCTGCCTGAAACAACGCTGGCAATCATTCCTGGTGCCGGCGGGACGCAGCGGCTTCCCCGCTTGATCGGCAGGGGCAAGGCGAAGGAGCTGATCTACACGGGACACCGTATCAGCGCCCAAACCGCACTGGATCTAAACCTTGTCGAACATGTCGTTCCATTATCAGAACTAAGGAAAAAAACCGAAGAGATCGCACAAAAAATCGCAGCAAACGGGCCGGTTGCCGTCAGACAGGCAAAGTTTGCGATCAATAAAGGTCTTGAGACAAACATCGAAACCGGGCTTGCCATCGAGCAAAAAGCGTACGAACTGACGATTCCGACAAAAGACCGTACAGAAGGACTGCAAGCTTTTTTAGAAAAACGAAAGCCCGAATATAAGGGAGAATAACAAGAAACGGAGGGAACAGCCGATGCCGGACGAAAAGGATTTGAACGAGCGAATCAGCGACATCGCAAAAGGCGGAGCGCAAAAATACCATGACGCCAATGCAAAAAAAGGCAAATTGTTTGTCAGGGACCGTTTGAAACTGCTGCTTGACGAGGGGCTTGATCTCGAGGACGCTTTTTTTGCCAATTGTATGTCTGAAGGGCTTCCTGCTGACGGAGTCGTCACGGGGATCGGCAAAATCGGCGGGCAAACCGTTTGCGTCATGGCCAATGATTCAACCGTCAAAGCCGGATCATGGGGAGCCAGAACCGTCGAAAAAATCATCCGCATCCAAGAAACAGCCGAAAAATTGCATTGTCCGCTGTTTTATTTAGTCGACTCGGCCGGAGCAAGGATCACGGATCAAGTTGACATGTTTCCCGGGAGGCGGGGGGCGGGCCGGATCTTTTACAATCAAGTCAAATTATCCGGTCGCATCCCGCAAATCTGTCTGCTGTTCGGCCCTTCCGCAGCGGGCGGCGCCTACATCCCGGCTTTCTGCGATATCGTCATCATGGTCGACGGAAACGCTTCAATGTACTTAGGCTCACCGCGCATGGCGGAAATGGTGATCGGGGAAAAGGTCACCCTTGAAGAAATGGGCGGTGCGAGAATGCATTGTTCTGTATCAGGGTGCGGAGATGTCCTCGCTGAAACGGAAGAAGAAGCGATTCTCTCAGCGCGCCGGTATCTGTCCTATTTCCCGGCAAACTATGCGGAAAAAGCGCCCATTGCCGAAGCGAGACCCGCGCAAACATTTGACAAACCATTGGAGGATGTCATCCCGCAAAACCAAAACACCCCGTTTGACATGATGGAATTGATCCGCCGGGTCGTCGATAAGGATTCATTTTATGAAATAAAAAAATTGTTCGCACCCGAGCTCATGACAGGGCTGGCAAGACTCCACGGGCTGCCCGTCGGCATCATCGCCAACCAGCCGCGGATAAAAGGCGGAGTTTTATTTCACGATTCCGCAGATAAGGCCGCGAAATTCATCAATTTATGCGATGCCTATAACATTCCGCTTCTTTTTTTGGCCGATATACCGGGATTTATGATCGGAACAAAAGTGGAGCGGGCGGGAATAATCCGGCATGGCGCCAAAATGATTTCCGCCATGTCAGAAGCAACCGTTCCGAAAATATCCGTCATCATCCGCAAAGCATATGGCGCCGGATTGTACGCGATGGCAGGCCCGGCATTTGAACCAGACTGCTGTCTCGCGCTGCCGACGGCGCAAATCGCGGTCATGGGGCCGGAAGCCGCGGTCAATGCCGTGTATGCCAAAAAAATCGCAGAGCTCCCTGAAGAAGAACGGTCCGCATTCATCGCCAAAAAGCGTGAAGAGTATCAAAAAGACATCGACATTTTCCGTTTGGCTTCTGAAATGATCGTCGACGGCATTGTTCCGGCCGGCTCTTTGCGGACTGAACTCGGCAAACGGCTTGGCGCCTATATGTCTAAATATGTGGCATTTAGCGAGCGGAAGCACCCGGTATATCCTGTCTGATCATGGAAACACGGAAAGGAGAACGATGATGACTGAAAAAGCGGTTTGGCAGCCTGATCCGGAATTTATCAAAACAACCCGGCTGTTTCAATGGATGAAGACACTCGGCTTTTCCGATTATGCCGATTTCTTGAAAGCCACTACAGATGATATCGCCTGGTTTTGGGAGGAAGCCGAAAAAGCCCTCGGCATCTCCTGGTACAAGCGATACAGCAGCACATTAAACATGGACCGGGGCATCAAATGGCCGAGATGGTATTCCGGCGGCCGCTTAAATGCCGTGTACAATGCCGTCGAAAAATGGGCCGGACAAACAGATACAGCCGCAAAAACGGCAATCATTTGGGAACGTGAAGACGGGAAAACGGAGCAGATTTCATTTTCTTCATTACACGATAAAATTGCGCGGGCGGCCAAAGGTTTTACACACCTGGGGATTTCAAAAGGGGATGTAATTGGGATTTACATGCCGATGATTCCTGAAACGGTCATTGCCATGCTGGCAGCCGCCAAAATCGGAGCGATCTTTTCCCCGATTTTCTCAGGCTATGGGGCTCATGCGGCAGCTGCCAGACTGAATGCCGCCGAAGCGAAAATGCTTGTCACCTGCGATGCATTTGTCAGGCGCGGAAACGTAATCACCATGAAAAAAGAAGCAGATGAAGCTGTGAACAGATCCCCGTCTGTCCAAAAAGTCGTCGTCTGCCGCCTTCATGATGCAGATGTACCATGGCATGAGACAAGAGACGTGGATTGGGATGAATTGATGAAACATGAGCCGCATGAGAGGACGGAAGAGATGGAAAGCTCTGAACCGCTCATGATTCTTTACACGTCGGGAACGACCGGACAGCCGAAGGGCGCCGTTCATACCCATTCCGGTTTTCCGATTAAAGCGGCGTTTGACGCCGGCTTCGGCATGGATGTCAAACAGGGGGATGCGTTTTTCTGGTATACGGATATGGGCTGGATGATGGGACCGTTTTTAATATTCGGAGGTCTCATCAACGGAGCCGCGATTTTATTATACGACGGAGCACCCGATTTCCCCGGGCCTGACAGGCTTTGGGAGCTTGTCAGCCGCCACCGCGTCACACATCTCGGCATCTCACCGACGCTTATCCGCGCCATGATGCAGTATGGCGAAGATTTCCTGAAAAAATATGACCTGGACAGCTTAAAAGCAATCGGTTCGACCGGAGAACCATGGAACTATGAACCGTGGATGTGGCTTTTCCGCCATGCCGGAAAAGGGAAACTGCCGATTTTTAATTATTCGGGCGGAACCGAAATTGCCGGCGGGATATTGGGAAATGTGCCGATATTGCCGATCGCACCGATGACCTTTAATTCGCCTCTGCCGGGTATGGCAGCCCATGTTTTCAATGAACAGGGAGACGAAGTCATAGACGAAGTCGGGGAGCTTGTCCTGACAAAGCCTTGGGTCGGAATGACAAACGGTTTTTGGAAGGAGCCTGACAGGTATGAAAACGCATACTGGAGCCGCTGGAGCGATGTCTGGGTGCATGGGGACTGGGCGGTTAGGGATGAAGAAGGATACTGGACGATCAGCGGCCGTTCGGATGATGTGATCAATGTTGCCGGCAAAAGGATCGGACCGGCCGAAATCGAATCCGTTTTCGTCAGTCATCCGGCTGTGGCAGAAGCCGGGGTGATCGGAGTCCCTGACGATCTGAAAGGGCAGGCCGTTGTTTGCTTCGCCGTTTTGAGAACGGGCGAGCAGCCTTCTGCACATTTGAAAACCGATTTGCTGAAGCTGGCCGCCGAAACGCTCGGAAAAACGATGAAACCGAAAGCGGTATATTTCGTCAGCGATCTCCCGAAGACAAGAAACGCAAAAGTAATGAGAAGGCTGATACGGGCTGCTTATTTACACGAGCCAACAGGCGATTTATCAACATTGGAAAACCCTGAGTCATACAATGAAATCGCACGGCTTTCAGCAGCCGAAGATCTGTAGTATACTTCAAAAGGATGCAAAAACAAAGAAGAAGGATCATGTCCTTCCTCTTTTATTTTGATCAGAACAATTGATGTTCTACATACGGACAATGACCGATCCTCCGCCGCCCGATGTGCAGACGCGGTTTTGCTGCTCTTCAATGGAACGCAGGAGCTGATTGTTGCTTTCCATCAGCTTGATCAGCAAAGCCATTTGATCCTCGAGGTTTTTCAATCTTTGGGTCATATGCTGCGGGTGTTGCCCCGGCGGCAGTTGTGGCGAGGCAGCGGGCGGGTAAGATGTTTCAGAATTCCATTTTGAATGCATGGTAACTGCGCCTCCATCATCAAAACTTATGTACCTTATCGTATGATCTTTAAAAAAACAACGTTCGCCTAAATTCGGACGAAAGGGAATGAGACATGTATTTAACAATAAAAGAAACAGCAGAATATTTGTCGCTTTCTGAAGCATACATTGAACAGCTGATCAGAGAAAAGAAAATCCGCGTGATCGACGACGGGCAGCAATATTTAATTAACAAAGAACAATTCAACTCCCATCTGGAGCAGATGGAAAAGTATAAGGAACTGGTTGAGGCCATCCTGAATGAACCCATCCCCGAAGATCCGGATGTAAAAGACGAAGATTAGTATAATATAAATATATTATGTAAACTAAAACAGCGTATTGTTCTGCCCCCAACGCTACAAAACCGGCGGGGAACTGATAAAAAAGTCACAATTAAGGAAATGAAAGGGATGAAAAAGCGGCATTTTTCAAGTTTTATACGATTTTATTTCATTTCAGAAACAATCACGTTCATTTTTTGTTCAAAAAATGTTATCATTTAATAGTAAAATATATCGTGTTTTGAGATTGCAAGTTTTTCAGTCCATTGACAGGGGTACTGAAAGAAGCAAAACAAACACATCAGGGGGGCTCTTTCTCTGCGGATTTGTTTGTGCATAAATTCACAAACTCCGATCAGAAAGAACTTCCTGCAAAAAATAGCACATTGCTTATTGTAAAGGAGAATTGGTTATGCCGGAAACAATCGATCAAACAAACGAATCTGTTAGCCAAAGCCAACGCGATCTCATTGATCAGCTGCTAAAACCTGAAGTACAGGAGTCTTTGACTGTTCTAGTCGACCAGCTTCCAAAGCTGACTGAACTGGTAAACATTTTGACGAAGTCTTACGATTTCGCGCAATCCGTGGCGACTGACGAAGTATTAAAAAGCGATACTGTAGGTGCCATTACAGAAATTCTCGAGCCGGTAAAAGAAACGGCGAAAGATATCGCGGCGACGGCGATCGAAGCAAAAGACCGCGCTGACGAAAGCAATGAAGTGATCGGACTGTTCGGTCTTCTGAGAATGCTTAAAGATCCGCAGGCTCAAAAACTGTTCCGCTTTGTCCAAAGCTACCTGCAAATCATGTCAGAACGCGAAAAACAAAAATAATACCTTCAGAACACATTTAGAATAAGGACGGAGGATTCATGATGTCAAAACATATAGTCATTCTAGGCGCTGGTTACGGCGGATTACTTTCTGCTTTAACAGTACGCAAACATTACAGTAAAGAAGAAGCAACAATAACAGTGGTCAATCAATACCCGACTCACCAGATCATTACGGAACTGCACCGTCTTGCGGCAGGAAACGTCTCAGAACAAGCCATCGCTATGCCGCTTGCAAAGCTTTTCAAAGGAAAAGACATCGATCTTAAAATCGCAAAAGTAAACTCTTTTTCCGTTGATAAAAAAGAAGTCGCTCTTTCAGACGGTTCTACGCTAACATACGATGCGCTCGTAGTCGGCCTCGGTTCTGTAACGGCTTACTTCGGCATCCCTGGACTTGAAGAAAACAGCATGGTTCTTAAATCCGCAAATGATGCGAAGAAGATCTTCAAGCATGTCGAAGAACGCGTACGCGAATACTCCAAAACAAAAAATGAAGCTGATGCAACAATTCTTATCGGGGGAGGCGGCTTAACAGGCGTCGAGCTTGTCGGTGAGCTTGCTGACATCATGCCAAATCTTACGAAAAAATACGGTGTAAACCTTAAAGAAATCAAATTAAAATTGGTTGAAGCAGGGCCGAAAATCCTTCCTGTTCTTCCGGATGATCTTATCGCACGCGCGACTGCCAGCCTTGAAAAACGCGGCGTTGAATTCTTAACAGGTCTTCCTGTCACAAATGTAGAGGGGAACGTCATTGATCTGAAAGACGGATCAAAAGTAGTTGCCAACACATTTGTTTGGACTGGCGGCGTACAAGGAAATCCTCTTGTCGGCGAATCAGGCCTTGAAGTCAACCGCGGACGCGCGACTGTGAACGAATTCCTTCAATCTACTTCACATGAAGATGTGTTCGTTGCCGGAGACAGCGCTGTCGTCTTTGGTCCGGACGGCCGTCCATATCCGCCGACAGCACAAATTGCATGGCAAATGGGCGAACTGATCGGCTACAACCTATACGCATACTTAGAAAACAAATCTCTTGAAACATTCAGCCCTGTCAACTCAGGTACGCTTGCAAGCCTTGGCCGCAAAGATGCAGTTGCGATCATCGGCGCTAACTCAACAGCCCTGAAAGGACTTCCTGCTTCCTTAATGAAAGAGGCAAGCAACGTGCGCTACCTAAGCCATATTAAAGGTCTATTCAGCCTGGCTTACTAATAAAATTCCAGCACTACTTATAGTGTAAACTATAAGTGGTGCTTTTTTATGCCGTAAATTTGACGGGGAAATGAAATATTTTGAATTTTTTAGTTTACTGTTGTTCCAGGCAGCTTCAAATGCCCACACTACACAATTTTCGAAGTATATCCCGCCCCTTTTTGCAATAAAGTATTAAAACATGAGCGGAAGGGGGGAACTGAATGTCCAAAACCGTAAAGCTTTGCCTGTGCATCATGATAATATTCGTTCTGGGGATTGCGTCCCACACAGTTGGAGAAGAGGTTGCCGTCCATGCGACTGAAAAGAACGACGGCCTTGCCGCCGAACTTGACCGGATATTAAAAAATGAGCCTGACTTAAAAGGAGCGCTTGCGGGAATCAGCGTCAGATCGGCGGACACCGGAAAGGTCGTATACAGCCATATGGGAGACGTCAGAATGAGACCCGCATCCAATCTGAAGCTTTTGACCGCCGCCGCTGCTCTTTCTGTGCTTGGCGAAGATTATTCTTTTACAACAGAGGTGCTGGCTGACGGGCCTGTCCAAGGGAAAAAGGTCAAAGGGAATCTCTACTTAAAAGGAAAAGGCGATCCCACACTGTTAACAGAGGATTTTGATAAGCTGGCTAAAAGCATCCGTCAAAAAGGAATCAGGCAGATCCGCGGAAACCTTGTCGGGGATGATACTTGGTATGACGATGTCCGCTATTCGCCAGATATATCCTGGAGCGATGAACATACATATTACGGAGCACAGATTTCCGCATTAACCGCATCGCCAAATGAAGATTATGATGCAGGCACAGTGATCATCGAGGTGAACCCTGGCGGAAAAACCGGGCAAAAACCAAAGGTTACGGTATCTCCAAAAACGGCATATGTAAACATCGCCAACCATGCCGAAACCGTCCCCGCCGACGGAAAAAAAGAGATCACAATCGCAAGGGAGCATGGCACAAATACGATCAATATCAAAGGCACGATCCCGATGGAAACATCAAGAGTCAGGGAATGGATCGCTGTTTGGGAACCGACCGGCTATGCTCTTGATTTGTTTAAGCAGGCGCTCAAGCGGCACGGCATCAAAGTGCTCGGAAAAACAAAAACCGGCGTCTCGCCGCAAAACGCGCACCGTGTCACAACCCATCAATCCATGCCGCTTTCAGAGCTGATGGTGCCGTTTATGAAGCTCAGCAACAACGGCCATGCCGAAACATTGGTCAAGGAGATGGGAAGGACGGTTAAAGAAGAAGGGAGCTGGGAGAAAGGGCTTGGCGTTTTAAAAGAAACGCTTCCGAGGTTTGCCGTTGATCCAGACGCCATCCTCCTGAGAGACGGTTCGGGAATC
This sequence comes from Bacillus sonorensis NBRC 101234 = KCTC 13918, assembly GCF_001592005.1. Classification (GTDB taxonomy): domain Bacteria; phylum Bacillota; class Bacilli; order Bacillales; family Bacillaceae; genus Bacillus; species Bacillus sonorensis. The sequence goes on from NZ_BCVZ01000003.1 coordinate 71,882, forward strand.
TCCCATATCAATCTCATCTCCGCACATCAGATCACAAATCTGTTATTTTCCGTTCAGGATAAAAAATGGTTTTCCGTTTTTCTGCATTCACTGCCGGTTGCCGGCGAAAGTGACAGAATGGCCGGCGGAACATTGCGCAACCGTATGAAAAATCCGGCCCTCAAAGGTAAAGTAAAGGCAAAGACAGGCTCGCTGTCGACCGTCAGTTCATTATCCGGCTATGTTGATACAAAAAGCGGAGAAACGTTGATTTTCTCTGTCATTTTAAATCAGCTGCTTGATGATGAGAAAGGAAAAGATATCGAAGACAAAATCGCCGAGGTATTAGCCGCCCAATGACAGCACCCGTTTCTTAAGAAGCGGGTGTTTTTCTTGTCCTAAATGGAGACAACGCGCCGTTTTTCGGTATTTTGATTTATATATAACAGTTTTGACTTTTTCTTCTTTTATTATAATACAGATTCAATCATGAATTTGTTTTCTAAGGGCTGCATCTTCAATTTGTGTAAGTTCTACGAACTTTGTTAAGAATTTCACATACTTGTGACTTTTTTCACATTCAAACCTGTTCTACAGATCATAAGATATATATGTAACAGCTGTTATAAAAATGATTAAAAAAAGAGGTGGACGAGATGGAACAATGGAAAGGCTTCACCACAAATGTATGGCAAAAAGAAGTAAACGTACGGGATTTCATTCTGAATAACTTTCAGCCTTATGAAGGCGACGAATCGTTTCTGCAGCCTCCAACCGAAGCGACAACTGCATTATGGGATCAAGTCATGGAGTTATCGAAAAAAGAGCGTGAAAACGGCGGTGTTCTTGACATGGATACGGAAATCGTATCAACCGTCACATCGCATGGACCCGGCTATTTAAATCAAGACCTGGAAAAAGTGGTCGGCGTTCAGACAGATGAGCCATTCAAACGCTCCCTTCAGCCATTCGGCGGCATTCGCATGGCAAAGCAAGCCTGCCAATCATACGGATTTGATTTAAATCCGGAAGTCGAAAGAATTTTTACAGACTACCGCAAAACGCATAACCAAGGTGTATTTGACGCCTATACAGATGAAATGAAGCTGGCCCGCAAGGTCGGAATCATTACAGGTCTTCCCGATGCATACGGACGCGGACGCATCATCGGCGACTACCGCCGGGTCGCTCTTTATGGTGTGGATTTCTTAATCAGCGAAAAGAAAAAAGATGCAGCCGGCACATCAAACATCATGTCTGAAGAAAACATCAGGCTGCGCGAAGAGCTGTCAGAGCAAATTCGGGCATTGAAAGAATTGAAAGAGATGGCCGCAGGATACGGCTTTGACATTTCACAGCCGGCTGCAAATGCGAAAGAAGCGTTTCAATGGCTGTACTTCGGATATTTGGCCGCCATTAAAGAGCAAAATGGAGCCGCGATGAGCCTTGGCCGCGTCTCAACGTTCCTGGATATTTATATTGAAAGAGATTTGCAGAATGGGGTGCTGACAGAGGAGGAGGCACAAGAGCTTGTCGATCATTTCGTCATGAAGCTCCGCTTAGTAAAATTCGCCCGTACGCCGGAATACAATGAATTGTTCAGCGGCGACCCGACATGGGTAACAGAATCAATCGGAGGAATGGCACAAGACGGCCGCGCTCTTGTCACAAAAAACTCGTTCAGATTCCTTCATACGTTGGACAATCTGGGTCCTGCACCTGAACCGAACTTGACCGTACTTTGGTCTGTCAGACTTCCTGATGGCTTTAAACAATACTGCGCCAAAATGTCCATAAAAACGAGCTCGATCCAGTATGAAAATGATGATATCATGCGTCCCGAATATGGTGATGATTACGGTATCGCTTGCTGTGTATCAGCAATGGCAATCGGCAAACAAATGCAGTTTTTCGGAGCACGCGCCAACTTGGCGAAAGCGCTTCTTTATGCGATTAACGGCGGAAAAGACGAAAAGCATAAGATGCAGGTCGGACCGGAAATGCCGCCAGTCGCCTCAGACATTTTGGATTATGATGAAGTCATGCATAAGTTTGATCAAACGATGGAATGGCTTGCAGGGCTGTATATCAACACGCTGAACATCATCCATTATATGCATGATAAATATTGTTATGAAAGGGCGGAAATGGCGCTCCATGACACTGAAATTCTTCGCACAATGGCGACTGGAATCGCGGGATTGAGCGTTGTCGCTGACTCGTTAAGCGCTATTAAATATGCAAAAGTGAAAGCGGTCAGGGATGAAAATGGCATTGCCGTTGATTTTGAAACAGAAGGCGATTTCCCGAAATACGGAAATAATGACGACCGCGTGGACGCCATCGCTGTCGACATTGTTGAAAAATTTATGAAAAAGCTGCGCAAACACCAGACATACCGGAAATCCATGCCGACAATGTCCATATTAACGATTACATCAAATGTCGTATACGGGAAGAAAACCGGAAATACGCCAGACGGCCGCCGGGCGGGTGAACCATTTGCCCCGGGAGCAAACCCGATGCACGGACGCGATACAAAAGGTACGCTTGCTTCCCTTTCATCAGTGGCAAAACTTCCTTACAGCTATGCGTTGGACGGAATTTCGAACACGTTTTCCATCATCCCGAAAGCTCTCGGCAAAGATGAAGCAAGCCGCGCTGCCAATTTATCAAGCATTCTTGACGGATATGCCGAAAAAGCGGGCCATCACTTAAATGTTAACGTATTCAACAGGGAAACATTGTTGGATGCGATGGAACATCCAGAGGAGTATCCGCAATTAACCATTCGCGTATCAGGCTATGCGGTGAACTTCATTAAGCTGACAAAAGAACAGCAGTTAGACGTCATCAGCCGCACATTCCATGAAACCATGTAACATCAATCATGCGGGGCGTCCTTCGGCGCTCCGCTCCCATCACAAGGGGTGATCCACATGATGCACGGTCGCATCCATTCGATTGAAACATTTGGCACGGTCGATGGGCCGGGTATTCGCTATGTCGTCTTTATGCAGGGCTGTATATTGCGCTGCCAGTTTTGCCATAATGCGGATACCTGGGAAATCGGAACAGGAAAACAAATGTCCGTTTCTGAAATCGTCGATGATATCCAATCCTATCTCCCGTATATGAAATCTTCCGGAGGCGGGATAACAGTGAGCGGGGGAGAACCGCTTTTACAGCTGCCGTTTTTGATCGAACTGTTCAAGGCCTGCAAAAAACACGGCATTCATACGGCGCTTGATTCTTCGGGCGGATGCTATTCCAAGGCAGACGCATTCCAGGAGCAGATCAGCGAATTGATCCAATATACCGATCTCGTTTTGCTGGATGTAAAACAAATCGACCGTAAAAAGCATATGAAACTAACCGGAATGCCGAATGATCATATTTTGGAGTTCGCCGAATTCCTCAGCGATCATCATATCCCTGTCTGGATCCGCCATGTCCTTGTTCCCGGCATCACGGATATTGATGACGATTTGAACCGGCTCGGAACGTTTATCGGAGGCCTTTCAAACGTCGAAAAGGTTGAAGTCCTCCCATACCACAAGCTCGGTGTCTACAAATGGGAAGCGCTTGGACTTGAATACCCATTAAAAGAGGTCGAACCTCCCGATGAAGAACGGATTGAACATGCATACAGATGTTTGACTGCTCATGTAAACTTCAGGAAGCCGTTTACCGAAACACTTGCATAAAAACGCCGCCTTTTTACAATAGTAAAACAGATGTTGGAAGTGAAACCTGCTTCCCTATATAAAAACGGCAGGCTATAAAAACAATAAACATAAGCAGGGTGGACAGCATGATGTATCATTTGTATTCTCATAATGACCTGGACGGAGTCGGCTGCGGAATCATCGCAAAGGCGGCCTTTGGCGAGCAGGTGGAGGTACGCTACAACTCCGTCACAGGCCTGGATGTCCAGGTTGAACGGTTTTTAGACAGAGCGAAAGACAAAGGAAAAAAAAAGGGCGGTTTATTTATCACGGATTTATCCGTTCATCAAGAAAATGAAAACAGGCTGAATGAATATGCCGAAGCAGGCGGACAGGTCAAACTCATCGATCACCATAAAACAGCGCTCCATTTGAACGAATACCCATGGGGAATGGTAAAAGTCGAATATGAAGACGGAAGACTCGCCTCAGCCACTTCTCTTTTTTATGAATACTTGGCTGAAAACGGCCTGATCGAGAAAACGAAAGCGATGGATCAGTTTGTCGAGCTCGTCCGGCTTTATGACACATGGCAATGGGAAGAAGCCGGCGCACTTCAGGCGAAGCGGCTGAATGACCTGTTTTTTATGGTGTCCATCGATGAATTTGAAGAAAAAATGCTCCGGCGCCTGAAAGAGAACGGCGAATTTTCTTTTGACGAATTCGAGGAAAAAATTCTCGATATGGAAGAAGAAAAAATCGAACGGTACATTCGCAGGAAAAAGCGGGAAATCGTACAGACCTTTATTCACGGGCACTGTGTCGGAATCGTCTATGCCGAAAACTATCATTCAGAAGTCGGAAACGAGCTGGGGAAGGAATATCCCCACCTTGATTATATTGCGATCTTGAATATGGGCGGTAAAAAGGTGAGCCTTCGCACCATTCATGATGAAACAGACGTTTCAGAGATCGCCGGCACATTCGGCGGAGGAGGCCATGCCAAAGCAGCCGGATGCCCGCTGACAGACGAAGTGTTCAGGCTGTTCGTACAAGAGCCGTTTCCGATTGAACCGCTTAGAGCCGACGCTTTCAGAAACATATATAATCTGAAAGAATCTGAAAACGGATCGCTTTATGCAAACAGAGAAGAGGATCAATTTTTCCTCTTTCCGGCCGAAAACGGCTGGAACATTCAATTGAACGGGGTCATACAGCACGAAACCTTTGCTTCCTTTCAAGAAGCCGAGCGGTTTATCAAGCGGAATTATGCGGCTTGGCTTGTCAGGGATGAGCCATTTGTCCAATTTCTGATGCAGCACGTCAAAGACCATCTTCATACAACAGGCTAAGACACAAAAAGTCTTAGCCTGTTATCCTATACAAATGCACCGTTTTGACATATAATAACAGAAAGTTCAGAATTTTTCTAAAAGGGGTGGATGCTCATGAACGTGATGTGCGAAAACAGCCAATCAAGGGAATTCCGGGCGGTGTGGATCGCCACTGTCACAAACATCGACTGGCCTTCGCAAAAGGGCCTCACAGTGGAGCAGCAGAAAGAGGAGTACCTGAAGCTGCTGAATGATGTGACAGAGATGGGAATGAACGCTGTCGTCGTTCAGATCAAACCGACGGCTGACGCCTTTTATCCTTCCGCATACGGACCATGGTCTGAATATTTAACAGGGATCCAAGGAAAAGACCCGGGATATGATCCGCTTTGTTTTTTGCTTGAAGAAGCGCACCGGAGAGATCTCGAATTTCACGCATGGTTCAACCCTTATCGAATCACGATGAATCATACCGATTTGAACAGGCTGTCAGCAGATCATCCGGCGAGAAAGCATCCGGACTGGGTTGTCGCCTACGGAAGCCAGCTGTTCTACAATCCCGGCATTCCAAAAGCGCAGGATTTTATCGTCAAAGGAATAGAGGAAGTCGTCAAAAACTATGACATAGACGCTGTTCACATGGATGACTATTTTTACCCGTATAAGATAGCGGGCAAAGAATTCCCCGACTTTGATACGTATGAACAATACGGAAAAGACCGCTTTGCCAATATTGAGGATTGGCGGAGAGACAACGTCAACCAGCTCGTTAAACAGATCAACAGTGCTATTAAAAAAGAAAAACCGAATGTCAAATTCGGAATTAGTCCGTTCGGCGTCTGGCGGAACAAAGCAGATGACCCGACAGGATCGAACACGACAGCAGGAATGACCAATTATGACGATCTTTACGCAGATACGAGAGAATGGATTCAAAAAGGATACCTCGATTACATTGCCCCGCAAATTTACTGGAGCATCGGTTTTGCCCCGGCAGCCTATGACATCTTAGTCGACTGGTGGAAGAATGAAGTCAATAACCGCCCCGTTCATTTATATATTGGACAAGCAGCCTATAAAATCAATAACAACTCTGATCCGGCCTGGTCCGATCCCGAAGAATACCCAAGGCAGATCGCCTTAAACCGCACATCGCATGTGTCAGGAAGCATTCATTTCAGCCTGAAGGATTTAAACCGCAACCCGCTCGGCGTCAAAGACAGGCTGACGAGTGACCTGTACCGCACCCCCGCTCTGATTCCCGAAATGCCCTGGCTCAATTCAAAGCGGGAAACATCTCATGACCCTTCCTGACAAAAAGAAAGGAACAACAGGACCTTCCGTCGAAAAAGAACCGTACAAAAAGAGTTGACGGAAGCGGGTTCCGGCCTTTATGGATCAAATAGCGGCTGAAAAACCTGCCGGCGTTTATGAAAGAAGACGGTTTTGTTCTCGGTTTGTACGCAAAAGAAGGAAGAATGGGTGATTACAATGGGCGGGATTAGCCGATTAAAAAAATCAATCCAACACATATCGAATGGCAGCTCGGCCACTCGCCACAGCAAAATTCGTTTATACCATGCAATCTGGAATGGGGGCGAAAAAAGTGGAGGGTGTTTGAAGGCGGCGGTATGCGGATGTCCTTCATCCCCGCCCAGCAGTATGACGGGATTTTATTTTTCAAAAACGTGCATCCGGTTTGAAACAAGTGGATACTCCCGAATGTCATTTCGGGGTATTTTTTTGTTTTAAAAATTCCGTTTCAGTAAACCTTAAGAAGTAAAGACACAAAAAGAAAGGTTTACATTCACATGGATATTTTCTTAGCCATTTTACCCGCAATCTTCTGGGGCAGCATTGTATTGTTTAATGTCAAATTAGGCGGCGGACCATACAGCCAGGTGCTTGGAACGACGATCGGCGCTTTAATTTTTTCAGTCGGTGTCTATTTTGTCGTTCAACCTGAATTATCCCCCAAAATTTTTGCGGTTGGTATCATTTCCGGTGTATTTTGGGCGCTTGGCCAAACCAATCAGCTGAAAAGCATCCAATTGATCGGCGTTTCAAAAACAATGCCGATCTCTACAGGGCTTCAGCTCGTGTCGACCTCGTTATTCGGCGTCCTTGTTTTTCATGAATGGGCGACAACGATTTCGATCGTTCTCGGTGTACTGGCGCTGATCTTCATCATCGCCGGAGTCGTATTGACATCATTGGAAGACCGCCGGCAAAAATCTGAAGAAAAAAACGGAGATATGAAAAAAGGAATCATCATTTTGTTGATTTCAACACTGGGTTATCTTGTGTATGTCGTAGTCGCGCGCTTCTTTCATGTCAGCGGCTGGGCGGCTCTTTTTCCGCAAGCCATCGGAATGGTGGCCGGAGGATTGCTGTTTACATTCAGACACCATCCGTTTAATTTTTATGTAATTAAAAATATTATTCCCGGTTTAGTCTGGGCGGCGGGAAATATGTTTTTATTCATTTCCCAGCCGCGGGTCGGTGTAGCGACCAGTTTTTCTTTATCACAGATGGGGATCATCATCTCTACGCTCGGCGGAATCATTCTGCTTGGCGAGAAAAAGACAAGACGCCAGCTGATCGGGATTATCATCGGGATTATACTAATCGTAACAGCCGGCGTATTGTTAGGGATCGCAAAGGCGTAAAAGGACGGCATCCAATGTCCGTCCTTTTACATTTTGATCACGGCCTTCAGCGGCAAATGGTCAGAAGCTCCCGGATTCATGGTAACGACTTCAGCCTGAACCACCTGAAGACAAGGACTGGCAAAGATATAGTCGAGCCGTTTCTTCGGACGCCTGGACGGATAGGTAAAACCAGGTCCGCCTCCGGCAGCTTCCCATACATCGGAGAGCAGCTCTGTGACCGTTTTCCAGCCTCCGGAGCGGGGCTTCATATTCCAGTCACCCAATACAATCGCGGGCTGATCAAGCTGTTTGATCCTTCTGAGGATGTAGCCGGTTTGTTTTCTATGAAGAAAGGGATTTAAACTTACATGCGTGACAAACAGATAAACCAGCCGCCCATCGATCTGCACGGCTGTTTCAAGCAATGACCTTCCCTCAATCACCCCTCGGACAAAATCAAACTTATGATGCCGTTCATCCACAATCGGAAACCGCGTCAAAAGGGCATTTCCATATTGTCTTGCCGGTGAAGAGCATTCTGAGCGCAGCGACAGAGAAGGGCAGTACGCATGCTCCATCTTCAGCTCTTTCGCCAGCCAGCTGATCTGATCTTCATAGCGGCTTCTTTTGGAGAAATGCCGATCCACTTCATTAAGACCGATGATATCGGCCCCGCTTTCAGCAATTAAATCGGCGATCCTTTGCAGATCAAGGCGCCGGTCGCTTCCCTTTCCATGATGAATATTAAACGTCATAATGCTGAGGTTCATGGATATCCCGCCTGTTCAATGGATTCTCAATTAGGGTGCCTCCAAAGCGGAGATTTTATTTTTCCGCCCCATTTTCCGTCATGACATCTGGACAAACTGAAATTCCTGCAATTTCTTGATAAATCATCCTGGGAGGCTGGATTGAAAATCGATCATAAAGCGATCGTTCTTGCTTTTAGCTTTCCTCATTCGTTATCACTGTAAAACCGGTAAAGCAATCAACAAAATTACTTATTGATTATATAAGAAAATGTTTATATAATGATTGTTGACATTTATCAGGCAGGAGGGGAGTGGCATGGCTGTACAAACGAAGCTTGATTGCAAAAGAACCGTGAACTGTATGAAGATATTAAGCGACCCGACAAGACTGCTCATGCTGAAATTGCTTCAAGAAAAACCGTATTGCGTTTGTCAGCTCGTCGACATGTTCGAAACGAGCCAGCCCGCGGTCAGCCAGCATATCCGCAAATTGAAACAGGCGGACATGATCAAGGAAGACCGAAGGGAACAGTGGCGTTTTTATTCACTGCGTGACGATTTTCCGGAACGCGAATTAGTAGAAGCCGTTCTCAATCAATTAGAGGATGATGTTCTTCAAGCGGTCAAACAAAAAGCAAAGCCAGTGTCATGCGGCTAGGGTTTTGCACAAACAGATTCGCCGGACAGTGAAGCGCCTGCAAGCCGCAGGCTGCACACCTTTCCATAGACTATATAACAATTTGCTTATATAAAAGATTTGATACATAGCATAAAGGAGGAATGAAATTGTCTTCAACGATTTTAGCAGCCGTGATTTTTCTGCTGACGCTTATACTCGTGATTTGGCAGCCGAAGAATTTATCGATCGGCTGGTCAGCCTGCGGCGGCGCCGTATTGGCTTTCATCACCGGAGTCGTTGATGTCCAGGATGTTCTGGATGTCACGGGGATCGTATGGAATGCGACATTGACCTTTGTCGCGGTCATCATCATTTCGCTGATTCTCGATGAAATCGGATTTTTTGAGTGGGCTGCCTTGCATATGGCCAAAGCAGCAAAGGGAAACGGGATCAGGATGTTTATATACGTATCCGTCTTGGGCGCCATTGTCGCCGCATTATTTGCCAATGACGGGGCTGCGTTGATTTTGACACCGATTGTTCTTGCGATGGTACGCGCCCTGAATTTCAAAGAGGCACTCGTATTTCCATTTATAATCGCGAGCGGATTTATTGCGGATACCACATCGCTTCCGCTTGTTGTCAGCAACCTTGTCAATATCGTTTCGGCAGATTTCTTTCATATCGGCTTTATTGAATATGCGGCGCGGATGATCGTTCCAAATCTGTTTTCACTTTTAGCAAGCATGGTCGTCCTTTATTTGTTTTTCCGAAAGAGCATCCCGCGGCATTATGACATGACATATGTGAAACAACCGAAGGAAGCCATTAAAGATGAGAAGATATTCCGCTTGTCATGGCTTATATTAGCCATTCTTTTAGCCGGCTATTTCGTCAGCGAGCTCTTTTCCATTCCCGTATCCATCATTGCAGGGGTAATTGCCGTTATTTTCATAATGGCAGCGAAAAACAGTTCGGCTGTTGAAACGAAGAAAGTGCTGAAAGGCGCCCCTTGGGCGATCGTCTTTTTCTCGATTGGCATGTATGTCGTCGTATACGGTTTGCGAAACGCCGGTTTAACAGCTGTCCTCTCTCAGGTGATACAAGCTGCCGCTGATCAAGGAATGTTTGCCGGAACGATCGCCATGGGCTTTATCGCGGCAATTCTGTCTTCTGTCATGAACAATATGCCGACTGTTATGATTGATGCGCTTGCCATTCAGCACACGGATACCCACGGAATCATGAGGGAAGCATTGATCTATGCCAATGTCATCGGCTCCGACCTCGGTCCGAAAATCACGCCGATCGGCTCACTGGCGACACTTTTATGGCTTCACGTCCTTTCATTGAAAGGTGTGAGAATTTCCTGGGGAACTTATTTTAAAACAGGAATCATTTTAACGATTCCGACGCTTTTCATCACGCTTGTCGGACTATATATTTGGCTTTTGATCATTCACTAACAAAGGAGACGATAACCAATGACAAAGAAAACGATTTACTTTTTATGCACAGGAAACTCCTGCCGCAGCCAAATGGCTGAAGGCTGGGCGAAATCACATCTCGGAGACGAATGGGACGTATACAGCGCGGGCATTGAAGCTCACGGATTGAACCCGAAGGCCGTGAAAGCCATGAAAGAAGCGGGCATCGATATTTCCGGGCAGACGTCGGATATAATTGATCCGGACATCTTAAACAATGCAGACCTTGTCGTTACCTTGTGCGGAGACGCGGCTGACAAATGCCCGATGACGCCTCCGCACGTCAAGCGGGAACATTGGGGCTTTGACGATCCGGCAAAAGCCGAAGGGACCGAAGAAGAGAAATGGGCATTTTTCCAGCGGGTTCGCGATGAAATCGGCGAACGCATCAAACGTTTTGCGGAGATAGGGGAATAAAACGACCATTAGAAACAGCCGATCCCCATGATACGGGCGATCGGCTGTTTTTATGCGGCCGCATTTCCAGACCAGTGTCCATTGAATGCCATACCTGCTGCAAGACACGGGGAAAAAATGCCGATGGATACTGACATGTTATCGTTGATGAACATATCTCTTTTGTTCAGATTCCGGCACAGGCAGACTGGGGAAGCCATTACTTCAAATGAAAGACCTCCATATCAAGATCAAGCGGAGGTCTTTTTTTATAGCGAGGTTGACAACGGTGTTATTACTGTTTATATTGTATATATACAGTAATAACGAATTGAGGGATGTTATGCATTGAATATATTGATTTCAAATGCTTCTGATGAGCCGATCTACATGCAGATCGTAAACCAATTCAAGGAACAAATCGTAAAGGGGGAGCTGGCAGAAGCAGAGCCGCTCCCATCGATCAGAAATCTTGCCAAAGAACTTAAAATCAGCGTCATTACAACGAAAAGAGCCTATGACGAGCTCGAAAAAGAAGGATTTATCGTTACCGTTGCAGGAAAAGGGTCGTATGTCGCAGCCATCAACACGGAGATGCTGCGGGAGACGAAAGTGAAAATGATCGAAGAAAAAATGACTGAAGCCATTACAGAAGCCAAGCTTGCCGGCTTAACTTTGAAAGAGCTCCAAGACATGCTCAGGCTGATATATGAGGGGTGGTAGCATTGGATAAGATATTGGAAATCAAGAATGTATCGAAAAACTTTAAAGATTTTTCATTAAAAAACATTAATTTCAGCCTTGAAAAAGGCTATATTATGGGCTTTATCGGGCCAAATGGCGCGGGGAAAAGCACAACAATCAAACTGATCATGAATTTAATCAAAAAAGACCAGGGAGAAATCAATATTTTCGGTCTGGATCATGAACGGCATAATCTCGCGATTAAACAGAGAATCGGCTTCGTTTATGATGAAAATCATTTTTACGAAGAGCTGACCGTAAGCGAAATGAAGGGGATCATCAGCCCGTTTTACGCCAGATGGGATGAAGCCGCTTTTCAGCAATATGCGAAAGACTTCCGCCTCCCTCTAAAGAAACAGATTAAACATATGTCAAAAGGGATGAAGATGAAGTTCTCATTAGCGATCGCTCTTTCGCATCATGCAGATCTGCTTATCATGGATGAGCCGACTTCGGGATTGGACCCTCTTGTCAGATCTGAACTTCTCGATGTTCTGCAAACATTGCTTGAAGACGAAAACAAATCGATTTTCTTTTCGACACATATTACATCAGATTTAGAAAAAGTCGCCGATTATATCACGTTAATCAATAACGGCCAGTTGGTATTAAGCAAGACAAAGGATGAGCTTTTAGAAGAATATTGCATTGTCAAAGGGAGTCATGACACGCTCCATGCAGGAGGGGAAGGCATCCTGATCGGCCTTAAGAAAAACCGCTTTGGTTTTGAAGGGCTGTCCAGACATAAGCGGGAAGTCGTTCAGCAATTCGGGGATTCGGTGATGATTGAAAAACCTACATTAGAAGATATTATGGTGTTTTCCACTGGCAGGAGTGATCAAGATGTTCCATCTTATTAAAAAAGATATTTTGATGCAAAAAAAAGCGTTAAAATTGTCCATTCTATTAATGGTCTTTTTCACTTTTACCCTCGCTAACATCGGGCAAGTCGGATTTTTGGTCAGCGTATTGGCCGTCACATATCAATTGGCCTTAGGCGCAAGCTCTTTGGAGGATAAAAATAACAGCGATAAAATACTGATCAGCCTTCCGATCAGGAAAAGCACGATTGTATTGTCAAAATACGCATCGATCTATGTGTACGCCGCGTTCGCCATTCTGATCTACTATGTCGTTTATCTGGTCATCAAGCTGGTAAACGCTCCGCTTGATATTTCTTTCAATTTAACGGGAATTTTGGGCGCAGCGGTCACGGTCACCTTGTTTTGTTCGATATCGTTTCCGCTGATTTTCAAGTATGGCTATCTAAAATCGCGAATGGCCAATATGGTGATCTTTTTCGTATTCATATTTGGAGGATCAGGCTTATTCAAATTTTTAAACCAGGGGCCGGCGTCTTGGAATCAAAGCATCATAGCGTTTCTCCAAAATGCAACAGAGACGGGGGCGATCGCGCTTTTAATTTGTGTGCTGCTGCTGATTCTGATATTGTCATATACTGTGTCTCTACATTTTTATCAAAAACGAGAGTTCTAGCATGAAAAACCACCGGCAGCGATACCGGTGGTTTTCATTTGCTATGCTTCTTTCGTTTTGTTGAACAGCACCAAAAAACGGCAATGATCGCCATCGTCAGCCCTGCATGTCAGCCTTTTCACCTGTTCCGTGCCCAAGACTTTTTTAAACATCTCGGTCTCACAGGCACAGGCTTTTTTAAATTCTTTTGCCACAGCGAAGATGGGGCAGTTATGTTCAACGATTTCATATGTTTCATCATCTATTTTTGTAACATCGGCCATATAGCCTTTTCCATTTTGGATCGTTGTAAGCTCTTCGATTTTTTCTGATGCTGTCTTCCCCCTCATATTGGGCAAGTAGCTGTTTTTTTGCCGTTCGCTTCTTTTTTCCAACAGATAATCGATAATGTCTTCACCATGCAATTCTTTTAGATCATGAAGAAATTCAACCGCCATATGTTCATAGTTTTTCGGAAAAAGCTCTTCGGCTTTAGGGGACAGCGAATATACCAGAAGCGGGCGTCCCATCGGCTGTCTCACTTCGCTGATGGTGAGAAGTGAATCCCGCTCTAACACATTCAGATGTTTTCTGACAGCCATTTCGGTTATTCCCAAATAGTTAGAAAGCTGATTGACGGTCAGCTGTTTCTCCTTTTTTAACAGTTCAAGTATTTTATCTTTTGTCGAGAGCCTGGAATCCATTTGATCACCCGCCTTTTTTCAAGAATGTTGAACAATTAAGTTTATCATATTTCAGTAAAAGAAACCAAGCTTTAACAAGCGCGCCATCGCCTTAAAACCAACACGAATCGCCGATTGAAAAGGGGCTTCTCGTCACTGTTGGCGGGCTAATCGAACCGATCAGTCAGAGGAGGGAGAAAAACTACCGGCAACTTTTTAAACTTAATGGTTGAAAAAGTTTATAAAATGAATTTATAATAGATTCATAACCTAATCCATACATATGAGGAGGAAATAACATGTCAAAATATGAACTTCCTGAATTGCCATATTCTTTTGACGCGCTTGAACCTTATATTGACGAGGAGACGATGAAGATTCACCATGACCGCCATCATGCTACATATGTGAATAATTTAAATGCAGCATTGGAAGGCCATGATGATCTCGCCGGCAAAACTGTTGAAGAGCTGATTGCAAACCTTGATGCAGTGCCCGACAGTATTCGCATAGCCGTTCGCAACAACGGGGGAGGGCATGCAAACCACAGCCTGTTTTGGAATATCCTTTCTCCAAACGGAGGCGGCGCGCCTTCAGGCGAGATTGCAAAAGCGATCGATCAAACGTTTGGAAGCTATGATCAATTTAAAGAAGAATTTGCGAAAGCAGCGGCCGGACGATTTGGCTCAGGCTGGGCTTGGCTTGCCGTCGACAAAGACCGTTTGGTGATTACCTCTACACCTAACCAGGACAGCCCGCTCATGGAAGGTCAAAAACCGGTCCTCGGACTTGATGTGTGGGAACATGCCTACTATTTAAATTATCAAAACAAACGTCCTGATTACATTTCCGCTTTCTTCAATGTCGTCAACTGGGACGCGGTCAATCAATATTATCAGGCTGCCCGCGGATAGAAGATTTTGTTACAGGGCTTGAACGATGGAGGTTTTTTAAATGGCAAAGGTTTTATTTATCAAAGCAAACTCGCGTCCGGCCGAACAGGCGGTGAGCGTAAAGCTTTATCAGGCATTTTTGGACAGTTATAAAAAATCGCATCCTGAAGATCAAACAACAGAGCTGGATTTATTTAAAGAAAATCTGCCTTACTATGACACAGATATGATCAACGGGATGTTTAAATTGGCAAAGGGCATGGAACTGACAGATGCTGAAAAAGAAGCTGCAGGGCTTGTTCAGAAATATTTAGATCAGTTCCTTGCAGCCGACAAAGTCGTTTTCGCATTTCCGCTCTGGAATTTCAGCGTTCCATCCGTGCTTCACACATATCTGGACTACCTTTCACAAGCCGGCAAGACCTTCAAGTATACGCCTGAAGGACCTGTCGGGCTGATTCATGACAAAAAAGTGGCGCTTCTTAATGCCAGAGGAGGCGTCTACTCAGAAGGGCCTGCACAATCAACGGAAATGGCTGTTAACTATGTGAATAACATTCTGCATTTCTGGGGCGTAAAAGACTTGACAACCGTCATTATCGAAGGACACAACCAATTCCCAGACCGGGCCGAACAAATCATCGAAGATGGATTGAAAAAAGCAGAAGCCGCGGCCGTTAATTTTTAATAAAATTCACAGTCGAAAGCAGGTTTCCATTCATGACAACATCCATCAAGCTCCTGCGCGTCATCGGTATTGGTTGAAGGAATCTCCTATTTGGCCATTGCTCTTCATCGCGATGCCGTTTAAATACTTTGCCGGTTATTCCGGCCTTGTTCAGAGCTTCGGCATGATACACGGATTGTTTCTCCTGTTTGTGCTGATGCTGGTTCCTTCACCGCTGGGCGTTCATCAGCGTTCTCGGAGCTTTCATGGCATCGCTCTTGCCGTTTGGCACGTTTGTTCTCGATATCCGTCTGAGGAAAAGGCAGTGAGGCGGTAAGCGTCTGGTCTTAATCAAAAGAAGGATCTCCCAGGGGAGGCCCTTCTTTTTTATTCTGAAAGAATCTCATCAAGATGCTGCCGCACAGCCTGGGAATTCGCGGAAATATGGTCTGCCCGTTCTTGATCTTTATTCATCTTTTCCAGCGCTTTTAAAAAAATCGTCTCTTCACCTGTCTGCGGGATGA
This sequence comes from Bacillus sonorensis NBRC 101234 = KCTC 13918, assembly GCF_001592005.1. Classification (GTDB taxonomy): domain Bacteria; phylum Bacillota; class Bacilli; order Bacillales; family Bacillaceae; genus Bacillus; species Bacillus sonorensis. Next base: position 87,755 of record NZ_BCVZ01000003.1, read on the forward strand.
TCACCACTCCATCCGCATCGCCTGCAATAATATTTCCCGGCTGAACCTGAACCCCTCCGCAGGAAATGGGCAGATCCCTGCCTTGCCGCTTGCAGCAACAGTCGTTCCCTTTGCATCTATGATTAACGCATTTCCTGGTCTCGCTTTCCGTTTCGCTCTTAGCACCACTGTGTTGTCTCCGACAGGCATTTTTTCCGGTAAAAGCTCTATCATTCTCTTTCAGAGGTTTGATGGCGGGGTCTAAATGGTTCAGTCCCTGCATGGCATCAGAAATACAGTGAGGCGGAATGTCTTCAAGCCGATTCAAAATATTATTCATTTTCATTCCTCCAACATCAAATTGATTTTACTTATGAATAACTAATCATATTAAATGCTGTTTATAAAATGTTAATATAATATTGACAGACATAACCTGTCTGCATAACAGATTCACACGACTCATGGGGGATGAAAGGATGAAGGATCAGGACTGGATCATCATACAAACACTTTATAAACATAAAAACATCACAAAAACGGCCCGGGAATTATTTATATCTCAGCCTTCTATAACGAAACGCCTCCGTCAAATCGAAAAGGAATTCGGCGTCACCGTCGTTCAGAGAGACAGAAGGGGGGTTCATTTTACAACCCAAGGAGAGTTTTTGGCAAAGGCCGCGGATGAAATTCTATTCAAATTTCGCGACATTAAAGAAAAAGTACAAAATATGGGCCAGCAAGTGACCGGAACATTAAGAATAGGCGTATCCCATTATTTTACGAAATACCAGCTTCCAGGGATTTTGAAAAAATTCAAAATGAAATATCCTCAAGTCGACTTTCAAGTGACGACCGGCTGGTCCCGGGACATTTACAATCTGGTGTATCATCGGGAAGTCCATGCCGGATTTATCCGCGGAAATTATGAATGGCCGGATCAGCGGCATTTGCTGTTTAATGAACCGATTTGCATTGCGTCGATTGATGACATCGATCTGCAAAATCTCCCAAGCCTTCCGCGAATCGATTACCAGACAGAACAATCATTTGAAGACATCCTGAAAAACTGGTGGGTCAGTAACTATTCTGAACCGCCCCTTATTGGGATAAAAGTGGACAAGGTAGATACTTGCAGAGAAATGATCATCAACGGTTTGGGATATGCGATCGTTCCAAGACGAATATTCGCTGAGGATGAAAAGGTGAATAAAATAGACATTAAAGACCGGGAGGGACATCGGATTTTAAGGGAAACATGGATGTGTTACTACGATGAAATTCTTGAAATCAACACAGTCCGCGCATTTATCGACTTTATAAAAGAGCTTGATCTGGCCCGGCAAACATTATGAAATCTTCTCCAAAAGAACCTTCTTCACGGTTCTTTTTTGTTTTAGATATTCAAAATTATTATTGTTAATCATCAAAAATGAGTATTTTTTTTATGTCTAAAACTGAACTAAAATAAGCGATATATTGACAGAAATGATATGGAGGTTGATTACAGATGTCTCAGTTTTCTGTTCCGTGCGCAGTTTACAGCGACGGTACAAGCCGCGGGCTATTTTTTATTAAGAGGGGTCTTCCTGAGGAAGCAGTGCTGCAAAGGAAGATTTCTTAGATGGAATCGATTCTTATAACCTTTCGCAAATTAACGGATTAGGAAGCGGAACGTCTCATACCAGCAAGGTTTGCATTATCAACCGGTCATCGTTCGAAGGCGCTGATATCGATTAGACGTTTTACCAGATAGGGATTGGCGAAGAATTAGTTGATTACAAAGGAAAAAGGTACGTGCGGAAACCTAATGGCCGCTGTCGGGACCTTTGCGGTCGATGAAGGGTATGTAAAAGCCGCTCCGCATGATCAAGCAGTTCAAGTTTCGATCTATAAAACGAACATCAAAAAAATGCTTCACAGCGCAAGAATATGTTACGCCGGCCGGAACACCTATAAAAGCAGAGGAGATTGATATTACAGCCAAAATGCTGTCAATGGGCAAATTTCAACGTACATTTGCTGGGAGCGGCTTATATTGTTTGGCTGCGGCTTCTTTGCTGAAAGATACTAAATCGAACCGACTTACCAGAAATAAGGGATGCCAACAGAAGCAAATCATCCGTATCGGACATCTGGAAGGAGTTGCTGAAGTAAATATCGGGTTAACCGCTGATGACCGTGACGTCTCATTCGTCGGATTGAACCGTACGGCGAGAAGAATCATGAAAGGCGATTTATAATCATGAAACAGAAGAGGGAGGAATACGATAATGAGCATGAAAACGATTTTTGACGCCCGCTCATCTTTTTTACTTAACGGAAAAAAATATTATTATTATCGCCTGCAGGCATTAGAAGATGCATGTATAGCGAATGTATCAAAACTTCCTTTTTCAATTAAGATTTTACTGGAGTCTTTATTACGCCAGTATGACGGGAAGGTGATCAGGAAAGAGCACATAGAAAACCTGGCAAAATGGGGAACCGATGAAATGAAACAAAACGTTGACATTCCGTTTAAGCCTGCCCGAATCGTTCTTCAGGACTTCACCGGGGTTCCCGTCGTTGTCGACCTTGCATCCTTAAGAACAGCAATGGCTGAAATGGGCGGTGATCCGGAACAGATCAATCCAGACATTCCGGTTGACCTAGTTATTGACCATGCCGAACAGGTTGATCAATTCGGCACGCCCGATGCATTCAAGCATAATGTAGAACGCGGCTTTGAATTAAATTACGAACGCTATGCGTTCTTTAAATGGGCGACTCAATCGTTTGATAAATTCCGTGCCGTACCGCCGTCAACAGCGATTATTCATCAGGCAAACCTGGAGTACTTGGCTAAAGTCATATGCAAAAGCAGGGGGGACAACGGGGAATATACGGCTTATCCCGATACTTGCTTAGGGACTGATTCCCACACTCCGATGATTAACGGAATCGGAGTTGTTGGCTGGGGGACGGGTGGAATCGAAGCTGAAGCGGCCATGTTGGGACAGCCGTCTTATTTTTCGGCTCCTGAAGTGATCGGAATCAAATTAAAAGGAAAGCTGCCTTCAGGAGCAACAGGAACCGATTTGGCGCTTTACGTCACATCTCTGCTGCGAAAGAAAAAAGTCGTCGGAAAATTTGTTGAATTTTTTGGAGATGGCGTCAGTGCCTTGTCTGCTGCAGACAGAGCCACCGTATCCAACATGTCCCCGGAGAACGGAGCAACCATGACCATTTTTCCAATAGACGAGGAAACGCTGAACTATTTGCGTCTTTCAGGACGTTCAGAAGAGCAAGTCATGCTTGTAGAAACCTACTGCAAAGCAAACGGGCTGTTCTTTTCTTGCGATACCGAAGAGCCGGCCTATACGGAAGTAATCGAACTCGATCTATCAGTGATCGAGACAAGCGTTGCGGGGCCGAAACGCCCGCAGGATATCATGCCGCTGTCAGAAGTTAAAGATACGTTCAGAAGATCGTTAACAAAACAGGTCGAGCATCACGGATATGGACTAACTCAAAAAGAAATCGAAAAAACAGCCGACGTATATCATAAAAACTGTAGAAACTCAAAATTAAAAACCGGGTCAATCGTTTTAGCAGCGATTACAAGCTGTACCAATACATCAAATCCGAATGTTATGATCGGTGCGGGTTTGCTGGCCAAAAAGGCGGTAGAAAAAGGACTGACCGTTCCCCCGCATGTAAAAACCAGCCTCGCTCCGGGATCGAAAGTCGTGACCGACTATTTAAAAAAAGCGAATCTGCTACCTTTTCTTGAGAAATTGGGGTTTTACCTTGTAGGTTACGGCTGTACAACTTGTGTCGGGAACTCGGGACCGCTTTCTCAAGAAGTGGCCAAGACGATCATCGATAACGATATGATCGTATCAGGTGTATTATCAGGAAATCGTAATTTTGAAGGACGCATCCATCCCTTGATTAAAGCAAATTTCCTTGCGTCGCCTCCATTGGTCATCGCATATGCCATCGCCGGAACAATCGATATCAACCTCCGCGATGAACCGCTAGGAAAAGACTTAAACGGCCATGATGTGTATCTGAAAGACTTGTGGCCCCAAGATTCTGACATTCGAAACGCGATATTCGAGACCATCACTCCGGACCTTTATAAATACCGTAACGAGAAAATATTTACCGGAAACAAAGATTGGAATCAATTAGATACCGACAAAGGACTGCTGTACGAATGGGATCCTGATTCAACCTATTTGCAAAATCCGCCGTTCTTTAGGGAAATGTCAAGTGAACCTGATGAAATCGGACCGCTTCAGGAACTTAGAGTACTTGCAAAGCTGGGAGATTCCATCACGACTGACCACATTTCCCCGGCAGGCGGAACAATACCCGAAAACAGTAAGGCAGGCCGATATTTACTGGAGAAAGGGGTAAAACCGGGAGACCTCAGCTCCTTCGGGTCCCGGAGGGGAAATCACCATGTGATGATCCGCGGAGGCTTCTCAAACATACGCCTGAGAAATCAGACGGCCCCGGGAACAGAAGGAGGGGTCACCACCTATTTCCCTACTGGAGAAATAATATCCATTTATGATGCGGCAATGAAATATCAGAAGGACGGAACCGGTCTGCTCGTTATCGCCGGAAAGGATTATGGAATGGGAAGCTCCCGCGACTGGGCGGCAAAGGCGACAAAGCTTCTCGGTGTAAAAGCCGTTCTTGCCCAAAGCTTCGAACGTATTCATCGAAGCAACCTTGCCTTAATGGGGGTTGTTCCGCTTCAATTTAAGGAAGGCGAAAATGCAGAGACACTTGGCTTAACAGGCAGAGAGCATTTTGAATTCCATATCGATGAACATATCACGCCTTGTAAAATGATAAAAGCGATTGCACTAAAACCGAATGGAACAAAAAAAGAATTCGAAGTTACCGTACGTTTTGACAGTGAAGCAGAAATTGAGTACTATCGCCACGGTGGGGTTTTGCAAATGGTTTTAAGAAACAAACTGAAAAAAAAGAACGAAAAGACGCCAAATAGATGAAGTTTGGCGTCTTGCTTTACAATAGATTCGTAAGATCGGAAAACCATATATTAATCCATACGATTTGATTCGTGTACAAGAGAATGCCGATGAAAACGAGCATTCCTCCGCCGATTTTCATCAACACATGCGAGTACTTTGTAAAAAATTTCACCTTTCCGATGAAAAACGCCATCACTAAAAACGGAATTGCAAATCCCAACGAATAGGCCGTCACAAGCATAAGCGTCCTGGCCGGATCGGGATTCGTGAAATTGGCGTACGCAATCGTTCCGAAAATGGGCCCGATACACGGCGTCCAGCCGGCCGCAAAAATAATTCCGACAAGTATGGAATTCAACACGCCGATTTTTCCTTTTCTAAACGAAAACCTTCTCTCCTTCAACATGAATGCCGGCTGAAAAACCCCCAATAAAAACAAACCCATTAAACAAATAAAAATCCCGCCAAGCATCCTGATCAGGTTTTTATATTCAGAGAAAATCGAACCGACAGAGCTGGCCGAAAAGCCGATAATGTAAAAAATCAACGAAAAACCGATCAAAAAAGAAGCCGCATGAAGCAGCACCGTTTGATTGACGCCCTTTGTCTGCCTGCTTTTTAAATCGCTTACAGAAAAGCCCGTAATGTAAGAAATAAAAGAAGGGTACAACGGCAGACAGCACGGGGAAATAAACGATAAGAACCCTGCGCCGAACGCGAGCCATATCGTTACGCTTTGCATCTGATCATCTCCTTAAAACCGCAGTAAACTACAGCAATGATAACATTCCAAATAGTGGGTCGTCTACAATTATATACAAAAGAAAAAGGGAGGCAGCTTATTAGAATCGAATGAGTTTTCTGCACATATTGTATTGTAATTGACAAAAAACCGTCCAGACGGCACAGTAAAATTACGAGGAGGGAACTGAAATGGAATCAAAAGCGAATGCAAAACGGCAGCTTATTTTACATACGGCGAAACAAATCGTCCTTGACCATGATTTTAATGCCCTAACCTTAGATGCAGTAGCGAAACGGGCCGGAATCAGCAAAGGGGGGTTGCTGTATCACTTCCCAAATAAAGAATCGTTGATAAAAGGGCTTGCGCAATTTATTTATGAGGAAATGGGTGCAACCTTAACAAAAGCCGCTGAGGCTGATCCAATTGAGAAGGGAAAATGGACCCGCGCATTAATAGAAGCGGCCAGACTGGACCTGGAACATCACGCTGAACTGAATGTGGGTGTTTTTGCAGCCTCTTTGCTGGACCCGGACGCATCTGTACATATTTCCCACAGCTATCAAGCGATCCTGTCCAAACTGGATGACGACGGAATCGATCCGGTCACCGCGACCATTATTCGATTGGCGATAGACGGTCTTTATTATGCTCAAATGCTAAATGTCGCTCCCGTAGAGAAGGAAATGCGGCAAGAGGTCATTCGGCGGTTGCTCGCGATGACCAAAAAGGAGGGATAACGGTGAACCCTTATGTACTACTAACCTTTGCTATTACCGGTGAAGTGTTCGGCAGTTCCATGCTGAAAGCCGCAAACGGATTTAAAAAATTATGGCCCAGCATTGGCGTAGTGATCGGATACGGGACGGCTTTTTATGCCTTATCTTTAACACTGAAAACGCTGCCGCTTGGAATCTCTTATGCCATATGGTCGGGATTGGGGACAGCATTGACAACTTTGATCGGAATCGCGGTATATAAAGAAGCGTTTAATCGAAAAAAGCTGTTTGGGCTTATTCTCATTATAGGCGGAATCATTCTTTTAAATGCTGCAAAAGGCGGAGCTCATTAAGAAAGGACGGCTAAAGATGAAAGGCTATGTTTATTTAGGATTTTCGATTATTGGAGAGGTATTTGCGACGGCAATGCTCAAAATGTCGGAGGGATTTACAGTCTTGCTTCCAACCATTGGAGTGATAATCGGCTATGCGCTTTCGTTTTATCTGATCTCCTTATCCCTTAAAACGATTCCGTTAAGCTTGGCTTATGCTGTTTGGTCAGGCGTAGGCACGGCATTAGCCGCTTTAATCGGCGTTGTGGTTTGGAATGATCCGTTTAACATGCAGATGTTATGTGCGATCATTCTCATTATAGGCGGAGTTGCACTTTTGAACAGTTCAAAACATCCGCAAACAAAAAAAGAACCGTCAATTTGACGATTCTTTTTTTAACAAATGAAGACCATTTAGCCGGCTTTGACTTGAAAACAGCAGATCAGCGAGTGATTCGGCGCTTACCAAGGGTGGCGGACATAAGGTCATCGGGGATCTTTGTATCAACTATAATATCAATCTGATGAGTGCAGATGAAAAAAGGCTTGACGACTTCTTTTGCCTGATCAGCAAACAAGCCAAAACACTTCCGCCGAAATAGCAGAGTCCCACGATTCAATCAAAATGCAGCAGAGATCACAAATCAATTTATCCAGCACACTTAGACATGTCAACAGTCACCGTATACAGCTAAAATAAAAAATTTGATTTACAAAATGACCAAGCTTGCTAATTATATAGAAACGTTTGTTCCGCATGAAGAAATAACACGAATATAAAAATCAAGCAGGGAACGAAAAGGCTTGAAAAGCTGTGAAAATCGACTAAAACAATGTGTTGGATGATTCAGAGCCGTATAATTTGTGAAGGTCGATACATGATACCCACTCTTTCTTTTTGTGAAAGCAACATCATGTTTCATTCTTCCATTATTTGATAAAGTCTATTTTTCCGGAAGTTTCGGTAAAAAATCGAACTTTTGACACTTTTATTTCACTTTATAATGTAAACGGTTTCGTATGTAGTATACTTATACTATCAATTCATCATATCGCGACATATACAGGAAGGATAGAAAAACAGGTGGCATTCATGAATACTAGGCAAAAAGAAATTTTATATCTGTTGTTATCTGAACCTGAGGACTACTTAATCGTGCAAGATTTCGCAGACAGGGTAAAGTGTTCTGAAAAAACGATCCGGAATGATTTGAAAACGATTGAACATTACCTCAATGAACATTCCAATGCTCAGCTTATTCGAAAACCAGGCTCAGGCGTGTACTTGCAAATAGACGAACATGAAAAAATGCGGTTAAGTCATCAGCTGCACAAAGAACATCAGCGCGTAAATGAACAAAGCGATGAAGAAAGAGTGCTGCAAATTGCATTTCTCTTGCTGATGAATACAAAGCCGGTGACAGCGAAAGAACTCGCCGAGCAGCATTTTTTAAATAAATCCGCGATTAAAGGCGATTTGAACATGATAAAAGAATGGCTGAAACGGTTTCAGTTAACATTGATTTCTAAACAGCGGCTTGGTTTGTTGATAGAAGGAGATGAGAAGAATAAAAGAAAGGCATTGGCCAGAATCTCGGATTTGATTGATAATCAAGAATTGACCAGTCAATTTATTAAAAAGCAGTTTTTGCGTCATGAGGTCACATTTGCGGCGAATGAATTGCGATCACTGCAAAAGCATCATTCTCTATTTTTCACAGACGAAACATTTGAAAGTCTATTATTGCACACATTGCTGATGATCCGCCGAATCAAAATGAAACAGCCGATCGCCATTCCCCAAAAAGAAATGGCGATTGTCCAGGAGAAAAAAGAGTATCAATGGACATCCGAATTGATGAAACGGCTTGAACACGTTTTTTCCATCCATTTCCCTAAAGAAGAGATCGTGTATTTAACATTGCATATTTTAGGCGGGAAGGTGCGCTATCCAATCGAAAAAGAGAAGAACGTTAAAAACCCTTTGCTTTTTAACGTTTTGCAGTATTTGGTTGACCGCGTGTCCGAACTGAAAATGCTTGATTTCCGCAAGGATCAGGCTTTGATCAATGGCTTGGGCGTTCATTTAAATACAGTGTTAAACCGGCTGAATTATGACCTTTCTGTCTCAAATCCAATGCTGAATGATATAAAAAAGATGTATCCATATATGTTTCATACCGTGGTTGACGTTCTGGAGGATATGAATCAGTCATTCTCCCTTTCTATTCCCGAGGAAGAAGCTGCATATCTTACTTTGCATTTTCAAGCGGCTATCGAACGCATGAACGGCATCAGCCAGACAAAAAAGAAGGCCGTCATCGTATGTCATATGGGAATCGGAATGTCGCAATTACTACGGACAAAAATTGAACGGAAATTTCATCAAATCGCTGTGATCGACTGCATCGCAAAAGCGGATTTAGCGGATTACTTAGCTGGGCGCGGTGATGTGGAGCTTGTCATCTCTACGGTATCCTTGGAAGAATTGAAGATTCCCCATGTTGTTGTATCACCGCTCTTGGAGTCAGGTGATGAGAGGAAGCTGGGCGTTTTTATGGATCAGCTTGATGAATCATCCCGCCGTAAGCAAAAAGCATTTCAGATGTTAAATAATACGACTCCTTTTTTAGTGTTCTTGCAGCAAAAATCAGAACACCGCTACAAACTAATTGAACAGTTGGCAACGGCTTTATATGAAAAAGGCTATGTCGAAAAGGAATACGCCGCTCATGCCGTCATGCGGGAAAAAATGTCGGCGACAAACATCGGGGCAGGCATCGCGATTCCACATGCAAATGCAAAATTTATTAAACAATCAGTCATTGCCATTGCCACGTTACAAGAGCCGCTTGATTGGGGGACTGAAAAAGTGTCGCTTGTCTTCATGCTGGCCGTGAAACATGAGGATCAAAGCATGGCAAGACAATTGTTTCATGAGCTTTCCTATCTGAGCGAGCAGCCTGATTTCATTCAAAACCTGACGAAGGAAACAGATGTGATGAGATTCTTATCTTATTTGGATTATTAAAAGCTGGGCAAAGGATGCCCTGCTTTTTTGTTTGATCAGGAAAAAAGCCGATTTTGCCGGAAATTGCGGTAAAAAACGGCGCTTTTATCTTCATGATTTTGATATACAGTAGTTACAAGGCCTACTACAATTCATGAATATATTGTGCCAAAGGAGGATTGACATGAAACTGTTAGCGATTACATCATGTCCAAACGGAATTGCCCACACGTATATGGCAGCAGAAAACCTGCAAAAAGCAGCCGGCAAACTGGGCGTTCAAATGAAAGTTGAAACCCAGGGCGGCATCGGAGTGGAAAACGAGCTGACCGAACAAGACATTCGCGAAGCAGACGCGATTATTATCGCCGCGGACCGCTCTGTCAGCAAAGACCGTTTTATCGGAAAGAAACTGTTGGCGGTCGGTGTTCAGGACGGTATCCGCAAACCTGAAGAATTAATCAAAAGGGCATTAAAAGGTGATATCCCGGTTTATCAATCAGGCTCAACATCGCCTGCCGCCAATCAAAATGAAGAGAAAAAACAAAATCCGATTTACCGTCATTTAATGAACGGTGTGTCTTTTATGGTACCATTCATTGTCGTCGGCGGATTGTTAATCGCGGTTGCACTCACGCTCGGAGGCGAGAAGACGCCGAAAGGTTTAGTCATCCCGGACGATTCTTTTTGGAAAACCATTGAGCAAATCGGAAGCGCTTCCTTCACATTCATGATTCCGATTTTAGCCGGATATATTGCCTACAGCATCGCTGATAAACCCGGACTTGTCCCGGGTATGATCGGCGGATATATTGCAGCGACGGGTAGTTTTTACGGCAGTGCAAGCGGCGCCGGTTTCCTCGGCGGTATTATCGCAGGATTTTTGGCAGGATATGCCGCACTGGGAATCAAAAAATTAAAAGTCCCAAAAGCGATTCAGCCGATTATGCCGATTATTATTATTCCGGTGCTGTCCTCGCTCATTGTCGGATTGGCATTTGTATTCTTGATCGGCGCTCCGGTAGCGCAAGTGTTTGAATCTTTGACGGTTTGGCTGGCGGGCATGCAAGGATCCAGCTCGATCCTTCTGGCATTGATTTTGGGCGCCATGATTTCATTTGATATGGGCGGCCCCGTAAACAAAGTGGCATTCCTGTTTGGCTCGGCCATGATCGGTGAAGGAAATTACGAAATCATGGGACCGATTGCCGTCGCCATTTGTATACCGCCGATCGGCCTGGGGATTGCAACGTTTTTAGGAAAAAGAAAATTCCAGGCGTCAGAAAGAGAAATGGGGAAAGCATCATTTACGATGGGTCTGTTCGGCATCACTGAGGGGGCCATCCCATTTGCAGCGCAAGATCCGCTGCGCGTGATCCCGAGCATCATGGCAGGTTCCATGACAGGCTCTGTGATCGCCATGATCGGCAATGTGGGGGACAGAGTGGCCCACGGCGGACCAATAGTCGCGGTGCTAGGAGCAGTCGATCATGTACTGATGTTTTTCATTGCCGTTATTGCCGGATCTCTTGTCACTGCTTTTTTAGTCAATGTGCTGAAAAAAGATATTCCCGGAGCAGACGATGTGAAAAGTGAAGCCGCAGCGGCGAAAGACATGCCGCAGCAGGAGATTCAAACGGAAAGCAAACAAATTGAAATGCCGGAAATCCAAAAGCTGACTGACATCACCGGCACAGAATTGATCGAACCAACATTATCTGGTGAAACCCGGGACGACATCATTGATGAAATGATTCAAAAATTGTCCCGTGCTGGCGTCCTGCATTCAGCAAGCGAATTTAAACAAGCGATTTTGAATCGCGAACAAGAGAGCACTACGGCAATTGGAATGAATATTGCGATTCCGCACGGAAAATCGGACGCAGTAAAAAGACCAACTGTAGCATTTGGAATCAAGCGTTCCGGAGTAGATTGGAAAAGCCTTGATGGAACAAAGGCGAAATTAATTTTTATGATCGCCGTACCGAAAGAAAGTGAAGGGAACGAACATTTAAAACTTCTGCAAATGCTGTCGCGAAAACTGATGGATGACAACTATCGGGAACGATTGCTGGCAGTCAAAACAAAAGAAGAAGCTTACAAGCTATTGAATGAAATCGTATAAAGCGGGGGATTTTTGATGGCGACGGAACCATTATTTTTTGAACCGATTTTCAAAGAAAGAATATGGGGCGGCAACGCTTTAACCTCTTTCGGCTATGACATTCCATCAGAACGAACGGGGGAATGCTGGGCTTTTGCCGCACATCAAAACGGACAAAGCGTTGTACAAAACGGAACGTACAACGGGCTCACACTGAGCGAATTATGGGAACATCACCGGCATTTATTCGGACACCTTGAGGGAGACCGCTTTCCTCTTCTGACGAAAATGCTGGACGCAGCTCAAGACTTATCCGTTCAAGTGCACCCGAATGACGAATACGCAAATGCTCACGAAAACGGGGAGCTCGGAAAAACGGAATGCTGGTATATCATTGATTGCCAAAAAGACGCGGAAATCATTTATGGCCATCACGCAAAATCAAAGGAAGAACTGAAAGCGATGATACAGCTTGAAAAATGGGACAGGCTCTTGAGGCGAGTAAAGGTGAAGCCGGGAGATTTCTTCTATGTACCAAGCGGAACCGTACATGCGATCGGGAAAGGCATTCTCATTTTAGAGACGCAGCAGAATTCTGATACAACCTACAGATTATACGATTATGACAGAAAAGATGCGGAAGGAAATCTGCGCGAGCTCCATTTGGAAAAAAGCATTGAAGTGATAGACGTTCCATCTGCGCCGCATCAGCCGGCAGTTCATACTGAAAAAACGGATGATCTCCATGTAACCACATTTATCGAATGTCGCTATTTTTCTGTGGAAAAGTGGGATTTATCCGGATCAGCGGGATTCAAACAGGAAAAGCCGTTCCTCCTCACGAGCGTCATCAAAGGAGAAGGCTCCATCATATCCGGCGAAAATGAATATGTCTTCAAAAAAGGCGATCATATTTTACTGCCACACGGGTTTGGAGAATTCGAACTTTCCGGACATGCCCAATTTATCGTTTCAAGCCTGTAAATAAACCGGTTCCTTTATTCGAAGGAACCGGTTTTTTATTTTCTCAATGGCGCTCCGGCTATTCCTTCATAATTCGAAAATCGATGATATTTCCATATCGATCAGATTCGATATGACAGCATCTCATCATCAGCTGTTTTAGTTTTTCCCGTCCCCGCTGCACCCTTGATTTTGCCCCGGAATATGAAATGTCCATTTTTTCGCATAAGTCTTTTTGGGATAATCCTTGGATTTCGGTCAGTTCGAGCGCCACCCGATATTTCTCCGGCAGTTTTTTTATACTGGAGCGGATACATGCAGCCGCTTCCTTTGTAAAGTTTTCTTCATCGGCTTCATCGCTGAATTCAATATGATCAGGAAGTTGATCAATTGATCTTTCTGTTCGGTAAAAATCGATGATGCTATTCCGGGCAATCCGGTAGATCCAGCCGCGGATGCTTTGTTCATCCTTTAGACCCGGAAGATGAATTTGGATTTTCATAAACACGATTTGCAATATATCATCAACCATCGATTGGTCACGGACTCTTGACGCGATAAATTTTTTTAAAGGCTCATGATATCTATTCCATAGATCTTCTACATTCACTTGAAAATCCTCCTGTTTAACCATTTCTTTATTTTTTTGCGTCCATATCAAAGCTGCTTCGTCTTTTAATCGTAACAGGAAGTTGGAAGGTTGTTGAATAAATTTGCTTGCAGCAAGACCTGCTACAAAAAATGATATAAGGAGAGGTTTGTTTTGGAGTATACCTTTTTAGGAAGGACAGGAATGCGTGTCAGCCGTTTGTGTTTGGGGACGATGAATTTTGGAGTCGATACAGATGAAAAGACCGCGTTCCGTATCATGGATGAAGCGCTCGATAGCGGCATTAATTTTTTTGATACTGCCAATATCTACGGCTGGGGCGAGAACGCAGGATTGACAGAGAGCATTATTGGAAAATGGTTTGCCCAAGGGGGACAGCGCCGCGAGAAAGTCGTTCTGGCAACAAAAGTATATGAACCGATTTCAGATCCGAATGACGGACCAAACGATGTGAGGGGCTTGTCTCTTTACAAAATCAGACGGCATCTGGAAGGATCGCTGAAGCGGCTTCAGACAGATCATATCGAATTATACCAAATGCACCATATCGATCGGCGGACGCCGTGGGATGAAATATGGGAAGCCTTTGAGAGCCAGGTTCGATCAGGCAAGGTCGACTATATCGGCTCAAGCAACTTTGCAGGCTGGCACTTGGTCAAGGCGCAGGCGGCAGCCGAGAAACGGAATTTCATGGGGTTAGTCACAGAGCAGCATAAATATAGTTTATTAGAGCGGACGGCGGAAATGGAGGTATTACCGGCGGCGCGGGATCTCGGCCTTGGCGTAGTGGCGTGGAGCCCGCTTGCAGGAGGGCTTCTCGGAGGCCGTGCACTGAAAGGAGCCGCCGGAACCCGAACATCCCAGAGGGCGGACTTAATCGAAAAGCACCGTGCACAGCTTGAGAGATTTTCGGCTTTATGCAAGGAGCTGGGGGAGAAAGAAGCCTATGTCGCTTTGGCATGGGTGCTGGCAAATCCGGCATTGACCGCTCCAATCATCGGCCCAAGAACAGTAGACCAGCTGCGGGACACTGTCAGAGCGGTTGAAATCATTCTGGATGAGAACGTCATCAGCGAGCTGAATGACATTTTCCCCGGACCTGGTGGGGAAACACCTGAAGTATACGCTTGGTAGGAGCAGGGCTTTTCAATTAAAAAATGATTTTAGCAAAACGATCATTTGTTGAACTGATATTTCCGAAAAACCCATTTTGATGATGCTTTATCAAAATGGGTTTTTTCTTACAGAACAATTGCGATTTCATGTAAATAAAGCAAAAGAAAAGCTTATAGGTCTCCATTTCACTTGCGGGCTCGCCGAAGGGGATGCCGGCTAAATTAATAAAGTTGTCATGATCACAGGTTGATAGGAGAGGCGGCTCTTCCATTTAAAGCTGCAATTTTGCCTTATCGATAGCATCGTATTCATTGCCCCCGGTGATAACAAGGTAATGTACGTTTATGCACACTTCATCACCTGATGGGGGATCGGGAAGCAGATCACAAAAGACCATCAGTCGGCAGGAAAGGTTGGCAAGCCTTAAGAATATAACCAAGCCTGTAGCAGTAAAATAAATGCAACCGCAAAAACATTTGGAAACTTTCCAATTATTTGATATGCTTAGTTTGGAAACAAAATTGAACATCAAGAGCTTTGGAAGATTTAAGGTTAGTCGGTCTAACGAAATGCAAACCAGAAGCAAGCAATATGACTCAATATCCAACTCCGAATAAAGAAATGGCAAAAGACCTTAGCGTAAAAACACACCATAGAAGAGAAGGCGATGTTTCGCAGCACGAAATAAATGTAAGCGGATACATCACCTTTTTATCACAGCTTTTATTCATGAATGAAAGCGAGGCGGAAAGCGATGGGCAAAGCGGAAGTTCAACGGAATGAACCCTTCATGTTTCATCATGAATCAGCCGCTGAAGTATTTACTTCAGACGATTTTAACGAAGAAGAACAACTCATTTCAAAAACGACAGAATTATTTGTCAGAAACGAAGTCATGCCCTTACTCGAATCGATTGATCAGCATGATCACGAGAGTGTAAAAAAATTGTTTCAAAAAGCGGGAAATCTAGGCTTGCTCAGTATCGAAGTGCCGGAAGAATATGGCGGCCTGTCTCTGAACAAGAAGCTTTCAGGGCTTGTAGCCGAGAAGATGGGGGCCGGCGGATCGTTCAGCGTCTCCTTTAATATTCATGCAGGTGTCGGGACATTGCCGTACATTTATTATGGAACAGAAGAACAAAAACAAAAATACCTCCCAAAGCTCGCGACGGGAGAATGGATCGGAGCATATGCCCTAACAGAGCCTAACGCAGGATCAGACGCTTTAAACGCAAAAACGACGGCCGTTTTGAATGAGCAAGGAACCGCCTGGATTTTAAATGGCGAAAAACAGTGGATTACAAACGCTCAAGTGGCTGATGTCTATGTCGTCTTTGCGAAAACGGCGGAAGGCATGACCGCATTTATCGTAGAGCGGTCGTTCAAAGGCGTCTCGATTGGACCTGAAGAGAAAAAGATGGGGATAAAAGGTTCTTCAACAGCAACCTTAATCTTGGAAGACGTCACAATACCGGTCGAGAATGTTCTCGGAAAAGTCGGAAAAGGTCATCATGTCGCCTTGAACATTTTAAACATGGCGCGATTAAAGCTGGCGTTTTCGAACATTGGAACATCAAAACAGGCTTTGATGCTTGCCGTGAACCACGCCAAACAGCGTAAACAGTTTGACAGGCCCATCATCAGTTTTTCGATGATTCAAGAAAAAATTGCGGATATGGCGATTTCGATTTATGGAGCGGAAAGCGCCGCCTACAGGACGGCGGACAGCTTGGACCATGTTTTTGATTCTGCCGATCCATTAAACGAAAGATTGAAAAAACTAGCAAACTATGCGTCCGAATGTGCGATCAATAAAGTAAACTGCTCCGAAGTGCTCGACCGGGCCGCAGACGAGGCGGTGCAGATTCACGGCGGCTACGGATACATGCAGGAGTATGAAGTGGAACGATTGTATCGGGATGCGCGGATCAGCCGGATTTTCGAAGGAACAAACGAAATAAACCGTCTGACGATCGCAAAATTTTTGATGAAAGAGATGCAACAAAAAAGCGGCACAAAGCCTGAAACCTCATTAAGCCGAAACCGGCAATTCCTTTACTTGTCCTACCAGCTTCTCAACAAATCTCTGAATGCACTGATATATTCTAACATTGATATTCAGCAGGAACAGGAATACTCACGGCTGCTCGCCGACATAAAGAAAGGAATCTATGTGATGGAATCCGTTGTCATGCGAACGGAAAAAGCGATCCAAAAGAATGGGAAAGAAAAAGAACGGTTGAAAGAGATGATGACAAACGTCATATGTGAAGAAGGGTTTCGCAAAATTAAAGAGATGACGGTGTCTGTTTTATCAGGGGCAGAATCAGATGAAACCGAAAGAAAACTCATATTGGAAGAGATTCATAGCCTTCCTGTCCCCCTCTTCAGCGACCTGTTTATTCAAAAACGTGAAATCGCAGAAATCATAGCCGATCATGAAAAATATATAGTGTGAACGGAGTGAAGTCTTGTGAAAAAAATCGGATTTATCGGTTTGGGAAACATGGGTCTGCCTATGTCGCGAAATCTGCTTTTGGCAAACTTTACTGTGTATGGAATGGACCTCAGCAAAGAAGCTGAGATGTCCTTCCATCAAGCAGGAGGAACGATCGGCCTTCCGGTTGAAAAAATGGTTGAATTATGTGACGTCATCCTTACGAGCCTTCCTTCGTCAAACGCAGTAGAAAAGGTTTTTCTAGGGGAAAAGGGACTCGTCAACCTGGCTGAACCCGGCATCCTGCTGATCGATACGAGCACGGTCACTCCTGAACTGAATCACCGGATTGAAAAGGCGGCCAGACATAAAGGCGTTGATTTTCTCGCGGCGCCTGTCAGCGGCGGTGTGATCGGGGCGAAAAACCGGACGCTTACCTTTATGGTAGGGGGTGCGAAGTCCGCTTTCGATAAGGCCATGCCTGTTTTTAACGCAATGGGCGAAAATATTTTTCATGTGAATGAGAACATTGACAGCGGAACGAACACAAAGCTGATCAACAATCTCTTAATCGGGTTTTATACAGCCGGTGTCAGTGAAGCTCTGCATCTTGCAAAACATAGCAATCTGGATCTTGATCGGCTGTTTGAGATGCTCAACGTCAGCTATGGGCAGAGCCGTATCTATGAACGCAACTATAAAAGTTTCATAGCAGATGATCACTTTGAACCCGGGTTTTCTTTAAAGCTGCTGCTCAAAGACCTCGGCTTTGCACTGGATTTAGCCAAAAAGAACAATGTGGAACTGCCGGTGAGCAAAATCCTTTTTGACCTATATGAAGAAGCCGAAAAGAGCGGATACGGCGAAAAGGATATGTCTGTCTTATACAAAAAAATAAGCGGACAAACGACAACTTTTTCGTAAGGAAAGGTGAGAAAGCAAATGATAACAACCAATGCAAAAAAAATGAAAAACAATATCAATGGAGAATGGGTGGATTCTACAGGCACCGAATCAGAAGAAGTGATCAACCCTGCTAACGGAAAGATCATCGCCTATGTGCCTCTATCTACGAGAGCAGATGTAGATCGGGCCGCACAGGCTGCCCAACATGCTTATCAGGCTTGGTCATTGGTGCCCGTCCCCAACCGGACAAGACTGCTATACAAATACCTGCAGCTTCTGCAAGAGCAAAAAGAACAATTGGCTGACATCATTACGATGGAAAACGGCAAAACATTAAAGGATGCCCGCGGAGAAGTGCAGCGGGGAATCGAAGTCGTTGAGCTTGCGACCGCTACACCTACTTTAATGATGGGAGAATCCCTGCCCGCGATCGCAAACGGCATCGATGGATCGATTTGGCGCTATCCATTGGGAGTCGTTGCCGGTATTACGCCATTTAATTTTCCGATGATGGTTCCCCTGTGGATGTTTCCACTCGCGATCGCGTGCGGAAACACGTTTGTCCTGAAAGCTTCGGAACGGACGCCTATTCTTGCCGAGAAACTTGTCGAGCTGTTCTATAAATCTGGTTTTCCAAAAGGAGTCCTGAACCTTGTCCATGGTGGGAAAGAAGTCGTAAACGGTTTATTGGAGAATGAAGATATCAAAGCCATTTCCTTCGTTGGTTCAGAGCCGGTCGCAAGGTATGTGTACCAAACGGGTACAGCTAACGGAAAACGCGTTCAGGCACTTGCCGGAGCTAAAAACCATGCGATTGTCCTGGCGGATTGCCATCTTGAAAAATCGGTTCAAGGCATCATTGGAGCGGCTTTCGGCAGCAGCGGGGAACGCTGTATGGCATGCTCTGTGGCTGCGGTCGTTGATGAAATCGCCGATGAATTCATGGAGTTGCTCGTTTCTGAAACGCGAAAGCTGAAAACAGGAGACGGCAGATCCGAGGATCACTTTGTCGGTCCGCTGATCCGTGAAGTCCACAAAAACCGCGTCCTAGATTATATCGACAGCGGCATACAAGAAGGAGCCGCTTTAGCCGTTGACGGACGCGATCCGGATGTTCAGGAAGGATACTATGTGGGAGCCACGATTTTCGATCACGTGACACCTGACATGAAAATCTGGCAGGACGAAATTTTCGCTCCGGTATTGAGCGTCGTCCGGGTAAAAGACCTTGACGAGGGGATCGAACTCGCCAATCAATCCAAATTTGCCAACGGTGCTGTCATCTATACGTCGAGCGGCAAAAGCGCCCAGCAGTTCCGCGACAAAATCGATGCCGGCATGATCGGCGTCAATGTCAATGTACCGGCTCCAATGGCGTTCTTCTCGTTCGCAGGGAACAAAGCCTCATTCTATGGAGATCTTGGGACAAACGGAAAAGACGGCATCCAATTTTACACACGTAAAAAAGTCGTCACCGAACGCTGGTTCTAACCTTTAACATACGCCCCCTCTAATAGCTGGATAAAGACCTTTAGGGGGGCTTTTTGATTTATACTGGAGGGATAAATCTTGAGCTATAAATACGTAACGCTTAAAAAAGAACATTTTATCACGACTGTCACACTGAACAATCCGCCGGCAAATACATTATCTTCTTCCTGTATCGCCGAATTGCGATCACTATTTCAGGAACTGGCCGCAGATGATGATACAAGAGCGGTTATTATCACAGGAGAGGGCCGCTTTTTTGTGGCGGGAGCGGACATAAAAGAATTCGTATCAAAATTAGGGGATCAGGAACAAGGCTTGGCCCTCGCCGAAGGAGGCCAGGCGCTTTGTGATGAAATCGAAGCGTTAAAAAAACCCGTCATCGCCGCGATAAACGGACCGGCTCTTGGCGGAGGACTTGAACTGGCGATGAGCTGTCATTTCAGAATCGTATCAGATGAGGCGATAGTAGGGCTGCCGGAATTAAAGCTCGGTCTGATCCCTGCGTTTGGAGGTACACAGCGGCTTCGCAATATAACAGGGACTGCCACAGCACTTGATCTCATCCTTACAAGCCGAACACTTTCAGCTCATGATGCGGTAGAGCTTAAGATCGCGCAGCTGGCCGTGAAGAAAGAGGAGCTGTTAAAGACGGCAACTGCTGTCGCGGCGTCATTTATAGAAGGAAAAAGCATGACAAGTGTCATGCGCGCAGTGGAATGTATTATACAGGGCAGCAACGAAAGCATGGAACAAGGGCTGGAAAGGGAACGAAAAAGATTTGCCGAGCTGTTTTTGACTTCCGATGCTAAAGAAGGAATTCACGCATTCGTCGAGAAACGCAAACCAGACTTTCATCATTCATAAAAGGAGGGGGATCAAGATGTCCGACGACGTTTTATATTCCGTCAACCAGCACGGTACCGCAACCATTGTTTTGAACCGCCCGAAAGCGCTCAACTCACTCACTTATGACATGGTCCGTGTGATTGGCGAAAAGTTAACAGAATGGAAGACAGATCATAACGTTTCTGTCGTCGTCATAAAAGGCGCAGGTGCAAAAGGGCTTTGTGCCGGCGGTGACATTAAAACGCTCTATAAAGCCCGCTCGTCCAAACAAGCTTTGCATGATGCAGAGCGATTTTTCGAAAAAGAATATGAGGTCGACAAGGCCGTCTATCGATTTCCGAAGCCGATCATCGCTTGCCTGGACGGGATCGTCATGGGCGGAGGGGTAGGCCTGACATATGGAGCCAGCCACAGGATTGTGACGGAGAGGACGAAATGGGCGATGCCGGAAATGAATATCGGGTTCTTTCCGGATGTCGGTGCAGCCTATTTTTTAAACAAAGCCCCAGGTCACGTCGGACGCTACCTTGGACTAACGGCGTCTGTCATTCGCGCTGCTGATGTGCTGTTTATAAACGGTGCAGACACCTATATGGAGAGCGATGCTTTAGAGCGCTTGATCAAACAAGTGGAATATACGAACTGGCGCCTTGTCAACGTTAAAGAAACGCTTGAACAGATGATCAAGGAATTTCAAGCGGAACCGCCTCAAGAAAGCAAGCTCGCTCCTGATCAAGACGCGATTGATCATCATTTTAGGTTTGATACGTTGGAAGAGATCCTTCAATCGCTCGAAAACGAAGGAAGCGGCTTTAGCGTGAATGTGAAGAAACTTCTTCTTTCCAAGTCGCCATTTTCATTAAAAGTCGCCTTAAAACAGCTGGTCGACGGCAAACAAAAAACGATGGAAGAATGCTTTGCTACAGATCTGCTGCTGGCAAAGAACTTTTTGAGACATAAAGATTTCTTTGAAGGCGTACGGTCTGTCCTCATCGATCGTGATCAATCACCAAACTATGAGTATCAGCACGTTTCAGATGTAACCGATGATGAGGTGAATCAGTTCTTTCAACCTTCTGAAACTGTCCGTCGGAGCTGACCTTTGATGTCAGCTCTGTTTTTGTTGTGGGTTTAACCCTTTGAGATCTTAGCGCTTGCACTTAAAGTCAACTGTAAACATGACGATGAATCATGCAGAAAAATTTTAATAATCCACTTACATTCAAGTTTACTTGCTGCCTAGTTAAGTTTCGTTTATCGGTCTTTTTTAAATCGCAATTTTTCGGTATTAATATCCACCTTTGGAATATGAATACTAACAAAATATGGTTGGAGGTTGATAACATGAAGACTGGAAAATCAGGCAAGTTCCTCATGTCACTTTTGATCGCTATAATGACGGTTTTATCCTTTCATACCGCATCTGCACACGCTGCACCAGACGCCATTAAGCCAAGCGAATGCTCAACTCATATCTTCACCGTTTACGACGAAACAGTTGGCATTGGCGATATTGGCCATTCGCGTTTCTATTGTGGCAGTATAAACAACGGTGTTCCAATTGAGTTTTCCGATGCCGATTTAGAAATTGCTGTTGACAATCCCCATATTCTTCATGCCTATGCCAATCCAAGCTTGAACTCGGTGGACTTTGAAGGACTCGAAAAAGGGGATGCGGAGGTCACGATTTACTGGAAAAACAAGCCTGAGGGCACAAAGTACACATTTTTATTGGTGCAGGTAAAATAATTGGCAAGGCTTGCCGCTGTAAGTATAAAAACCTTGATTGGCTGTGCGCCTTATCGCAGCGGGCGCGCAAATGATATACTCATGAAAATCGTTTGCATTTGGTTTATCGTAGCCCGCCGGGTAAGTGAAAGTTATGTTATAGAGAGTATATAAGAAACGATAATACAAGCCGCACCGACGTGTTTATTCACAAAACGAACCTCTTTTCAAATGATATGGGTGTAAGAAAGACGCCAAACAGAATGAGGGTGATGCTCAAACATCACCCTTTTTATCATTTCCTGAATCAATCGAATCAAAAACATCACCCTAATCAAAAAAAGGAGGGAATATTGTGCTTGATGAGAAAACAATTAATTGCGAAATCGACCGCTCCAATATTAAAGGATCATAGTCATGAAATCGGTAAACATTTTTATGAATTATTATTTTCAAATTGATCAGCGGCGGCGTTGGGATTACACCGCTACTAAGCATGTTGCATACGATCGTTTTACAACAACAAGAAAGACTATTCACTCAGCAAAGAACAGCGAATTTCACGCATTTATAGAATACGCGGCCGAATTGGCGGAACAGCATCCGAATATCCGTTCATTTCATTTATATGCTATGAAGCCCCCGCCTCCCTGCAAAACTTTAAAACGGGAGGTTTTGAAAAAGTGAAATAGTAATAACTAAAGTTGATAAAGAGCCTAGAGATATCAAGGACACAATTTTTCGGTTGTTTTGCTTTTTTGAAGGTTTACTTAGTTCATGGGTTAATGCGCCCCATAAAAGCATGGATGCTAAAATAATAATACTCATATACATTTTAATCCTCCCTTTCTTATATTTTTATAGTTTTAACATTTGTCATCGATTTTACCACATTTAGGATTGAGAAGTCGATGAAATAAGGATCTCTACCTCATTCGCAGATTTTTAAATCATGATAAAATTCTATATTTGTTATTTGATTGTTAATATAAGTAATCTAAATCAGTGTTTAAGTTGTCATTCATGCTGTCATCTCCTTTATACAGCGATGTCTGTGATAGCAAATTTTTGATACCAAAAAATCGGTTTAATTCTGAAAACTCTTCGAAAACCCCTTGCAAAGAACAGCAAAAACACTGATATTTTGCGCTTTTGTGTTTTTCTTGGCCTTTATATTTATATAGGAAGGTTATATTAACTTGGAATGGCTGCAATCCATTCTTCCAGACAAGGATGCTGATTTTTATTTTTGCGGGCCGATTTCCTTTATGAAGGCTATTAACAATGCGCTGAAGCAATGGGGTGTGCCGAAAAACAACATCCACTATGAAGTATTTAACCCGATCGCTATTTTAGGAGAAGAATGAACTGAGCCTCACCCTGTTACAGCTTTTTTGGTTTCCGCATATCTTTACCATTCGTGAACATCGCCGCCCCTGGAATATTTCATTTGCAAAACTAATAGTCCTGCGAAAGAAGTTGAAATTGTCGTAGAAGGGGGGCTTCTTTATTAAACGAGTGGAAATAAATGCATAACAGCCAATGATTTGGGGATATTGAAAATACATAAAATGATAAGAAAGGGCATCCAAAATGAAACGAACTAAAATCCAGCTGCCTCTTCAAACATTGAGCCTAATTGTGGGGTTTATGGTATGGGTTGTGATTTCCTCATTAATGACATATATCAAAGAAGATATCTCCCTGTCATCAATTCAATTATCATGGGTGACGGCCATTCCGGTCATTCTCGGATCTGTTCTTCGGGTGCCGATTGGTTATTGGACGAATCGATTTGGAGCGAAGCTGATTCTTTTTATAAGCCTCTTATTTTTAATACTGCCCGTCTATTATTTAAGTCTGGCCGACTCTTTTACTGATTTATTAATATCCGGTCTTTTTTTAGGGGTTGGAGGAGCGATATTTTCGGTCGGTGTTACTTCTTTACCGAAGTACTATCCAAAAGATCGGCATGGATTTGTCAATGGAATTTATGGAGTCGGCAATATTGGAACAGCGTTTACTTCGTTTGGAGCACCTGTTCTTGCAAATCAATTAGGCTGGGAAGTTACTGTCAGGCTTTTTCTCATTCCGCTCATTCTATTGGCTGCCCTAAATTTCTTATTGGGGGATAAACATGAACCGAAAGTGAAAACAGCTTTAAAGGAGCAAATCATCAATGTTTATCGGGATGAGAAGCTATGGTTCCTCAGTCTTTTTTATTTTATAACATTCGGCTCATTTGTTGCATTTACCGTATATCTTCCTAATTTTTTAGTAACCCAATTTAAGCTTAGTGAAGTGGATGCAGGATTGCGCACAGCGGGGTTTATCACCATATGCACATTGGTGCGTCCTCTTGGAGGGTGGCTCGGAGATCAATTTAATCCGTTTAAAGTTCTTATCATTGTATTTTCGGGTTTAACTTTCTCAGGTATATTACTGTCTTTTTCCCCAACGATTACATTATATACCGTGGGAGTTTTAACAGTTGCTGTTTGTTCGGGGATTGGAAATGGAACAACGTTTAAACTTGTACCTCTATATTTTTCAAAGCAAGGCGGAATTGTTAACGGAATCGTTTCAGCCATGGGAGGACTTGGGGGATTTTTCCCACCCCTTATTCTAACAACTGTTAATCAGATGACTGGAAATTATGCGATTGGTTTCATGGCATTATCTGAATTTGCTTTAGCAAGCTTAATTATCGTGATATGGATGTTTTATTCAGACAAACTCAGACTGGCGGACAACATCGTTGAAAGCACAGGTCAAGGAGTAATGGTTACAGATACTAAAGGCATGATTCAAAAAGTAAATCCCGCATTTAGTGCCGTAACAGGATACAAAAAAGAAGAAGCTGTCGGCAAAACCCCCCGGCTCTTAAGGTCTGGAAGACATGACAAAAGTTTTTATAAAGCGATGTGGGATGAACTCGAGAAAAACGGATATTGGCAGGGTGAAATTTGGAATAAGCGTAAAAACGGCGAAGAATATCTCGAATGGCTGACAATCAGTGCAGTGGATAACGATGCTGGCGAAGTCATGTATTACGTAGCAATCTTTAGCGATATTTCGCAAACAAAATAAAACAAACTGCAGGGAAGCTTACTGTATACGGGCTTAGTAAAACAATCGAAAGGGAGTATCATCATGAAGAAAAAAATGTCCCCATTGCTTAAAAAGCTGACTTTTTTTGGACGCACCACTGATCTCAACACTCACAGCACTCTATCTGCCGCAGACCGCGAATCTGAGAAATACTACCGAAAAAGATGGCAGCATGATAAAGTGGTTCGCACCACCCATGGCGTGAATTGCACCGGTTCGTGCAGCTGGAAAGTCCATGTGAAAGACGGAATCATTACTTGGGAAACACAACAAACAGACTATCCGACGACAGGGCCGAATATGCCGGAATATGAACCGAGAGGATGTCCGCGCGGTGCAAGTTTCTCATGGTATACATACAGTCCCATCCGTGTCCGCTACCCGTATGTGAGAAGTGCATTGTTGAAGGTCTGGAGGGAAGCGGTGCAACAAGCAAACGACCCTGTAGAGGCATGGAAAATCATTTCTGAAAATCCAGATTTGCAGAAGACATACAAGTCAGCCCGCGGCAAAGGCGGATTTGTCAGGGGAAACTGGGACGAAGTCAACATGATGATTGCTTCTCAATTGATGTATACAATTAAAACATATGGCCCTGATCGCATTATTGGTTTTTCTCCGATTCCGGCGATGTCCATGGTTAGTTATGCGGGCGGCGCCAGGTTTTTAAACTTAATTGGCGCACCGCTTCTCAGCTTTTACGATTGGTATGCCGATCTGCCGCCAGCATCACCGCAGGTGTGGGGCGAACAAACAGATGTTCCTGAAAGCTCTGACTGGTATAATTCAAGCTACATATTAGTTTGGGGCTCTAATTTGCCGCAAACGAGAACTCCTGATGCGCATTTCTACGTAGAGGCAAGGTACAACGGTACAAAAGTGGTTTCTATAAGTCCGGACTATGCTGAGTTTGTGAAGTTTGCCGACCATTGGTTAAACATTAGTCCAGGTATGGATGCAGCGCTAGCGATGGCAATGACACATATCGTTCTCAAGGAATTTTATGTTGATAAAAAAACGCCGTATTTTGAGGATTATATAAAAAAATATACTGATTTGCCTTTTTTAATCACATTAAAGAAACATGGCAACCACTATAAAACAGATCGATTTTTACGCGCAAGCGATCTGGGGATGAACGTAACCAAGGCAGAATGGAAAACCATTGTATTTGATAAAAATTCAAATCAATACGCTGCTCCTAATGGAACCATGGGCCACCGCTGGTCGGAAGGGGGAGAGTGGAATTTACACCTGAAAGATACTGAAAATCAGCTCGGAGATCTTGAGCCTGCACTCACCTTTCTAGGAATAGAAGACAAAACCGTACTGCTTCAGTTTCCTTACTTCGGCCAAGAACAAAAGCAAATTATGCCACGCGGAGTACCAGTCAAGGCAATTCAACAAAATAGCGAAACCGTTTATGTCACTACAGTGTTTGATCTCATGCTGGCGCAAACAGGCGTAAATCGCGGTTTGCCTGGTGATTATCCAAAAGATTATGATGATCCCACACCATACACTCCCGCATGGCAGGAACAAATAACAGGTATCGACCGCAAGCTCGTCGCTCAAATCGCAAGAGAATTCGCTCAAAATGCTGTTGATAGCAAAGGACGTTCGATGATTATTATGGGGTCGGGCATCAATCATTGGTATCATTCCGACACCATTTACAGGGCGATCCTTAACCTTGTTTTGCTAACGGGCTCACAGGGAGTAAACGGCGGTGGCTGGGCACATTATGTCGGCCAGGAAAAAGTGCGGCCCCTTGAAGGATGGCAAACTGTCGCGATGGCTCGTGACTGGGGAGGCCCGCCGCGTTTACAAAATGGAACCTCTTTCTTTTATTTCGTCACAGAGCAGTGGCGGTATGAAGACCAAAAGTCTTCAGATTTAATTTCACCGTTAGTCGACAAGCCCAGATACCATCATCTTGGAGATTATAATGTGCTCGCCGCAAGATTGGGATGGCTTCCTTCCTATCCGCAGTTTAATAAAAACCCCATTAGATTATATGAAGAGGCGAAGGCAGCCAGTAACGATGAAGCCGTGAAGTATGTTGTGGATCAAATTAAAAATGGCCAAATGAAATTTGCAATTGAAGAGCCGAGCAATCCCGTTAATTTTCCAAAAACGTTATTTGTATGGCGCGGGAATTTAATTGGAAGTTCTGCAAAGGGGCATGAATACTTCCTAAAACACCTGCTCGGTACACATTCAAGCATTTTAGGAGACCAAGATCAATCCCTGCACACAGAAGAGGTAGATGCAACATCGGTTGCACAAGAAGGAAAGCTCGATTTATTAATCAATCTGGATTTTCGGATGTCTGGCACAGGATTGTATTCCGATATTGTCTTGCCGGCTGCAACCTGGTACGAAAAGTATGATATCAGCTCAACCGATATGCATCCTTTTATTCACCCATTCAATCCGGCGATTACACCTCCATGGGAAAGCCGGTCTGATTGGGATACATTTAAAAAGTTGGCCAAAACATTTCAAACTTTAGCTGAAAAATACCTTCCGGAGATAGTAAAAGATATTGTGGCCACACCACTTCTTCATGATACGCCGGATGAGACGTCACAGGCTTTAGGATTGATCCCCGATTGGAAAAAGGGTGAAAGCGAACCTGTTCCTGGAGAGAATTTTCCACGCATTCATGTCGTGGAAAGACAATTTACCAAAGTATACGATAAATTCATTGCGCTGGGACCGAATATACGGGAAAAAATCGGAGCAAAGGGGCTAAGCTGGGATGCCAAAGAGGAGTATGACGAATTAAAAGATATATTAGGCACGGCGAAAAGTACAAAAGAATATAAAGATTGCCCCGACATCTCAGCAGACCGAAACGCTGCAGAGGCTATCCTGACATTATCCAGTACGACAAACGGTTCGCTCGCGATGAAAGCTTGGGATACATTGGAAAAGAAAACGGGACAAAAACTAAAGGATCTGGCCATTGAACGTGCAGAAGAGCATATCTCATTTGATGAAATTTCCGCCCAGCCGAGAAAAGTATTATCATCTCCGGTATATAGCGGTACTGAAACAGGAAATCGCCGTTACTCACCTTTTACGACAAATATAGAACGGCTTATTCCATTCCGCACATTAACCGGCAGGCAGCACTTTTTCCTTGACCATGAAATCATGCAGGAATTCGGGGAAGATCTGCCGACTTTTAAAGCGCCTTTAAGAAAAGCTGCTTTCTATAATAAAGATGGTCAGCCCGCATCAACAACACAGGAGATCAAACTGCGCTATTTAACGCCGCATTTTAAATGGTCATACCATAGCACATACTATGACACATTGCCGATGCTTACGCTGTTCCGGGGCGGACCGCATGTGTGGATGAATAATAAAGATGCGGCAACTGTGGGTATACGTGATAATGATTGGCTTGAAATGTACAACCGCAACGGTGTCGTCGTCGCCAGGGCTGTTGTCAGCCATCGATTACCGAGAGGGGTAGCATTTATGTATCATGTTCAGGACAGAACGATTAACGTTCCCGGGTCAAAAATAACGAAAGAACGCGGAGGGACTTTTAATAGCCCGACAAGGATTCACGTTAAGCCGACGCAAATGATAGGGGGATACGCCCAGCTTAGCTACGGATTTAATTACTATGGTCCGACCGGAAACCAGAGAGATGAACAAGTCGTTATTCGGAAATTAGAACGAAACGAGGTGGATTGGCTTGAAGATTAAGGCGCAATTTGGCATGGTAATGAACCTTGACAAATGTATCGGCTGCCATACGTGCAGTGTGACATGTAATAATACGTGGACAAATCGTACAGGCGCCGAGTATATGTGGTGGAACAATGTTGAAACAAAACCGGGTGTCGGATACCCGAGAGAATGGGAAAACCAAGAAACCCAACGCGGAGGCTGGGAGTTAAAAAACGGGAAGATCGAACTGAAAGCCGGCGGCCGCGCCAAAAAGCTGCTGAATATTTTTTACAACCCTGATTTAACTCGAATTGATGATTATTATGAGCCTTGGACCTATGATTACGAAAATTTAATCAAAAGTCCGCAGAAAAAACATCAGCCGGTGGCAAGGCCTATCTCCCAGCTTACCGGCGAATACATCGATTTAAAATGGGGGCCGAACTGGGAAGACGATCTTGCAGGTGTTTATGAAACGGCTCAAAAAGACCCGAACATGCACAATGTTGATGAACAAGTCATTCAAGAGTATGAACAAGCATTTATGATGTATTTGCCGAGAATCTGCGAACATTGCATCAATCCATCATGCCTTTCATCTTGTCCGTCGGGAGCTATTTACAAGCGGGATGAAGACGGTATCGTGCTTGTTGATGAGGATTCATGCCGCAGCTGGCGTTTTTGTATGTCAGGCTGTCCGTATAAGAAAGTTTATTTTAACTGGAAGACAAATAAAGCTGAAAAGTGCACGTTTTGTTTTCCGCGTATTGAAAATGGCCAGCCAACAGTTTGTTCTGAAACGTGTGTCGGGCGCTTGCGCTATATCGGCATTGTGCTTTATGACGCAGATAAAATAGAAGAAGCGGCATCTGTTGAAAATCCACAGGATTTATATGAATCACATGTAGATCTTTTTTTGGACCCAAAAGATCCAGAAGTCGTGAGGCAGGCAAAAAAAGACGGGATTCCGGAAGATTGGATAGAAGCAGCCCAAGCGTCCCCCGTATATAAGCTTGCAGTCGAATATAAGGTGGCATTGCCTCTGCATCCTGAATACAGAACCTTGCCGATGGTATGGTACATTCCGCCTTTGAGCCCTATTACCAATACATTCGGCGGTCAAATTGATACATTAGATCCAAAAATCATTTTTCCGACGATCAAGCAATTCCGAATCCCCATCCAATATCTTGCAAATCTAATGTCCGCAGGGGATACAAAAGTAATTGAACGGGTGTTAAAGAAAATGGTTGCCATGAGGAGTTATATGAGAAGCGTTAACCTAAAGCAATCATTTGATCAAGCCATCCTTAAAGATGCCGGTTTAACGGAAGAAACAGCCGTAGAATTGTATGAGTTATCCGCGATAGCGAAATACAATGATCGTTATGTCATTCCAAAATCTCATCGGGAAGAGGCCGGCAATATGTATTCCGGTCAAGGTTCAGCAGGCTACGACTTTATGGAAGGCTGCTCAGGCTGCAGTTTAGGCACTGAAAAATATGAAGATTTATACGCATTCAGTGAAGAATATTGGAGTGATCTAAATGGAAATGCAATGTATGGAAGAAAATAGACTCGTGTTTAAGCTTTGTTCATTATTCTTGAGATATCCGGAAAAAGAATGGACTGAATCGGAAGAAGCGGACGAGCTTGTGGATGAGATCGCAAACAAAGGAATGAAACACTGTCTCCGTCAGTTTTTGGCCTATGCGAATGAAACCCCTTACAAAATATTGTGCGAGAATTATGTTCGATGGTTCGACTTTAGCGAACAAAAAACCCTTTATTTAACCCATGGAAGATTTGGAGAGAATAGAGAGCGCGGGCTGGCTTTTGTAAAACTGAAAATGGAGTTTGCAAAAGCCGGGTTTTACATTAAAAACGATGAATTGCCTGACTATTTACCCCTTATTTTAGAGTTTGCCTCCATTGCTGATAAAGACTTTGTTCAAAAAGTGTTTTTAATTCACAAAAAAGCAATCGATCAATTACTGACAGAACTTGAAAAAGAGGATAATCCGTATGGCTTTTTATTAAAGGCCTGTTTAACAGCCATTGCGGCATATTTGCCATCTAATGAAAACGACCTGGGTCATCATGCAGGCTAAATCAAATTGGAGGGATCATTATGACGGAATTAGATTATTTCTTATGGGTGATCATTCCCTATTTATCATTGACGATTTTTGTTGTCGGTCACATCCATCGTTATAATACAGATCAGTTCGGATGGTCAGCTCAATCAAGCGAATTTATCCAAAAGGATCATTTATTAAAATGGGGGAGTACACTGTTTCATTATGGTGTCATTTTTGTTTTCTTCGGACATGTGGCAGGGGTGTTGATTCCTAAAGGATTTTATGATGTTGTCGGCATTACTGAACAGATGTATCATTTTGGCGCCATATGGTTCGGAGGAGCCGCTGGAGTAATGATGGTTGTTGGCGGAGCATTGTTGACAGTACGCCGGCTTAAAAGCAAAAGGGTAAGGAGGAACAGCTCAAAGAAAGATCTGTATGTACTACTCCTCATCGGAGTTGTGACGGTTGTTGGATTTACGAATACTGTCGGCTATACGGCAACCGGAGGAGAGTTTGATTATCGGGCAACCATAGGCCCATGGTTCAGGGGAGTTTTGAGTTTTCAGCCTTCACCATATTTAGTGATGGATGCACCGCTGGGGTTTCAACTTCACATTTTGGCAGCATTTGTGTTATTTGCTGTTTGGCCGTATACGAGATTAGTCCATGTATGGAGTCTGCCTTTAGAATATCTGTCGCGGAAGTATATCGTATATCGAAAAATGAATCCGAAAAAAGCACTGAAATATATGGAGCGGAAAAATTAGTTTTTTGCAGATCAAAAAGCCACTTCGGCATAATCCAAAGTGGCTGAATTTGAGGATGGTTTCCCAAATGCTTAATGATGATCCAGCAAATGGGCCTCTTCATCCCGATTATGTATTTGAACCAGAACATAGATCGCTTTAAAGCGGTCGAGCACGTCATCAGTTACTCCCTGTCCATCCAGCAGTTCTTTAATCTCGCTTACAAGAATGCGAAGCAAATCATGGTCACGCTTGAGCATGCTCAATGTATGGGAGATATCTGGATTATCTTCAAGTTTTCTCTTGTACAATCCTTCTTCTTCCGAGTCGGCGTGTGCAATTGTACGAGTTTCCCAATGATCCAGAAGAGCCTTCGCTGCAATCATGGCGTGTTTTTCGTGTTTTTCACGATAAACACGTTCCAATACTTCCATCAAATCTCTTCCTTCGGTTACGGCACCATCATGGATCGATCTATGGGCGCCCAATTTGTTTAAAGACGGTCCTGACATAAAGCAAGCCTCCTTTTTTCTGAACGTTCACATCCAGTATGAACAGATATTTTCATGCTCAAACAAGGGTGACATGTCATCCAGCGGGAAAACAACATCAAATAGACCTTTTCCTTCTCAACAATGTCCTCGATGTATAGCCGATAACTGTCACACTGATTTCGCGCCTGCAATGCCAACCTCAGCCAATCAAGCATTGTAACGTATCCCTATAAGTTTGTAATGTCAGCAGAACACTCCCGGCAATAAATTGAGATACATCGACGTTTTTTATTCATGTCTAAAAGAGACAGTATTAAGAACGCGTTCAGAAAAAAAGGCTAGACATATTATTTATTTTATACAAAAATAGTAGGACAAAAAATAATTTATAATGGGCAAGAGATAGACCAAAGCGAATTCTATGCCGAAGCTTGCAAGCATATTAAGCGATGTCAGCTCATCACCCCCGCAGGATTTATGATTAGAACATGATAGGAAGTGACTTATGATTACATTCAAAAATGTATCAAAGCAATACACAACCGGAACTTATGCTGTGAAATCATTTAATGCAGTCATCAAAAAAGGAGAATTCTTTGTCATTATCGGTCCCAGCGGCAGCGGAAAAACAACGGTACTAAAAATGATCAATCGTTTAATCGAGCTGTCTGACGGTACGATTTTTATTAATGATCAAAAAATAAGCGAATATGATATTCATGAATTGCGGTGGAACATCGGCTACGTCCTTCAGCAAATCGCTCTTTTTCCGAATATGAGTATCGAGGAAAACATAGCAGTCGTTCCGGAACTGAAAAAATGGAGCCGGGAAAAAACGAAACAGCGGGTCGACGAGCTTTTAGAAATGGTCGGATTGAAACCTGACATATATCGCAAAAGAAGGCCTGATGAGCTTTCAGGAGGCCAGCAGCAAAGAATTGGCGTGATACGGGCCTTGGCTGCTGACCCCGAAATGGTTTTAATGGATGAACCGTTTAGCGCTCTTGATCCAATAACAAGAGAGAAATTACAGGATGATCTTCTGGATTTGCAACAAAGCATAAACAAAACGATTGTATTTGTGACTCATGATATGCAGGAAGCCTTAAAGCTGGGGGACCGGATCTGCATTATGAATCAGGGTGAAATTGTGCAAATCGGTACACCTGATGAAATTTTGATGCATCCCGCCAATGATTTTGTAAAAGATTTCGTTGGGGGGCAGGAAAGATTGACCGACGAGAGGCTGAATCTCGAAAAAATCGTCCGGCAAATGGAATATACGGAAGAGGGGTCTTTTGAGACAGTGCCTGTATCAACTTCATTGCAAGAGGTTTTGAGTAAATTGGAACATCATGACCACATCTTTGCAGAACGCGACGGCCAGATTATAGGGGCTATCGACAGAAAAGGCATCATCCAATATCTGGCTCATCACATGCAAAAGAGAGGCAGCGCGAATGAATAATTTTTTTCATGATTTAGCAGAAAGAAAAGGACAATTGATAAATGCATTGCTGGAACACATTCAAATTTCACTTATCGCACTCTTTTTTGCAGTTGTGATATCGATTCCCCTCGGTATTTATTTGACGAGAAAGCCAAAAATAGCGGAAGGCAT
Organism: Bacillus sonorensis NBRC 101234 = KCTC 13918; assembly: GCF_001592005.1. GTDB lineage: Bacteria > Bacillota > Bacilli > Bacillales > Bacillaceae > Bacillus > Bacillus sonorensis. The sequence continues at coordinate 121,481 of NZ_BCVZ01000003.1, forward strand.
CATCGGGGTAACGGCCGTTTTGCAAACCATTCCCTCGCTGGCCCTTCTCGGCCTTCTGATTCCCATCGTTGGTATCGGGAAAGTACCTGCGATTATAGCGCTTATTGTCTATGCATTGCTTCCGATTTTAAGAAACACATATACAGGAATTAAAGAGATTGATCCATCTTTGCTAGAGGCGGCAAGAGCAATGGGGATGAACAGTCAAAAAAGGCTGATCAAGGTAGAGCTTCCTTTGGCTATGCCGGTTATCATGGCAGGCATAAGAACGGCTATGGTATTAATTGTCGGCACCGCAACACTGGCGGCCCTTATCGGCGCCGGAGGCTTAGGTGATATCATTCTTCTTGGGATTGACCGAAATAATACTGAACTCATTGTACTTGGAGCGATACCGGCGGCCATCCTGGCCATCATTTTTGATTTTCTGCTCCGCAGCTTTGAAAAGCTGTCATTTAAGAAATTATTAGTCGGCATTGGGGGATTTGCAGCCGCGACCATTATCATCTTGGCCTTGTCATTTTCTTACGGACAGGGAGGCAAACATATCGTCATCGCGGGCAAACTTGGTTCTGAGCCTGACATATTAATCAATATGTACAAGCTTTTGATTGAAGAAGATACCGATTTACACGTAGAAGTAAAACCGGGGTTTGGCAAGACTTCATTTGTGTTTCAAGCATTAAAATCAGGGGACATAGATGTTTATCCCGAATTTACTGGCACCGCAATCTCTGAGTTTTTAAAAGAAACTCCTGTCAGTACAGATCAAAAACAGGTCTATGAACAAGCAAGAAAAGGAATGCTCAAAACATTTGACATGACGTTGTTAAAGCCGATGGCGTATAACAATACTTATGCATTGGCAGTACCAAAACAGCTGGCCCTAAAATACCATTTAAAAACGATTTCGGACTTAAAAAAACATCAGGAAAACATCAAAGCCGGTTTTACACTCGAGTTTGCAGACCGCGAAGATGGATACCGCGGTATCCAGAATACTTATGGAATTACATTTTCAAATGTCGCCACGATGGAGCCGAAGCTTCGGTACAACGCAATCAAAACAGGCGATATTCAGGTGGTAGATGCTTATTCAACGGACAGTGAATTAGAACAGTATAACTTGTCTGTTTTGAAAGATGACAAACATGTATTTCCTCCATATCAGGGCGCACCTTTGCTGAGAAAAGAAACCCTGCAAAAATATCCTGAAATAGAACAGGCATTAAATAAACTGGCCGGAAAAATATCTGATCGCAAGATGCGTGAAATGAATTATCAGGTGAACGTTAAAGGCAAACCTGCAGAAGAAGTGGCCCGCGGGTTTTTACAAGAAGAAAGGCTACTGAAGTAGGCGCTCAAGGGCTGGCATCAATCAGAAAAGCTATACGCTGGTTTCTTGCAGAAATAAGTATATGCAGAGCTTCGGAATCTATGTAAAAAGTTGCAGCGGCTTAAAAAGGGTGATGCTTAAACATCACCCTTTTTATCATTTCAGGAAAGCGGCTAACATTTTTACGAATGATGACTTTCCAAAAAGATGAGTGGACGTCCCGCTTTATCCGGCAATTTCAGCTGATTCAAACGTACCGTTTCGATTGCCGCTAACAATGATCGAGTGTCCCCAAAACATATCACCGTCATCAAAGAATACTTCAAAGTCTCCCTCAGGATACACACTGATACTGCTCAATTCCATAAGCGCGATAAACATCTCCTTGGTGATCTCGTCAACCTCCGCTTCATCATTATCCTGCAGCCAGTCGTTGGCCAGTTCGACCAATTCTTCGGCAGCGTAAGCCCGTATTTTCGCATTCCAATGCGCTTGGTCTTGAAATAAAATATGTGCGGTTTCCAGCGAAGCCTTCATCTGCCGATCGTCTTCATCCCAGTCAAAGTAGAGCTTTCCATGTTGTCCGGCCCAGGTGATGTCCTTCTCAAACACATTGACCGACTTGAACAGCGCAAAGGTGCCCAATTTCTCGTCCTCGTAATATACCGGCTCCAGCGATTCCTTCAAAATACTTTGCAATTCGTCGTCCTGATAGGCCGAATCTACAACCTTTACAAGCGTCATGGCCTGATCTCCCATACGAACATACAGTCTGACAACGGCATTCGCTTCCAATATATCTTTCGTTTTTTGCCATTCGTCATCATCGGCAAGCCATTCCAACTGCAGCTCTTCCTGAACAGCAGACTTGCTGCCGCTGAGCTCTTTCCAGGCAATCAACGGAATGGAGGCATTCCACATTTCATCGTCGTTCGCTCTCCATGCTCCAATACCGGATGGACCGGTGACTGCGGCCACCTCAACCACTTCGTTCTTAAATCGCCTTTCAAACTGCTTCTTTTGACTCGATCTCCCCATACTATCTTCCTCCTGTTTCACTATGTATATCTGTCGTTGATCTGCATTTCTTCGCATTAACCGGACACTGGAAGCACCAATCCAATTGTACCAAAAGCATCAATAAAAAAGAATCAATTTCCTGTATGACAAGCAGGGGAAGCGCCTGAACAAGCGGCAGGAGCGGGAATAAAAAAACACAACTAAATCTTACTTTAGTCGTGTCTGATTACTTAATCCATCTGAATCAGCCGAGATACTGTTTTAGTATGTCCAACCCCAGTTTCAGCTCATCTAATGAGTTTGTAGAAGAAAGCGCAATGCGCAAATATTTTTCACGTGTCGTCTGCCCGCTGAGGAAACGGTCAGAATGAAAAACACGAATACCGCGCATCTTCAAATCCACTTCTAACTGTGATGAATCAACATCCTCTTCAATAGAAAGCCAGCGGTAAAAACTGAGAGGATGTTCACCGGGCTGACCCGCTGGAAAATATTCTTTATAAAGATCATTAGCAGACTGTGCAAGCTGTTTCTTTTGCGAAACAATTTCATGAGCCTTGCCTGATAAAATCAGCTCCGTGATGACCTCGGCATCTAAAGAAGACGTTTTGACATTGACGTTAAAAATGCTCTGTAACATATTCTTGCGGAAGGCATCCCCATAGACCATGTAGGCGACTCTTAATCCGGAGCATAAAGACTTAGAGGTGCTGCAAATATAAACGCTCTGTTCCGAAAGCAAATTGAACATCGGCTGCCGATAATCGGAGACAATGCCTGCCGTCAGAAATGCATGGATGTCATCCTCGATCAAAATTAAATGATGCTTGCGGATGATCGCCGCCAATTCATGCTTTCGAAAATCTGAAATCATGATTGTGGTCGGATTAGAGCAAGAGGGGATCAGAAAAATCCCGTGAATTTTTGTTTGGCAGCACTGCTTTTCCAGCTCGTCCGGCAGCATTCCAAACTGGTCTCCGGGAATGGGGACTAACTGTATATGGAACATCTTTGCCAACTCAATAAAGTTTGAAAAAGTATATAAGTCGGTTGCAATGCGATTTCCGGGCTCAAACAAGGAGATCAACGCAATGGCCAACGCATTTTGAGCGCCGGAAACAATCGCTATATGCTCTTGGTCTGCGTGAATACCGAAGGATTCCATCCAGTTTAGCCCTGCCGTTTTTTGATGCGGAATACCTGTCGGATCATTGTAATTCAATAGCTTCTCTAAGTAGTTTTTCTCCGCAACCTTTTGCGCAACCTCGGCTACGATGCCGTTGGTTTGCTCAAAAGAGGCTACAAATCCAAGATCAATAAGGTTTGTGGTGTTATCTGCGGAAATGGTAATAGAACGGGCAGCATTAGGAGAAACAAAGGTGCCGCTTCCGGTGACTGCATAAATCAATCTTTAAACTCGCACAGTTTGTAGGCACGGGTAATCGTGGTAAAGTTCAAATCGAGAAAATCTGCCAATTCCCGTTGCGGAGGCAGCTTTGTCCCGGGTGCCAAGAAGCCGTTTATGATATCCTGTTCAAGCAACTCCGCAATCGAATAATAGTAAGGACGCTTTAATGCTTTCTTATCAGGTTTCCAAGACATTGGATAATTGTCAAATGAATTTACTGGCATACTGCACCTCTTATATCGTATTCCATACAATCATATCATTTATTGTATGGTTTCAAAAAGGAAGTTCATTTTTTATCAGCCTCCATTTCATCCAAATGGAGGCATTTATTTTATTGTAATCCATACAATTATCTTATTTATTGTATGGATTTCGTGTGTTAAATTTGTATGGAATTAAGTTAGCAGCTGAGGATGTGGATCATATGAAAAAAAGAAATCAAATATGGATTGCATGTCGCGCGGCTTTTCCATATACAGTTCCTATTTTGGCGGGCTTTGTCTTTTTGGGGATTGCCTATGGGATCTATATGAATTCATTAGGGTTCAGCGCCATTTATCCAATCATCATGAGCTTTGCAATTTTTGCGGGGTCAATGGAGTTTGTCGCAGCCAATTTATTGCTTGGGGCGTTCAACCCGATGAATGCTCTTTTTTTAACTTTAATGGTGAACGCACGACACCTTTTTTATGGCATTTCCATGCTGGATAAGTATAGGGGAACCGGCAAGAAAAAGTTTTATCTGATTTACGGGATGTGCGATGAGTCTTTTTCTATCAATTGTACCGTTAATGTTCCGAAGAATGTAGACAAGGGCTGGTTTATGTTTTTCGTGACACTGCTCAATCATTTCTATTGGGTGATAGGAGCAGCGATTGGCGGCACTTTTGGATCTCTTGTCAAGTTCAACACAGAAGGGCTCGATTTTGTGATGACGGCTCTTTTTGTTGTGATTTTCGTTGAACAGTGGATGAAAGAGAAACGGCACTATAGCGCTCTCACAGGGCTTGGAATTTCAGCTGCCAGCCTGATGATTTTCGGCGGAAACAACTTCATGATTCCTGCGATGCTTGCGATTCTGGGGGTACTTACCGCTTTTAGAAAACCATTGGAGAAAGTTGAGGTTGCCGCATGACAATGAGTGTAACGCAGCAAATCATCACAATTGCTATGGTAGTGCTTGGAACAATGCTGACACGGTTCCTTCCATTTATGATTTTCCCATCGGGCAAACCGACACCGAAATATGTACAGTATCTCGGTAAAGTGCTGCCGTCGGCAGTAATTGGGCTTCTAGTTATTTATTGCTTTAAAGATGTGAGTTTACTTTCTGGAAGTCACGGCGTCCCTGAATTGATTGGGGCGTCTGCAGTTGTGCTGCTTCACTTTTGGAAGAAGAATATGCTCCTTTCTATAGCAGGTGGAACTGTTGTCTATATGATTTTGGTGCAATTGATTTTTTGATCATACCGATTAGGATTTGTGAATATCAAAGGAGGCTGGGGATGGTGAAAAAGAAAATTAACGAGTATCAAATCTATGAAGAATACCGCGAACAAATTTATAAGCAAGTAGAGAATGATTCGTATGCAAAGTCGCTAGGAATTGAATTAACCAAATTTGAGGCGGGTTTGCAGAAGCTAAGCTTGAAGTGCAAAGCCATATGGTAATTGCATACGGAAGTGAGCCTATATAGGTAATTGCACAAAAAAGAGCGGGAAATTTGAAGATACCCGCTCTTTTGTCCATATAATACATTTTTGCATTAATGTTTTAAAGAATTTGTCGCTAAACGAGAGTAACTTTTATTCATTTAGATATCGCTCCAATGTGTTTATGTGATTGCTTTTTCAGCTACTTGAAAACCTGATGTTCCGCCAGTAATCGCTTTTTCAAGAGGGACAAAAGCAAAAGTGATTGTAAGGATGCTTAAAATTCCGATGATACTTAGTTTTTTCATGCTAACGCCTCCATTACTTTCATAATTTGATTTTTTGCTTTTAATGCTCTTTTATAGTATTCAACAGCCTTGATTAAATTTCCTTGTTTTAAATAATATTCCGCAATTTGTTCATTAAGTTCTGATGTATCTGGCCATAGATTTTTTTGTTCAAGGTATTGTAAAGCTTCATTTATTAAAGAATCATTATGACAATCATATAAAGCATGGATCAGCTTTAGTTTTGCTTCGTATTCCTTTTCTTTTAACGATTCTGCCTTTTCAAGGCCCTTATCATACCAACTCCTTGCTTCGGCAACTTGATTATTTCTGTAAAGAACACTTGCTATCATATATAAACTTCTAACACCATTTATTGATTCTAAGTGCTCTTTAATGTGAATAGCTTTTATAAAGTATTCTTCAGCTAGTTTAGGTATATTTTTTCTATCATATATTAAACCGAGATTATGATAAACTATGCCAACTTCCTTTGGAAATCCTGAGCTTTTGGCTTCATTCAAAGCTTTTTGATAGTGCTCTTCCGCTTGGGAAAATCTATACATATCATACATGTTAGCTCCAAGAATCATTTCACATTTAATCGATCTGTGCTTATATTCTTCATGTTCTCGAAAAATGCTTCTTGCTTTTAATGCATGGCTTATAGAAATAAGATGTTGGTCTATCTGATAATATGCTTCAGCAATTTTATAATGGAATTCTGCATGTTCTATTTGGTCGGGGATATTACGAAGTTTTGCTTCGGCCAGTTGATAAAAGCATATAGCTTCAACGTAGTTCTTTTTGTAAAACTCATATACACCTGAGAAAAACAACGAATAATAAACGATCATATTATCAGTGTTTTCTTCGCCAATACCCTTGATGATACAATAGGCTTTATCAGCTTCCTCAAGTTTTTCTTCTGTTAACACCTTGTAGCGAAAATCTAAGAGGTTGAAATAAATAAGAAGATCCTGATTTTCATCCATATGAGGTAGCAAACTACGGATCTCCTCTTTTAAAGCAGCCGCTTCTGCGGTTTGATGACGTTTAATCATGCCATACCATTGATTTAGCATTTTTGCCATTTTTTCAGGGGCTATTTTCGTCTCCACCATGTTAACATTCTTCCTCTCTTATTGTTTTAAATATTTAGAAAATTAAAACCGATATTGTGGCTCTTAATTCTCATTTTACAAAAAAGAGTTTCAATTTACAACGTTCACCCAAAATTGATTATATATGTAAATTAATCATAACATTATCCAGATCAGTCCAGGTGGGGAGATATATCCTTTTCATTTTGAGATACAGGATATTCTTTAAATCATACCCCACTCACCATTCAAGCAGCTGTAAACTAATCTGCTGGACCGCAATATAAAGGTCCTTGAAATATACTGTAATTATTCTGGAAAGCATTAAATTTTAAAAAACATCTATCTTAGGGGGCATCTAATCGTTAGATTGAAAAAACTATAATAGTCTTCTCTGAATAGATTGTCCATTCCCAAAAGTTTTGATCCTGGGATAAAACAAATCTTTACAATTCCTCTTTCATCAGAGAGGAAAGAGAAAAGAGCTCACTGGACATATCCACTATGTTGATGCCTAGAAGGGGAGTTGCGTATCATGAGCCTTACGGATGAAAAGCATATTATACAGTTGGATGATATTGTTGGAATAGAATAAAGTCACTTTATCGTTTATAAGTGGCCAGGGAGTATCAGTGTCGGATCCTTTAGACCGCCAATTTTCTCGGCAAAACTTCAGAACAAACCGGGCACAGGAAGACCTTACTTAATAACATTCGGTTCATGCATTTAGACCTGATCAATGAGATTCATTTTCTTGGATAGACAGGATTTATTCACCAATCATTTTTCGTATAGTGGTAAACTCATTATTGGTCATTACTTTTGTCATGTTTTTTTGGGGAAGTGAGGTGTTGAAATGATCGGTTCAATCCTGGGAGAACCTAATCACAACGGATTTATTTCACAAGCTTTCCTCGAACACGAATTGGAACAAGGTTTGAATGCGGCTGATAAACAACGAAACATTTGGTATCAAAAGCCAACGCCACGATTGCTAAAGTCAGCCATATCGCCTTTACGTGATATATCTGGTAAGGAACTATACGTTGAAGCAAAAAATAACGATTGCGAAGCCGGTGCAACAGTTAATGTCGATGTTTACTGGGATTATAATACTCTATAATGATTAGAGAGGGTTTCCCTCTCTTTTTAAATTTGAGATAATCCTTTCCGGAATTGAGTGGCGATTAAACCACTCTCTTTAATTTAAGCACTCCTCAGTTCCGAAATAGTAGTGCAGCTTTTTTTGGGGCAAACATTGCCCAGGGCGACGACTGCAAGGTAAGCAACAGGCATCTCGATACGAAAACACCAAGCGTCGGCTTCTTTTGGCTAGGGCCCTCACGATTCTTGCAGGGTATTTTGCGGCGTTGCCGGGGAAAAAATCCGTGATTTTTGAACCAAACATCGAAGTGTCGCGGAATTCTAAAGATATCTTGTAACAAGTCGGCCGTCTGGAAAATACTGTTGATAGCAAGGTCCCTTTTTTCGAGACTCCTTTCTGATATACTTCGGCGTGTATACAGTAAAAGAGGAATTTAAAGTGACTTGCCGACAAAAATTCAAAAAAGGCATGCTACCACCAGCATCAAAGTTTAGGTTGGAAATTCTTACATTGTTAAAGGAGAGAGGGAATGAGGGAGCGCTAATAAGGGAGCTTTATCCGGAGATAGCAAACAATTTGAATTTATCCTATGAGCAGCGAGAAATCCTAGTCAATTCAAAAGCCGAATTAAGATATCATAATTTTAGTCGCTCAGCATGCACAACACTTGCCAAGAAAGGACTCGTAAGAGGGAAAGAAGAAATCGAGGACAAAAGCAGAGCTAATCGATGGTTTATCTCGAAGAAGGGGATAAACTATTTGAATCAGATTAAGTGATGTTTGGCAATTAGTAGGATCTTTCCTATTGATCGGCCGACAACTGTCAGAATTTCAGCTCGAATTCCTCAGGATAGCCATGCTCTATGCGTCGTTTCTATACTTATTAGAGCCTGGCTATTCCTTTCACTTCACGGACGCTAAAGTGGTCAACCGAGTGTGTATATAGAGGACCTAAGAAACGGAGCCGAGCCACTCATCACTTTTCTTGTAAGAAGGTACAGAAAATCCAAGTGTCAGAATTCTGTTGCTTTAGGTTGAACGTAAATAATTATGTCACTATACACTTGATAGTAGGGGAACGTTATGTAATTCTGCTCAAAAGATTTGTTCACATAACCCTAATTCTGAAAACAAATGTTATGAAAGGGAGAGAGGGAGTATTATGCTAATTAAGCCTCGATAAAGTGAAAAGGCCGCGTTGGATTAAAAACAACATTCGATTTATAAAGATACGATTGTTCAAGGCTGGTGATTCTGCTCATCCGCCCTGTATGTTCAAGACCACAATATAATTTCAAACAAAAAGAGAGCGGCCATTAAACCGCTCTCTTTAAAACCTTGCTAGAAAATATAGCTCTCCTCAGCTCCGAAATAGCAGTTCGTCTGTTTTCTGAATTTTTCTTTTTTTCATACAAAAACAATACGGTATTGACATGATAAATTTTAAAAGCTATGATATTAAAAAATAACCCCGTAAAATCAATAATCGTAATCTCATGCAAAAGAGCTTTAGCATTCGGCTATAATGCCATTATGGCCGCGTGAAAAAGCATTCTTTACATGCATGACATTAACATTTTGATAGGACGGTATATTTCATTTTCCCTATTTGTATAAGGAAAAGAAATATACCGTTTTTTAGGAGGATATAACATTGGAAAAGCAGAAAGTGACGAAGGGGTCTTTGGAGGCTGAGATCAGCAAAGCCTTAACCCAATGGGAAAAAGACTACTTGGGACGGGGATCCGTGTCTGTCAAAACAGATATTCTCAGAAATATGATCATCGTTTCCTTGAACGGGATTTTGACGCCCGCCGAGTACGAACTTTGCAGTTCAAAAGAAGGCCTGCTGTCAATTAAAAGAACCCGCTCCGGCTTGGTAGAATCGGGTATGGAACACCTGTACCGCTTGGTGAAGGAGCTGACCGGTGAAGAGACGATCAGCTTTCATACGGACATCAGCACGCGCACAGGCGAGCGGGTCATGGTGTTTAAATTGGCAAACGACCTGCAAAAAAAATTATCATAGAAAAACGGAAGATCTTTAAAGCATGAACATGAGTTAAAGATAAGCCGGTATCATTCAGAAAAATTGGCAGAAATAGGCCATTCCTGAATATACCGGCTTTTTTACGTTTTCAGAAAGGAAGGCAAGACATGAAACAGTATGTACTTTTCCATCATGCCGACGGAGGGATGCCGGGTGTTTGATCTGCTGGATTCTTTATTTTGGCTGAAAATATTTTTCGCGTCGCTTGCGCTCTGTTTGTTCAGCGCACTGCTCGTGCTGAATCGAAAGGTTCCATTGCCATATGTACGGATTCACGCCAAGATCATTGCCCTGCCTCCGCTCTCCGCGCTGGCGGCATTGATGACCGCGAATCCCGGTTACGCTGCAGCTCCTTGGCGCTTGGATTCGCTGGCTTGGCTGATCGCCTTGTTCGTTTTGACCATCGGCTTTATCGTCCAGCGCTATTCTGTCCGGTATTTGTTCGGCGACCGCTCCTACCGTAAGTTCTTTTTGCTGCTGACGCTTACGACAGGAGGGGCTTCATGCGCCTGGCTTAACGATGATCTTCGCTGGCTCCTCTTGTGCTGGGGTATCACGCTGTTCGGCTTGACTGCGCTAATCGGCTTAAACAGCGCGTGGCAGGCAGCGAAAAATGCCGCTTTTTATGCGGGCCGGATTTTTGCAATCAGCTGGGTGGCTATAGCGGCAGCGGCTCTTTGGCTGTCTCTCGCGACGGGGCATTGGCAGTTATCATCCGCCGTAGCGGAAGAAAGCCTTGTACAGCTCGGCTCATGGGAGAAAACCGGGATCGGCCTCCTCGTCATCGTAACGGTGATGATTCCTGCGGCGCAGTGGCCGTTTCATCGCTGGCTGCTCGATTCGGCGATCGCCCCGACTCCCGTTTCCGCGGTCATGCACGCCGGACTCGTAAATGTCGGCGGCGTCATGCTGACCCGTTTCGCACCGATGTTCAGCGGTGATGGGTTGCAGATTATTCTGCTTGTTCCCGCCGCCCTTTCAGTTCTACTCGGAACGGGTATGATGATTGTCCAAACAGACTATAAACGGCAGCTCGCGGCTTCAACGGTCGCGCAGATGGGTTTTATGCTCATCCAATGCGCATTAGGCGCTTATATTGCGGCTGTTATTCATCTTATCTTGCACGGCCTGTTCAAAGCCGCCCTTTTCCTGCAAGCCGGATCAGCGGTGCGCCGTTATGAATCGTTCGCATCTAAACCGGGCAGGCCGGCTCTTTTTTGGAACATCATAGGCGGCGTCTTCGCTATTACTCTCGTAATCGGAAGCTGGGTCACAGCTGCGGACTCCGGCTATCAATTGATCAGCGCCCTTGTTTTAGGCTGGTCACTGTTTGTTGCTTGGAGACAGCTTGTCACAGCCAGTTCCGGACACGTCACGCGAATTGCCGGACTGTTCATTTTAACGGGGGCTTCTCTCGCGTTTGCCATCATTCATTTCCTTTTACACGGGCTCCTGAAGGAAGCTGTTGTACAGGGGGCGCAGCCGCCTGCAATGGCGGCCATTTTAACGGCAGTCGTTTTGTTAGCCGGCAGTGCGGCCGGCGCCTTTATCGTTCGCCAGCGCTTTTCATGGTCCGGCGCACTTTATCTGCGCCTTGTGAAAGCGGGTGAACCTCATTCCGATTCGGTCGAAGGACGGCCGAATTATCTTGACCAATATCTTACTCAAGGAGGTCGTCAATCATGAAAGCAACATCCACATTGTCTAAACAATTGATCTTCAAATATGAACATCAGGCCGCTGACTTTAATATTGATGAATTGGTTCAATCGGCAGCACGGGTTATTGCACCGCTTTGGCCTATTCAAACCTTTGCCGCGCGCCATCCGTGGATGGGGCTTGAAGAACAAACATTTGAACAGACGGCCCGGCGGCTTAAACAGCAGCTTCATGTTGATATCTATCCCAAGTCCTCCATATTCCGCTCTGCAAAACAACGGGGAGAAATTGACGAGTCGATTCTTGAAAAAAAGCTGATGGAATGGCTCGATTCACATCAGCCCGGCATGCCGGGGGAAACAGCGGAAGCATTTTGCAAAGCCGCGCTTAAACTGGATGACATCCCTGAACAGCTATTGTCATCCCCCAAAGTCAAGAAGCTTGCCAAGCAAGCGGCCAGCAGGACAATCGATGATCAGGAAACACGCTTTATCAAACCGCTCAGCGTCTTTGCCGGACAAAAAACCGCTCACCTCCTTGACCATCATGTGATTAAATGGTGCAAGCTGTTCCTTGATGAATCGCATTCGGCATGGCGGCTTCCGCATCGTGAAAAAGGGTTTTACAGCGCATGGCGGCAGCTTGTTGAACATGATCCCGCCCTGCCCCGAGCGGAACGCCAAAGGCTGAATGGGTGGCCGGAAGAACCGCGGGACGCTTTGAAAAGATCACTCAGGGCGCTTGGTATTTCTGATGGAGACGTTCAGGCATACTTTGAAGCTCATTTGCTTTCTCTGCCGGGGTGGGCTGGAATGATGCTCTGGCGTTCCCGGCAGTCGCGGGACGAAGAAAGGCTGTTGCTCGAGTATCTTGCTGTCCGGCTTTCAATGGAGTGGATGCTTATCGAACCTTATTTGCCGCTGTCTGAGCCAAAGCCTGGCAAAGAGATGCAGCTCGCTCCTTTGATTGCGGCCTGGCTGCATTGGGGCGGCATCACGTCTGACGAATGGCTCGAACTTTCCGCAGCAGAGCAAAAAGCGAGATTAACACTCGCCCGCCGCTTTGATGATATAACGTGCAGGCGCCTCTGGCTGGAAGCGTGGGAACAAACATACGCCGCTGAGGTAAGGAAGTTCATCGCGGCAAACAAACCGGCCGCTGCTGAAACAAGTGAACCGGTGCTGGTCCAGCTCGCATTTTGTATAGATGTCCGTTCAGAGCCGTTCCGCCGCGCATTAGAGAAATCAGGACCTTTTGAAACGTTTGGAACAGCCGGCTTTTTCAACCTGGCAATCGAAACGTGCGAACTTGGCAGCAAACACAGCCACAGCTCTCTGCCGGTCATTCTTAAACCGCAGCATCGAGTCAAAGAAACGGCGGAAGAATCCAGTTTTCAATCGTATCAAGAACATCAAAAAGCGGCAGTTTCGCTCAGCTCCGCCTTTAAAATGATGAAACAGAATCTATTGGCGGGCTTGCTGCTTCCCGAAGTAAGCGGGCCTTGGCTGAGCCTGCAAATGGCCGCGCGCAGCCTGATCCCCCGCGCAGCCGGGCAAGCTTTCCGGAAAGCGCGAAAGGCATGGCTGAAGAAGCCTCAGGCAAAGCTCTCGCTTGATCGCATGGAAACTCCTGACGCCGGTATTCCGGTCGGATTTACGGAAGAAGAAAAAGCCGCCTATGCCAGACAGGCATTACAGATGATGGGCATTACAGACCGGTTCGCTCCGCTGGTTGTCATTTGCGGACACGGCAGCAGAAGCACGAATAACCCTTATGCCTCGGCACTGGACTGCGGCGCCTGCGGAGGCGCATCAGGCGCTTTCAATGCACGCGTCCTTGCCGCTTTATGCAACCTTCCGAGCGTCAGACAGAGGCTCCGCTCCGACGGCATCTTTATTCCGGATGATACGGTATTCGCTGCCGCAGAGCACATCACAACATTGGATGAACTGCAGTGGATCTATGTACCTGAACTCCCGGCTAAAGCTCAACAAGCGTTTGACCGGATCAACTCGGCGCTCCCCGATGTCAGCCGTACTGTCGGGGCCGAACGCTTAGGGGAGTTGCCGCAGCTTGGATATAAAAATCCGCGGCATGAAGTTGAGCGCTTCGCCGAAGATTGGAGCGAAGTCCGCCCCGAATGGGGACTGGCCCGAAACGCTTCATTCATCATCGGCTCACGCCGGCTTACACGGGGGGCCGATCTTGAGGGAAGGGCTTTTCTGCACAGCTATGACTGGCGGAAAGACGAAGACGGTTCCATCCTTAGCGGCATCATTTCAGGGCCGGGGACGGTGGCCCAATGGATCAATCTGCAGTACTACGCGTCAACCGTTGCACCGCATTACTATGGAAGCGGAAATAAAGCAACTCAAACCGTCACTTCCGGACTTGGCGTTATGCAGGGAAATGCAAGTGATTTGCTGGCAGGCCTCCCTTGGCAGTCTGTCATGCTGTCAGATCAAGAGATTTATCATGCGCCTCTCCGGCTGCTTGTTGTCATTGAAGCGCCCCGTGAACATATCGAACGGCTGCTTGAACAGGATCACCGCTTCCGTCGAAAAATGGAAAACGGCTGGATTATCCTTGCTTCGATCGATTCGCACGGGAACTGGGAGAACTGGACAAACACAAAATGATGAATGAGGTGAAAGTTATGGAAATAACAGAAAATAAAAATGTGTTGTTAATTACCGGGATGGAGGATAAGCTTGAACAGTCAATCTGCCATGCGGCAGCGATTCAGCCGGAAAAAACGGTCACTTTAAAAACCGTATTTTCTCACATTTCCCAGCCATACAGCGATTTAATGAGAGATATCATCACTCTTGTCTTCCAGAAAAAAATCGAGGAAATATTAATTGTTCGATCCAAAAATGAACAGGCGGCTGATATCGATCTTGAGGATTTTCCGCATGTAAGCGATAGATTACAGACTATCGATTACCTTTTTCAACATGGCAATCCAGAATTTCCATTCAGCAATCTGGATGAATGGCTGAATGGGGGAAAAAACGTTGCTCTAGGGATACAACAAAGCGTCGACCTGATTCGGAGACATCCGTTAATCCCTTCGCATGTCAAAGTCCGCGGCTTTTTAATAAACATGGAACATGAGGAATTAATAGAAATTGAAGACTACTAGAAAAATGGAGCCGAAGATGACTCGGCTCCATTTTTCTTTAAGGCTGTGAGAGCGATTCCGGTCCTTGTATACAAGCACAGGCTGATATAGCTTTTTGTTGGACGAGGAAAACTGGGTTATAGATCGCAATTTCGTACAGCTAAAAAAGCACTTAAAAGTAACAGTTCGAATATAGAGTTAAATTGATTTAGAGCGATTCTTTATGCCATGAATTGAATGACACTCTACAATCAAACAAAGGCTTAATATCATTGCGCTGACCAGAAAGCTCCTCCAAATTAATTTTTTTATAGATTATCCAGATCTATTTAAAGACCGGAAATAAAGACAAATCTGTTAAAATAGTCTCTAGATTGGAATGATTTTCCGTTATAATGCTGGGCTATTGGAGTGGGACATGACGCTATGGTCTCTAGGAATAAATCAAAAACGTTTGAATCCTGGCATAAATGGTGAAGTCCGAAAAAACAAGACGGGGTCCGCAGATGCACCGACAATACTGGCATCGCGCTCATGGAAAAATCAAGAACATGATATTGACAACAATAGAAAGGACCTTGTTGCAACCCCTTGCCGCTCTTAAGGAGGAAGAAATGAAAAGACTAAAGGCCCTGTTAATTTTATCAAACATGCTTATAATCACAGTGGCGTGTGACTTGCTGCCTGCTGGTAGAATTCTTAAAAAACGAATTTCAATTAAAAGATGATTGGAATGAAACTCTATTGTTAAAAACAGTAAGAGTATCTAAGAACCGGATGGATTTCAACTGTCTGGGCGACGGCAGGGCATTCCTGGAGGCCGCCTGCCCTCTATCGATGCAGCTTTCGTTCAGGTCCAGTTTCCAGCCATGATAGATGGACCTTAAACGCCTGGCGTTTTCACACCGATGGCGGGGGAGAGCCGCCGAAGATCCTTTAGGTGACCGTCCGCGGTACGGCGACTTCTGAGCGGAAAAGAGAACGCCTTAAAATTGCTTTCAACAAAATAAGAAAAGGTGTGCAGTTGATAAGAATGCACACCTCTTTGGCGTTTTACGGCTTATAAAATGTGACATGTTTCCCATCTCTGTTAAACCAGCCTCTGAAAGCCCAGTTATCCCAGCCGCCGTCGCCTTTGTTGGTGAATTCTCCGCTTTCAAACACCCAGATGCCGTACACCACTCCGTTCAGAACGGCGGATCCATAGAATTTGACTCCATTGAAGTGATCTTCGTATTCCTGGCTTAAATTAAATACCATGACATTATAACGCTGTCCCGCAGCGTAAAAGGTAGATTCCATCATGTTTTTGACAAAACCGCTTCGATTCGCATTTTGCACAACCGCATCTCGAATTGAATTTGCTATGCCGAGGACGTCAAAATTCACGTTGAAATTAACAGCAGCAGCGCTTGGCTTAAATTGTTTAAGACTCATTGTTTCTTTAACGTTCGGTGCAGATGAAACAGTGCGGTCAGCCTCTTTTTCTTTAGCATGGGCAAAAACCGGCAGACAGGAAGAAGCGATCATCATAGCGGTGATGGGCGCGATTATCTTTTTCTTCAATCCATTTCCTCCTCGAGATTTTTAAATGAGTGTTAAATCAATAGGCAAACAACAGACAACTTGTTTATCGTTTCCGGATCCATCTCCCCCTTTCCTTGGGGATAAGTATACAAATTTTCAAATTTAGAATAATGATGCGAAATGGGTATTTTCTGATCAGACGAAAATCATCAAAACGGGGGGGAGAAAGAATATAACATGGGGTAGAGTGATAAGGCATATAGAACAATCGGGGCTTATTTAATAAAATGAATAGTGCACTTTACTTCTGCCAGGACAAAATCACAATTGTTTTTCAACATGATCCAAACAATCTATTTTTTCAGTGACTTAAAAGAGGACGTTAATAAAATAGGAATGATATAAAAATAAGACCTCCCTTAACGTTGCTGAAGGTGGAGTATCCGCCTAACATGCAATAAAAAGGCAGACTCTTTTTCCAAGAGTCGCCTTTTTATTCTTTTCTGCACAGGAATACCGCCCGCCTTTCGGTCGTGTCCGGCTTCTGTTCATCTCCAGCTGTCGGCCGCCGCAGCCTACGACACATGGCCATGAAAAAACGGACGCCTTCCCGATGATCTGGACGGGGTCACTCCAACAAAACGCGGATTTACAACGTTAAGAAATCCGAATACAAAAAAGAGCCGGTTTTAACCACGTTAAGCGTGTAACGGCCTGATTACTATTCTTGACTTAATGGCCGCAATGTTTCTAAGGTGGTAGCCCCTTTTGGGTCAAAGCGATATTCACCAAGGAAGTTGATATGCTCCCAACCCAATGGAGACACGTGTTTTAATAAATCCTTCCGTAAGGTTCCTTTGCTTCGGAGTAAATCCGTAGCCTTGGATAGATAAACGGCATTCCAAACACTAATGGCATTAATCAGTATGCTTAATGCACTTGCTCGCTGCAGCTGATCCTGTAAAGCACGTTCTCTTAATTCCCCATGTTTTCCGAAGAAAGGTACAGAATGGAAAAGAAGTAGAAATTCAGACAGCACTTAAGAAGTCAAAAGTAAGCGAGCTTGAGCTTCCAGAAAAACTTTGGACTGTCATTCAAGCTTCAGGTCCATGGTTTAACATTGAGGAATAATCTTACCAGGATCGATTTAACAAAGGGCAAGTGATGTTTGCGAAGGAAGATGACTTAAGTTAAAGATATAAAAGATATTAAATGGGGGAGAACAATATGAAAAAACAAGTAATATTTAAAAAGCACAATTTGAATATGTCTGGGAATCTTCATTTGCCAAATGAAATGGATGATAACGGGAAATATCCAGCTCTTATAGTTTTGCATCCGGCTGGTGAAGTAAAGGAACAGACGGCTGCTGTAAGCCTCGGGATTGAATACAGCCGTGATGAGCTCGGTGGGGAATTGAAGCCCCTTCAAATATCACGCTTGATCTTTATCACATATGCCTTACATTATTTGACCACTTTTATGAAGGAAAAACAGTTCAAAAAATTTCCGTTTCTCTTTCCAATATTCAGGATGATAACCAGATCCAGCTCGATACTTTTACGAGCCGTTTCTTATACAAACGCCGGAACCGCCCGTCTGCGATCAAAGCTTGTCGGCGGACACCAAGCATAGAAAGGAGAATGCTGCGATAGTGGCCGCTAAGCCGAATAATATAAGTGCAATTTTCTTCTTCAAGACATTTCCTCTTTAGCTTCCCAATAGCGAGAATACGATTTTCGTGAATGCTTTCTCCGTGATGAGCAATGCCCGCTCATCGATGTCGAATTTTGGATGATGATGCGGATAGTGTGTGGCTGTATCCTCATTGCGGCAGCCGACTTTAAAAAAGCTGCCGGGTTTTTCCTGCAAGTAATAAGCGAAATCCTCTGCTCCCATCCCGGTTTCAAGTTCTATTAACTGTTCTTCACCGAATTGTTCAGAGAATAGCCGCTGCAAAAAAGCAGTTTCCTTTGGATGGTTATAAAGCGCAGGATAGCCGTGCAGGTAATCGATAGAATAAGTCGCATCGAAACCGCTCGTGATTCCAAAAACGATGGCTTCTATTTGCTGTCTGACCTGCTTGCGGATGTCGGCATTGAATGTCCGGACTGTGCCTTCCAGTTTGGCGGTATCCGGTATGACATTGAATGCGTTACCTGACTGGAAGACACCCAAAGTCACCACTGCTGATTCCAGCGGGCTGACTCTTCGGCTGACAATTTTCTGCAAAGCACTTACGATATCACTGCCGATGACGATTGGATCGACAGCCTCTTGTGGTGCTGCGCCATGACCGCCTTTTCCTTGGATGGTGATCGCAAATTTATCCACTGCGGCCATTTTGACTCCTTCACCAACGCCGATCTTCCCGACAGGGGCAGGCAGAGTTAAGATGAGCACCATAAACATAATCGACACCGTCAAGTGCGCCATCTTCAATCATTGCCTTGGCACCGCCGGGCGGTACTTCCTCAGCAGGCTGGAACAGGAAGACAACTTTGCCTTTCAGGCTGTCTTTATGCTTGATCAATGCTTTGGCAGTCCCCAGCAAAGCAGCAGTATGGCCGTCATGTCCGCAAGCGTGCATCACGCCAGGTGTTTTGGATCGATAGGGTGTTTCTTTCTCATCCTCTATCGGCAGGGCATCGAAATCAGCTCTGAGGGCAATCGTAGGTCCTGCCTCTTTCCCTGACAGCGATGCGACGATGCCATACCCGCCGATTTCTGTCTGGATATCTTCGTAGCCGAAGCTGCGCAGCTTATCGGCGATGAAACGGGCGGTTTTCGTCTCCTGAAAACTTAATTCAGGATGCTGATGCAGATATCGCCGCCATTCGACGACTTCTGCGAAATCACTTTCCAATTCTGCATGTACCTCTGCAAGTGTCTGCTTCATGGTCTCCATCATGTAGCCTCCTGTGTAATAATTTTGACATTTCCAATGTAATTAGTCGGATTTTACCTTTAAAAAAGACCCCTTCCGAATAGAAGAGGGCCTTTTTTAAGCTTCCGCTCTTCTTATCTTCGGTGACAAACACCTGGAATTAGCACAGTACTGCGGCTTGCAGCCTGTTGCTTTGGCTTCGCAGGGCCATTCCCTCCACCAATCTTGATAAGAAATATTAGTTGTAAGGATAGACCGAAAAGTTCTGGGTGTCAATCCTATTTTTTAACTTAGAGTGCCCTCAGAAACTGCTGTAGCTAAAAAATTCAACAGAAATAATTGTACTTGATAGAAAATTTTTAAAAATGACTTGACCGGATTTTCCTGTATGTTAACATATACTTCAGGAAAATTATACAAAGTTTCCCATTTGGGATAATGATGCAAAATGAGTATTTTCTGATCAGACGGAAATCATCAAAACGATGGGAGAAAAAATATAACGTGGGATGGAGCGATAAGGCATATAGAACAATCTAGATGAGAAGAAATGGCTAAATAAATTCTTGGACGTACGCTATGATGACCTGATGAATCCGGCGGATCCCGACACCCGAGATGTGTGGAGAGAATCGGTTGCCCGTGTGGATGTGTTTCGCTCTATCTCAAGTCGAACAACTACAATCTAAACGGACCGATACATGTTCAATCAAAAGAATACGGTGATTTCGCCATCAAGTAGGCAGCGAGGGGAACGAAACCGGCTGCACCCTTTGGCTCTTGCAGCCAGAATACACTGCTGTCCCGTATGGCCTGACCTGTTAAAATAACCCCCCGCCATGTTATTTTGGCGGGGGTTAAGGTGCATGAACCGATCTGAGCAAGTAAGTGTTTTTTACTGCAGCCATTTATTCTTGGCGTAAAATAGCATCGCTGGAGCTACCCCTATAAAATTAAAAAAATCATTAAACCTACTTGATTAATGGGTTTAGTTGGTTTAATATCAATTATTAATAAACATTGTGAAAGTTCTAAATTAAGAGACATCTGATTGGTCAACCAAAGGATGCAGAAATGATTGATTATTTCATTCATTTCTGCATCCTTTTTTGTTTATTAAATATGGTTATAAACACTAAAGATAGGTTGGTGGAAGAGTTGGAAATTGATTTCTATAAAAGAACTTCAAAATCGTTATGAAGAAATGGTGTAATTGGCATCATTGAAAGTGTCAAGCCAGGGAAAACTATCGCATTTCGAGCAGATTTTGATGCATTGCCGATTCAAGATGAAAAAAGTGTCCTATAAATCCACAATCGAAGGGGTAATGCACGCTTGTGGCCATAATGGTCATAATACATCAAGCTTACTAGGAGTAGCAAAAGTATTGAGCGATGACGGAGAGGAGAATGATTATGGGATTTCGATTTGATCATCTCGTACATTTTGTAAACAGTCCATTAAAAGCAATTGAAGAATACAACAAATTGGGGCTATACGCAGTAGAAGGAGGCAAACATGAATACCTTGGTACGTATAACTCCCTTAGTTATTTCGATTTAAGCTACATAGAATTGATTGGTGTGTATGATCCACAATTAGTAGAGTCAGCTGCTGATATTAAATACAGCTTAAGGAAGACATTTCAAAATGAAAATTTTGTGGAAGGCTTATCAAGAATAGCTCTTCGATCAACTGATTTAGAGGCCGAGGCAGAGCGTTTTCGAAGTTTAGGCTTAGAAGTATATGGTCCTTCCCCATTCAGTAGAAGAAGACCTGATGGCAGCCTTGTTAGTTGGGAGCTGCTACATGTTGGGAAACCCGGTGAAAAGCTTGAATTACCATTTTTTATAGAATGGGGCGAAAAAGATGATGATCGTAAACAGAATTTAATAAATCGATCTGTTATCGCTGAGCATCCAAAAGGGAACATTTCGTTATCATCAGTTGCATTTGCAGTCCCAGATTTCAAGGGTGCAATTGAAAAGTGGTCCAACTATTTAAACTTAAAAACTGAAGAACCATTTGTTGATGAATCGTTAAACGCCAACGGTCAACGATTAAAACTAGACGGTGGGGATATAGTATTTTACAGTCCAATTGGAGACGGGATAGTTTCACAAACTCTAAAAAATCGAGGAGAAAAGCCATTTTTAGTTGAATTTACAGATTCAGATCATGAAGGAGATTTTCAAGTAATGGGTTCTATATATAGATTTTCAAAAAAATAAGTAAAAAGGGGAATGTATATCAATGATTATAAAAAAATCAAAATTAGTCCTAGGATTTGTTCTATTAATGTCAGCATTACTTATAATCACTGGTTGCGGATCATCAAAAACAAGTTCAGATAGTAAAGATACAAAAGTCATAAAAATTGGTTATCAAAAAGGAAATACATTAAATATCCTAAAGGAAAGTGGATTTTTAGAAGAAGCGTTAGAGAAAGACGGTTACAAAGTAGAATGGAAACTATTCACACACGGGGGCACATTATTAGAAGGAATCTATTCTAAGTCTATTGATTTTGGTCACGCTGCTGATGGATCAGGGATTTTTGCCCAAGCATCTGGTAAACCTCTTGTTTATGCTGGGGCAGATGCTCCAAATCCTGAAGGTGTTGGTTTAATGGTTTTGAAAGATTCAGGGATTACATCCATTGAACAATTAAAGGGCAAGAAAATAGGCGTTTTAAAAGGCGGAAACCACCATTACTTAACAGTTCTTGCACTTGAATCAGTTGGTTTATCAGCTGATGATGTTCAATGGGTATATCCAGAAGATGCTGCACAAGGCCGTTCTCTTTTTGAAACAAAAGAAGTAGATGCTCTTGCTTCCTATGATCCTTTCTTTGCTGGTATAGAAACAGAACTTGACACCATTACATTTACAGAGAATAAGGATTATGGCTATCCAAACCGTACATTCTATTATGCTACCCCCGATTTCTCAAAAAATCACCCGGATCTTGTTAAAACGATAATAGACGCGATAGATAAATCTGATCAATGGGCAAATGAAAATAAGGATGAAGTTACAGCATTGTTATCCAAAGCATTAGGCATTAATGAGAAGATTATTGCCAAAGCGGTTGAACGTCGTACTTATGGAGCAACTCCAATTACACAAGAAATAATAGATGCTCAACAAAAGCAAGCTGACAAGTATTTTGAAATTGGGTTAATTCCTAAAAAACTTGATGTATCCAAAGATATGCCTATCCAATAATTAAAAATTGCTAAAAAGGAATGAAACAAATGACACAAACTTGGTTAAACAAGTCCATACCTTGGATTATTCCAATTATACTATTGATCATTTGGGAGTTAGTCTCCTCACTAGAGCTTGTCTCGGCATCATTGTTTCCTTCTCCAGTAACAGTGTTAATGAGCGGATGGAATTTAACAGTTTCCGGTGAATTGTTGCAACATGTGCTGGCCAGTCTCTCACGTGCTGCGATTGGTATGTTAATTGGCGGATTAATTGGTTTTATTCTTGGAATATTAAATGGACTTTCCAATCTATCGTTTCGTTTAACAGATACAACAATACAAATGATAAGAAATATTCCTCACTTGGCTTTATTACCTCTTGTAATTGTGTGGTTAGGTATTGATGAAAGCGCAAAAATCTTTCTTGTTATATTAGGGGTTTTATTTCCCGTATATATTAACACTTATCATGGCATTCGAACTGTTGATCCGAGCTTCATCGAAATGGGGAAAATGTATAATCTAAAAGGTTGGAATTTATTTAAACATATTCTTTTCCCAGGAGCACTTCCTTCGATCTTTGTAGGCTTAAGATATGCCCTTGGTGTCATGTGGTTAACTTTAATTGTTGCAGAAACAATCCCAACAGAAGAGGGCATAGGATATTTGGCAACAAATGCTCGAGAATTTATGCAAACCGATATTATTATCTTAAGTATCGTAATATACGCCTTACTCGGTAAAGCAGCTGATATTATTGCTCAAATTGGTGAAAAGAAAGCTTTAAAATGGAATGCAAACTATAACAAACAACGATAAGAGAGGTGTGAAGATTGAGCGATTTACAAGAAAAAGATGTTAAAAAAAATAAACAGTCTCTCCATAATCATGCCATTCAAATTGATATTAAGAATGTAAGTAAATCTTTCGGTAACAAAGAAGTTTTAAAAGACATACAACTAACAATTGAAAAAGGTGAGTTTATAGCAATCATCGGAAAAAGCGGTAGTGGTAAAAGTACACTTTTAAGACTGGTAGCCGGATTAGAAACATTAACGAATGGAGAGCTGCTGTTTGATAAAGTTCCAGCTAGTCAATCGACAGCCAATATAACAATGATGTATCAAGATTCTAGACTGTTACCTTGGAAAAAGGTAATTGAAAATGTAGGACTAGGCTTAAAAGGAAACTGGTCAGAAAAAGCAGAACGAGTTTTAGATGCAGTAGGCCTATTGTCCTTAAAAGATCAATGGCCATCCAATTTATCTGGCGGTCAAAAGCAACGTGTAGCCCTTGCTCGAGCACTAATTCACGAACCATCTCTACTTATGCTTGATGAACCGCTTAGTGCGCTCGATGCTTTTACTAAATTAGAAATGCAAAATTTAGTCGAAAGTATTTGGGGAAGAATTGGATTCACTGCATTACTAGTTACGCATGATGTTAGAGAAGCAATTCGGTTAGCCGATAGAATTGTCCTAATAGAAGACGGTCAAATTGCAATGGATATAAAAGTAGATGCACCGAGACCACGCCATTTCTCTTCTAATAACCTGGCTTTGTTAGAAGAAAAGGTGCTTACTCGAATTATGAACGGAAAAACTCCGCCAAACGATATTGAAAGAAGAAAACTGTATCAATTTTAATAGGTTACTCAACTTTCGCTGTACGAAAATTGAGTTTTAATCAAATTTGTAAAACGGAATGTTCAATCAAACTTAATTTTAAAACTGCACCAGATTAATTTGTCCGTAATTTTCACATAACGATCCTGAAATCGTAAGTGGCTTGGCCGTAAACTTGATATTTAATGATCTGATCTATAAACGACTTCAAAAAGGCAAGCCTGCATGCTTGCCTTTTTTACTGTTGAAGACGAAACGACAGTGGATTTATCGATTTCCTAGATATCGGTGTGATGAAAGTCGTCAGCTTCACAGGAGGAGCGGCTAGAGTCTATTCAGGATTGGGCGCGATAGTCACGGGGAACGCAAGCGGTGAGATCCCATTTGAGCAGGCTTAGGTAAAGAACATTCAGGCAGCCGGATTAGTCAAAAGAGTTCACTCAGTGCACTATGATAAAAGAGCCGCAGCCGGCCGGCTAATCAATATGAAATCGGAGCAAGAAGAGCTCACGCAAAAAACAGGAAGATCTTGCGAGCTGGCAGTGGTATGAAAAAGTGCTGGATGCCGGCAGCACTTTTTCAGGAAAAATCACCGGTGGCTTGGCAAGGGTGCCAAACCCAGAACCCATTTTTCTTTGTTCATTTTCCTAGTTTACATAATATATATTCTCGGAAGTTAACGATTCAAACGAAATTCTGTCTCAATATCTAAGTATACTCAAGTTAGTGAGACGGAATTTAAAATTGTATTGTGTTACAGCTGCCGGTTTATTTCGAATGCTCTTTCGATATTTAGATTTATCAGGTCTACCGCAGCACGTTTCATTTGCTCTAATGGCCGTTCAACATTTCCAGCGCGGTGAATTCTAGATAATCTACTAATTGATCATGTACGTTTATTCGCTTATTCAGTTAGAAAAACCGAATAAACAGCAATTTCTTTTCCCCATTTATGGGTGTGTTTTTCTAGTGTCATGCCGATCCGTTAATGACACGAGCTTTTGAAGGTTCAATTCTTCAAAGCCATAGCGTTTGCATGCCGCAGCAGCTTCGGTTGCATAGCCGTTTCCCCAGGCGCGTCTCGCAAATAAGTAGCCAATTTCCATTTCGGATACGCCCTCGACTTCTTGCGGAACGATGCCGCATTGGCCCAAAAATTCGCCTGTCCCTTTGTTTTCAACAATCCAAAGGCCTGTACCGTGCCTTTCATAGTTGCCTAATGTCCAGTCGATCCAGTCCATTGTCTGTTTTTCGTCTTTTGTTGACGGATAGTATGTCATGGCTGTTGGATCGCCAAAGATTTCCATCAAATGTCCGGCATCATCCCGGGTCATGCTTCGCAACATGAGCCGATCTGTGCTCAATATGAATTGCTTCATGGTTCTCCTCTCCTTAAAACGGCTGTCAAGGTGCGGTTAATTCATGATAAACCGTTTCTAATTCTTCCATTGAGATATCTCCGTATGCACACTTGATCACCGCATCAGCAAACTCATCATAGTCATCATCTGTGGAAAATCCTTGCTGCAGCTGTTTTGCGTAATATTCGATTTGTTCCTTTTGTTTTTGAATGTCTGTTTCCTTACCGGGATAGTCCGGTCCATTGATTAAGTCGCTGTTTTCTTTGACCAGCAGCATGTATTGTTGTAATGTGTCATTCATGTTCCATGGTCACCCGTCCTTTCTATTTCTAATGTTCCAGTTTTGATCGTTTGTATGCTGAACACTTTCAAAAATCTTCCTCTCTCTTACCTTCATCATATCATATGCCAGCCTGTAATAAGAAAACGGACACCATCATCGGTGTCCGTCGGGCTTATTTAGGCTCTGTGCCCCAAATCAGCTTCCCATTTTGATATAATGTGATCCTTTTTGTATTCTTAAATGTGCTGGAATTTACAAACGAATAATTGTCGCTTTGCGCATAATTGCTCCAGTCGTCATTGTGGAGACGGATCTGGATTTCCCCTGTGCTTGCTCCGGATGAGAGGGTCCCGTTTTTAAATCCAAGCTCCAGGTAAGTGTCTGCGCCTTTTACGGATTTATTTAACTTCACAAATTTATGTGTGATATTGTTGCATCCGATCTGCGCATAATCACAATCGAAATTTTGTCCTTTGTTGTTTGCTTTATACCAGTAGCGGACGGTCAAGTTTTTTAATGAAACCGTTTTTTTGCTGTTGTTTTTAATATTGAGCTGCGGGCGGATTTGGTTTCCGTTCACATTCCCGTCCCCTGCTCTGTGTTGCACGGCGATGCTGTTGCTTTTTACACCGCTGTCCTGATCAGACTTGCCTTTGTCCGGTTTTTTTTGTCCGGAATCTTTTGAATCGGAGCCTTTGTTTGCATCAGATCCTTTGGATGAATCTTTGGAGCCGCGGATATTCTCTCTTACAAATTTTCCTGAGGCCGATAAGTCAGACAGCGACCAGCCTCCTGTTTTAGACGCTCCTGAATTCAACGCAGCCGATGATTCCTGTTTATCAGAAAGGTTCCAGTTGACCCAGCTGATTTTTTTGCTGTCCAAGTAATTCAGCCACTCCCGGGACTGGTCAAGAAATACCCCGCCATTTCCGGATGCATCGCTTGTCCCCCATTCGGTAACGAAAATCGGAGCGCCTTTGCTTAGTGCATAATCCGCTTTATCTCTTAAAAATTGTCCATGTGTACCCGCATAAAAGTGGAGCGCGTACATGACATTGGCGTCTTTCAGCTGGTTGTCCGCAGCATCGTTGACATCCTGGCTCCACGTTCCCGTGCCGACGATGACAATGTTATCCGGATCGTTTTTGCGGATCACAGAAAGCACTTCTTCTGCGTACGGCTTGATATCACGGTTCCAATTCACATCACCGTTCGGTTCATTGGCGATTTCATAAATGACGTTCGGCGTGTTGCCGTAAAGACTGGACATTTCCTTGAAAAATTCTTTTGCCTTTGCTTTGTTTTGATTTGGATTGCCGTCGCTTAAAATATGCCAGTCAATGATCACGTATATTCCGAGTTCTTTTGCCGCTTCAACAGCTTCTTTGACTTTGCTTTTAACAGACGGGTTGTCAATATAGCCGCCTTCACCCGTGTACATGGCCGCACGGAAGACAGTAATGCCCCAGTCATCTCTGAGCCATTTTAAGCTTGCTTTATTGACGTAATCGCCGTACCACTGCAAACCATGCGAGCTGATTCCTTTCAACTGCACGGCTTTTCCGTTTTGATTGACAAGCTGTGCGCCTTTGATTGAAAGCTGGCCGTTTGCGGCTACTGGCGTTTTTGAACCGGCTGCAGATGCTTGTGGCGTCATCGCACCGCTGAACACAAGCGCTGCAATCACTAAACAAGTCATGAAGACAGAGACTGAACGTTTAAAATGTCGCATTCTTTTTCCTCCAAAATGAGTATTTTACAGCATGCTTTTCTGCCGGATGTTTTTCCCTCCTTTTCTTGCATTTAGCACGACTTTGATTGTAAAAAACCTTTTGAATGATTGTCTATCAACCATATTTCTTGTTTTTAAGAGACTTAAAAATCTATCTATTTCCTCTTTTCGTATCTGCCGGAAGGTCGGAATGCTAATGTATGGCAATTGTAAGATCACATGAACAGGACTTTGCACATTCTTTTTCTTTATATTGCAAATTTTAAAAATTGAAATAAATTCTCTATGTCTTTTTTTCGGGAGTAAAGCGCTAGAGAAAATGTTCAAAAAGTCGTCATAATTCAGCTTTGTTCACAAAAAAATAAAAAACCATCCGATTCAGCTGAAAAGGAATGGTTATTTATTTAAATCAGATAAAAAACCGACAAGCTTTGTTCCGATTCCCACAAATGTTTCAAGGATCGCCTGTGCTCCCGCGATCGACAAAATAAAAATGACCGGGGTGCTCGCTTTCGGCATGAGCAAATAGCCGAGGCCGATGATAAGGGCGCACCAAATACCCGCGCACCAGTAGCAATTCAGCAAATAGCCAAAGTTCGACTTCGGCACCTTTTTCACATCAACATGCCCTGTTTTATCAACGATTTTCTCTTTCTTCATAAACGGCTTTCGAATGAACTCCGTGATTTTATCAAAGACAATCAAATGGGTTAACCGGTAGCTGGCGAGAATCAGCATCACATACGTAAGCCAGGATAGTTCCTTCATATTGGGCCTCCACAAAACGAAAGTTATATGTTAGCTATTCCCCTTTCCCTTCAACTTATTGCTGCTGATGCGATTTTTTGTGATGTAGATCACGATCTTCTCTCCCTGAACAGGATACAGTTATTTCATAGCATGAAAATATAAGTTTCAGGAGGTTTTTTGCATGGAAACAGCATTTGACAGAAATACAAAAACCGGTGATATTGTGACCCGTTTTCCAAAAGCCAGCCGTCTGTTAAAGGAATATCGAATCGATTTCTGCTGCGGAGGAAACCGACCAATCGCCGAAGCCATTCAAGAACAGAATTTAAATGAAGAAGAGATATTAACGAAAATCAATACACTGTATGAACAGACAAAAACGTTAAACGAGAAGGAGATAAACTGGAGTGAAGCCCGCTATTCCAGCCTGATCGACTATGTGGTCAATACCCATCACGCCTATTTATATGAAGTCTTGCCTGAGCTCTCTGGATTTGTCACAAAAGTATACCGCGTCCACGGCCGTCATCATCCTGAACTCGCTCAGGTGCATCAGCTGTTTCATCAGCTGAAAGCAGAATTGGAACACCACCTCATCCAGGAAGAAGAGCACATCTTTCCTAAAATCACGGCTTATGAAGAAACAAAGTCAGCCATCCACTTGACAGACGCTGTTGAAGCGATCGATACGCTGGAGAAAGAGCATGAGGCAGCAGGCGACATATTGAAAGAGTTACGCAAAATAACAAATGATTACGCCCTTCCGGAAGGAGCGTGCACAACATATACGCTCACTTACTTAAAGCTTGACGAATTAGAATCAGACCTTTTTCAGCATATTCACCTAGAAAATAATATTTTGTTCCCGCGTCTAAAAGAAGAAGCGCAGCAATAACAATAAAGACAGAGGATCTTGTCGAGATTCTCTGTCTTAAGACTGTCTTCTAGACAGTCTTTTTTATGAATTTTGGAGCCGCGGAATAAAAATCAAAACAGAGGATCCCGCTTAGATCCTCTGTTTTTTATCAATCTTCTGATGCTATATCTTTCACAGGCAATTCCTCTCCGTCTTGATGCGTCGGTTTACGCAAATGAAACAGCGATTTGACGGTGAAGTATGCAAGCAGCACGATGCTGATTAAAAAGATCGTATCCGGAATCGAGCGGAGCGTCAGCAATGTTTGTACAACATCCTGCTGTAGAAACTCGGGCGCTCTTGAGCTCCAATAGCCGTCTTCAAACGCCTTTTTCAATTGGATGAAACCGATCGGCAGAAGGCTCATAAAGACCATTCCGAACAACCCGATATTCAGCCCCCAGCAGGCGATTTTCAACAGTTTATCATTCCAAAACTGCGGTTTTACGATATTGCGCAATGAGTACAGCCATACGACAATGGCGAACATTCCGTAGACTCCCATCATCGCACCATGGCCATGGGCCGGCGTCAAAAATTGGCCGTGCTCGAAGTAGCTGACGGCAGGCAAATTAATTAAAAAGCCTAATACTCCGGCGCCGACGAGATTCCAAATCGCCGTAGAAATTAAAAACCAGAATGTTGCTTTATACGGAAAATCGTTTCCGCCGTCACGCATCATCTTGTACTGCTCATACGCTTCAAGCACAAGCAGTGTCAAAGGGATGACCTCCAAGCATGAGAAAACCGAGCCAAGCCCGATCCAAACTTCTGAAGATCCGTTGTAATAGTAATGATGGCCGATTCCGATTACACCGCTTCCGAGCAGAAGCGTTAATTGGAAATAAAGCGATCTGACCGTCGACTTTTTCGTCACCAAATTCATCTGCACCAATAAAAATCCGATGACGACGACGGCGAAGACTTCAAAAATTCCCTCCACCCATAAATGGATGATCCACCAGCGCCAGAAATCAGACATGGTGATGCTTGTCCCCGGGTTAAACAAAAACGCGGCTCCATAAAACAGCGGAATGGCGATCGATGAATAAAACAGAAGATGAATCAAACCGCCTTTATCAGACTCTTTTTTCAGACCGCTTTTTATTCCCCTGAAGACGATAAACAGCCAAATCAGCATGCCGAGGGCAAGGATGATCTGCCAAAAACGGCCGAGTTCGATGTATTCCATCCCCTGGTGGCCGAACAGGAACCAATTGTTTCCCAGATAACCTTTAGCACCGAGCCATTCGCCGACAACGCTCCCGCCGACGAGAAAGATGAGCGCCCAGAAAAGAATATCCACCAGCAGGCCTTGCTTTTTCGGCTCCCGTCCCCCGACAAGCGGGGCTACAAAGATTCCCATGCCAAGCCATGCTGTCGCAATCCAGAAGATCGCCAGCTGCAGATGGTACCCCTTAGAAATGCTAAAAGGAAGCACCTCTCTGATCCAATCGATGCCAAAAAAGCTGTCAGGCTCCACATAGTAATGGGCAAGCAATGCACCGAGCATCGCCTGAATGAAAAACAAGAGCGAGACGACGGCGAAATATTTTCCCGTTTTCACTTGTGATGCCGTCAGCGGCTGGTTTTCCAAACGAAAAACAGGAAATTCTCCTTCTTTGTAAGCTTCCTTCATCCCAAGCTTATAGCGGTAAAACAAAAATAGAATAATACCGACAAATAAAATGAGGATGGTGACGCTGGCTCCGCTCCACCAAACCGCGGAAAATGACATCGTATTGCCGGCCTCTTCATCATAAGGCCAGTTGTTCGTATAGGTAATATCATCATTTGGTCTTAATGTGCTGGCCAGCCACGCCGTCCAAAACATAAAATCAGAGACCTGTGTAATCTGGTCCTCATTCGCGACCCATGCCCTGTCATGATCAGGCATGTGACGTTCCTGAATCAATCCGGGTTCAATCCCCCAGCCGTCTCCATTTGTGAACACGTCGCGGTAGTGTGAGCGCACTTTATTCAAGCCATATACTTGCGCTTGTGTAAGCTCCAATGTTTTCGAATCTGAGTCATAGCGGTTTTTGCGCATTTCCCGAATGACCCTGTCCCGAACTACCGACTTTTCTTCGTCAGAAAGCTTGTTGAAGCTTTTGCCGTAATCATTGACCGCCTTGAAATTTTGCATTCCTTCTGTATAGATTTTCAAGGCTTCTGCTGTATAGTCCGGCCCCATATATGAACCGTGCCCCAATATTGTTCCGTAATCCATCAGCGCATATTTTTGAAATACCGCCTGTCCTCCGCTGATTGACGCTTCTGTCATCAGTACTTCGCCTTTTGGATTGGTCACTTCAAGCGGTCTTGGGGCAAGTCCCTTGAAAATCCAATAGCCTCCCAATAAAAGCACCGAAAAGCTGACGATTAACGTAAAGACAAGAATCGATTTCAAAAAGCCGTTCTTTGCCGTTTTCTTCACCGGTGCGGACTCTCTTTGCACTTCCATCAAGGTTCACTCCTTTCCTATTTGCATGTCCTAAGATACTGGAAATGCAGCGGTCCGGATGTGAACCAGATCACTGAATTTATGGCAAATTCGTGAATTCAGGGTAAAAAAATCAGGCTTCCATCGGATCATGGAAAGCCTGATCAGATTAGCTGCTGCCGTTCAGCCACTCAGCATCGTAAATCAATATCCCGCTTCTGTCGGCGGAAAGCAGGTTTTTCTTTTTCATTTCATTTAACGTGCGATTAATCGTTTCCCGCGACGTACCCACCATATTCGCAAAGTCCTGGTTGGTAATCGGCAAATTGATATACACCCCTTTCCCCTTTCGCACGCCGTGTTCAGCCGCCAGTTTCATTAAAGCATGCGTCAGGCGGTGCTGCACGTCTTTTGAAATAAACCCTTGGATCCGTTCCTGCAAATCAATGATTTTTTTGCCCATGATTTCCATGACCTTGATCGTCATTTGCGGATATTTCATGAGAAGATCGTCAAAATCGGCAATGCGGATGACGATTAATTCCGTTTCCTGAACGGCTTCAGCCGTCGCCGGATATGGAGACCTGTCAAAAAAACCGACGTGCGGAAACATGTCGCCGCTTTGGAGAAGGGAGATCACTTGTTCATTGCCGGCTTCATCGATCTTGTATGTTTTCACAAGACCTGATTTGATGAAGAATACGGCTTCCCGTTCTTCCCCTTCCATAAACACGAACATTCTCGGCTGATAGGTGCGTTTCATTGCAATCCGCTCAATCTGTTTGAATTCTTCTTCATTTAAACCGCTGAAAATCAGAAATTGTTTCAAAAATTCCATCATAACACCTCAGGTCCTTCAAGCATTTTGCATAAAGGTGATTGTGTTCAACCCCCTTATGTTAGAGACGCTTTTCAAGCGCAAAAAGCTCCTCCTCAATCGCCGAGGCTTTCTCTTCCACCACCCGGCGGCTGTCTTTTAAAGCCTGATTGTAAAAGTAGGGACCAAGCTTTTCTTTCACAAATTCAAACGTCTGGATCGCCGCAATATCCCCGATCTCTTCCCCTCTTTCCTCAAGATAAAAGCGCTTGATCTCATTCATAATGGCTTGTTTTTCTTCTGCCGTCAGCTGCAAAAACATGTATCAGAAACTCCTTTTTATTTTCATCATAAACGAAAAACAACAAAAATGATCGGTATTTATATGATGATTTAACAATTTATTCACAAATAAACATGAAGCGGTATTCCGTGTGACGTATTTCACAATGTCTTTGAATGACTTTTTGTAAGATGAATTTGCTGATTCATTTTCCCTTCGAAAGGAGTAAAGCCGTAATGGTAAATCGTCAAAAATTACAATTGCCGCTGCAATCACTCAGTTTGGTGGCAGGATTTATGGTTTGGGTTTTAATCTCATCATTAATGCCTCATATTAAACAGGATATTCCCCTGACCGACGGCGAAACATCTCTGGTTACTGCCATCCCGGTCATACTTGGATCTCTGCTCCGGATTCCGCTTGGATATTACACAAACAAATTTGGGGCGAGAATCACTTTTATGATTAGTTTTTTGCTGCTTCTGTTCCCGATATTTTGGATCAGCGCGGCTGATTCATTATCCGATTTAATCATCGGCGGGTTTTTTCTCGGAATCGGAGGAGCGGTGTTCTCCATTGGGGTCACATCATTGCCGAAGTATTATCCTAAAGAAAAGCACGGTTTTGTAAATGGAGTCTATGGAGCCGGAAACGTCGGTACGGCGATTACCACTTTTGCCGCTCCTGTTGTAGCCAAAGCAGCCGGCTGGGAAAATACGGTGCGGATGTTTATCGTCTTAGTGGCCGTATTCGCCTTGCTGAACTTTTTGTTTGGCGATCGGAAAGAGCCGAAAGTCACAGTATCCGTCTCAGAACAAATCAAAGCAGTCTATCGCAATCAGACATTGTGGTTTTTAAGTTTATTCTACTTTATCACATTTGGCTCTTTCGTTGCGTTTACGATCTATCTGCCGAACTTTCTTGTCAACAACTTCGGACTGGATCCCGTTGATTCAGGGCTCAGGACCGCAGGATTTATCGCAGTTGCGACGTTTCTCAGACCTGTCGGCGGCTGGCTGGCGGATAAGTTCAATGCGCTGAAGCTTTTAATGTATGTTTTTGCAGGCTGCACGTTGTCAGGAATTTTATTGGCCTTTTCACCGAGCCTCGGATTGTATGGATTCGGCGTTCTGACGGTTGCCGTATGCGCGGGAATCGGAAATGGCGTCATCTTCAAATTAGTGCCGTTTTATTTTTCAAAACAGGCCGGGATTGTCAATGGCATCGTCTCAGCAATGGGCGGCTTAGGTGGATTCTTCCCGCCTCTCATCTTATCAAGCGTCTTTCAGGCGACCGGCCATTATGCAATCGGATTTATGGCTCTTTCGGAAGCGGCCCTTGCCAGCTTTGTCATCGTCGCATGGATGTATTTTCAGGAAGTCGGCAAAACATCAACGGGAACAAAAACGCGGGATTTATAAACCTTTCGCATCCCGCATCATTCCAAAGACCTGAGGCTAATGTGCTCAGGTCTTTTTCTGGGACATTCTTCATAAGTTCACAAGATTGTTATTTTTATAAGATGATTCAGGTTTATTTAACGATACAATAGAACTGCTTAATATGACTTTCTCTAAAAGGGGTGACGCTCCCATGAATGTGTCTGTTCGAAAATCTGATACAGATCTGATCTCTGCTGATCTGCATTACTTATTGGAATCGATCAGCACCAAAAGAAAAATCCGACAAAATACTTATCTTTTTCAAGAAGGTATGGATGCAGAAGAACTATATCTCATTCAGTCAGGGCTCGTCCAAATTGGCAAATTGACGTCTGACGGAAAAGAACTGACGCTTAGAATGTGCAAAAAAAATGATATTGTCGGAGAACTGACGCTTTTTACCGATGAAGCGAAATATATGCTGAGCGCGAAAATCCTCTCGGATGGCGAAGTATTGGTTATCAATAAAGAAAAACTTGAAAAAGAACTGATTCAAAACGGCGCTTTAACGTTTGAATTTATGAAATGGATGAGCACTCATTTGCGAAAAATCCAATCGAAAATTCGCGATCTCCTTCTGAATGGCAAAAAGGGAGCACTCTACTCTACGCTGATCAGGCTCGCCAACAGCTACGGCATTACACGAAGCGACGGCATTCTCATTAACATCGTGCTGACGAACCAGGATCTGGCGAAATTCTGTGCGGCTGCCAGAGAAAGCGTAAACCGCATGCTGAGCGACCTTCGGAAACTCGGCGTGATTTCGATTGAGGAATCGGGAAAAATCGTCGTTCACAACCTAAGCTATTTAAAACGTGAAATCGACTGCGAAAATTGCCCGCTTGAAATATGCAACATCGATTAATACAGGAACAAACGGGGCTGCGGGCAAAACGGCTCCCCTTTTACGCAGAAACGCCGTCTTGGCCTGGAAGCGCGAATATGCTGACAGGATCACGGCGGCGGCGTTCAGTCTGTGACGCCGTCTCAAACAGACGGTTTGCCGCCGAAAATGCAAGCGTTTTCCACGATGCCGAAACAAGGACAATGAGATGTCCTTGTTTTTATTTATATATTCAGCAAAAAGACGCCCATCGCAAGCATGAAACAACATGCATTAAGCAATTCAAAGATTCCTATTTTTTTGACCGGCAATTTTCTCCCGTATAACAGCCATGCCCTCAAGCTGCTCGGAATAAAACCGATGATCGCCCATCCGGCCCCAAATGCCAAAGATAAAAACGGCAGGATGAGATGATAGCTCCATGAGTAATATTGAAACCGTTTGTTTTTCTTTTCGCGGATCATAGACTTTACATAAAATGCACTGCCGACAAAAAACAAAATCGATTGGATAAAAATGAACCATCCCCAGCCGTCCAGCCGCCCATCGCCGGCCCAATAGGCCGCAAGCCCGCCTGCGGCAAAAACGATGATCGCCGCAATATCATTGATGAGCGCTCTGTCGTTGTTCTCTTTCGCATAATACAGATTGACGAGAAAAAGCGGAACGAGGGACAACCCGAGCCAAACGAGCGCAGGTAGCGTCCAGACCGCGGCGAGCAGGAACAGGACGGCAGGAACGCTGTAGATCAGCGCCCACTTTTGATAAAAAGCGGTCTTTTTCTTTTTGACCATCATTGTGAGAGGAAAAGCCACCAGGTATAGAAAAAACCATCCGATAAACAGCGGAATATGCCGCACATGAGCACCTCCGCCGATCATACCGAGGAAAAAAGGAATCACAAGCATCGCCCAGGCGCCATGCTGTTTCGGTATCAACACTTTCATAAAAAACACTCCTCCCTTCTACTCTATTATAAAAACTTCATGTCCAGCAGTGAGTGACATTTTTCATATCCCGAGTGTGAACTTTATCACTGCCTTTTTCTGCCTTTCCTTCTATACTGTAGCTACATGCATAGAAGGAGGACATTCAATGGACCGGTTTGACTACTTGATATTTCTGAAAAATCTTCCTATGTTTTTAGGGGTGCCCCTCCCCATCATTAAAAGGCTGCTGAAAAACGGAAAAGTGATTGATATCGCATCGTCCCGCCACACCCGATCGTTTCTGCATTCACAATCCGTTTATTTTGTTTTGAAAGGGGAAGTGCTCTTTGCGGACAAAAGGCTCCCTGAGGATTCCCGCATCATCGCCGAATGGGAGAAAGGCGATGTGTTTCCCATAGATCAAAAGGGAGAGCCTTTTTTATCTCCGTTTATTTCTGTCAAAACTGCCGCTGATACCACTGTACTAGAAATTCCTTTTACGATATTTAAAAAAATGATGACTTATAACCAACAACTGCAAATGAACTTTCTCAAACTGCTCCAGCAAAATCTATTCTTTTCCTATCAATTATTTTTGCGTTATCTCCATTCCTCCCAGGAGAACGCCGAATGAGAAGGGCTCCTCCCTTCTCTCCTCTTTTCAAACTGTGATCTACTTAACATTCTCATTTTCTTATTTCCGCTACGATGAATGCGAAGAGTAACGAAAGGACAGATGAAGCATGATACAGTGTGATTTTCAGGAGGCTCCGTTTATTGTCATTTGGGAGCTGACCAGAGCCTGTGAGCTTAAATGTCTCCACTGCCGGGCGTCTGCGCAAAACCGCCGTGACCCGCGGGAGCTCTCTCTTAAAGAAGGAAAAGCATTAATCGATGAAATCTATAACATGAACAACCCCATTTTGGTGCTGACCGGCGGTGATCCGCTAATGAGGGAGGATGTCTTTGAGATCATTCAATACGCCGTCCGAAAAGGCGTCCGCATTTCCATGACACCGAGTGCAACGCCGAATGTGACGAAGGAAGCCATCCAAACTGCAAAAGATATCGGCTTATCCCGCTGGGCGTTCAGCCTGGATGGCCCGAACCGCGAAATTCATGATCACTTCAGGGGAACAGACGGCTCCTTCGACCTGACGATGAATGCAATCCGGCATATCCATGAATTTCAATTGCCTTTGCAGATCAATACGGTGATCTCAACTTACAACATCGATTACCTTGATGAGATGGCACAGCTGGTTGAGCAATTAGATTGTGTTTTGTGGAGCGTGTTTTTTCTCGTCCCGACCGGACGGGCCAAACGGGAGGACATGATTTCAGCCCTTCAGCATGAAAAAGCGTTTCAATGGCTCAGCCGTTTGGCCAAACGGGCGCCTTTTGACATTAAAACGACGGCGGCCCAGCATTACCGCCGGGTCGTCATCCAGCAAAAAATGCGGGAAGCAAAAGATCCCCACCTTCAGATCCGCTATGAGGATGCATTGCAAAAAGGCAAAATCGATGCGATCGGAGGGCTTGGCCGGGCCCCTAAAGGCGTTAATGACGGTAACGGCTTTTTGTTCATTTCCCATATCGGTGATGTGTATCCCAGCGGACTATTGCCTGTTAAAGCAGGAAACATTCGCCAACAGCCGCTGTCAGACATTTACCGCGAGTCGCCGATTTTCAAAGAGCTGCGAAATCCTGACGGTTATAAAGGCAAATGCGGGGTCTGCGAATTCCGTCATGTTTGCGGAGGCTCGCGTTCACGCGCATACGCTTTGACAGGCGATTATTTAGAAAGCGATCCCAGCTGCATCTACATTCCGAAGGCATTGCGCAAAAAAATGTGATCTGGATCACAAAAGTATCTTCCTGCTTGTATTATGATCGATTCTGAGAATGATCATCAATTTCAAAAGGATGTGATCCTTTCTGAACAAGACATTGGATTTAAACGCTTCTGTCTATGAACTGTGCACATTGCATCCTGAGCTGAAAGTCTTAATGAAAGATATCGGTTTTGACCACATTGCAAAACCCGGAATGCTTGAGACTGCCGGCCGCATCATGACGATCCCAAAGGGCGCGCGGCTGAAGAACATTGATTTGACGCACATCCTGACGATTTTAAGGGAACAAGGCTTTGAACCTGTTTGGAGAGGAGACGAACCATGAGCGAATTCATTAACAACAGGGAAACTCATCAGAAATTATCACATGAAAGAAAGCAGCAGCTGAAAGACATCATCATCGATCTTCATAAAGGAGCGCCTCTTGAAGATGTCAAACAACGGTTTCAGGCCGCGTTCGGGTCGGTTAATGCAGAGGAAATCGCCCAATTGGAACAGGCCTTAATACAGGAAGAGGGAATCGAGCCTGAAGAGATCCAAAAGCTCTGCTCCGTTCATGCAGCGGTTTTTAAAGGATCGATTGAAGACATCCACCGCACGGAGGCCGAAAAACAGCCCGGCCACCCGGTTCATACATTTATAAAGGAAAACAAAGAAATAGACTTCCTTTTGAACTTTAAAATCCAGCTTCATTTGGACCGGTTTGAAAAGGAAGACACGGAAGAACATATTTTCAAGCTGATCAGCGATTTAAACCTGCTGGCGGATGTAGACAAGCATTACAGCAGAAAAGAAAACCTGCTCTTCCCCTATCTGGAAAAGTACGGGATCACCGGCCCCAGCCAGGTCATGTGGGCGATTGACGATTTTATCCGCAAAAGCATTAAAGAAACGAAAGCGTTATTGGAAAACTACACACCTGATCAAAAAGCCGAAGTCATTCGCGAGCTGGGCTTTATTATAAAAGAAGGCACAGAAATGATTGATAAAGAAGAAAAGATTCTACTGCCGATGGCCCTGCGGACATTAACGGAAGACGAATGGCTGAAAATTGCGGCGGAAAGCGATGAAATCGGCTATTGCCTGACAGAGCCTGAAGCCGTCTGGGAGCCTAAGCGCCACCCGCTTCAGACAATGGAAAAAGCAGTTGACGGATATGTCAGACTCCCTACCGGAACATTATCCCTTGAGCAGCTTGAACTCATGCTGAACCACCTTCCCGTTGACCTGACGTTTATTGATGAGAATGATGTTGTCCGCTACTTTTCTCACGGCAAGGAACGGATTTTCGCCAGAACAAAGGCAGTGATCGGCCGAACCGTACAAAATTGCCATCCGCCGGGAAGCGTTCATATCGTCAATAAGCTCCTCGATGATTTTAAGTCAGGCAAAAAAGATGTTGAAGATTTTTGGATTCCATTCAAAGACAAATATGTGTTCATCCGCTACTTTGCCGTCCGCGATGAACACGGCAAATACATCGGCACATTGGAATTCACCCAAAACATCGCCCCGATTCAGGACATAACCGGAGAAAAACGAATTTTAAACTCCGCTGAATAAAAGCAAAACGGCCCGCTTTCATTTGTATGGAAAGCGGGCCGTTTTTTGTGACGCCTGCAGTCCGAATGCCCCCCCTCCCCTTTTTCCTTCAAATTCGTCTAAAAAATGTGACGAATTTGTGAAATCCGCAAGCATTGTGACAAAGTTAACAAGGTCCCGCTTCTCCTCCGTATATAGTGAAGATAGCATCACTGACTCAGGAGGAGTGAACCAGCAATGAAAAAAAAGAAAAACAGCCCTATTTCCAGGAGATTAAATTATTTCTCTCCTATAGAACACCATTCTGATAAACACAGCCAGACTTCTTATGAAGACCGAGATTGGGAAGATGTATACAGAAGAAGATGGCAGCATGATAAAGTGGTTCGTTCGACCCATGGCGTCAATTGCACCGGCTCTTGCAGCTGGAATATTTATGTAAAAAACGGGATCGTCACCTGGGAAGGCCAGCGTCTCGACTATCCTTCCACAGGCCCTGATATGCCTGACTTTGAACCGCGCGGCTGTCCGCGGGGAGCAAGCTTCTCCTGGTATATTTACAGCCCGCTTCGCGTGAAATACCCATACGTCCGGGGTGTGCTGATCAACATGTGGCGGGAAGCCTTAAGCGCCCACAGCAACCCTTTAGATGCATGGAAATCGATCGTTGAAAACCCTGAAAAAGCAAAGGCTTATAAACAAGCGCGCGGAAAAGGCGGTTTTGTCCGGGCGGAATGGAGCGAAATATTAAAGCTGATTTCCGCTTCCCTCCTTTATACCGTGATGAAATACGGTCCTGACCGCAATGTCGGCTTCTCGCCGATTCCGGCTATGTCCATGCTCAGCCATGCGGCCGGCTCCCGGTTTATGTCGCTGATCGGCGGTCCGATGCTCAGTTTTTATGACTGGTATGCCGACCTCCCTCCTGCCTCTCCGCAAATCTGGGGAGACCAGACAGATGTACCGGAAAGCAGTGACTGGTACAATTCCGGCTATATCATGACATGGGGGTCGAATGTCCCGCTGACAAGAACACCTGATGCACACTTTTTGGCTGAAGCCCGTTACAGAGGGACGAAAGTCATATCCATCAGCCCGGACTTTGCCGAATCCACAAAATTTGCTGATGACTGGATGAGCATCAGACAAGGAACAGACGGAGCGCTTGCGATGGCAATGGGCCACGTCATACTCCAAGAGTTTTATGTCAATCAAAAGACGGAGCGCTTTATTGACTATGCAAAACAATATACTGATTTCCCGTTTTTGGTGACCTTGAATAAAGAAGGCGGACAATTCACGGCCGGCCGTTTTCTCCATGCGAAAGACATCGGCCGCCGGACAGAGCATGATGAATGGAAACCGGCCGTCTGGGATGAAGAAACAGGCGATTTCGCCATCCCGCAAGGAACTATGGGCTCGCGCTGGGACGGCAAAGGGAAATGGAATTTGCGCATGATTGATGAAGAGACCGGACAGCAAATTTCACCGCGGCTTTCCATGCTCGGAAAAGAAGATATGATCGGCACGGTCAAAATTCCTTATTTCTCTCATGACGGCAACAAAGTGCTGGAAAGGCCCCTTCCGATCAAAAAATTGAATCTGAACGGCGAGGAAGTCTTTGTGGCTACCGTATTTGATCTGACTCTTGCAAACTACGGCGTCAACCGCGGAATCGGCGGACAGACAGCTGAGTCATTTGATGATCCAGAACCGTTTACACCTGCTTGGCAAGAGCAGATCACCGGCGTTGATCGCGGCCAGGTCGTCAAAATTGCGAGGGAATTCGCGCAAAACGCGATAGACACAGATGGCCGCTCAATGATTATCGTCGGTGCCGGGATTAACCACTGGTTCAATTCAGACACCATTTACCGGGCGGTATTGAATCTCGTTCTTCTCGTCGGTGCACAAGGAGTCAACGGAGGCGGCTGGGCCCACTATGTCGGCCAGGAAAAGCTCCGTCCTGCTGAAGGTTGGCAGACGATCGCCATGGCTAAAGACTGGGGCGGTCCGGCTAAATTGCAAAACGGAACTTCATTCTTCTATTTCGCGACTGACCAGTGGCGTTATGAGGATGAACCAATCAGCAATCTGGCTTCTCCAATCACGGGAACGTCCCGCTACAAACACCATGCCGATTATAACGTGCTGGCGGCAAGGCTAGGATGGCTTCCGTCATACCCGACATTCGAAAAAAACGGGATTGATTTATATAAGGAAGCGGAACAATCGGGCGCCCGGAACGTTCAGGAAGTCGGGACATACATCGCCAAACAGCTTGAAGATAAAAAATTGAAATTTTCGATTGAAGACCCTGACAATGAAAAGAATTTTCCGAGAAACCTTTTCGTCTGGAGAGCCAACTTAATTTCAAGCTCAGGCAAAGGCCACGAATATTTTCTGAAGCATTTGCTCGGCACAACAAACGGGCTAATGAATGAAGATCATGACAGCATCCGTCCGGAAGAAATCACCTGGCGGGACAAAGCGCCTGAAGGCAAACTCGACTTATTGATCAATCTCGACTTCCGCATGGCCGGCACGGCTCTGTATTCCGACATTGTGCTTCCTGCGGCTACATGGTATGAGAAGCACGATCTCAGCAGCACGGATATGCACCCGTTCATTCATCCGTTTAACCCGGCGATTTCAGCCCCTTGGGAAGCAAAATCTGACTGGGACATCTTTAAAGCTTTGGCAAAAGCGGTTTCCGATTTGGCTGAGGAAGTTGACATGGAACCGGTGAAGGAAGCAGTTGCCACTCCCCTGCTCCATGATACCCCTCAGGAACTGGCGCAGCCATTGGGGAAAATCACGGATTGGAGCAAAGGCGAATGTACCGCTGTTCCAGGTCAAACCATGCCGCAAATTCATGTCGTGGAACGCGATTACAGGCAGATTTTTCATAAAATGACATCTCTCGGGCCGAATGTCGTCAAACAGCCTTACGGAACAAAAGGAATGAACTGGTCTGTTGAAGAGGAATACAACTCCCTGAAAAAGATACTCGGTGTTGTGACTGAAGACAATGTTGCAAAGGGCTGTCCGATGATCCATGATGCAAAACAGGCCGCAGAAGCCGTTTTGACCCTGTCGTCTACTTCAAATGGAAAAGTAGCCGTAAAGGCATGGGAATCGCTTGAAAAAATCACGAGTCTGGAATTGAAAGATTTGGCTGATGAACGGGAAGAAGAACGTTTTACGTTTGAACAAATATCGGCTCAGCCGAAAACAGTGATCACCTCCCCTGCTTTCAGCGGGTCTGAAAAAGGAGGACGCCGCTATTCTCCATTTACGACAAATGTGGAGAAGCTGATCCCGTGGAGAACACTGACAGGCAGACAATCGTTTTATCTTGACCATGAAATGATGATGGAATTCGGAGAAAACATGGCGACATTCAAGCCGATCCTGATCCATCGCCCATTCTTGAACAAGCGTCCTGAACAAGAAGGAAAAGAAATCGTGTTGAACTATTTAACACCGCATAATAAATGGTCGATCCACAGCATGTATTTCGACTCCCTGCCGATGCTCACCCTGTTCAGGGGCGGACCGACGGTTTGGATGAATAAAGATGATGCGGCGGAAACCGACATTCAAGATAATGATTGGATTGAGTGCTTCAACAGAAACGGAGTCGTCGTCGCCCGCGCCGTCGTATCGCACCGCATCCCGAAAGGAATGGCGTTTATGCACCATGCCCAGGACCGGCATATCAACGTGCCGGGGACAAAACTGACGAACAACCGCGGCGGCACCCATAACAGCCCAACCCGCATCCATGTCAAGCCGACGCAGATGATCGGCGGCTACGGACAGCTCAGCTACGGCTTCAACTACTACGGGCCGACTGGAAATCAGCGCGACCTCAATGTCGTGATCAGAAAATTGAAGGAGGTCGATTGGCTTGAAGATTAAAGCGCAAATCGGAATGGTCATGAACCTGGACAAATGCATCGGCTGCCATACGTGCAGCGTAACATGCAAAAACACATGGACAAACCGTTCAGGTGCAGAATATATGTATTTCAACAATGTCGAAACAAAACCGGGCATCGGCTACCCGAAACAATGGGAAAACCAGGATAAATACAAAGGCGGCTGGGAGCTGAAAAAAGGCAAGCTGCAGCTGAAATCGGGAGCCAAAGCAACGAGGCTGATGAATTTATTTTACAACCCGTACCAGCCGACAATCGATGATTACTACGAACCTTGGAACTATGATTATGAAACATTGACAAACAGCCCCGAGAAAAAGCATCAGCCTGTCGCAAGACCGAAGTCTTCCATTACGGGAGACTTCATGAATCTTGAATGGGGTCCGAACTGGGAGGATGATCTCGCCGGCGGCCATATTACCGGACTTGAGGATCCGAACGTTAAAAAAATGGAAGAATCGATTAAAACAGAATTCGAAGATGTCTTCATGATGTACCTTCCGCGAATTTGCGAACACTGCATCAACCCGTCATGCGTCTCTTCCTGTCCATCAGGAGCGATGTACAAACGCGAAGAAGACGGGATCGTTCTGGTCGATCAGAATGCATGCCGCTCATGGAGACATTGTGTATCATCCTGCCCTTATAAAAAAGTATATTTTAATTGGCAAACGAACAAGGCCGAAAAATGCACATTATGCTTTCCGCGTTTAGAAGCCGGACTTCCGACGATCTGTTCTGAGACATGCGTCGGCAGAATCCGCTATCTCGGCGTTATGCTTTATGACGCTGACAAAGTGCAGGAAGCGGCGTCAGTCGAAAATGAACAAGACTTGTATCACTCCCAGCTGGAAATTTTCCTTGATCCGAATGATCCCGCTGTCGCCGAAGAAGCGAAAGCGCAAGGCATTCCGGCGGAGTGGATTGAAGCGGCGCAAAAATCGCCGATTTACAAAATGATCATCGATTGGAAAATCGCCCTCCCCCTTCACCCGGAATATCGGACATTGCCGATGGTATGGTACATTCCGCCGCTCAGTCCGATCATGAACATGTTTGAAGGAAAAGGCACAGCTCAATCGGCGGAAGACATCTTCCCTGCCATTGAGCAAATGAGAATTCCGATTGAATA
The DNA here is from genome assembly GCF_001592005.1 of Bacillus sonorensis NBRC 101234 = KCTC 13918. Lineage (GTDB taxonomy): Bacteria > Bacillota > Bacilli > Bacillales > Bacillaceae > Bacillus > Bacillus sonorensis. The sequence continues at coordinate 165,753 of NZ_BCVZ01000003.1, forward strand.
TTTGGCGAATTTGCTGACGGCCGGTGATACAGCTCATATCAAAACCACATTAAAGAAAATGTCCGTCATGCGGATGTATATGAGAGCCAGCCAGACAAATAAACCAATGAACCCTGACCTGGTTGCCGACACAGGTTTGACGGAGCAGCAAATTGAAGAGATGTACCGTCTCCTCGCGATCGCCAAGTATGATGACCGCTTCGTCATTCCAAGCGCACACCGCGAAGAGGTGGCGGACTTATATATGGAACAAGGAAGCTGCGGGTTATCATTTGCCGGAGGTCCCGGCCCCTGCCAAAACTTATGAAACTGGAGTGAAGCATAATGGACGCAACAGATAAACAGGCCGTTTTCGCTGCTCTTTCCTATCTTCTGTCTTATCCTGATGAAGAATGGAGAAATGAACGCTCTGAATGGCAAAACACGATCAGCCACATTCAGCATAAACCGCTGCAAGAGCAGCTGCTCGGATTTTTGAATGATTCGGCTGCCTATTCTCCGGAGGAACTGATCGAAACATATGTCTACACGTTTGATTTCGGCAAAAAAACAAACCTATATGTCACCTATTTCAACTCCGGTGAACAGCGTGAGCGCGGACTCGAGCTTTTGCAGCTGAAAGATCTATATCAGCAATCGGGCTTTCAGCCGACTGACAAAGAACTTCCGGATTATCTGCCGCTGATGCTTGAGTTTGCCGCCCTTGCAGAACTCGAAAAAGTCAAAGCCGTTTTTCAAAAGTATTTATCCAATCTGGCAGAATTAAAATCACAGCTTCTGGAAAACGAAAGCATATATGCAGCGCTGCTCGAAGCCCTGTTAATCGGATTGGCGGAAATCGGCGTTGAAGGGACGGTGCAGGTATGATCGATCAATTACTTTGGGCCATACTCCCCTATATCGTCTTAACGGTTTTTATCGGGGGGCATATTTACCGCTATCAACATGATCAGTTTGGCTGGACAGCCAAATCAAGCGAGATGCTTGAAAAGAAAAAGCTGGCGCTTGGCAGCAGCCTCTTTCACTGGGGACTCCTCTTCGTCATCGGCGGACATGTGATGGGAATATTAATACCGGAAAGCGTTTATCACACGCTTGGCGTCTCAGAGCATATGTATCACAAAATTGCGATCGGCTTTGGACTGCCCGCCGGGATCGCTGCGCTGTCAGGACTCATCATTCTCACTTATCGGAGAATAACTGATAAACGGATTAGGAAAACAAGCTCCGCCAGTGATTTGATCACGCTCGTCGGCCTATTGTTCATGATGGTGACGGGATTGGCGGCGACGTTTTTAAACATTGATTCAAAAGGCTTTGACTACCGTACGACCATCGGGCCGTGGTTCCGAAACATTTTCTTGTTCAGACCGGACGCTTCACTTATGGCAACCGTGCCCCTCTGGTTTAAAATTCATATCGTCATGGGCTATGCCATTTTCATCGTCTGGCCATTCACGCGGCTCGTGCATGTATTCAGCATGCCGCTTAAATATTTGACAAGAAGCTATGTCGTATATCGAAAACGGGCGCCCCGCAAAAGCATATAACCTTTCTCCCTAAAGCCATTTCAGGCTTTAGGGATTTTTTTAAATAGGCAAGCTCCCATTTCTCTGTCAGAACATAGGATAAAGCAAACAAAAAGAAAGGAGCGTTTTTTGATTGCATCCATATCATCCCGCTCTATATGATCCGTATGATCCGTATCGCCAGCAATTCCCCCCAGGGCCGCCTCCAGGTGCGGGAGGGCAGACACAGCAGCAGTTTTTGCCCCCTCCTCCCAGCCAGTTTCCCCAGGACAGCGGTGTTTCAACCTTTGCCGTTGATCCGGGCGGAATCAGAAGGTGCCTTTACCGATTTACGGTTATCCGTTTAAGAAACGGAAGACGTTTCTGGTTCTTTCCGATTTTTGTCGGCCGCAATTCCATCGCGGGATACCGGTGGAGGCCGCGCCAGTACCGCTGGGTCTACTTCGGCATCGATTTGAACGAAATCACTTCTTTCAGCTGCCAATTTTAAATAAAGAAAAAAGGCGTCATGATCGATCAAATGACGCCTCTTTCAATATATCTTTCCTTATGACTCCGGTGTTTCCTTCTCTTCTCCCCAGGCTTCAGCATTCTTTAATCCAGGAATAGAGCTTGCTTTGAAAACCGGATTTTTCCCTTCTTTCCGCTGATCAGCATAATCCTTCAATACTTTGGCCGCGATTCCTGAAAGGAGCAGAATCGCAATCAGGTTAATAATCGCCATCACTCCCATAAATAAGTCCGCCATATCCCAGACAAGCTGGAAACCTGACAGCGAACCAAACATTACCATGGCGACCACGGCAATACGGTAAACGGTCATTGTGATTTTGCTCTTTTTAATAAATTCAATATTGGTTTCACCATAATAATAGTTTCCGACGATTGAGCTGAAAGCAAACAGGAAAATCGCCACGGCGACGAATACCGGCGCCCAGCTTCCGATATGATGCTGCATGGCCGCCTGTGTAATTTGAATGCCGTCAAGCTTTTTCCCAGGCGTCAAATTAAACAGGAGAATCATAAAGGCTGTCGCACTGCAAATGACGATCGTGTCAAAGAATACGCCGAGTGTTTGAATAAAGCCCTGTTTAGCCGGGTGTGACACATGAGCCGTGGCGGCCGCGTTCGGGGCGCTCCCCATTCCGGCTTCGTTTGAGAAAAGACCGCGCTTGGCACCGATAATAATCATTCCTCCAAGCGACCCGCCTGCAACCTGCTCAATGCCAAATGCATCTTTTATAATCATCGCAAAAACGGACGGCAGCTCTGAAATGTTCACCAATACGACGTACAGAGCAAGAGCGAGATAAATAATCGCCATGACGGGAACAATCAATTGTGATACGGTAACAACCCGTTTCAGACCGCCGAAAATAATAAAGGCTGTTATGACGGCTAAAACAATTCCCACGATCGTTTTATCAAAATTGAAAGCCCCTTCCATTGAACCGACAATCGTATTGGCTTGTACAGCGTTAAAAATCAAGCCGAATGTAATCGTAATTAAAACGGCGAATATAATCCCCAGCCATCTGGCGCCAAGCGCTTTTTCCATATAGTAGGCCGGACCTCCGCGAAAGTGGTCGCCGTCTTTTACCTTGTAGACTTGAGCCAATGTACTTTCAACAAAGCTTGACGCCATCCCGACAAGCGCGACAATCCACATCCAGAAAACCGCTCCCGGCCCCCCTGTTGCAACAGCAAGCGCCACACCGGTAAGATTCCCCGTTCCAACGCGCGAAGCCGCTGAAATAAAAAATGCCTGCAGGGATGACACGCCTTTTCCTTTCTCCTTTTTTTCCCCAACGATTCTGAACATCTCTATAAAAAATCGGAATTGGACAAATTTCAGCTTAAAAGTGAAATAAAGGCCCAGCCCTATTAATATATAAACTAAATAAGTCCAAATATACCCACTCGGGACATTGATCACTTTGCTCAAAATTTCTTCCATAGCACCCTCCTGAAACAAACAGATTTTGATGTTAGGTTTCTTAACATGGTAGGATTATATCATAATATTGACGGAAACATAAAAAATAGAAAATTCCGTCTTTTGAAACTCCTAATCCCTCCTCCTCCTTTTGACTATCGTCCCAATAGGCCCATTATAACAAATCAATCGATTTAATAAATTAAAAAAATCAGAAATATCTACACAAAGAAAAAATCTTGTCAATAAATCTGACTAAAATGTCACAAAAAAATCATCTTTTCTGATATCATATAATATGCTAAGATTATGAGATCAAAAGGGGGGTGAGAGCTGATGAAAAAGTCGTTGTTTCTGCAAATGTCTATGTTTTTCTTAGTCATTGCAAGCCTTCATTCGTTCTCAATGCCCCATGTGCCTATGAGCCATCATGCACAGAAGGCGGCTGTTTCAGGCGATGAACTGCACGAACTGACAGCCGGCAAGCATGGTGAAGAAAAGGCTAAATCTTTATGGGATTCGCACGGGTTAAGAGATGAATTCATACTGCTCTTGATCCTGGCTGCGGCTTCTGCCCGGGTTTATATTCTAAACCGGCTGAAAGAACATCTGAAGGCATTCATGCTGGCTGTTTTCTATCACTCTTCTTACGTTGATAAAGCACATGTTTAAAAAACCATAACCAACATAAAAAACGGGAGGTTTTAGACATGTTATTTATCATAAGAATGGTGATTATCGGACTCTTTTCATTGACAGCTTTAAATTTGTTCGTCTTCCAGGGAATTGAAGTCATGCACGCGATTACCGATCTTTTCGACCGCCAAGACAGCTAATTTAAAAAAGAAAACACTCGCCTTTGCAATGCCCCCAAAAAGTGAGGCAATAAAAATTCATGAAGCAGTTTGATTGGCATGAGTCCGATATTGTTCCGGACTCATGCCTTTTCATTTGATCTTAATCCGGTTGTGAGTGATTTTTTAAAGGATAAAGATCGTCTTTTCTATGCGTCCCATCTCTCTAAGCGCCATGGCAGCCTTGTTCTGCCGAGTATAAAAACCAAGCTTACCCATAATAAGCGCACTGGACACCTTCCCCTCTCGAATAGAATGTGCCATCCAAAAGACACTCTATCAATATCGTTATACTCATCGAAATGTCGAAAGGATTGTCGCTCGTATCAAGAGCCCAGTCGCGAGAGCTGTCTTTGCCGATTGGGATGCAACGTTTCGGAAATTTTGTAAGTAAAAGAAAATGAAAAATAGGTTATTTCCGCATAAAGGGTGTAGCTGATATTTTGTTTTTGGAACGCCTTTTGGTGCTGCTATTTAACCTGGATTTAGTTTAAATGTGACAAGTAGTTGAACATTTCTTTTTTATCAATGTTTATCGTCTTAACGTACAATTTTTCCGTTTTGCTGCCTGTATTTCTTCTAAAAAAGTTAAAATTTTTTCAAAAATTAAAACTAAATATCACATCTTTTTTACAATCGCCGCGGCTTTATTTCACATCGATAAATATAAGGTATAATATTTCTGTACCAAATAAATACCAATTACATATAGAAAGAAGATGTTCATATGAGTAAAGTATCTGGAAAAATCGCCTTTGTTACTGGCGGCGGCCAAGGAATTGGCGAAGCAATCTGCAAACGCTTGGCAGAGGATGGATTCGCCGTTGCGGTTGCAGATTATAATGAAGAAACTGCAAAAAAAGTTGCTGAGGAAATTAACCAATTTAATGGGAAAGCAATTGCGGTTAAAGTAAATGTTGCTGATCGTGATGATGTTTTTAAAGCTGTCGATGAAACCGTAAAAAGGCTTGGTGGACTTGATGTGGTTATAAATAATGCAGGTCTTGGACCAACCACCCCTATTGAAAGCATTACTTATGAAGATTATCGAAAAATTTATGATGTTAACGTCGGCGGTACTTATTGGGGAATACAAGCAGCTGTAAAAGCCTTCAAAGAACTCGGTCACGGTGGAAAAATCATTAATGCTTCTTCTCAAGCCGGTCAAGTCGGTAACCCAGGCTTGGCAGTTTACGGCGGAACAAAGTTCGCTGTTCGCGGTATTACCCAAACGGCGGCAAAAGACCTAGCTGAATTAGGTATTACTGTAAACGCCTTTTGTCCGGGTATCGTAAAAACTCCTATGATGATGGGCATTGCACAGCAAACCGCTGATGAAGCAGGCAAGCCATTTGAATGGGGAATGGAGCAATTCGCTAAAAATATTGCATTAAAACGCTTATCCGAGCCGGAAGATGTAGCAGCGTGCGTTTCCTATCTTGCAGGACCAGATTCAGATTATATGACTGGTCAAGCTCTTATCATCGATGGTGGAATGGTATTTAATTAAGTTTGAAATTTTAGAAGATCATAGTTTGTTTCACAACTTGAACGTATAAGCTGAACGAATTTCTTTCAAATATGGAGGGGGAAGTTTTCCGCCTCCATATCATGTTCACGATTTGTATATGATGAATACAAAAGCATCTTCACTTTTGAAACCCCTGTTTCAAAATGCACTAGTGCAAAGATTTCCCCTGCGATAAGCGGTGCCCAAGATAGCTTCTTTTAATTCCACTCCAAACCTCATAGGTTTATCTGGGCGCTTTTTGCGTTAACTTGTCTATTTTCTCCATTTTTCTCAATTTCCTCTAAACTGCGGCCTCGAGTTTCAGGGACGCGTGTCCGGATAAATACAACTCCAAGTAAACAAATCACACCGAAGATTGCAAACACAGCTTCTTGAGACATCGAAGCGGTCATAATAGGAAATAGCAATCCAACCAAGAAAGAACCAATCCAGTTAAATGATGAAGCTAATCCAGACGCACGCCCGCGAATTGCCAGCGGGAAAATTTCTCCAACTATGACCCAAGTTAAAGGAGCCCACGTGAATGAATAAAGTGCTACATAGATACTTAAAAAGACAACCATCATCATCGGATTTGCATTAGGAATTAATATATTCAATATTGCCGGCAAAATAAAGGATAGCCCCATAATTGTTCCGCCTACTGTTAATAAAGTACGGCGATTAAATTTATCAGCAATCATCAGGAATATTAATGAACCTAGTACGAGAATAACTCCTTGAATAATTGGCCACATCAACGCTGAACTTGCTGCATTCCCTGTTGCTTTTTCTACAATCAAAGGAATATAATAAAAAATTGCGTTTGCACCCTGGAATTGTTGAAAAGCAGCAACACCCACACCGGCAATTAATAAAAAACGATATTTATTACTTAAAAGTGTAGCCCATGATGCTTTTTGATTTGCCTTTGTTTCCTCTCTGGCAGTTTCTTGAATTTGCGTTATTTCAGAATCAATCTCTTCTTTGTTAGAGCGAATATAGCTCAACACCTTGCGAGCTTCATCAAGTTTATTGTTCTTTATTAAAAAACGTGGTGATTCAGGTAACTTTAACATTCCAACATATAAGATCAAGGCAGGTACGGCAGCCAAACCAAGCATCAACCGCCATGCCATTGTTTCCGGTAAATCTTTCAATAGAAAATCAACAATGTAAGAAAGCAACATTCCAGAAACAATCATTGTTTGATTAATTCCTGACAGACGTCCACGCAAACGTGCAGGCGCCATTTCCGACATATAGGCTGGGACCAACGCAGAAGCAGCACCAACGGCCAATCCCAATAAAACCCGAGAAACAATCAAAAATAGTATCCCATTATGAGGTGCTATTCCTGACAAAATGGATCCAACAACAAAAATTAAAGCGGAAATTAAAATCATTTTGCGCCGTCCCAAACGATCAGAAAGTTGTCCGGCCAGGGCGCCTCCAAAAATAGCTCCTAACATCACCGAAGAGGTAATCCAGCCAATAACCCCGGCGTTGTCTTGAAGGTTCCAATCATGTTGCAGAAAAGGCAAAGCACCCGTCATAACGCCGATATCATAACCGAAAAGAATGCCGGCAAAAGCCCCAAAAAAATAAATGAAGCCACTTGAGATTTTCTTATCATTAACCATTAAAGTTCCCTCCTCAAGGTTGAAATTATATTGTGCAAAAATCCCACCACCAAAACTATTGATGGCTTTTTAGGAAATAATAAAAGCGCTTTCAAACCGCAAATACATGCTAGGATATTATTTGTTGGGACTTCTCCCTAAATCTCAAGGTTTTATTCGCCTATTATTAAACGCTTTCAATTTTTCCTGAACATCACGATAACGCTTACAAAATCATAAATATTTTGAAATCTGATATACCTATTTTTCACCTCCAAGGAAGCAGAACCTCCTCGGAGGTTAGAGGCATTACTTAATCACTACATATTCCAGGTCAACCAGCTTTGCATAAGTGATCATTTGGTCTGTTGTTACATTCAATGAAACAACTGTATGGTGACCGCCGCCATTCTCAAGCCATGCTTTCACTCCATCTTGGAAGTTAGGTTTCACTTCCCAAAGTACCCGTGCCACTGGAAGGTTTGGTGCTGGAACAGTTGGTTCATATGCAGAAACTTCGTTAATCAACAGTTTGTAATGCGTACCAAAGTCTGCCATTGAAACAACCACACCATCTCCTGCTTTTCCGTCGAACACTAAGCGTGCTGGGTCTTCACGATCACCAATACCTAATGGAGATACGATAATTTTTGGTTTGTTGCTTGCTAAAGATGGGTCAACTTCAAGCATATGTGATTGAAGGATTGATTCTTGACCGGCAGCTAATTCATATGTGTAGTCTTCCATAAAGCCAGTTGATTGGTTGCGGCTCATCACTTTGAGTAAGCGATCGAGCGCTGCAGTTTTCCAATCTCCTTCACCAGCAAAGCCATATCCTTGCGCCATCAATCGCTGGACGGCAAGACCTGGAAGTTGTTTCATTCCATATAAATCTTCAAAGTTAGTTGTGAAGGCATTGTAACCACCATCATCCAAGAAACGTTTAATGGCGATTTCATAGCTTGCTTGTACTTTTACGCTCTTCTCCCAATCTTGCTGACTGTAAGTACCATAATCAAATTCATAAAGGTCTGCGTATTCTGCAAACAAATCATTAATTTCTTTATCTGTAACCGCATTCACGTATTGAACAAGATCACCAATACCAAAGTAATCAACTGTCCAGCCAAATTGAATTTGCGCTTCAACCTTATCCCCTTCGGTAACAGCAACGTTACGCATGTTGTCACCAAAACGAGCGACCTTGATGTTGAAGCTTTCGTTATAAGCAACCGCTACGTCCATCCATTCTGCAATTTGCTGTTGCACTTCAGGGCGCTCCCAATAACCCACGACAACTTTATTTTGTTTTTTCAAGCGGGCATTGATAAAACCATATTCACGGTCACCATGAGCAGATTGGTTTAGGTTCATAAAGTCCATGTCAATCGTTGTCCATGGAATACTTTCATTAAATTGTGTCGCTAAATGAAGTAATGGTTTTTGTAATAATTTTGTTCCGCGAATCCACATTTTTGCAGGTGAGAAAGTATGCATCCAAGTGATGACACCGGCTACTTCGTCACGATAGTTTACTTCTTTCATGATGCTTGTGATTTTATCAGCACTAACAGCTAAATCTTGCAATACAAGCGGGTATGGCAAAACAGCGCTTTCATTTAATGCATCGGTCATGGCTTGTGCGTGTGCTCTGACTTCTGCTAACGTTTCTTCCCCATAAAGATGTTGTGAACCTACGACAAACCAAAATTCTTTTTTCCCTGTTGTTAACATAATAACCCTCTTTTCTTAAATTAATGGGATAATTGATAGTTTGATAGAATTGATATTACTTTTGACCATAATAAGCATTTTTACCGTGTTTTCGTAAATAATGTTTATCTAAAATACGTTGTGGCAATTCTTTTGCAAAAAGATTTAATTCTCGTGTAAATAAATTCATTTTCGCAACTTCGTCCAACACCACACTATTCAATACTGCTGATTTTACATCTTTGCCCCAAGTAAATGGACCATGACCATGAAGTAAGACACCAGGAACAGCTAAAATATCTAACCCACGCTCTTCAAATGTTTCGATGATTACATTACCTGTTTCTACTTCGTAACCACGATCAATCTCCTCTTGTGTCAAGTAACGGGCACATGGTACGGAACCATAGAATGTGTCTGCATGAGTGGTCCCCATCGCTGGAACATCAAGGCCTGCTTGAGCCCAGATTGTCGCCCAAGTTGAATGAGTGTGTACAATTCCTCCAATTTCAGGGTAATGGTTATAAAGTACTGCGTGAGTCGCTGTATCTGATGAAGGCCTCAACTCTCCCTCAACAACATTGCCATCTAAATCAACAACCACCATATCACTAGCTTTCATCGTTTCATAATCAACACCACTGGGTTTGATAACGAATAAACCGGTTTCACGGTCAATGGCACTTGCATTTCCCCATGTGTATTTCACGAGTCCATATTTAGGCAAGTCCAAATTTGCTTGAAATACTTCTTCTTTCAGTTGTTCTAACACGTCAATCCCCCCATCTTTCCACTCATAAAATCAAATGATCTACAGCGGCCTGCTCAATCATTAAACCTTTTTTGTACCGTTCGATAAATGCTTCAAATCCTTCAACATCTAATTGATCAGGGTAAATTTCTTGCCCATCAGCCTCTTGAAAGACTCTTTTGTCGAGGAAGTCTTCTAAGCTTTCTTCTTGATCTTTGTTCATCATGTAAGAAGCAAGAATAGCCATTCCCCATGCACCGCCTTCTCCGGCTGTCGCCATAACTGATACTGGCGTATTCATTGCAGCTGCAACAATTTTTTGTCCAACAAGAGGGGTTTTGAATAAACCACCATGAGCTAAAATGCTGTCAATTGCAACATTTTCTTCTTTTGTCAAAATATCCATTCCGATTTTCAAAGCAGCAAAAGCTGTAAAAAGGTGTGTCCGCATGAAGTTTGCTAAATTGAAACGACTCTCTGGTGAGCGGACAAATAATGGCCGGCCTTCTTCTAATCCTGTAATATTTTCACCGGAGAAATAACCGTAGCTTAGTAAACCACCGCCATCTGAGTCGGCTTCCAAAGCTTTATTTAACATCACTTCGAATAATTTATTCGTTTCAACCTTTTGTCCCATTGCCTCAAAAAATTCACGGAACAATCCTAGCCAAGCATTAATATCACTTGAGCAGTTATTCGCATGAACCATTCCAACCGGACTGCCGTTTGGTGTTGTTACCAAATCAATTTCCGGATATACTTTTGAAAGTTCTTTCTCTAATACAATCATGGCAAAAACTGAAGTTCCTACTGAGATGTTTCCAGTGCGTTTCCTCACACTATTCGTAGCAACCATTCCTGTTCCAGCATCGCCTTCTGGTGGACAAATTGGAATGCCTGGTTGTAAATTTTTTGATTGATCCAGAATTTTCGCACCAATTTCGGTTAATTCACCTGCTTGCTCGCCTGAAATATAAACTTTGGGGAGAATATCCTTCAGCTTCCAAGGATAACCTTTGATCGAAATCAGTTCATCAAACTGCTTGACCATCGATTCGTTGTAATTTTGCGTTGATTCATCAATTGGGAACATGCCCGAAGCATCTCCAATGCCAATTGCTTTATTACCAGTCAGTAACCAGTGAATGTACCCGGCTAAAGTGGTGATATAATCAATGCGAGGCAAATGCTTCTCTTCATTTAATATCGCTTGATAAAGGTGAGCAATACTCCACCGTTCAGGGATATTGAATTGAAATTGATCAGTTAATTCTTTTGCTGCAGCACTGGTTGTTGAGTTGCGCCAAGTTCGAAACGGAACAAGCAGCTCCCCTGTGTTGTCAAAAGCCATATACCCATGCATCATTGCAGAAAATCCAATAGAACCAATTTTGCGAATGGTGATGCCATAATTTCGTTCAACTTCTTTCTTCATTTCACTGTAAGCTGTTTGCAATCCAGTGATAATATCTACTAAGTTGTACGTCCAAAATCCATCTTCCAAGAGGTTTTCCCACTCATAGCTTCCAGATGCGATTGTTTCAAAACTACTATCAATCAACACTGCTTTAATACGTGTGGATCCGAATTCGATTCCAAGTGATGTTTCTCCCTCAGTTATCGCTTGTTTGATGTTTACTCGATTCGTTTTCACGTTACTCCCCTCTCTGATAGCGATTTCAAAATTAATCGAAAGAAGGCGCTTTCTTTTTCGCTTAACTTTATTAACAACCTTAGTATATTTTTTGTACGTACATTTGTCAACGAATAATAAAATATGTTCATATAAATATCACAACGATATTTCTGTTATTTTTCTCTTCATGTTTATAATAAAAGGTATTTGTATAACATAAAACCTAAAGAAAAAATATAATTGCTTGTTAATTTAAATAGGTGGAATCTTTTAATTCATTCAAAGCCATGATAAAATATGTCCACACAAATAATTCAATTAAAAAAATTAGAATGCGAACAACTATGAAAGAAGTGAGTGAAATGAAACCAAAGTATAAGGTCATCATTGATGATATAAAAAGTAAAATTCTTTCAGGAGTTTACAGCGTAGGAGAACAAATTCCTACTGAATCCGCCATACAAGAAGAGTACAAAGTTAGCCGGCACACTGTTCGAAAGGCCATTTTAGAACTATCGAACGAGGGATTCTTAAGAAGTGAAAAAGGGTCTGGCACTTATGTTAGTAACCAGTATCAATCAAAATCTGGCGTGAATTCCAATAATAAAACAATCGGTGTAATCACGACCTACATTTCTGATTACATTTTCCCCTCAATTATTCGTGGAATTGAAGGGAGATTGAATGAGGCTAATTATTCGTTACTATTAGCTAGTACAAATAATGATGTCGAACAAGAAAAAAAAGCTCTGGAAATGATGTTGTCATATGGCGTAGATGGTTTGATTGTTGAACCTACGAAAAGCAATCTATACAATCCCAATATTGCTTACTACCTATCGTTCAAGGAACAGGATATTCCTTTCATCATGATCAATGCTTATTATGAAGAATTAGAAGTTCCTTTTCTTTGTCTCGATGACGTGCAGTCTAGCTATCTCGCTACAAAAGAATTAATATCAAGAGGACATACACGAATTGGACTCATTTCAAAAGAGGATGATTTACAAGGAAAGTATCGAATGAAGGGGTATATAAAAGCGCTTGGCGAAGCCAAATTGCGATTTCAACCAGAGCATGTGCTTTCGTACAATACAGAGACGAAGCTGGACCTATACACAAACCTGAAGAAGTTCCTAAATGAAAATAGAGACGTGTTGACTGCAATTGTTTGCTATAACGACGAAGTAGGGTTGGAAGTAGCAAATGTATGCAGACAACTTAATATTTCTATCCCAGACAAATTATCAATTATTGGTCAGGACAATTCGTATATTGCCAAAAATGCGAATATCAAACTAACAACATTGACACACCCTCAAGAACAAATGGGGCGCGATGCAGCTGATTGGGTCATTAAGAAATTACAAGGAAAGAAGGATTTGCCAAACGAAACCTATTATCAACCGGTGTTAATTGAAGGCGAAACTGTAAAAGAGTTAGAAGTACAATAATCTTGGTGTGAACAAGGAAACCCAGTCCATCTTCACTAAAGGCGTGAACATGGACTGGGTTGTTTTACTCTGTTATCAAATAAGCAGAGAGACCTTTCATATATTTGACGCTTACTCAGCACTACAAAAAAATACGTTGTAACGGCACAACATTATATATTCAAAAAATAAGGGACTCTGCTCTAAGTATTCACTGGTGTGTTAGCTTGATAGGCATGTGTGATGCCCCTGGATATTGAATTACAATTGGGGTGCAGGTCGATTTCACTCCTGTCCTTGTTTGCCAATCCATACATCCGTTACTTCCCCGGCCTCATCTTCATCAATGATGAAAGAACCGTTGCTGTAACGGTCATGAAGCTTGATATCCTTGACAAGCATCTCTTCTGTAATGCCTTTTTCAGTTTGCATCGTGATTTGATCATGGTAGGAGCAGGCAAGCAGTCCGGCGATGCGGTGCGGCTTTTTCTTCAGCTCCCTCAGCATCAGGACGCCGCGTTTTGCCCTTGATGTTTTTTCAAATTCGGTGCGGTTCATTCTTTTAACAGCGCCGCGCTGCGTGACGAGGACGAGCACGTCTGAATCTTCAAGGATCTGGCCTGAGACGGCAAAATCGCCATCCTTTAAATTAACGCCTTTGACACCGGCCGCCCTGGCGCCGACGACGCTGACCTCTTCCTCTGTAAACCATAAACCGTAGCCCGAGTGTGTCGCGATAAACACGTCTTTCGCTCCATCTGTTACATGAACGTCGATCACTTCATCATCGCCTTTTAGGTTCAGGGCGACTAAAGCCTTCGAATAGCGCTGCGCTTTATATTGAAGAAGCGGTGTTCTTTTCGCCATTCCTTTTTTCGTGAAAAACAGCAGATATTCTGATTCTGTAAATTCCTTGACCGGTATCGCCTTTACGATCGATTCATCACTGTCAATCGAAATGATATTCGTAATATGCTGACCTAAGTCTTTCCATCTGATATCCGGAAGCTGGTGGACTGGACAATATACATAGCTTCCTTTATTCGTAAACAGGAGCAGCACATCAGTCGTATTCATTTCCAGCTGACAAAGCAGGCGGTCCGTATCTTTCATGCCGAAATCCTGGCCGTTTGAAGCAGCGAAAGATCTCTGGCTTGTTCGTTTGATGTAGCCGTCTTTCGTCACCGTAACATAAACATCTTCAGAGGCCACCATGACTTCGAGATTGATTTTAATCTCTTCGATTTTTTCTTCGATCACAGACAGCCTGTCGCCCGCATAGGCTTTTTTGACTTTTCTCAGATTGTCCTTGATGACCTTCAGCAGCTTCTTGTCATTGGAGAGAATCGCTTCAAGCTCGTTTATTTTTTGCTCAAGCTCTTTTGCCTCTTCTTGCAATGCCGTAATATCGGTATTGGTCAATCTGTAAAGCTGTAATGAAACAATCGCTTCAGCCTGCGGCTCTGTGAAGGCAAACTTGGCAATCAGGTTGTTTTTGGCATCCCGCTTATCATTTGATGAACGGATCGTTGCAATGACATCATCCAGGATGGACAATGCTTTCATTAAACCTTCGACGATATGATGCCGTTCCTTCGCTTTTTTCAGCTCATACTGAGAACGATTTGTGATGACTTCCTTCTGGTGCCCGATATAAGCATCAAGAATAGAGGTCAGATTCATCAGCATCGGCCTTCTGTTATGGATGGCCACCATGTTAAAGTTATATGGAATTTGCAAATCGGTGTTTTTGTATAAGAAATTTAATACGCCTTGGGCATCCGCTTCTTTTTTGAGCTCAATGACGATTCTGAGGCCTGTGCGGTCGGTCTCGTCGCGGACTTCTGATATCCCTTCGACTTTCCGCTCAATCCTGAATTCATCCATCTTCTTCACTAAATTCGCCTTGTTGACTTCAAACGGGATTTCGGTAATCACGATTTGCTCACGGCCGCCTCTGATCGTTTCGATCTCGGCTTTTCCCCTGATGATGATTTTGCCTTTTCCCGTTTCATAGGCTTTTTTGATACCCTCTTTTCCCTGGATGATTCCTCCTGTTGGAAAATCAGGACCTGTAATGAACTCCATTAAATCATCAACACTGCAGTTCGGAGAATCAATCCGCTTAATGACGGCATCGATGACTTCTCCGAGGTGATGCGGCGGAATGTCTGTCGCATAGCCGGCTGAAATCCCGGTCGATCCGTTGACGAGCAGATTCGGGAACATCGCCGGAAGGACGACAGGCTCCTTGCTTGTATCATCAAAGTTTGGAACGAATTCAACCGTATCTTTATCAATATCGCGCAAAAGCTCTGCGGCGATCGATGCAAGCCGCGCCTCCGTATACCGCATCGCAGCCGGCGGGTCTCCGTCGATGCTTCCGTTGTTTCCGTGCATTTCAATCAAAACGTTGCGGACCTTCCAATCCTGGCTCATCCTCACCATCGCTTCGTAGACGGAACTGTCCCCGTGCGGATGGTAGTTCCCGATCACATTACCGACCGTTTTCGCGGCTTTGCGGAAGTTTTTGTCATGTGTGTTTCCTTCCGCGTGCATGGCGTATAGAATTCTCCTTTGCACCGGCTTCAGCCCGTCGCGCGCATCAGGAAGCGCCCGGTCCTGAATGATGTATTTGCTGTATCGGCCGAAACGGTCGCCGATCACGTCTTCCAATGGTAAATCATGATAAATCTCTGGCTGTGCCATTTATTTAAACCTCCTCAGCGACCGATAAGTTCTCGTTTTCCAAAATATTGCTTTCTTCATCATCAAGTCCGAAAGCGACATTTTTCTCAATCCATTTTCGTCTCGGCTCAACTTTGTCGCCCATTAATGTCGTCACACGCCGTTCAGCACGAGCCGCATCATCGATTTTCACCCTGACAAGCGTTCTTGATTCCGGGTTCATTGTCGTTTCCCAGAGCTGATCTGCGTTCATTTCGCCGAGACCTTTATAGCGCTGGATCGTGTAGCCTTTTCCGACTTTTTTCAAAACATCGTCCATTTCTTCGTCAGACCATGCGTATTCAATGATTTCTTTTTTGCCTGACCCTTTGCTGACTTTATAAAGCGGCGGCAGTGCAATAAAAACCTTTCCATGCTCGATCAGAGGCTTCATATAGCGGTAGAAAAAGGTTAGCAGCAAGACTTGAATATGGGCGCCGTCTGTATCGGCATCGGTCATAATGATGACCTTGTCGTAATTGATATCGTCGATATTGAAATCGGCGCCGACTCCGCCGCCGATCGCATGAATAATCGTATTGATCTCTTCATTTTTAAAGATGTCGGCAAGCTTTGCTTTTTCCGTGTTGATGACTTTTCCGCGAAGCGGCAGGACAGCCTGGAATTTCCGATCCCTTCCCTGCTTGGCAGAGCCTCCGGCAGAATCCCCCTCAACAAGGTACAATTCGTTTTTGGCCGGATTTCTCGATTGGGCGGGTGTCAGCTTTCCGGAGAGCGTCGCCTCTGATTTCTTTCTTTTCTTCCCTGTTCTCGCCTCTTCCCTTGCTTTTCGGGCGGCTTCTCTCGCCTGTGCAGCTTTGATTGCTTTTTTGACAAGCAAAGTCGCCGTTTCTCTGTTTTCCTCCAGAAAATAGGCAAGCTGTTCAGAAACGATGGCATCCACCGCAGACCTCGCTTCACTGGTTCCAAGCTTTCCTTTTGTCTGCCCTTCAAATTGCAGAAGCTCCTCCGGAATGCGCACTGATACGATGGCCGCGAGCCCTTCCCGGATATCTGTTCCTTCCAGGTTTTTGTCCTTTTCTTTTAAAAGGGCCACTTTTCTCGCATATTCATTGAACGCGCGCGTCATCGCCGTTTTGGCGCCCGACTCATGGGTTCCGCCGTCTTTTGTCCTGACATTGTTGACAAACGAAAGAATGTTTTCGGAATAACCGTCGTTGAATTGAAAAGCGAAGTCGACTTCGATTCCGTTGTGCTCTCCTTCAAAAGACACCACTTCACATAAAGGGTCTTTTTCTTCATTTAAATAAGCGACAAAAGCTTCGATTCCGTTTTCATAAAGGAACGTTTCCTGTGTTTGGTTCCGTTCATCAATCAGTTCAATTTTTAAGCCTTTTAATAAAAAGGCTGATTCTCTCAATCGCTCTGAAAGCGTTTCAAAGTTATAGGTCGTCGTACTGAACATTTTTGGATCCGGCTTGAAGTGAATCAGGGTGCCGGTTTTTTTCGTCGTTCCGATTTTTTCAAGGGATGTCACCGGCTTCCCGCCGTTTTCAAAACGCTGCCTGTAGACGTTTCCGTCCCGTTCTATCGTGACCGTCAGCCATTCTGACAGGGCGTTTACGACAGATGCGCCGACACCGTGAAGGCCTCCGCTCGTTTTGTAGCCGCCTTGGCCGAATTTCCCTCCGGCGTGAAGCACGGTCAAAATGATTTCGGGAGTTGGTTTGCCAAACTTATGCATTCCTGTGGGCATTCCCCGGCCTCTGTCTTGCACCGATATGCTATTGTCTTTATGTATTTTTACTATAATGTGATCCCCGTGCCCTGCCAGAACTTCATCAACGGAATTGTCGACGATTTCATAGACGAGGTGGTGCAGGCCGCGGCTGTCTGTTGAACCGATGTACATGCCGGGGCGCTTCCTGACCGCTTCAAGGCCTTCGAGCACCTGTATGGAATCATCATTATAGTCAACCTGCTGTTTTTTAACCAAATGCATAAACCCCTTTCAAAAATCAAACATTGCTTATAAAGAATAATACACACTCTGAAATATAAATCAAAGCGATATCTAATTCTTTTCCCTACATCGCTTTAAGAGTTGTCAGGAAAATGTCAAAAATGAGCGGCTGCATGGCACAATCGTCATTTTACACGAATCTCTCGAGGCTGCACAAGGCAGCTTAACGTAATATGGAAAAACATTCTTAAAAAAACTGTCCAAGACTTATTGTATCTTTTTCATAATAAATCGCAAATAGATTCTCGAATAAAAAAGACAAAAATCCTTGAAATCACAAGGATTTTTGTCTTTTTTAAGCTGATTTGGTCAATGCATGGGCCACTTTTATGCACAAATCCATAATAACTGTATAGCCCTTTTCGCTAAGCATCTGATAAGCTTCTTCACTGACAAGTCCCTGCTGTGCCCAAAATACGTCGGCATCTATTTCCAAAAACTCTTTGGCGACATCTGGAAGATGTTCCGATCGTCTGAACACATTAACAATATCGACATGGCCCTCAATATCTTTCAGCGAAGCCACCGCCTTTGCTCCGAGCACCTCATCGATTGTCGGGTTGACCGGGATAATCTCATACCCCGCATCCTGCATCGCTTTTGATACCATATAAGACGTTCTCTCGGGATTGTTTGATAGACCGACCACAGCAATTCGTCTGCTGTTCTCAAGGATTTTTTTAATTTCCTGTTTCGTTGGATTTTCCATCCTGCTTCAGCTCCTTTTATATTCAGTTTACATGAAACCGGACATGATATTCAAAGTTTTAATAGGCGCAGAGCGCATTATCTTGTATGATATATACGGTGCATCTAAAAGAAAAGCCGTCATGAAAGATGCCTCTCATGTTAAAATAAAGAGTAGGGATCATTTAAAAAGGAGAAATGAAATGTTAATTGCTTTATTATTGATTTTAGCCTATTTACTCGGCAGCATTCCATCCGGCTTGATTGTCGGCAAAGCTGCCAAAGGAATCGATATCAGAGAACACGGCAGCGGCAACCTCGGAGCCACAAATGCATTCCGGACGCTTGGGGTGAAAGCGGGTTCGATTGTCATTGCTGCGGATATTTTAAAAGGAACGCTCGCCGCTTATTTGCCGGCCTTCCTGCACATCGGCGTCCATCCTTTGCTGGCCGGTGTGGCCGCCGTCATCGGGCATATGTTCCCTGTTTTTGCAAAATTTAAAGGCGGAAAAGCCGTCGCTACGTCCGGAGGCGTAATGCTCTGCTATCAGCCTCTGCTGTTTGTCACAATGGTCGCGGTGTTTTTTCTGTTTTTATTTCTTACAAAGTACGTTTCACTGTCTTCTATTTTGACAGGCCTGTATACGACGATATACAGTCTGTTCACCAAAGACGTTTTTTTGGTGGCGGTTGTCGTCATTCTTACGGCATTTGTCATTTACAGACACCGGACAAACATTAAAAGAATTTTAAATAAAACCGAACCTAAAATAAAATGGATGTCAGGCAAAGGCTGATGCCTCCCTGCCTGACATCCGCCGCATGATAACGGAACATCAAATGTTCATGATCAAACCAATTCATTGTATACTAAATAAACAACACCATATTGAAACCATTAAAAAAGGAGTGCTTTCCCGTGAATTTGAAGATTAATGAAGAGGCGCTTAATTGGTATAAGGATGAGCTCGATTTGAAAAAAGGTGATCAAGTCCGCTTCTTTGTCCGTTACGGCGGTTGCAGCAATGTTCAAAAAGGATTTTCCCTTGGAGTTTCAAAAGATGAGCCGCAGCAAATCGGCGCGAGCGCGGAAGCGGACGGGATTACGTTTTTTATTGAGGAAAGCGATATTTGGTACTTCGACAACCACGATCTCTTTGTGACCTATAATGAATCTGCTGAAGAACCGGTTTTTGAATATCAGTAAAAAAGAACGCTTTTACAGCGTTCTTTTTTACGACGGACTATGGTCCTGCGTCTAAAGGCGGGTCAGCGTTCCTGAAGCCGAAACCGTCTGATGTGGCTGAAAAGCTTTTCTTTTGTTAAAATCTCGATTTGCTTTTGGCCCATTAAATCAAAATGGGGAAATTCGCTTCTTCGGTCGATCCATTCCTTTTTCAAACCGTACTGTTTTCCCCAGGCGGCAAGCTTCTCAATATTTTGGCAGCCTGCTTTTGTCACAGTGCGGGCGTCGGGAAACCTGTCATCGAGCCAATAATGCGTTAAAAACGCGATCTCTCCGTTCTGGACCGCCCGCTTCCATGTATAGAGCTCCTGTCTGTTAATTCCGAAAGCCATTTATTTTTTGGCCTCTTCATACGCCTGATGCCATTCAGGATAAAGCTTCCTGAATTGAAGCGGCTTAAAGCTGCCCCGATCGACGCAAATATGGGACGATGTCCCCTTTACAGCGGTTTCTCCATTCGAATTGAAAATCTCATACCCATAAACGGTCTTAAATCCGTTGTACTCTTCAATCCATGTATGTACGGACGCTGTTTCTCCGTAGCGAAGCGGTTTTATGTATCGAACGCTGACATCGACAACCGGTGACAGAACGCCGTCTTTTTCCATTTCCGCGTAGGAAAAGCCGAGGTCTTTAATGAGAGCCGTCCGTCCTACCTCCATCCAAATAAGATAGTTCGCGTGGTAGACTACGCCCATTTGATCTGTTTCAGCATATCGGACTTCAATTTCTTTTTTTGAGACGAACAAATTCCTCTACTCCCTTATAAAAAATGTATATTCCATTTTAGCATAAGCCCTTGATAAAAACACGATTGGCGGCTTCCATTTGCGGCATGGAAAAAACCAGGTTGCCCTGGTTTATTGATCATATCCTTGTTTTCGAGCTTGAGCTTCGTCTTGGATTTCGCTGCGCATTGCCTCAATGCTTTCATTCCGGCGCTCATTTTTTTCGCGGATCTGCCTCTGTTCTTCATTGCTTGCAAATGACAGCTGTTCTTCGGATTCCTCGATGTTTTCAATCGTGTTCTGTACCATGTCCTGAAGCTTTTCAACATTGTCAGATCTGTCATCCGGATTGTGTTTCATCATTCGAACCCCTCCTTTTAAAAAACTACTCACCTTTTGTCTGCATAATAATCGGAGTTTCCCCTGATTTATCATGCATCTTTTTTCCTTTGTTGCGCTTATATTCAACCGGCTTTGTCCCAAGGTGGCTCGGGGCAAATTTCGCCTGTTTGTCATGCTCTCTCGGCACATCTATCCCTCCTTTTAAGAAATAGGATTCTCAAAAAGAGGCGTAAACATGAATTGATTTTTAAAAAGTCATTTCAGCCTGAATTTCTCTTCAAGCTTGTCTTCCAGCTGATCGAGAAACTCCTGGTTGGTTAAAAGCTCTTTTTTGTTTTCTGAGACAAGTTCTTCAAATGTACGCCTTTTTGTTTTTTTCATGTTGAATCACCTCCAGATGATTCTCATTTTCGCCATTTTTTTGACAATATAAGCAAAAAGCCGGGATTTTTTATAATCCCAGCCTTTTTTCCATTTCGTTTTTTGTCATCGTTCCCAAGACGATGTCTTCAATGATTCCGCTTTCATTTATGATAAATGAAGTTGGATACGAAAAAATCCCGTATTTTGCATTGATCCCCTCTTGATCAAGTACGATCGAAAACGTTAAATCAAGGCTGTCGGCAAATTCTTCCACCGCCTTGCTGTTTTTTTCAGATGAGGTAAAATTAACTGCCAAAACGGCGATATTTTTATGATCGTTTTGCAGCTTTTCCATATCGGGCATTTCTGTTTTGCACGGTTTGCACCAGGTCGCCCAAAAATTCAACAGCACTTTTTTTCCTTTAAAATCAGATAATGAAATGTCTCCGTCTTTTAAAGAGGACAGCGTAAAATCCGGCGCTTTTTCTCCTTTTTCAATCCCGATGTCGGCTTTGTTGTTGATAGCAAAGTTCCACACCGCAAAACCGGCCAACAGAAGAAGCAAGGCGGCAGCCAGCAATTTTTTTACCATCGGCACCTCCAAACATAAGGCATGTCATCTGACAAAAAGAAGAGAAAGCAACTGCTCTCTCTTCCTTCATTCAGACTACTGTTTCATTTTATTGCGGAGAACCATCTGCAGAATTCCGCCATGGCGGTAATAGTCGATTTCCACTTCACTGTCAAAGCGGACAACGGCTTCAAATGATGTCACCGTTCCATCTTCGCTGATCGCTTTTACTGGGACAAGATCGCGCGGACGAACCGTTTCGTTAACATCCACTTCAATTGTTTCTTTTCCGGTCAAACCAAGTGTTTCAGCGTTTTCTCCGTCTTTGAATTGAAGCGGAAGCACGCCCATCAGGACAAGGTTGCTTCTGTGGATTCTTTCAAAGCTTTCAGCAATAACGGTTTTAATGCCGAGAAGATTTGTTCCTTTTGCCGCCCAGTCGCGCGAAGACCCCATTCCATAATCTTTGCCGGCGATGACAACCAAACCTGTGCCGCTTTCTTTATACTTCATGCAAGCATCATATATCGACATGACTTCACCGGTAGGCCAATAGGTTGTATATCCGCCTTCTGTTCCAGGAGCAATTTGGTTTTTGATTCTGATATTGGCGAATGTTCCTCTCATCATGACTTCATGGTTGCCTCGGCGTGAACCATATGAGTTGAAATCTCTTGGAGAAACGCCTTTTTCCTGCAGGTACTTTCCAGCCGGTGTATCCTTGCCGATGGCTCCCGCCGGAGAAATATGGTCTGTTGTGACAGAGTCTCCGAACTTGCCGACAACACGCAGACCTTTCAGCGGTTCCACCACTCCCGGCTCGACTGACATGTTTTCAAAGAACGGCGGGTTTTGGATGTAAGTAGATTCTTCATCCCATTTGTAAAGGGCTTCATCTGTTGTTTCGATCGCATTCCAGCGTTCGTTGTCATCAAACACGCGCTCATACTCTTTTCTGAACAGCTCAGGCGTAACGGTTTGCTTCACGACTTTATTAATTTCGTCCATCGTCGGCCAAATATCGTTGAAGTATACGTTTTGCCCGTCTTTTCCGACTCCGATCGGTTCTTTTTTCAAATCGATGTCGACCGTTCCAGCCAGTGCATAGGCGACGACTAGCGGCGGAGAAGCCAAATAGTTTCCTTTGACAAGCGGGTGGATCCGTCCTTCAAAGTTACGGTTTCCGGACAGAACGGACGTTACCAGCAGATCGTTGTCAGCTACTGCTTTCTCGATCTCAGGCGCTAACGGACCTGAGTTTCCGATACAGGTGGTACAGCCGTATCCGACGATGTTAAAGCCGAGTTCGCGCATATATGGAAGCAGCCCGGAGTTGACCAGATAACCTGTGACGACTTTTGAACCCGGTGCAAGCGATGTTTTCACATAATTAGGCACTTGTAAGCCCAGCTCTACCGCTTTTTTGGCAACGAGCCCAGCACCGATTAAGACGTAAGGGTTTGACGTATTCGTACAGCTTGTGATCGCAGCGATTGCGATCGCACCCGTTTTCATGACCGCTTCCTCACCGTTTTCAAGCTTAAACTTGATTTCTTTGTCGGCTTCAGAAGCGTCCAGGCCAAATCCCTGGTTGCCGGCAGGGCTTACCAAATGCTTGTGGAACGTTTCTTTCATTTCGGTCAGCGGGATTAAATCCTGAGGGCGCTTCGGACCTGAAAGGTTCGCTTCAACTTTTGACAAGTCAATTTCGACGATGTCTGTAAACACAGGATCTTCTTGATCAGGTGTGTAGAACAAACCGTTTTGGCGGCAGTATTCTTCAACAACCGCAATGTGCTCTTCATCGCGGCCTGTTAAGCGCATGTATTCCAACGCCTCTTCATCAACCGGGAAGAAGCCGCAAGTCGCCCCGTATTCAGGAGCCATGTTGGCGATCGTTGCTCTGTCAGCAAGCGGCAGCTCTGCCACACCCGGTCCGAAGAATTCGACAAACTTTCCGACTACGCCTTTTTCGCGAAGCACCTGCGTCACTTTCAAAGCAAGGTCTGTCGCTGTTGTACCGTTTGGAAGCTTGCCGACCAGTTTCGCTCCAATAACTTCAGGCACAGGGAAATAAGAAGGCTGCCCAAGCATGCCCGCTTCAGCTTCAATTCCGCCGACGCCCCATCCAAGAACGCCGATTCCGTTAATCATCGTCGTATGCGAGTCAGTGCCGACAAGTGTGTCAGGGTAAGTGACGATTTCGCCGTCTTCTTCAATAGCATGGACGACATTCGCCAAATACTCGAGGTTCACCTGGTGGACGATACCAGTCGCAGGCGGAACGGCCTGATAGTTGTTAAACGCTTTTTTCGCCCAGCTTAAAAATTTATAACGTTCTGCATTTCGTTCGAATTCAAGGTCCATATTGACGGTCAGCGCGTCGTCAGTGCCGGCTTTGTCGACCTGTACAGAGTGGTCGATGACAAGGTCAACAGGAATTTCCGGATTGATTTTATCCGGATCTCCGCCGACTTCGGCCATCGCTTTTCTTAATGAAGCGAGGTCTACAACGGCAGGTACACCGGTGAAATCCTGCAAAATAACCCGGGAAGGTTTAAAAGGAACATCAATGTCTTTTAATTCGGCAGTGCCCCATCTTGCCAAATTTTTAACATGCTCCTCCGTAATGACTCTTCCGTCGACTTGACGAAGGACAGACTCCAGCAGAACCTTGATGGAATAAGGCAGTTTAGACACTTTTCCAATTCCTTGATCCTCTAATGCTTTTAAAGAATAATAGCTGTACGTTTTACCTTGTACAGAAAACGTTTTTCTTGATTGAAAAGCGTCTTTTTTCGCGATTTGCTGCTGTTTCGCCATTTCTCCAAAATCCCCCTTTAAAGATCAAGATCATATACCAGAAAAATCGGCATATTTCACCACAATTTTCTCACAATTTAATCTTAAAACAATTTTAAACATAAGTAAATATCAATGTTTTTATTAAATTCAATAAGAATGCCTTATACTTTTAAAAAAGTTTATTTTATTGGAAATACATTTTTTTATACAAAGCAGTGAGCGCGGATATACTACAGTCTGAGGTGATCGCATTGGCAAAACGAAAAGCAAACCATGTCATAAACGGGATGAACAATGCAAAAAGACAAGGGAATGGCGCAGGCTATATTGAGAATGATCAGCACATCCTGACCGAAGCCGAACGCCAGAACAATAAAAAGCGCAAAACGAATCAGTAACGATCCTACAGTCCAAGGAGGTCAAAGCATTGACAAACAAAAATGACGGCAAAGATATGCGCAAAAATGCACCGAAAGGCGCTCAGCCCGGCCAGCCTGAACCGCTGAGCGGAAGCAAAAAAGTAAAAAACCGCAACCACACAAGGCAAAAACACAACTCACATCACGATATGTAAGATGAAACAGCCTGCGCCAGCTAAGCTTGTCCGCAGGCTGAGTTCTCCTCCGGCAACAGCGAACGCCCGCACAGATGGCAAGCGGTCCGTCCCCTAATGATCTCCAGCCTTGCTGCCCGGAAGTCTTTTCACAAATATTCAAAACCGCGCATAGCTTATCATAAGGCTAGGTATGGAGGAATGCTTCAATGACAAACGCGAAACGGTCCGATTCCTCGGAATTTGATGAAGAATGGCTGAAGCAGTTTTTTGATGATCCTTTTGCCCTTTATGATGAAACCATTCCGCTTGATTTGTATGAAACGAGTACAGCCTATATAATTGAAGCAGATTTAACCAATATAACCCCCGCCAACCTTAACATGACATTTTCAGGTTATGATTTCACACTTTCTGTTAAAACCGATGAACAGGCTTACGAAAAGACCATGATGCTTCCTTTTTTCCTCAATGACAAACAAATTGAAACCGAATATCAAAATCATATCCTCTCTGTTAAAATCAACAAACAAGGAAGCCAAGATGAAGCTTCTGTTTCTTTCAATATTCCTTTCCAAGAATAAAAAGAACCCCGTCTGGCTAGCCCGGACGGGGTTTTTCCGTTCACCCGCCAAATATCCTCTAGCAATCCCCCATGGCCGAAAAGGAGAGTTGCTATACAATAGACTATGTTCTAGCAACTCTTTTGATTAGGTGTTATCACCAGTTTATAATATTTTTTCTATGTTCTTCTAAATGTGGTTCATGTAAAATAGTCTGTAGATAAAGGAGTGATGATAGATGCTGGAAGGTTGGTTTTTATGGCTGATGCTGTTTTGGATCGTCACGATGGTCGTCCTTTTATCGATCGGCGGATTTTTCATGTTTCGCAAATTTTTAAAGCGCCTTCCAAAAGAGGACGGAAAGTCAGAGCTTGACTGGCAGGACTACTACATTGAACAGACAAGACACATGTGGAAACAAGAAGAAAAAGATTTGCTTGATGAGCTTGTTTCTCCGGTTCCCGAGTTGTTTCGCGATATCGCCAAAGCGAAAATCGCCGGGAAAATCGGTGAATTGGCTTTGAAAGAAAACGCCCGTTCAATCAATAAAGATTTAATCGTCAGAGGCTATATTATGGCCACACCGAAAAGGGATCATAAGTTTCTTCTCAAACGCCTGAAAGAAAAAAATATTGATCATTCTCCATATCAAGCGCTTTTTAAATAAAACAAAACCTTTCCTGATGTGCGGAAAGGTTTTGTTTTAGTTCACCTGTATATTGTTCGACGAGTCGAGTTGACTTGAAAGTTTTCTGAAGGATAAATACATGGCGATACGCCATGGAACGATCATCCCAAAAGCCAGAATCCAAAACATTCCGCTGAGCGCCCCGTAATCAATCGATGTGCTCAGAATGCTTTTCATGCCGATCCGGATCACAAGCAGGGCGATTAAAATAAATACAAATGCCTTGGAGCGCTTCAAGTAAATCTTATCTTCCCTGATTTCAAATTTCGATGTTTTAATCAAGAAAATCGAAAAAAACATTCCTACGGTTATGGCTTCCAAAAATTCTGCCCCTGTAACATGAAACATTGGAAATAAAAACATCAAAGCGCCTGTGCTCATAAAGATCGGCGGCAAAATAATTTTTTTGGCCGTAGCCGGTTTTTCAGATGACTTGATTCTGACAGCCATGACAATGACGGCCATCAAGACAGCAAGTATAGATGAAACCACAATCATCATACATATCATCCCTTTATCTAAGCGAATTTCTCTACTTGTTACTATACTCCAAAACGGAGAAAAAAACCAATCCTGCGGTTGCCTGGCTTATGCGTTACCCAATACAAGCCGAATGGCTTCCAGCACTTTTGCCTCTTCAAAAGGTTTGACAATAAAGTCTTTTGCCCCGGCCTCGATCGCTTCGACGACAATCCGCTGCTGGCGCATGGCCGTACACATAATCACCTTTACTTTCGGATCAATCTCGATCATTTCCTTTAACGCTTCGATTCCGTTTTTCACAGGCATCGTAATGTCCATGATCACCAAGTCCGGTCTCAGCTTTTGGTAAAACAGTACGGCGTCTTTTCCATTCCCGGCTTCCCCTGCGACTTGAAAGTTCTCCGTTTCAAGTATTTCTCTGATTTTGTCTCTCATAAATTTTGTGTCATCAACAATTAATACCCTTGTCATACTCCCCTCCAACATCACGATTGATTATAGCAAAATCCATATCCAAAAAGGCTTCTAAAAGCCCCTAAAATCGCCGAACAGCTCTGATAACACAATGATGATTTTCGTCATCCAGTCAAAAAACAAAAGGACTCCGATCAAAACCATGGCGGCTCCTCCAATCTTCATGATCAAAAGCTGATGATTGCGGAACCATTTCATCTTTGAAATGAAAAAGGACAGCAGCAAAAACGGCAGGCTGAATCCAAGCGCATAAAGCAGCATATATGGCACTGCAGATACCGGATTGGTACCGGCCAGCGCGATAACGGCTGCCAATATCGGCCCCGTGCACGGCGTCCAGCCGGCCGCAAATGCCATTCCAATGCCGACGGACCCCAGGAGCCCGCCCGGCCTGTTTTTCAATTGGAGACGCCGTTCCTTCATTAAAAACGCCGGCTTAAAAACGCCCAGCGTGACAAAACCGAAAAAGACAATCAATATAGCGCCAAGCTGCCTGATCAGATTGTGGTACTCTTTAAAAAAAGAGCCGATAAGCGATGTCCCGTAGCCCAGGGCAACAAAAATAACCGAAAAGCCAATCAGAAAAAACACCGTATGCAGCAGGCTTCTCTTTTGCAGCATAAGCCTGTCTGTATGGATTTCTCTCATGCTGACACCTGTAATGTAGGATAAAAATGCCGGATACAGCGGCAGACAGCAAGGTGAAATAAACGATAGGAATCCGGCGCCGAAAGCCAGCACATAATTAATATCTGCCATCCCCCTCCTCCTTCCATCTATTGGAATATCATGCAGAAAAATCATCTCTTATGACATTTCCATTTCAATTTCCTAACATATCACCAAAAAGGATTTCGATTTTCCGAATTCATTTATATAATCAATTTTGGCAATTTCCCCTTCTCACCTTTAGAATTGAAAAGAAACCTATATATGGATATAATAGCATTTAGTAGGCATCGGAAAAGATGAGTTATACAGAAGAAAGGATAAATTTCTGTGATGAAAGAAAACCTGCTTCATGAAATTGAGGAAAAAAGAAAAGAGCTGCTGCAAATCGTCATGACAAACGGCATGACATCACATGTTACCCTTCAGCACAGCCAGCAGCTGGATATCCTTCTCTTGGAATACCAAAAACTATCGCTCAGCGGCAGCACCCAATAATTATAGATCAAAATAAAAAACCCAGAAAGCGGGTTTTTTATTTTATAACCATGTTCCTTCTATGTCATAATCGCATTCGTATTATTTCGTTTGATTTTCCATGGCTTTCATCATTTGGTTAATTTTCTTTTGCGACGGCTTCATGCCCATCTGCATCATCATCATACGTAACATTTGTTCATTAATTGGCGGATTCTTTTTCAAATAGTTCATCATATATTTACGAGCGATGAAAAATCCAAGTGCAACTCCTGCGAGCAATGCCAAAACGCCCACTAGGATGACAACCCATAAATCCATTTAACTTCCTCCTTCATGTTGTCTCGTATAAAGTGTACTAAACCAAAGGCTATTATACAACATTTACAGTCCAAATTCTTTTTTTTATATAAAATTTCTTTCTTTGACGGGGTTCAGCCATCCGTAGCGCTTCATACCAAAATCCATTGCGAGAAAACAAGGGCTTACTTTCCTTAATATTTCAAAAAAGACGGTTTCCACATCGAACTTGCCGTTTGCTAAAATTTCGATATAGCGATCTTTCATAATAAAAGAAGCGCTGCCCTCCGGAACCAGCAGTCTGTAAATACAGTCAACCTGTGTATATTCCGCTCCGCTGAGGTTCATTTTAAGCCTTTTGTGGATATGAGAAACCGGAATCGGCTTTGTAATATACTCGATTTGCCTGGAAGCCAGCTGAGATTTTGTTTCCTCGGGGCTTGTCCAATGATAATCATAGAAAAGCTTGAACATGACAGATTCCTTCCCAAAATAGTGGCTGGCAAATTCCTCTTCAATCAGATACGTATAATAATGGCGTTCCATCCCTGCTCATCCCCCTCGTTATCACGATTCTGATGATATATGTCTTCTATTATACAAGAGGGGACAAGAAATAATTGTCTGATGATGATAAAAGAAGGGACTAATTTTGTCGAAAACCAAAAAAGAGAATGATCATCAAGATCATTCTCTTCTCTATTTGTTAATTATTTTTGTAAAAGTTTTTTCACGCGGTCTGCCACGTTTTCTGCCGTAAAGCCGTATTCCTTCATAATGGTTTCTCCAGGAGCGGATGCACCAAATTGATCGATGGCGAGAATATCTCCTTCAGTGCCCGTGTATTTGTCCCATCCTAGCGGGGAACCCATTTCAATTGCAAGACGCTTCGTCACATCAGACGGAAGAACAGCGTTTTTGTAATCTTGCGGCTGCTTGTCGAAGCGGTCCCAAGACGGAACGCTGACGACAGATACGTCAATGCCTTCTTTGCGGAGTTCGCTTTGTGCGTCGACCGCAAGTCCGACCTCTGATCCGCTCGCAAGGAGAATCGCGGCGGGTTTTTCATTTTGAGATTTTGAAACGACATAGGCTCCTCTTTCAACGCCTTCATATGCCGCTTGGCCAGACTGGTCGATCGTCGGCAGGTTTTGGCGCGTCAGTACGAGAGCGGTCGGCTGATCTTTCGATTGCAGCGCAAGCTTCCATGCAGCAGCTGTTTCATTTCCGTCCGCAGGTCTGATGACAGACAGGTTTGGAAGAGCGCGAAGCGATGCAAGCTGTTCAATCGGCTCGTGCGTCGGGCCGTCTTCTCCCACCGCGATGCTGTCATGGGTAAATACATATGTGACCGGAAGTCCCATAAGTGCAGCAAGGCGAATCGCCGGTCTCAAGTAGTCTGAGAAGACGAAGAATGTGCCTGCAAATACCCGCAGACCGCCATGGAGAGCCATCCCGTTTAAAGCGGCCCCCATCGCAAATTCGCGAACGCCGAACCAAATGTTTCTGCCGGCATAGTCCTTCGCTGAAAAATCGCCGCCGTTTTTGATCGTTGTTTTATTGGAGCCGGCCAAATCGGCGGAACCGCCAAAGAAAAATGGAACTTGTTTTGCAATCCCGTTCAGCACTTCTCCTGATGAAGCGCGGGAAGCAAGGCTGCTTCCTTTTTCATATACAGGAATTTCTTTATCCCAGCCAGACGGGAGATCTCCTTTTATGCCTAATTCCAGCTGCTCCGCAAGATCAGGATAAGCTTTTTTATAGGCGGAGAAGAGCTCGTTCCATTCCTGCTCTTTGCGTTTGCCGTCTTCTTTTACCGTTTCACGGAAGTGGTCGTACACTTCGGAAGGAACATAAAAGTCTTCTTCATATGTCCACTCGTATGCTTCTTTCGTCAGCTTGGCCTCTTCTGAGCCAAGAGGAGCGCCGTGAACGCCTGAAGTTCCCGCACGGTTTGGAGAACCGTAGCCGATCGTTGTTTTTACTTCAATTAATGTCGGCTGCTTCTCATTTTGCTTCGCCTTTTCAAGGGCTGCTGTAATTTCAGCAATATTATTTCCGTCTTCCACATAGAGTACTTCCCAGTTCATCGCTTCAAAGCGCTGCTTGACATTTTCGGAGAAGGAGCGGTTCAGCTCTCCGTCAAGGGAAATATCGTTGGAATCATACAGCACGATTAAACGGCCGAGCTTCAGATGGCCAGCAAGAGAAGCCGCTTCTGATGATATTCCTTCCATTAAGTCTCCGTCACCGCAAATGCTGTATGTATAATGGTCGACAACACGATACTCGTCACGATTATAAGTTTCCGCAAGGTGGCGTTCTGCAAGAGCCATACCGACCGCCATTGCGATTCCTTGTCCAAGCGGGCCTGTCGTCGCATCAACCCCAGGAGTATGTCCAAATTCAGGGTGCCCAGGCGTTTTGCTGCCCCATTGCCGGAAATTCTTTAAGTCATCCATTGAAACGTCATATCCGCTTAAATGAAGCATGCTGTACAACAGCATAGAACCGTGTCCGGCAGATAGCACAAAGCGGTCTCTGTTGAACCAATTAGGATTCTCAGGGTTTACATTCATCATTTTAGTCCAAAGCGCATAAGCCATTGGAGCAGCCCCCATCGGCATGCCTGGATGGCCGGATTTGGCTTTTTCGATAGCATCTATGGATAGTGTTCGTATCGTTGCTACAGACTTTAATTCAATCGTTTTCATTTTTATCCCCTTCCTGTATGTACTCTACTTTCTTATCATAAATCTACCCATCAGTTTTCACAACCATTTCAGCTCAAAAGCTGAATGAAAAAATCATGAATTTTTGTCATGCTTTCCTTATTGTTCATCAATAGTATATACAAAAAGGGAATACGATATTGGCGTATTCCCTGAAATTAATGCAGCCTGCGGCTTCTTTTTTCCTTTTTCAGCTTTTCGGGAGTTACATCATTGCCCTCCGGATCTACGATCGTTACGTTTTTCAAAGTATTTTTCATAGATGCGCGGACTCCCTTCAGATATTCTTGGCGAAGCTGCTGCTGTTCGGCTTTTTCTTCGTCTGTTAAAGAGCCAGTTTTTGATTTTTTGGCAAGCTCGTTAATTCTGGCTATTTTTTCTTTAGAAATCATGGTAAACTCCTTTAATCTGTTTAATCTTCATACTACTAAATTCGCTCTCATTTGACAACAGATTGGTCTGATCCGCCCTCTTTAAATTCCTGGTAGCGGCGGTGAACGGTTGCTTTGGAAATGCTGTAGCCAAAACCTCTTAGAACCGCTGCAATCTCGGCAAACGTCAGCTTGTTTTCCCTCAGCCTGATGATTTCCGACAACGGGGCTTCTATCCGCTCCCTGCCGGTTCCTTCATGCTGATTTCTCAAGTTTTTCTCCGGACGGTATCCGTTTTCGACCGCTTTTTTCATGCCCCTTTTTATTTTCAGATTATGGATCTTCCGCTGATATTCTTCCACAATGCCGACAATCTCCAAAACCATTGAGTCTGCTTCTGAAAGTTCCAGCTGTCCCCTGTGGGCCAATGTGTAGATTTGGACACCTTCTTTATATAAACAGTGAAGCAGCGCGATTTTTGCATTGCCTCTGCCGAGCCGCGTGTCATCCTGGATTAAAACGGCGTCGACATCAGACGTTTTTATCTCTTCAAGCAAATCGAGGACGCCGTCGCGATCCAGCTCATATCCGCTCGCCTGTTCGGAAATGACTTTCAAAATGGTCATCCCGTGCTCGGCGGCAAGCATTGCAAGCTCTTCTTCCTGCCGTTTTAAGGAGGTCTCCTGCTGTTCTTTCGCCGTGCTCACCCTGGTGTATATAATCGCATTCACGGAAATCCCCCCCATTCCTGTTACTCTACCACAGCCAGCTGATATTGGTCAGAGTGCTGCTTGGTTACCGGCACGACTAAAACATCGCCGGGTTGGATAACGGATGTCGGCAAATCGTTTTGTTCGGCAACCCACTCGATGAATTTTTGCCTGTCGGCGGCTTTTCCTCCTTGAATGCGGTCTGCCAGCCCCCATAACGAATCCCCTTCTTGAACTTCTATTTTAACATATTGCTTGTTTTCTTCGATCTTAGCGGCAAAAGACATAAACAGAATACAAATGCTAATCCCGACGGTAAAGAGACTAACGAAAATGAATGATTCTTTTTTCAAATCGATCACCTCAAACAGAATATTTGTTCGCTTTTAGTGACTTCAGTATACATACGAACAAATGTTTCTGTCAATCGTTTTTTTCGAACCTATGTTTGTACTCAAAGGAAAAACATGCTATAATCTAGCTAAAATCGACGTTTTGAGGTGCAAAACATGACGAAGCTATCAAAAAGACAACTTGATATTTTGCGTTTCATAAAGGAAGAAGTGAAGCGCAAAGGCTATCCGCCTTCCGTGAGGGAGATTGGCGAAGCGGTCGGCCTGGCATCAAGTTCAACCGTACACGGCCATTTGGCAAGGCTTGAAACAAAGGGGCTGATCAGAAGGGACCCGACAAAGCCGAGAGCGATTGAAATCCTGGACACTGAAGAAGAAGTCCACATTCCGAAAAACCAGGTTGTCAATGTTCCCGTCATCGGAAAGGTGACGGCCGGAACACCGATTACCGCCGTCGAAAATATCGAGGAGTACTTTCCGCTTCCGGATCGCCTGGCTCCGCCGGACGAGCATGTTTTCATGCTGGAGATTATGGGGGAAAGCATGATAGACGCAGGAATATTGGATAAAGACTATGTGATTGTGAAACAGCAGAACACGGCAAACAACGGTGACATCGTCGTCGCCATGACCGAGGACGATGAAGCGACCGTCAAACGGTTTTTCAAGGAAGCGAACCATATCCGCCTGCAGCCGGAGAACCCGACGATGGAGCCGATCATTCTGCAAAATGTAACCATTCTCGGAAAAGTGATCGGCGTTTTCCGCACCGTCCATTAAAAGGGGAAGCTCTTCTTGCTGCCGGTTATTCCGGCAGCTTTTTTGCATAAAAAAATCAGGTTCATATCCGGACCCGTTTTGGGAGGATGAACCTGAAAAGAGGAATTCATAATATGCTTACAACATCATTATCTCCGATATCATATTTCCAGTCAACAAAAAAGTTGCATAAAGGAAACTTTTTTTAGGCTTCGCCGGAACTGCCGGCCCCGGAACCTGCCCTTGCCATCTAGCTCAGCATGTCCCGCCGATCTCTCCCGATAGTGAATGTTTGGCACTCCAGTTGTGAATGAAATATGGAGAAATGTCTCTTCTGCCCGTCTTGCCCGCTATTTAATCATGACAAGCGCGATCCCGTATCCTTTTTCAAGGCTGTAAGGAGCGGTTATTTTCATCACTTTCCAAGAACCTGCGCCAGCCCTTGTCCCGATTCCGTTAAGCGCCTTGATGTAATCGCCTTGTTGTACCGTGCCGTCAATCCGTACATACTGCCGTCCCAAAAGGCCAACGACATGCCATTGGTCTCCGGCAGCCCGCAGAAAACGGCTCGCTTCCAGAGTTTCATCAAAGTCGGGATTTATTTTCGGGATGCGAATCGTCTCCCCTGTTTCTTCATCAATCGCGTTCTCTTCAATCAATCCGCCGAATTCGTTCGTCAAATAGCGTTCCTGCCGGGCGAACCCCAATTCTCCCGAAATAAAAGCGACCGTTTCCGAAATAACCCCCAGCATGTCATCCCCTGCTTGGGCCGGTGCGATTTTTTCTCCTCTTAACGCCACAATGGTGCCTGTTTCGATGAGCTGCCCGTTTTCACTTTCAAAATACTCTCCGTATCCGGTTAAGGAAGACCTGACAGAACCCGCAAATGTTCCATTCCCGTAAAGGGAATCCAGAAGCCATTTAATTGACTGGTATCCCCCGGCTACTGTGTACGGCTCTTCAAGCGTAATGCTTTCAGAGGACAGTATCGTTCTGGATACGCTGTTTCCTTTAATATGAGAGTTGTTTGAAGCGGTGATAAAGGCGCGGGAGCCCTCTGTGCTGGAACCGCCTGAAGACCCGATGACGGCATTTCTTTCGCCTTTGGCCGTAATATCGCCTGTTCCTGCGATGACGGCGCTTGATGGCTCAAACGCAAAGCCTGAGGTGGTGGCAATTTGCGCTCCGCCCTTTAAGCTGACGGGTACCTGCTGGTAGGTTTGCCCTTTAATGGATGCAGCCGCATCATACCCCTCTGCGAGAACGCCGACGACCACGGCCTGGCTGTTCGGTGTCTGAATTCCTACTGTACCGCCATCGGCTATCATCGTTCCATTCATAATATTGACATTATAAAGCCCGCCGCCAATCGAGATTCCTTTTGGAGCGGAATGATAAATATCGAAGTTTGAAATTTTGACATGATCGGTTTTATTTGCCCCGCCTGACAGATTGATATCGACGCCGGCCTTTTTAAATCCGCGGATTTTGATGCCGTTGATCGTGATGTTTTGACTGCGGTACTGCAAGGCTACCACCGGATTGCCTCCATAGTCGTATTCCGGATTGCCGATCGCTGTGAATCCGCTTACATAAACATTCTTATATGCTGAAATAACGAGTGCCCTTGGCGTTATGCCATCATACAGCGAGTTAAAGACCGGTTCGACAGCCGTGCAATCAATAAGCGTGACATCGTACGCTGTGGTGCTTTCAGGATCTGTAGCCTGATGATGGCCGATATGGCGAAGGTCAAATGCACGGGTATCGCGGTATGAGACATGCCCGATAATATGGACGTTTTGAGAAGCCGGCCACATGTCGTGCGCTTTGACCTCAACCCCGCGGATGTTTCCGCTTGTAACATTATTCAAAAGCCAGACATGCTTGGAACCGTCGTCAATTTCTATCCCATTGGAGTTGGACGCCCCTTCGGCATGCTCTGTCCCGCGCGGATTTGCCGAATGACAGTTTGAAATAAAAATGTATTCGCTGTAATGCGTTGTGATCCCGTCATCACCCGCGCCATATGCCACACAATTATCGATCCAAATATATTTCGAGCCGTCCTTTGTCCAGTCGGTTTCAGGAGAATGATCATATGTCGGCGACGTAATGTCAATGCCGTGAAGACCTGCATTGACGGCTTCGACATCTTTGATCCAGCCGAACTCCACTTTGGCAAGCGTTAAACAGCTTGAATACTGCCCGCCGGGATTTCTTACCCCGCCTTGCCTGTCCGGATTCCAGTCCAATGTCATCCCCTGGACGAAAATATTTCGGTTCCCATTTTGATAATCATCATTTGTGATCACCCATTCATATGCGGGTGCATCTTCATGAAGTTTAATGACAGTTACGCCTTTTCCTTGTCCGACAAAATACGTCCAGGACGGAAGCTTGATTCCCTGAACGAGATATACGCCTGCCGGAACGTTTATTTTGACGTGTCCATTGCCAATCGCTTTGCGAAACGCTTCTGTATTATCTCTTCCATCGGCAACGGCTCCAAAATCTTCGACATTTACCTCCCGGGTGATTTTGCTGAGAAGCTTTTCATATTCCTTGTCAAGCCGCTCTTTTAACACCGAGGTGATCTCGCCTTCAGCCGTCACCCTTGCATCTGTTACTTCAACGCTTTGAGAAGTCCCTGCATGCTGTATAAGATTATCCATCCTTGCTTTGAGCTGCTCCATTTCTGTAGGTGCAAAGGAATCCTCATCAATACGAGTCCGCAATCCCGCATGTAGAGACAGATCAGAAGGTTTCTTGAAATTGACCATTAAAAGACACCCCTTTCTTATAATATAAGCGTTGAAATGTGGGCGGAAAAACCGCGGTCTTTCATTACAGGATCAGTAATTTCCGCCTTCTTTTTCAAAGTTATAATTAGCCGTCCATGGTCAAAACTCCTCTGCCAAACATGATGATTCGTAAAAAAAGATGGAGAACCATTTATGGTCCCCCATCCTTTCATGTAAAACCTGCAATTTTTTCCTCGCTGCAATTCCTCCCGGAGTCTGTAAAAAAGCGGAATGACCGCCCCTTTTCATACTGCCACTTCAAATGTCAGCTTTTCACCGTGCTTATAATCGATCAATTTAAAATCATCAATCGTAAAATCATAAAAATCTTTTACATCCGGATTGATCCAAAGTTTTGGCGCTTCATGCTGCTCGCGCTTCAGCTGAATGCGCAAATGATCAATATGGCGGGTGTAGATGTGGCAGTCGCCGATATTAAAAATATACTCCCCAAGCTCGTAGCCGAGCACTTGGGCAATCATCCGCTGCAGCACATTATATTGAAACACATTGAACGGATTCCCCAAAGCCATATCATTGCTCCTTGCTCTTACTTCCAATGATAGTTTTCCTTCCTTAACATACCATTGCGTTTCATACACGCAAGGCGTCAGCGCCATCTCATCCAAATCATCCGGATTCCACAGCATTGTGATATGTCTGCGTGACGACGGATTGTGCTTTAATTGATGGAGCAAATAATCGACCTGATCTACTTTTTGGCCGTTTAGCGCTCTGTTTTTCTTTGCCAATTGATACCCGTATGCCGCACCGATCGTGCCGTCCTTCAGTCTCCACTGGTCCCAAATATGTACACCCATATCATTCAGCACTTGCACGTCATTGGATTTAAGCTGCCAGATCCACAGCAATTCTTTAATCGCCGTTTTCCATGCCACTTTTTTCGTTGTCAAAATCGGAACCTCTGAATTATCAAAACGCATTTTCTGGCTCATGACGCTCAAAGTATGGGCCGGTGTGCCGTCTGAATCCCACCTTGTCCGCACATCATACTCTTTATCAGAAATGCCGTTGTCCATAATGTTTTGAATGATTGCGTTGTATTGCTGATCATAGTGGCTCATGATATCCTCTCCTCTTCTTCTCTTTCCAAATGATATGAATAAAATGAGTTTTTTTCAATAGAAAAATCTTACGTGAATAAGTTGAACTTATAAATTTCCAAAGCTTCACGCAAAACATGTTTGTCATATCCGGCCATATGATGAATGTTTTCAACCCATCCCTCTATTGTATCCGGAGCCGGTTCATTGACTATTCCCCGGCTTGTGCTCAACCAGCTGCTCCAGTCGCAGAACTCCCAATGCGCGGTTTCATCTTGATACGGGACCCTGCACTCCAATAACGGCTCTCGATTGAATGTACGTTGCGAATATTCGGCGGCTTCTAAAAAAAGCTTCATCTCAACAGGTTCAGGGTTATAGCCTTGTTTTGACGTTTTTCCGTTCGGCCTGTGGTAGACGACTTCAATATGGCTGTGGACAGGCGTGATTTGAACCTGTGCAGCCGGAAAAAAGCCGCTCAGCTTCTCGTTTGTATAGTCTTCACTCTCAATATCCACTAAAATCGGCTGCAGCCACTGGTCTCCTAAATCGCATAAAAACCGCCGTCCTCTTTCATCGAGTGCGATCACCGCTGCATGCGCATCTTCCGTTTTGAAATGATGGCCGATCGGATAAGCTTCAATCCCCTCTTTGCTAAATTCATCAAGCAGCCAAATCGCGAGGTCGAAACAATTGCCTGAAATGCCGAATTGCCGGTAATGCTCTTTCATCAAAGATACCTCGCGCTGCTTCCGATTCCCGGCCTGCTGATAAAACCACGCTTTTGTCAACGTTTCCATCGGAAAACGGTCAAATTTCCGCCATGTCGAAAGGATGTTTTTCGAAGCCTGCATTCGATCACTCCTCTGTTTTTATTCGAACGCGAAAAAACCCTTAGTCAATAAGGGATTTTTCATAGAAAACTTATTTCTCATCCTTTGGGAGCTGGATTAAAGCATTTGAACCCGTAGCCTTCGGCATTTTTCCGTCCCACTTTTGTATCCATTGGTACTGAATCATTTCGTCAGACATTGATTTTTTGATAATGTCATTATACTCGGCAATACCTTCTGCTTCGATCTTTTTCTTTTTCGCTTCCGCTTCGGCTATCTTGAGTTCTGTCTGCGTTCTTTCCAGCTCCTGTGATGATTTGACGCGTGCGTCAATCGCTTCTTGTGTTGCCTTGTCAGGCTTTGGTACGCCCAGGGTTAAATCGTCAATGACAAAACCGAGCCTTTTCATATCATCGGCAAACGTTTTTTGCACCTCAGCGGCGGCATCAGATGACTTTTGTCCGTACGTATCAATGACTGAGTATTTTGAAATCGATTTTCTCGCCGCGTCCCACAGTCTTGTTTTCAGATAGCTGTTCTCAATTGATTGGATATCGACGGCTCCGAATTTATTAAACAATTCCACGACTTTATCAGGCTGAACGACATAGTTATAGGCAATGTCCATAGAAATGTTTTTTCCGTCAGAGGTGGCCACCTGGATATCCTGGTTGTTTACCGTCTGCATTCTGACCGGGTACTCTGTCACCTTGTCAAACAGTCCGACGAAATGCCACCCTTGATCAAGTGTTTCTGATTTGACGCCGCCGTTTGGAGAGTATACAACGCCAACGTAGCCGTTTGGTATTTTTTCGATAAATAACGATGCCAGGAATCCCCCTGCAATCAAGGCAATGCCAACGATTATTCCGCCAAGCAATGCTTTGCTTTTATTCTTTTTCGTTTGTTGTTCTTTCATCCGTGTCATCCTCCAGTGTTTTCTTGATTTTACTTGCCCCTCTTCCGATTTTTTGAAAAAGCGGACTTAGCATAAGCCATACTCCAAACCCGATGATGAACAGCAAAATGATCGAACCAATCATAACTTTCATGTTTCTCCCCCCTTGAGTTTAGAATGCAGTATGACTTTTCATCCTGCTTATATTTACGTTCATATGAACTTAAAGTTTCATTTTTTTAAAATATAAGAGAAAATGTGCCGTCTGGAGGATTGCTGAAAGCTTTAGAGAATTTATAGCAAAGCCCCCCTAAATTGCTGCTTTTCGGGCAGAGTGACGAATATTTCAATAAGGAGGAATCCCATGATGCTTAAAAAAGGCGTTTATATCATAACCGGACTTATGGCCTCAGGAAAATCTACGATTGCGCAGATGCTGGCAGAACAATTTGATCAGGGAGTCCATGTACGCGGAGATATATTTCGGAAAATGATTGTAACAGGAGGAATCGACATGGCGCCTGAAAGCCCTCAAGCCGCGGTAGAACAATTGAGGCTTCGCTACCATATAGCGGCAAAAGTTGCAGACATGTACTACAAAAGCGGATTTGCAGTTGTGCTGCAGGATGTTTACTTGGGAAAAGAGGTCTATTCTTTTCTTGACCTGTTTGAAGCAAAGCCGCTGTACTTCATTACGCTGAATCCAAAAATTGACGTTTTGTTGAAGAGAGAGAAAAAGCGCAGTAAAACAGGCTACATTATCTGGGAAGTTGAAGCGCTTGATAACATCATGAAAAATGAAAATCCGAGAATAGGGCTTTGGATCGATTCATCTGATTTGACGCCTGAAGAAACGCTGAATGACATTATCAAACGGGCAGAATCTGAGGCGCGCCTTGTATGACACGCTGATGACCCGGGGAATTCTGAGACAATGCAAGGCTGCAGACAAAGTCAGCAGCCTCTTGACAAGCGCCGGCTGTTCAAAACATTGGTTATGTATTGAAGATTTTATTTTTTATTTGTGAATAAATGGTTGGATTGAGCAAATAGATGATGGATTGCAGCTGTTCCTGTTTGTTGATCGAGGGATCTGCGTGATTCTGATGATTATAGCCGCTAAAAATCGCGATCATCGTCGATGCCATTACTCTTGGAGGAATCTGGGTTTGAACGATGCCTTCCTTCTGCAGCTGCTCGATCAGCACAACAAAAAACTCTCTCCATTGTTCATATAATAGTGCGACCTTCTTCTGGATTTCAGGATATCTGTGACTGTTTGCCATAAATTCCATAAATAAAGCTGTCGTATGCTCTTTATTCGTTTTTTGAATCAATTGCTCGATACCTGTTAACAGTCCCCTTAAAGTCTTCTTCCGAAAGCATTTCATGCTGATCTGAAAGCGTTCTTCCATTTGCTCGTTCACAATATGTAAAAATAACGTCTCTTTAGACTTAAAGTACAAATAAAATGTGGCTTTCGAATAACCGGCTTCCTTCATGATTTCATCAACAGAGGTTGCCGAATAGCCATTTTGAGCAAACAAACGGCAGCCCGCATCTATGATTTTTCGGACCGTATTCAGTGTATTCTTTTTCATTAAGCTGTCCTCTCTTTTCTGATTGAAAGTGAATGGGTATGTATTTAGAAAAGCAATAAGCGTTAAGCACCATTCCATTTTTGATAGAATCATAACTGTAAAAAACGCTTAATGACTACGATACGCCAACAGCCTGGACAGACGCTCTTTTATCAAGCATAGCAGTGTCAAGCGAACTACGCCAAGTGACATAAGCCCGTTATCTCCAATGAATTGAACAAGGCCAAACGGTATGTAAATTTATGCTTGAAGGTACTTCTTGACGACGAATTTCTCCCTTGTTTTGTTTTAATAAAATTCCCGGCATCCATTCTAACATTTAATGCTAAAAAATGCATATATATTCTAATTTATTTAATGAAACATTTCAGTCTTTTATAGGAA
The DNA here is from genome assembly GCF_001592005.1 of Bacillus sonorensis NBRC 101234 = KCTC 13918. Lineage (GTDB taxonomy): Bacteria > Bacillota > Bacilli > Bacillales > Bacillaceae > Bacillus > Bacillus sonorensis. Next base: position 206,906 of record NZ_BCVZ01000003.1, read on the forward strand.
TTGATAAAATGATCCGGGTCACCGTTGACCTCATAGGCGAAGACCCCTTGATTTGTATGGAGATAAAGCAGACCGGCGTCGGTGAACGGCCTGTATGACATATCATTGATATTTTCCAAATCAAATTGATGGCTTGCGCTTTGGACTCGATCTTTGTATAAACGGAGACAGTGCTGTGTTTTCACATATTTTTGCTGATTGTATTTGATGATCTTTTCTGTTTTATGATAAGAAATAACGGAAATGACGCTTTGCTCTTCCTTCACCTTGTTAGACCTCCATATTCAGGACAGACTGATCGGTATCCCGGCTTTTGACTACATGTTATCTGTTTCATAGACAAAGGTAAAGTCGCGATCTCCGTCAAAAAAGCACCGTTGAAGCATAATGAACCGCTTTTAAAACTACGCAATTGGATGTCGATGGATTTTATATAACATCTATCCTTTTGTGTATGGCGAATCCTCTATAGCCGGATGGTTTCCGCAGTGTGACAGGTGCCAAAGGGCTCTCCTGTTTGGGAAAGCACCTCTTCCCTTATGTTGCTGTCGTCGTGCAACGCCTTCGTCCACCATATTGCTCGCATGACGGGCGGTTTTCTGGCGCTGAGATGATCAAGAGATTTACCGGAACGGAAAAATCGATACTTTCGCCGCTTTAAGTCTGTTTCATCAATACCCATTTGTCGTTACCACAAACTTACTTTTATAGCCGATTGCGCTGCCGGAAAAAAGCGGTCAGCCGTTTTTTCGTTCGTTTCCCGGTAGTCTGCGGGCTCCCTCCTTTCATTGATTTTGAACATGAATGGTCCGTTTTCTATATTTTTCTTTTACCCCAAAACATGTCTGTCCTATTTTGTACATCGGAAGTAAAATGGATTTCTTTAACAAATGAAACATAAAAAAAGCATACATATGTACGCTTTATTTTTCCTGCAGCCGCGGTTTTGCAGGATCGCACGCTGGCTTTTCCGTATTTGTCGATTCAGCGATTTTCATTAAATAATAGCATTCTTCCCTCGCCATATGGTCTGCCATCAGGGCTGAAAAAGTCCCAAGCATTTGATCGGTCAACTCCAATTCCTCTATCTCATGTAAAAAAGTACGGAACAATTCGATCTCAAGCTTGATGTCTTCGTTCATTTTTCTGAGGGCTGGAAATGATTCAACATTGGCTCTAAGGTAGCCTGTCAGCTCCACAGATTTCAGATAAAAAAGTTCAAAGTGCTTCACAAAACCCCGGCTTTGTTTTTTCAGCCGTTTTTCAACCGCGTCGAGATCGTCGCTGATCGCCCCCGCATGTCCCGCTGCATCCATCAGCCACAGCATATGATGGTGCAATTCATGAAAAATGGGCGGGACTTCCCGCTTTTTCAGATATTTAATGACAAGTAAATACTCCTCGAGTTCATTTACCATATGATTGATAAATGTTGGTGAAAGGTGAATCCTAATATCGCCTGTTAAGTGCCTTCTAATCAGAGAAAGCTTGAATTTTCTGAAGCTGAGGGTATATTCCTCCGCTTCCAATGTGAGCGAATACAAATCGGCAGAAGTATTTACTTTCTTCAACAGCACATCAAACGTTTGCTTGAACCGCTTCGCCTGCTGAATGTCATCCTTTTCTTTTTCCGCCAAAGAATCAAGAATAAAACGGGCATGATCCCCCAAAACCTGAAGCCAGAATTTGTGTTCAAAGACTGCCGTTTCCTGAAATGTTTTCAAGACCGCGCCTCCCTTTCATAACCATTCTTCATTATGGCTATTCGCCGTCGGCTTGAATTATGATCAACGCAAGCTGTGATTCTATTAATTAATAGAGGTGTGGAGGCGGCGTGTCATGAATATAAGGCGGAGCTGGTCTTAAAACGGGTTTTTTGGCAAGCGGCTGCGGATGTTCTACATATGAAACACCCCTTCGCCATCTATGCTTCGGCCCTTTGCCCATCTTCCAGCGGCACTTTCATTTCCTCTGGAGAAATTAAATAAAACACGGGACACTTCTCTTTTCTCAAGATTTCTAGGGAAGGTGCTGGAAACGACGACATTTTCTTTTGCTTCTAATTCTTTAATCGCCAGTTCCCCAAATTGGCCCCCTAAAATTTCTTGGAGCTTTTTGGCGAACAAGGCATCGGGCTTGTCGGATTTTGCATGATACTGCAATTCTTTAATATGAAAAACATAGGAACCGCTCCTTTCCCGATACCTTATGAGAAAGAAAAAAACAGGTGTATGTCTGATGGGTCTGATTGTACAGAAGGAGCCTTGGTACACAAGTCCTTGAAGCCGGCAAAGCGGCGAAACCGGCCTGGGCAGACATTCTAAAGAGCAAACATTAAAGCGGTAAAGCCTTCCGATTTTCATGATTTGTCTTGCAATAGCTCAACTATCCACTGATTCAGCTGCCGGGTTGACATTTCTCCTTCATAAGCGCGCTCGACCGTGCCGTCAGAATGAATAAAAAAGGTTGTCGGCAGATTAAGCAGCTCCCAGGAACGGAATACCTCTGCTCTCTTGTCCATAGCCACAGGAAAGGTCAAGCCGTAACGATCCAAAAAACTCCTCACCGCCACATCTGATTCCTGGACATTTACGCCGATGATTTCAAAATCGTCTCCTTTATAGCGCTCATATGCTTTCTGAATGGCCGGCATCTCTCTTTTGCATGGTTCACACCAGGAACCCCAAAAATTCACGACAACCGCCTTGCCTTTAAAATGTTTCAGCTCGATTTCCCCGCCGTTTACCCGCGGCAATGTAAAATTCGGGGCGGGCTGATGAAGTTCAGTGCTTTTCCCCCGGTCATCGTTCATCGCAAATTGCTGATAAAGAGCAAACCCTGCGGCCGAACATAACACGATGAAAATGATCATTCTGAACAAGCATCTCTTCTGTCTTTTCATCTGTATTCTCCTTTGACTCCCGCATGATCACGGATACAGCTCCCATAATACTTAGATACGGCCGGGGTGAATTCCTTTATACTGCACAAAAAACTATGCTATATATGGCAAATATTTTACGGAACCATTTCCCTCCTCTATTCGTATTTATCATTATAAAGGAGGAGATGCTAATGAAAGAATATGAATTTGTAAGAGTCGAACTAAGCGCATTCAACAAAAAACCAAAAGAAGATTACCAACAAATCATTCACGATTACGCACAAAAAGGATGGAGGTTTGTTCAAATCTTCGCGCCCGGCATTTCCGGATATGGAACAGCAGCTTATTTTGATCTGATCTTTGAAAGGGACGCCTAGTCAAGATGACTGGGCTTTCATTCTTTTTCAGAACCGGCTCTGTGTGGCCCCCTAAAAACTAGATATATAAATGCTCACGATTTATTTTGTTTTATGGCTAAAAATTCGTTTTGAAAAATGCACATTCTGATGGCATTATGGTAAAAGCCGTCCACGAAAAACTCGTCTTGCAGCTCGCTTTCGATTGAAAAACCGGATTTTTTATAAAGATGAATCGCTTTTTTGTTTTCTTCATCGACGATTAAATAAAGCTTATGCAAATTTAAAACCGAAAACGCGTAATTCATCGCCAAATAAGTGGCATCAAACGAATAGCCATTGCCTTGATGCTCCGGATCGATGATGATTTGAAACTCCGCTCTCCGATGAATATAATCAATCTCGACCAGCTCAACCAATCCGATCATCTCTGTGCCTTTTTGCACGATAAAGCGCCGTTCACTTTGGTCATGAATATGCTTATCAAACAAATCCTGCAATTCCACAAACGTCTCATACGGCTCCTCAAACCAATAAGACATGATCTTCGCATCATTATTGAGACGGTGGACAAACGGCAAATCCTCTCTTTCCAACGGACGCAATTTCAGCTGATAATCCATGTACATATCCTCCTCTATTAAGATGTAAGCCGGAGCCCAATGACCCCGACGATAATAAGACAAAGGGAAATCAATTGCGGGACACGGAACCGCTCCTTGAACCAAAGAAAGCTGACGGCTGTCACGCCGATGCTCCCTACTCCGGTCCAGACGGCATAAGCCACGCCGGAAGGAAGAGCCTGCATAGCTTTTGAAAGGCAATAAAACGATAGAGCAAAGCCCAGCGTCATGACAATGATCGGCCATTTCTTTCTCATGCCATCAATATATTTCATCGCTATGGCCGCAATCACTTCCTCAATACCGGCAATGAATAATAAAAACCACGCCATTACTGTTCACCTCTGGATTGAATGTTTTTTTCTTTAGTGAATAGCTTCATTCCGATAATCCCGGCCAGCAGCAAACCTAAAAAGAAAATCTGTCCTCCTGAAAAAGGTTCCCCAAAAAAGATTCCTGCTGCATATGTGCCAACCGTGCCAATTCCGACAAAGACGGTGTAAGCCGAAGCCATCGGTATTGTTTTGTAAGAACAAATTAACAAAATAAAGCTGACGGCAATCAAAACAAGGATGATTAACCAATCAGAGAACGTATCCGCATGTTTAAGAGCGGTGGCCCAAATCACTTCAAGAAAACCCGCGATGAAAACAAGCAGCCAGCTCAAACAAAACACCCCCATGATATGAATGAATGTCAGTCATTTTTAGGCCATAAAAAATGAACGGTGCATACCCGTCATTTTTTATGTAAAACTAAGCTCCTTTTGAGAAATGTAAAAATTTCATTCTTGAATGCTTCCAGATCTTCATCTTTTTCAGCCCCAATGTAGTACCGTTCAGCTGTATTTTCAACAAAATTAATAATCGTTCTGGCCGTCCATCTTACATTAATATCACGAATAATGTCACCGTTCTCAGCGGCTTTTTTGATGATTTCCTCAAGCCAGGAATAATACGGCTGATAAATCGCTTCCCACTTTTCCATTGAGTGATCGATCGCAAGACCGGAATAGCAAAGAACGATAATATCCTTATGAACGTTGGTTATATGAAAGGTTTCATCAATTAAAATCTCTAAAACCCTCCAGAAATGCTCTGTGCCGTCAATTTTGCCTTTAATTTGCTCCAGAGTATGTGTCAGAAGATTTTCGGCAATCGCCGGTATCAAAGCATTTTTTGAGGAGAAGTATAAATAAAAGGTCCCTTGTGCGGTCCCTGCCCGTTTCACAATATCTGAAATGGAGGCCTTATCCAACCCTTTTTCAGAAATGACTTCAATGGCCGCATGCAGAATTTTTTCATATTTCCCCGACGTTTGTTTTGGCATATTGAAGACCTCCCTAAAAATGAATGACTCTCATTCATTTTAGCGGATCAATTTTTTCGTGTCAACAGAGGCTTGAGCCGTTTTGCTGAACGTTGAAACGGTCTTCGATGAATGAAAATCCACAACCGTATTCTATGATACTGTCTTGTCACTAAATGAAATAACCGAGCGAATCCGGCGGGTGGATTGATGTTAATTGCCCTTTGCCAGCAAAGAAAAACTCCTTGCAGCGCCTATTTGGTATGCATGCAGATGTCTGTTATCGACGCAACTCAATCGACAAGACAACCTAATTCAAGGTTGTCTTGCGTTGAAAAAAGCCCCTGTATTCCATTACGTTTCCATTCTTTCAGCAGCTTTAAATGCTGCACTTTCGTATTGGACGTTGGTCGTGCCGATAATCCCTGTGATTCCCAAAAAAACAACTGCATAAATGAAAATTTTAGACTTCAAGCAACAATTCACCCCGCTGAATTTTTATTCGTGCGTCAATCGCCTTGCGGTAAAACTCGTTTGCGCCCATTAATTCCCGCTTGCTGGACAGAAAGTCCCCGATAAAAACGCCGTACCATTCCATATCAGGATACATGTTTGTTTTTTCGAAGTATTGAAATGTTTCCCGTAAAAGGTCTAAATTCGGAGATAAGTAAAGACCTTTAACCATTTTTAGTTTTTCGAGCACGGTTTCCTCTCTGCATTGTTTCGCTAACTTCTTTGACTTTTTATAAAATTCCTTGGCATTTTCCAGATTATTTTGTTTCCCTTCATTAAACGCCATCATAAACAACGTTCTTGCCTGATAGTTCAAATTTTCAGGCTCTTGAATGTCAAGTGATTTTTTGTAATAAAGGGAAGCATTGGAATATTCTTCAAGCTTATCATAACATAATCCAACATTAAAAAGCGCTTTGCGGATCAAATAATTTTCGCCAAGTTTCTCGGCATCTTCTAATGCTTGCTTCGCGTGCTTTAACGCTTCTTCATTGCGCATATTATCGAGCCAGTTTCCTGAAATGACAAACTGACAGTGAACCTGTCTGCCGCCATAGCTGGGGTCGTTGCGGTAAATATGATAGGCGCGTCTGGCGTAATGCATCGAAAAGTATGTCTGCTTCATATGGTAAAAGACTTCAGACATCTTAAAGTAAAATTCAGCTTTCTCCACTTCTTCCCCTTCGATAGAATCGAGTTCTTGCTCCGCTATTCTGTAGAAATTCAAACAATGAATCAGTTCTTTTTGCCTGAAATAGTACATTCCCATAAAGAAATGATAATAATATTCAAGCTTCCCATTTAAGTTCTTGCTTCTTCTCGTTGTCTTCAGCTCTTCATATCGCTTTTCAATATCCCTCTTCACATCTGGATAGAGGTAGTCAAGCATCAGTTCGTGGCGGAATTCCAGAAGGGAAAAATAAAGGAGCACATCTTGATTTTCTTCCATCAGTGCTATTTCTTTTTTAACTTCCTCTTTTCGTTCTTCAGCTGTCTTCACCCAATTATTTTTAATAGCGACATACCAATGATTCATTTTCGTTGCTACCCAATCATAAGGAATCACCATTTCATTGGACAAGTTTCAAACCCCTTCCGTTGGGATAAATGATAAAAATGAAATTGTTTCATCCCGTATCTTTTGGACTTGTTCAATATCGTGTGAAACTTTACCGCACGCACTCTTTAAGCAACTCCCAAATATTTATTGATGTTTATTATATTATACGATATTTTCAGAATCTTAAGAATATGTAATGCAAATAAATGATTTTCTTACATTTTTACGCTTCCCTCTTTTTCCCTTATCAAGTCTGAGCGCTGTGACCGACAAAGTTTTGTAAATGTTAACACCCCTATCCCTGCAAGGATTTCAACCAGCCCTCCAAAAGCAATTACTTTTCCCGCTCCAAAAATTTCCGCTGCGTAGCCTGAGATTAACGCCCCCAACGGAATCATGACATACGAGATCGTTCTGATAACGGCAAATACTTGCGGCTGATCATCATCATCAACCGATATTTGAATAATCGTATGTTCAGGGACATTGATTGCACTGATTGTTGCTCCAAGAGTAAAAGCCGCTAAGAATACAAGCAGCAAGATTGAATTCATTCCGGTCAAGAAAAATGCTACGCCCTCTACCATTCCGGCTGCGACAAACAGCAGCCCATATCGATTCACTTTTACTTTTGTCAAAATATATCCCATCAAAAATGCTCCTGCGGCTGTTAAGATCCTCATGATGGAATGAACCATCGGCCCCTCGTTTAAATCTTCGGCAATATAGACTGCAGCCAATGCTTCCCATGGAGCGGAACCTATATTTAAAAAAATGCAATAGACCGCAAGCGGAAACAAAATATGATGCTGCCGGACAAGAGCAAATCCCCTTTTTAATTTCTTCAAATATGTACCCTGCTGTTTAGGGCCCCCGGCTTTCGCTTCTTCAGCTTTTGTATGGTACGTAATCAAAAGAACCAGAAAGGCCGACATCATGTAGAGCGGAAGGATGATCAGCATTGTATAGGCTGCGCCGATCACAACGATCATAGCGCCGCAAAGCGTCACAGCAGCCAGTTTTACAATTTGACCCGAAGACTGGATCACTGCATTCGCCTTTTGAATGAGATCCTCTTTCACAATTTTCGGAATGATGGAAACAGATGCAGGGTCATATGAAGCTCCTGTGGCTGAATGAATAAGCATGAGTAAGATGATAAACCACAGCGGAGAAAAGCCATTAAAATAGCATATTGGAATCACCAGCATGATGAATGCCCTTGTCAGATCAGAAAAAAACATCCAGAACTTTAGTGCGGCTGTGTTCATCAGCGGCGTGATGATTGGCCCTATAACGGCCTGAGGAAGAAAAGTGACAGCTATTAAAAAAGCAGTACCGAGAGCCCCTTTGCCATCCAGAATCAAAAACCACAGAATCGTATTAAACGCCAAGGTATCTGCCGTTATCTTTACCATTTTTGAATAAAAAAGAAACGTGAAGTATTTTGCCAAACCGTGTTTGTCCCATCCATTTCTCCGAAATCCCCCTTACAAAAATCCCTCATTTTTACAATAGCTATCTATTAAGGTATCCTATTTTTGGTTTGCAAGTCAATAAGTGCATGAAGGACTTTTACATTCTCTCGTTATAGTAAGAGCCTTCTCACATGATTGCTTTATCAGCAATATAGACATGGCGTTATATTCCATTCGTGAAATATAACAAGACTAAAAATGTGTTTATTCATCTAAATGGAAAACGAAACGTATGGCTTGACAAACGGCAAGCCTTGATTTCCCATGTCTTCCAATGATATGATTCGTGGTGAACATATTCATTTTAACGGTCCGACTTATGAAACAATGTCCGGCAGCTAAAACACCGTATAATCACAAATGGCTGGTACATGAATGGAGCAGGGGAGGTTCAGATACATACAATATAGCTGAAAAATTCGGGTTTAAAGAAGGTGGAATACATATGAAGTTTAACAAAGCCGGTTTTTTGGGGGCTCTTTTTATTTTTTTCTCTTTCATCATATCAATATATTTTATCTTTTATACTGATGCTTTAATACCTGCAGGGTATGATTTAGCGATTGACGGAATCGTCATCTCCAGAACTTTAATGATCGCTCTGACTTTATACTTAGCCTCAAAATTAGGATACTTCCTTCTTAACAAAAAAGATTAACTGATTCATTGAAAGCCGGTTGCAGCTTTGTTAATAATCTGTGGTAACCGCTTTCCCCCTTTCAAGCTTTTGCTGCTATGTATGGCCTATATATGATAACCTGTCCTTTTCATCCGCTGTAAAAAGGAATGACATTTAATGATGGATATGATTAAAAAAATCATTGCCGGTTTTTTCATCTGCCATATAACGTTTTTAAGTCTCATCTATTTACATCTTTTTCGGCTGGGAGTACTTAATGAATGGGACGATACGTTCATCTATGCATTCATGATATTTTCTTACATACCAGTCATGGCTCTATTGGAGTACTTTATGTTTTATATCTTTATCAACATGCTTCATTTGCGATTTTCCATAAGAATAGCCACAGTGTCTGTATTAACGGTTCTGGTTAATAGTGTCATTCTTTATTTCCAATCAAAAGAAATGATAATAGCGGGTATAACGGCCATAAGCACTCTCATGATGTGTACGGCCCTGCCTTTTATAAACAGAAAAAAACGCACCGAAACAAAGAACTAAAGGAGTACAGCTGAAACATGAACAAAAAAGATTTACCCTTCAAAAAATTGGATTTGAAGTCTAAGTTAAGCGTCATCATTGGCATCGGTCTGATTCTCTTTGTGGCTGTTGCAATCACCGCGTTTTTTATCTTTTTTGGCGTCACCGGATTTTTCAGGCTATTTGGTGTTTCTTATGAATCGAACACCTCCATCGTGATCTTTATTCTTCTTTGCTTTTTAGTCGGCGCGTTTTTTGAATTTATTGAAAAAATACTGGTCGTTATGGTCTCTCTATCTTTTGATAACAGAGCTTTATATCTTTCTCTAACATTTACAATCCATTTTTTTATGAATTTGATCACATTTCACATTGTAGACAGGATCATGTCCAGCATTTTTATACCTGCACACGTTCTTTTAGCCGCCTCAGCCTTGATTGCTTTCATTGAAGTGGTGTTTGATAAAAAACACGCTAAATCTCATTAAAAACAATTTTATATTTATGGCACGATGTTGCCGGCTGCTTTGTAAATCTCATACCATTCCTCACGGGTCAGCTTGATTTCAGAACCCTTGCACGCATCCTTCATTCTCTTCATTTTCGTCGTACCGAGCACCACTTGAATATCAGCCGGATGAGTTGTAATCCAAGCAACAGCGATTGCCGTGTTTGGCACATCATATTTTCTAGCAATTTGCTCAATCACTTCATTTAGTTTTGGGAATTTTTCATGATCTCCCAAAAACGGCCCTTTAAAAAAGCCGGTTTGGAAGGGCGACCATGCTTGTACCGTAATATCATGCAGACGGCAATATTCCAATATACTGCTGTCGCGGTTAATCGCTTGATCTGCTCCCATATTTAAAGCAATTCCCGCATCAATCAGCGGTGTATGGGCAATGCTGAATTGGAGCTGGTTTACCACCACTTTATGCCGAATATACTTTTCCAGTAATTGAATCTGTGCCGGATTGTGGTTTGATACGCCAAAATACCTTACCTTTCCGCTGGCATGAAGCTCATCAAACGCCTCGGCAACCTCCTCCGGATCCATCAACGGGTCGGGACGATGAAGCAAAAGAATATCCAGATAATCCGTTTTTAATCGATTTAAACTATTGTTGGCGGAATCAATAATATGCTCTTTTGAAAAATCATAGTAATTTTTTGCGGAGTTGATGCCGCATTTTGTTTGCAGAACCATTTTCTCGCGTATACCGGCGTTCATTTGAACCGCTTTCGCAAAATGTTCCTCACATTGGCCGACAAATTCGGATCCATAAATATCTGCATGATCAAAAAAGTTAATGTTCTCCTCCATCGCTGTACGAATAAGCTTTTCAGCAGCAGATACAGACAGCTCAGTTAAACGCATATTTCCCATTATCAGATTTGACACTTGCAAATCGGTATTAGCTATCCTGTTGTATTTCACTTAAAATACCTCCTTTTGAGATGTGCTGGTAAGAATTGCTGTTCACTCCTAGTATTCGATACGGGCACCCTCTCCTCCTTGGAAAAACTGGTGAATAAAGATTATAAGTTTATTTTTGAAACCCCTTATATATGATCTATACAATAACTCGTGATTAACATAGGATGAACTATGACTTCAAGGAGGTGAACTACATGAGCGGAGGTTACGGAACAGGTTTTGCGTTAATTGTTGTTTTGTTCATTCTCTTGATCATCGTCGGAGCCAGCTGGGTTGGCGGCGGATTTTATTAATCGTCATTCCCCAACTCCTATTTGAGAAGTGCAGGAATAACATGTCGGTACACGGTAAGCAAAAGTGTTATCACTGCACTCTCAAACCACTGTCAGAAAAAAATGCTTTTCCCTGATTTATTTACTCCTCCCCATGTTATTGAATGACGTAATAAAAGGCCCTTTTTAAGGGTCTTTTCTCTTTACAGCTGTTTCAGCGGGTAAGAATCGTCGCATGCAGTTTCAGTTACAGATGACCCGGAATGGCAGTTTCCATAAGTGCTGCCTGTCCCAAAAAACCCTCAGCCATTAGACGGTTCTTTAAAATAAAAAACTGGTATGAATTCGATTAAATATCGTCATCACACCAGCCAATATGTAAAATTGCTTCTATTATCTGATTCAACTGTAAAAACCAATTAGAAATTATTTAAACCAAGCTTTTCCTAAGTTATTCATAAAGTTTTTATCGTTAAAAGGAACGTTTGCTTTTCCGAAATCTGTTGTATTTAGTGCATTCCTTGCAGCAGGAGTTAAATCATCCCAGCCGATTAACGGCTGAGTGCCACCTACAACACGATCGCTCATCATCAATTCATGGTTGAGCGGCCACGTGCTGTCATAGGCAATCAAAGGATGAGTGCCATCTTTCATGTTGGTTCCGCTAGGAGCTGCATTTGTAAATTTTCCGTGGCCTGAATATGCAACCGATAAAGCTTTTGGATTTTGATTTGCCGGATTATCAACCCATACGACGATTCCTTCCCAGTCGTGTCTATGACCTAATCCAGGCGAAGCTTCATCTTTAGGAAAATACCAGGAATACATAATAGCCCAAACTCCATTGTACCAGGCAGAGCGCGTATATACTTGTCCAGTATTTTTGCTGCAATGTCCTTCAGGCGCTCCAGTAGGCTCCAACCCTCCACTTGTGTTGCCTTGCGCATCGACTGCAGGAAATGGCACACATCCGCTGTACACCTTCAAATATGGCTGAAAACGTTTTGCTGCTTTTTGAGAAACGGTTGAAGGGGCTACTTCTTTGAATCCTACCACTTTGTCATGATCAATGACACCTGCATTTGCAGTTGGAACCAGGCTGGCAGATGAAAAAAATGACAGTAACAGTGCGGCACATACAATTTTCTTCATTTTTTTACCTCCTCTTCCTTTATAAGATTGATTGTATGTAAGGGGCATGCTTTGTCAATTGCATCATTTGTACTATTTTTCAAGGATGGATGTGATTCGATTTATAAAAGGAATCCCCAGGTTAAAAACTGGAGACTCCTCCTTTTCTCAATATTTTCTTAAACGATAGCACGATAAATAAAAGAGAGACGATCATTTCTGATCATCTCTCTTTTAATTTCCAACCGATGCACTGCATTTCTTATCGATAAACAAGACCGCCATCAGTCAGTATAGCCTGGCCGGTTATATAATCTGAATCATCTGAAGCCAAGAAAGATACTAAATTAGCGACATCTTCAGGTGTTTGATATCTTTTGAGCGCAATTTCTGAAGAGAACTTTTCAAAAGCTTCCCCCGGCTTTAAGTCATCACTGTACTTAACCATTTCTTCATCGATTCTGTCCCACATTTTTGTTTTTGCAACACCTGGACAGTATGCATTTACGGTTATTTTATATTTAGCCAACTCTTTAGCGGCTGAATGTGTGAAAGATTTTACGGCATGCTTAGTTGCAGAATATGTGCCAAGCATTTCAAATGATTCGTGGCCTGCTATACTGCAGGCATTAATGATTTTTCCTTTTGTTTCTTGCTTAATGAATTGTTCTGCCGCTGCCTGAGTGCCAAATACCACACCATTCACATTAATGTTAAACAATCTGTTGAGCTGTTCTTCTGTAATTTCCAAAAACGGCGAAACCGCATCGATCCCCGCATTGTTCACAAAAACATCTAAACGGCCAAATGCAGCGACTGCTTTTTTCACTAAATTGAACTGGTCTTCTCGTTTAGATACATCCCCTTTAACACCGATAACACGAAAATTTTTTTCTTCAAATTCTGAAACCGTTTTGTTTAGCAGTGCTTCATTTATATCATGCAGCACAACACGAAAACCATCCTTGCATAGCCTCTCAGCTATGCCTTTCCCTAATCCGCCTGCAGAACCTGTAACGATTGCTACCTTGTTCATAAACATTCCCCTTTTGCGAAAAAATTAGTGTGTTCATCTCTTTCAGTATAGCAAAATCGATGTCAATTTTGTTTGCAGACGCATGGGGCGCTTAATTAAATGTAGTTTGAATGACTGATTTTGCAGAGAGGAAAACCTTAAGAATCAGCATGACTAAATACTTGTTTAACCTTATAAAAAATTGCAGCAAGATATAAAATTGCAATAAACACTAACACTCCAGTGCCAAAATCAGTTTTCGACACTAAATAAAGGCTTATCACACCGAAAATAATGTACATTACAATATCAAAAACACTTTTCTTGTTGTTCATGAGGCTCCCCCATTTAGAATTGACTGCAACCCTAGGATTCTACAATATTACTTTGGATCATTATTTACCACTAACCCTATCATATTTCTTTTTTGTCATACATAAAAAATCAAAAAATTGAGTCAATGTTCCTGATGGATGCTTTGAGTTCTTTTTCTTATGTTTGCTTCTATTCCAAATTTAAACAAGGAAAGGAAGTGATCAGCTGTCAAAAGCAGCTCCATACAACCTTACTGAACAAGCGAAGTTTAAAAAAGAAAAGGCATCCTAACGGATGTCTCTTTATAGTGATATCTATATTAAGATTAGCCTTTCGAAACACAAAACAAACAATTTTTAAATTTCCCAATCCGGATTCCAGACTACCTCCCATAGATGGCCATCAGGGTCTTGGAAATATCCAGAATAGCCGCCCCAGAAAGTATCGTGTGGCGGAACTGTTATAGCGGCACCTGCTTTCTTCGCCCGTGCCATGACCTCATCTACTTCCTCTTTGCTTCCAACATTATGCCCTATCGTAAATTCTGTTGGGCTTGGCGCTGTCTTTTTAAGCTTAGTGTCATGGGCGATATCATCCCTCTTCCAAATTGCAAGCCTGAGGCCTGCTTGTAAATCGAAAAAAGCAACAGCACCATGTTCAAACTCTTTTCCAACAATACCGTCTGTGGAAAGCCCTAATCCATCGCGGTAGAAATGAAGTGATTTTTCCAAATCTTCTACTCCCAGTGTTATCACTGTAATTCTTGGTTTCAAAATATAGCCCCCCCAAAAAGATTTTTTCGCATCAGAAAAAAGAAGTCTCTTTAATTGCCCAAATCAGTTTGAAAAAGCTCGTTTTATCACTTTCTAATTGAACCACTGATGAAAAGCTCATCTACTGTGGTATCCAATACAGAGGCTATGTCAAACGCTAATTGTAAAGTAGGGTCGTATTTATCATTTTCAATTGCATTTATTGTTTGTCTGGATACCTTACAGAGTTTAGCCAGTTCTTCCTGGGATAATTTAGCTGATTTTCTTAATTTCTTAATGTGATTTTCCATTTAATCACCATATTTTTTCCTGTAAATTAGTAATGTTACCAGGTATATAATTAAAATCACCGTCAGAAACATTATCGGCGAAATTCCATAACCATTATAAGAAGTATTCCCCTGAATAGTTAGATAAATTGACTGTGCAACTTCTAAAATCAGCATACCTGTAACTACGATAAATACATATGATTGAGCTTTCGTGTTGATAAACTTCCTTCTTTCATCACCCTTTTGAGAAAATGGTGCAGCAAAAATCAAAATTCCGCAAACTAATAATATGACTGAATACACAATTTTAACCCAATCCATTTTTTAGTTTTCCTCCTTATTAAAAATGTAAAAAGTATTTGACACTTATTATTGTAGCAATAGCTTCAAAAATGTCAAATACTTTTTACACTATAAATTTTTTTTATACAATTATAACTAAAAACAACAATCTTTTAGAAAACAGCCTAAAATAAGATTCAGCCTTTTCTGTTCGGTCACTTTCGATCGCTTCGATTTCCATTTCAGCCCTTCTGTAGCAATTCAATGAGAATACAAGCTCTTTTTGTCTGAAGTAGTACATTCCCATAAAAAATGATAATAATATTCAAGCATTCCGTTGAGATCTTCGTTCCCACTTTGTTTCCTTCAGCTTTTTGTATTGCTTATCGTTGTATCAGCAGTTGGATAAAGTTCTCCCAGCATAAGCTGATGACGGAACTCCAACAACGAAAAATAAACAAGAGCATCTTGATTTTCTTCCATCATTGCTATTTCTTGCTCCACCTCTTCTTTTGCTTTTTCTGCAGCAGCACGCCTGTTATTCTTGATAAGGAATCACGCTTTCAGTAGCCACTTCTTAACCCCCTCTCGTTAAATGAAGCAAAGCGATGAAAAGATGCCCTTCTTGATAAGAAAATTAATATTATCTCTCTTTAAAACTCTAAATATTCTATATACAGAAAAATATATTCCATATACTCAGCTATTAAAGCGCCCAGAGGAATCATCACATATGAAATCATGCTTATAATAGCGTATACTTGGGGTTGATCTTCATCAGCAACCGATATTTGTATGCTCAGGGACATTGATGGCATTAATTGTCGCTCCTAATACAAAGGCTGCAATAAAAACCAGAAGCAAAAGTGAGTTCATGCCTGTAATGAAAAATGCTGTTCCCTCAACTATTCCAGCGGCGACAAACAACTCCCCATATCGATTCACCTTGACTCTAGTTAAAATGAATCCCATAAAAAATGCACCGCCGGTTGTTAAAATTCTCATGATCGAATGAATAACCGCCCCTTGGTTTAACTCTTCCGATATGTAAACTTCTTCCGTTTATTCCTATGATGCAGATCTTAAATTTAAAAATACGCTAAAAATAGCCAACGGGAACAAAATCTGATGCCGCCTGCACAAGTGTAAACCCTCTTCTTCATTTCTTGAAGCGTGGTTCTTATGGCCTTGTTACATTTGTATTTGTGTTATCACATGTAAGAAAGCCCTTATTCAGAAGGGCTTTCATTCATTGCATTCGCTTTCGTTTTTCTATAAACATAGCGGCCGCGATATGTTTTTTCAACTTCAGGATGGAATCTCATCAACCCCTGCATAAAAGTTGTCATATTATTGATGGGTATACCCGTTTCTTTTTCAATTTCCTTTTGAAGCTCATAACCCCTTATTTCACCTTTTTGGTTCTGTAATATTTTTAATGCTGCTTCACGGTGTTTATAAGCCTTTGTTCCAGGTTTGGGTTTTCTCGGTTTTGAGATGGAATCATTTGATGAAGCCGGATGTTTTAATTTATTATTTTCAAAAGACTTTGCGGTTTCACTGACCAGCTCAATTAATGATTTTTTATTCATTTCGGGGGAATCACCCTGACTGTCTAATTCACGCAGCTTTGCATAAATTTCATTTCGCTCTGTTCGAAGTTCCCGCACGGCATTAATCTCAGCATCTTTGAGCTGTTCAAGTCTTAATCGGAGTGCTTCTCTTTCGTTGAACAACATTCCCATCTCCCAAAAATATTATTTTATTATAGTTTATAGCAATTTTTTAACTTTAACAATTGTTTTGTTAATTTATTTAAATGCAATAAGCTCCTTCTCACGACGGAAGTTGATTCCCCTTTTTTAGGGTGTCGAAATTATATCATTTGAGTACACGGTCTGCCTTTTATCTAAAAAGTTCATATTTATGTTGATTTTGAGAACAGAATAGTGTGCTAAATTATGAGTGTAGGACCAATTACCTAACAAAAATTGGAAGGGGTGTTATTTGAATGAAAGCAGTAATAGCAACAAAAGACAAAAGTGTAGAGGTAGTAAAAAAAGAATTGCGTCCTTTAAAACATGGTGAAGCCAAAGTCAAGATGGAATACTGCGGTGTATGCCATACTGACTTACATGTTAAGAATGCTGATTTTGGTGATGTTGCAGGCGTCACTTTAGGTCATGAAGGAATAGGGATTGTAACCGAGATTGGTGAAGGCGTAACGACCTTAAAAGAGGGAGATCGCGTCTCTATTGCGTGGATGTTTGAAAGCTGTGGTCACTGTGAGTACTGCTTAACAGGTCGTGAAACACTATGCCGTGATGTGAAAAATGCCGGTTATACAGTTGATGGAGCAATGGCTGAAGAAGCAATCGTAACAGCCGATTATGCAGTAAAAGTGCCTGAAAATTTAGATCCGGCAGCAGCAAGCAGTATTACTTGTGCAGGTGTAACAACATATAAAGCAGTAAAAGTCAGTGAAATTAAGCCTGGTCAATGGATCGGTGTATTTGGTGTCGGTGGTTTGGGCAACTTAGCTGTGCAATATGCAAAGAATGTATTTAACGCTAAAGTGATTGCTTTCGATATTAACGATGAAAAATTGGAGCTTGCTGAAAGCTTAGGTGCAGATATTGTTGTAAACAGCTTAAATGAAGACCCAGTTGCTACGGCAAAAGAAGTGACAAACGGTTTAGGTCTCGATGCTACAATAATTACTGCTGTTGCTAAAACCCCTTTCAACCAAGCAATTGATGTTGTAAAAGCTGGCGCTCGAGCAGTTGCTGTTGGTTTACCCGTAGACAAGATGGATTTGGATATTCCTCGTCTTGTACTGGATGGAATTCAAGTTATAGGTTCATTAGTTGGTACTAGAGAAGACTTGAAGGAAGCTTTCCAATTTGCTGCAGAAGGCAAGGTTGTTCCTAAAGTTACAAAACGTCCAATCCAAGATGTTCATGATATTTTTGAAGAAATGGAACAGGGTAAAGTAACAGGCCGTATGGTTATAGATTTTGCTGAGTAATAATTTTAAAGTAAAAGTCCAAATCAATAAGGCTGTCGAGATGTTGTCGATAGCCTTGGGTCCCCTCTTCTTTAAAGCTATCGGCTTATGAACTGCTCGAATCGCCTATGCCAGAAGGATATCTCGTTATGGCCGATATATGCGAATCATCCTTCCAGAGTATCGAGGGTTTTGTTTTTATGGTGAAGGAGGAACTATCAGAAATATTTGAGGATGCACTTGAAGAATGGTTTCTCTCTGCATCAATTCTCATAAGCCAATACGGTGGAGATAGTGATGATCTTGAAAGGAGAGAAAAATTGTTTAGACAGCGTTTTATTGATGTGTTGAATAGAAAGGGAAGCAGTTCTCTCCTTTCAGGCGGCATTAAACGTTTCAGATTAATTCCAGTCCGGCTCCTCATGTTCAAAGCCGTAAAAACCTTTAATTTTGACGTCACCGCAGCCATCAGACACCTTAGTAATGTCTATATAATGGTTCCTTCTTGGGGTTCCTGCTACTTTGTCGGTGGCGCTAAAATCAAAATGATTTCCAGTAAACTCTTTTTCGCTTAGCGTAAAATATCTATTGCTTATTGTTATCCTCTGCAATTTAATGTTGAGAGTACATCCATCCGCATTAAATATTGTAAATCTGTAATAAGGCCAGGTTGAATAATTATCCTTATTATTACTGTCAGCCATAAAAAACCCTATGTTATCCTCAGTCATCGTAAAACTGACTTTTTTTTGATCCTTTGTGATCTTTGCCATTGAATTCTGCACATTGAAATTCAAAGCCAATAAAAATGTTAACACCGTACAAGCTAAAAATTTTTTCATGAACACCCCTCCCTATTTACCCGCATTATAACTCTTTTTCAATAAAAAGGAAATCAGAAGTTTAATTGTAAAGTGTCTTTAAGTGGTTTAGTGATGGAAGCGTCGATCGAACAAGTGAGGTCTGAAATAGAGAAGCAGTACCCCCTTCTATAGAAAACTGATAACATGAACAACTGGTGTTAATGAAGGGAAAAATGTCATTATCGGAAAAGAATTGTTTGCATTACTCGAATGTTACACCCGGATGAGTGGCCATGCCGATAATCCAAGTTGTTTGAGAGCTGTCATTATGGCTATGGTTAATTTTAAGAACATTTTATTTTTCAATTTGTTAATTTCTTCCACTTGATGTCATGCGGAGGCGAAAATATAAAAATGATCCCTTGGCTGCACTCTGCATAGTATGAAGGCAGCCAAGGCTTGTTTATTTACTTAGTGCCGGTTGAGCCGTGTCCTCCGCGATTTTCGTTGCCTAAATGATCAACTTCAACCAATTCAACTGCAGGCATCTTCTTCATGATTCTGAACTGGCAAATACGTTCTCCTTTCTTAATTTCAGTGTCTCTTAACGCATAAGCCGGGAAAAACCAGAAATCATCGTCCCCTTTGTATGACTCATCAATCACGCCCATAGAATTTGTCTGAATGATTCCAAAGTTTTTATATGTACTTGAACGAGGAACAACATGAGCTTCATATCCTTCAGGCAATTCCATCGCTACTCCAAGAGGGATCAATTTAAACTCGCCTTTTGGAATTGATACATCTTCCGCGGCTCTTAGATCAATCCAATCACCTTGTGCAATTTTTGAAATTCGTGTTTGTGTTTCATCTGAATATTTGATTTTGATTTGCAGTGACATATGTATTAGCTCCTTTATTATTTATTGCATTACCATACGGTAAGACTTGTTCTTACATCGTTTTCATCAGTTATAAATTTAACATCTTCGAATTCATTCTTTAAGGCATTTAGATAAAGCTTTTCAACAACATTTATGTCTTTGCAGTATATCGAAACATAACTACTGTCTACCAATAATAGGACAAGTTCGCATTCACTGTTCATAAACTCTTCATATGTATTGATTTGATTAACTACTTTGCCCAATGGATATGCTTGTAATTCAACGAAAATGGCATAGTACTGATTATTTCGTAAACGACTGGCTAAGTCTGCTCCTTCAATTACTGAGTTGTCTAAAAGAAATTGTTCATAATCTAACTCACCGTCTATAACGAAATAAGATTCCCCACCCATTTTCCACAAATAGTTCCCTACGTTAAATGGCTTTAATATCTTCCATAGGTAGTTTCCATATTCATTTGGTATTTGAAAACTTACTCCCCTTCTCATTAAAACTCCTTTCTAGGGTCAAAAACTGAATATGTAATTATATACTCAAACCTAATTAAAGTATAACAATCTAATAACCCTTATCTCCAGCTAAAACTTTGACGCCAGTCCCCTTTCTCATCTTCACCACTTGACCTAATACTGCATTTCATTTTATTTCCATTTTTGACGAGAAGGATTGTGACAGTGACCTCATCACTCCATACTCAGCTGCCCGTACGTAACAACAATCGCAAGAGTGGAATTTATGACAAGTAGTCCAAGTTTGATTATAATGTCTCCTGTTGCTGTTTTGCACCCATTTCCTATTGTGGTCAAGAAAAATCGAGCGATTTTATTTTCATAATCAACCAATAAAGTTAACATCTTCAGGTCTGCCCCAAACTCATTTTCTTCATATACCATGGATAATTTGATAGGTGATTTCCCAGATTGCATTAATTCATACTGCTCAGCAAACTTCTCTTCTTCAATAGCTGCAAAGAGTGATCCCGAATTTTCTCAAACAGAAGATTGAAAAGGCCTCTTGAATTTATGATGTATATGATCCCCTAGTTGTGACATCGATGAACTTCTTCTCGTTATATCAACGGTTTACTGTTGAATGATTTCAGTAAAGGTTGAATAAAAATTAGATTGAAAGCACCAACATTGATGTTAAGGAATTTATGGAACGGCTACATGCGGTTTATACTATTCTATAAGAAAGAAGGAAACGTTGATGAAAAAGCTTTGCCGTGAAGTTTGGGCAGAAGTGGATCTTGATGCCATTAAAAAAAATTTACGAGCGATTCGCCATCATATTCCAAAGAAGAGCAAAATTATGGCTGTCGTAAAAGCGAACGCTTATGGTCACGGGTCGGTCGAAGTGGCGCGCCATGCATTGGAACATGGGGCGAGTGAGCTCGCTGTTGCCAGCCTTGAGGAAGGAATCGTATTACGAAAAGCGGAGATTACAGCACCTATCCTTGTGCTTGGTTTTACACCCCTTAGATGTGTCAAAGAGTCAGCAGCATGGAATATCACGTTATCAGCATTTCAGGTTGATTGGATAAAAGAAGCGAACGAAATATTGGAAAAAGAAGCGGAGACGAACCGGTTGAATATCCATATTAATGTGGATACCGGCATGGGGCGATTAGGTGTACGGACAAAAGAAAAGCTTTCAGAAATAGTGAAAGCACTTACAGCAAGCAAATTCCTTAGATGGAAAGGAATCTTTACACATTTTTCAACAGCTGATGAGCCAGATACTACACTCACCAGACTGCAGCATGATAAGTTTATCAGTTTTCTTCGCTTTCTAAAAGATCAAGGGTTTGAGCTGCCCACCGTGCATATGAATAACACGGCTGCTTCTATCGCTTTCCCGGAGTTTAGCGCTGATATGATTCGTTTAGGTATAGGTATGTATGGGTTATATCCTTCAGAATATATAAAGCAACTCAATCTCGTTAAGCTTGTTCCTGCATTAAGTTTGAAAGCGCGTATCGCTTATGTGAAAACCATGCTGACAGAACCGCGGACCATTAGTTATGGTGCTACATACATCGCGGAGCCTGGGGAAGTAATCGCTACACTTCCGGTCGGCTATGCTGACGGTTATTCCCGCGCACTTTCCAATCGCGGGTTTGTTCTTCATCGCGGAAGACGAGTGCCGGTGGCGGGAAGAGTGACAATGGATATGATAATGGTTAGTTTAGGAGAGGGTGAAGGGAGACAAGGAGAGGAAGTTGTGATTTACGGCCGGCAAAAAGGAGCAGAGATTTCCGTTGATGAAGTGGCTGACATGCTGGATACGATTAACTATGAAGTGGTATCTACCATAAGCCGCCGCGTCCCTCGTATTTATATAAGAGATGGCGAGATTTTGAAGGTGTCGACTCCGGTATTATACGTGTAGGTTTTTAATCCCTCTTGTAATCACCTTACTTGAGGGGTTGCACAGAAGAACATCACTTTATCCAAAAAAGGAAACAAAGTGATGTTAACATCATTAGCTATTATGGTCGTATATGGTGCAACCGCCTCCCCATTCCAATCCTTGATGCAGTCACTATAAAGCTGCTGAGTGAAAGGAAGATGAAGAAGTTTACCAATAATGCGATAAAAAAATTCTGTCTCAATTGCTTGAGACAGAATTTAAAAAATAAGTTACGATTTAATCACTTATATACGTAGCAAGTACCACTGATAACTGTTACACATGTATATGTTCTAGAATAAGATTTACCTTCACTGTCTCTAAAGAAAACAGTTACAGTATTGTCGCCATTCCATTGGAATTGATATGCATCTGGATATTTATCTCGAATAGGCGTTAAATCCGGCGCCGCACTTGCAGGTAGTCCAGATACTAACAAAGCCCCGGCAACTGCAACCGCTCCCACTACTTTTTTGAATTTGTTTTTAAACATAAACACATCCCCTTTACATTTTGTTTTCCTATTAAATGCTTGTCCATTTAATAGGCATCTTGATCTTAACACTTCAAGGATGAAAAAATTGTCAAATAATGTAGAATTGAAAAATTTTTCAAAAATAATACACATATTTACATTTGTTTAATAAGGAGTGTTCCCTTTCAACCCCTCTTCCTTAACCGAAAAACAAAAGAACACCACTTTTCAGGGCGGGGTTCGCTTTAAGTATGCTTCTCTTTGCTATTATAGCGGACTTTACAATAATGCCTATTGGGTAACTCTATAAATTTATCAATAAACTCTTGGATTCCAGTGTTTCTTCTCAACCTATTTGAACACTAGTCCCCCTTTAAAAATTTCCACATTTGCTCGATAATAGATTCGAGGTGAATATTGGCATGTGGCCATTTAAGAAGAAAACTTCAGCAGGAACTTGATTTGGCATTAGAATAGAATGGACAATTTTTGACGTTTAAACCTCAACCTTCAGCTAAAATGTATTGATTACACAAGGAAGGGGCTTTATGAAAAAAATGGCAGGTTTCACTATAACGATTTTGTTTTCAAGCCTAACCTTAGGCTTGATTCAATATTTGATAACTGGCGCTTTCTCTCAAATATATTTGCTCATTGTATTTCCTTTTTATTTTTTCTTCCCTTTATTAATATTTGCGATTCCTTTGCAGTATGTTCTGAATAAAAAACCAAAAAAATTCTCGTTCGTTTATTTCCTGTTCTATTTACTCGTGTCATCGGCAGCAAACTTTTTGCTTTTTTATCTCGCAAGCATCCCTGGTTATCCGCCCTTATTTGCAAGACTTGAAATATATTTCTATAGTGTGGTTGCTGCTATTACATACTGGTTTTGGGATTCGATAGTTGCACAAAAGAAAATTACCGAGCATTAATTTTTCCTGCATCTTACTATTAAAAATACCCGCGAATTAAAACCCCTTGGCACCAGTGGTGTCAAGAGGTCGACAGATTGATACTGAGCATATACTGCTCGCACTCCCAAGGATAGACTTGTGTGCGGATTATAATCTAATAGCACGATAAAAAAAGAAGACGACGTTATGCGTCCCTCTATTTCTGACATTGTTTTCGTATAAAACACCCAGACCAAACAAAAAAATTGAAGTAATTATTGTATCAGCCGACCCAATTACGGCAAACAATATACCGCAAATGATTAAGGAGAATGATTTTACATTTGGGGTGAAGATTCTATTGCGGCATTACTTTGAAATAAGATCACTCACTCTTAACAATTTGCGGATTCAAGGAAACGGAGGCAGGATCATAAGAAGCCCCAGTTGCCGAATGTATCAGTACAAGATCGTATAAGACAAAAAGAAAGGAAAAACGCACATGTGAAGCCATCCGCTGCGGCTCTCACTCCAATAGTGCAAAGCAACGTAGTTTGAAAGAAGCTGATTTTTATTGAAGGAAAGTGAATGTTATGTTGATAATGTAAGTTTAAGTGAAGTAACTGTTGCCAATTGGGAAAGATAGGCATATAGATTAATTGGGTGTTTTCATTTTTCTCTTTTCCGCAGGTTTGCTCCACTTGAAAATTTTGTTTAAATGTTTATAAAAACTCTTACTTTCTTTTGCCATAAGTGGTCCTGCAACTGCCAGAATGAGAACATAGAGCGCGGTAAAAGGCGTTAAAATAGGATTTAATCCTGCTGTAACCCCTAAATTAGCTACGATGATAGAAAATTCTCCCCGAGCCATGATGGTTAATCCGATATTAGTAGAAGCTTTATGGGATAGCCCCGCTTTCCTTCCAGAAATCATTCCGGCCACAAAATTGCTTATTATCGTAAGTATAGCTGCACCTAGTGCCAGCCAAATGGCATCAGCTAATGTTGATGGATCAATACTTAATCCAAAACTGAAAAAGAAAATGGCCCCAAAGAAATCCCTAAATGGAACGACAAGATGTTCAATACGATCCCGATGCTCAGTCTCAGAAAAAACCAAACCTAACAATAAGGCACCAATCGCTTCTGCCACGTGAAGTGTTTCTGAAAATCCCGCAACAAAAAATAGGATCGAAAATATCACAATAATAAAAATTTCATCTGATTTTATGTTTAACCATTTATTTAATAACGAGGCTCCTTTTCGTGCGATAATAAAGAATAGTAACATATAACCAACAGAAATAAGTACAGAGGTGAAGATACCGAGAAAAGATGTAGAACCTGCAAGCAAAATTCCCGATACAGTTGTTAAAAATAAAGCCAGAAAGATATCGTCAAATAAAATAATCCCCAGTATGAGCTCTGTTTCGGGATTAGCTGTTCTTTTTAAATCGACAAGAACTTTGGCTACAATCGCACTAGAAGATACACTAAGCAGTCCAGCAATAATGAGTGTTTCCATCCAAGGCATACCTGTGACAAATCCATACAGAAGACCTAAGATAAAGTTAATGGCCACATAGATACTGCCGCCTACTACGATGTTTTGCCCTGATTTGACCAGTTTGCCAACGGAAAATTCAAGCCCTAAATAGAAAAGCAAAAAAAGTACGCCTATTCGGCCTAGGAATTGAATAATCTCCTGACTTTCGATAAATGTTAAATCAATGATCCCAATCGTCGGAGCATGTGGGCCCACAATCATCCCAAAAATAATTAGAAAGGGGATGATTGAAAACTTTAGTCTGTTTGCAACAACAGCTCCAATCGCAACTATAACAAGTGCCGTACCAACTTCAAATACTAAGTGATCCATCTATATTCTCCACTCCTTACGTTGATAGCAGCTTTTTAATTAATTCTTTAATCTGCTGTCTTTCTCCTGAAACAACTAATGTGTCGCCAGCTTCAATAACTGTATCAGATCCCGGATTGTGTGACTTTTTGCTGTTTTTTTTCTTAATAGCAATGACAGTAACTCCAAAGTTATTTCTGATATCAATTTCACCAATGGTTTTATTTACAGCGGGTGCATTGGGCTCTACTTGATACCATTCAATGATTGTATCATCAAAGGCAAATTCTACAGTTTCTAAAGCTTTAGGTTTATATGCCATACCTCCTAGTATACTTGCAATTTTTCTGGCTTCAGAATCGTTAAATGTAGCACTGACCAAAACCTCTTCATGATCGTCAGCATCAAAATGATAAATTTCTCTGCGGCCGTCATCATGGATTACAATGACCAACTTATCCTGATTTTTTGTAAAGATCTCAAACTTATATCCGATTCCCGGAAGCTCAATTTCCCGAATATTCATTTAATATTCCTCCTCTGAAAACAATAATGGATATGGATTAGGGCTTTTCTTAAGATTGACTTCAATTTTGCATTCCTTCCCCATTTTAAATTCCAAGACATTTGAACGACTCAGAAGGGCCGAATGATGAAACCGTTTTCAAAAGAAACCTCCTTCCCTATTGCCCCTTCTTACTCCGATAAATTTAGATGTGAAGACAAAAAAGAAGGTAAGATTGTTCCGAACACTTTTTTACATATTTTATAAAATTAACGCACTCAACATAATTTACATATATTGCTCAATGAGCCTCCTTTATCCATGTAACTCAATACCATTATAGTATTTATTTGTAACAATGCAAACGCCAAAGATTATGTAATTAGCCAACACTTGATTAAAGATCTTTCGACTTCCTCAGTTTTATACGATTTTCTCACGAATGCTCGCTTAATCGCAGGATTCCATCTGAATTAACGGGTAATTGCAGAGGGATTCAGGAACAGTTTAATAAACCTACAGAAGTTACATGCAAAAAGAACCTGGTTGAACACTTTAGCTCAATTTGGGATGCTGCAAATGCTAATTTGTTGTTTGTAGGACCTGACACACTATATATAAAAAAGGACACATTTCAAGTAAATAATATTTTATTTCACCCCACTCCTAATGAATGTAGTGTGTATGATTGGTTGAGACAAGGAGAAAACTCCTTGAAATTTCCCTTTATGATGATCCACCAAGTGCAGTATACTTAGCGGATGGTCAGAAAATATGGAAAATAAATAATGATGAACAGCAATTGACAAGTTGGAATTTATAAAAACAGCCCTCTCTTCAATTTTAGCCTTTGTTTTCGGCTCGTAAATGCCGTCAGCAGAGCAAAACGTTCATGGATTGAAAAAAAGAGCCCAACTCTTTAAGAAGGACTCTTTCAATATGTGACAAATTTTATTTAAACCAAGCTTTTCTTAAATTGTTGTTAAAATTAGCATCATTAAAAGGAACATTGGCTTTGCCAAAGCTGATTGTATTAAGAGCATGTCTTGCAGCAGGGGTCAGATCATCCCGTCCAATCAGCGGTTGCATGCCGCTTTTTATGCTATCAACATACAAGCCATGATGTAGCGGGGCTTGAGGAGCATCATATGCAGGAATGTACCATTTTAGACAAAAAGAACTGCTTCACGCTCTGGGCTACTATCAGCTAAACTCTTCATAATGAACCTCTATATCTCTCGCTGCTTCTGGATAGAGGTATTCTATGACGGAATTCTAGCAATGAAAAATAGATAAGAACATCCTGATTTTCTTCCATATAGCGATCTCTTGTTTAACCTCAGATTTCATCTTTTCGGCTTCATCAAGCCAGTTGTTTTTAAGAGCAATCTTTCTAATACTTAGATTCTTGAAAACTCTTTGTACTATACTTTTGAAATTTTTAGTATTGAAAACATGAATTTTCCTACATTTTAATTTAAAACTGCTATTTTATTCAGACTCCTTCTCATAGCTGTTTTTGTTATTAACTGTTGACTTTAGACTCTCCCTTTTTAATTACGTCTTTACTCAATAAAACGATATCTCCTCATAGTCAATATCATCGATCAGGTGTCCAACAGCTGCAATGCGCTCATCTTCCAATTGCTTGATAAACTTTATATAATACGTTTCCCACTCGCTCTTTGCTTCAGTGCAGTCAGCAACAATGTCAAAGAAATTCCGAATTCCCCCTCTTAATTCTTCATAAAATACAATTTTAGCAAAAATAGCCAATTCAAAATTTCCAAACGTAGCAAAAAGTGCGTCATATTCGTCGTCAAACAGACATCCCGAATTTAGCAAATCCAGATAATCATGAAGTGAAACAAAATGATCGCGAATCAGTGATATTTTTTCTGTTATGTTTTCACTTCCCATGATGCAATCCACCAATTTCCGAATTTCAATATCACTCATACGATCATTTTCATTTAACATTAACGCCATTGGTTTTTCGCTCTCTTCAATTTCCCTGATGATCAACATTTTGAAGCTATCAATTTCCGCAGCGTTATTTACCCTTTGAATAAATTCATCACGATACAAATTGATATAACTGGTAAGCGTTTGATCCGTTTGTAAATCCCTCTGTAACCGATCAAATGCTTCGTTAATCAAATTTGCCCTTTTATCTGCATGGCAATCACTTAACAACCGACTCAACCTGTCATATTGAACTTCAGAAATTCTGACTTGATTGGCGCCACCCCCGGATAGCAGTGAAAAAACAGCATTGTTTATCATTAACTCAAAAATATTAAAAAGTTCAATGCGATAATTAAAGCGGCATATTCTCCCGAAGTTTGTCAAGACATACATTAAATCCTGATGGTTAAAAAAGTGACAGAATCTCGTTTCTATTAGCAGTCGTTCTAAATACTGTTTAATATAAAAAACACCTTGAAGTTGCATATTGTCAATGGCTAAAGGATAGTCAATGCTCGCCATTGTGTTTTGAGCTTCAAAAATAATATTATAATTGTTCATAAATACAGGTAACGATTCGTCAATAGTTAAATTATAAGCATCAACAGGAACATCTAATTTCATTTTTTTCACGTCTTGATACAATTGTTTAGTTTCTTCAAAATAATGGTGAAGTAATTCGACACCTTTGGTATATATATTTTTTACACTATCAGAACGCAAATGCACTACAACCTCTTCAGGTTTCTCAAAATGGAGAGCATAAGCATCCATTGCATACATGAGGGAAACCATAATCCCTTCCGCCGTTTCCGTTGTCACTGACGTACTTTCCCCTTGGGTATACTGACCTATCAATCGTTGCAGGATTTGCATCATCTCTACCTGTATCTGGCAAGCTTTCTCACTGGTAATAGCTCCAACATTTTGGCCTTCTTTTAGAAGTGACAACATATATTGACTTTGCTTTAGCTTTGATTTATCAATAGTAAAATTTGATACCGAATCATAACGATTTAAAGTGTTATCTAAGTCCATGTTATTCATCACCTTTATATAAAGACTCACTTCTTATCTTATCCCTTCTGAAACTATCCGCGAATTCCTCCATGTTACTTCTTAATAACTCTAAAGACCCGGCAGAAGGCCCGTTAAAACACTCCATCATCTGATGAATCAGTTTCATGTCCCCAATCTTATCTTCTGTTTCATTTCTAAGATAATAAAAAATCTCCTGAAGCTCGTTTAACGTTTCAACATAATTATCCTCATCCGTATAGGGGGAGGCAGCAAACACCTCAATTAATTCCTTTAATACTTCAATCCCCAGTTCTATACGTCCATGATCATGAAGCACTTTATTTCTAAAAACCATTAACGTTTTTATATCGTTGGGCGTTAAAATCAGGCCATGCTCTTTTGTTTTTTCATTTAATTCAAGTAGTTCGACTATTGGTTTAGATTGGGGAGATAATTGAATGGAATTCAAAATCCGAGATAAGTTCATAACCTCTCTTCCTTTCAAAAGCATTTTTTTAAAAAAAACATTGACTTTTTATATCTTTTGTGTTATAATAAAATTGGACTCTTTTAGTCCGTAAACAATAATTTATTCTATTTACTTAAATATGTCAATAGTTGTTTTTCATCAGTATTGTTTCTTTCCCTCTTAAAGGCTACAAGATACGATTCGGCTTTTTTATTCCTCAAAAACATTTTTAATTCCCTTCAAGAGTTTTCCGTCTTTTGCAAAATTACGTTTTACCTCCAAAATTTTTATCTCCTTATACTCCATTCTGTTTAAAATTGTTTTTTATCCTACCTGCTCTACATCATTCAAGTTAAACCATTAAATCATAATTGGATTATCAGGGTTTGGTTTATCATATTTTTCAAATTCGTTTTTCTTTATATTTATATTATTTTTAATTAGTTTATAAAGTTGTATGTATTAGTCTGCGAAGGGTTTGGGAAGGTACAGACCAAATTAAGACAGTGAAAGCAGTTTTAAATATTGATCAGCATCCCAAGGTTTTCATATGTTTATTCTTTTGAAGTAATTCAGATAATGTAAAAGGTCCCTGATCAATTGTATACGCTAGGTATTCTTTATGTTTAAAATTATTTGCAGCTCTTGCATTGCATGAAACAAAACCTTTAGTATAACCGTTACCCTTTATCTTCCTTGTTTATGATTGGGGCTGCTATGAAGACGATTCTATTATGAGAGATTACGTTGAGTGGGGTCATTTCGTTCCTGCTGAGTATGAAGAAATTACAGGTAGAAGCTATGATAAACCATTCATTAATGTCAGTGTGGATTTGGGAACGTGTGTGACACCAAAAGGTGTTTTTTATTTTGGATTTAAAAGGAGGAATTATGATGACAACGCAAAAATTAACGCTCAGTCATATTAAAGAGGATAATAAGAAATATAATGAAAAGCAAAGAATCGAATTGAATGATCAATATCATACTTGCATTTATCCGAATTACAATAATACTCTCCTGAAAGACTTGAGATCCAATCAAAAAAAGGAGTTAAAACTGATTTAGGTGCTGGAGATTTAGCTTATCTCTATATGTTAAATGATATCAGAAGAGATGAATGTTAAACAGGTCATGAAGGATGTCGATTTACACTACATCCTTCCCTTCTGCTTTTCGTGAATACGAAATAAAAAAAGAGCAGTCTCATCAACTGCTCCTAAATGCTATGTGTATTATTCTATGATCTCCGCTTCTATGTGAGGCAACGTAATCTGATATCCTATGTATAGGAACCTTGAATTGTCCGGCATTCAATAATCTTATTAATTATTCAATCGTTCCTCTAAATCATGAATCCTTCGTTCAACTCAGAGAACTTCTTGTCGTTGTATCTATGATCACGTTCAATGTTCTTATTGATTAGTTTAAGCATGGATATGACTTCTTCAGGCTCGTTTTCTTCAATGCGTGTTAATGTTTTGTCGATTGTATCTAAACGCTCATTTACGCTTTTGAAGCCTTCTTTCATTTCCTTTTGCATTTCGTAGATCGCTTGCAAAACTTGATTATCCATTTCGTTCACCTCTTTCTATTGATTATATCATCATTGTAATGGTTTTGTTTAATCTTTTTTGGAGTGTTCCCCCCGCTGCTCGATTTTCAGAAGAAATCATGTCTGTCAATTTGACAGGTATTATAAGTTGAAAAGTCCACTGTCGGTTTTACCGACGGCGGGTACAGCAAACAGAAATTCAGTTTGCAGGTAAAAATACCGCCTTGCGTTTAAGGATGACGATTTAAACTGCACCTTTCCCTTCTGCTTAAGATAAACATTCCTGAGAAAGAAAATTGTGGTATAATTAGGCATATTGTTTGATGAGGTGGTTTGATGAATAATAAAGCTTTATTTTATATGGAGTATTGACAGCTTTCTTCCATTTTATGGATGGAGAGTTTTTGCTGTGATACTCACCATATTAGGAATATCACTTTTGGCAACTGAGCCTTTTTGAATGCGAAATAAACAACTAGCCAATAAATTTAGAAATGATGTTGAAATTCTTAAACAATACGATTCAGACTTCAATGCCGATGGTTCTTTTACTAATTACAATAAAAAAATTTCGCTCAATGAGTTCAAGCGTATTTTAAAACTTTATAAACGAAATGAACAGAATGAACTTGTTGAGTTCTCCTACCCTTTTTCACAAATAGTTGAGTCATCAATTGCATTAAACTTGGCATTGTTTATATACATTAAAAAGAAATAGACCATCCCTTGTGTTTATGGAAAAATTAAAGGGCGGTCTATATTTTATTACTTTAATTATCCGCTTACAGTTTTTACTTCCACATGCTTTTTTGAAAAATGTGTATCAGAAGACAGCCTTTTCAGCAACTTGAACATGTTCACCTTGTTGGATTGCAATCTTTCCAGTAGATACTCCGAAAGCAACCAGACCAGCTAAGATGACCGTAGAAGCAATGGCAATTGTCTTTTTCATTTTAATTCCTCCGTCATTTTTAGAATTTGATCCCTTGCGTGAATACATTTTTCAAGAAACTTAGCCGTGTTTGTAATATCATCCGATTTTTTGAAGTAGCATCCCACTTCTAGTGTTAATTCTGCTACATCGTTCCATAACCCCATCTGCTCTAAAGTGTCAAGGGAATCCGCTAATACACTTTCATTGTACTCATCGTACAAAGTGTTAACAAGAGTAAATTTCGCCAAATATTCCTTATCCCCTTCTTTTTCTGCACGATTTAATCCTTTTTTTAACCATTCCCTTGCTTCTTCAATATGTCCAGATTTGTACAAAACGTGAGTTAGATTGTAAATAGCTTTTAACCCATTATAAGTATGAGCATATTCATCAATTAGTAAAGCGTTTTTAAAACAGTCTTCTGCTTCAGAAAGCATATTTCTTCTAATATAAAAAATTCCCAGATTATGATAAACCTTTCCCACTGAGTTGGGGATACCCACTGTTTTGGCAATGTTTAATGCGTGTTCGTAATGTTTGTATGCTGCTTCATAGCGGAATAAATCCAGCTTGTTTGCTCCGAGAATCATTTCACTGCTGACTGTACGATGGGCATAGTCGTCATATTCGCGAAATACAGCCAAGGCTTTTTCTGCATACGCCAACGAGAAAAAGTATTGATCAATATGATAATAGGATATGGCTAAATGATAATAGAATTCTGCTTTTTCAATTTCATCCTCAATTTTCACAAGTTTATCCTCAGCTAATTTATAATAATTAATTGCTTCAATGTATTTCTTTTTGGAAAACATGTATTGACCAGAGAAAAACAAGAAGTAATACTGCAACATGTCATCAGTTTTCTGCATTTCGGGACTTTTCTGAATCTTCTCGAGAATACTGCCAGATGATTTGAACATATCTAACAACAGTTTATGACGAGAATCTAAGAGATTATAATAAAGAAGCAAGTTCTGATTTTCTTCCATGTCTTCTAGCATGTTGTTAATTTCTTCTTTTATTTTCACTGCATTTTCAATTTCACGCTTCTTAATCATCGTATACCATTGATTAATCTTATTAGCTACTTCTTGATATGCAATTTTTGTTTTTGCCAATCCCTTTCATCCTTTCTTTTATGGTTCACGAAACAAATTTTATAATCATCTGTATTATCGCAAAATTCAGAATGATTCGAAATATTTTTGTTTAAATTTGTAAAACGATGTCGTTTTTCATAACAATTCTTTTTTAAACCCTTAAACTCTCTTCCTTTTCTTTGATTAGATCAGTACGCTGAGCTTTCCCAAGCTTAGTAAACAGCAGGATACCAATTCCAGCAAGGATCTCAATTAATCCACCGAAAGCAATTACTTTTCCTGCACCAAATACAGTTGCAGCATATCCCCCTACTAATGCACCTAAAGGAATCATGACATACGAAATCATACTAATAATTGAATAAACCTGTGGCTGATCGTCATCATTAACAGACATTTGAATAATGGTGTGTTCAGGAACATTAATTGCGCTAATTGTGGCTCCTAATGCAAAGGCGGCTAGAAATAATAAAGGCAAAAGGGAGTTCATTCCTGTGACAAAAAAAGCTACACCTTCTACAATTCCGGCTGTGACAAACAACAGACCATATCGATTTACTTTAACCTTTGCCAAAACGTAACCTAATAAAAATGCTCCACCAGCAGTTGTGACTTTGATTAAAGAATGAATGATTGGATCACCATTTAGTTCCTCAGCTATATAGACTGCCGAAAGTGCTTCCCAAGGTGCAGAGGCTAAATTAGAGAAAACGCAATAAATAGCTAATGGAAACAAAATATGGTGATTTCGGACAAGAGTAAAACCTCTTCTTAGTTTTTTCAAATATGTATCCTTTCGCTTTGACTCTTCAACTTTCTGTTTATTGTTTTCTTTCATGCTATATTTAATAAAGAGAACTAAACTTGCTGAAATCATATAAAGTGGGAATGTAATCAACGTAGCTTGCGCTGCCCCAATTGCGACAATAAGCACACCACAAAGGGTAACTGCAACAAGCCTAACGACATGTTCTGACGATTGCATGATTGCATTTGCTTTTTGAATGAAATCTCGTTTTACAATTTTCGGAATTAATGAAACAGATGCAGGATTATAGGATGCTCCTGTGGCTGAATGAACAAGCATAAGCAAAATGATAAACCATAATGGCGAAAAACCGCTGAAATAGAATATTGGAATCATTAGCATGATCGACGCTCTTGTTAAATCAGCAAAGAACATCCAAAATTTTAATGAATATGTTCTCATGAGAGGAGTAATAATTGGCCCCAACAGGGCTTGTGGAAGAAAAGACACCGCCAAGAGCAGAGCTGTACCAATCGCGCCCTTCCCTTCATAAATCAAAAACCACAGAATCGTATTAACAGCAAAGCAATCTGCGGTTATCTTCACCAATTTAGAGCAAAAAAGAAAGGTGAAGTTTTTTTGCCATACGGTATTACCACTATCCATTTTTCATAAATCCCCCTTACAAAAATCCCTCTTTTTTACAGTGGTTATTTTATAAGCATATCCTATTTTTAGTTAACTGGTCAATGTCAGGAGGGAATAATTAAGGAAAAGTTTATGTTAAATGGACTCTTAATCGGTACTCGGTAATGGAAAATGATGTTCACAGCTCCTGCAATTTATTCTTCATATGCAACTTTAACGAGCTACCTCGCCTCCCCTTCTTCAGTTCTTATATAATAAGGATACTCTACAAACATGTCATCACATATGATCCTTCTTGGATTTTTGCTTTTTCTTTTCTCAAATAATGATTAAGTTGTTTTATTATCGAAAAAACTTTCTTAACTTTTCCTCATAAATTCAACAAGCTCTGTGCTTTTATCTGAATCTGCTTTCTTCATCCTTGTTCTATTGCATGAATACAAAGATTAATAATGATTTTTTCGTGGATAAGTTCATCTCAAATAATAGGTTTCATACCCTATTACCTCGTTAACCGAATATATGTTATACATCAATTTAACAGGTTCCAAACAAAAAAGCCCTTACTTGGGGTAATACCACGTAGCTGACACCACTCGAAAAACTCATTGATAAAAATATAAGAACCCTCCGGATCCGGAGAGTTCTTTTTATGAGTGATAAATGCAGCTGTAGCAACCGCATGATGTTGGTTGACCACCGTCTTTCGTTTGTTGAATAAGGCTTTTGTGCAATAGACAGCAATTACAATATTTCGATATAACCTTCTGTTCCATGCATGCGAATTCGTTGCCCATCTTTTATCAGTCGGGTAGCATTCTCCACTCCGACGACTGCCGGTAAGCCATATTCACGTGCGATAACTGCTCCATGGGTCATCAGGCCGCCGACTTCGGTAATCAGGCCTTTTATGGATACAAACAATGGTGTCCAGCTGGGATCAGTAAAGGAGGTGACTAATATATCCCCTTCTTCCAGATCGGCATCTTCTAGTTTTAAGATGACACGCGCTCGCCCCTCTATAACTCCGGAAGAAACAGGCAGACCTACAATTGCTCCGTCCGGAAGATTTTCTCGTTTGTACTCACCTGCAATGATTTCGCCATCAGACGTGATTACACGTGGTGGAGTTAGTTTTTCATATAATTTGTACTCGTCTTTTCGTTTGCTGATAATCTGATCATCTAATTTTTTTGTGCGTACGACTTCGTGAAGTTCTTCAAAAGTGAGATAGTATATATCTTCTTTTTCTTGGATAACACCCAATTGTACGAGTTGTTCGGCTTCTTTCAGTAAAGCCTGCTTATAAACGAAGTAGCGATTCACCATGCCGTATTTTGGATATTCCCTATACCCGCTGAAATTCCGGATGATGTCGATCATTCGTTTGGTTTCTTTGGCTTTTTGTTCACCATCCGGTAATTCCTTCAATCGATCTAATAACTCTTGTTCTTTTTTCAAAGCTTCCTGCCGTCCTTGCTCGAATTTTCGTTTTCTGGCATTAGGAGCAAAGTTTTTGATGTTGCCCAGAATCAGCGGGACAAGTGTAATGGGTTTTTCACTCCAACGAGTTCTGGTTATATCGATTTCTCCGGCACAGCGCATTCCGTATTTGTCAAGATAAGCATAGATAGCGTCTTGTGTTTCCTGTCCGCCATCAAACTGAGCCAGCTCATCCAAAAAGTTATCATCTTTTACATGTTGTAAATAATCAATGACTTCCGGATAAGGACGAATTACATCTGCGACATTGAGTAGCGCCAGACCCATTTCCGAAGTAATATTGTTTGGTACAGATTGAGAAAGCGGATCTGCTGCATGTTTTTCACCTAACCACTCGTTCATTTTTTCGTTAATCCATGATGAAGCATTCATAGCAGCTCGAATCACAACCGAACTTTTTGGGTTAAATAAAATCTTCTTTAATTCCTGGATATCTTCCAGAATAAAGCTAAATAAATCCGATCCTGATTTCGTTTGGATGTTTTGTTTTAATTTTTCTATCGATGTTTGACTACTCTTAATCAAATCAGAAACGATTGTCGGATCGTTTTCAACTTGAGCCAGCATATCTGCATTGCCTCTGCTGGGATTTGGTGCTGTTTTATCATTTGGTATCGACTTAATGAAATCTCGTCGCTCAATTATGGTCATAAGTGCGTCTTTTAAGAGCGGATCGTGTTGTCCCATGCCATTTAATAAAAATTCTCTGCTGTCAGGTGATGCCAGATTATGTGTGACATCAACAAATAACCTTCCACCAGCTTTACGCATGGGTGCAGAAGTCGTCAACAGAAAAAAAGACAATCCCAGTGGTTTTATGGGATCCGTCATCATTTGTTGATGACCAACAGAGATATAGACGTGATTTTCTTGATCGCTCGCTTCAGGGATGGGGTATAAAGTTGTGATGGGACGACTCTGGACAATATAAAAAGTATCGCGGGCCAAACACCATTCGATATCTTGCGGCCGGCCGAAATAAGCTTCGATCTGTCTTCCGATGCGTGCCAGTTGTAAAATTTGTTCATCAGTCAGTGTTTGAGTCTTTTGCTGATCAGGATCGATCTGCTTCGTCTCCGTTCCGCCTTCTTTTCGTCCATAGATCGCCAATTTTTTGGCCGCTATCCTCTTATCGACGATTTGCCCATCCTGTACTTTATAACAATCGGCAGATACCAAACCAGAGACCAGCGCTTCTCCAAGTCCAAAACCGGCATCGATTGACAGCAGCTTTCGGTTGGAAGTAATCGGATCAGCGGTAAATAAAATCCCTGAAGCCTGCGGGAAAACCATCCTTTGAACAATAACGGATATATAAACTTGACTGTGGTCAAATCCATTTTGCACACGGTAGATGACCGCGCGGTCGGTAAATAGGGAAGCCCAGCATTTGCTGATATGCTGCAAGATTGCTTCTTTTCCAATGATATTTAAATAGGTGTCTTGTTGACCGGCAAAAGAGGCATGTGGTAAATCTTCAGCAGTCGCACTAGAACGCACGGCATAAGCATGTTCATCGCCAAACTGGGAGAGATAGTGAGCAACTGCTTTCACAACATCGGAAGGAATTTCTGCTTCCATAATGATTTGTCGAATCTTCCTGCTGATTTCACGAATTTGATCTCGATCCTCCACTTTTAGCATGTTCAGTTGATCCAACAACGCTTGGAACGTTTCGTTTTGTTTGATGGCTTCCCGATACCCAACTGTTGTGACACAAAATCCTTCTGGTACTTGTATTCCTTGAATTTTTGATAATTCCCCTAAATTTAACCCTTTTCCCCCAACGAGCGAAAGCTTTGTTTTTTCCATTTCGTGAAAACCGAGAACCAAAGAATCCATTCTATATCTCTCCTTCGAAAAAAAAATTGACAAAAGCTTTCCGGCGTGGTACACTCAAAATATAAGATGGATAACTATAACTTTTCACCCGAAAGCAGACGTAATCTGATTATATCATCGTGTCTGTTTTTGGGCAATATAAAAAGAACCTGGCGAAAATGTCAGGTTCTTTCTTACTTTCCCGCTACCATTCGTCACATCAAAAAACCTGGTTCAATCGGTTAGATCGATTAGATTGTTTTGCTTGTCTGAGCAGCTTAGAATATTCATTTTGCTCTGCTCTTCCCGAGGTTGGCGTATAATATTAATCTCAGAATCGTTGAATTGCTCAGATCTCACACGTAATGCTTCCCTTTCAGTAATGGTGTTTTTTGATAAATTGCAAAGAAAACGAGGAAAATCACCTTATAGACAAAAAGAATAAGAAAAAAGAGGACATTATAGCTGCTCCTTTCCCATCTACACTTGATCAACCACAATTTCTAATGGTATTATTTGCTTATACAGAAGCATTAAGAGGTGTTAATTGTGACTTGGATCAAAAGATTAAGAGAGTACTTTAAACAACATCGCAAAATATCTTTGATTATTGAATTACTTATTGCGATTCTATCGGTATCAATAAGTATTCTATTTTTCGGACGCCATGAAGGTGCTTTTATTGGATTTTTCATGTATATCTTTATAAGTAATTTTATTGGTACAAATGGATCTTTTATCGATCCTGATAAATTCCTCGAACCAAGAAAACATGGAGATAAATAACATCATTGTAAATGATTGACGTGATCCTCTTCCAAATTCGTATAAAAATTATATTCACCTCAAAGAGCCTTCATTAATTCATTCACACAAGGCCCCCCTTTAGAAACTCCCGGGCCATGTAAAAATTAAAATTCCTGATACCGCGAAAATCAAAGCCCAATCGAAAACAGGGTATGAACAAATATCTTATAAATGGAATGATGGAACTTACAAATATGAAGTCAGATGGCACACAAAAACTCCTGGAGCGCCTAAAAACCAAGGAAATACTTGGGTTGTACAAAGAACCATTCCAGGTAACGGCGGAAACAAGCCACAAACTTTCTATAAAATTGGTGATAATGAGTGGATTGAAGGGCAAAAATGGTTCAGTGCAATTTCAGCCAGAAAAGCCGGGACTGCCACTCAAGAACAATTAAAAATCTTAGAAAAAGGTCATTGGAAGGATTGATTAAGTTGATAAATACGAAGTTTTATGATGGCTTTGAAGGTGAACCTGAGCTTATTTTAAGCGATGGAGAAAATAAACTCATAATTTGGAATGGGTATTTCGAGACCATATTAGATTCTTTATTGGATAAGAACATTGAAAAAGAAGGGATTATCAAAGAATATTTTAATCATGAAGGATGGTATGACGACTCACCTTGGGTTATTCAGGATCTTGATTTGACAATAGATCAAATGAAAAGTTTTGATATAAATACCCTTGATGTATCTGAGGATATGAAAAATGTACTACCCGATATAGTTAAAGAAATTATACAGTTTCTCGAAAACGCCAAAAATAAAACTGTTGTTATTGAATACGATTAAAGGCCCTTTTTAGGGCCTCTTTTTGTTATTTCAATAATACCTCCAATTTCGCCTTTGTCTTCGGTCCGTAAATACCGTCGGCAGACAGTCCGTGCATCAGCTGGAACCGTTTGACCGCGTTCGCCGTCTTCGGTCCGTAATAACCATCAATACCGTTATTTTTGGCACCCTTGTCCTAAAGGGCAGCTAAAGCTTCTTGAATCTACCGGACAGCCGTCCCTTTCATCAACGGGCTTTTTACCTTATAGATGCCGGACGGCAGCGTGTAGAATGATTTTTTGCTGCTTGATGATGATTTTTCTTTTTCGCTTCAATGACCGCGAACGCCTTTTCGGTAGCCGGTCCATAAATTCCATCTGCTGTAATCCCGGATTTCTTTTGAAGGGCTTTGATAGCTTGCACTGTTTCATTGCCATACGAGCCATCGGCCCCGTACTTCGGCAGCGAGAAGCCCGCGGAAATCAAACGCTTTTGCAGCGCCTTTACTTTTGAGCCTGACGATCCTTTTTTAAGGATAGTCCCTGTAGATTTGCTCGACTGGCTCGTGGGTGCCGTCGTGTTCGACACTGTTTTATTCCCAAGCAAGCTATCGACTTTTTTCCGGAAAGCTGTAAGTTGGCTTGAATCACTCACCCACGGCGCCGGACAGTTTTTATTTGTTACATCGTAATGACGGACAATTTTGTTTGTAGAAAGGCCGTAGCGCTTACACAGATCGGCAACCAGTTCGGCAGCATTTTGAACGGTTTCGCTGTGAATCTTGCCGTTTTTTTCGACGCACATTTCAACACCGATAGCCGTCTTATTCGCATTCGGCTTTAAGAAACTGACATAGCAACCGTTATTCTCATGTGCATGGTAGGCGACTTCATTTTCAGGTATAATCAGCTGCACTTCCTTGCGATCGACAAAGTAATGCGCTGACGCGTAACGCTCTGCGGCAATACAGGTGGCCATTGAAAGGGAATCGGTAACAGCATTTGTTCCATAAAAACTTACCGTTCCAACGTCTTTTAGCGCTTCGTAAAATGTACCGGATGTAAGGTTTATTTTTTGCGTACCTGAATCGGCTGTTATCTTAAAGAGTTGAGCAGCATTCCATTTTTTAAGTTCATCAGTTGAGATATGAACATCCATGTTTTTTGCATGGTCGTCTGTATAACTTTTTGCGTCGCTAAATGCCTTGTTCGCCTTCTTTTGGGCACCTTCCGTTGTCTCTCTTGAATTCCAGGTTTTCCTTTCGTCAGCTGTTATATGAACATCTTTATTTTTAGCATGCGTAGCCGTGTAATCCTTCGCATTTGCCTCCGCCCTATTCGCCTTTTCTTGGGCGCCGTCCTTTGTTTCAATGTTCTCAAGGTCAGCAAACTTGGCTTTCAGCTCCTCAACGGTTTGGCTGATTTCAATCCGAAGCGATTCAAAATCATCGATGTAATATTCCGCCACCGGGACAATGTTCTGATCCTCAAGCGTTTTTGCATTGGAGAAAGTGAAAAACACTGTGGCAATTGCCTGACCATTCGTGTAATAAAGCTTGATTTCAGTCCTTACGCAGCTGTAATGTTTCAATTCTTCATCAGATAGGACGTATTCAGCTTTCCCGTTTACCTTGTCGGTCAGCGTCAGGCTCCGTTTATAAAATGAGTCATCGGCATACAGAAGGACAATTTTGGCGTCTACCGCCGAAAGGGGTAACGGGACGCCGTCTTTTGTAAAAGCAAAAGACAGCTTTGTGCTGCCCGAATGGTGCGTCTCCTGTTATTTGTTGATAAGTAAATCTTATCTTAAAACAAACATAAATAGTCCCCCTTTTTGTCTCCTTTTTTTCGTGAATTTGTCGCTTAATTGTCGTTTTCATTCCAATAAAATAAACAAAAAAAGAGCAGATCGAAGTCTGCTCCTTTCAAAAATTTATGATTTTTCATTATCAGATAATCTTAGAACCGTAATACTCAATAATATTAAGCCTATAAACGTGCCGTATTTTCCGGTATCTATATCTGTGAGTGGGGCTACAATATATTCAATTAAGAATATAATAATAGCTATTGAGACTAATATACGATTCATTTGACATTATCACCTCAATTATTAACCATTTCTCCAAGGTACAACAAAAGTGGTGCCAATTATCCAATTATAAGAAATTCCGTACTTTCCATTATTGGATATTTTTTTATGGCATACTTACCAGCAAACATTGCCCCTGCAATTGCTCCAGCATATATTGAAATCCCGGGTATTTTCTTTATCAATGCTGTTATCCCAGCGATAATTATAGCCATTGTCACAAACCATGGAGAGTTCTAATTCGCTAATGTCCATATCTTTTTTAAGTTTTCCTGTATAAACATTGGCTGCGTAGCAATTTTCAATATGATAATTTTCACAAAAATCGTCTATTTGTAAAGTATTAAATTTTCCTCTGCCATATTTCTCCCTTAAATTCTTTAAAACACTTTCATACTCTTTATCATTATGGGTATCGAAAATTGCTTTTAACTCCATTTATTCTTCCTCCTTAATTAAAAACATGCTTTTATTTAAACTTGTTCTGCTTGTTGGTTTAACTTAAATTGAACACCTAAAAAATCACATAGCTCTTCCTTAAAATCATTCCCTGATTCTCCTTCTCCTAACGTCCCATTTGTCAATCTGTACTCCAAATCATTGAGAGTAACCTCTTACGGTTCCCATTGATATTCCAAACCGTAACATGAACAGTGGGAACCATTAACTTCGAACAATTTTCCTTTGTCTTCAAATAGCACCCAAGCTTTATCTTCGCAAAGATCACTACCATATGATGCAAATAGAATATTTAAATCAGTGTCAATTTCTTCAAAGTCTGACAAAACATCATTTTTCTTTTTCCCTTCCCATTCATTTAGGAATACTGACTCTTGTTCAATGATTTCTTCAATTTTTTTCAATGTTAACTCACATCCTATTTTCTTTTATCTAAACTCTAATGGTTCATTTAATTTATGTGCTAGCCTGCAACCATCAATAAACTGTTTTGTAGACTCTATGTATCCACAATCACGTAATATATGACCATGAGACATTTCTTTTTTGCCAACTCTTCTACATATGGCAAGATGGCTTCTAATTCATCCGCAACAATTTTACACATTTCAGGACTAATTTCACCATCACAATCTGAATGACCGAAAAACTCAGTTAGCCCCTTATGCGTTTTTGGAATAACCTTTACCAAAATACCAATAGCCATCCTTAAATTTTTTATTGTCATGAGGCGGCCAACTACCTCCAATTGACCTTAATAAAAACCTTCTAAGATTATTAAACGCCGAGTGTGCTCCAATAAAGGCGCCATGTGTTACATTTAATCCCATATAATCCTCCTTCCATTTGATGAAAACTATCTTTTAATTTGTTTAAAATGACGATTTTAATTAAAATAATCTAAATACTGGTATTTATTCTCTTTTTCACCAATGTACAAGCCTATATAATGAAATTGAAATACAATATTTGGAAACGGAGTGATTATTAATGAAGCTAAAAAAAGTTATTGCTGGAACAACCTTATCATTAGGATTGCTTTTATCTGCGTCTGCTCCAGCTCTTGCTTCGTCCGACTCAACTGATTTTATTGCACACCCAAAGGTTACTTATGATGTCCCTTGTCCCTCTCCTTTGCCGCCAGAATTCAATGCATCACCTGGCTATCCATTGAATAAATGTATGTATTCCTCTACTGGAACCTTTACTAACGCCTATACTGATTCTTCGGGCATTACTTGGTATTTTAAAGGTAAGTCCGGTTATATTGGTTATTATGAAGGTCGAAAATATTAAGGGGGCAGTAGCTCCCTTTTTCTATTTCTTAAATAACATATTTCGATCTATGCGTTCTTTTATGAATGAATTAAGGTATTGAACTTCTTCTACTTTCTGACCATGAGACTCAAAATAAAAATCAAAAATCTCTGCTTGTCCGGCCTATGACCAGTGAAACACACAGTTTTCTCTCTTAAAGCCTCCTTTTCTTCAAATTGCCGCTCACGTTCTTTTCTCTCAAATTTCATCTTCTTAATATATTTAGGATCACTAAGCTTTTTGAAATCAACTATCGGTTTTCACCCTTTCCTTTAAAACAGTCCTTTTATCAAAAATCCCAGTTACCTATCTTCACTTCCATTGAAGGAGACTTTGCAACTATCCCCGCTTCAAGTTCTATCCTTTTGGATTCACCATCTCTATTCATCAATCCATAAACAAGGAGCGTTCCCTTGTTTTTTAGAATTATCCCATAATCCTTAACCACATCTATACCAAACTACTTTGATGGGGTTCCCCACCTTCGCAATAACAGGATCAAAAACAACAATTTCCTTTTTAATTAACATAGCGACTCCTTTTCATTTTAATTTCCCTCTAATGCTTCAATGATTTCTTC
Source organism: Bacillus sonorensis NBRC 101234 = KCTC 13918 (assembly GCF_001592005.1). Lineage (GTDB taxonomy): Bacteria > Bacillota > Bacilli > Bacillales > Bacillaceae > Bacillus > Bacillus sonorensis. The sequence goes on from NZ_BCVZ01000003.1 coordinate 250,446, forward strand.
CAATTGATCTCTGCTTAACCGATAGTACCTAGTTCCATTCGCAGTGTTTGTTCACGGGATTTTGTTTTCGATCATCAATTTTAACTCTTCTATTAAAATTTTGTGTTTCACTGCAATCCCCCTCATCTTCCCTTTAAAACTTCAATTTTATTTAATTTCCCGTTCATGAATTGTATAAAGGACATCTGGACAATCATAAAAGAGTGAGTCTCCTTCAGGCTCTTGCACCTTTATTGTTTGATATAATGCCTTAAACACCTTTACCTCTTCATCATTACGCAATTTAAATTCAAAAAGAGGCATTCCTACGACGCACTCTAGTGTTTTCAGACACCTCTCTAGTTCAAATTCTTTGATTGTTTCCCACATCTCATCCAAGGTCTTTGTTTCAGCTACTCTTCTGGCGGTAGGATACGTTGCTTCCCAAGTTACCAACAGCGGCTATTCTATTGCAGGTTTACGGTTGGATTATGATGAGATTATAAAAACGTTTCAAGACGAAAGGCTACATATTAGACATCAATTATTACGATCCCACAGCTCAATGGAGTTGTTTAGAGCGAAAATAAGAATAGATGAATTTTTTTTTGTATTCACGCATATTCACCCTTTTAATTAGTATTTTAATGATAGTAAGGTAAGCTCTACACGCCAAGCAATATATTCGTTAATGTTGCCGCGGTATTCCTTTTTATATTCAAAATATCCCTCTGTAAGCTTGTCAAGCACTTGCTCCTGGCTTCCCCATTCTTTTACTATGTCTGATGACTCGGAGAGAGCAAGAATGATTTGTTCTCTTGTTTCATGGAATGGGTTGTTATGTAATTTCATTTTATGCCGCTCCTTTAAGTTTGATTAGTTTATGCATAAAAGACAGCAAGTTCTTTTGTTGTTACACAACCATTAGGACACTTCACAGTTTTAGGATATTCCGTTCCCAACTCCTTAAACATTTTCTTTCTGCACTTTGGACATACTCTATACGCCATTTCAGCATAGTCTTTTTTTGTCTTCATTTTTGTTTCTCTCTTTTTGTTTATATGCAGATTCTCATATACATAAAATACCAATCTTTTGACACATTGAATAAAGAGAGAGGCTAGGCTATGATTTCATTAGATGGAATTATTTGTATAAGATTCCGTCAAAAAGGAGGGGAGTTTAAAGATGAAAAAGGTTTTAAAGCCGTGTGTTTTATTCGGTGTCACCATTGCGATCTTATTAGGGTTCTCACCTCAGAATGCTTCAGCGGCTTGGTCAGAATGGCAAAGTTTTGATGGATTTAAACAAGGCTGTAAGGTTCGTGTATATACCGATGCATTGAATTACTCATCTAAAGCTAAAACAGTTGATGTAAAGGCTGAGCAGAATGGTAACTGTGGCACTATCTACTATAACATGTTCCTTTCTTGGAAAGGGTCTGACTCTGTAGGGATAGGAAGTAATGTACCAACAGGTTCATTTACTTCTGTAACACCTTTGAAATCTATTAATATTATTCATCAGCAAGAGACAACAAGCGCCGTGGTTTATTTGGAAATGAAAAAATCATCAAATGGTGATATTTTATATCGTGCCTCTTCACAAAGGTTGAGTGTTAACTAAATTCTTCTAAAGGAGTCAGTCTAATGATGATCTCTTTTTCATGTGAGGAATATGGTGTAGGTGTGTTGATGTAATGAGATGATTAATAATATAGTACATGCGTGTTAAAAAGGAAAATAAGTCTTCGTCTCGCCGCTTGCTGTTATTCTCATGATTATAAATAAAAAAAGAAATGTTTCAGGATTATTGTGAACATGAGTGAAATCTTTTTGAAAAATATTCACTCAACCTATTGACTTTTCATTATAATATGTTCTCTCTTATTTCTGAATAATGGTTCAAAAAATTCGGTTATAACAGTCCTTATTACCGTAAGCGGATTCCATATATTAGGTTATAGAGAGGGTGTATTAACATCCAAATTGCGTCAAATCAGGTTATATTCGCCCCTAGCACTTCCATTTCCACACCATGATTATTTTTTCGAAATCAGCCAAAATTCAATCGTAGCCGCTATCGTAAAATTCACTTAAATCAACGTTTTTAATTCTACACCTTTCTTTAATTCATCCTATTTTTATTTAAATCCCTTCTATCCCCTCCTTCTCTCAATTATTTTACGATTCCCCCCTCACAATTTTCTCCTAAGTAAGTTTAGAAATCCCTTGTTGCTGTTATCTTTTCTTAATTTTTCTCATCCATTTACGATAGCAGTGTTTGTAATGAAAAAGAGATGGCCATTTTGATCATCTCCTTACAATTTTTTGCCAAACTGAAAGTAAGTTATTCTTCTTAGCTGCTGTATAGTCAGTGTCTAATTGAAATACACACTTTTCATTCGCGTGTCTTGGTATTACATGAAAGTGCAGGTGTTTAATCTCTTGTTGAGCAAAATGTCCATTATCCGATAGTATAGTATAATCTTCACAGATACCTGAGTTAATTAGTATTTGAGGAACCTTTATTATAGAATCCATTATAGCATTAGATAGAGAAGGATCGTTTAGATGATCAAGTCTTTCAATATGTTTATTTGGTATAATTAATGTATGCCCATATGCAATAGGATTTATATCAAGAAATGCTGTTATATAGTCATTTTTATATACTTCAAAACACGAAATATTTTGATTAACTATTTCACAAAATATACATTTTCCCATTTCACAACTCACACTTTGTTAAGTGTCCCTTTCTTTCTGACATTCTTTTCGCATATAATAAAAAATAAAACACACAGACAAAATAAACAGATAGAAGTAATTAAAAATAACAAATATTCTATTGGAAGTATAGGACTTTCAACTATTGTGCGTTTTAGAAGCGATACCATAGAATATAAAGGTATAATATCATATAAAAATCCTGTATTAATTGGTAACGATATTACTGCTAATAATAAGTATTGTAAGATTGATATTATATCTTGTATTCTTTTGTATAATAAAGCAACCCCAGCTATCACAAATCCAATACCATATATACTCAGCAATGAAATTAGAAGGATGAGAAGTGAATTGAATTTAAAAACTAAGATGGAATTTGTAGCTATTAAAATCAAAATCACTAATAATTTGGTTCTTACAGAATTAACAAAGTTTCCGGAAATTATTTTCGAAAAAAGAATCATCCAAAAAGGATAAGGTGATAACCACCATTGTTCTATAGTACCCCTTGTTGTTTCATTTAGAATTACCCATCCCGGTTCAGTAATAACTGAAAGTGAAAAATACCATAAAGCATAACTGACAATAAAAATAGTACGTGAGTTGCTATCAGTTTCAACGATGCTATTGAATAATATATATAAAGCAAAAAAGAATTTAAAAGTGTTAAAAGTGTAAATACCATTCCTGTTTTTCGATTACAAATTAAATGGATTTCTTTAATAAAGTGCCCCTTTAATACGTGTATCAACCAAAAGTGTTTATAAGCATCTTCTAGTTTAGGATCTGTTCTAACTATGCTATCAATATTTTCAATAGTCAAGATTTTCAAACACTCACTTAATTTGACCTCCTTGTTATAGTGCAATACAATTTCTTTTTTATCCTCAAGAACTTCATAAACTATCTTTTTGTTATGCAGACTGAGGAGATCTTTTTTTGGAATATTCTCATGTCATTAGCAGCAAATTTTTTGATTTTTTATTTAATGAGTAAGCCGTTCCAACCACCTTTACATACAAGAACGGAAATTTATTGGTATGGTGTGGTTTCCGGTATTGTATATTGGTTATGGGATTCGATATGTGCACAGAAGAAAAATACTGGCCAATGATCCCTCCCTTTTCTTTTTATATTCATTTTTCAGTCACTCCTTTACGTGTTTTTGGTATAACTAAGAATAAATGTAACATAATTCATGGATATTTCAACAGAAAAATACATTTTTTCCATTTTGATTTCAATTGATGCCTACTTTCTCCTTAATTAGTAGGCATTTTTTTTCGGAATTCCAACAGCTTAACTTTACCTTCAAGCCTAATTAAAACATTTCATTGAACGTGTATTAATAAAATGAGGATTTTATCGGGAATTATAAAAGAAAAAAACCTTCAAAAGGAAAAAGAACAGACGCAAATTGAAAAAGAATAACTTAGAATACATCAAATCAGAAGATATACCTAAATTCTTACGTATCGCAAGACAGGATAATTATATCTATTATATCTTCTTTAAAACACTAATTGAAACTGGGATGCGAGAAGGCGAAGCCGCAGCACTACAAAGAAAAGATATTGACCTTAAAAACAGAACTATTACCATTAATAAATCACTTGATTTTCAAAGAGAGCCAGATGGAGATTTGTTCGGAAATACAAAACCTATCATTCAGAACGAATAATCAAAATAACCGAAAGTTTTGCTAAAGAATTGTCGTCACATATGAAGTGGATTAATGATAATAAAATAGTATTTAATGAGATTTATGAAGATCTTGACTTGGTTTTCTGTAGAGAAAAAGGAGAGCCTTTACCTAAATCTACCCTCTTCAATGCATTGAATCGAATTTTAGACAAGGCAGGTTTGGAGAGAATACCTGTTCATGGATTACGGCATTCACATGTTGTTCTTTTATTAGAATCAGGTGCAAGTATGAAGTTTATTCAAGAAAGGCTTGGACATAAAAATATAACTATCACGTCTGATGTTTATTCTCACATTTCGGAGAAACTCGAAAACACATCAGTGGACAGTTATGAGAGTTATTTAAAGTCAATCATGACTTAAATTTTTTTATGAATTTTGGTGGTCAAAAAGTGGTCAACCCTATCAATTTAGGTGTCGCCATTCGATTTGACCACCAAATTATTTTTCTAAAATCCCGTTAAATCAACGTTTCTCAACTTAATACTGAGACATATACTGCTCGCGCTCCCAAGGGTGGACTTGCGTGCGGAACATATCCCATTCGATTTCTTTTGCTTCGACGAAGTGTTCGAATAGATGGTCGCCGAGGGCTTTGACCATGACTTCGTTTGATTTGAATTCTTCGAGAGCGTCAGCAAGTGTTGCCGGAAGGTCGACGATTCCGTTTTCGAGGCGCTCTTCTTTTGTCATGACGTAGATGTTGCGGTCGATCGGAGCCGGTGCTTCCAGTTTGTTTTTGATGCCGTCAAGGCCTGCTGCAAGCAGAACGCTTAGTGCAAGGTACGGGTTTGCAGAAGGGTCAACGCTTCTAACTTCTACGCGGGTGCTGACGCCGCGGGAAGCCGGGATGCGGATTAACGGGCTTCTGTTTTGTGCGCTCCATGCTACATAGCAAGGCGCTTCATAGCCTGGAACTAGACGTTTGTAAGAGTTTACCGTCGGGTTGGTTACGGCTGTAAAGCTTGTTGCGTGTTTCACGATGCCTGCGATAAATTGCTTCGCCGTTTCACTCAGCTGAAGATCGGCGTCTTTGTTAAAGAAGGCGTTGGCGCCGTTTTTGAAGAGTGATAGATTGCAGTGCATGCCTGAGCCGTTTACGCCGAACAATGGTTTTGGCATGAATGTCGCGTGCAGGCCGTGTTTGCGCGCGATCGTTTTGACGACGAGTTTAAATGTTTGGATGTCGTCGCAAGCACGAATGGCACCAGCGTATTTAAAGTCGATTTCATGCTGTCCAGGAGCGACTTCGTGGTGGGACGCTTCGATTTCAAAGCCCATTTCTTCAAGCTCAAGAACGATGTCGCGACGGCAGTTTTCGCCGAGGTCTGTCGGAGCCAGGTCAAAGTAGCCGCCTTTATCGTTCAGTTCAAGTGTCGGCTCGCCTTTTTCATCAAGCTTGAACAGGAAGAATTCCGGCTCTGGTCCGAGGTTGAAATCTGAGAAGCCCATGTCTTCCATTTCTTTTAAAATGCGTTTTAAGTTGTTGCGCGGATCACCTTCAAACGGTGTGCCGTCCGGGTTGTAGATGTCGCAGATGAAACGGGCAACTTTACCTTTTTCAGCTGTCCAAGGGAAAATCACAAAAGTATCTAAGTCAGGATATAAGTACATATCTGATTCTTCAATGCGGACGAAGCCTTCAATTGATGAGCCGTCAAACATGACTTTATTATCAAGTGCTTTTTCCAGCTGGCTTACAGGAATTTCAACGTTTTTAATCGTCCCAAGAATGTCTGTAAACTGCAGGCGAATGTATTTGACATTCTCCTCGTTTACTAGTTTAACAATGTCGTCTCTTGTGTACTTTGCCATTCGTAAAACTCCTCCTCTAAAAAGGTAAATGTATATAGCAATGCAGTTGCTAACTCATTAATGAAAAAACCTGGACATGTCTCCCTGGCGGAATGTCGTCCCTCTTTGGAAACGGCCTGCTTGAATGAGCTCGTTTTTCAACAGCTGTCTCAATTCTTCATCAGACAAATTGTGCTTCTCCGCTTTTTTTGGCTGGTCTTGCTTCTCTGTTTTTTGTCCGTTTTCTGATTTGGCGAAAATTTGTTTGATTCCCGCCATGTTTACACCTTGTTCGATCAAATCTTTAATCTCAAGCAGCTTATCTACATCCTGAAATGAGAATAAACGCCTGTTCCCCTCGCTTCTCGCGGGAAATACCAGTCCATTTTCCTCATAATAGCGAATTTGCCTTGCCGATAATTCGGTCAGCTGCATGACGATTCCTATTGGAAATAAGGGCATTGAGCGGCGAATTTTATCACTCATCTCAATTTCCTCCTTTTCTTAATAAATTCATTATATGTGATGTTATAAAATGTGTCAATACGATGTTAGGATTCTTAACATCAATTTCGTTGATTATTTTTTTATACTAATTGCTTTTCCATTAATGCATTAACAGCGCTGCAGATCGCGTTTTTGACGTGGGCGTAGGTTAATCCGCCTTGCACGTATGCGACATATGGCGGCCTTATAGGGCCATCAGCCGATAATTCAATGCTCGCCCCTTGAATAAAAGTGCCGGCAGCCATAATGACATCGTCTTCATATCCCGGCATATAGCTCGGATACGGCGTGACATGGGCGTTGACCGGTGAAGCGTATTGAATCGCCTGACAGAAGGCGATCATTTGTTCAGGCCCGGTAAATTCAACCGACTGGATCAAGTCGGTACGTTTCGCATCCCATGAAGGGTTTGAACGAAAGCCCAGTTTTTCAAGGAAGCGGGCGGTAAAAACGGCGCCTTTCAACGCCTGGGACACAACGTGCGGCGCGAGGAAGAAGCCTTGATACATCTCTTGCAGCGAATAGAGCGATGCCCCGGCTTCTCTGCCGATTCCGGGGGATGTCATCCGGTATGAGCAGGCTGTCACCCATTTTTCTCTCCCGACAATATAGCCTCCCGTTTTAGCCAGCCCGCCGCCGGGATTTTTAATGAGCGAGCCTGCCATGAAATCGGCTCCGACGTGGCATGGCTCGCGCTCTTCCACAAATTCGCCGTAGCAGTTGTCGACAAAGACGATGATGCTTTCATTTATGCCTTTTACGAACCGAATCATTTCTTCAATCTCGTCAATCGTAAAAGAAGGCCGGTTTGCATAGCCCTTTGAGCGCTGTATTCCGATTACTTTTGTCCGGGGCGTTATGGCAGATGCAACCCGGTCAAAATCGACGGTTCCGTTTTCCGTCAAGTCAATGTGGCTGTAGCCGATGTTGAAATCCTTCAGCGACCCCGAATGTTCCTCGCCTCTGACCCCGACGATTTCTTCAAGTGTATCATACGGTTTTCCGGTGATATAAAGAAGCTCGTCCCCCGGACGGAGAACACCGAATAAGGCGATCGATATCGCATGGGTTCCCGAGATGATCTGCGGTCTGACAAGTCCCGCTTCACCGCCGAAAACGTCTGCGTAGACGGCTTCAAGCGTGTCCCTGCCGATATCATCATAGCCATAGCCTGTCGAAGGTGTAAAATGAGTGTCTGACACTTTATGCTTTCGGTAGCTTTCCAGCACCCTCCATTCGTTCCGTTCAGCGATTTCGTCGATCGTTTTATGAACGGCCGCGATTTCTTTTTCGGTTTCGATTGCTGTTTTTTTCAATAAATTTCCGTGCTTTAATGTCTCAAACATGTTTTGCAAGTGTCCTTTCTTACGTATACTTCTTAAGCTCTCCTAAAATGTTTTGTTCAGGCATAACGTATCCTTCCACCTCGTATACTTCCTGTTCTTCATCAAAAGTGGTGCTCTCTGTCATGGTTTCCGATTTCACTTTTGATAGGAGCCTGCCTTCTGAGGCGGGAATCTGCGCCGTGTACGGAGTGAGCAGCTCTTTTTTGAGATAGGCTTCAACAGCCTGCTTGCATAGCGGGAGGTCGCCGGCGATTTTGGCGCTCAGCATTATATGGTCTCTCCCTGATGAAGGGATGAAATCCGGCCTTTTTTGATCCCTTTTGTTGTAAATCGTGAGTACAGGGATATCGTCTGCTTCAAGCTCCTTGAGAAGACGCTTGACCGTAGCCTCGTGACCTTCATAATCTTCGTGTGAAGAATCGATCATATGAAGAATCAAATCGGCTTCTTTTACTTCCTCCAATGTTGAGCGAAACGCGGCGATTAACGTTGTCGGCAGATCCTGAATAAAGCCGACCGTGTCCGATAGTAGCACGCTGTAGCCGCTGGGAAGCGTCATTTTTCGGGTCATCGGATCAAGTGTGGCGAACAGCAGGTTTTCCTCGAGGCTGTCCGCGTCGGTCAGAAGGTTGAACCATGTGGATTTTCCCGCATTTGTATAGCCGACAAGCGCGATTTGCAAGACGCCGTTTTTCTTCCTTCTTTCTCTGTACCTGCTTCTGTGGCGGATCACTGTTGACAGCTGAACATTGATTTCGTGAATCCGGTTTCTGATATGGCGCCGGTCGGTTTCAAGCTTTGTTTCCCCCGGCCCCCTCGTTCCGATTCCGCCTCCCTGCCTTGACAGGTTGATCCCCTGTCCGCTCAACCGCGGGAGCGCATATTGCAGCTGTGCAAGCTCGATCTGCAGCTTTCCTTCTCTCGTTCTCGCCCGTTTCGCAAAAATGTCGAGGATCAATTGCGTCCGGTCGATGATTTTCACGTCAAGATAAGTGACAAGCGTCTTGAGCTGGCTTGGCGATAATTCATCATTAAAAATAATGACGTCAGGCGACAGCTCTTCACAGAGCCCCGCCAGTTCATCCACTTTCCCTTTTCCGATATATGTAGCAGCGTCCGCGCGATTCCGCTTTTGCGTAACGGTGGAGACGACCGTCCCATCAGCCGTTTTCGTCAAGGCGGCGAGTTCTTCCATCGAATAGACGAAGCGCTCGTCAGAGACATGCGGAAGCTGGCATCCGACTAATATGGCCTTTTCTTTAATGACATCCTGTCCATTCAAATGATCATGTTCCTTTCTAAAACATAGTCAATAAACAGTACTATCATAACAAACGTAGGGAGAGGTTGCCAGAACTCCTTGAAAATAAAAAAAGACGCGCCGTCATACGCGCGGCGCGTCTTCTTTCAGGTCAAGATCCTGGCTTTTAATGGTCATTAAATCATTCTTCAAATAGCAGTCTCCCATCAAAAGCCGCATTGCCTGAGAACGGATTGATTTTTCGATTAAATTGCGGACAAAGCGGCCGTTGCTGAATTTTGCCGGACTCACCGTGCTTTTGACCGCCATCAAATGGTCTTTCAGCTTCCATTCCGCCTCAGGGCTGAACTGGTATTCTCTTTCAGCCATCATCCGTTTGGCAATATCCATCAGCTGACTGACCGAATAATCGGGAAAATCGATGCTGATCGGAAACCTGGACTGGAGGCCGGGATTTAATGAGAGAAAATGATCCATTTCCCGTGAATAGCCGGCCAGAATGAGGATAAATTCATTGCGTTTATCTTCCATATGTTTTACCAATGTGTCGATCGCTTCTTTGCCGAAATCCTTCTCTCCGCCTCTTGCAAGAGAGTATGCCTCATCAATAAACAGGATGCCGCCCATTGCTTTTTTGATTAAATCCCTTGTCTTTTGCGCCGTATGTCCGATGTATTCGCCGACGAGATCAGCCCGCTCAGCTTCGATTAAATGGCCTTTGGAGAGTACGTTCATTTCATGAAAAAGCCTGCCGATCAGCCTGGCAACGGTCGTTTTTCCCGTTCCGGGATTTCCTTTAAACATCATGTGGAGCGCTTGTTTTCCGGCCTTGAGCCCTTGTTCTTCCCGTTTTTTGTTGATGAAGATCCAAGCGTAGATTTCCTTTATATTGCGCTTCATTTCCTCCATACCGACAAGCGTGTTCATTTCCCTTTCAATCTCTTTCAGGATGCTGTGTTTGGCTTCATTTTTCTGCAGTGCGGCCTGATATTCCGCTTCCGCCTCAGAATTGGCCAAAACCTGCTTCTGGCCGTTCAGTATGATATTGATCTGTCCGTTGTTTTTGTAAGTAACAGCCCTCTCCAACACACTCACCTCACCGATTCTCTCTTTATATCCTATTCATGAAGCGCTGCACCGTGACAGCCGCCCAGGTAATGGACACATTACGATGATTTCTGACACGTTCGGGGCCGGCTTTGTTGAATTTTGCGCTTTCCCGAGAAATACTTTATTTCTTATTGTATTCAGGTAAGGTGTGTGGACAAACCAATTTTTTTCTTCACTTTTTTTTGCCTTTTCGATAGATCAGCCATCCGATCAAGATAATCAAAAGCCCTGATGCATCATAAGCGAGATCAAAAAAGAGCAGGTATGGGCTTTGCGGGTTGACATGGTGGATCTGAAGAATGTGGTGGTTGATGATTCCCTCTATAAAGTTAAACCAGCCCGCCCCAAGCAGAAACGAGCCCCAAAATATATGCTGCGGACGGCGGCCGTTCAGCTCTCCCCTGTTCCACAGCATGATTCCCCCGATAAAGAGGATGACCAGGGAAAACAGGTGGAACAGTCCGTCGCTCATGATTTGGTGAGGGCGGTCTGTATCCATGTACACACTATGCCATTGAAGCAGTTGATGAAAAATGATGCCGTCGATCATGGCGATGATACCGACGCCGAACAGGAAAGGCCCCCAAAACTGTTTTCTGTTTTTCATTTTTAACCTCCTCACGCGCTTATCTGTTATGTACCCGCCGGCCTAAAAGGAAAAACCGGTTATGTTTAGATTCTCTCCCGAAAGCAATTATCCTCTTTTTACCATGTCATAAAAAGCTATGCTGTATTAAATAGAAGAAATCCGGCACTGGCAAAATAAAAAAGCTGATCTTAAAAGGCTTCTAAATCCCTTTTAGATCAGCTTTTTATTTATGAAATCCGGGAAGTCCGCACGCGTTTTGTTTCAGCCTCGTTAATTGCAAGCGTCTCAGGGTCGATCACGACGCCATAGTCGTGCAATGCTGATTCAATGCTGACAAACTCGTTTAAGACGTCGTCCAACACCTTTTCAGGTTCCCGTTCAAGAGGATTCCCCCATCCTCCGCCGCCTGCACGGTAAAACTGGATGATACCGCCCGCAGGCATTTTGACTTCAAAAGCCGTTTCATCGATTTCTCTGGCTTCGTCTGTTCCATACCCGACGATCACCTTGTTGCTTGGTGCATCGTCGGCTCCGCAGAACTTTTAGTCAACATAATACTTTTATCATAAACTGTTTTTAGACAAATAAAAAAAGCCATTTCTAAAAATGACTTTGGGTGCTGCAATTGCCGTATGCAAGTAAGAAAGTTTTAAACCACACTCCTCAAAGTGGGTGTCTGCAGAAACTTTCCTGCCGTCCTTTCAAAGAAGGCTTGGCATTCCAGGTTCGATATAAAACTCCCTATTACAGCTTAAAGGTTAAAACTTAATTATCATTACGTACAATGCAGCGTAGTTGTATTATATGATAGATAAAGAAAAAAAGCAACCCCTGGTCAACGGCTTGAATTTTTTCAAAATTCGGTTAATTTATGGCGATCGTACAACCCTTCCGGACAGGTATGTCATAGACTGATTTTGAGGTGATGTCATATGGTTAAAATTTTCATCGATCCGGGCCACGGCGGTTCTGACTCAGGGGCCAGCGGCAATGGTCTGCAGGAAAAGCATGTCACATTGCAAATCGCCCTTGCCTTAAGAACCATCTTACTTGATGAATATCAAAATGTTTCTGTACAGTTAAGCAGGACAAGCGACCAGACTGTCAGCCTGACGCAAAGAACGAATGCCGCAAACAGCTGGGGAGCGGACTTTTTTCTTTCGATCCATATTAATGCCGGCGGGGGCACTGGTTTTGAATCGTATATTTATCCGGGCGTCGGCGCACCTACTACCACTTACAGAGATAGGATTCATGAAGAGATATTAAAAGCCGTCGATTTCAGGGATCGCGGCAAAAAAACCGCTGACTTCCATGTGTTAAGAGAAACGGTCATGCCGGCGCTGTTGACGGAAAACGGCTTCGTCGACAACGTCAATGACGCCAATAAGCTGAAATCATCAGCTTTTATTCAATCGCTTGCCAGAGGGCATGCGAATGGGCTGGCAAGAGCGTTTAACCTTTCAAAAAAGACAGCCTCTCACTACAAAGTCCAGATCGGCGCTTTTCAAGAAAAAAATAATGCTGATTCTCTCGCCGCTCAGGCTGAAGCAAAAGGTTTTGACGCCATTGTCATTTACAGGGACGGCCTTTACAAAGTGCAGATCGGCGCTTTTTCATCAAAAGAAAATGCTCAAGCGCTAGTTCAGCAGGCGAAAAGCGCGGGATTTGATGCATTTATTTATCAGGAATAAAAAAAGCCTGCGCTCCCTCCCTAGGGAACGCTGGTTTTTTACGCCTTCAGCACTTCGTTTTTGACCGCTTCTTTTTTGTTTGATACATAGCTGTTCAGAACCATTCCGATGATCACAAGAGCGATGCCTGCGCTGGAAACGGCACCGGGAAGCGGGCTGGAGAGAATCCAAACCTCTCCTGCTGCGGCAAACAGGACCTCAAAGGACTGCGTCGCTTCGACTGCCGCCAATTTCGGCATATCCCCTTTGACCATATCGGTTGCGGCGAAGAAGAGGACGGTCGCACATATCCCGGAAAACACCGCCACCAAACCCGATTGAATGACTTGGCCGCCGCCGGGAGGACCCGCTGTCATCACTCCGTATAATGAAAGGATCAGCCAGAAAGGAAGACTTGCGATCGTCATCCCCAGCACGCGTTGATAGGCGTCCAAACGGCCGGCGCAAACCTCCATCATTTTCCGATTTCCCAGCGGATATGCAAAAGAAGCAAGGATGACGGGAACGACGCAGTAGAGCATGTCTTGAAAAGAAAGCTGTGCGGCATGTTCGAGCTGCATCAGCGCAACTCCCGCCAAAATAATAAGAGACATCATCAATCCCTTGTAGGGGATCTTTCCTCTTATTTGTACGGGGCCTGCTTGCGTCTGCACCGTTTCATAAAAAAGCGGCGCCATCAGCGAGCCCGAAATAATCGTGATCTGCCATGTGCCGGCGATCAGCCAGCCCGGACCGAAAGCTGCGGCAAAACAGAGCGGCGCATAAAATAAGCCAAATCCGACGGTGCTCCAGATGAACCAGGCGTAAGGCGCTTTTTTGATTTCCTGAAAAACGCGTCCTGCATTCCCTCTTGCCCAAACGATCATGAACAGAAGCGGCGCCATTATGATGAAACGGAGTGAAGCGCTCCAAATCCAGCTCCCCCCTTCCAATTCCATCGCCCTGTTGAGCACAAAGGTAATGGCAAAAAAGAACGCGGCAAAAATGCCAAGAATAATCGGCCTCATATTGCTTCACTCCTCTTCTTGATGCCCGGCCAACCGGTCTCCAAGGCTCAGCCAGTTCTCCTCAGCAAGTCTGACGGCCGTTTCTGGATCTTTCTTCCTGCACGCATCGATCATCTGTCTATGCTGCTCAACGGATTTCATACTGCTGACTGAAGAAAACTGCGACATTTCGAGCCTGTATATCTTGGAGGCTATCCTCTCCAGGGCGCGCGTAATTTCCGGGTTTTTAGACGCCTTTAAAAACACGCGATGAAAGGCCTCATCTGATTCGATTGCTTCTATAATATCCTCCTTTTCAATCGCATGCTTCAAACTTCTGTTATGGGCCTCCAATTGTTTTATGTCTGCCTTTGTTAAAAAAGGGATCGAAAGCTTGACAGCCAAAGCGTGCAACGCCGCCGTCACGGTAAAGGCGTGCTTCGCCTCTTCCGGTTTCAGCGGGGCGACGCGCGTCGCCGATCCCGGAACGGCTTCAACAAGCCCTTCATCCTCAAGCCGTTTAAGCGCTTCTCTGACAGGCGTTCGGCTGATTCCGAACTGCTCTGCAAGCTCCTGATCGTGGAGGCGCTGACCGGGTTTCAGCTCGAGATGTACGATCGCGCGTTTCAGCGCTTGATATACTTCTTCACGAAACGAGACTCTTTTTAGCGGTTTAATGTTATATTCCATCATAAAACCAATATATCGCATTTTGGTTTCATATGCAATAAAAAAAGAGCTTTGGCCGAGAAGACCAAACCTCTTTTTATTTATACTAAGATATCAACGACAAATTGCGACCATGGTTCAAGTCTGTCATACACGCTTTTCTCTTTCAGATCGGCGGCTTTCATCCACCGTCCTGCAATCTGGTCTTTTTCTTTTACTTCAACGCGTGCGCCTGCTTTCAGCTCAAGGGCGGAAAGAATGCCGATATGGACTTCGCCGACGCTGTTTCCATCATCATTAATGAGGCCGAGCGTGATCATTTTCTCTTTATCAGATTCAGCGATCAAAAGCTCCTCATTAAGCTCCCGGTCTGTGTTCAGCTTCAAAATATCAGCAAAATCGAGGCCTGCCGCAAAGTTCATATGGCCGCCGAATCCGAGAGAAAGCTTGTTATGGAGCCGTGCTTCCCCGCCTCCTTCAAGCCGTTCGTAAACGAATATCTCATCTTCTCTTTTAATGACGACATAAGGAATCGGCTGTTTAAAAGAAGGGTTTTCCTCTGCGTCTCCCCTTCTCATTTCGCTGAAATGGCGCTCAATTTGTGTCATGATCTTCTGAATTGTTTCCTGGTCGCTATTGACGCCTTGGAAGGTCAGCGTTTCTTTTGCAAATACCTCTTCCCGCGGCGCCACGAGAATCATTTCATCCATTTTTCCCATTGTATCCGTTTCCTCCTCAAGATAAAAGAGCAGATCGGTTCTGCTCTCATTTCGCCTTTTATTCAAGTCCATATAAAGACTGCAGGCTTGGGACCATTCCCCAAGCCCTGTCTTTACTTATCGCCAAAATAGAAGTCTTCGTCCTTTAATGGTTCGACGGTCGCCTTTTTGTAGCCGTTTCCTTTCATTGAGAAGAAGTCGTGCGACTTGGTCTTCGTATTTAAACCGTTCAATACGATCGGGTTGATCTCTTCCTCTTCAAAATAAGGTTCAAAGCCAAGGTTCATCAGCGCTTTGTTGGCATTGTAGCGGATGAATTTTTTCACATCGTGTGAAAGACCGACTTGATCATACAGATCTTCGGTATACTCAAGCTCGTTTTCATAGAGCTCTTTTAAGAGGTCGATCGCAAATGCATACAGCTCTTCCCGCTTCTCAGGCGTCTGCTTATTATAAATTTCCTGGGCGAGCAGGCCGACATAGACGCCGTGGATCGCTTCATCCCGCAGGATCAGGTTGATGATTTCGCCGCTTTGCATCAGCTTGCCTTGTCCATAAAAATAGAGCGGGTAATAGAAGCCGCTGTAAAACAGGAAGCTTTCCAAATACACGGACGCGACCATTGCTTTGAACAGCGAGATTTTGTCGCCTTGGCGGATTTTTTCATACAGTCCGACAATGATCCGCGCTTTTTTTTGCAGGTATTTATTTTGTTTCACCCATTCAAAGACTTCATTGATCGTCTCTGTCGGGGCAAGAGTCATGAAAATGTTTGAATAGGATTTGGCGTGAACCGCATTTTCCATCATGGCCATGAAGTTCAGCACCGCTTTGCGCTGGTGTCCTTCGACATGCTCCGCCACGAGCGGCATTCCCGTATTTCCCTGTTCCGTATCCAGAAGCGTCAGCCCCGCGAGCACTTTCATATAAGTATCCTGCTCATTTTGGCCCAGGTACTTCCATGTGAGAAGATCGCCGTTTAAGGCGATTTCCTCCGGAAGCCAAAACTGCTTTACATTTTGGTTGTAAAACATCTGGGTAAAATCATCTTCATGCTTTGACCAGTTTGCTGCATCATATATTTTCGTCACTTTCTCATACTCTCCTTTAATCAAACGACACAAGAAAGACAGCCTTCTTGCCCTGTATCCTTCGTTCTCGCATAGTAAAGTGTTTTGATCCCTTTGTGGTGGGCATAGAGATCGATCCGGTTCAGATCGCGTGTCGTCATTGTATCTTTCAGGAACAATGTAAAGCTTATGCCTTGGTCAACGTGCTGCTGGATCGTTGCAATCATGTCCACAACCTTAAACATGTCCATATCGTACGCTTCCTTGTAGTAGAACCAGTTGCTTGGCGCAAGTCCAGGCATTGGATAGTATGTTTTTGAGTTGCCGTATGTTCGTTCTTCAATCCGCTCCATGATCGGCATAACCGATGCGGTGCTTGACTGGACATAAGAAATTGATCCGGTCGGCGCGATGCACAGTCTGTAGCTGTGGTACAAGCCGTGTTCTGCGACAAACTCCTTCAGACGCTTCCAATCCTCTTTTGTCGGGATGTGCATGCCATCAAAAAGCTTTGCAATCTTTTCAAATTTCGGCGAGAAATCTTGTGTAATATACTTTTCAAAGTATTCTCCGGTTGCATATGTGGAACCTTCATATTGATAGAACGTTTCCCCTTTTTGTTTGGCGATCTCTGCAGACCGTTCAATCGAATAGAAGTTCATCATCATAAAGAAAGTGTTCGCGAAATCTCTGGCTTCTTCGCTTTCATAGGAAATACCGTTCTGCGCTAAATATCCGTGAAGGTTCATCGCTCCGAGACCGATCGATTTCATCGCTTTGTTCGCCTTTTTGACGGCCGGCGCATTCGTGATATTTGTCGTTTCTGAAACGTGTGTCAATGAATCTGTGGCAAGCTTGACCGTTTGTTCGATCGATTTGTTTTTCATCACATTCAGGATATTCAAAGAACCCAGGTTGCAGGAGATATCCAGACCGATTTCATCTTCCATGCCGTAATCCGTGTAGGCCGATACTTGGGAAGCCTGAAGCACCTCTGAACAAAGGTTGGAAAATTTAACCTTGGACACATGGTTGTTCGCGTGCACTTTGTTGACGTTGTCTTGGAACATGATGTACGGATACCCGGATTCCGATCTTAGCATCGCAAGCTTTTCAAGCATTTTGCGCGGGTTGATTTTTTCTTTTTTGACCCTCGGGTCTTCCACTAAACGGTCGTACATCTCGTTCATGTCCATCTCGTCCATATGTTCGCCGTATGCTTTATAGACAGTGTGAGGATAGAATACGTATGCCGCTTTATCCTCTCTTGCCAGCTCGACGAATTTATCCGGAATGACAACCCCGATGGACAGCGTTTTT
The DNA here is from genome assembly GCF_001592005.1 of Bacillus sonorensis NBRC 101234 = KCTC 13918. GTDB lineage: Bacteria > Bacillota > Bacilli > Bacillales > Bacillaceae > Bacillus > Bacillus sonorensis. Next base: position 267,926 of record NZ_BCVZ01000003.1, read on the forward strand.
ACCCTGACATCCTCGTCCGCGGAAATTTTCTTCGTGTCAAGGAAATCGTTGATATCGCGGTGGAAAATGTTTAAATATGCCGCGCCTGAGCCTTGTCTCTGTCCCATTTGGTCAGCGTAGCGGAACGCGTTGTCCAATAGCTTCATGACGCCGACGACCCCTTTTGTGGCGTTTTCGACGTCTTTAATGGCTTCGCCTTTCGCGCGCAATTTTGAAAGGTTGAGGGATACGCCCCCGCCAAGCTTGGAAAGCTGCATGGAAATATCCACGGCTCTGGAAATGTCGTTTAATGAATCATTGACTTCAAGGAGAAAACAGCTGACAAGCTCGCCGCGGCGTTTGCGTCCGGCATTTAAGAAAGTCGGCGTGCTCGGCTGGTATTCCTGGTTGATCATCATTCTGACGAATTCCTTCGCTTTCTCCTTATCACCGTTTGCAAAGAATAAGGCGACGATGGAAATCCGGTCTTCATAGCGTTCAAGAATTTTTTTCTTATCGTTGGTTTTCAGCGCATAGTCATTGTAAAACTTAAAGGCGCTCATAAATGACGGGAATCTGAATTTTTTGGCGTATGCCTCTTTAAACACTTCTTTGATTTCTTCAAAGGTGTAGCGGCTTAAAAATTCTTCTTCGTAATAGTCATTTTTAATTAAGTAATCGATTTTTTCTTTCAGATCATGAAAAAACACCGTATTTTGGTTGATATAATCTACAAAATAACTATGTACAGCTTCTTTATCTTTATCAAACTGGAATTTCCCGTCTTTTTGAATCATGATCTCATTGTTTAACTGGATCCATTTTGGCACTTGATTTTGTGACAACTCTTTCTACCTCCTGAGTAAACAGTTCAACGTCTTTAGCCGTCCCGCTGAGTTCAAATTTGTGGAGAATCGGGACTTGATACTGTCTCGATATTTTTTCTGCGCTCCTCGCAAAATTATCTCCCCAATTTCTGTTTCCGCTCGCCGCGACTCCCAGTAAGAGATGGGCGTTTTTTTCAAGAAACATCTCAGTTGTTTTCGGAACTTCTCCAAACCCTGTCGTGTACGTGATCAAAATAAACGGCTCGTCTAAATACTCGTCTGCGCTGACTTTCCGCTTATTCCGAAACGGCGTTTTATCCACAAAGCGCTGAACATTCCCCGTCTTTGAATCAAATACGATTTGAAACATCATTATCACGACCTATTAAAATTGTTCCCGAGTCTCTCAACTCATCTTACACAATATATAGTATACTATCATTCCGAAAAACACAATATATTGATTCGCAAGTTGAGAAAGTTCACAATTAGCTCCAGCTTAGGAGCCCGCAGGCCAAAGAAATATGAGTAGAATGAGAGCTGATGCTCACCCTACTCATAAACCGAAATCTATCATAACACGAAAAAAATTGAGTTAGTAGACTAGACTTTTTCGCTTATTTTTTGTAAGCGTCGCAGCACTTGTTTTCGCATACTTCTTTAATATCGGCTTCAATCCCGAGTTCTTCAAGGACCGATTTAACGGCGGTCAGAATGGAAGCTTCCCTGATCAGCTCTTTCCCATTCACAAGAACGCTTGTTCCGTATTCGTAGCAGGAATCATCTTCACACGTTTCTTCCCAGTGGTTAATGACAATTTTAGGTTTCATCGTTTCGCTCATTCCTTTGCTCCTTTTGGTTCAAACAATACCTAGTTTATCGGTTAGCGCCCGCTTTGTAAATTTGTATGCATCGGGAGTTGATTTTACCGCATCGCGGTTGGCGGGCGATACATAAAAAGACCATGCCGGCGGGCATGGTCTTTCTGAGCCGCGAATCGCTATTCGAGTTCGAGCTGGACGTTTTTCTGCGGTGCGAAGGTTGAAATGGCGTGCTTGTATATGAGCTGCTGCTTTCCTTCCGTCTCAAGCAATACTGTGAAATTGTCAAATCCTTTTACCTGTCCGCGCAGTTGAAATCCGTTGAGTAAAAAGACCGTGACAAATGTATTTTCTTTACGGATCTGATTCAAAAACTGATCTTGAATATTTATCGATTTCATATTCTGGTCCTCCTTGTTTCTCTATAACATATTGTTTCGATTAAAGTTCGAGCTTTCCTGCTATATAAGCGAAAATTTCCTGTTTTTTCTGCTCGATGTTGACAGGGGGCGTCATGTCAAACCAGGCGACGTCCATTTTGTTCCTGAACCATGTCAGCTGCCGTTTGGCATAGCGTCTCGAGTTTCTCTTCAGCGTCTCTACTGCCGCGTCCAGCGGCTCTTTGCCTTCGAGATACGCATAGAGCTCTTTATAGCCGATCGCCTGAACCGACTGGCAGCCCCTGACGTGTCCATCATAAAGGCGCTTTACTTCTTCAAGCAGGCCCTCGTCCATCATCTGGTCGACCCGCCTGTTGATTCTGTCATAAAGCACTTCCCGATCCATCGTCAGGCCGATGAGGGCCGTGTTGTACAAAAGGTCTTTTTTCTGGCCTTCCATATGTTCAGTCATGGTTTTTCCGGAAGTATGTAGTATTTCGAGCGCTCTGATCACTCTCCGCGTATTGTTCGGATGAATCGCTTTGGCAGATTCGGGATCACGCACCGCCAGCAGGCCGTGAATATAATCAGCCCCTTTTGTTGACGCGAGGTTTTCCATCTCCGCCCGGAATGCGGGGTCGCTTGCATCCTCTGTAAATGAATAGTCATAAAGGACAGACTGAATGTACAGCCCAGTCCCGCCTACGATCATCGGCAGCTTCCCGCGGCTTTCAATTTCAGCCATTTTCTCCCTGACCATCTCCTGATATTCAGCGACGGAAAAGGATTCGGTCGGCTCCTTAATATCAAGAAGATGATGCGGTATTCCATTCATTTCCTCTTCTTTGATTTTTGCTGTGCCGATGTCCATTTTTTTATAAATCTGCATCGAATCGCCGCTGATAATTTCTGCGTTTAAACTGCCGGCCAGCATCACGCTTAATTGTGTCTTGCCCACAGCGGTCGGTCCGATCAAGACGATGACCGGCGGTTTCTTTTTATTCACTCATGATCACTCTCTTTAAGCAAGCTCCTCCCATTATACCATTTAACGTTCAAAAACACCTATTTCATTTTACCCTTTTTTGTTTCATGGCAAACATTTCCTTCACCAGCCAAGCGGTTCATTTCCGACGATTTCTCTTGTGATCCCTTTATATGAGTGTCTGTGCCTCTCCTTGTAGCCGTCGCTGACATAAACGACACCTCCGTACTGGATCGGCGGAGCAGTCGTATAGGCCAGATAGGTAATGCCCTCGATCTCATGGTAGTGCGCCCCGTCAGCCCTGGGAATCGCCGGTCCCGTAATCGCGTAGTATCTGTGGTAGTGTCTTCTGTCAAAGGACGTAATCCCTGAATAGAAATGGACATGCCGATCTGTATTGCTTCCATTCGCCGGCTGTGAAAATCCCTCAATCAAATGGATGTGTCCTTCGGCTTCAGACGTTGTCGCTCTGTATGCATGAGCATGCGCGGGGGCCTTCGTCCAATCTGACGGATATAATGCCATGTCCCTCTCTCCTTTTAGGGCGGATTGATTAAAAAATCGGCCCTTTTATAGCCGTCTGCCCAGGCAAAAAAAACCGGGCGGAATACATTGATGTTAGTCAGATATCATTTTATTACTGGGGGAATTTTTTTATGAATGAATTCGGACATGACGATTTATACCAGGTTGAGGACGATCGAATCATCGGCAGACCATTTTTCGGAAGGCCTTTTTTTGGAAGACCTTTCTTCGGAAGACCATTCTTTTACGGGCCGGGGCCATTTCTCGGAGGATTTTTAGGCGGACTTACAGCCGGAGCGCTGATAAGCCCTTTCGGATACCCTTATTACCCGCCATTTCCTTACTACCCATTCTACTGACAAATAAAGGGCCTCAAAAAGGGGCCTTTCTACATAACAATCCGCTTGACTTGGATCTTTCGGATCATTTATGATGGATTTTGCCATCCGGTATGTATAGCCGGGGGGATTTTTTTATGTCTAAAACTGACACCAGCTTTATCATACCGGCCTTTTATATTTCTTTTTGTCCCCAACTTTAGGAATTTCGGCTATGCTCTGCGGTTTAGCCATGGACAAGCCTGCAATGCCGCTCCCGGTGTACGGGCTCCGGACCGCCGGATAAGAAGGAAATGGGCTTCTATTGAGTCATCTTAATGAGGAGGATGTGTTATGATTACGGGCTATTTGTTTCTTCTGGTCGCGATCCTGTCCGAGGCTGCAGCCGCCGCGATGCTGAAAGTGTCTGACGGATTTGCGCGATGGCAGCCGGGGGTTCTTGTCGTCATCGGATATGCGCTGGCCTTTTATATGATGTCGCTGACATTGCAATTCATCCCGCTCAGCCTCTCATATGCGACATGGAGCGGCGCGGGCACAGTACTGACGACCTTCATCGGTGTGATGTGGTTTCAAGAAAAACTGAACCGCCGGGCTGTATTCGGCATTCTTTGTCTAGTTTTAGGCGTTGTACTGATCAATCTCACATAAGGAAGGGATTTAAATGAAAGGCATTCTATTTTTAGCGGCGGCCATACTTTCAGAGGTATTCGGAAGTACAATGCTGAAGCTTTCGGAAGGATTCAGCGCCCCTGTTCCGGTAATCGGCGTCGTAATCGGGTTCGCATCATCGTTTACATTTCTCAGCTTTTCTTTAAAAACGATCCCTCTTTCATCGGCCTATGCCACATGGGCCGGAACGGGAACAGCGCTGACCGCGGCCATCGGCTGTTTATTGTTTCATGAACCGTTCAGCCTAAAAACGATCATCGGACTCGTTTTAGTCATTGGCGGCGTCTATTTGTTAAACCATTCAAAAGGGGAAGAAGCCGGGGAGCCGCCAGCCCAGCTTCATTCAGAACGTTTAGAGCCGGCCAAACGGCAGCAGTAGATGACCGTTTGAACAAGCTTGCCTTGTTTATTTATGGCACAATGATCTCCGGCTCCAGTTCAATGGCTACATTCCCTTGAACGGCCCGGGAAATCATACATGATGTTTCCGCTTTTTGAGCCAATTTTCCGGCAAGCTCCACATCTTTTTCTGACGCGTCTTTTGTTAAGCGGATCACAGGTCTGTGAATGATTTTCTCATATGTAAAAACGCCCCCTGTCACATCCACGACAGCTTCCGATTCCATCGTCAGCCCCTCTTTTTCAAGGCCGCTCCTTTCCATCATGGCAGCGAGCGTAATGATATAGCACGTCGCAGCCGCGCCAAGCAGCATCTCATCGGGGTTTGTGCCTGCTCCTGGACCGTCCATTTCCTTTGGGATAGATATCTCGGTTTTTAGATTTCCGCTTTCAATCCTTCCTACGTCGTTTCTTTTTCCAGGCCAGTCTGCCTGTAGATGGAAATGATGTTTGGCCATCTTAAACACCCTCCTTCTTTGATTTCTCTTTTAGTCTACTCATGTTTTGTCTACCTGTCCTTTTATTTGCTTGATTGATCGTAAGGACAGCAAAAATCCCAAGTCGTGATCTTCGTCTAACACGCAGGACATTAGCGGAGCATACGATACAACGAAACTTACCGAGAAAGGACGAAACTGATGGAAAACAAAGAACATATGCATATGCCGGGAGCTGCCCCCCAGCCGGATGTACCATTTCCGCAATATCCGCAGTCCGAGGCATTGGCGCACCAGATCAAATGTCCATTATTCCCCCATCTTAAACCGGTCACCTTATGCACAATCGCACCATTTGTTCATTACGGGCTCAATGAAGCGCAAGCGACTTCATACCGCCATGCCATGGAAGAAGTGGCTGCGATGGCATATTTAATGGGGATGGGGATTGACCCACACTTGGCCTACTATACAGTTGAATCCTGGGAAATCAATGAAAAGTTTTACTGAAAAATTCAAGACTGAACGGTCAAAAAAGAGGGGAAAACGACCGTTCAGTCCAAGTCTGACGCCAGTGATCAATCAAGCATGATTCCAGGATCGGGCATGGCTTTCGGCAAAGGCGGCCAATGAACGCGGCTTTCTCCCGGTTACACGCTCAACTGTATTGGTGATGCGATTTTCAGCTCCATGCTTGATTTTTTGATCCAAGTCCGCCATGAAGCTGGCATACTCCGGCGATAATCCGGCTTTCATCAGCCTGTCTTTAAGTGCTGACACTGAAATATTGACATGGCTGACTGTTCGCCCGGCCGCCTCGCCGATAATCGCGGCCGCTTCAGCGTAGCTTAATGCTTGAGGCCCGGTGATCACGTGGTCTGTATTATGAGGAATGTCATCCATTAACGCACGGACGCCGACTTCAGCAATGTCGTCCGCATCAACAAAGCCCACCTTCCCGTCCCCCGAAGCAGTAATGATTTCGCCGCTCGTTTTAATAGAGTCTGCATGCTGGACATTGATAAAATTTTGCATGAAATAAGAAGGCTTGAGAATCGCCCATTCCGGAGCAAGGTCCTTGACCGCCTGATGAATCTTTCCAAAGACAGGGCCGTCTTCATCGATAATTGCGGCGCTGAGCATGACAATCCGCCTCACTCCGGATTCAAGAGCGCGTTCTACAAACGGCAGCACTGCATTGGAGGGATCATAGACGCCGACAGGCGCGACAAGATACAGTTTTGCAACATGTTTCAGCGCCTCCCTGTGAGTCGTTTCATCATTCCAGTCAAAATATACATGCTCGGCTCCGCTCATCAGCGGTTTCCTTCTGCTCGCAATGCGTACGATGCTCCCCTCAAATGATGAAATCAAGCGCTTGGCAATGCGGCCTCCTGTTGTGCCTGTTCCGCCAGTTATTAATATACGGTTTCCGTTCATTTCCCACACTCCTTATACTGATCATCGTTTTGGACTGGCGCTAGAAAGGATTCCGGCTGTCCTCCAAATGCTTCGATCACGGTCAATGGATTCCAGTAATCTTTATAGTGGACGATTTTCCCATCCTTCGTTTTAATGACGCTGATGTACTTCTGTTTGTACGGCAGCCCCATTGAGATGACGGTTCCCTCGCACTCAAACTCTGCAATCGCCGTGTTTGAATCAGGTATTTGATAAATGACAGGAGGAGTGAAACGTACAATATCAATTTTTTCTGGAAAATCCTTAATATAGTCATAGATTGCGGATTTCCCTTCAATTTTTTCTGGAAAACCCGCCGGTGCATACGGAAATTCGAAAACGGCTTGATCATCCCACAGTTCAATCCACTTCTTCATATCTTTTTCAAGCATAGAGTCTAAAAATCGCTCAATAACCTTCGTTATGCTGATACTCATTTCATTCACCTCGGATTTTATTTTTTAGACTGATCAGTCTAAAATAAACAAAAAATACCGACAATCAAAATGGGTAAAGCCGAAGCCGAATCTTTACCCGCTTTACTGTCGTCCGGCGATTAATCCAAAACAGATAGGCTGATATCGATCATGTCCTGAAGAACATCAAAATCCGCCGTTATTTTAGCGTTAAAGGTAAGAGACAGCCGCGCTTGATTTAAAAAACGGGCCAGTGCGAGCAGATCTTGATGATGATCCTTTAATTCGCCTTGCGATTGCGCCCTGACAAGAGCTTTGTAAAATGCGGCTTCAAGCTGTTTTGTCTGGTTTTGAAAATACTCGGAAACTTCCGCATCATGCGGCATTTGTTCAATTGCGCTGTTGATGATATAGCATGCTTTTGCACGTTCGGGATCCTTCAGGACTTCAAACCCCTCCTGAAAGATTTGCCTGATCGCCTGTTTCACAGATCCCGGGCTTTCAAGCATTTCAATGACCCGGGCATTTTTATCCCCCAAATAGCGCTTGAGGGCTGCCAAAAAAAGGTCGCGCTTCGTGCCGAACGTATTGTATAGGCTCTGCCGTGCAATTCCCAAATGGCTGAGTAAATCTTGGAGCGACGTTCCTTCAAAACCGTATTGCCCAAACACTTCCATCGCCTTATGAAGAACAAGGGCGGTATCAAATTCTTTATTCCTTCCCAACTGGTTATCACCTCCCTATCGTGAAGAATACTCTTTTTAGACTAAACAGTCAAGATTTTTTTCAAAAACAACCCGCAGCCGGCCCGCCGAAAAACAGAGCATGATTGTTTTACAGCTCTCATAGACATAGCATAAAGCGATCCGATTCAAAATAAACGGAATAAAGGAAGTGTGACAGTTGTTTATTTATACCGTTCGGCCTGGAGATTCTTTATATGGCATCGGTTCAGCATTCGGTATTTCCACTGATCAAATCCGTTTGACGAACGGACTGACTGAAACAAATATCGTTCCGGGACAGGCCCTTTTAATCCCGCTTTATACATACACCGTTCAATATGGAGACAATTTTTATTCGATTGCCGACCGGTCATTTGTATCAGCGGCGCTCCTGCGACAGGCAAACCCGCATATCGCGCCGGCCGCCATGCGCCCCGGCATGAAAATTACGATCCCCGACACACCGAAAAAACCGATCACAGCTTTAGGCTATTACGGGCTGAGGAGCCCTCAATTAGATCAGGAGCTGATCAATGATTTCGCTCCTTATGCCACTTACCTGGCGTTTTTTGAATACCATTTTTCAAATGACGGGTCTTTAAATGACATCAATGATCTGCCTGCTGTTCAAACGGCATGGAGGCGCCGCGTCCCCCCTCTGATGACGGTCACCAACTTAACCGAAACAGGCTTCAGCTCAGCGCTGGCTCATCAAGTCCTGAACCGCCCCGCAGCCAGAAGCAATCTGATCGCGAACATTGCAGCCACCATTTCAAGAAAAGGATATGCGGGGGTTAATATTGATTTTGAAAATATATCAGCGGAAGACAGGGACTTATTCACGGGCTTTTTGCGCGAACTGAAGGGACGGCTTCAGCCGTCCGGATACGTAGTGACGATCGCCGTCCCCCCAAAAACAAGCGAGGATATCGCCTGGTTAAGAGGCTATGATTACGGCGGAATCGGCTCGGTCGTCGATCTGATGTTCATCATGGCTTACGACTGGCATCACGGGGCAAGTGAGCCCGGTCCTGTGGCACCGATCAATGAAGTGAGGCAAACCATCCAATTTGCCCTCAGCCGGGTTCCAAAACATAAAATCATTCTCGGGTTTCCGCTTTACGGCTATAACTGGACTCTTCCGTATCAGCCCGGCGCCACCTATCCGGGAATCTCAAATCATGATGCGATACAGCTCGCTATGCGGCATCAAACTCGGATTCAATATGCCAAAGAATATGAGTCCCCGTTTTTCGAATATACCGATGAACAAGGCAAAAGACATGTTGTTTGGTTTGAAGACTCGCGGAGCATCGGCAAAAAAATGCTCCTGATGCGGGAGTATGACCTTGACGGAGGAGGCGTATGGCAGCTGACGCTTCATTTTCCGCAAGGAACGTGGCTTTTGACGAAATTCTTCCGGGTTCGTAAGGTTTAGCAGAGTGAAGTATTGCAAATGAGTAAAAAATTGCAAGTTCTAAAAATGAATAAAACAACTATATTCCTCCAAAATATACTGCGAGTGCCAAATATCATCGAAAGGAATGTTTTCTTTGAACAACGCTATTCACGAAACATTGGAGCTGCATGAACTTCTGATGTTTAAAAATCTCTGCCTGACTAAGTCTTCAACGATGACCGGGCTCGTGAAAGATCAGAAACTTAGAGACATCCTGGAACGGGATGCTTCCCAAACCAAACATCAGATCGAACATTTGCAAGGATTATTAACAACAAGGGGTGAAAATCTATGAACGAATTTATCCAGAACATGACGGGTATGGGAGCGATGACTGAACAGGTAATCGCGACAGACTTTTTGATTACCGCTAAAACAGGCGTTAAAAACATAGCAACAGCCATTACAGAAACAACTTCCCCCGAAGTAAGAGATACGCTTAAGCAATATTTAAACGATGCGATTGAAACACATGAACAAATCACGAATTATATGATATCCAAGGGTTACTATCATCCAGAAAACATATCTGCACAAATCAACACGGATATGAAAGCTTCTGAAACAGCGAAAGATTTGCCGCAAATATAAAAGAAAAGGAACCTGCAGCAGGCGGGTTCCTTTTTTTACGGAATTACACAGGTTCCTCTTTTTTCTCATCATAATCGATCACGGCTTCCGGTAATGCCGTATACTTCGCCCAATAAAATACCGCAATGGAGCAGACCGCAATCAGAGTCAAATCTACAGGCGTCTTCAATAAGCCCAAACCGTTTCCGAAGGAGCCCAAGTATGAAAAAATCAGCAGTATGATATAGTAGCCGACAAGCCACCATGCAGACTTTAGCTGCTGTCGGAACGGTACATCATCCGTCGGGACGAATTTTTTGCAGGCCCAATAGATGGCAAACATCACCAGCTGGGAGCCGAGCAGCCACGAAACCGTATTCCATCCCGACCAGTACACAATAAATGACGCAAAGACGAATGAAATCGGGGCAATGACAGCCATGCCTTTAATCTGCAGCGGTTTTTTTACATGCTTCGCGTTAAGGTTTAAAGCTGCTGCAGATACTGGAGCAATCGCATAAGAAAGAATCAATGCAACCGAACAAACATTGACGAGCGCATCCCAAGACGGAAAAGGAAGCGTCCAGAAAACGGCCAGCCCAAATGACAGCCATAAAGACGGACGGGGAATTCCTGTAGGTTTATTGACCTTCTTGAACACTTGAAACAAAGTACCGTTCCGCGCCCATGCATATACTAAACGTGACGTCGTATTCATAAAGATATTTCCGTTCCCGCCCGGAGACAAAATCGCGTCCAGCACAACAAGAGTCGCAAGCCAGCCCAACCCCAGCAGAACGGCGATATCTTTAAATGGCAAAGAAAATTCCTTTCCAATCGCCTTCCAACCATTCTCAAGCATATCCGTCGGAATCGCGCCGATAAACACCACCTGCAAAATCGTGTAGATGCAGGCAGAAACGATGATACATATAATCAAAGCGACGGGAATATTCCGCTGCGGGTTTTTTACTTCGCTTGCGACCGAAACAATCGGATGAAGCCCGAGATAGGCGAACATGACACCGCCTGTCGAAATTGATGCCTGTACACCGGCAAAGCCGAACGGCGAAAAATCACCTGCTGTAAAATTGGCCGCTTTAAAGTGAAACGCAAGTACGACAATGATGGTCAAAGGAACAACATATTTAAAAATGGAAATGATCAAATTGGATTTTGCGAATGCTTTCACACTCCAGTAATTCAGCAAAAAGAACAAGCATAATAAAGTAAATTGCAAAAGCCAGCCGATGATGGTCGGCGACTCTGACCCTTCTATCGTCAATCCGGGAAACCAATAAGCCATATACTGGCGGACTGCTGTGACTTCAATCGAAATCAGACTGGTATACGCAACGATCGTGATAAAGGAAATTAAAGACCCGACAAGATGGCCGTGCGTATAAACAGGGTAGCGGATAATTCCCCCCGTGCGCGGCAAAGCTGCGCCAAGCTCCGCATAGACCAGACCGATTAACAGGATGATCACCCCTCCGATAATCCAGGAAAAGCTTCCCGCAGGTCCGGCTTTTGAAGCGACATTGCTGACGGCAAACAGCCAAGCTGAGCCGAATATCGCGCCCATCCCGATCAAAATCAGATCCAGCAATGACATTGTTTTTTTGAATTTGCCCTGGTTTGACATAATGCTTCCTCCTAGTCATACGTTCTAAAAAGTCACACATGAATAGAAAGTAGTATGTTCAAAATGTGACACTGTATACTTTTTAGCCTCTTCTGGACTTGTTCAAACAAAACAGCCCTGGGGAACATTTAAATTCCCCAGGGCTCGTATATGACCGGTTGTGCAAGATGCTTCTTCAAACCATTAATTTACCGTAATCGGCTTGAAAAACGCTTCGATTTCATCAGCGGCTTTTTCCGCTCCTCCCGCTTCTTTTATGTTTTCTTGCATGTCTTTGACCCGATTCAGAAGTTCAGTGTTATCATCGACTTGAGAGACGGCTTCCTGCAATCGTTGAACCGTGGTTGCTTCAGGCTGCAGATGACGGCCGAGACCAAGCTCTTCAACGCGGCGGGCCGTCATCTCCTGTTCAGGCATTTGCGGAATCACAACGAGAGGAACACCTTCATTTAATGCTTCCATCGTACTGTTCATTCCGCCATGAGTAATGAACAGCTTTGCTTTTTTAAGGATCTCGAGCTGCGGAACAGACTGACGAATCGAAAAATTGTCAGGGATGTCCTCAAAGCTTTCGGGATCGATGGCTGCTCCTACCGACATGATGACCTGCCATTTTGTATCCCTGAACGCATCGATGCACATACTATAGAACTCAGACCAAGCATTGAACGCCGTTCCCAATGAAATGAGCATCACCGGGCGGCCATCGTCTTTGACAAGCTGCTCATTGTTGTTCTGAAATTTACGTTCGGCAAGAGATGGACCAACAAAACGGAAACGTTCGTCAAATGTGTCGCCATAAGGCTGAAAAGCGCGCGGCATAAACACAATGTTCAGCTTTGCCGGTTCAAACAGTTCTTCAAATCTCGCTGTCGAAAAATTGGCATTTTTCAAATCAGAAACCTGTTGACCAACCTTTTCGATCTGCATCCTTTCTACCAGATCCTTGAATTGAAAATGCTCGTTCTGAGCATATGTCGAGCAAAGCCGCACCGCCTCGACCCCAAGCTTTTCCGCTATGAGTTTACCTGTCATGGCCATAAAATCGTAAACGATCAGGTCAGGCCGGTCATGTTGGTAAAGCTCTTCAAGCTGAGGCAAAACCTCTTCCACCTCTTTCATAAACATTTTCGGCGCCTGCGGCATATCTTCTTTATTTTTCATCATCTCTCTGATTGTTTGGGGATTGATGTTTAAAGTAGAGCGGTATTGAAGCGGCTCTGCCCCCGTTTCTTCAATTGCCGCGACAAACTCGTCTGTGACCGGATATGTCACGCGATAGCCGCGCTCCACGAGTTTTTTTGTTAATGCAAGTGTCGGATTAATATGTCCATGAGCCGGAATATTGAAAATGGCGATATGTTTTTGTTCCATTTTAAAACCTCCTGTAATGTTTTGGAATGCGGATGGCGGCAGTTTGCTGTAGTGCAAAAGAGTCACCGATCTCGCTTTCATGCACATATATTAAATGAAGATATTATAGATAATAAAGGAAAAACCCTTCAAAATTAAGGTAAAATTAAAAAATACTAATATAGTCCTTTCTTCGAAAATAAAACTCAGAGCTTTAGTCTCATCTTCGAAAAAAAACTTGACTTTCATCCTTATTTCGTTACCACAGCCTTATATTTCAGCCTTTTCCGATAAAAAAAAGACACCGGCAAAACATATAAATGTCAGCTCGGCGCCGAGGAATTTTTGTCAAAATTTTGTCTAAATTTACTTAAATTTAGCTTAAATTATAACGCAAATGATGGTAAATCCCTGAACTTTTTTATAATGTTATGTTTGTCGTGCCTGCACTATCAACAAACCGCTTTCTATTTCATTAACTATAGATATGAGAGGACTGGTTTTTTTGGAACACACAACAGATCAGCTCGATGCCTATCTAATGGAACAAGCATCCAGAAATCATTTTCACGGCAGCATCCTGCTGGCAGACAAGAATGGTATTATATTGTCCAAGGGTTACGGATACTCCAATTACAGGGATAAAATTGAAAACGGACCGGAATCGCGCTATCAGATCGCTTCTTTGACAAAGCAGTTTACCGCTGTTGCGATCATGCAATTGCACGAAAAAGGTCTGCTCAAGACATCTGACCCCGTTCAATTGTATTTGCCCGACTATCCGAACGGGGACAGGATCACCATCAAACACCTGTTAAGCCATACTTCAGGCATTCCGGATTTTTTGGAAGAAGAACTGCTCGATATCGAATTAACACTTTCGACATTGGACCAATTCATTTCCCTCTTTGTGGACAAGCCGCTCGAATTCACTCCCGGACAGAGATTTAGCTACAGCAATTCGGGTTACATCCTGCTGGCTAAAATCATTGAAACGGTCACAGACGACTCTTATGAACACAACATCCAAAAGTTGATATTTGAACCTTTAGGCATGAAAAACTCCGGATTTTTCACTTCTCCGGCAGATATTTTTCCAACAGTCGGATATTTAGCAATTAATCGGGGAACGGTTCAAGCGCCGATCGTCTACGGCCATGGAGAAAGCGGGCTCTACTCAACCGTCGAGGATTTATATTTGTGGGACCGGGCGTTATATACTGAAAAACTGATCTCGGAAAGCGCGCTTAAAGAAATCTTGTACAGCTGTGTCAGAAAACCGGCTTTTCCGTGTGACGGCCCGTTTTCAGGACTTGTGCAAAACAATTTGATCGGATATGGTTGGTTTATTAATAAACAAAATAAGTATAAAATATGGCATGATGGAGAAATCCACGGATTTATCAGCTCTATCAACCGCTTCATTGACCAAAAAAAGGTTCTCATCATGCTCAGCAATTGCAATCTATCAAAAGCTGATGAGATCTTGGCTTATTTGGAAGACGCGTTGTTAAAGATGTAATGAATTCATAGAAAGGCAGCGGACATCGGTATGATAAAAAAAGGATTAAGCTTTGTTGCGGTCATTGTAATGATCATGGCCGGATTTTCACAAAAAGAAGCCTGGCTTGAGCTGATCAAACTAGGCGGAATGTTGTCGGTCATGTTGAGCATCCTGCTCGTGGCAGCCTGCGTCTTTTTCCCTGTCGTACCGTTTGCCATCATCGCCGGCCTAAACGGAGCGGTTTTCGGTATCGCAAGCGGTGTCTTGATCACATTATCAGGATCGATGCTCGGCACAATGCTGCTGTTTTTTCTTGCCCGCTACGGATTCAGGGATTGGGCGAGGAAAAAGACTTCGAAATATCCTAAAATCAGTGAATATGAAGCTTATTTTCATCAGAATGCCTTTACAGCCGTCCTTTTGGGCAGGCTGATACCTGTCATTCCTTCCGTTGTCATGAACACTGTCTGCGGCTTGAGCACCATCAAATGGGCGGTCTTTTTCACAGCATCAACGCTCGGGAAAATCCCCAATGTCCTTGTCATATCGATTGCCGGCGCCAATTTCAGCGAACATAAACTGGTGTCCTTCGGCATCTATGGCGCGTACATGCTGATCATCATGATCATCATCTATAGAAAATACCCCCATCTTATCTCAAACCGTAAGAAAACAGAGCAGTCAGAGAAAACGCCTTAATAGAAGGCGTTTTTTTCTGCTAAAAGCATGCAATTAATCAATTACGACAGCCGTTCCGTATCCGATTAATTCTGAAGTGCCCTGTCCTGCCGAGAGTTCAAATCTTAATCCGACAATAGCGTTTGCTCCCAATTCTTCCGCTTGTTTTACCAAGCGTTCCTTGACCATTTTCTTCGAATCTTCAAGCATCTCTGTATAATTTTTCAGTTCTCCGCCAATCACCGATTTCAAACCTGATAAAATATCTTTTCCAATATTTCGCGATTGGACAATACTGGCTGTGACGATTCCCTTCACTTCTTGTACGGTTTGATGAGCGATCGTATCCGTTGTAACGATGAGCATGTGGCGTCCTCCTTTTTCTGCATATGATTTATATCGGCAGGATATTGGAAATGTTTAGCTTTGCTCATTTTCAATATCCTGCCGATTTTTGGTAATGGGAATGATTCATCATATTTTATGCGGCTTTCCATTATTGTTTAGCACCGGAATCCCCGGATGGGATGCCGCCGGCCTGGCCAACGGCGGCAGGCAGTACGTGTTAATAGATTATAAGCTTTTGACTTTGTTTAAAATCCCCAGCAGAATCTCTGCATTTTTTTCAGCAAATGGCGAATTCAACATTTCTTGATGGGCTCCGTATCCTTGATAAGAAAAAGGTTTTTGGATCGTCATGTTCGCAATATCCTGATTATCCCATTTTTCATGCTCGGCTTCAATTCGATGGATCTCGGCATTGATCGGCGCTTCGTAAACCATCTCCTGCCGATATTGATAAAAGCTCAAAACGCTTTTACGTCCTTGATTGCGAAGATATGTGATGTGCGCATGATCTTGTATATTGTTTTTCTTTACAAATTGTTCGATGATGAACTGTTCCACAAACTCTTCTGCATGTTTTTCCACCTTTTGCTGATCAAGCTTTTCTTTGCTGTTCTCCATTCTGCAGTCGAAAAGAATCAATTGTTCCACCCGGTCATTGTTGGATTCAAGCTGCTTAATCACCTCGTATGCAAGAGCAGAGCCCGCAGAGTATGCCAAAAAGTAATATGGGCCGTGCGGCTGAATGCGTTTAATCTGTTCCACATATTCACCAATGCGATTTGGCGATTCGATATAGTTCATTCCAAAGCCATTCCAGCCAGGAAGGTGCTCGCATAATGTCCGAAAAATATAGCCTGCCCCGCCAATACCGGGAAAACAATACAGATTGCCGTCTCCTTTTTTGCTGAGTTGAACCATATGACCCTTCAATTGATCAAAACTCAACTGCTTGGAGCTCGCGATGAATCCCGCAAAGTCTCTGATCCGCGGATATTGAAACACGGCTTGCAGCGGAACATCAAGATTCATCTCTTGTTTAATGCGCCATATAAGCGTCATCGCTTTCAGCGAATGGCCTCCAAGTTCAAAGAAATGGTCTTCAACGCCAATCCGCCCGATGCCGAGCACCTCCTGCCATAACCTGGCCAGCTGCGCTTCTGCTGCCGTATCCGGCGGGACGTGTTCGGCTGCAGAAACCGCACCATCCGGCTTTGGCAGCGCATGACGGTCAAGCTTTCCGTTTGCTGTCAAAGGCATTTGCTCAAGGGAGATAAAAAACGCTGGCACCATGTACGGAGGCAGCGCAACTTCCAAATGCGAACGAAGCTGTTTTGCCTCTGTGGGCCGTTCCGTGACGTAATAAGCGCACAGCGCCTTATCCCCGCCGGTGTCTTCCCTCATGATAACAGCCGCCTCCTTTACCGCGGGATGCTCAAGCAGCCGGTTTTCGATTTCTCCCGGCTCGATCCGGAAACCCCTGAGGTTGATCTGATGGTCTGTCCGTCCTATATACTCAATGTTTCCATCAGGAAGCCATCTGGCGAGATCGCCGGTTTTGTACATCCGCGCCCCTGGAGTGAACGGATGGGCCGCAAATTTCTCCCTCGTCAGTTCGGGCCTGTTCAAGTATCCGCGGGCAAGACCCGCGCCCCCAATACATAATTCCCCTGCAACTCCGACAGGCTGCAGCTTGTTATACCGGTTCATAATATAGACTTGGTCATTCGGCAGCGGTTTTCCTATCGGTATTGTTCGGTGATTGCCGGGCTCCACATGATAGGAAACAGCGTCAACTGTGCATTCCGCAGGACCATAAATATTGGTTATCACCGGCTTCGGACCGCCGCCATACATTTCCCAGATCCGCTCCACCAGATCCGCGGGCAATGCCTCTCCGCCAATGATAAAGTGTTTTACGTGAACCGGCCGCTTCGCTCCGGCCAGCAGCTGAAGATGGGCTGGTGTACCATCAGATATGTCTATGTTTTGCCGGTGATAAAAACCGGTCAGCAGCCGATGATCGAAGCGCGCCGCTTCGGGAGCGATCACCAGCGTGTGTCCCAGCAATAAGCTGGCGAATATCTGTTTAACGGATGCGTCAAAGTAAACCGGCGCAATCAGCGCAATTTTCAAGCTTTCAGCATAATGGCGGTAGATGCGCTGATACAAGCCATCGACCAAGTTGACAACATTGCTTTGTTCAATCAGGACTCCTTTTGGTTTGCCTGTCGAGCCTGACGTATAGATGGCATACGCAAGATGCTGTGGGCTTGAAACAGCCGGAAGATTCGATTCAGCCGGCAAAGATTCGATCTCATCCAATAGAACTGTTTCCCCGGCAAACGGAATGTTTTGTCCATTTTGGCGCCTCAATAAAAATTTTGCATGACTATCCTCGAGGATAAAACCCATCCGCTCTTCAGGTGAGTTCAAATCGAGCGGCAGATAAGCACCGCCCGCCTTTAAAATTCCGATTATGCCGATGATCATTTCGACGGAACGCTCAACCGCAAGGCCTACGATATCATCAGGTCTGACGCCTTTCTTTCTCAAAAGCCGTGCAAGTCGATTTGCTCTGTCGTTCAGCTCCCGATGTGTGATCGACTGATCTTCGCAGATCACCGCTGTCTGGCTTGGTCTGTGATAGACTTGTTCTTCAAACAGCTGATGAATCGTTTTATTTGTCGGCTCACCAGACTTTTCCTCATTGAATGTGTGAAGCAGCTGATGTCTTTCCTTCTCTGTCAAGATGTCGATCTCTCCGAGCCGTATGTCCGGATCGGCTGCCACCTGTTCAAGCAGCTGCTGCCAGTGACCCGCCCATCGCTCGACGGTCTCCTGTTTGAACAGTGCCGTGCTGTATTCCAATGCGAACAGGAGCCGTCCGCTTTGTTCCTTAACACGCATTGTCAAATCAAACTTGGCGGTCGTATGCTTCCGGTCGCATTGACGCAATTTGAGTCCATCCATTTTCAGCTCGTGCTGCTCGATATTTTGGAAAGAAAACATCACATCAAACACAGGGTTCCGATTTATATCGCGCCGCACTTCGAGCTTCTCCACAAGCGCCTCAAACGGCACTTCCTGATGGTCGAACGCTTCAAGCGTTGTTTTTTTAATGTCTGTTAAAAATGCTTGAAATGTTTTCTCCTCCTTCGGATATCCCCGCAGCGCCAATGTATTGACAAACATTCCCGCGATTTTTTCCAGATCTGGATGAGGGCGGCCGGCGATGGGTGAACCGACGATGATATCATCCTGTCCGCTGTAGCGTGAAAGCAATGTTTGGTACGCAGCGAGAAGCACCATATAAAGCGTCGCACCATTTTGTTCCGCCAGCCGTTCGAGCTTTCGCTTTAATTCTGCATCGGCGGTTGATTCGACAACGCCTCCGCGAAAATCTTGAACAGACGGCCTCGGCTTGTCGCCTGGCAGCTTCAGGTAAGGCAGTTCGCCTGCAAGCTGCGCAAGCCAATATGCTTCTTTTGCCCTATAGGCCTTTTTTTGGATCCGGCTGTTTTGCCAAACAGCAAAATCCTTGTATTGGATGCGCAGCGGTTTGAGCTCAAATCCCTGATAGAGCGCGTTGAACTCATTGATGAAGATACTCATCGTCATCCCGTCGGCAATAATATGGTGCATGTCGATCACAAGCAGATGCCGTTCATTCGAGATCGACATCACACCTGCCCGAAAGAGCGGTGCTGCGCTTAAATCAAACGGTTGTACAATCGAATCTACCCAGCGCTCTGCATCGGCTTCTGTCCCGCAAGTATGCGGCAAGGAAAATGGCACATCCTCCTCGACGATCTGCATCGGAACCCCTTCTTTCAGCACAAAACGCGTACGGAGCGATTCATGCCGCCTGATCAGCGCATGAATCGCTTGTTCCAGCCGCTGAAGATTGAACGCCCCCTCGACAACCATTACTGTCGGTATATGATAGGCTGTCGTCTCCGGATGCATGTGGTGGAGCATATACATTCGTTTTTGTGCCGGTGAAACCGGGTATTCCTGTTGCAGCGGAACAGGTTCGATTTCTTTGTATGCTGAGACTTCCCCATCTGCTTCTATTCGCAAAGCCAGCTGTCTCACCGTGGGGTGCTGAAATACATCCCGCACCGGCACTTCGGCTCCGAGCTCCCGATGAATACGCGACACAAGCAGCATCGCCTTGAGCGAATGCCCTCCAAGCTTAAAGAAATGGTCAGCGGCGCCGACGCGTTCAACACCAAGCACCTCCTGCCAGATGAGAGCTAAATCCCTTTCTGCTTGAGTTGCCGGCTCTACATACTCTGCCGCTGCAGATAGCCGGTCCGGCTCAGGCAAAGCTTTTTCATCAAGCTTGCCGTTCGGTGTCACAGGCATACGGTCAAGCTCGATAAAAAAGGACGGCACCATATAAAACGGCAGCGCCGCAGTGGTATGCGCGCGCAAATCACCGGGATTGACCGGCAGGCAGGCTACATAATATGCACACAATGTCTTGTCGCCATCAGCTTCCTCTTTGGCAATGACAGCTGCTTCTTTTATCGCTTCATATGCTAAAAGCGTTTGTTCAATTTCTCCCGGCTCAATACGATAGCCGCGTATTTTCACCTGATGGTCGATCC
This sequence comes from Bacillus sonorensis NBRC 101234 = KCTC 13918, assembly GCF_001592005.1. Lineage (GTDB taxonomy): Bacteria > Bacillota > Bacilli > Bacillales > Bacillaceae > Bacillus > Bacillus sonorensis. The sequence goes on from NZ_BCVZ01000003.1 coordinate 288,061, forward strand.
GTCCGAGAAATTCGATGCTTCCGTCAGGCAGCCAGCGGGCGAGATCTCCCGTCCTGTACATCCGTTCCCCCGGTGCGTAAGGGTTTGCTACAAATTTCTCCGCTGATAATTCCGGCTGATTTACATAACCGCGGGCAAGACCTTTTCCGCTGATGCACAGCTCTCCGGGAGCGCCGATCGGCTGGAGGCTGCAGGCTTCGTTTACGATATACATGCGGGTTCCGCGAATCGGGCGTCCGATCGTGATGTTTTCGTCTGGGCAAACGTCCCGCTGAACACTGGACGTGACACAGCTTTCTGTCGGCCCGTATTCGTTCACAAGCTCGATAAACGGAAAGTTCCTTTTGCTTCGGTAGACCATGTGTTCCGGCAGTCTTTCTCCGCCCATAATAACCGTCCGAAGAGAAGCGGCTGCTTCCGGCGTCAAAGCGTCGAGGAGAAGCGTATAGAAACTGGGCGGGCAGCATAAATGAGTGACATTATCAGATGCTATGATAGTGGATACGGCATTTGGATCTCTCGCCTGATCCTCCCCCGCCATGGCTACGGTCGCTCCTGTCAGCAGCGGAGAAAACGTGCTCAATATAGATGCATCAAATGTATAGGCGCCAAGCTGCAAGAACGTATTTTCGCTTGTCAAACGGTATTCGTCGGCATGCCACAGCAGATTGTGTGCAACACTTCTATGTTCCACCATCACTCCTTTTGGCTTTCCGGTTGTCCCCGACGTATAGATGACATAAGCCAAATTGTCTGGAGAAGCGCTCGGGGGCAAATGATCCGGATCGCCGAGGCCTTCCCAATTGATCTGTTGAAGGTTGAGAATCCGTTTTGAATCCATCACATCGATAGTCAATTGTTTTTGAGTGATCAGGATGTCTGCTTTGCTGTCTTTGATGACAAATTGAATACGTTCTTCCGGGTGGGACGGGTCAATCGGGACATACGCGCCCCCCGCCTTCAGGATTCCGAGAATGCTAACGATAACCAGAGGAGAACGGTCTGCCATAAGAGCGACGGTCGTATCCGGCTTTACCCCGTTTTCACGAAGCATATACGCGAGGTGATTGGCCCGGTTGTTAAGTTCCCTGTATGTCAGTCTGGCAGCCCCACACACAACAGCGGTCTTCTCCGGCGTTCTTTCGGCCTGTTCCTCAAACAGCTGGTGGACGGTTCTATCATTTGGAGCAGCGGCCTTTGTGCCGTTGAATGTATGTAACAGCCGGTGTTTTTCCGTTTTGGTCAACAAGTCAATCTCACCAAGCCGTATGTCCGGATCGTCTGCCACCTGTTCAAGCAGCTGCAGCCAATGTGTCGTCCAGCGCTCAATGGTCTCCCTTTCAAACAGCTCCGTCCTGTATTCCCACGTCAATTGCAGCTCTCCGTTTTTTTCTTCCGCCTGAAGTGTAAGATCAAATTTGGCGATTCTGTGTTTTTGTTGATACGGCCGCAGTGTGAGACCATCCATTGCCAGTTCGGCACTTTCTGTATTCTGCAGCACAAACATCGCATCAAATAGAGGGTTCCGGTTCACATCGCGGGGCGCACCGAGCCTTTCCACGAGCGCTTCAAACGGCACTTCTTGATGCTCATAGGCTTGCAGCGCCGTTTCCTTCATCTCTTCTAAAAAAGCCCTGAATGTTTTCTCACGCTGCGGATACCCCCTAAGCGCCAAGGTATTAACAAACATTCCGACGATCTTTTCAAGGTCGGCATGCGGACGCCCGGCGATCGGCGATCCGACAATTATATCTTCCTGCCCGCTGTAGCGGGCAAGAAGCGTCTGGTATGCTGCCAAAAGCACCATAAAAAGTGTAGCGCCGCTCTCCCCGGCCAGCTGTTTGAGCTTATGCGCCAGCTCCGGAGAGACAGATGATTCCACGGCACCCCCGATGAAGCTTTGTGCCGCCGGCCGCTTCCTGTCCGTCGGCAGCTGCAGCACCGGCAGTTCGCCGGATAGCTGCTTCAGCCAGTATTCCTCTTGTTTCTTGTACGCCTCACTTTTCCTCCGCTCATTTTGCCAAACGGCAAAATCTTTGTACTGAATCCTTAGCGGCGGCAGTTCAGCCCCATGATACAATTCGTTGAATTCATTGACCAAAATGCTGATCGCAACGCCGTCACAAATGATATGATGCATGTCAATCGCCAGCAAATGGGTCTCCTCAGACAGCCTCATGACTCCTACGCGCAGGAGAGGCGCGGCGCTTAAATCGAACGGCTGCACAAATGACTGCACCCATTGCCCGGCTTCCTCTTCTGTACCGTTTGCAGAACAAACTGTGAATGAAACATCCTCTTCAATCTGCTGTACGGGTTCGCCATCTACGATGACGAAGCGCGTACGCAGTGATTCATGCCGTTTGATCAGCTTCTGAAATGCTTGTTGAAGCCGCTCTTGGTCAAGCTTTCCTTCTGCAGTCAACACAAGAGGCATATTGTATGCTGTCTCGCGCGGATGGAGCTGCTGCAGCATATACATTCGCTTTTGCGCTGATGACACCGCATATTCCTCGACATATTCCCCCATGATATGTTATTCCTCCTTCCTCTTTACATTCCGCGGCGCCGGCTGAATGGAAGCAAACGGAGACATGCTTCCATTGGCCTCAATCCATACAGCAAGGTCTCTCACCGTCGGATGGAGAAACAGCTCCCTGAGCGGCACTTCCGCCTCTAATTCCTGGTGGATGCGGGCTATTAGAGTCATCGCTTTCAATGAATGGCCGCCCAGTTCAAAAAAGTGGTCTGTAGCCCCGACGCGCTCCACTCCAAGGACCTCCTGCCATAGAACGGCAAGTCGTGCCTCTGTAGCCGTAGCCGGCTCTGTATAAGCACTTGATAAACGTTTTGGTTCCGGCAGGGCTTTTCGGTCCAGCTTGCCGTTTGATGTCACAGGCATGCGTTCAAGCTCTGTCAAAGCTGACGGCATCATATATGCCGGGAGCGCAGCGGCAAGATATCCGCGCAATTCATCCGCCCCAACCGGCCTGTTGGCGGTGTAATATGCGCACACCTCCATGCCGCCGGCACCTTCCCTGGCAATCACAACTGCTTCCTTTACTGCATGATGCGCCATCAGCTGATGTTCGATTTCACCAAGTTCGATCCGATATCCGCGAATTTTGATTTGATGATCGATCCGTCCTATAAATGTAATTTGTCCGTCTGGCAGCCACTTTGCAAGATCACCTGTCCGGTACATTTTCGCCCCGCTTTGAAAAGGATCCGCTACGAATTTCTCATCGGTAAGCTTCGCTTGGTTGATATAGCCGGGGCCTACACTGTCACCTGAAATGTACAGCTCGCCTTCAACTCCGATAGGCACCAGCTTCTTCTGCTGGTTGAGCAAATAAATGCGTGTATTGGAAATCGGCCTTCCTATGGAAGGAAACTCGTCGATCTGATCATCCGGGTTCATCGTCAGCGTCGTCACGACATGCGTTTCTGACGGACCATAATAATTATGAAGCGAAATTTGCTTTTCCCGAAGCGCCTGTTTCATTTCGCCGCTAACGACCAGTTGCTCGCCAGCTGATGCAATATGGTCGACACATGCAGGAAAGCGGTCGGCATAATATTTATTTTGAAATAGAAATTTCAAGAAAGCAGCCGGCAGAAACAGAACCCGGATCTGGTGGCGGTCAATGATGTTCAGCAATTCCTCCGGATCTGTCTGCTGCTCTTTTGTGATCAGCCGCAGCGTCCCTCCCGACAACAGCGTAGAGAATATTTCATGATAGCTCGCATCAAAACTAAAAGTCGCATATTGCAGCACATGATGGCTGAAATCAATCCCCCCCATTGTCAGCTGAAAATGAATCAGGTTTACAAAATTGCGGTGATTCAGCATGGCGCCTTTAGGTTTTCCGGTGGTCCCGGACGTATAGATCACATAAAACAGATCGTCGGGCTGATTGACCGCTTGCGGATTGTGTGACGGCTCATCCAATAATTCATCGCTTTCAGGCTCAATGACCGTAACGCCGGCAGGTACCCGTTCAGCCAGATGGGACTGAACGACAAAAGTGGATGCCGAGCTATCTTCAATCATTAGGCGGATTCGTTTCGCGGGATAATCAGGGTCAACCGGTACAAAAGCCGCCCCGCTTTTCAAAATCCCGAGAATGCCGATGATCATTTCCGGTGAACGCTCCGTCATGAGTCCAACAACATCATTCGGATGAATGCCGCGGCTGCGTAATGAATGCGCAAGCCGGTTTGCCCGTTCATTCAGCTCACGGTATGTCAACTGTCGGTTCTTGAACGCTATCGCGATATGGTCCGGCGTCCTTTCTGCCTGTTCCTCAAATAACTGCTGGATCGTCTTATTTTGCGGATAATCCGCCTCTGTATCGTTAAATGTAATAAGCAGCTGATGCTTTTCAGCTTCTGTCAAGAGATCAATCTCTCCCAGCGGTATATCAGGGGTTTCAGCCACTTGCTCCAAAAGCCTCAGCCAGTGCCCTGTCCAGCGCTCGACCGTCTCCCGTTCAAACAGCGCTGTGCTGTAGCCCCACGTAAAGGCAAGTCCCGTTTCTCTCTCTTCTGCCTGCAGCGTCAGATCGAACTTGGCTGTTTTATACATCTGCCGTTTATACGGACGTAGCGTCAATCCGTTCATGTTAAGCTCTGCATCGTCCATATTTTGAAGCACAAACATCGAGTCGAATAAAGGATTTCTGTTCACGTCGCGATGCACTTCCAACTTTTCCACCAGTTCTTCAAATGGCACTTCCTGGTTCTCAAATGCCCCCAGCGCCATTTCCTTGATTTCCTGCAGAAAGGCTTTGAACGTTTTGTCGCCCCGGGGCTGTCCGCGCATCGCCAAAGTATTGGCGAACATTCCGGCGATCGGCTCCAAATCGGCATGCGGCCGTCCGGCGATCGGCGATCCTATGATCATATCTTCCTGTCCGCTATAGCGGGAAAGCAAGGTTTGATACGCCGCAAGCAGCACCATGTACAGCGTCGCCCCGTTATCCTTCGCCAATTGCTCCAGTTTCTGTTTTAATTCCAAATCGGCATGCGCTTCTATCGCATCGCCCGCAAAGCTTTGGACCGCAGGACGCGGTTTATCGGCAGGCAATTGCAGCAGCGGCAGTTCCCCGGATAGCTGCTCCATCCAGTATGCTTCTTTTTTTCTGTATGCTTCGTTTTTCATTCGCACATGCTGCCAAACCGCAAAATCTTTGTATTGAATTTTGAGCGGCGGCAAATCGGCGCCATCGTACAATTTGCTGAACTCATTTATAAAGATACTGAGGGTCACGCCGTCAGCGATGATGTGATGCATATCAATCGCAAGCAAGTGGCGATCTGCGCCTATTTCCATCATTCCTGCACGCAAGAGAGGAGCTTTGCTTAAGGCAAACGGCTGCACAAACGACTGCGCCCAATGGTCAGCTTCCTGCTCTGTACCGTGTACACGCGAAACCGTAAATGGTACTGTTTTCAGCACCTGCTGCACCGGCTCGCCCTCTGCTATAAAAAATCGCGTACGCAATGATTCATGGCGTTCAATCAGCTTTTGGAACACCTTTTCCATCCTTCTGTCGTCTACACGGCCATTCAATTCAAGAACGACCGGCATATTATAAGCAGTAGACTTCGGATCCAGCTGCTGCAGCACATACATCCGTTTCTGCGCCGATGAAACCGGATAGGTTTCCTGCCGGGGAACGGGCTCGATTCCCGCATATGGCGAAACGCTTTTCTTCGCTCCGACCCTATCTGCAAGCCCCCTCACCGTCGGATAGCGGAACACGTCCCGCAAGTGAATGTCCGTTCCGAATTCCTTGTGAATAAAAGAGACAAGCGTCATTGCCTTAAGTGAATGTCCGCCCAGATCAAAGAAATGGTCTGTCGCTCCTATCCGTTCGACCCCAAGCGTCTTCTTCCAAAGGTCGGCCAGACGTTTTTCCGTCTTCGTCGCCGGTTCTTCATATGCTGATGGAATAGATTGACAGTCGGGCTGAGGCAGCGCTTTTCGGTCAATTTTTCCGTTTGCTGTCAGCGGCATGGACGGAAGCCATGTAAAGAATGCCGGAACCATATACGCAGGCAGTGACAGAGCGGCATGGGCGCGCAGCTCATCCGCTGTCAGCCGCTGCTTTGCCACGTAATAAGCACACAAAGTTTTATCACCATTCGCTTCTTCCCGAGCGGTCACGACCGCTTCCTTTACCGCTTGGTGCTCGAGCATGCAATGTTCGATCTCCCCCAGTTCGATCCGGTACCCCCTGATTTTGACTTGATGATCAATCCGCCCTAAGTATTCAATATTTCCATCAGGCAGCCATTTCGCGAGATCTCCGGTTTTATACATTTGTTGACCTGCCTGAAACGGATGATCGACAAATTTCTCCGCCGTCAGCTTAGGACGATTCCAATAGCCGCGGGCAAGGCCCGCTCCGCTGATGCACAACTCGCCGGCAACGCCAATCGGCTGCATGTTCCTAAAGGGGCTGACCACGTATAATTGAAGATTATCGATCGGTTTTCCAATCGGAACCGTTGTTATGCCATCTGATAGCGGACACTCATAACAGCTTACTTCTACGGTGGCTTCTGTCGGCCCGTACATATTGATTAATTCAGCGCCGGTTTGACTGGACACCACACGCCGAAACCGCTCGGCCAATGGGGCAGGCAAAGCTTCGCCGCTGGCAAACACCTGCCTGATACTCCGGATCTGTTCAATTCGGCTGCCATCTTTAAGAGCATCGAGAAAAGCGGATAACATCGATGGAACAAAATGAAGGGTCTTAACACCGTACCGGGCGATGGTTTCGAGAATCACTTCCGGATCTTTTTCTCCCCCCGGCGGCAGCAGACACACTTTTGCTCCGACCTGTCCCCACCAAAACAGCTCCCATACTGAAACATCAAAACTAAACTGGGTCTTTTGCAGAACGACGTCATCGACCTCAAGCGGAAATTGTTTCTGCATCCAATGCAGGCGATTGACGACCGAATGGTGTTCGACCATGACGCCTTTCGGCTTGCCTGTTGAACCTGATGTGTAAATGACATATGCCATGTCATCTGCTTTACTAACCGGAGTCAGGTTGGCTTCGGCCTTCGTCAAACTGTCCGACTCGTCCAAGAGCATGCTTTCCCCGGAAAATGGAATGCTGCCGCCAATATGCGCCTGCTTTAATAACCAGCGCGTGCGGCTGTCCTTCAGCATAAACCCGATCCGTTCCTCCGGATAATCCGGGTCGATTGGAAGATATGCCCCGCCTGCTTTTAAAATGCCTAGTATCCCGACCAGCATCTCAATAGAACGCTCTGTCATCAGAGCTACGATATGATCAGGTTTGACTCCTTTCCCGCGCAGATCCCTTGCAAGCCTGTTCGCCCTCGCATTCAGCTCCCGATATGTGACCTTCCGACCTTCAAATAGGACAGCCGTTTGATCAGGCGTCCGTTCCACCTGTTCTTCAAATAGCTGATGAAGGGTTTTATTTCTCGGATACCTGGTTTCAGTACCGTTGAATTCAAATTGAAGCTGGTTTTTTTCCGCCTCTGTCAGTAAGTCGATCTCCCCGAGCTTGATGTCCGGGTTTTCCGCTACTTGCTCTAAAAGTCTTCGCCAATGTCCTGTCCAGCGCTCAATCGTTTCCCGTTCGAACAGTTCTGTCGAGTATTCCCAGCTAAATCGCAGCCGGCCGCTTTCCTCGTTTGCAAACAACGACAAATCAAACTTGGCGATCGTGTGCTCCTGTTCATAAGGGCTCAGTGTCAGTCCATCCATTGACAGCTTTGTCTTTTCCGTGTTCTGCAAGGCAAACATAACATCAAACACCGGATTCCGGTTGATGTCACGGCGCACCCCGAGCTTCTCAACAAGCGCTTCAAACTGTACTTCCTGATGTTCGAATGCGCCTAGCGCTGTTTCCTTGATTTCTTCTATAAATTCACGAAATGTCTTATGTCCTTCTGGACGCCCTCTCATCGGCAAAGTATTCACAAACATCCCGGCGATGTTCTCAAGGGACGCATGTGGGCGTCCTGCTACTGGCGATCCCACGATAATGTCATCCTGTCCGCTATAACGCGACAGTAATGTTTGATATGCTGCCAAAAGAACAATATACAGCGTTGATTCGCTTTTCTGCACCAGAAGTTCAAGCTTTTGCTTCAGTTTTGGCTCTGCGGCTGTTTCAATTATATTCCCGCTGAAACTTTGTTCCGCAGGCCGCGGTTTGTCCGCCGGCAGCTGCAGAACGGGCAGTTCACCGGAAAGCCGGTCCAGCCAGTATGTTTCTTGATTGCTGTACGCCTCGCTTTCCATCCGCATATGTTGCCAAACCGCAAAATCTTTATATTGAATCGCAAGAGGCGCGAGCTCGATTTCGTGATACAGCGCATTGAACTCTTGAATGAAAATATTTAGCGTCATACCGTCTGCGATAATGTGATGCAAATCTATTGCAAGCAGGTGCCGCTCAGCTGTTACCTTCATGACTCCCACCCGGAGCAGCGGAGCTTTGCTTAGGTCAAACGGCTGTATAAACGACTTCACCCACCGCCCTGCTTCATCATCTGTCCCGTGATGGTAAGTAACATGAAACGATACATTTTCTTCAATCCGCTGCACCGGTTCGCTGTCTGTCAAGACAAATCGGGTGCGCAGCGATTCGTGGCGGTTGATCAATTTTTGAAACGCCTGCTCCAAACGGTCATAGTCCAGTATGCCTTCCGCCACCAAAACGGCCGGTACATTATAAGCTGTTGCCCCAGGATCGATTTGCTGCAGTACGTACATTCGTTTCTGCGCAGATGACACCGGGTACTCTTTTTGACGCGGAATAGGAGTGATTCCGATGTAAGGTGATATTTTGCCATTCTCATCGAGCCATGCGGCAAGTTCTCTCACCGTTGGATGACGGAATAACTCACGCAGCGGGACTTCCGCTCCAAATTCCTGATGAATCCGGGCTACGAGCATCATCGCTTTTAAGGAATGTCCGCCCGACTTGAAGAAATGACTCGAAGCACCGGCTTTTTTAACTCCAAGCACCTCCTGCCAAAGGGCGGCCAAACGAGTTTCTGTTTCCGTCTCAGGCTCTACATGCGAATCCATAGCAGATACACGCTCCGGCTCGGGAAGCGCCTTCCGGTCAAGCTTGCCGTTTGGTGTCAGCGGCATCTTTGAAAGCTTTGTAAAGAATGACGGAACCATATATGATGGCAGCGCTTCTGCTATTTGATCACGCAGCTGTTCTGCTTCAATCGGTTGGCCCGGCACATAAAAAGCGCACAGCTCCTTTTCCCCGGATGCGTTCTCTCTTGCGGTGACAACCGCTTCCTTGACAGAATGGTGGGCTGAAAGATGAGCTTCGATTTCACCTAATTCGATCCGGTATCCGCGGATCTTGATCTGTTGATCAATCCGTCCCAAGTACTCGATATTGCCGTCCGGCAGCCATCTGGCCATATCGCCCGTTTTATACATCCGGCCGGGAGCAAATGGATTAGGAACAAACTTCTTTTCGGTCAGCTCCGGCTGATTCAAATAGCCGCGGGCCACCCCGGCTCCGCCCACGCATAATTCGCCGGGTGCTCCGACAGGCTGGAGCCGTCCCTCTGAATTCACGATATAAGCTGAAGAATTGCTGATCGGCCTGCCGATCGGAATCGGATCCCGATCATCCTGAATCCGATAACACGCCGAGAATGTCGTATTTTCGGTCGGCCCGTAGCCATTCCATATGGTCAGCGCCGGACAGGACTGTTTCACCATTCGAACATGTCGAGCCGACAGGACGTCGCCTCCGATGATTAAATGCTGCAGTCCGGCGAACATGTTTGCATTTTCATGTGCGAGCTGATTGAACAATGGCGAGGTCAGCCACATCGTTGAAATGCAGTTGTCTTTCAAAAAGCTCGTCATCTGTGCTGGATCAAGCAGCATATCCTTGCTCACCGGATAAATTGCGCCTCCGTGAAGAAGGGTTCCGAACACTTCAAAAACCGATGCATCAAAGCTTATCGCGCCAGTCTGTGCAAGGCGTCCGATTTGTGCGAACGGTACATATGACGAGCTATTTACTAAATGGACCACATTTTGATGTTCGACCATGACTCCTTTCGGTTTGCCTGTAGTCCCCGATGTGTACATAATGTATGCCAATTGCTGCGCCGTCGATGCGAGTTCCAAATTGGAGCTTTCGTATGGAGCTGAAACAGCATCCTCAATGAAAAGCACTGCTTCACTGCCGATAAAAGGAGGAACTGCCTCTTTCGTTGCAAGAATCAGCTTCGCTCCGCTGTCTTCCAGCATATAATGGATCCGCTCTTGCGGATATTCCGGGTCGACAGGCACATACGTCCCGCCGGACTTGAGGACGGCGAAAATTGCCGTTATCATCTCAATCGATCGATCTGCGACGACAGCCACAGCAACTTCGGGGCCCGCTCCCATTTTCCTCAATGCGCGTGCCAGTCTGTTGGCGCGCTTGTTCAGCTCGCTGTAGGTCAGCTGCTGCTCTTTATCAACCACCGCAGCGGCATCAGGCGTCCGTTCCACCTGCTCCTCAAACAACTGGTGAATCGTTTTATTCCGAGGAACAGCCGGATCCGTTTGATTGAATGTGCAAATGAGCCGGTGCTTTTCGGTTTCTGTCAATAGATCAATCTCTCCGAGTCTGATATCCGGATCATCTGTTATCTGCTTCAACAGGCAAAACCAGTGACCCGTCATCCGCTCGACCGTCTCGCGCTCGAACAGGCCTGTGCTGTATTCCCATGTAAACCGCAGACCGCCCCTTTGTTCCTTCGCCTGGAGCATCAGGTCGAACTTTGCGATCTGATGTGTTACTTCATATGGATGAAATGCCAGTCCGTCCAGCACCAGCTCTTGATCCTCTACATTTTCCAGAACAAACATGGTGTCAAAGACGGGATTTCGATATCCATCACGCGAAATTCCAATCTTTTCCACGAGGGCTTCAAACGGCACCTCCTGATGGTCGAAGGCTCCAAGCGTAACCTCCTTGATTTCTTCCAAAAACGAGCGAAAAGACTTTTCTTTTTGCGGGTATCCCCGAAAAACCAGTGTATTGGCAAACATTCCGGCCACCTTTTCAAGCGAAGGATGCGTCCGTCCGGCGACGGCCGATCCGACGATGATGTCATCCTCTCCACTGTAGCGGGCAAGCAGCGCTTGATATGCCGCCAACAACACCATATAGAGCGTCACTCCGTTTTCCCTTGCCAGCTTCTTCAGCTTTTCCTGCATCATCATATCAGCAGTTGCTTCCACTGCGTCCCCGGTAAAGCATGGCATCTGGGGACGCGGTTTATCAGCCGGAAGCTTCAATACCGGCAGTTCACCGGAAAGCTGTTTCAGCCAGTAAGTTTCCTGTCTCGCGTATTCCTCGCTTTTCATCCTTTCATTTTGCCAGACGGCATAATCTTTGTACTGGATCGTAAGCGGCTCCAGCCCGTCTCCCTTATAAAACGTCCCAAGTTCTTCGATAAGCATCTTCACTGTAACACCGTCAGCGATAATGTGATGCAGATCCACAGCCAACAGACAGCGTCCGTTCGGAAGTATCATCACTTCGACCCGCAAAAGCGGGGCTTTGCTTAAGTCAAACGGCTTTATGAATGACTGCGCCCAGCGTTCAGCGCCCTCTTCTGTTCCATAAGTGTACGCTATGTCAAACGGCACATCGTTCAGGACCTGCTGCACCGGCGCCCCCTCTTTCAAAAAAAATCGAGTGCGCAATGCTTCATGCCGCATCATCAGCTGGCGGAAAGCTTGTTCCAGCCGATGATGCTCCAATTCACCTTCTATCATCAAAATCTGCGGCATGTTATAAGCTGTTGCCGCAGGATCGATTTGCTGCAGCACATAGATTCTTTTTTGGGCCGATGAAAGTTCATACGCGTCTTGATGCGGGATAGGCTCAATTTTGATATGTGAACCTTCTTTTACAGGCTCTTCGGCCACTCCGTACTTCCTCCAATCAATCGGCATCGCCTTTCCTCCTTTAGCTTCTATCCGGAGTGCCAACATAGCTGGCATACAGCCGGTCATACCCTGCTGTTCCTATATCATTCACGATATGTTCCCGTTCGTTTTTGAAAAATAATCTCCGGTTTTCCGGTGTCATTTTGTCCAAATACTTGGTATATTGATGAATCGAGTGCCCTGCTGAGTCAATTCGATCCGCCAGTTCCCTGATGGTCGGATAACGAAATAATTCCTTCATCGAAATATCAATGTCCAGATCACGCTGAATGCGGGATATGAGTGTCATGGCGTTCAATGAATGGCCACCCAGTTCAAAGAAATGATCTGCGGCTCCGACGCGTTCGGCTCCAAGCACATCTTGCCAAAGGGCAGCCAATCTTGCTTCTGTTTCTGTCGCGGGCTTGATATAAACAGCCGACGCTGCTGCACGGTCCGGCTCAGGCAGTGCTTGACGGTCAAGCTTGCCGTTTCGAGTCAGCGGCATCTGCTGCAGTTCCATGAAAAACTCAGGCACCATATACGATGGCAGCATTGCGGCTATATGTGATCGAAGCTCGTGTAGGCCGACCGGCTGTTTTGCCACGTAATAAGCACATAATGATTTGGCGCCGCCGGCATCTTCCTTGGCGATGACAGCTGCTTCGCGCACCGCTTCATGAGATAAAAGCCGGTGCTCGACCTCCTCTATTTCAATTCGATAGCCCCGAATTTTCACCTGATGATCGATGCGGCCGAGATACTCGATATTTCCGTCCGGGAGCCAGCGGGCGAGATCCCCTGTTTTATACATTTTTTCACCCGGGCTGAACGGATTGGCTACGAATTTTTCGGCTGTCAGATCTGGACGATGAAGATAGCCCCGGGCCAATCCTTCACCTGCAATGCACAATTCACCCGCTGCTCCAATCGGAAGCAATTGATTGTTGTGATCCACAATATATACAGCATGATGATCGATCGGGCTTCCGATCGGAACCGATCTACCCGCGACAGAATGGCCGCCCTTCCATATCAGAGAGCAAACAGAAGATTCGGTAGGCCCGTATGCGTTATAATAGATCACTTGATTCTCCCATCTTTTCACAAGTTCAACAGATGGAGCCGATCCTGCAGTAATCAGCTTTCTTAAGGCCGGAACCCGCTCCGGCTCCAAATGCGCGGCATATCCGGGCGGCAATGTAGCTATTGTAATGTTGTTGTCATAAAGGAATCGTTCAAATAAACGATGATCTAAAATCACCGACTGGTCAGGAATATATAAAGCCGCCCCGCATAGAAGCGACATGGCGATTTCCCAGCATGACGCATCAAACGATAGACTTGCAAATTGAACGATTTTGTCCTCTTGGCTGACGGACATTCTGCTTTTGAATAAAAGAGTAAGGTTGCATAACCCGCGATGCTCGACCACTACTCCTTTCGGCTTTCCTGTCGTCCCTGATGTATAGATGACATACGCTGTATGCTGCGGTCCGGAGACCGGTTCCAAATCGGAGCCGTCCTGGCTGTAGGTTTTCTCCTCATCAAGAACGATCGTGGTACCCGAAAAAGGCGCGCGTTTTTGCAGATGGCGTTGCAAGAGCAGCAGCTTGATGCCCGAATCCTCTATCATATAAAGAATACGTTCTTGCGGATATTCCGGATCAATCGGAACATAAGCGCCGCCGGCTTTCAAAATCCCTAACATCCCGATGACCATTTCTAAAGAACGGTCAACCATAAGACCAACAAGCTGATCTGCTTTCATGCCTTCCGCCCTTAGCGTCCTGGCAAGCCGATTGGCACGGTCGTTCAGCTCGCGGTATGTCATCTGCCGGTCCCGGAACACGAGCGCGACATGGTCAGGCGATTGTTTTACTTGTTCTTCAAATAGCTGATGAATCGTTCGAGTCTTCAAATCATCTGTTGTTGTGTCGTTGAATGTGACAAGCAGCTGCCTTTTTTCTGCTTCCGTCAACAAATCAATCTCCTTTATCCGAATGAATGGATCATCTGCCACCTGTTCCAAAAGCCGGAGCCAATGACCTGTCCACCGTTCAACAGTCGCCCTTTCAAACAGAGCCGTGCTGTATTCCCAGGTGAACGTTAACCCGTCTGCCTGCTCTTCCGCTTGCAGCGTCAAATCGAACTTGGCCGTCTGGTACACTTTTTTGTATGAATCCAGTGAAAGCCCGTCCAGTACGAGCTCGGCATTTTCCGTATTCTGCATGACAAACATCGTATCAAATACAGGGTTCCGATTGATCTCACGGCGTACCCCGAGCTTGTCCACAAGCGCTTCAAATTGTACTTCCTGCCGTTCAAAAGCACCAAGCGCGGTTTCCTTGATCTCTTGTATAAACTGCTTGAACGTCTTGTCTCCATGCGGGTGCCCGCGCAATGCCAATGTATTGACGAACATGCCAGCGATGTTTTCAAGACCAGAGTGCTGGCGGCCGGCGATCGGCGATCCGACGATGATATCATCCTGCCCGCTGTAGCGTGCAAGCAGGGCCTGATATGCAGACAGAAGGACCATATACAGTGTCGATCCGCTTTCTGCGGCCAACTGGTCAAGTTTTCGTTTCAGCTTCAAATCTGCCGTTGCTTCAACAGTGTCTCCCGCAAAACTTTGCAGGGCAGGCCGCGGTTTGTCAGCCGGAAGCTCCAGCAACGGGAGTTCGCCGGATAGCTTTTCAAGCCAATATGCTTCTTGTTTCCTATAGTCTTCTGTTTGCATCCTTTTGTTTTGCCAAACGGCATAATCTTTGTAATGGAGCTTGAGCGGCTGCAGTTGTGCCCCGTTATACAGCATGCCGAGCTCATTGATCAACAGGCTTACCGTGATGCCGTCAGCAATGATATGATGTATATCTATGGCCAACAAATGCCTGTTATCAGACAGCGTCATCACTTCTGCACGTAAAAGGGGTGCTTCACTTAAGTCAAAGGGCCTGACAAATGATCGCAGCCACCGATCAGCTTTTTCCTCAGAGCCGGACCTGTACGACAGGCGGAATGACGCGTCTTCAAGCACCTGCTGCACCGGCTCCCCTTCCAGAAGGATGAAACGAGTGCGAAGCGATTCATGCCTTGCGATCACCCCGTTGAACGCCTGTTCAAGCCGGGTTCGGTCGAGGCGTCCCGTTATCATCAAAACCTCTGGCATATGATACACCGTTGATTCCCGGTCCATCTGCTGCAGGACATACATTCTTTTCTGTGCTGAAGAAAGAGCGTAAGCCTGCTGTTTTGGTGCTGCTTCAATTTCGGCAAATGGAGAGGCACCTTTGTGTGCATCAATCCATGCCCCGAGTCCCCTAATCGTCGGAAAACGGAATAGCTGCCGCAGCGGCACCTCTGTTCTGAATTCTTTGTGGATTCGCCAGATCAGCGTCATTGCCTTTAGCGAATGGCCTCCTAGTTCGAAGAAATCCTCATCGGCTCCAATTCTCTTTAGGCCGAGCGTCTCTTGCCAAAGAACGGCTAAGAGCTCTTCCGTTGCCGTGTCAGGCTTGACATACGAGTCAAC
The DNA here is from genome assembly GCF_001592005.1 of Bacillus sonorensis NBRC 101234 = KCTC 13918. GTDB lineage: Bacteria > Bacillota > Bacilli > Bacillales > Bacillaceae > Bacillus > Bacillus sonorensis. The sequence continues at coordinate 303,561 of NZ_BCVZ01000003.1, forward strand.
AGAGGCAATACGTTCAGGCTCCGGCAGTGCCCGGCGGTCCAGCTTCCCGTTTGATGTCAGAGGCATGGATTGAAGTTCCGTAAAGAAAGACGGTACCATGTAAGGCGGGAGCGCCGCTGCTACATGTGCGCGCAATTCGTTTTTCTCAATCGTCTGCTTCGCTGTAAAATATGCGCACAGCGTTTTGTCTCCACTGCCGTCTTCCCTCGCGATCACGACGGCTTCCTTGACCGCTTCATGCTTTAAAAGCTGATATTCGATTTCATCCAATTCGATCCGATAGCCGCGGATTTTTACTTGATGGTCGATTCTCCCTAAATATTCAAGATTTCCACCAGGCAGCCATCTGACGAGATCTCCCGTCTTATACATGCGTTCACCAGGGGCAAACGGATTGGATACAAAGTTCTCAGACGTCAGGTCCGGACGATTCCAGTAGCCTCGGCCGACTCCGGCTCCGCCGATATAAAGCTCTCCGGGAATGCCGATCGGCTGCAATTGCCGTTTTCCATCTGTAACATACAGCTGAACATTGGAAAGTGGTTTTCCGATCGGCGCATGTCCTGATGTCGACAAGCGTCCTTCAGCCGTTTCACCGCTTATTTCATAATAGCTGGCATCAATGCACGCTTCTGTTACCCCATAGGAGTTTATGATGTTCATACGTGATCCAAATGTCTTTTGAAGGTGATCGAAATCGGCTGACGGACAGCTGTCTGAGCCAAGGATCAGCCGGTTGAGCGCTCCTGTGTCCAGCTGGTTGTCTTCTATATATTGCATAAGCGACAATGCCAAGGCAGGAGTGGTTTCAAGCATGTGAATATCATGCGTGATCAGGAGCTGATAAACAGCTGCCGGTTCCAGCCTGGATTCGTTCGGACATATCACCAGTTTTCCTCCATGAGCGAGCGCCCTGATCAAGTCACCGGCAAACACGTCAAATGAAAAGCTGGCCATTTGCAGCACATTAGCAGTTTCTTTATCAAGCCCATATGCTTTACGCCATGCATGGGCCATGCTTTGAAGGCTGCCGTGTTCGATCATGACTCCTTTTGGCCGGCCCGTCGTTCCTGATGTGAACATCACATATGCCAAATGCTCCTGTTTTGTGACAGAATCAAGGTTTTCTTCCTGCTGACGACTGATCTGTACGGACTGAAAATCAATGACTTCCCCTCTAAAAGAAATTCGTTCCACAAGCGCCTGATGAGTGATGACAAGCTTTGCACCGCTTTCGTCAAGCATGTACTGAATCCGGTCAGAAGGATACTCCGGATCGATCGGCACATATGCGCCGCCCGCTTTCCATACTCCGAGCACGCCAACCGCCATGTCTACAGAGCGGTCGGCAAGAAGCCCTACGAGTTCACCCGGCTTTACCCCTTTGCCTCTCAGCATCCGGGCCAGCTTGTTTGCCCGTTCGTTCAGCTCCCGATATGTAAGCCGCTCCTCCTTGAACGCCACTGCGACTTGATCCGGACATCGTTCCGCTTGTTCTTCGAATAACTGATGAACAGTTTTACAATCCGGTTGTGCCACCTTTTTTCCATTAAATGCGGTCAGCAGCTGTCGTTTTTCTGCTTCTGTCAGCAGTTCAATCTCACCAAGCAAGAGGTCAGGATTGTCCGCTACCTGTTCAAGGAGCTTCAGCCAGTGGCCCGTCCAGCGAAGTATGGTCTCCCGCTCAAACAGCTCTGTGCTGTACTCCCATGTGAATATCAGCTTGCCGCTCTTTTCCTCGGCCTGAAGGGTCAGGTCAAATTTGGCGATCGGGTGTTTTTGTTCGTAAGGATGAAGGGTCACCTCGTCTATTTCGAGCTCAACGCCACCCGCATTCTGCAGGACGAACAATGTGTTAAATACCGGATTACGGTTCACATCGCGAGGCACCCCGAGCCTATCAACAAGCGCCTCGAATGGAACCTCCTGGTGTTCATAAGCTTCGAGCGCCGTTTTCTTGATTTCCTCGGCAAACGTTCGAAATGTTTTATTTGACTGCGGATATCCCCGCAGCGGTAAGGTGTTTACAAACATGCCGGCGATGTTTTCAAGAGCGGCGTGCTGGCGTCCAGCTATCGGCGATCCGACGATGATGTCCTCCTGACCGCTGTAACGCGACAGCAATGTTTGATATGCGGCCAAAAGCACCATGAACAGCGTTGTTCCGGTTTCCTGCGCAAGTTCCTTGAGTTTTTCGTTCAGCCGTGCACCAGCAGATATTTCCAAGATATCCCCTGCAAAGCTCTGTATCTGCGGACGCGGCTTGTCAGCAGGCAGCTGCAGCACCGGTAGTTCACCGGAAAGCTGTTTCAGCCAGTATGCTTCCTGCTCCCTGTACACTTCGCTTTCCAAACGGGCATTTTGCCAGACGGCAAAATCTTTGTACTGGATCGTAAGCGGCGGGAGCTCCTCTCCGCGGTACAGGCGGCTGAACTCATTGATCAACAGGCTTGCCGTTACACCGTCAGAAATGATATGGTGCATGTCTACCGCCAGAACATGCCGACCGTCCTCCAGTTTCATGACCCCGGCCCGGAACAGCGGAGCCCTGCTTATATCAAACGGCCGTACGAAAGTCTGAACCCATTGTTGGGCCTCTGTTTTTGTTCCATTAAAATATGGCACTTCAACACTTACTTGCTCCATTACTTGTTGTACCGGTGCTCCGTCAACGATATCGAAGCGTGTACGGAGTGATTCATGCCGGGCAACAAGGCTTTGAAACGCCCGTTCTAATCGAGCGCGATCTAATGGACCTTCTGCCAGAAATACGGCCGGCATATTGTAGACCGTTGCCTCGGGGTCCATTTGCTGGAGGAAGTACATCCGTTTTTGTGCTGATGAGACCGGATACGTCTCCATTGACGGAGCCGGTTTGATCTCTGCGTACCGCGAAGTTCTTCCGTTCGCCTCAATCCATGCGGCCATTTCCCTGACCGTAGGATGAAAAAATAACGCCCGCAGCGGTACTTCAGTTCCTAATGCACGATGAATACGCGACACAAGAGTCATCGCCTTCAATGAATGTCCCCCGAGTTCAAAAAAGTCATCTGCGGCCCCGACCCGTTCCAATCCGAGCACTTCCTGCCAGAGAACGGCCAAGACCGACTCTGTCTCGGTCGCCGGTCTTATATTGGCTGATGCAGATACACGGACAGGCTTCGGCAGAGCTTTCCGGTCCAGTTTGCCGTTTGGCGTCAGCGGCATCTGATCGAGCTCGATATAAAATGAAGGCACCATGTAGGAAGGCAGCGCCTCCCCGATAAACGTTCGCAGTTCATCTGATGATAGCGGCTGATGACCGACATAATAAGCACACAATGCTTTATCCCCGCCGGCTTCTTCCTGCGCGGTGACGACAGCTTCTTTCACTCCCTGGTGCGCCAGCAGCCGATGCTCAATTTCTCCCAATTCAATGCGATAGCCGCGGATTTTGACTTGGTGGTCGATCCGTCCCAAATATTCGATATTTCCGTCTGAAAGCCAGCGGGCAAGGTCTCCCGTCTTGTACATCCTTTCCCCCGGAATGAACGGATGCTCTAAGAATTTCTCCGCCGTGAGCTTTGGCTGATGTAAATAGCCCCGGGCCAGTCCGGCTCCGCTGATGCACAGTTCCCCCGGGATCCCGATCGGCTGAAGCATGCCATGGGGGCCTGTGACAAACAATTGCAGATTATCGATCGGTTTTCCAATCGGCACTTTTGAAAGACGCTCCGCTTGCGGGCAATCGTAATAGCTCACATCAACGGTCGCTTCTGTCGGTCCGTACAGATTGATGAGACTGGCCCCGGTTTTACGGGAAATGAGGCGCTGAAACCGTTCTGCGAGCTTCGCCGACAAAGCTTCACCGCTCGCAAATACCCGCCGGATGCTCCTGATATATTCAAACCGATCTCCATCCTCCAACGCATCCAAAAAGGCGGATAACATTGACGGGACGAAATGCAGCGTGGTGATGCCGTACCGTTTAATCGTCTGAAGCAGGACTTCCGGATCTTTTTCTCCTCCAGGCGGCAGGAAGCAAACCTTTGCACCGGCCTCTCCCCACCACAGCAGTTCCCATACGGAAACATCAAAGCTGAATGGCGTTTTTTGTAAAATCACATCATCCTGATGAAGCGGGTACTGTTTTTGCATCCAATACAAACGATTAACGACTGAATGATGTTCAACCATGACGCCCTTTGGTTTGCCGGTTGATCCCGATGTATAAATCACGTATGCCAAGTCATCAGGTCCGGCTGCTGCCGGCAGATTGGGCTCCATTTGCTGAAGCTCGGCTCCTTCATTTAATATGACAGCATCTCCGCTAAACGAAATGTGCCCTCCCCGCTCTGGCTGTCTCACAAGCCATCGGGCTCCACTGTCAGCAAGCATGTATCTGATTCGTTCTTCCGGATAGTCAGGGTCAATCGGAAGATATGCGCCGCCTGCCTTCAAAATGCCAAGTATACCTACCATCATCTCGGCCGAACGCTCCAGCATTAAACCTACGATATGATCCGGCCGGACGCCTTTATCGCGCAGTATGCGCGCCAACCGGTTCGCTCTGGCATTGAGCTCCCGATATGTCAGCTGTCTGTCTGCAATCAGCACAGCCGTACGGTCCGGCGTCCGTTCAGCCTGTTCTTCAAACAGCTGATGGAGCGTTTTCGTCTTTGGATAGTCCGCTTTCGTATCATTGAACGAGACGAGGAGGATCTGTTTTTCCGCCGCCGGGAGCAGATCGATATCGCCAAGCTTGATATCAGGTTTTTCCGCCACCTGTGCCAAAAGCTGCAGCCAGTGATCCGCCCAGCGGCAGATCGTCTCCCGCTCGAACAGTCCGCGATGATATTCAAATTGGAATGTCACTCCTGACGGATCGTTCCCGACTCTCAGCAGAAGGTCAAATGTCCGCGCTTCATCTAATTCTAAAGAAGGTGCTGCCTGACTCAGTTCACCGCAGGATGCGTCTTGCCGGACAATGAGTACGTTAAAAATAGAGTCGGCATTCATCCCCAGCTTCTCTGCAACGGGCTCAATCGGAAATTCCCGATGCCTAAATGCAGCCTCCGCGATATCCGCCATCTCTTTTAGAAACGCTGCAAACGTTTTTTCACTCTTCGGGTGCCCGCGGAGCGCCACTGTGACCGCAGCCCGATTTGAGTCCTTGAGATCCTGAGCCGGCGAGCCCACAATGATGTCATCCTGTCCGCTGTAGCGGGACAGCAATGTCTGAAAAGCAGCCATCAGCACCGTATATAACGTTGTCCCGTGTTCACTTGCCAGCTGTTCGAGCTTCTGCTTGAATGCCGCCCCGGCCCTGATTTCTGCCGTATCTCCCACAAAGCCTTGCACCGGACGCGGGTGATCTGCCGGCAGTTGCAGGATGGGCGGTTCTCCAGCCAGCTGTTTCAGCCAAAAGGCTTGGTGTCGCAGCTTAGCATTCTCTCTTTTTTCTTCTTCGCTCATCAGGCCTTCTATATCAAAATCCATGATCCGCTGAGCCGGATTTGATGCAAGACTTTCGAGCAAAGCGGAATATTGCAATGCCATTCTTTCGATCCGGTCTCTAGAAAAAAGGTCTGTATTATACTCAAAATGACAAAGCATGGATTCAGGCTTTTCATAGATTTCAAGAGACAGATCGTATTTGGATCTCCCGGTGTCAACATGCATATACTCGAGCTCCAATTCAGACAGCCTGATGTCCGGCATAAATTGGTGCAGCGCAAACATCATCTGAAACAAAGGACTGCGGCGGAATGAACGATCGGGCTGCAACCGGGCTACCAACTGATCAAAAGGAACATCTTGATTGGATAAAGCGTTCCATGCTTCTTCACGGACTTTGTTCAACAGCGTTTGAAAACTCGGATTGCCGGAAAGGTCTGACCGGATCACAAGCATATTAATAAAAACCCCGATCATGCCTTCCAATTCCTTTCGGTTTCGTCCGTGAACCGGAGTCCCTATGGCCACATCCTCCTGATAGGTGTGGCGGAAAAGCAATACCTTGAAAGCAGACAATAGAACAGCGAACAGTGTAGCGCCTTCATTGCGGCTCAATGTTTTGAGAGACGCATAGAGCGGTTTCGGTATCGTCAGCATGAAGCTTGAACCTGCATAGGTTGGGACATCGGGACGGGGACGATCGCCCGGAAGTTCCAGCACCGGCACATTTCGAAGCTTGTCTTCCCAGTATTCGTACTGTTTTTTTAGACGATCTTCCTCAATGGTTTGACGCTGCCAGCTGGAAAAGTCGGCATATTGGACCTCCGGTTCGGGCAGAACGGCAAAGTTCCCGGTAAGGAAGCCGTCGTAAAATGTCAGCATTTCTTGCATAAACACTTGTAAAGACCAGCCGTCAAAAATCGTATGATGCATGTTTAAAAGCAAAATATGGTCTTTTTCGCTCAAGCAGAACAGTATGGCACGCCAAGGAACTTCGTTCAAGTCAAATGGTTTGAGAATCTCTTCCTGCAGGCGGCGCCTGCTTTCCACCTCCCGTTCGCTTTTGCTTAAATGGCGACAATCGATGACCTCTAAGGTTATCGAGAAAAACGGTAATACCCGTTGGACCGGCTCACCATTCTCCCCTTTCGAAAAGCAGGTTCTGAGAATGTCATGCCGCTTGCACATTTCATCAAGGCTTTTTTGAAGCAAAGAGCGGTGCAATACACCTGTCAGTCGAAAACAGCTTGGCACATTGTAGAAGGAATTGCCCGTCTCCATCTCGTTTAACAACCACAAGCGCTGCTGTGGAAAAGAAAGCGGAAACTTATTTGATCCGCGTGGCTGAACCGGAATAGAAGATCCCTGTTCAGCACGCGCTTTCTTTTTCAGCAGGTCAATCACAAGGGCTTTATGATCTGATGAAAGTTTTTCGAACTTATGTTTAAAGTCATTCACTCTTTTTCCTCCCCTGCAGAAATTTCATGAAGCAATGCCTGTAGTTCATCTTTCGATAGATTCTCAAGCTCCTGAAGGACTTCAGCCGTCTCTTCATTCAGCTCCTCTGCAGGAATATCCGTCAGCCGGCTTGAAATTTGCTCGGAAAGCCGGACAATGCTCGGGCCTTTCAAAAGATCGACAATGGCGATGTTGATGTGGAAATGATCATCTATCCGGTTCTTCAGTTCGATCGCCATCATGGAATCTAATCCGTAATTTCCGAGCGATTGCTCCGGTGACAGTTTGGAACGGTTTAAACTTAAAACACCGGCTGCGATATCTTGAAGATGTGAAATGATAAAGGAACGGCGCGCGTCCGGATCTTTCAGGGCAAGAAGAGCTGTCAGCGGATCCCCGCTTTGGCCTGCGGCGGCATCCGGGTCTTTGTCAGCCGTTTTTTCTTCGGCGGTGACAACAGACAGCATACTCGGCTGATTGCCGCCGAAATTCGCTTTTACAACCAGCGGCCAGTCTGCGCCTACAACGGCGGCCTGGGCTACCTTTTGTCCGAGCAAATGTCCGAAGGCTTCCAGCCCTTGGTCATTTGTCATCGGATAAAAACCGCGGTGTACAAAATACTGCAGCAAATCAAGCTGAGTAGCCATTCCGGCTTGTCCCCAAGGGCCCCAGTTGATGCTCAAGGCCGGCAGACCTTTCGCCCGGCGGTAATGTGCAAGCCCGTCCATAAACGCATTGGCCGCTGAATAGCTGCCCTGTCCGGTCGATGCGACAAGCGATGCGATCGATGAAAACAAGACAAAGAAGTCCAAAGGATGATCTTCAAATTGTTTATGCAAATTCCATGCACCGATTGTTTTAGGCTCCATAACCCGGCTGAAATCCTTCTGTTGAACTTGAAGAAGAATCTGCGGGAGCGCCGCGCCGGCAGAATGAATCACACCCCGAATTTCCGGCCAGCTCTCTTGCTTATACGCTTTTAAATAATCTGACAGACTTTGCTCATCATTCACATCTACAGCAGCAACATGGACCGCTGCACCCAGCTTTTCAAGCTCTTTCACCGCCTTGACGCGATCAGCCATTGGATGATCCGGCCGAATATCGTTCCAGGCATGACGTTCAGGCAGAGGCTTTCGCCCCATCAGAATCAAATGGCGGGCTCCCCGTTCCGCGAGCCATCTGGCAACCAATAAACCAAGGGCTCCAAAACCTCCCGTAATTAAATAGCTGCCATCGAAACGAAACACCGGGTCAGCCGGCAGATGCAGGTCTTTTCTCTCGATTAGTCTCGCAACATAGCGCAGACCATTCCGAAAAGCGATCTGGTCCTCATCACTGCGGGAGGCGATTTCCTTCCAGATCCGTTCTGCTTCACCGGCATCTGGCAACGGATCTAAATCGATCAAACCGCCCTTGATATCACGGTGTTCAAGCTGGTTTATCACTTTCCCCAGCCCCCAAACCGGGGCTTGCAGTACATGAATCGCACCGTCATCGTTGACAATATTTTGCGCGTTTCTCGTCATCACCCAGAGACGCGGGGCTGTTTTCCAGCTGAAGCCGGCCAGAGCCTGGACAACATGGAGAACAGATATGCTGCCTAGAAGCTCTGCTTGCCGAAGAGTTTCCGGGGCTGCATCCTGCATATCTGCAGCATCGAGATTCCAAAGATGAATGATGCCTTTTAAATGGGAGCCATTTCCGCCCGCCTCCAGAACCAGCTTGCGGTAATCCTCGGGATCAGAAGGCTGAATCCGGTACTCACCAGCAGATTTGACAAATTGTTCCCCAGGGTAAACCATGACAAACTGCTCGTCTCGATCCGCCAATATGCCGGCAATGCTCTGACCGACGCTTTTTCTGTCAGCGAAAATCAGCCATTTTCCATGTCTGGTTTTCGATTCTGTCCGTTTGGCATCTTCCAGCTGCTGTGTCTCCCACTGTAAATCATAAAATGCCTGTTCCTTCATCGTATTTTGGTCGGCGGTTTGTTCTTTCAAAGACTTGGCATGGCAGTTTTTAATATTCAATATGATGTTCCCTTGTTCATCCAAAAGAAAGATATCGCCGATTAAAAGGGAATCGTTTTGGCTGTTAATCCGGGCGTAGATCCACATATCCGGTTTCACTTCGGGATAAAAAGCACCGCCTGCCCCCTCGGGAATATATGCAGATTCCACGCCTGTCGGCATATACACGGTCTCAGCTCCGCCCTCCCCAGCAAAAGGCAATGCAGCGGCAAGCACTTGGAAACAAACATCAAGTACAGCGGGATGATAGTGATAGTCCGAAATTTCTCCATGAAGCTCAGCGGGAATTGACACCTTTGCCAGCGCTTCTTCAGACCCCTGCCAAAGCTTTTCGATCCCCCTGAATGTCTGTCCGTACTCCAACCCCAATGTCCGGAATTGCTGGTAGCATGCAGCATGGCCGATTTCTGTCAGGCACCTGCCTTTCAATTCATCCAGGTCGACCGGTTCAGGCGCTTGAGCGGTTTGGACAATCAGCCTGCCTGAAGCGTTCAGCTTCCAGTCCTGTTGTTCATTATTGAACTTGCTGTAAATCGTAAACTCGCCGTCTTTCGGATGAAACATCAACCTCAGCATGATTGTTTCACTTTCAGGTATGAATAAAGCTTTATGGAATTCAACATGGTCGACCGTCAAAATAGAAACGGAATCCTGATAAATTTCTTTCGCGGCGGCCAGTCCCATTTCGGCGTATGCGGCCCCCGGAAACACAACGCTTCCTTGAATAAGATGGTCTTTCAAATATGACAAATGCGTCATATTCACTTCAGATTCCCAGGTTGGCAAAGGTGAAGACAGTCTTTTGCCTAAAAGCGGATGAACTTTATGCCCCAATCTGTCTTGTGCTGAGGCTTCAGATTCCTGCCAATAACGTTCCAGCTGCCACGGGTAGGTTGGAAGCTTTTCAAATGCGCCTCCGTCCGGATAAAAAATGGACCAGTCGATCTGGTATCCGGCGGTATAAAGCCCGCCAAGCGTTTCAAACAGCTTGAGGCTGTCATCTTCAAAACGCCGCAATGACGCCAAAACGGTTCCTTTTTTATTTGCGTTTTTCAACGTTTCTGAAATTGAATGAGCCAGTACAGGATGAGGACTGATTTCCAAAAAAGTGTGATAATCGGATTGAATGATTTCTTCTATTGATGAGGCAAATTGAACCGGTTTCCTTACATTTTCCCACCAATAATCAGCGGTTAAATCTCTTCCAGCGATTTGTTTTCCGGTTACTGTGGAATACAAAGGTGTGATCGTGCGGTGCGGAGACAAGTCGTGAAGGGATTTCAGCAGTTCTTCTTTCAACGGATTCATATAATGGCTGTGATACGGCACTTTTCCGCGCAAATACCTGCAAAAAACGCCTTGTTCTTCCAAAGGCTTGATGATTTTTTCCAACGAATCGGGATCACCAACCAATGTCAGTGAGCCTGGGCTGTTCACAGCGGCAACCGAGACGCTGTCTTCAAACCCATTCAAAAGCGGCTTGACATCTTCCAACGAAAGACCGACCGCCGCAAGCTTGCCCATGCCTGTTGTTTTTTGCTGTAACCGGCTGCGATGATAAATGACACGGACGGCTTGTTCGATAGACAGCGCTCCTGAAGCATAAGCGGCTGCGACTTCCCCGGCGCTGTGGCCGACGATAGCATCAGGTTTGATTCCCCATGATTTCCATAAGGCGGTAAGCCCCACCTGAAGAGCAAATATGGCGGGCTGGGCAAACTCTGTTTCCTCCAAAAGCGATTGTTCTTCGTTCTTTAACATTTCCTTCAGCACCGACCATCCGCCGTACTGCTGCAAAAGCCGGTCGCATTGTTCAACGGCTTGGCGAAATACCGGCTCTGTTTCGAGCAGCTTGCGCCCCATCCCCCACCATTGAGGCCCCATTCCAGAATACACAAACACAAGGGGTAAAGAAGCGGTTGCCCCTTTCACCAAGTCATGATGCCGGACTTCTTGCACGACGCTTAATCCGGGATACGGTTCTTCTGAAAGAAAAGCGTGCAGTTGATTGATCAGCTCTTCCTTTGAATCAGCCACAGCGGCTAGACGGCAGCTGTGATGGGTGCGCTTCACGCCGGCGGTATAGCATAGATCATGCAGAGTAGAGCAGGCTGAATCATCCTGTTCCAACCGATCTTTATAGGCCGCGGCAACATCTTTCAACGCCTCCAGACTTCTCGCAGATGCCGGAAAAACATACGGTTTTTCCGTAAATGTCCGGACAGGCGGCATCACATGCGGCGCCTCTTCCAACACAACATGGGCGTTCGTTCCTCCAAAACCGAACGAATTGACACCGGCGACGGCAGGCCCGTTTGTATCCGGCCATGGTGTCAGAGCCCGGGGAACTTGCAAACAAAGCTGCTCAAATAAAATCTTCGGGTTCGGGTCATTCAAATGAAGGTGCGGCGGAATGGCTTTATGTTTTAAGCAGAGCGCCGCTTTGATCAAACCGGCAATACCCGCAGCCGCTTCCGTATGCCCAAAATTGGTTTTGACCGAACCGATATAACATGTATCACCTTCAGGCCGATCCATTGAGAGAACGCTGCCGAGCGCATTTGCCTCTATCGGATCGCCCACAGGCGTTCCCGTTCCGTGTGCTTCCATATACTGAACCCGTCCGGGGCTGATGCCGGCCTTTGAATACGCCTGCCGCAGCAGTTCCTCCTGAGATTCGCCCCGCGGCACGGTAAGTCCGTTGGAATGTCCGTCTTGATTTACCGCTGTCGCTCTGATTGTCGCATAAATTCGGTCCCCGTCTTTTAAAGCTTTTGATAACGGCTTTAATACCGCAACACCGACGCCTTCTCCGCGAACATAGCCGTTTGCAGAGGAGTCAAATGTTTTTGAGCGCCCATCCGGCGACAGCATGCCGGCTTTCGACTCTGCAATGGTATAATCCGGCTTCAGCATCACGTTTACGCCGCCGGCAAGCGCCAATGACGCCTCATGATTCCACAAGCTTTGACAAGCCAAATGAACAGCTACCAAAGAAGAAGAACAAGCGGTATCGACAGATATGCTCGGCCCGCGAAAATCAAAGGCATATGACAGCCGGTTTGACAACAGCGTCATCATCGAACCTGTCGCCGTATGAGCCTCCACCAGGCTGCGATTGCTCTCCGAAAATTGAAGCAGTTTATAATCAAGCGTAAAACCGCCGATGAATACTCCGGTATCACTGCCGGCCAAACGTTCCAGAACCTGGCCACCGTCTTCTAAAGCCTCCCAGCTCGCCATCAGCAGCAAACGCTGCTGAGGATCCAAACTGACCGCTTCCCTCGGAGACATGCCAAAAAACTCAACATCAAACTGATCAAATTTCTCGAGAAACCCTCCCCATTTGGAAACGGTCTTGCCTTTTTTGAACCGGTCTTGATCATAGTAAGATTCGACACCCCAGCGGTCTGAAGGAATTTCGGATATCGCATCAATCCCCTCGGACAGCATTTTCCAATAGCTTTCCGGACTATTCACCCCTCCCGGGAATCGGCATCCGATTCCAATAATCGCAATAGGTTCCAAAGCAATTTCAGTTTCCTTCATTCCTCATACTCTCCTTTAGAAAACATATTATCTCTTCGTTCAAAGCCATGATGTCCAACAGGATAAACCAGATGCGTTCGTCTCAACGCTTTAACCTTTTTTTCACTGTGGATATGCCGTTTGATATATAGGAAAAACTTTTTTTCTACCGTCATTTCTCGTTCAGACAAAACCAACAATATATTTTTGCTATGTAATTCTACTGGCGTTATGCTTTGCCCGGGGGCAGGCCAGCGGATGTCGAACAGTGAAACCGTTTCGATTACAAAAATAAAAACAAACCACTGCACCACCATCATCATGAGATGGTTTTAAAAAAAGCCTCTCTAAAAAGAAAAGCTTTCATCAGATTTGCTTGACTTGTTTCGAAGCCGCCTTTCCAGGTTTTCATTTAAACTTAGAAAAAAATCTTTCAGCAAGCACGTTTTAAAAATAGAAAACTACTAAGGAATGAAATGTATGCTGAAACTAATGGAGAAGAATGGAATATTTCCCCTCAGTCTTTGCCGAAGAGGGCGTTTGGAAGCATCATTGGATAGAATAGGTAAAATCATAATTGCTGGTTGTGCTGTAGTCCCCATCGTGTGACTTCAGTCTTAAATAAACTTTTTCACCTGGCTGAATCGCAGTTAAGTGAATGGAATCCGTTTTCCCGGGGCCATGATCTTCTGCCTGTACGACAACTGTTTTTTGCGAAGTCACATAGTGCGCTTCCAAATCGAAGTTTTTCCCGATTGGAGAAGTTAACGAAGCTGATAAATCAAGCTTGTCTGCCGTTTTATTCTGCCAAAGAAACCAATCTTCATCTATGGCCGTCTGCAGTTTCCATTGATAATGATTCCCTGGGAGAACTTCCAGTGCCGACTCTTTATGATCAGCCAAACCAGTAATCGCGGAAGCAGATTGTGAGGTTGCGAGCATGCCTGATAAAACAGCGGCTATCGGCAAAAGCTTTACGAGCTTGAACTTCATAAACGTCACTCCCTGTCAAATATTGTTGTAAACCGGCCGGTTTCACAATCATAATATACCTTGTTTGGATGATGTTGTAAATAATACTTGTCTATTATTTACGAAATTTAAAATAAAATACACATTTTTCCTACTTTAATCTGAACATCATGATCTATCACTAATACGTCGTACTTCTTTTACAAATGTAAAAAACTAATGACTTTCTGGGAAACAGACTCAGCTCCCCTTCCAAGCCAGATTAAATGCCCTCAAGCATCAGCTTCGTACAGCTGTAATGAAGGGATATGCTCAGCGCAGGAAAGCATGATGATCCGGGATGAGGCGGTCATGCCTGCAATGCATAATCAAAACAGGACAAGTAATATTTTTTAAGTAATGGTCCGATACTTCCTCAATATGCTTTATATCGAGCAGAAATCCGTATCCTGTCCTGTCTGTTATTCATTTTCCTCATCTCTTCAATATCGCTCTCTTTCATTTTGACGAGCGCCTGGCCGGCAGGCTGCTGAAAGAAGACATCATATGTTTGAACATCCATTTCGGAAAACGGTTATTACAGGAAGATACCAGTTGCCATACTGCCTTTTCGACAGGCTGACGAAACAGTATTCTTCCTATCCTATACTCGGCATCTTTTGTCGTGAGCCACGTTTTGATTACCGCACTTTGCAAGACCAAGGATTCAACTCTATCGGGATATTTGAAGGCGAAATAAATTCCGCTCGGTCCGCCGGCCGACATCGCAAGCAGGTGCACTTTTTCTATTTTTAAATGGATCAAGCAATGTTGCATAATAATGGCATGCGAGGTCCAAAGATTCCCCGGCATCTTTAGACGTCCGTCCATAGCCGGGCCGCGAAGAAGTAATGGGCGAAAAACCGTTTTGATACAAGTCGTGATAGCCGAATTCTTCATTGCAATTGGAATGCCCCCCGTGCATGACAAGAATGGGCTTCCCCTCGCCTTCCATTTCAAGAAAATCGTTTTTTCTAATCATGAGTTGCCATCCTTTCGCGAGCATTTCTATATACGGTCTTTCGCTGATTGCGTTTCAATTGAATACAAAAAGCGGCCGGGACGCTCAATCCCAGCCGCACAACAGTTGAGCTTAACGCTTGATCCGTCTGTCAGCCAATACATACAGCAAGCCGCCGGCCACCGCTAAAAAAGTGAAAATATACAGCATATCACTGAATATAGCACCCTCGGGATTTTCCATTGCCGGAAGAAATGGCATGTCAAACGCACGGATCGACAGCAGGCCGCCGACAAATGCGATGCCAATCCCTTCAGATAAGAAGCAGGCAAAATTCAAGATTCCCATGCCCGCCCCGGCTTCCTCCTGTTTCAAGCATTGTGCGGTGCTGTTGGAAATCACCGTCTTGATAAACGAAAGACCGCAAAATGTGAACACAAGCAATCCGGTCATGATCCACGGCGCCCGATCGCCAAACTTTGCAGCAGCGAGAAAGCTTGCGGCAATGAATGAAAGACCGAGGAAAAAAACCGGACGATTGCCGATCCGATCCGTCAATGTACCGCTTAATACACCGAAAAGGATGACGCCCATCGTACCGGGAAAGATAATTCCACCGCCAATCATGCCGGCACTCATATGATACACAGTCCTCATCATATAAGGGACCATGGAGATAAATCCGGCGACAGTTCCCAATAACACGCATCCGGACAGAACAACAATAACAAACTTTCGATTTCTCAATAAAGACGGTTCGATAAAAGGATGTTTCACTCGGCGGATGTGTAGTGCGAATCCGCTCACCGCCACGAAGCCCGCTGTCATATAAAGGATGTGGTATTCCGTGGTAAACAGCGCAAACATCACGATGGCAAACGAAAGCAAACAGATCCCAAAAACATCGATATTACGTATCAAGACAGTCTCATCGACAAGCCTTTTGGAAAAGTAAGGAACCGATAAAAGCGCCGCCATCGGAAGAAGAAAAAGAAAGGACCAATGGATCTCATGCACGATCATTCCGCCAATCGCCGGACCTATTCCTTCCCCCGCCGCCACTATTGAGCCAACGATTCCAAACGCTTTCCCGCGGTCTTCCGGCCGAATGTGGCGCGTGATCATGACCATGATAAGCGCCGGTACAGCCGATGCGCCTGCTCCTTGAACAAAACGCGCGAGAATGACGGCCGGAAAAAAGGCGTGTGCAAGGAGCCCCAGCAGAGAGCCGCCTCCATATATGAACAAACCGATGACCAGCGGTCTTTTCAAACCATACATATCAGAAATCCTGCTGTAAACCATCGATCCGACGGCAAAAGAAATGATAAAGCCGGTATTCACCCAGCTGGCCGCTGACGGCTGCACGCCGAAATCTTTTGCAATATCAGGCAATGCGACATTAAACACGGTTTCGTTCATAACGCTGAAGAATGCGACAAAGCTAAGCCACCAAAATGCTTTCTTCTGCTGATGAGCAGTTTGTTCCGTCTCTGAGTTCAAATGCTTTTCTACCAAAATGATACCCCCACATTATAGGGGAATCACGCAGTTTATAGGGCAGATGATGCGCTTCCCCCCTTAATGTTCACCCTGATTGTTTTTCCGCACTTCATAAAAACGCCTCCTTATGTATGATGTCTCTTATTATATAACAAAATGAAATATTGACAAATAAAAGAAAAACGGACAGATCGATCGCGTCTGTCCGGCTGGTATCAGTTATCGTTTGTGCTGCAGCACTGTTTTATCTAAAGTGATCTCGTCTAAAATCCCAAGTATAATGGCAGCATTCTTTTCAGCATATGCGCCTTCCAGCATGTCTTTGTGCGCGCCATATCCGGTGTATTCGGTATAGCCTCTCTCCGCAGCGCCTTTCCATTTCTGCAATTCTTTATGTCTCGTGTTTTCAGCATGAATACCGGCTTCAATGAAATGAATGTTTGCCTTGATGCCGCCTTCATTTATTAACTGAGCCCAATATTCCTGATAGCATCTTTTTTTCTGTATCACTGTTTCTCTGACTGCTTCAGGAAGGTATACTGCAGATTCGTCACTTTCGGTATCAACAGGTAAAGGCTGTTGCTTTGGATAAGCGTCTATGATAATCAAATCGCTGACTTCCAATCCTCTGCGCTCCATAGCTTGCACCACTTCAAAAGCTAAGTTTCCGCCTGCGGAGTACCCTAATAGAACGTACGGGCCTTCAGGCTGTCTGTCAATGATGCAATTCACATATTGTTCAATGCGGCTGTCATCCTCGATAAAATGAAATCCGTATACGGCTGCTTTCAGATTCAGCTGTAATGCAAGGTCTTTAAAATACATGCCGAAGCCTGAAATCGGCGGGAAGCAAAAAAGGTGATGTCCGCCTGGCTGATTCAGTTTGATTACCGGCTGTTTGTCTGCCGCTTTGAGCTGTTTGGAATAAAGTGTTTCAGCGAGCTGGGCGATTGTCGGATTTTCGAATAGAAAGTCGATCGGTATGTCGATATCCTGCTGGTGTTTCAGCGTGTGAATGACCTGCAGCGCTTTTAATGAATGTCCGCCAAGGGCGAAGAAGTCGTCATAGATTCCGATCGTTTTGATACCGAGAACACTTTTCCAAATTTGTGCGAGCTCCTGCTCGACCCAGTTTCTTGGCGGTGTGATATCCTCACGCTTTTCGAGCTCGTTTTCTGGGACGGGAAGTGCGCTGCGGTCTATTTTTCCGTTTCCGGTGAGCGGCATACGGCCAATCCGTATCCAGTGCTGAGGTACCATATAGTCTGGAAGCACACGTGCCAAATTAGTGCGAATACTTTTTTCGGTTCTGCTCTGATCGCTGACGTAATGTGTGTACAGTTGCGCCTCTCCGTCTTTTTCTATCAACGTAACTGCCGCTTCCCGCACGCCCTCAATCTCTAACAGCCGCGCTTCAATTTCCGCGGGTTCAATTCGTTTTCCGCGGATTTTCATCTGCCTGTCAATACGGCTGATATATTCTAAGTTCCCGTCGGGCAGCCAACGTGCCAAATCACCGGTGCGGTATATTTTTTCTCCAGGTACAAAAGGATGAGGACAGAAAACGGCATTTGTTAAGTCTTTTTTGTTCAAATAGCCGGCTGCCACTCCGTCACCGCCGACACAAAGCTCGCCGGGAACGCCCGTCGGCAAAAGACGTCCTTTTGCATCTAAGATGAAAGCGGTGCTGTTGCTGATCGGTTTCCCGATCGGAATCGGCGCTGCATAGTCTCTTTTTATTTCAAAAAAGGTTGAGAATGTCGTGTTTTCCGTAGGTCCGTAAATGTTATAAAGTGAAAGTTCCGGGCACGCATGTCTGACAGCATTTATAAGGGCAGGCGACAGCGCTTCCCCTCCGACATATAGCGTATGAAGCCCGCGGAACATGTCTGCTTGAGCTTGGGCGAGCTGATTAAAAAGAGCGGTAGTTAAAAACAGGACTGTTATGTTGTTCTCAAGCAAATAGGCTCCGAAACGATGAGGTGTCAGCATTGTCGATTTGTCAATGATATGAAGGGCTGCGCCCTTTAAAAGCGCCCCGAACATTTCAAAGGTGACGGCGTCAAAGCTGATGGACCCCGTCATGATCAACCGGTCATGCACAGAAGCCGAGGTGTAATTGCTGTTGCATACAAGGGATACAACATTGCGGTTCGTGATCATGACGCCTTTCGGCCGGCCTGTCGAGCCTGAGGTATACATGATGTATGCAAGATCACCTGGGCTCGACGCGATGCTGAGCGTTTCTTTGTTTTCTTTAATAGCCGCCTTTGCATCCGCAGTAATCATTGCCCCCTGGAACGCTGCAAAGGGCACCAGCCCTTTTTGAACAATCAGCATTGCGGCGTTTGTTTCTTCAAGCATATAGCTGATCCGTTCAGGCGGAAGTTCGGCGTCTAAAGGGAGGTACGCTCCGCCTGCTTTTAAAACAGCAAGCACACTGATGATGAATTCAGGTGAATGAGCAGCTCGTATTCCGGCTATTGCATTTCGGCGAAGTCCGTTTTTATACAATTCATTGGCCAGTGCGTCCGATTTTTTATCAAGATCCCGGTACGATATGGACATATTCCCATAAACGACAGCTGTTTGGTCTGGTGTTTTTTTCGCCTGCTCGCGGAACAATTCTATAATTGTTTTATTCTTTGGATAGTCCGTTTTTGTATCGTTAAATTGTGTGACTATCATTTCTTTCTCTGTCGGATCAAGAAATGAAAAATCTGCAACAGGACAATCAGAATGATCTGCAGCCGTAGTTAACGCTTGAGTAAGCTGCCTCTTGATGCAGCTGATCCAGGAGACGTCGTAAACATGCGCATTATAGCTGAACTTGATGACGAGTTCGTCACCGGGAGCAACGACAAGATTAAAATTGTACCCTGATTGCTCGGACACTTTTACTTCATCGATTTGCAAAGATGCATCGATATGATCGGCTGAATCAGCAATTTTTTGCTGCAGCGGATAGTTTTCAAAGATGATAATGTGATCTATTAGCTCCTGTTTTAAAGCAGTGCTTCCCTGAATTTCGAATAATGGATGATAAGTAAATGGTTCAGCATCCAGCATATCTTTCTGACAGCGTTTGAGCAGCTCAGCAAACGTTTCTTCTCTATCTGTTTTGACGCGAATCGGAATGGTATTGATAAACAATCCGATCATTGACTCGACATCGGGTATTTCCGAAGGCCTGCCTGAAACAACGGCGCCAAAAACAACATCATCTGTGCGGTTGTATTGCTGGAGCATGACGCCCCAGACCGTCTGAATCAGGGTGGCAAGGGTGACGCCGTGCTGTTTGGCAGTCTCTTTCAGCTTGTCCGTCAGTTGTTTATTTAAAGTGAATGTCAATTCTTCACGGCAATACCCTTCTTTTGTTTCTTTATCAGCGACACGTGGCAGCGGTGATGGAGTGCTGTAGTTCTTTAAATAGGAATCCCAGTACTCCGCCGCTGTTTCTTTGTCTTGTTTTATCAGCCAGGAAATATAGGTGCTGTACGGGCGGACAGGCTCTAAAGAAAGTGGTTTTCCTGCACGGATAGATTGATAAATTTGCATAAATTCCTGCAGAATGATTCCGAGACACCAGCCGTCCATTAAGATGTGATGGTGGCTCCAGACACAGGCATGCTCATGTTCAGCTGTTTTTAACAGAGAAATCCGCATCAGCATGTCTTTTTGCAAATCAAAGCCTTTTTGCTTGTCTGCTTCCTTAAACCGTTCAATATACTTTTTCTGATCGTTAGTTTGCAGATGGGAAATATCTTCTGTGTACAAATGGAAACTCCGCTCAGCCATCACGACTTGCCGGGGTCCCGTCAAATTCGGGACGTGCGGCAAAAATACGGTTCTAAAGATATCATGGCGGTCGATGATGACTTGGATGCTGCGCTGAAACCAGTCATAGCTGAGGCTTCCTTTTATGGTGAAGAGCGACTGCTCAACATACGCCCCCTCCTTTTCACGCAGGAAGGAGTGGAACAGCATCCCCTCCTGCATATGACTCAGCGGATAAATATTCTTGATTTTTTTCGTTTTATCCATAGTGTCTGCACCTTTCTTCACAGATTCATTAGTGAAAACTGAGCATATCGGAAATCTCTTGCAGTGCGGTCTCGGTTAGTTCATGATCATCAAAATCGCTGATGGTCTTTTCTGTTTCTGTTTTGTTCTGACAATGGCTGATCAGCTTTAATAAGTATTGATGGCAATTGTCGCAAAGGTGTGCGATCGTTTTTCGCTGAAAGCGGGCTGCGTCAAAATTCATGTTCATTGTCATTTTTCCTTCTGCCGCGATCGCGCTGATATCCAGCGATTGTTCGCGGTTCCATGTGGTGCTGATATCTTCTCCGGCACCGACAGGAGAAAACGAGAATGCATCCTCTTCAGGCGTTTCACTTGGACTGCCGCTTTCAAATTGACCGAGATAATTGAAGCTGATTTCTGGTGGGCCGGTGAAGTGGATGTCTGATTTGTCAGGCGGTGTCAAATACTTTAGTACACCGTAGCCGAATCCTTTGTCTGGCACCCGTCTTAGTGTATCCTTAGCTGTCTTTAACACATGAACCATGTTTTCTTCCGGATCGGGTAAGATTGAGCTTAGTTTAACGAATAACGGATAAATGGCAGTAAACCATCCAACTGTGCGGCTGACGTCAATGCCGTCTAACACATCCTCGCGCCCGTGGCTTTCCAATGACAGTTTGACGGTGGATTGTTTCGTCCAATCCTGTAAAGCAAGAATAACAGAAGCAATCAAGACATCTTGAGTATCCGTGTTATATGCGCTGTTAACACCTTTTAAAAGCGCCTCCGTTTCTTCTTCATTCAACGAGAATGAAACGTTGTCCCGTTTTCTCTCGTTTGCCGCTGGAGCGTCTGTTTGATCATATGGCAGCGCTCCGGCTTGGTATTCTTCAGCTTCACGCCAATAATCGATCTGTTTCATGAGCTGGCGGCTTTTGGCATAGTCAGTGAGTTTTTCTGTGTATGCTTGAAACGAACTTGTTTTAGGCGGCAGCTGGATTTCTTCCCGGTTGACAGCTTGGCGATATGCTGATGCCAAATCTTCAAGCAGGACGCGCCACGAGATGCCGTCAACAATGAAGTGATGAACCGATAGGAACAAGAAATCACCGTCAGCCGTTCGGAAAAGTCCGGCCTGCAGCAGCGGTCCATTCTCCAAATCCATCTTCTGCTGAATGTCGCGCACATGGCGTTTTATGATAGGTTCGTACCATGCATTGTCGTCGTGCGAACCAGCATTTTCTTCTTTTAGATTGATAATCTGAAGGTTGTATAGCGCATCGGCTGTAAGACTGGTCGGCCGATTATATTGAATCTGCTTTCCTTGATCGTCCTCTGTGAACACCATCCGTAATGCATCATGGTGAATTGTTATTGCTTTTAAGGTTTTGCGCAGCGCATCTTCCTGAATAGGGGTTCTCCGGTGAAGCATCACAGACTGATTAAAATGGTGTTTTTCTTTAATATCTTGAGAAAGGAACCATTTCTGAACAGGCGACCACTGCACTTCTCCCGCAATCGGAGCTTGGCTGGAGCTTGTGTCGGAATCGCGGATATAAGCTGCCAGTTCTTTAATGGTCGGATGACTGAACAAATCTTTAACCGCCATTTGTTTACCGATCCGATGCAGCCGCGCTGACACCTGCAGCGCTTTAATCGAATCTCCTCCAAGCTCGAAGAACGAATCATCTGTTCCGATTTTTTCCGCCCCAAGCACTTCACTCCATATATTTGCCAGTGTTTGTTCCATCCCGCTGTTTGGCGCCTGGAATGTACGCTCTGCTTCTTCCTTGAATGCCGGGCTTGGAAGCGCTCGGCGATCCAGCTTGCCATTCGGTGATAATGGCATGGAGTCCAGCTTTTGAATAAATACAGGGATCATATATAAAGGCAGCTTGCTTTTCAATACGGCAAGTATCGTATCTGTGTTTAGCTTTGGTTCTGCTACAAGGTAAGCGCATAAGTCGGTTTGTCCGGACGCTGTTTCATGAGCGAGCACGACTGCCTCTTTTACTCCGTCTATCCGGCGGATGACCGATTCAATTTCTTTTGTTTCTACACGATGCCCTCTAATCTTGACCTGATCGTCAATTCGTCCCAGATATTCGATTGTTCCGTCTGCCATCCACCTGGCAGCATCTCCCGTTCGGTACATCCGTTTTTCAGGCTGAAATGGGTGCTGAACGAATGATCTGGTTGTCATCTCTGGATTGTTGACATACCCTCTTGCCAGCCCTGTTCCCGCTACGCAAAGCTCTCCGGCAACACCGATTGGCTGAAGCTGATTTCCGTTTAAAATCAGGACTTGGGTATGATCGATCGGCCGCCCGATACTTACGTTTTGCATCTGTTCCATATGTCTCATGACGGTCGTTGCCACACTGTTTTCTGTCGGTCCGTATTCGTTGGCTAGTTCGATGTGCGGGCATACGGACAAGCTGTGCTCAATTAATTCCCGGTCGGCCGCTTCTCCGGCAAGAGTGACCACTCTAAGCGTCTTTGCATCTTCCGGCTGCAATACGTCTAAAAGCGCTCTATATAATACCGGGACGATAATCATATGGGTTACCCGATGATGAGACAGATCATGCTTAATGGCGAGAATATCCTTTGCTTCGTCTTCATTAGGCAGTATCGTTTTTGCGCCAGATAAAAGCGGTGTGAACGTGCTTGTCAGAAAGCCGTCAAATGAGAAAGAAAAGAGCTGCAGGATTGTGTCTGTCTCATCTAAAGCATAAGCGTTCCGCCGCCACTGAAGAGTGTTGGCAATGCTTTTATGCTCGACCATCACCCCTTTTGGACGGCCTGTCGTTCCCGACGTATAAATGATATAAGCCAAATGCTGAGCATTCGATACTTGCGGCAGCGGTGATTTGTCGTATGCCTCCGCATACTCCATAGTCAAAATCTCTCCTTCAAAATCAGCAGGTGCTTCCCAATCGATTGCATTTAATGTGATGAGCAGTTTTGTTCGGCTGTCGTTAAGAATATAGTGTTTCCGTTCCGCCGGGTATGCCGGATCAACTGGGACGTAACAGCCGCCTGCTTTCCAAACACCAAGGATAGCGGCGATCATGCCGAATGAACGAGGCATCATGATTCCTACCGGTGTGTCCGGTTTAACCCCCCGGCCGCGCAGCGTTCGTGCAATCCCATTAGACCATTCATCCAATTCTTGATATGTCAGTATTTTTTCTCCGCTGACAAGTGCTGGCGCTTTCGGTGTTCGTGCTGCTTGTTTTGCAAACAATTTATCGATGGTGTGTTCTTCATTTTTATTTGTTTGTCCGCTGTTAAACTGAATCAGCAGCTTATTCCGCTCTTCTTGAGTCAAAATGTCGATATGGTTAAGAGCAGTTTCCGGATTTTTGACGATATCAGCCAATAAATTTGTCAGATGGGATGCCCAGCGTTCTATTGTTGCTTTTTTAAAAAGTGCAGTTGAATATTCGAATTGTAAGTGGATTTGCTTGTCACCCTCAGACGCTTGCAATGTGATATCGAATTTAGAAACATGATGAGAAACTTCTGCCGGCTTCATCTCCAGATCATTGATATGCAACGGCTGGTGCTCATTATTTTGAACGACTAACATCGCATCAAAC
>NZ_BCVZ01000004.1 GCF_001592005.1 Bacillus sonorensis NBRC 101234 = KCTC 13918
GCCCCGCCGCATTCGCCGCGATTGGATTGGCGCCTTGATTCACAATTTGCCCCGCCGCATTCGCCGCGATTGGATTGGCGCCTTGATTCACAAGAACCGTCATTTTTGCCCCGGACGGATTCGGCGTTTGTAATGAGGCTTGTTTTCGGCTGAAATCCTTCGGAATCAAAAGAGCGGCATAATATTTACGATCGTTCAGCCCTTCACGGGCGGTTTTTTCATTTTTTATTTCGACCCATTTCACCGCTGATGTACCGTCATGATTTGCTTTTTGTACATCTTTTATGTTGCGGACAATAGCGGCGCCTGCGTTTATGTTTCCCTGATTCGGCATATCAGCGCCCTGATCTTCATTCACAATCGCTATCGGAAGATGTTGGGGGGGTGGATGGACTGATGGAATCAATGTGAGAGAAAAAATCAAAACCACCAGGCATACGATAAACGGCGAGAATAAGAGTAATTTTTCTTTCAGCAATTTCATTCGGCAGATCTCCTTTTCAAAAAATGAACACAGTGTTGATTAACAATCACTGCGTTCATTATAATGGAATAAAGGCAAAACTCAATGAACGATAAATCCGCAAATGTTCATTTCTCAACAAAAAGAAGAACATTGTTTATAACTGAAAAAATAAAGCGGCGAAAGGCTGGTATGTATGGCAAAACAGACGGACAGAAGAATCAACCGCACAAAAAGGATGATCAGAGATGCTCTATCAGAGCTGATGGAGGAAAAAGCATTTGAAGAAATCACCGTAACCGATATGACAAAAAAAGCGGACATTAACAGGGGAACATTTTACTTGCATTATCAAGATAAATACGACTTATTGGATCAGAGCGAGGAAGAAATCATCGATGAAATACGGGAGATCGCCAAACAATCGATTGAATCGATGGGGGCATTGAAGACGCCTGTCATTGAAGCGCCTCTTCCATTTGTAGTCGACATTTTTGAATACTTTAAAGAGAACGCGGTCTTTTTGAAGGCGATTTTAGGCCCAAAGGGAACGGGATCGTTTCCAATCAAATTTAAATCCGTGTTGTCCGAAAACTTAACACGCATTCAACAGTCGATCAGGACGAATACGCTCGTCCCCGAAGAATATTTAATCTCCTATATTGTAGGGGCCCATATCAGCGTCCTACAGCAATGGCTGGAAAGCGGCATGAAGGAAACGCCTCATGAAATGGCGCTCTTCTTATCAAAAATGACTGGCATGGGCCCCGCATTTGTAGCGGGGCTGAGAAAAAATTGCTGAAGATCGGGGGGGGACATCCCCCGTCTTCTTTTTTTGCCGGAAAATATGAATAAGAAACCTAAAATAAACCAAAATATAGTGAAAAAGGTGGTGAGAACATGGAGAAGAAAGGCATCCAAAACAGCAGCATCGAACAAATTCAAAATGACCATGAAACAGAAAGCGCATTCCAGCAAGACCAAAAAAACAACAAACAGCAAAAAAGCGGCAGGACATTAAAATAAAACGGAAGGTGATGAAACTTTATGAAGCATGTAAGGGCATTGTGTGTAAAGTTCATTGCAAGCCTTGTTCTTTTATATGTGATTTTAACTCTGTTTTTTGGTGTTCCTTTTGGAGACGTATTTGTTCTCACATTGTTTGTAGGAGTTGTATCCTATCTTGTCGGCGACCTTATGCTGCTTCCAAGAACAAATAATATAACAGCGACAATGGGAGATTTCGGCCTTTCCCTGATTCTGATCTGGGCGATTCTCGCCATGCAGGATAATCCGCCGTATGCCTCGCTCGCATGGGCTGCCATCATTTCAGCACTGGGCGTGACCATTTTTGAGTATTTCTTCCACCGCTATATGGCGGCGAATATTTTAGACGAAACAGAGGGCGAAAAAAAGCGGGAAAACAGAGGAGCTTTGCAGTATCAAAATGAAGCGTCAGATGAACTTTACCCGGTAACTCCATCAAAAAAACGCGATAAAAAATAAAGAAAATCCTATTGGGGCTCATCCGTTCCGATAGGATTTTCAATCTTTTGCCAGGCGGCTATACACCCATCTGTTCTGCCCGCCAAAAGGCCGTTTTCATTCAAACCAAACAGTTCTCCTTTTGTCCATACAAGCGCGAAGGCGTCCCCGCCGATTCCGTTCGATGTCGGTTCAACACCTGTAAGGCAGTCTGCCGCCGCAATTGCCGCATCAACGGCATTTCCGCCTTTTTTCAACATATCAAGGCCGGCATGGGCCGCAAGCGGCTGTGACGCCGCCACCATTCCTTTTTTTGCATAAACGGTGTTTCGCTTTGACGGATACGGACAGTGCAACAGATCATAATTCATGATTTCCCCCCTCCTGCCACTACAGCTTCGGAATTGAAATAAAATAAATCCTTCCTCTTGAAGGAAATAGAACAGGCCTTGTCGAAATCTATTCCTTTAAAAGCAAGGAGGACATAGCATGAAGCATGATCTAGCCAAACATTTCGATTACCATATTTGGGCAAACCGCCAGGTGTTTGAGCGCCTGAAAAGCCTTCCGGAAGACCTATTCAAGACAGAAATCAAGAGCGTGTTTCCTTCTGTTTCAGCCGTCATCATCCACATGTGTGTCACAGACTCACTTTGGCTGGACATTATAACCGGAGGCGGCTATGAGGAAACAAAGGCACTTGCTGTGCGGCGCAATGAAGAACTAAAGGAAGCTAACATTGAGAAACTGATCGCTTTTTTTGAAGACACCGCGGCCAAATATCAAGCTTTTTTAGAGGGGCTTGACAATCTCGACCTACCTCTCGCGGTTGAACACCCGGCGCTCGGGCGGAGAGAAACAACCGTTGCCGAGCTGATGAATCACGTCATCAACCACGGCACCTATCATAGAGGCAACATTTCAGCAATGCTGCGGCAAATGGGATATTCGAGCGTCCCGACGGATTATGCCTATTATCTATGGAAATAGCTCGTATTGACAATATCAAGGGGGCTGAAATACTGGCTTTGGAGTCATCTGACTTCTTTCACGGTCAATACAGCCCCCGCTTTTATCCAGTTAAAACAGTGCGATGATCATCTGCGCAGGTGCATATTCCTGCTTTTTCGACAGTTTTGAGCTTAAATGACTTGAGTATTTTTATACGGGATAGGGTCTTTACAGCCGGCTTCTTTAAACCCTTTCAGCCTTAATGTGCAACTGTCACATTCACCGCAAGCGTATTCTTCTCCGTTATAGCAGGAGGTGGTAAGTTCGTACGGCACATGCAGCCGAAGTCCCAGAGTGACCGTATCCGCTTTACTTAAGTTGATAAGAGGAGTATAAATGTTTGTTTTTTTCCCTTCGATATTTCTTTTAGTCGCAAGGCGAATCGTATGGTTTAAGCTGTCAATAAACTCAGGACGGCAATCGGGATATCCGCTGTAGTCGACTCCGCTTACCCCGGTGTAAATCGCTTCCGCTTTTATCACTTCCGCATAAGCTGCCGCACAAGAGAGAAAAATTAAATTCCGCGCCGGTACGTATGTTGCCGGAATGGCATCTTGATTCATTTTCTTCGGAACGTCTATATGTTCATCAGTTAAGGCGCTGCCTCCTATTTCTTTGAAAAACTCAATATTCACAATTCTATGATCGTGTACTTGATAATGCGCTGCTATTTTTTTTGCCTGTTCCACTTCTCTGGAATGCCTCTGACCATAGTCAAATGTGATGGCATGCAGCATGTAGCCTTCTTTCTCGGCAATCCCCATGCAGGTGGCACTGTCTAATCCCCCGCTTAAAACAACAACTGCTTTCTTTTCATTCTTTTTCATGTTACACACCCCTTGTCTGCGGATCCCAAATGATCTTATGAATTTGAAGATTAACCTGAATATCCTTCCGTCTGCTGTTTAGCACTTTTTTGACAAGGTCTGCCGGCGTCATCGTCTCCCATACCGGACTCATTAAGAGACGGCCTTTTTTATAATGCTTGTCAATGATCTCCATAGCAATGTTAAAATCATGTTCCGTTCCGATAACAAATTTGATTTCATCCTGTTCATCTAATAAATCAAAATTTTCATAGACCATTTTTTTCATTTCTCCGCTGTCTGGAAGCTTAAAATCCATGATAAAGCGGACTTTATTGGATATGATGGTGGAGAGACGCCTCATGTTTATAAAAGGCTTTAAAAGAATAGCGCCATTTGTTTCAACATGGATATCTTGAATGCAATCGATTTTGGCCAAACGATCAATTAAAGCCATTGATTTTTCCCCGTGGATTAACGGCTCTCCTCCGGTCAAACAAACATAATGATTTCCCAGACAGCGAACTTTTTCCGCGATTTCTTCTATTGTCGCTTCAAACTCAGGTTTGCTCGGTGCATAACTGTACGTCGTATCGCACCATACACAGCGCAGGTTACAATGAAACAGCCTGATAAATGTCGTCTGCTTTCCCGCAGCAGATCCTTCTCCCTCAATGGTTTCGAACATTTCCACCAGCGGTAATGAAGCATTTGTGTCAAAATTCATCTTACACTCATCACCCTCCTGCGCTTTGATAATACTTCAGTGAAATTTTCCAAAAAACGGCACTGAATACTAGAAAACCGCCGACATATAAGAAATAGTGAAGCATATTTGTTTCATGGGACACTTGCAAAAGGCGTTCTACCGGCACATTAGCGACGATTACGATTGGAAAAACAAAAACAAAAATAATTTTGCCGATCCCTTTAAAAAAAGACGTCGGATATCTAAATAACGTCATAGCTCCTAAAAACAATTCATGCAGTCCGTCTACTTTCGTGAACCAGATTGATAATGTCATGGTGATAATCCAGAGCGAGTAAGCCAGTACCACCCCAGTTAAAATAAACAATAAGTATTCCAGGATTTGATGAATGTGCAACATGACGTTTAGATGGGCCAATGCATAGATGATCAGCGCAATGGCCGGAAATAAATTACCGAAATTACCCATATCCAGTTTCCTTAAGGATGCAATGAACTGGCTGTTTACCGGTTTTAGCAAAAGAAGATCCAAAGTTCCTTTATTAACCAATGACGGAATATATGGAAGATTATTAATGAATAATACAAAAATGAAAGACTTTAAAAGCTCGCTCGTTCCAAGCAATAAGTAAATTTCATATATACTCCATCCATTGACGTTTTCCACATAGCCATAAAGTGTATTGAAGAAAATCAGCGTGATGGCAAACCATATCAGGCTGTCAATGATATTCATAAAGAAGTTGGTTCTGTACATCATTAAATTGATGCTATTGATTTTAACAATATGAAGAAAAAGACTGATGTATCTCATGTCACGCACCAACCGATTCATATTTTGACATCGCCCGTTTCCAAGCGTACCTCGAAAAGACAGATAGTATTCCGATCCATATCAGCTGTGTAAATAAACCGTATAGGATATCGCCGGCTTCCAAACGGCCAAGATATATGTTTGCAGGAAAATCAATCAAGTATGCAAATGGGAGGTTTTTGACGATAAGATAAAATGGTTCCGGCAAAAGCTGTAATGGAAACAACGTTCCTGAAAGCAGCTCCAGCAAAATATCTACTGTAAAAAAGAAAGAGGCAATCTCAACAAAATAAAAGGAAAACAGAGAAACGAGAAAAT
This sequence comes from Bacillus sonorensis NBRC 101234 = KCTC 13918, assembly GCF_001592005.1. Classification (GTDB taxonomy): domain Bacteria; phylum Bacillota; class Bacilli; order Bacillales; family Bacillaceae; genus Bacillus; species Bacillus sonorensis. The sequence continues at coordinate 5,607 of NZ_BCVZ01000004.1, forward strand.
ACAAACTATAATACAGAATCATCGCCAAGACGACGGCTGCAATCAGGCCGGCTACATCATGAACATCAGGAAATAAAAAATATTCTCTGTTGCATAAAGCAACGATCACCAAGGGAATGCTGACAAGGATGAATTGCACCAGCTTATTTCCGGCATTTTTCGAAAACCAAAAACCCCAGTAAGAAATGGGTTTTGTTAAATATTTCGAAAGTTCGCCGCTGCTCACCTCATCTTGAATCGACCAGTGAAAAGTGGGCAGCAATAAGATCTCGAACATTTTTGCAATAATGACATAGGTAATCATCGAATGAATTGTATATCCCTCAATGAATTGTTTATGGTCATAGACATTTTGCCATAAATAAACGACGGCAATTAGAGGAAGCAAGCTGAACGCCATATACAGCAGGGTGTTGAACCGGTACTGGAAAGCGGTTTGTATCGACATGAGCCCTGGTTTAATATATTTTTTCAATTTTTTCATCTCCGACATGCTCTGATTGTTTATAAATTTCCTCTAATAGAAATTGTATTTCTGTATGCTTCTCTTCAAAATGAATGATGTCGCAATCATTGATTATATCTCTTAAAGCCTGGCTGAATAGATTTCTGCTGATTTTCAACAGAATGGTATGGTCATGTTCTTCGATGATTTCGCCGTATTGCTTCAGCAGCGAAAGGCTGTCCTTATCTGAAAACGTGATTGACAAAAACTTATATTCACCATCGTGCAAACCTGGCAATCCATCGAGGCTCCCGTTATAATAAAGCTCCCCATCCCGCAAAATCAGAAGATGCTCACAAAGCTCTTCAATATCAGGCAAGTAATGGCTCGTTAAAATAACCGTTACGTCTCGCTCCCGGCAGTACGACTTCAAGAATCGTCTAATATTTTTTTGGGCGATAAAATCCAAGCCGATTGTTGGCTCATCTAAAAATAAAATGTCAGGTGAATGAAGGAGAGCGGCTATTAATTCGCATTTCATCCTTTCGCCGAGAGAAAGATTTCGAACAGGCGATTTCACAACATGCTCCACATGCAAAGCGGCTGTCAGCCGCTCGATGCTCCGCTCGAACTCGTCTTGGGAAATCTGGTATATTTCTTTATGAAGCAAAAATGTTTCATATGGGGTAAGATCCCACCACAATTGATTTTTTTGTCCCAATACCACCCCTATTTTTCTTAAAAATGCCGGTTCTTTTTTATGCGGTGTAAATGAATCGACTGTTATCCTGCCGGAAGTGGGTGTAATCAAACCCGTCATCAACTTTATTAATGTCGACTTGCCGGCGCCATTTGCACCGATAAGACCAATTATTTTTCCTTTTGGAATCGAAAAAGAAACATTTTTTACAGCATGAACCATTTCTTTTTTGCGATGAAATAAACTCTTCACTGAATTCCAAAATCCTTCATCTATTGAAGCTCTGCTGAATGAACGTGATACATTTTCCACCTTTATAATCATGAAACGAATCCTTCCGTTGTCAGATTTTAAAATTTGAAAATTTCTGCGAAATCAGTGCCGGCCTGCATGCCCCTATATGCATTTAATCCTTTTACCCCATTTTCCAAATGAAGAATGGCTCCTTGGGATTTATAGGCATTCAACGCTTCTATTTTTTGATCGATCACACCGCTGATATCACAAGCGAATTGATACGTTGTTAATGGAGTCCAAACTTCGTATTGCAAACACCTTTTGATCCTGTTTGTCCTTTTTTTATTTCGCAGAAAATGAGAGCGGCTTAAAAATAATGCTTCACCGGTAACTTCATTGACAATTCGGTGATCACGGTCCGCTTCCTCTGAGTGAGGATAGTATACATAGTCAGGCTCATACTCATCTATGTGCATCATGACCTTTTCAACAAGGTCTCTTCTATAGGTGAGATCCCGGTCTTTTTCTTTTAGAAAATGAATATCTTGCGTTCCGATTATTCCGCAAGCTCTACGGCATTCCTTCTCCCGTATGTCAACATTGTTTTCGATGCTGCCGTCGATTCCGGAAAATTCGCCCATTGTGACGATAATGATTCTTGCTTGATCCCCATTTTGAATCGCTTTGGCTATTGTTCCACCGCATCCGATAATTTCATCATCATGGTGCGGGGCAATGACTAAATGTTTGCTTTTATTTGAGTGCATTTCCATTCTCCTTGCTTGAAGATAGCTTTGTGACGTAAATCATAAACTCGCTGCCTCTTTTAAAAGGCTCTTTATTGTAATCTCCGTAAAAACCCAAGACAGCGAACCCCCTGGACTTCAGAAGATAAAACATTTCGGTCGGCAGTGTATACCGAGTTAAAAATTGGAATTCGTATTTTTCCGTCACTTTATCATGTTGATGTATTTCAAATAAACAACGGGTTGATACAATTTGTTTGTAATGATCGATGCGAAAAATATTCTGGGATTTAATATACTGATGATCTTTTGGCGGATGAGCTGTGTTTCCGAAATCTTTTTGCCTTTTGTCATAAGCGCAAACTTGCGGCGGCGATATGATGTCAAATATAAATCGGCCCTCTGGTTTTAGCAGCTGCTTTATCTTTTGAAGCGCTTCAGCCTGGTCTTTCGGAGTCAACAGATACTCAAATACGCCGCCGCTCATAAATACATAATCAAACCGGCTTACGCAATGAAAATCCTTAATATCGGCAACTTCAAAATGAACGCGTTCTGAAGATTTCCGATCACATTGAGCAAGCTTCTTTTTTGCAGTTTCAATCATCCCTGCTGAAATATCGATGGCATGAACGATAGCTCCATTTTGCGCCAATTGAAAGGCCAGCCGGCCGGATCCGCAACCGATATCAAGAATTGAGACCCCTTCCTTTGCAAAGCTGGTGTAGAAATCAAATAACCCGTCCGGTTCAGGTATTAATTTGTCATAAACACTTGAGATATTGTCATACTGTTGTATTTGCTGAGCCATTCTTTTTTACGCCCCTTTCGGTTGCTTTGCTTTCCTTTTTAAATCCCAGGAAAAAGGAAATCTGCCATAAAGCAAGATATGCAGCTACACCTGTTCCAAACTTATTTTTTAAAGGAGTCCAGCTTTTTATCATGTTTTTAAATATCCGCTCAGGAGGCGCGTACCATTCTTTTCCCAATTGAACGCCTCTAGCTTGTCCTTTGCCATAGTTGTAAGAGCTCTTCAAATCGCCATACAATGACAAAGCAGGATGTACAACGCGCGCGCTGTCATCGTATCCGATACTAAGATTAGCCTTCCTTACCCTTGCATCAAAATCGTAATCTTCCGTCCAGTTGATTTGCTCGTCAAAATAGTAGCCGTCTATTTGATCGACAATATTCTTTCTAAATGCCAAAGGCGGAGAATACGCATTTTTTTTAGCGGTATGAATATGCCTTGAAGTGGCGATTATTTTTTCTCTTTTTGACCGGTAGGCAAAAAGCACCCTTCCTTTAGCCAACGGATGTTCAGACAACATTTTGTATAATGTTGCTATACAGCCCCTTCTAAAAATACAATCAGAATCCATCAGCAGCACATTGTTCTTGCTGGAAGCTTTGATTCCTTCGTTATAGGCCTTCGCAAGATTGGGAACCGGCAGATGGACCATTTTCGTATTGTGCTTTTTTGCTATGTCTTCAACCTGTTTGGTTGCACCGTTGAGCGCGACTATTATTTCCGCCTCTGCGTCTATGCTTTTTAAACACTCGTCAAGCCTGGGATCATTATATGCCGGTATTACGATCGACAAATCAATCAATACTGCTCACCTTTTTTAAAGTATTTTCCAAATCTTTCAGAACGGGATCCAAAATATAAAATTCTCCGAAATCTTTCAGTTTAGCCAAAACGTCTTTTGAATTTCTGAAGGTCTCCACTTCAGGTGTATGAAAGTATGGCACGCCTATTTCTGCGCAAAAATGATGAATGTCGGAAACAATGGAGTCTCTTATTGGCATGCAATAATGAATGACCGCTTTATAATCCTTTTGTTTTGAAGTTAAATAGTTCTTTATCCTATTTGAAAGCGAATGTTGATATAGTTTTTTCAATCTCAAATGTTCTTCCTTGGATAAATCCCCCATCTGTATCCAATCATAAGCGCAAAATGTCGGATTCATTTGATATTCATAAGGAATAACGCCTGCATTGGACAATATGATCGGATGTATCCTTTCATATTGATTTGTCACTTGCCTTATTTTTTTCCCGATATAGGAGAAGTCGTATGGTTTAGCCCATGTGCATACATGAAATAAAGCAATGTCTTTTCCTGCTGGTGGCGCGTATTCTCCACTGCAAAAAAACCGTTGCCATTCTTCAAATTCTTCGTGAAAAATATGGTCGCGGGTTGCCCCTCTTTTAAAGGTCGTTTCCCCCTTATAGACATTCTTCAGTTTGTATTCTGGAAAGTTGGGATAGGTCGCGCTCATGATCTGTCACCTCATCCTATTTTTTGATAAAAAAATGATTTAAGATTAGAAAATCCAGTTCAGAACTAAAAAATGAACGAATGGCATCCTTTGGTGAACAAACGATCGGCTCATTTCCAATATTAAAAGATGTATTCAAAACAGCCGGTATGCCGGTTTCTTCGTAAAAACATTGAATGAGCTCCCAATAAGATAAATTTGTCTCTTTATCTACGATTTGCGGCCTTGTGGAACCATCGATATGGGTGACTGCCTGAAGTAACTCACGCGAGGATTCGTGTATGGTCGCGTTTAACAGCATATAAGGAGACGCCGTTTCCTCCTTAATCGCGAGCGCCTGGTTTTCTGCGCTGATGCTCGGAGCAAGGGGGCGCCATTGTTCCCTTTCTTTTATATCATTTACTTTTTGAAGCATGTTTTCACTTTGCGGATTGGCCAGGATGCTCCGGTTTCCTAATGCTCTTGGTCCAAATTCCATTCTTCCGGCAAATCTCGCCCCGACTTTTCCTTTTTTTAAAAGCTGGACTGCAGCTTCGTTTATGCCAGTCTCAAAAAACTCGTATTTAATTTTATATTGTTCCAGCAAGTTTTTAATGTCTCCATCACTAAAGTTCGGCCCTGAGTAAACATGATCTTTTGAAAGTGTGACTTCAAAGCCCAGTTCTTTAGACAGCAACGCTCCCGCCCCTAATGATGTTCCCGCGTCAGATGCGGCAGGCTGTATAAAAATATCTTTCACTTCTTCTAATTCAAGGAGTTCTCTATTGCCTACACAGTTGAGTCCCACACCTCCCGATAGGCATATCCGGGAACAGCCTGTGAGTTCCAGCGCTCTTTTGGCCAAGTAGATCAGATTCTTTTCCAATGCTTTTTGTCCAAAAGCAGCTACATGTTTATATGATAAGGCATCAAGCTCATCGCATAGTTTGGCTTGTTTGCTATCGTAATAGTAATTTGCTGAATTTACTTTTTCGCCAAACTTTTTATGAAAATACATGATCCAATCTTTTAAAATTTGGTGATAAGTTCTTTTATTTTCATCATATTGATTGACAATGAGAGGGACATCCCCGTCCCATGCGCCATAAGAAGACAAGCCCATTGTTTTTCCTTCTCTAAATCTGCCCAGACCAATATATTTGGACAATCCCTCATAAAAGATTCCCAAGGAACTTTCCAAAGGATATACTTCAATGTAATCAATTTTCCCTTTTTCACCTTTTGCGATTGTGATGGACTCTTCCTCACCGGAACCGTCTACGACAAGTATTGCTGCTTCTTCAAATCCGGAACTATAATATGCTCCAGCCGCATGGGCTTGATGATGGGGGTATATATGAAGCTCGGGATCCTTTTTCCGGGAAAATATATGTCTTGGAAATACGCGGCCCATGATGTCCTTTGATGTCAACCCATGCTTGCCGCCATACTCCACTTCAAGTTTTGTCACATCCCACCCCAATGCTATGTAGTCGATGTCATCTGCTGTAATGCCTGCTTCATGCAAGCAATACGCTATGGAATGAAAAGGGGGAGTGTCAAAAGCTTTTTTTCTTCTTATAAATCGCTCTTCTTCAGCGGCAGCCAGCAATTTCCCTTGATAAAATAAACTTGCACTCGAATCGTGCACACCTTTATCCCAGCCATTTATCCCTAGCACATACATGAAAACACCTCATTATATTTTCCTCCTGATCTCCATAAATTCCTGAGGAAGAAAGATTGGTCTAACTGATTTTCTGATGAAAACATAAAGATCAGTATGAATATATAAATCTTTTATTGTGTCGTACCCGATGTTTATCTTGTTCATTTCCTCATTTAATTTTTCTGTGTTCAAAAAAGGTTCTTCGGCTACTTGATAGCTGCTGAAGTTTTTATATTTTTCCTCCAAATCAAAACCCATTTCATGCAGGTGCTTAAACAGATAATGCTCCCGTTGTCCAAGCCGGTCTGCACTAATATTGAGATAAATTGCATCCCCTGGTTCTCCTTTTAAAACTTCTTGCGCCCGCTGCAGCCATAAATCTATACCTTGTCCGTGATCAAGCGGATCGCAATGGAAAACGTCGTATTTCTTTTTATACTGATCAGGGGCTTCATATTTAACATCAAATTCGAATGCTTCAATTTGCAACCCGTGCCTCCCGCTGTAGTCTTTGATAAAAGAAATGAGATCACGGTCTATATCGCCCACAGATATGTTACATGCGCTGCTGCTCATTTGCCCGAGAGCAAGGCTTGTTAAATCGTCATCACCGCAAAAAAATATATGTTTCCATGGAGGTATCTGCTCAAAAATCATATTTGCACGCTTAACCGAAGTGCTCCATGTTGCTTGAAACTGTCCATGTTCTCTTTTGTTTTTTATCCTTTCGGGTATAACCGCATTTGCACAATCAACAGCAACCTCATCGTTTTTCAGTTTCTTTGAAAATACAATGTCGCCGTTTTGGCTAACTTGACAAAGTCCGTGATGACTTAACACATACAGGAGATTTATAGCGGTGTGTACCGTTCCGGTTATATCGATGACCTCTTGAAGCCTGTTTGCTCTATTTACACACTGCCACACATACGTTTCAAAACGCGGAAAGCTGATCCTGCTCCACAGATTCCATATCCCTACTATCTTTTCGGCCTGTTTATGTTTAAGAAGATGTCCGATTTCTGTTTCAAGATCTATCTTTAAAAAATCTTCATAGCACTTGTTTAAAATGTCTATAAGACCACATCCTATCAGCACCGGGATCTGCAAAACGAATCGTTTTGCAGATCCCTGTTTTTTGTTACATCGTTTTAGCGTTGGTTAAAAAAAGTTCATATTCTTCAAGTTCCAAATCGTCAGTCAAGAGCAAATCTTCAGAAACTTGTTCTTCCGTATGTTTCTTTTCCATATCCATCACCTCCTTTCAAATTTTTCATATCTCGCACTGGCTTCATTTGTTTCCTGGACATCGACCCATTTCACATTCGGTTTATTTCGCTTTGTTTTGCATAATGACTCTATGATTTCAAAAAAAACTTGAGCGACCCTTTCGGTGCTTGGCTCATATCCTCCCTTTTCCTTGTTAAATTCATCGAAATCATTCAACACATAATGGTCATACTTTTTTTCCAAATGATGCTTTACTTCACGGAAATCGATTAACATATCTTTCTCATCTAAAGCTGAACCGGTGATGCAAAAGGTCACTTTGTAGTTATGGCCGTGAAGTCTTTCACATTTTCCCGCACCGGCTACTTTATGGGCGCAAGAAATCCAGAAATGTTTTGTTAACGTATAGACATATTGATCGCTCATAATTTTATCCCCTTTTTCACGCTATCTTTTATTCATTAATCAGAATTTTCCGGATTATAAAACGATGAATAGAATCCAGGTTCTACTGCCTTTGGATCCGTGTGTAAAAAGGTTGCAATGACAATGAAGCGAAGTATTGTTCATGGTTTAAAAATGGTTGTGTGTTTTCCAAGAGGATTGAAGGATGAAAGCATCGTTTCAAACGAAACGTATTGGAGAAAGTTGTTTTGTAAACTGTTTTTAGAGAAAACGATGCGGTTGATGGTAAAATAGAAGATACGTTCATCTGCTGCAGGTTCTTCTGCTTTGAAACAAGTTCACACTTGTACAAATAGCGTATAAAAAACCGCCGCTTTGATTTCCAGCGTTATCATAATATGTAACTAATTGCAATATAACACCGCCGTTTTGTCGAAGTAAGGGAAAAATTGTCGTTTTTCCTTAAAACTCAAAAATATTAGATGTCTCCAAGTTCTCAAACAGCAGCCGCTTCTCCCCATAAAAATACACCCCTTAGAAGATTGGGCCCGGCAAAGGGCGCCAATATCTAAGGGGTGTACTAAATCAGGTGATTTCCGGATTAGAATGCAGCCGCTGCTTTTTTCGCTTCAGCAAGGCCGTCTTCAATGATTTTTTGCGCTTGATCAGGAAGCGCGTTGTGTCCTTCGACGACAACCGTATGCAAGTCTTGAATTCCGAAGAATCCCATGACGGTTTTCATGTAGTTCAGAGACATTTCCATTGCCGCCATCGGACCTTCAGAGTAGATGCCGCCTCTAGCATTTAATAGGGCAACCTTTTTGTCTCCCATTAATCCTTTAGGGCCTTCAGGAGTGTATGTAAACGTTACTCCTGCGCGGGATAGATAGTCGATATACGTGTGAAGCACCGCTGGAACCGCGAAGTTCCACAATGGGAAAGCAAACACGACTTTGTCCGCTTTAACGAACTGATCCAGGTAACGGTCGGCAACAGCTGCGGCCGCCTTTTCTTCCTCAGTCAATTCCATGCCTTTTCCTGCTTTGAATGTTCCGTTAATCGCATTTCTGCCAAGGTACGGCGGGTTTTCTTTATAAAGATCAAGCTCGATGATTTCATCATTAGGATGATTTTCTTTATAGCTGTTAAGGAACGCTTCGTAAAGTTTGACAGATACCGCTTCTTCAACTGTGCGGTCATTCGCTTTCACAAATAATACTTTAGACATTCTGTTTTACCTCCTGCGCTAACAATTTAATATTTACTTACAAATAGTATGTTACTTTCTTTTAGACAGAAAGTCAACTTATTTATTTCAATATCAAATTATTTTTCTATCAAAAAAAACACCCGGAATCGGGTGCCTTATTTTGAATCTTGCTCTTGATCAAGCCGTTCATAGGTAACTGAATGTTTTTGACCCATCGTTTCTTTATTTGTTAAATCCTCCATTTGCCTTGTAAATTCCCGGTCATCCCCTTCCCCCGCTACATCTCTTTTGTCTGTTTCGGCTTGGGCATCAAGCGTATATCTTGCGTAAGGGACGGCTTCAAGGCGCTCATAAGGAATTTCTTTTCCGGTTTTTTCGCATATTCCATATGTTCCGTCTTCCATCCGTTTGAGCGCGTCTTCCACTTCCCGCAATAAGTTCCTGTCTGTCTGCCGGAATGTCAGCTCTCTCATCCGTTCGACATACACACCGGCATGGTCGGCAAGGTGATTATCAACTCCGTTAGACAATTCCCCCGTTTCTTGGCTCATCGTCTGATCAATTGTTCTTTTACCGGAAAGTCCTTTTTTTAAATCCATCAATCTATGATAGAGGCGTTCTTTTTGTTCTTTTGTCAATGACATACGATCTCCTCCTTTGTTTTTCTTTTCCCGATGTATGAGGCTTAAAACGTGATGGCGCTATTGTGCGGACGGTTCAGATATATTTTTAGCTTCCGGATCATAAATTTCAGTTATTATGACATCACGACAAGTGAAGGGAGCATTCTTATGAAAAAGACGCCCGGAACTCAAGGCTCGCAAAATCATGTGCCGCATCCGATAAGGGAGGATGGCGCCGGTGCAACCGATTTTGGCCCCCGCGACATCATGCGGGATCTCGAGAATCCCGACATGCTCGTTCCTCCGGCTACGGATGCCGGTGCAATCCCCAATTTAAAGTTTTCGTTCTCAGACACCCATATGCAGTTAAAGCATGGCGGCTGGTCGCGTGAAATAACAGTTAGAGAGCTGCCTGTTTCCACAACGATTGCCGGGGTGAACATGCGGCTGACGCCCGGAGGTGTACGCGAGCTGCATTGGCATAAGCAATCAGAATGGGCTTACATGATCTTGGGTCATGCCCGAATCACCTCAGTCGACCAGGACGGGCGGAACTTTATAGCGGATGTCGGACCGGGGGATTTATGGTTCTTTCCCGCTGGAATTCCGCATTCGATTCAAGGGCTTGGTGATGGCTGTGAGTTCCTTCTCGTCTTTGACGACGGGAATTTTTCAGAGTTCGATACCTTTACGATTACCGACTGGTTCGCACACACACCGAAGGACGTCCTTGCCGCAAATTTCGGTGTACCTGAAAGCGCCTTTGCCCATATTCCCGACAAACAGCGCTACATATTCCAAACAAAGGTGCCCGGCCCGCTGGAAAGCCAGAAAGTATCAGATCCTTATGGGACGGTGCCAAAAAGCTTCATATACCGCCTGCATGCACAGGAGCCAATCATAACTCCGGGCGGGACGGTTCGGATTGTTGATTCCTCCAACTTTCCCATCTCGACGACCATCGCGGCGGCGCTGGTGGAAATCAAGCCCGGCGGTATGAGAGAAATGCATTGGCATCCGAATAACGATGAGTGGCAGTATTATCTATCTGGTACAGGGCGTATGACTGTATTCGCGGCGAACGGGACGGCCCGGACGTTTAATTATCGGGCCGGGGATGTAGGGTATGTCCCCTTTGCCATGGGGCATTACATTCAAAATACCGGCCCCCAAAGCCTTTGGTTTTTAGAGATTTTTAAGAGCAGCCGCTTTGCCGACGTTTCATTAAACCAGTGGATGGCACTGACGCCAAAAGAGTTGGTGCAGGACCACTTGAATGTAGGATCAGAGCTGATCAACGCCTTGCGAAAGGAAAAATGGCCGGTCGTCAAATACAATACAGACAGAGAGGCGTAAAGCTGTTTAAAAGGGAAACTCATCTGATTGTCATGTTTATAGAAGCGCCGACAAAGAAAAAATCGAATCCGGCAAGAATCCGAAGTCAGCCGCTTTACATTTTGAAAGCATGACCCGATTTTTTTGTTTTTCGGGAACATCGCTTTTCCAACATCCTTCGACAACGGCCACTTCCATCTGCATCCGCCGGTGTTTACGTGCACTCCTTCACAATGAGACCAACTCAGAAAGACGGACTTCAACCGGCTCTATGCGTCTTCTCATCCCTCAAAAAACCCGGCTTGCTGCAATGTGAAAACACAAATAAAAAAGGCCGTTCTCATGAAGAAACGGCCTGTCATCTTTACGCGCATAAATATTTTGATAAAATCGCTTGGATTTCAAGCATGTCGGTATCCTTTGTAAATTCCAGGTCAAAGACTTTGCTGCTTGTCATCAGTGAAAGAGCGGAGTCAGGATTGAACATGCTGACTTCTCTGATCGCAAAGCCTTCAATAGATTTGTAAGGCAAAAAAACACGGACTTTCTTTTTGGAAAACAGTTTATTGTCAAAAAAAATAATCCGTTTGTTGGTAAAACAAATTTGATCAATTCTTAGCCTGCAGACAGCTTCAATTTTTTCTCCTTCAATAAGCAGCGGTTCAAACTTTTTTCCGTCCGCTGTTTTGCTAGCTGAAAAAACGCCCAATCGAAACCCCTCTTTCTATGTACCCAATTTATGTTTATGCACAAGGCAAAAGTATTTTTCGGTTACTGCTAAGAATAGAATACGATAACCCTGTTTTATAAACAATTACGAGCAGATTACATTTTTTTACCGCTCTGTGTATGTTATTACTACCATTTAATACGCTGATAAAACATAGAAGGTTTCAACTTTTTATCACTTTTTTACTTATCATATGCATGTTATCCCATAACTTAAAAAGAACCGCAGAAAGATGTCCCTTTCTGCGGTTCTTTTTAGCGGTTTTCGTTTTCTATCGTGCCTTCCATACGTATCAGACACTTGCTCTTCCGTTACAGCATTCCTTCCTCCTGCTTTTTCCTGACTGTCTTCCCAAAGATATTTCTTGAGCTCTGATTAGCGGTCTTGCTTCATCCACATTCGCCCTTTCATTCGGTGATCATCTCTTCATAGTGATGATCACAGGGGGAATATTCAGGCTTTGATATCTTCAAAGTATTCTTTGTAATAACCGCCCACTTTATTTGTATTATCGATGATAAACAAAAACTCTTCTGTCTCGTTTTTGACTTCATAAGTTTTTCCAACGGTCAAAGCTCTGTTGACAATGTATTTTTTCGCATCAGTATGAATGCATGTTACCTTTTTTATAGTTTGGTTGTTCTGCCATTTTTCGTGAATCATATGAATAGCTCCTTTTTAATAACGATGTAATATTTCCATTGTAGCGGTTTTCAGCTGAAATGCAATGTGTATGAGGCAAAGATACATCACATTTCTTTCTGAACAGCCGAAACTGCAAATGAATATTGATTTCATTTGAATTTCTGTTATAGAATAGTGGTGTGCAGTTCCAAATCCAGCAATATACCCCACCTTCGGCGCCTCAGTGATCCAACCATAAAACACCCCATCACCAGGAAAAAAACCACAAGAAGACAGACCAAAATTTTGAGGGAGGTTTGTTTACAAACATGAGTTCTTTAACGATGCAGGTCAGTAAAAAGCTGGAGTCATTTTTGCAGGGAACAAAAAAGCTTTACATCAACGGCGAATTTGTTGCAAGCGCTTCAAGCAAAACGTTTGACACCCCCAACCCGGCTACGGGAGAAACACTTGCCACCTTGTACGAAGCAGGACCCGAAGATGTCGACAAAGCGGTGAAAGCAGCGAGGGAAGCTTTTGATCACGGGGAGTGGCGCACGATGCCCCCTGCCGAGAGAAGCCGGCTCATGTATAAACTCGCCGATCTGATGGAGGAACATAAGAACGAATTGGCCCAGCTTGAAACGCTTGACAACGGAAAACCGATCAGTGAAACGTCTGCCGGGGATATTCCGATGTCTATCGAACACATGCGTTATTATGCCGGCTGGGCGACAAAAATAACCGGCCAAACGATTCCTGTAAACGGACCTTATTTTAACTATACACGCCATGAGCCTGTCGGGGTTGTGGGACAAATCATCCCTTGGAACTTTCCGCTCCTGATGGCGATGTGGAAAATGGGCGCCGCCCTGGCGGCAGGCTGTACGATTGTCCTGAAGCCTGCAGAACAAACCCCTCTTTCCGCTTTGTATTTAGCAGAGCTTGTCGACAAGGCCGGCTTTCCAAAGGGCGTGATCAACATCATTCCGGGCTTTGGAGAATCAGCCGGGGAAGCGCTTACAGACCATCCTCTCGTCGACAAACTGGCGTTCACCGGCTCTACCGAAATCGGCAAAAAAATTATGGGGAAAGCGGCAAAGACCGTTAAACGGGTCACTCTCGAGCTCGGCGGAAAATCGCCGAACATCATCCTGCCTGACGCAAACTTGAAAAAAGCGATTCCCGGTGCATTGACAGGGGTCATGTTTAATCAAGGGCAGGTATGCTGTGCAGGTTCGCGCGTCTTTATCCATAAAGACCAGTATGACAAAGTCGTGGATGAAATGGTCGCATATGCAAAATCCCTGCGCCAGGGCGCGGGTCTTCATACAGATACGCAAATGGGGCCGCTTGTCAGCAAAGAACAGCATGAGCGGGTCCTTTCCTATATTGAAAAAGGACGCAAGGAAGGCGCGAAAATTGCCGCAGGCGGAACATGCCCTTATGAAGAAGGATATTTCGTTTCCCCGACCGTGTTTACAGATGTCGAAGATGACATGACGATTGCAAAAGAAGAAATTTTCGGACCTGTCCTGGCGGCAATCCCTTATGAAACGGTTGACGAAGTAATCGAACGGGCCAACCGGACAGAATACGGGCTCGCCGCAGGGGTTTGGACGGAAAATCTGAAAAACGCCCATTATATAGCTGACCGGCTCCAAGCTGGCACTGTCTGGGTCAACTGCTACAATGCGTTTGACGCAGCATCTCCGTTCGGCGGCTATAAACAGTCAGGCCTCGGCCGCGAAATGGGCTCATACGCTTTGGATAATTACACAGAAGTCAAAAGCGTATGGATTCACGTCGGCGAATAACAACATTTTCAGTTTCATATGGCAAACAAACACCGTCCCCAGGCTTGGACGGTGTTTGTTAGTGAATGTACAATATAACCTTCCCGCTCTTCGTTCCAATGTATCGTAAAATGAATGGAAGCCATGTCTTGAGATTGACCGCTGATGTTGGCCGTCAAGGAAAAGGATGTTTTTTTTAAATGGGTAAATGTTTAAACCGGTTGAATTCATTTTCTTTATTGGGAACAATCTTTTCTTTCGGAAGCTACTTCGTTTATAAAGTGAAAGAGCTGATTGGATTCCTGTATACAGGAATTCTCTTTTTGACGGCCCTTATGGCGACATATGTGATAATCGCTGTAAAAAAAGAGCTGCTAGAATACAAATAGCTCTAAAAAATAGAGTCAGGAGCGATCATGAGAGACATCAGCCAAACCGTTATTCTCCATTCATTAACTGATGCCAATACTTGCCCGCATGGGACACAATCTTTACATCGCGGTCGATTGCAGCGATCGTTTTGATGAACGAACTGGTAGATGTACTAGACTTTATCTTTGCCGTATTCATTTATTTTGCAACAGCAGCGCTTGCTTTTCCACGCTCTTCAAAAAGCGTCAATTGGAAGAGACAGTGATTTTACACGGTAAAGGGGAAAAAGAGATATGAAGTTCCAGGGGATTTTTCTGTTTAGCGGGATATATGCGGTGATTAGCAACGAAATCAAAGAAGCTTTCTCCATAATCGCAGCATGAGCACAATCGCTGCGGTGCAGTGACAGCCGCTGCACTCCAAAAAATGTGGAGAAAAAGCCATAAAAAGGACGAAGCTTCCTAGATTGAAAGCCGTCCCTAAATGATATCGTGCTTTTTCAGCTCTTCATATTCTTTTTTCAGCATCCCCATGATGATTTCGTCTGAATATTGATTGTTTAGAAAAAGAGACTGTCTGATGATTCCTTCTCTTTTAAACCCGGCTTTTTCATATGCTCTCAGAGCGCGGCTGTTATGGGAAAACACTTCCAGCTGAAGCCGGTTTAGTTTTAATGTTTCAAAAGCAAATTTCAGCGCCAGCCGCACGGCTTCTGTTCCATATCCCTTATTCAAGTGGCCTCTGCTGTGCAAAGCAATTCTGAAGCCCGCTTTTTGATTTTCCCGGTCGATTTCTACAATCGACAAGTCGCCGAGCAGCTCATCGTTATCCCGCAGGCAAATCGCGAAATCAAAGCGTGTCTCATCTTGTATGATCCGTTCGTAATGTTCATACAATTGATCCATTGTAAATACATGCCTTGTTCCCGTCATATACCTGATTTCTTCATCTTGAGCAGCCTTGTAAAAGCTCTTCATATCTTCTTTTTTGACGGGTCTTACATAAACGGAGCGGCTTTCCTGCATGACCATCCCCCCTCTTGAAGATTTGTTCACTTTCAATCATGAATCTTGATATGCAGCAGACCAATGATACGGCTGAATGTCCTGCAAAGATTTAAAAACGAGACGGCCATCAGCGGCAGTAACAGCGGCTTTCAGGTCCGGTCCCCAGTAAAAAAGCCTTTCCTGGCATACCCCGCAAGGCGTTAATACCTTATATTCGGAATGTTCATCATCTCTGACAACACAAATAGAGTGGGTGATTTTTGCTCCCAGCTTATGCGCTTCAAGAATGGCGCCTGTTTCAATGCATAGTTCTGTTGAAGCATTCATCACTTCAGGAGCCACGCTCGTCAATATTCTTCCATCGTCTGTATACATTGCGGCCGCTCCGCCCCATCCGGTAGGATACCTCTTTTGAATTAAGTCGACAGCGGCTTCGTAAAGAGCTTGTTCAATCTTCATGTTTATATCCCCCATTATCTACTATATTCCAGAACGTGTTCCAAAGGCAGTGTACAATCTCTATCATTTGCCGTCTATGGATCTACTTCATACGATACATGATTTTTCCCTGAAGGTAAATAAAACATCAGGGAACCCTGATAGGCGATCTTATCCATCTCCGCATCTTCCCAAGATTTTACGGGTTTATAACTCGCTTTTAACAAAAAACGGATTGGCGGCCCTATTGATTCTCTCGAGGTCTTTTTGTGTGAATGTGATATTGGCTGCCCCGCTGTTTTCAATCAGATATTTTTTTCGTTTTGTACCGGGAATCGGGACAATATCGCTGCCCTGTGCTAATACCCAGGCAAGCGCAATTTGGGAAGGCGCAGCCTTATGATTTTTTGCAATTCTCTCAAGTTCTGCGACTAATTGAAGATTACGATTGAACGTCTCCTCTTGGAACCTTGTGAAGCGCCTTCTGATATCATCGTCAGCAAAATCTTTGTATTGTTTGAGTTTGCCCGTTAAAAAGCCATTTCCGAGCGGACTGTGGGCGACGATACCAATGCCCAATTCCCGCGCTACAGGGAGCACTGCTTCGATATCACGATTCCATAATGAATATTCTGATTGCAGAGCCGTTATTTGATGAACTTTACTGGCGCGGGCCAAGAGGTCTGCGCCCGCATTTGAAAGCCCCAAAAATCGGACTTTTCCTTCTTTGACCAGGTCGGCCATGGCTCCGACCGTCTCTTCAATCGGGACATCCGGGTCGGGAATGTGCTGATAGTACAAGTCGACATATTCCATTTCAAGTCTCAGCAAGCTGTCTTCAATGCACTTTTTTACGTATTCGGGCCTTCCGTTCAACCCAACCGTGTTTCCGTGCCGATCGCGGACAACTCCAAACTTTGTGGACACGATGGCTTCTGAACGTCGATTTTTCAACGCTTTGCCTAACAGCTTTTCATTTTCCCCCATGCCGTATATATCGGCTGTATCAAAAAAATTCACTCCGGAATCTAAAGCCTGGTGAACGGCTGAGATTGCTTCGCTTTCATCGGCTTCTCCGTAAAATTCAGACATGCTCATACAGCCTAGTCCGATGGAGGACACTTCTAACCGGCCCAATTTTCTTTTTTTCATGTTCCCACCTCAATTGAATATGATTGCGGAGCATTTCTGCAGGATGCTTGAAGCATTGATAAATATATCGAAAATCTTTTTAAAAATATAGACTTATATTTGTACTTGAGTTATTCTAATGTAATTGTGGGTCCAAAAATAAGTGCAGCTTTCATCAAAAACGGCAGCTTGAACCTCTATGGTTCGGTTGCCGTTTTTTCTATGTAACTTTTACTTTCACAAATTTGTGTTTCCCTAGTTATGCCGACGTTTTGAATCATTCTCCGGACCTCGCTTTTTAGAATTTTGCATTTTGATCTAATGAGCAATTCGCTGATGAATTGATCAGCGATGTGTCACTGCGGCAAAAGCTGTTCGGCTAGCGCTTCCGCCCCATGATTCATTCTCCCCAGCTTGTATTCCGCGGTTTTTCTGTTTTCATTTATCCGAAAGCTCTGCTGCAAGTTCAGCATAACCATCTTATTTTGCGATCCGCTATGCATGACACATTTCTCCGGCGAATAGATTAATATGAAGGAGCTGAGAAGAATGCGTTCTTTACTGGAAGACGCGAAAGCTTTCAGACAAAAGACACTGAAAGATCTTCAAAACAGGCAGGAGACCGACGGATCATGGAGATTTTGTTTTGAGGGGCCTGTGATGACGAACAGTTTTCTCATTCTTCTGCTGACATCTCTCGGAGATCATGACTCTTCTCTGATCTCCAGTCTTGCCAGGCGGATCAGGTCCGAGCAAAACGAAGATGGGACATTCCGAAACTATCCGGATGAAGCTGAGGGGCATTTGACGGCGACGGTGCAGGGCTACACCGGCATGCTGGCTTCAGGAATCTATAGCCGCGATGAACCGCACATGCAAAAGGCGGAGGCGTTTATCAGATCAAAAGGCGGACTTCGATCTGTTCACTTTATGACAAAATGGATGCTGGCCGCTAACGGACTGTACCCGTGGCCGAGATTATATTTGCCGTTGTCTTTTTTGCTCATTCCCCCCGTGTTTCCGCTGCATTTTTATCATTTCAGCGCATATGCCAGAATTCATTTCGTTCCGATGGCGATAGCTTTGAACAAAAAATACGTGCTGAAAAACGAGCAGATCGGCTCGCTTCGCCACTTGGATGAAAATATGTCAAAAAATCCGCTCGATTGGCTCAGCATCCGCTCTTTTGATGAACGTAACTTTTATCCTTTCAATCTGCAATGGAAGGAGCTTCTGAAATGGCCGGTTTATGTTCATAACCTCGGGTTCGAAGCCGGGAAAAGATACATGCTGGACAGAATTGAACAAGACGGTACACTGTACAGCTATGCCAGCGCGACGATTTTTATGGTTTACAGTCTGCTATCACTGGGGATCTCCAAAAACGACCCTGTCATCAGAAAAGCGGTTAGCGGAGTAAAAGGACTTGTTGCGCCGTGCGGCGGTGAAGGCCTTTATGTGGAGAATTCAACTTCAACCGTTTGGGATACGGCATTATTAAGCTATGCGATGCAGGAAGCGGGAATGTCTCAAAAAAGTCCAACCGTCTCCTCTGCGGCTGATTATTTGGAAAAAAGGCAGCATATCAGAAAAGCCGATTGGGCCGTCTTTAATCCTCATGCAAAGCCGGGCGGCTGGGGTTTTTCAAATCTTAACACAAACAATCCGGATGTGGACGATACAGCGGCAGCATTAAAAGCGATCCCTTTAAACAGAAGGCCGGCCGACTGGACCCGGGGGCTTGCCTGGCTCTTGTCCATGCAAAACAAGGACGGCGGATTTGCCGCCTTTGAAAAAAACGTCGATCATCCATTGATCCGCAGACTGCCGATTGAATCTGCTGATGAAGCGGCGGTTGATCCGTCGACAGCCGATTTGACGGGCCGCGCTCTGCACGCACTTGGTCTGAAAGCGGGATATACGGAAAACCATTCGGCTGTCAGGCGGGCACTGCATTGGCTTTATCGCCGCCAGGAGAAAAACGGCTCATGGTACGGCCGCTGGGGCGTTTGCTATATTTACGGAACATGGGCGGCTTTGACCGGGATGAAAGCTGTCGGCGTAAGCGGAGAACACCCTTCCGTCAAAAAAGCCCTGTCCTGGCTTAAATCGATTCAGCTTCCTGACGGGAGCTGGGGTGAATCATGCAAAAGCTGTGAAATCAAAACGTTTGCGCCCCTTGCCTATGGCACGGCCGTTCAAACCGCATGGGCGCTTGAGGCTTTGCTGCAATACGAGGATCCACGCGAACCTCTGATCCAAAAAGGGTTCCGCTTTCTCATTGACGATGGCCTCCACCAGCCAAAACACCTCGTCTATCCGACGGGCATCGGGCTTCCAAAACAATTTTACATTTATTATCACAGCTATCCTTTTGTGTTTCCTCTTTTAGCATTAAGCGCGTTTATTAAACAAATGGAAATGAGGGAGAAACGTTGAACAGAGATGTATACAAGGAGGAATTGACGTCCTGGGCCAGCGGCCTGAAAGAACAGGTAAAACATGATTCTTCTTTGGAAAGCTGTTTAGATCAGCTTTTTCGATTGCTCGATGATGCTGATGCGACTGAACAGGAATGGTATGAACAGGCGGAAGCCGTTTATGAAGCAATCAGCCGAAGCAGCGCTTCAAAAAACCCGCAGCAGTACAGAATGGTTCCGATCGGAGGCCACCGCCTCCCAAGGCTTCCCTATTCCTACTCGGCTCTTGAGCCTTTTATTTCAAAAGAGATTATGTTCCTTCATCACACGAAACACCATCAGAGCTATGTCGACGGGCTGAACAAAGCCGAACGGGAGCTGCAAAAGGCGCGGCAGACAAAACAATTTCAGCTTGTGAACCATTGGGAACGGGAGCTTGCTTTTCATGGCGCCGGGCACTATTTGCATACAATTTTCTGGTATGCGATGAATCCGAAAGGCAAAAGAAGACCGACTGGTGAGCTGCTTGAGATGATCAACCGTTCGTTTGGCAGTTATTCCGCTTTTAAAGAACATTTTTCAGAAGCGGCCAAACATGTGGAAGGCGTCGGCTGGGCGATTCTCGTATGGGCCCCGCGCTCACACCGCCTTGAAATTTTGATCGCGGAAAAGCATCAGCTGATGAGCCAATGGGACGTCATTCCGCTCCTCCCCCTTGACGTATGGGAGCATGCCTACTATCTCCAATATAAAAATGAAAAGGCGAAATATGTGGACAATTGGTGGAACGTCGTTGATTGGCGGGAGCCGGAAAGACGCTTCGCCGCGGCGAAACACATCCTGTGGGAGCCATATTAATCGGCAGAAAAAATCCCTAAACTTAAAGGTTTAGGGATTTGAAAACTCCGATCACATCTAAAAAGACGATAATAATGACGACCGGCGCTACGTAGCGGATTAACAGAAGCCAGGCAGCGAACCATTTGCGGCTGATTTTTGAGCCCTCTTTTAATTCCGCGAACAGCTCGTCCTTCGGTATTTTCAGCGGGACGAAAACAGCGATTAAAAACGCTCCGACCGGCATTAAAATATTGCTGACGAGATAATCCGCCGCATCAAAGATTGACAGGCCGAAAATGGAAACATGCTGAAGCGCTCCGTATGATAAGGCTGACGGAATGCCGAACAGGAAAATCGCGATGCCTCCCGCCCAGGCGAATATTCGCCTTTTTCTCGCGTCTCCTTTTGACAGAACGGAAACCAGAATTTCAAGCATCGAAAAAGCTGACGTAAGCGTCGCAAATAAAAATAATAAAAGAAACGCCAATAAAAAGAGAATTCCAAACGGCATCTGATGGAATACGGACGGAAGCACATTAAATAATAGCATCGGTCCGGCATCAGGAGATAAACCGAATGAAAACACGGCCGGGAAAATCGCGATTCCTGCAAGGATCGCCACTGATACGTTTAAAAGCGTGACGGAAACAGCCGACTGCACGATATTTTCTTTTTTGGATAAATAAGAGCTGTACGTCACCATGACGGACACCCCGACGCTCAAGGAGAAAAAGGATTGTCCCATGGCAAACAGCACGGTCTCGGCTTTGATATGTGAAAGATCAGGCTTTAAGAAAAACTCAATCCCTTCCATTGAGCCAGGCAGCGTGACCGAGCGGACAATTAAGAGGAGAAAGATGATGAAAAGGGCCGGCATCATAAACCTGCTCGCCTTTTCAATTCCACTGCTGACTCCTTTTGCAACAACAACGATCGTAATGATGATAAAGAGGAACTGGCTGGCCAGGACGAGATAAGGATTGGCAATCGTTTCCCCAAAAAGGGCTGCATAATCCGCACTTCTTGAAAGCTCTCCCGTCAATCCTTTGAAAATATAAATGATAATCCAGCCTCCGACAACGCTGTAAAACGACAGCAGAATAAAGCACGTGATGATGCCGAGCCGTCCTATCCAGTGCCAGAGCGAACCGGGCGCCAGCTCCTTATAAGATTCAACTGCGTCTTTTTGGGTCTTTCTACCGATAATAAATTCAGCCAACAATAAAGGAAGCCCAACTAATAATGTAAAAAGAATAAAAATAAGTAAAAATGCCCCGCCGCCGCTGGTTCCGGCAACATAAGGGAACTTCCATATCGCGCCGAGCCCGATTGCCGAGCCGGCCGAAGCTAAGATGAATCCAAGCTTTGATGACCATATATTTTGTTTATTTTCCACTAAAGCACCTCTTCTTCTCATGTCTAACCTGCACATCAGGCTACAAACTATCATTTTAAAAATCATAAACGAATTCGTCAAGGTTTTCAAACATTTCTTTCAGTTTACATAATATATTTATCGTTTAATAAAACAAAAACCTTCCTGGTGTTGAATTATTCAGAAGATTAATTATAATAAGAGAATACTATTTTCGTTAGATTTTCTACACCACGCGTAAGGAGCTGGACACATGAGTCATTTAATCAAGATCAGTCAATTTACCGGAAAAACCTTTGCCCTATGGGTGATCCTATTCGCGGTGCTCGGGTTTGCGTTTCCTTCCCAATTTACCTGGATCAGCCCCTATATTACGATTCTGCTTGGCGTCATTATGTTTGGCATGGGATTGACCCTGTCTGCCGATGATTTCAAAGAACTGTTGAGAAGGCCGCTGCAGGTGCTGATCGGCGTGCTCGTTCAATATACGATTATGCCTCTCACTGCTTTTGGACTGGCCTACGGGCTCAACCTCCCTTCGGAAATTGCCGTCGGCGTCATTCTGGTCGGCTGCTGTCCCGGCGGAACGGCTTCAAATGTGATGACATTTTTGGCTAAAGGAAATACCGCGCTGTCTGTCGCGATCACGACGATCTCAACATTGCTGGCGCCATTTTTAACGCCCTTTCTCATTTTGCTGTTTGCAAAAGAATGGCTCCCGGTATCACCCGGATCATTGTTTGTTTCGATTTTGCAGGCCGTTCTGATTCCAATTCTGGCAGGGCTGTTCGTCCAGTTTTTCTTCAAAAGACAGGTCGAACAAGCGGTGCAGGTGCTGCCGCTCGTGTCGGTCATCGGCATTGTCGCGATCGTAGCCGCAGTCGTCGGCGGAAACCGGGAAAATATCATTCAATCCGGCCTGCTGATTTTCGCTGTTGTCGTTCTTCACAACGGGCTCGGTTTATTTCTCGGCTTTATGTTGGCAAAGTGCTTTAAAATGGATTATCCTTCGCAAAAAGCCGTCTCAATTGAAGTCGGCATGCAAAATTCAGGACTCGGCGCAGCGCTTGCAACCACCCATTTTTCACCGCTTGCCGCCGTGCCGAGCGCGGTCTTCAGCGTCTGGCACAACCTTTCCGGTTCATGGCTTGCGACATACTGGGCCAAAAAAGCAAAAAAACGGGAGAACGCTCCGGAAAAGACGGAATCCCCTTCCCTTTGACGACAAACAAAAAGCTTTGACCGCCAAAACGGTCAAAGCTTTTTTATGGATTGATTTATCCCTCTAACAGGAGCTGTTCAGGATCTTCAAGCAGGTTTTTCACGGTGACTAAAAATCCGACGGCTTCTTTTCCATCGACGATCCGATGGTCGTAAGATAAAGCGATGTACATCATCGGGCGGTTTTCGAAGCGCTCTTCATCGATCGCAACAGGACGCAGCTGGATTTTATGCATGCCCAAAATTCCGACCTGCGGGCTGTTTAAAATCGGAGTCGATAACAGAGAGCCGAACGTTCCTCCGTTTGTGATCGTGAATGATCCCCCTTGTAGCTCGCTGAGAGACAGTTTATTGTTTCTCGCTTTTTTGGCAAGCTCGCCGATGTCTTTTTCAATATCGGCAAACGTTTTACGATCCGCATCACGGACGACCGGAACGACAAGCCCTTCAGCAGCGGCGACCGCAATTCCGATATCATAAAACTTCTTGATGACAAGCTCGTCACCTTGAATTTCCGCATTGAGAAGCGGATATTTTTTCAGGGCGGCGACAACGGCTTTTGTAAAGAAGGACATAAATCCAAGCTTTACATCGTGCTGTTCAAGGAATTGGTCTTTACGGCGCTTTCTGAGATCCATAACCGCCGTCATATCCACTTCGTTAAAAGTCGTCAGCATAGCGGCGGTGTGCTGGACTTCAACGAGGCGTTTGGCAATCGTTTGTCTCCTGCGGGACATTCTCTGCCGTTCAACCGGTTTTGCCGAATCCTCAGAATTAGCGGCCTTTCCTTGAGGTTTTGGCGCGGCCGGAGCTTTAGGCGGCTGCTCGTTCTTTTGGTAGGATT
Organism: Bacillus sonorensis NBRC 101234 = KCTC 13918; assembly: GCF_001592005.1. Lineage (GTDB taxonomy): Bacteria > Bacillota > Bacilli > Bacillales > Bacillaceae > Bacillus > Bacillus sonorensis. Next base: position 29,270 of record NZ_BCVZ01000004.1, read on the forward strand.
CAACATCTTGTTTTCTGACCCTTCCGAGCGGATCGCCAGTTGGAATTTCTGATAAATCAATGCCCTTTTCCCGGGCAAGCTTTCTGGCAGCCGGAGAAGCGACCGGTCTTGTTTTCCCGTTCTCCTCCCGGCCTGACGCGCGATCCGGAGTGTCAGCCTTCACTTCAGGCGCAGCCGGCTTTACTTCCGGAGCCTCTGCGCTTTTTTCAGCATCGGCTTGAGGAGCGGAGTCCCCGCCTCCTTTTCCTTCGCCTTCTGAAATCGTTCCGATCACTTCGCCGACTTGAACTGTATCACCGGAGTCTTTCAGCACTTCCTGAAGAACCCCGGACTGTTCTGCCGTTAATTCCACGTTGACTTTATCGGTTTCCAGTTCAAGCAGGAATTCCCCTTGTTCTACATAATCTCCCGGTTGTTTCAGCCATTGGGCTATCGTTCCTTCTGAAATTGATTCCGCTAATTCAGGTACTTTAATTTCCGCCATTTTTTAGTTCCCCCTTAATTTTTGCGAGTCAAGCTCTCAGATACAATTCGTTCCTGTTCCTTCTTATGAACGGTCGGATCCCCTTCTGCCGGACTTGAACGTCTTCTTCTTCCAATGTAGCGCACGTTCACGCCTTTTGGTGCGACCTCTCTTAAATAAGGCTCAATATAATTCCAGGCGCCCATATTTTGCGGCTCTTCCTGAACCCAAACGATCTCTTCCAAATGCGGAAGCTTGGCGAAGATCGCCTTTATATGCTTCGCAGGGAAAGGATAAAGCTCTTCTACACGCGCGATGTGGAGCCAGTCTTTTTCAGCCTCCATCTTATTAAAGTAATCGCTGATGTCGATTGAGACTTTACCGCTCGAAAGAATGAGACGCGTCACCTTTTCATATTGATGAGAAAGACCTGACATTTCGTATACCGGCTTAAAGCCGCCTTCGCTGAGCTCCTGCACTTCGGACACCGTATTCGGATTTCTCAGCAGGCTTTTCGGCGTCATAATGATGAGCGGGCGGATCTCCTCACGAAGCAGCATTTTGGCCTGCCTTCTTAAAATATGGAAATATTGCGCCGCACTCGTCAGATTGGCGACGGTCCAGTTATTTTCCGCCGCAAGCTGCAGAAAGCGCTCCGTTCTGCCGCTCGAATGCTCAGGCCCCTGTCCTTCATATCCGTGCGGAAGCAGGACGACAAGCCCTGATTTTTGCCCCCATTTTGCCCTTCCTGCGGAAATAAACTGGTCAAAATAGACTTGAGCCGCATTCGCGAAGTCTCCGAATTGCGCTTCCCAGATCACCATCGTTTCCGGCGAAGAAACGTTATAGCCGTATTCAAAGCCGAGGACAGATCCTTCAGAAAGCGGGCTGTTATGAACCGCAAATGCCGCTTTTGTATCTGCAAGGTGATGCAGGGCGATGAATTCATCCCCTGTCTTGCTGTCATGAAGAACAAGGTTGCGATGTGCGAATGTGCCGCGTTCTGAATCCTGGCCGGTCAGCCTTACAGGCGTGCCGTCTTTCAAAATGGACGCAAACGCCATCACCTCGGCCAAAGACCAATCGACTTTGCGGTCATCTTCAAACGCTTTGGCGCGCCTTTCGAGGATTCGTTTTAACTTGTCGAAAACGTTGAAGTTTTCAGGCCATGCGATCAGCTCTTTGTTAATTTTGCGCAGGACATCAAAATCAACCGATGTATCGACATTCGGAAACCCGTTGGATACCGGCTCCGGCAAGACGATTTCATGTACCATATCTTCCTTTTTGGCCGGCACTTTTCGGTACGCTTCTTCCAAACGCTTCATCACCGAGTCTTGTATTTTTGAAACGGTGTCTTTTTCAATAATGCCTTTACTGATCAGCTTTTCTGCAAAAATATTTTTGACAGTCGGATGTTTTCTAACCGCATCATAGAGCATCGGCTGTGTCGCCGCCGGTTCATCCATTTCATTGTGTCCAAAGCGGCGGTAGCCGATCAGATCGATTAAAAAGTCCTTATTAAAAGTCTCGCGGTATTCAACCGCAAGCTGAACCGCTGACAGGCATGCTTCCGGATCATCGGCGTTGACGTGGACAATCGGGATTTCAAAGCCTTTGGCAAGATCGCTCGCATATTTCGTCGATCTTGACTCATTGCTTTCGGTTGTGAAGCCGATCATATTGTTGGCGATGATATGGATCGCTCCGCCGACCTGATAGCCCTTCAGCTGGCTGAGGTTCAAGGTTTCGGAGACGATGCCTTCGCCAGGGAACGCCGCGTCACCATGGATCAGGATCGCCAAGGATTTTTTGACATCTTGAACCGGATAGCCGCTCTCTGTTCTCGTTTCCTGGGCGGCTCTTGTGCTGCCCTCGACAATCGGATCGATGAACTCAAGATGGCTCGGGTTGTTCGCCAAGGTAATCCGCGCCGTTTTTGTCTGCTCACCCTGAATCTGGCGTTTTGCGCCGAGATGGTATTTGACATCCCCCGTCCAGCCGTAGTTGATTCCGATTGATCCCTCTGAGGGGACGAGATCCTTATTCGGGGCATGCTGAAATTCGGAAAAGATGATTTCATAAGGTTTTCCGAGCACATGAGCCAAGACGTTCAGCCGGCCCCTGTGCGCCATTCCGATATTAATGCTCGTCGTTCCCGAAGAAACCGACTCGGCGATAATATCATCCAGCATAGGTACAAGCGCATCAAGCCCTTCAATGGAGAAGCGCTTTTGCCCGACAAACGTTTTGTGCAAAAACTGCTCCAATCCCTCAACTTCTGTCAGCCGTCTTAGGACATCTATTAATTTCTCTTTCGATTTCGGGGCGAATAATTCTCCCGACTCGATCTTTTTCATCAGCCAATTGCGCTCTTCAAAAATATGCACATGGTCAAATTCAAAAGAAATCGATTTTTTGTATGTGTTCCTTAAGTACTGGATGGCTTCTAAACCGTTCATTACTTCTTTAGGGGCATCTTTGCAAATCACAGATGCCGGGATTTTTTCCACATCCTGTTCGGTCAGACCGTACTCGGCAAGCGGAAAAAGCTCCTGTTTTTCTTGCGTTTTTCGTAATGGATTGACGGAAGCGTTTAAATGGCCATAGGTTCTAATATCTTCTGCAAGTTTTACCGCGGATGCGATTTTTTCAATAGAATCTGCCGTGAAATGTGCCTCTTCAGTCTTTCCAGAGGCGGCCCTTATGTCGCCCGGGGGAGCTCCGAGATCGTCAAACATCCCTTTTAAGTCAGGATCGATGTTCTCTGGATCCTTGACATACTGATCATAAAGCTCCAGCACATAGCCGAGGTTCGGACCGTGAAATTCTTCCCAAGTCATTCTTTGTTTCATACTATTTTGAAACATTTGAACATTACCCCCAACCTAATAATCAAGTGAATGATTCACTATCTTAATATATCTTCTGAACCCTTTGCCCAGAAATATGTAATAAAAACGCTTCCACGTACATTTTACCACTGATTCTCATTCGTTTCTACACAGATTGTTCAAATAAAATTAAAAAATCATCTTGAAAAATAAAATATTTCATAATTTTGAACATTCAGATTGAAAACTTATGGACACTCTTTGAACTCGCTTTGAATTTTCCCTTTCCGGAAATTTTTTAAACCACTGAATGAACGACATTCGAAAAAACAAAATTTCAAAAATTAAAGTTGATAAAGATAATAAAAATTGGTTTATTCCGCCAATAAAAACAGATGGCCGCAAGCCGTGCAGCCATCTGTCATACCTATCCTATACTTTTGTTCAACAGCTTTTTTAACAGCGGGTACAGCACATCAGGAAGCTGATCGACATCAGGGACGAACAGACTGTACTTGCCGTACATATCCTGGATCGTTTTCACTTGCGATTCTTCGATTTCACTGTTTGATAAAAATACATTGATGACTTCGATTTTTCTTTTTCTCGCTTCCATCACCGCTTCATGTGTATCGACAATCCCGTTTTGTTCATAATTGAAAGCAGCAGGCTCCCCGTCTGAAAAGACGATCAGAAATTTTTGCCCTTCGCTTCTTTGAATGAGCGTTTTCGCCATTTGTCTGATCGCAAAGCCGTCCCGGTTGTCTTCCTCCGGTTCAAGCTGCATAATGCGCGGCCCTGCGTTCTCTTTTAAAGAATCCCTGAAGGAGACGACGGTATGAAAATAATTGGGCTGGCTCGTCTCTGTCGCATCATTTGTATCCTCCCAAAACCCGACAATCTGATGGGGGACGGATACAGATTTGAGCGCTTCATGAAACAGCACGATGCCCCGCTTTGTCTCCTCCATTTTGTCATGCATGCTGGCGGAGCAGTCGACAAGCAATGTAAAGACGGCATCAATTTCGGTTGACGGCTCCTGTTTTTTGTAGAAAAGCCGCGGATTCCGCTCCGTAAAGTAGCGAAGCAGCTTATTGTTCAATCTGCCCGCGTGCAAATCGGTTCTTGGCAGCGTTTTTTTATGCTCCAGCGTTTTTTGGATCATTTGCTTCAGACGTTTTTGATAGGATTCGATCGTCTTTGCCTGCTCGTGATATGCCTGTGTTTCTTCAGCTGTGGGATAATCAGGCGTTTTAAAAATTGAAAAGGCGTAGCGGTTTTCTTTTCCGGCCGCCATTCCGCCTGCATTCGGTTCATCCTGAACGGAATCAAGGGATTCGAGTTTTGAGTAATCTTTCCTTTTTGTCTGTTTTGCCGTTCCCTGGACCGCACCGAGGGCCTGGTCGCCGTCCTCGCCCTCTCTTAAAGCGCCGCCTGCAATATCCGTTTTCGCACCGTGCTCCAAATCGAATTGGAGAAAACTTTTGGCAGGCGCTTCCGTTTCCCTGTGCCATGTCGGCATTTCCTCATCAAGGACTTCCTCGTCCCCATCGCTTTTCTCATCCAAAGTCAGATCGTCGCTGAGTTTCGGCTTCGCTTTTACATCATGGAAAAGGAAGTCTTCTTCAACCTCGCCGTATTCAAGCTCAGGAAAAAAGAAATACGTGTTCAGCATATCTTTTTCAAGAACCTCTTCAAAGCCTTCCATTAAGATGTTGACAATTGATGCGATCTCCCTGGTGGAACGCGCTTCATATACGCGGCTCAGCTGCTGTTCAATAAATCCTTTCAGCGGATCAATCGATTCATGGATATGCGGTATATCCTCCAGCGGCGACTCGGCCGCAAGCTTGACATAGATGGCGCAGAACAGGGCGTCCGTAAAAATGCTCCGCTCCAAATTCAGCGTCAGCTGTGTCTTAAAATGTTTCCGGTACATCGATTTGCGGCTGAGAAACACGGATTTTGTTCCCGGCCTCTCCTTTTTGATGCACTCTTCAATTCTGATATCTTCAAAAAGCATAAACAATTGTTTTGCTAAACTCTTAAACTGGAATTGGCGGATCGCAGCAAGCATCTCCGCGAAATCAGTCATTGAGCTGTAGCGGGTTCCGACGGAGCGCAGGTACACATCGCTCTTCAGCCCGGCAACCATATCCCGTTCATCACGATCCTTCCAAAAATGGCTCATATAGATCTTTTTCTCAAAGGGATTGTAATAGGACTGAACGCCGTACTCCACTTCAACCTGATCGCTTTTTGCGAGCGTCTTGGCTAAATCCGTCAGCTCCATAAATAAGAGAGAGTCGATCTTGCTGTCATTAAATTTAATAAACTTCATGAAAGAACCCTCATTCAAATAAAGTTTGGGCAATATTTCGGACAGCCGCTTTCTCGCGCTCATCATCCAGCTTTTCTACGATGCCCCGTTCTATCGCGCGCAGCGGCGGAATGTATGTTGAAAGGTCGCATGTATCCAAAAGAGCCCTGATAGAAGCCGCTTCTTCAGACACCTGTCCATTGTGCGCCTGTGTCATAAGGTCAGAAGACAAGGTGACAAACCGGCTGAGCAGCTTCTGATCCTTTAATTCAGACTGTGTTTCAAGCACGTGTCTCAGCAGGTCCCCTTTAATGTACGGAACATCGATAATGACAAATCTGTTTTTTAATGCCTCGTTTAACGGCACGGTTCCGACATAGCCTTCATTAATGGCGGCAATGACGCCGAAGCCGCCTTCCGCTCTGATGACCTCGCCGGTAAACGGATTTGTCATCGTTTTTCGGTAGTCAAGCACCCCGTTTAAAATCGGCAGTGTCTCGGGCTTCGCCATGTTGATTTCATCAATATATAAAAAATGCCCGTGTTTCATCGCTTTGGTAACAGGGCCTTCAATAAATTCTATGGAAGCCTGCCCGTCTGTATTGTCAATCGTTTTATAGCCGACAAGCGCCTCGGCGTCAAGGTCAACCGAACAATTGACACTGTGCATCGGTTGTTGAAAGTAGGCGGACAACGTTTCGGCGAGCTTTGTTTTCCCCGAGCCTGTAGGCCCTTTCAGCAAAACATTTTTGCCGAGCGAGAGGGCGATGATCGCATCGTAAAGGACCGCATTGTCCTCTGCCTCATAACCGGGCTTTCCGATCAGAGATTGAAATTCCTGTCCTGGTGTCCGGTTTGCGGACTGCATCAGCCTCTCCTTTATTTTTTCCGGCAGCTGTAGTTCGTGTAGGTCGTATTTCATTCGTTGTAAGTTCCTTTCTAAAAAACGTCTTCTGCATCAAGTATACTAACAACCTTTGTTTTCCTCAATATATATGACTGCTGCCGTTTTATCGGAAAAATGGATTATTTTTTGCTGTCATGTGATAGAGCGCCGCACACCATTCGCCCGCCTGAATTTCCGGACGGATTTGTTAAATCATCATCCTGCTTTTCGTGAATAATAAAAGCACTTCCATCCTGGTCAAGCAGACTGAATTTGCTTTTCCTATCCAGTGTGACGTCAGGCGCATTGACGATGACATCGACTTTCCCGTCGGCCCCGACTTCTATATTCGGCAGATCCCCGGCATGAGGCCCTTTCGGATTGTTGAACCCGTGCTCCTTTTGTGCTGGATTGAAATGGGCGCCGGCGCTTTCAAAATCAGGTGTTCGGCACTGGCCTGTTTCATGGATGTGAAAAGCGAGCAATCCGGGCGGCAGATCATGGGCGGCCACCCTTATATCAAGGCCTTCGGCGGCAGATTCAGAAACCTCTATAAAACCGGTTTTTGTTCCATCGCGTTTGATCAGCGGCACCTGAATCGGCTGTGTCACAGGTTCAAATGTTTCTTTATGCTCATGTTCGACAGCCTCATGATCAAGCTCTTTTTGCTGTGCGCACGCCGATGCCAGACAGATGGAAACACATGTGAGCAGCGCTTTGTACAATCGATTCATGTCGAGCTCCCCTTTGTCTTTTTCCTTTAGTTTAGACAACGGCAGAATCTGATAAACCTTTCCTCTATAGGGATTGATTGCACAAAAAAAAGCCATAAAAATGGCTTTTTTAGAAAGAATAGCGCTTTGCACCGAGATAGCGCTGCTTCCAATAAGAATTGTTCATATCACTGATGCTGACTCCCGAATCATTGGCATTGATGAATTTTCCGTTGCCTAAGTAAATGCCGACATGGGAAGGACCTGGCTTATATGTAGAGAAGAACACGAAATCCCCTCTTGAAGGCTGGCTGACAGGCGTCATGATACTCCAATATCCGGCTGCGCTCAGTCTTGAAACAGATGTGACTTTGTTGAGCGCATAATAGATAAAACCGCTGCAGTCAAAACCTGAAGGATTGTTGCCTCCCCATCTGTATGGAACGCCAAGCTGATTTTCGGCTTCGGCAATCATTCGTTCCACCTTCGTTCCTTGTGAAATGCCTGATGAAGTATTTGGCGTTTTAGACGAAGAGCTTCCTGAAGACGTTGATTTTGACGCTCCGGAAATTTTCAGCTTTTGCCCGACTTGTATAACATCAGTCTTTAAGTTGTTGGCTTCTCTGATGCTTTGGACGGTCACATTCATAGAGTTTGCAATCTTCCATAAGGAATCGCCTGCCTTGACGGTATAAGTCGTCGTTTTTGAACCGCTGCTTGAGCCCGTTTTCCCTGATGAAGAACTTGAAGACGAACCGGAAGACGGCTTTTTGCTTCCGCTTGAAGCAGTCCCTTTTACCTTCAGGACTTGATTTGGATAAATCGTATCCGACTTCAAGTTGTTCAGCGTTTTAATCTCGGCGACGGTCATATTCAAATGATTGGCGATTTTCCATAAAGAGTCGCCCAGCTTGACCTTGTACGTGCTGCTTGAACTCGTTGACCCGCTTGATTTCGAAGACGAACTTGAGCTTGACGATGACGACTTGCTGCCCTTGCTTGAGCTTGAGCTCGTTGCTTTTCCTTTAACAACAAGCTTCTGGCCCGGATAAATCATATCACTGCTTAGGCCGTTTAACTTTTTGATCTCCTGGACGCTCGTTTTGTAGTCACTGGCGATCAGCCACAGAGAATCTCCTGATTTGACGGTGTAAGTCGTTGTTGCAGAACTTGAGCTTGAGCTGTTTGATTTTTTGTTGCTGTTTTTTGCCTTTCCGTCTGGAATTTCCAAGGTTTGTCCAACATAAATGACCGTTGATGATAGATTGTTGGCTGATTTCAGTGCAGAAATGCTTGTGTTGTACTCTGTTGAAAGCTTCCATAGGGAATCTCCGCTTTTCACCTTGATTGTCTGGGCTTCCGCCGGTGTCGCAGCCAACGAAGTTCCAACTACTGCAGAGGCCGCCAAACCTACTGCTATCTTCTTCTTCATACCTTTTAACCTCCCGCCTCAATTTTATTTCTCTCTATGTATCCATTACACTTGCTTTGCTTAAAACGCCGTCCGCCTGCCAAGCGGGTGACGTGATCACCTCTTGCTTTAAGCGAACGAGACCCCCTTTTCGTTCTTAAGCAAAAATGCAATTCACGATTTGTATCGGCTGATTTCGATTTTTTTTAATAGTTTTTTATAAATCCATTTTTTCAATAGCAACGCAAAGATGTTTTTTCGGGTATGTTGATTGTGTTGATTTTCTAAGAAGGAAACGCCGTAAAAGCTGTTTGAAGGAAATACAGAAAAGATGTATGGGACAGTCCGGCTGAAAAAGCGCCTGTCTTCGGCGGTTATATGCGGCTTTTATCGATGCTTGTCGGTCGAAGCTTGCTGGACTTGGGCAAGACCCGCTGATGGCCGGGCCGGTCATAGATGGGAATCCGGCAGCAAATGAGGGCAACTTAGGCACCAATCGATCATCCTCATCTGTTATCCGGGTGCAGACTCTCGATCATGCTCCTCCATACAATTCTATTTTTCATCATAAAATTCCTCCTTGAAACCACAAATTGACTATATCATACATTTTTTTTGCCAGCATCCGGAATAGGGCATATCTTTCATTTAGATCATCCGACGTTTTACATTTTTATTTTTTAGTATTAAAAACCCGCCTTCAAAAAGCGGAAAACATGAATCTATACCGAAAAACCTAGTTAATGCTAATTTCAAGATGAGCAAAAAGACCCTTACGTCTTAATTCCCGATAACTTTCATAGTTCGGCTTTAATCGATTGTTTGTCAGGACATCATTTTTTTCCATTTTATATGTATTCTTCCGTCCTTTGTATCACATCTTAAGCCATAGGAGGTGACGACATGGTGATCCAAAAATGTTTCCAATATTTATGTTCCCTGCTTGGCGTTATTTCTCTTTCATTTATATATGTGCAGATGTTTAAAAAAACGAAACATCCGAAAAAAGATTGAACAGACATTTATTGCATTTTATACATAACATGTTATAATTTCTCTCGTTATCCAAAAGAAACGGGGAACAACGATGAGGGAAACAAAGGATGTAAAGGAAAAGGCAAAACTGTTTATAACGATTTTAATCCCGATTTTAATTACACAGGCCGGATTGTCTTTGATCACGTTTCTCGACACGGTGATGTCCGGTAAGGTCAGCGCTGCCGATCTCGCCGGCGTTGCAATCGGGTCGAGCTTGTGGACGCCTGTCTATACGGGGCTTGCAGGCATTTTGACGGCTGTGACACCTATTGTCGCCCAATTAATGGGGGGCAAACAGCAAAAAGATGTGCCGTACACTGTGGTTCAATCGATCTATGTGGCGGTGATCCTCAGCCTGCTGGTCATTTTTTTCGGATTTTTCATAATCGATCCGATCCTGGAAACACTTCAGCTTGAGGATAAAGTATCGCTCGTCGCACATCAGTATTTATTATATCTTGGCATCGGCATCCTGCCGCTGTTTGTGTACAACGTTATGCGTTCGTTTATTGATTCGCTCGGCAAAACGAGAGTGACGATGCTGATTACCTTATGCGCCCTGCCTATTAATTTTGTACTCAATTATCTATTCATCTTCGGAAACTTCGGATTTCCCAAATTGGGAGGAGCCGGCGCGGGATTGGCCTCCGGTTTGACGTATTGGTGCATATGTCTGATTTCTTTATTGATCGTTCACCGAAAAACGCCATTTTACCAGTTTAAGATTTTCGGGACGTTCTATTCATTTTCCTTGCCCGAAAGTCTGAAGCTGTTGAAAATCGGCTTGCCCATCGGTTTTGCGATCTTCTTTGAAACGAGCATTTTCGCTGCGGTCACCTTGCTGATGAGCCACTTTGACACGGTAACGATCGCTTCCCACCAGGCAGCGATGAATTTTGCATCGCTTCTTTATATGCTGCCGCTCAGTGTTTCAATGACATTGACGATCGTCGTCGGTTTTGAAGCCGGCGCAAAACGGTTTGAGCATTCTAAGGCTTACAGCTACCTCGGCATCTCGATTGCGGTTGGATTTTCGCTATTCACCGCTTTTGTCATTTTATTGTTCAGACAGCAGATTGCCGGAATGTATACGGGGGATCCCGACGTGCTGCACCTGACAAAGCACTTCTTATTGTATGCCTTGTTTTTTCAGCTTTCAGACGCCATCGCCGCACCGATCCAAGGAGCGCTCAGAGGGTATAAAGACGTCAACTATACGCTTGTCACCGCTCTTGTCTCCTACTGGATCATCGGGCTTCCTGTCGGTTTTGTCATTGGTACGTACACTTCATTCGGGGCGTACGGATACTGGATAGGATTGATCACCGGGCTTGCAGCCGGAGCCGCAGGGCTTTTCCTCAGGCTCAGGCTCATTCAAAGCCGCTTGATCAGACAGCACGGCTGATAGCGGTCAAAAAAAGGTATAGAGCGGAAACGCTCTATACCTTTTTTATATTTCCTTTAATCGTTCCACTGATATGTCCAAAATGTTTCTTTTTCAAACCATGTTTCAACGACAGGCTCGCCGTTCGCTATTTTTTTCTCAATCTCTTTGAGAAGGCCGCCTGTCTGTGACTTGTGCGCTTTTAAAGCGTTCATTTTGACATCGGCTACTTCTTTAATATCAAGAACAACATCAGGCTTGCCTAATACTTCTTCTCGATGATGGGTGATCGCCATGCATAACACGCGCGGCCGGTCTTCTTTCTTTTTCCGGGACAGCGCACGGATAACCGCCGCTCCGCAGGCGTCATGGTCTGGATGGACGCCGTGGCCGGGATAGAATGTCACAATCAGGCTCGGTTTTACATCATCGATTACTGCTTCCACTTTGTCAGCCAATAGATCTTCATCTTCAAATTCGAGTGTTTTGTCGCGGAGCCCGAGCATTCGCAAATCTTGAATGTTCATTTCCTTGCAGGCATCCATCAATTCCTGCTTTCTAAGCAGAGGAAGCGTCTCACGGTTGGCAAAGAGCGGATCTCCCATATTTCTGCCCATTTCTCCGAGGGTGAGACAAGCATATGTCACAGGTATATTTTCTTTTCGGTTTAAAGCGATCATTCCTGCCACTCCGAAAGATTCATCATCAGGGTGCGGGAGGATCACAAGCAAATGTTTTTTCATTTATAACACCTTCTTTTTAGACTGCAAATGGCTTTTTGCTGATTTGAAGTGAAATGGCGAGCTTGCCTCCAGGCAAATGACCGGCGAGGAGCAGCCGTCCTTCACCATCAATCGTATAATCGGTGAGACCCTCGGCGTAAATCCAGCCTTCCTCTGTTTTCAAGCCTGCGCGGTAAGGTCCGTTTCCCGTGATTTTCGCACGGGAGCAGACGACTTTTGCATTTCGGATAAACGCAACCACTGTCATGTTCTGTTCATTTTTATGAGCCGAATATGATCCGGTTGTCGTTTCTAAATGAATATAGACAGGCTCACGTAAAAATGTGTCTAAAGAAGCTTGAACATCTTCTTTTATAATTGCTTTCATGCTACTCCCTGCTTTCTTTGTTTGTTAATACTTGCAAACGTTCTGTATGCCGTTCAATCAGCTTCACTTTTAGATCTGCTTCAAGCGCGGAGCTGGTAATCCGCTGAACGGATTGAACATATTTTTCACATCTCGTTTTTCTGAGTCTCGGATGGGTTCTGAGGTCATTCAGTTCATCATCGATGGCTTGATTGAGCGCCTGTTTCCCCTTTCCATTCATCGTCCGGTTTTTCCAGAGGGTCAGATAAGCTTGAAAAAGTTCGGGTTCGTTTGCCATGCCGGGCCACCTCCGAATCCTTCAATAATGTTTAATTATACATAATCAGCGGTTATTGAAAAGAAAAAGGGCTTATGAATGATAGGAATTTTTTCTTTTCAGAATGACCTTTGACTGCTTTTTCCATTTGAACTGGGACAGAGTAAACAAAATCAGCGCCGCCCAAATGCAGGAAAAAGTGAACGCTTTTGCGCTGCTGAACGGTTCATGATAGACAAAAACACCTAAGAATAGCGTGATGGTAGGCGCGATATACTGTAAAATTCCGACCTGATAGAGCGGGAGCTTTTTCGCTCCTTCTGCAAAGAGAAGGAGCGGAATGGCTGTCAGCACGCCGGCCATAAACAGCAGCGCCATCGTTCCAATGCTCATGGATGCGGCCTGTGAATGCCCTTGCCCGCTAAAGAACAACAAATAAATGAGAGCGACCGGCGCAATCAGCATGGTTTCCAGTGTAAGTCCGACAGCGCTTGTGAGCGACGTCCTTTTTTTGGCCAATCCGTAGAGTCCGAAGCTGAAAGCCAGTATAAGCGCGATGTACGGCACAGAACCGTACTGAAATGCGGAAATCAACACACCAGCGGCTGCAATGAGAACCGCGGCTGCCTGCATTCGCGACAGCTTTTCCTTTAAAAAAACGATCCCGAGCAAAATGGAAACAAGCGGATTGATATAATAGCCGAGACTTGCTTCAAGGATAAAGCCGTGATTGACTGCCCATATGTACACATACCAATTGATTGTGATCAACACGGCGGAAAATACAAGCGGAATGAGGGCTTTTCTGTTTTTCAGCAGCGAACGGAATGCCTTCATCCCGCCTTTCCATTGCCGCAAAAACAGCAGTACCCCGCACATAAAGACAAACGACCAGATCATGCGGTGAGCCAGTATGTCAAGCGCGCCTATATGATCGAGCAATTTCCAGTATAAAGGGAGCAGCCCCCACAATATATAAGAGCATGCTGTATAATAAATCCCTTTCATGTGAGTTGATTGATTCATGAGTCCATTCTCTTCCTTTCTTCTATCATCACTTCGCACGCTTTTCACATAAAAGGCATATACTGTACCGTCTATGTGAAAGGAAGTGTGATCGTGTTTGATTGGCAGCGCTTTTTTCCATTTCAGCAGCAATTTTCAAAGGACGGCGTTAGAAACGCCGACCCGAAAGATGTTGAACATTATATCAGCCAAGTGATGAAAAGCGTTTTTGGACCGGGGTATACGGCTCAGTTTCCTTTTCGTGACCCTCTCGCAAAAGAAACACCGGCGGCAGATGAAACCGAACCGATTGACATGTTTGAAACAACAAGTCACGTATTTGTTAAAATTCCGCTTACTAGAGATCAGCTTAACCCCCTGAAAATTAAACATACTTCACAAACCCTGATCATAGAAAATTACCCTGAAGCAGGGCGGCAAAAAAAAGTCATTCTTCCCTCTCTTGTACGGAAAAAAGGTACAAAGGCCGTATTTCAGGACGGCATTTTAGAGGTGATGTTTTTGAAAAACGAAGACTTCAGCCTCTCTGAAGTCGAGATCACGTTTTGAAAACGGCCCGGTTTTAAAAACGGGCTGTTTTTCTTTGTCATCCGTACAAAAAAGCGCCGTTCTCCCTTCAAGGCTCTCCAATAATACATATTAACACTCGGATGGAACTCTATCATCCTATTTGCCTCATCCGGTGAGACCATGTCCTATGAACCCTGTATTGTAGTCAATCCGCCTTAAAAAATCTATGTATCTATTTCCTCTTTCAATCCGCATTGATTGATTAATATAATGATAATGGTTCTCATTTGAAACCTATATTGAAGGAGGATGTATATGAAAAAGAAGATCAGCACACTTATCAGCGCGATGATATTGATGATCCTTTGTTTTTCTCCGCAAGCTTCGGCTGCATACAACGACCTGCACAAAGGTTATGCAACCTATACAGGATCAGGCTATTCAGGAGGGGCTTTGCTTCTTGACCCGATTCCTTCCGATATGGAGATCACGGCATTAAACCCGACAGACCTTAATTACCGCGGAGTAAAAGCCGCTCTGGCCGGCGCCTATCTTGAAGTAGAAGGACCGAAAGGAAAAACGACCGTCTATGTTACCGACCTGTATCCTGAAGGCGCACCAGGAGCCCTCGACCTTTCGCCTAATGCCTTCCGCAAAATCGGCGATATGAAAGACGGAAAAATCAACATTAAATGGCGGGTCGTCAAAGCGCCGATCAAAGGCAATTTCACATACCGGATTAAAGAAGGCAGCAGCCGTTGGTGGGCGGCGATCCAAGTCAGAAACCACAAATATCCGGTCATGAAAATGGAATACTACAAAGGCGGCAAATGGATCAACATGGAGAAAACGGACTACAACCATTTCGTCAGCACCGATTTGGGGACAGGCTCTCTAAAGGTCAGAATCACCGACATCCGCGGGAAAGTTGTGAAAGACACGATACCGAAGCTTCCTGAAAATGGGACATCGCAGGCATACATGGTGTCCGGTAAAGTACAGTTTCCTGACTAAGTAAAGCAGACAATACGAAACGGCGGTCAAAGGAGGACAACCTCCGGCTTTGGACCGCCGTTTCTTATTCATCATTTAGAAAAATGCTTCATTTTTGATCAGTAGCCGGGTGCTGCTCCTCCGTATGGAGCTCCGCCAGGAAAACCTTTGTAAGGCGCCGCTCCGAACGAGGCGGGTCCGTAAAGTCCGGGTGCTCCTCCGTAATATGGCGCTCCGCCATAGCCCGCATAAGGCTGCGGGTATGCGTACGGCCTCGGGTAGTTAAAAAGCGCGCTTCCAAGAAATCCGCCCAATAGGCCGCCAACCAAGGGCGCTCCAAAACCCCAGAAAAACGGGGATCTTGCCGGATAACCGGCTGGATTGGATCTCATGTATCCATAAAACATATGAGGGTTCATCGGCATTTATCCTCCTTTATGTCTGCCTATAGTCAAGGTATTCATAAAGTCGGGAAACGCTTGGGCTCTGTGCTATTCTTCATACATCATTTTTTTGGTCATTCCGCCGTCAACCGTTATGTTCGTGCCGGTAACAAACCTGTTGTCCGGATCGGTTAAAAAAAAGCATGCCTTGACAATATCAAGCGGACGTCCGACTCTGTTTGAAAAATGCTGCTCATGATCTTTTTTCCGCAAATCTTCATAATGTTCTGTTTCGATCCACCCCGGAGCAATGCTGTTGACCACGATCGAATCCTTGCTTAAGGAAGCGGCCAATGCATGGGTCAAAGCGATGATTCCCCCTTTGGACGCGGCATATGCTTCACTGTTCGGTTCAGACATAAAGGCTCTTGTCGAAGCCATATTGACAATCGCGCCTCCATTTTCGTTTCCCCTCATCTTTTTGGCGGCCTCTCTTGAGCAGAGAAACACGCTTTTCAAATTGGTGTTCAAGACATCGTCCCATTCATCGGCTGTCAAATCATACGGTGATTTCCATGCTGATTTCCCCGCATTATTAATCAGGACAGAAAGCGAACGGCCGTCCTTGACAGCCTCATCCATTAAACGCTTTACATCCTCTTCATCGGAAATATCCGCGTGTACAAACCGGACCTGCAAGCCTGATGCGGACAGCTCCTTTTGCAATTGACCGCCTTGTTCATGTAAAATGTCGGCAAACAGCACGTCATAGCCTTTTTCCGCGTATGCTTTGACAAGTTCCTTTCCGATTCCCCCGGCGCCTCCGGTGATAACGGCGGCTTTTTTTTCGTTCATCACTGCCCGCCCCCTTCTGAATCACAATGATGCTCGGCCCATTTTTGTATTTCCTGCAAAACAGGTTCCAGCGCCGTTCCTTTTTTCGTCAATTGATAAATGACTTTCACCGGCGTTTCAGGAAGAACCTGACGTTCGACGATTCCGCCGTGTTCCAATTCTTTTAAACGTTCAGCCAGCATTTTTTGGCTGATCATCGGTATCATCTCAGTTAAATCTTTAAACCGTTTTGGTCCATCCAATAACACATGAATAATCAGTCCATTCCATCGTTTGCCGAGCAAAGAAAAGGCGGCCTCCATTTTAGGACACATTGTAAACCCCAATTCTCTCACCCCTCCATATCCAGTTGACAAATATAAATTGAAACATTAGAATACTCATTAAAGTTACAAAAAGTAAGTTTCTAACTTTTTGTCTTATTCTATCATAACACGTTTAGCCCAAAGGAGGAAGTCACATGACTGCATCAGAAAACAGCATGATTAAGGTATTGACAGAACGCACTTCGATTAAAGAATATGACACAAACGCCGCTATTTCAAAAGAGGAACTGACAGAGCTGCTGCGCATTACGACAAAAGCTCCGTCCGCCTGGAACCTTCAGCATTGGCATTTTACCGTATTCCACAGCCAGGAATCAAAAGACAGACTGCTGCCAATCGCCTACAATCAAAAACAAGTGTCACAAGCATCTGCGGTTGTCGCTGTTTTGGGAGATCTCAAGGCTAACTTGAACGGTGAAGCTGTCTACGGTCCTTTAACTGAAGCCGGATATATGACGGAAGACATTAAAAACACGCTGCTCTCCCAAATTAACGGGGCATATCAAAGCAGCGCATTTGCCAGAGACGCCGCTTTCACCAACGCGTCGCTCGCAGCTATGCAGCTGATGATCGCAGCGAAAGCAAAAGGCTATGATACATGTGCGATGGGAGGCTTTGACAAAGAAGCATTTGTTAAAGAATTCGCGATTGATGAGCGCTATGTACCGGTCATGCTGATTTCGATCGGAAAACCGGTTAAACCGGCTCATAAAAGCAGCCGCTTCGAAGTATCAGAAGTGTCAACATGGCTGTAAAATGTTTAAAACCTTAGCCCTTTTAAGGCTAAGGTTTATTTTTATGCTATTATATATGTTTCATACCAGCTTTTTGCCTGTTCCATTTCCCTGCGTGCAAGCTGATGGCCGCCGTCCTCCCAGTGAAGCAGCACATCAGCTCCGGCGCTTTTGAATAAGTCTTCAAGCTCATTTGTTTCTTCCGGCGGGCAAAGCGGATCCATCTTCCCGGCGCCGATGAAAACCGGTACCCCCGTCATATCGGGAAGCGCGGCGTTTCTGAACGGAACCATCGGGTGATGCAAAATGGCTCCTTTCAGCACCTGTTTGTGGCGAAACAGCAAGCCTCCGGCGATATTTGCGCCATTTGAGTAACCGACGGCCACTACCTGCCCCCTGTCAAACTCAAGCTCTTTTGCCGCTTGATCGAGAAAGGCTTTCAGCTCATCCGTTCTTTCAATCAAATCTTCCACATCAAAAACGCCTTCTCTTAATCGCTTAAAAAAGCGCGGCATGCCATTTTCCAACACATTTCCCCTGACGCCGAGCAAATTGGCGCGGGGATCAATCATGCGGCCGATTGGCAGAAGATCGTGTTCGTTTCCTCCTGTTCCGTGCAATAGCAGAAGGGTAGTATCTGATGTCCCTCTTTCAAAAATATGGTTCACATGTAGTCACTCCTATTCCCATTTTGGAAGAACGCCTTCGATTTGACGCCTGTGCTGTTCAAGCCAATCCGGAAGCTTCAATGCTGTTCCGAGAGCCGCGGGGTCTTCGTCGACAAGAAAGCCCGGTCCGTCCGTCGCCATTTCAAATAAGATCCCGCCTTTCTCCCTGAAGTAGATGGACGTAAAATATTGCCGGTCAAGAACCTCTGATGTAGAAAACCCGCTTGCGTTCAGCAGCCTTTTCCATTCTTGTTGATCTTTATGATTCGTTCTGAACGCAACATGGTGAATCGTTCCGTAACCGCCTGTCCCCCTCGTTTGTCCGTTGATTTTGACATCCAAGCGGTTTCCGATTGTTCCGCCCGATTCCAGCCGGACGCAATCCCCGTCTTCGCCCTTTTTCCGATAGCCGAATTGCTCCTCCAAAAAGCTGATCGTCGCCTCCGGACGGTGGCTGTTCAATGTAACGCCTTTCATGCCAATAATCGCATAATGCCGCGGGATACCTGCGGCTTCCCATGTGCTTTGTCCGCTTTCTCCGGCTTCTGTGATGGAAAGCTGAAGCTCTTCCGCATCTTGAAAAAGGAGCACTTTTTCTTGGAAGAGCTCGGTTTCGCGAACAGCGATGCCAAGGCCTTCAAGCCGCCTTTTCCAGAAGGTAAGCGCGCCCTTCGGCACCGCCAAATCAATTCTTCCCGCCTGTCCGTTCCCGACCGTGCCCTTCATGCTGCCCTGGAATGGAAAGAACGTTAAAATGGTCCCGGGATCGCCGGTTTCATTTCCGAAATAAAAATGATAAGTGCCGGGATCATCAAAATTAACCGTTTTTTTTACGAGGCGGAGCCCCAAAACTTCCGTGTAAAATGCCAAATTCACCTTAGGATTTTTCGCAAATGCCGTAACATGGTGAAGTCCTTCTGTTTTCATGATGATTCTCCTTTTTATCTCGAATTCAAGATATTCATTATTGTAATGTTATTTTTTCTTTTTCGCAAGGCGGAAGTATTGTTTTAATAATTTAAAAAATCACTTTTTTCTAATAATTATCTTGTGATTAAATCTGACAACTGCTATGATAATGAACATTAAAATCGTTCAAGGAGGAAACAAGGTGAATAAACGGTTTTTTATTTTCATTCTATTTATCACCCCTTTTATCGGACAGCTTGTCTTGCTGCCGTATGTTAACCGGATCGAGCCGATCTTGATCGGGCTTCCATTCTTCCATTTTTGGCTGGTGCTGTGGATCGTGCTGACACCGCTGATCACATTTTTGATTTACAAGATCGAGAAGAAAAACGGAGGTTATGAATGATGCAGGGTAATTTAACAGCGCTATTGATAACGGCGGGCATTATTCTGGCCGTTGTCTGCATTGGATTTCTTGCCGGCAGCAACAAGCAGTCGCGCACATCGGTTGAAGAATGGTCTGTCGGAGGCAGGCGGTTTGGCGGGCTGCTCGTCTGGTTTCTCGTCGGCGCCGATTTATACACGGCCTACACGTTTTTAGGATTGACAAGCACGGCTTTTACGAGCGGAAGCGTGGCTTTTTTTGCGATTCCTTATTCGGTTTTGGCCTATTTCATCGCCTACTTCTTTCTGCCGAAAATCTGGCATGTCGCGAAGGTTCATCAATTGACGACGCTTGCCGATTACGCGAGGGAACGCTTCAACAGCAAACTGCTGTCCTCGCTTGTCGCCATCGTCGGGGTTCTCATGCTCATTCCGTACATCTGCCTTCAGCTCAGCGGCATTCAGGATACGCTACAGGTGGCGGGAACAGGCTACATTAACGTCAAAGCGGTCGTCATCATCTCTTTCATTCTTGTTGCGCTTTATACGTTTTTCAGCGGCATCAAAGGCCCTACATATACAGCCATTATTAAAGACATTTTAGTTTGGGTGATGATGCTGTTTATGGTCGTCTCATTGCCGCTCATCCATTTTAACGGCTGGACGCCGATGGTCGAAAAATTGGCAAGTGAAGCGCCGCACATGCTGACGATCCCTGCGGACGGGCCGAAAGGAATCGCCTGGTTTATTACGGCTTCCATTGTATCCGCCCTCGCTTTATTTATGTGGGCGCATGCGGCAACAGGCGTTTTCACGGCGAACAGCGCCGATGCACTCAGGAAAAACAGCATGTTTCTGCCGCTTTACAATATTGTGCTGATTTTGGTGATTTTTCTCGGGTTTATCGCATTCCTCGTTCTTCCGGACAATATCAATCCAAGGCTCGCCTTGCTTTATTTGATTCAAAGCTCTTACGGAGGCGTTACACAAGGGCTTGCCTATTCGACCATCGCCCTGGCGAGTCTCATCCCGTGTTCGATTATGGCGATTGGCGCTTCCAACCTGTTTGCCAATAATTTGTACCGCGATTTAATCAATCCTAGTGTGGCGGGAAGCAAATTGACGCTGATCACCCGTTCAATGGTGTTTGTCGTCATCGGGCTTGCGCTTTTGTTCGGCATGCTTTTCCCAACGGCACTCGTCACACTGCAGCTGCTCGGAGTGTCCGGCATGGTGCAGATTTTTCCGGCGATCGTCATCAGTTTATTCTGGAGGAATCAGACAAAAGAAGCGACCATCATTGGGCTTTTGGTTGGCCTTGCCGTAACATTTACGGTCTATCTGACAAAGACGTCTTTCGGGATTTACGAGGGCTTCTGGGGGCTGGCGGCCAATCTGCTGTCTGTCGTCATCCTTAATCCGCTGTTCGTGAAACATGTAAAATCGAATTCCGTTATCAGCTATCTGTTTGAACAAAAGAAAAACGTCCAAAAAAGCGCCTGATCAAAAAACCCTTACGCCTCTTCCGGGCGTAAGGGTTTTGATTATTGTTCCTTTTTGAGAATCTCAATTGCTTTATTTAATTGCGTATCATTTTTCGAAAGCTTATCCTGAAGCTTGACTGTCATCCCGGTCGTTGTTTCTCCGGTGATGACGCCGGTCGTTTTCAGCTTTTGATCGCGTTGGAAAGCTTTCACGGCTATTGCTGTCTGATCGTCGAACGAGCCTGTCGGTTTTACATTGTATCCGAGCGCCTCCAGCATTTGCTGCGCAACTTTCACTTCGTCTCCCGTGCTGCCTGACTGATACTTTTTCTTTGGATCGAGATACGGCAGTTTGGCATAGCCGGGGAGCTCAGCTTTGTATTGAGGCTTGATGCCTTTTTCGTGAATCCAGTCTCCGTTCGGCGTCAGCCATTTGGCAATCGTCAGCTTGACAGTAGATCCGTCTGAGAAGTTTTCCGCATTTTGCACGGTTCCTTTGCCGAATGTTTTTTCTCCGACAATCGGGATGCCTGAAGACTGATGAAGTGCAGCGGCCATGATTTCCGCGGCGCTCGCCGTTCCTCCGTTTACGAGTACAACGGTCGGCTTGTTCACTTTGCGGTCATTCTCGGCTTTGTACACTTCTTTTTTGCCGTT
The DNA here is from genome assembly GCF_001592005.1 of Bacillus sonorensis NBRC 101234 = KCTC 13918. Lineage (GTDB taxonomy): Bacteria > Bacillota > Bacilli > Bacillales > Bacillaceae > Bacillus > Bacillus sonorensis. The sequence continues at coordinate 50,614 of NZ_BCVZ01000004.1, forward strand.
TTTCGTTTCAACCTGCATGATCGTTTTGCCTTTGTCGACAAACAGGTTGCTCATGGCAATCGCCTGGTCCATTAAGCCTCCGGGATTTCCTCTGAGGTCTAATACGAAACTTTCCGCTCCTTTTTTTGTCAAATCGTCAATGGCTTTGGTCAATTCTTTTGCCGTATTTTCGGAGAATGACGTGATTTGGATTTCGCCGATATTGCCGTCGATCATTTTCGAGTAAACCGTTTCAATCGGAATTGTATCCCGCTTAATGGTGACATTGATTTGACCGACGCCTTCCCTGTTCAACACCAGCTTGACGCTTGTGCCTTTTTCGCCGCGGATCATAGCTGTCGCTTCATTGACCGTCTTTCCTTTGACGCTTTTTCCGTCTACTTTCTGAATTTCGTCATGCGGCTTTAAGCCCGCTTTTTCTGCGGGAGAGCCTTTTATTGGCGCGACAATTAAGATTTGTCCATTTTTTTCTTCGACTTGGGCGCCGATCCCTTCAAATGAAGAGGTAATGCTTTCTTCAAAGGATGCTGCTTCTTTTTTATCCATGTATGTAGAATACGGATCCCCCAAAGCCTCAAGCATTCCTTTAATCGCCCCGTCTGTCAGTTTTTCATCATCTGCTTGTTTGTAATAGTCACTCTTGATTTTGTCATAGGCCGCCATCAGCTTTTCAAATTTTCCGCTGTCTGCCGTGGAATATGCTGACCCGCCGTTTCCTTTGCCCACGATAAAAAGCGTAAGCGCCGAGGCTGCGACGGCGGTAACCAGTACAATCAAAAAGAGCTTAACCTGCTGTTTCAAACGAACACCACCTTTTCTTCTTACCATATTATCACGGACGATTCTTTATTCGTCAACTCGGATCACTTGAAAAGCGGCTTTCGATAAACGGTTTCATTTTTTTCGCATATGCATACAAAAAGGAGGGATTTTATTTTGAGCGATTATTTAGACATGCTGGCTTATTTCGGAGTTTCCGGCGCACATCCGGGCGGGATGGCGCTGACAAAAGCTGTTCTCGCAAAAGCCGATATCGACCCGGAACGTCCGATTCTTGATGCCGGCTGCGGCACAGGCCAAACCGCCGCTTATTTAGGCCAGCTTCTGTTTTCGGTGACAGCTCTTGATTCAGATGCGGTCATGCTTGATAAGGCGAAAAAAAGATTTGCAGATGAAGGATTATCCATCCCTGTTGTTCACACTCAAATCGAAGAGACCCCTTTTCAGCCTGACAGCTTTGGATATGTATTGTCAGAATCGGTATTAAGCTTCACACACCTTGACTTATCATTGGCAGAAATCCGCCGGATACTTGAGCCCGACGGCAAGCTGATCTGTATTGAAGTAACTCTTGCAGACGACAGCCTTTCAAAAGAAGAAAAACAAGAAATCTGTGATTTTTACGGATTCACCGCTTTGTACACAAAAGACGAATGGATGGGCGTACTCCGCGAAGGCGGCTTTTCACAGATTGAGATAATCAGCTCCTCCTTGGAAGAAACCGATATTGATGAAGCCGTCACAGAGATGGATCTGTCGGAGGTCATTCCAGAAAAATCCTATCAAACAATGGAAAAACATCAGCGGCTGCTGGCAAAATATCAGGATTCTCTTCATCCTATTATTTTTGTGTGCGGCCAATAAACCATCATTTGTCCTCCTTCTTTCGTCCACCCTTTTCTAGCAATCCTGTCATATGCTGAATAGAGAATATACTAGATGATGGAAGGAGCATGTAAATGGAACGCTACTATAGATTTTGTCATCAGAACATCGGCAAAGTGGCCAGAATCACGGACAAAACAGGCCGCGTCCATGTCGGCAGAATTGTCCGTGTGTCGCCAAATAGAGTATTTATCGCCCCGATGATCAGAAGAGGCGCTACGGGCTACGGCTATGGATATTACGGCGGCTGGTGGGGCTGGGGCCCTGTTTACGGACTCGGACTCGGTTTAATCGCCGGTGTCGCACTTGCGGGCTTATTTTTCTGGTAGAATGAAAAGGCCGATGTACATCGGTCTTTTGCTTTTTTGAGAAAGTGACTCCATCCAGTGCTCATGAAAATCGCCGCCTTATGATATCGGTTCTTATAAAAAAAGAGCTTCCGCGCATGGCGCGAAAGCTTCTTTTTTATATTTTCTTCACTTCTTTAAAATATTCTTCGAGCGTCAGATCATGCTCTTTCATGACTTTGGCGGCTTTTTTGCCGACATAGCGGATATGCCACGGCTCATATTTATACTTCGTGATGCTTTCCTTGTTTTTCGGGTAGCGGATGATATATCCGTATTTATAGGCGTTGTCCTCGACCCATTTTCCGTCTTTCGTATTGCCGAAGGCCTCGGAAAGAGCTGTGCCCGCGCTTCTGCTGGAAATGTCGATCGCAAGCCCGGTCTGATGCTCACTCTGCCCCGGAAAAGCGACGGCTTCTTTCGCTTTCTTTTCTCCCTTTTGGCTTACCTCGGTATCATAGACCGTTTTTTGTCTGTCATATGACCTGTAGCCGGAGACGGCGACAAGCTGAAAACCTTGTTTTTTTGCGGCGGTGAACATGTCTTCAAGCGCCTTTGCCGCCTCTTTTCGAATATAGCGCTTATCGATGTCCTCCTTAAAGGAGAATTCAACATTCGGCACTGTTAAATCAGATGGTTCATAGTCTCCCGGAAGCGCATATTCTTTATTGACAAGCGCCAGGATATTTTCCGGGTTTTGAATCGTCGGCAGACCGTTAACATCTTTGATCTTGTTGAAGTATTTGCTTTCAAGCACAAATTCCTGATCTTCGAGATCGTTGTTGCTGTTGTCCGTCTTTTGATCTTTCGCATCCTTGTTTACATTTGAAACGTTTTTCGTATTGGTCGTATCTGTCTGCTTCTGTTCTGTCATTGAGCATCCTGTGCCGAGCAAAACCGCCGCGCTCAACAGAGATGCGATCGATGCGTATTTATACTTTTTGTTCATTAATATCCACCCTTTTATCAAAAGCTGCGGAACGGCCTTATAAAGCCGTGTCCAATGCCAGCAGAATCATATCATTGAATGTTGTCTGTCTTTCTTCGGCCGTCGTTTCTTCTCCTGTAATGACGTGGTCGCTGACCGTTAAAATCGACAGGGCTTTCCGGCCGAATTTCGCCGCTAATGTATAAAGCGCAGTCGTTTCCATTTCAACTGCAAGCACGCCGTATCTGGCAAGCTTTTCGATTTGGCTGTCTTCATTGTAAAACTGGTCGGCCGTAAACACATTCCCTGCGGTAACCGGGATATTCCGTTTTTTCGCGGCGTCATAGGCCGTTTTTAAAAGCTCAAAATCGGCGCATGGGGCAAAGTCGATCGACCCGAATGCGACCCTGTTGATCTGCGAATCCGTGGAAGAAGTCATCGCCAGAATGACGTCCCTTACATTCACATCTTTTCTGATTGCGCCGCATGATCCGACGCGAATTAAGTTTTTCACATCATAGCTTGAGATTAGTTCATTTACATAAATGGAGATGGACGGCACACCCATGCCTGTTCCCTGCACGGAAACGCGTTTTCCTTTATAGGTGCCTGTAAAACCGTACATGCCCCGCACTTCATTGTAGCATTCGACGTTTTCCAAGTATGTATCGGCAATGTATTTTGCACGCAGCGGGTCTCCAGGAAGGAGCACCGTTTCTGCGATTTGCCCTTTTTCCGCGCCAATATGTACGCTCATGATTATTCCTCCTGCCTTTTAAAGCTGACTGGTGATGAATGGTGGAGCTTCCGCTCGCATTATGTATTATAAACCAACATGGCAGAAAAAGAAAATAAAGCAATGTTTCATGTTGCAGAAAAACTGTCATGTTTAAATAAGGACAAGCATATCTTAAACAAGAATCATTCCGATTAGCCTGAAAGGATGGGAAGATGATGTTTCGCTCATTTAACAGATATCTCATCGATTTTACCGGTATACTTGTGTTCGGTGTTTTAATATGTCTTGTGACAATTGGAAAATCTCTGGCTGATGCCCTTCCTTTCCGTATTCCGGCATCCATCGGACAGCTCAACACGATTTTTATCAGCATTTTGATTGAGGCGCTTCCCTTTGTTTTAATCGGAGTGTTGATCGCCGGCTTTATTCAGATATTTGTAACTGAAGATCATATTCGCGCCCTGCTGCCAAAAAACAGGTTTTCAGCCGTCATTGCCAGCTGTGTGCTTGGCGCATGTTTTCCGGCTTGTGAATGCGGCATTGTTCCGATCGTCCGGAGACTCGTCGCTAAAGGAGTTCCGATTTACGCCGGCGTCGGCTTTCTTCTGACCGGTCCGCTGATCAATCCGGTCGTCATGTTATCGACTTATATGGCATTTGGCAATGATGTCCGCATGGCGGTCTTGAGAGCCGTCTCGGGTTTTGCGGCTGCCGTCCTTGTCGCACTGGTAATCAGCCTGTTATTTCGGTCAAGCCAGCTCAAGATGCTCAGCCGCGAAGATGACCGCAAAACCGCCCCTCCTTCTCCCCCTTTTTCGGAACGGCTCTATCATATGCTGAAGCATGCCATTGATGAATTTTTTGACATGGGCAGATATCTGATTATCGGCGCTTTCGTCGCCGCACTTGTTCAAACGTATCTGCCTTTAAAATCGCTGTTTGTTCTGGGAGGCGGTATGCTTGACTCCACCCTTGTGATGATGGGGATGGCGTACGTTTTGTCGCTTTGTTCCGAGGCGGACGCATTTATCGGAGCTTCCTTCAGGAGCTTGTTCCCTGAATCAGCGATCCTCGGATTTTTGGTGTACGGACCTATGCTCGATTTGAAAAACACGATTATGATGCTCAGTGTGTTTAAACCAAAGTTTGTGATTTGTTTATCGGTGCTGATCACCCTGATTGTCTATATTTGCGTGAGGGCCGCCGGCCTTTGATAGAAAGGAGGTTGATCCACATGGTGTTTCAGCCGCAGCAATTTTTGCGGGCCGTCATTTTGGCAGCCTTTTCAGGATACTTGTTCAAAATCCATTACACAGGAGAAATCGCCAGGCTGATCAATCCGAAATATGAGTATACGAGCCTGATTGCCGCCGGAGCGTTCGCTTTCCTGTTTTTCATTCAACTGACAAGAATTTGGACGGTTCAGACAACTAAGCATGATTGCGGATGCGGACATGACCACGGCCAATCAAGACCCTTTTTCATCAAGATGATTCATTATGCGGTGATCTCTCTGCCGCTGATCACCGGCTTTACGTTTGCCCCCGCTGTTCTAAACTCATCCGTTGCCGCCAATAAAGGAACGATGCTGGCCAAAACAGAGCCGGGCGCCAATGCTGAAAACAACGGACATGTCACAACACCCGGGATCCAAAAAGGATTGGAAGAGTCCGCTATTTCGCAAACGGCATATGAGCGGAATATGGCCCGGTTTAAAAGCTCGAACCCGCTCGTGATGAACGATGATCTGTTTGCCGATTATTACGACGAAATCAGCTCGAACCCAGGTGATTTCACCGGCAAACAGATCATTGTCAAGGGTTTTGTCCATAAAGAGCCCGACCTGAAAAAGGATCAGCTTGTCTTGTCCCGCTTTTTGATTACACATTGTATTGCAGATGCAAGTCTGATCGGCTTTCTTGCCGAATGGGACGGAGCGCGGGATGTAAAACCGGATACATGGCTCGAAATAGAAGGAACGCTCGGCAAGGCTTCATGGAACGGAAACATCATCCCCGTCATCAAAGCCGAAAAGCGAAAAATGATCAAAGAGCCGAAACACCCTTATGTGTATCCAGTGACAATCAAGATGACAGAATAAATCCGGGGCTGTTTAGTCATCCTATTTTTTAGGAAGGAGGAAGCATCAATGGGAAAAAAACAGCGCAACAGAATCACCGGACAGAAAAAAAACAACCACATCCCGACGAAGGATGTGATTGCAGCGGAGGAAGCGCACGAAAAAGAATTCAGCGCCAGAAAACGAAAGAATACAACATAAAAAACTGCGGAGAACTTGTCCGCAGTTTTTTTGAGCGCTAGGATGACTGCAGCAACAAGCGGTTGATTTTGCTCCATCCTGTTGAAAGCAGTTTATAATAGGTTTTTCCTTTCCTTCCTTCATCAATTAATACAATGTCGCCTGTCGCAAGAAATCTGGCTTTATAATCGTTTGGCACCGTGTCATAAACGTTAAAAGTCGAAAACGTACGCTCCAATACATCCTCATGGGTTCTGCCGTTTATTTCTGTTCTGTAAACCATCTCATATCCCTTCTTCTCACCAAAGCGGGGCGTTTGAAAAATCGTCACATCATAAGCTGTCAGCTTTTTTTTAAACAATTGAAACTGTAACGGCAACACGATCCCTCCCTTTTTTTATTATATTGGCGTTTCGTTTTTTGATCCCTTTGACTACTTTTGTCGAACGAGCGGGAAGTTTTCGTCAATTTTCTTGAAGATGAAAAACAGCGCCATGCCGAGGGAAAAACCGCCGATGACATCGGTCGTGTAATGAACGCCGAGATAGATGCGGCTGATTCCGATCAATGCGATCAGAATCCCGGCCAACACCGTAACAGACGTCTGATGCCTTTTAAAAAACGGCACATGCATGATAAGGACATAGACGATAAACGGATACATGGCCGCCGCATTCATCGAGTGGCCGCTCGGAAAGCTGTATGACGTTTCATGGACGAGCGGGTGAAATGCCGGCCGCTCTCTTGAAATCCAGTCTTTAAAGCCTTCATTGGCCATCCTTTCAACAATAAATAAAAGATACACGTACAATGTGGCGGCCGCCTTTTTATATACCGCCAGAACAAGCGTCAAGACAAGGATCAGCGGCAGCATGACACTGCTTGATCCTATATCGGTCACCACTTTGAATACCTGGTTCAAAAAAGGCTGTCTAACGCCCTCGACTGCCTGAAGAATGTTGGCATCAATGGATTGAATGAATGGTACACGGATAAGAACGGCCATTATGATAAAAAGAACCGCTGAAGTAATTGCTTTGTACATGAAACAGCTGCTGCCTCCTTGATATATGTTTTAACCATTTTACACTCCGCTTTCTTATGGGAGCAACGATGAAAGACCGAAGCATCATCGCTTCGATCTTTCCATCTTAATCATCTATATGCTCTTCTATCATGCATTTTTCAATCAGATAATCAAAGGTGATGTCGGCAATTTCGAACAGTTCGTCCTCGCTCGGTATGTAGCCTCTTCTTGTCAGCTCAAGATAAAAAAAATCAGCGATTTCTTCTGTATCTATCATCAGCTCAATGTCTTTCACTTTGATCGCCTCCTTATTCTGATGTATGAGCAGTCTTCCGGTTTTATAACCGGTTTGTCATAAAGTTTGTCCCCTGACATATACATGTTGTAGCAAAACAAAGCCTTAAGGGGGACGAGAAAATGATACGGAAAGCCATTGAAGCTATTGACGGAGACGGTTTTGACCTGGCCTTGGCGAAGATCTTGCGCGTGATGTCCGGACTGATTTTTTTCGGCTGTTTTCCTTATTTTTTATATGTGGTGTTTTTCAGCTGAAATATTCTTTGAGGCTCTCCAGAACAAAATCCATCATATCTTTATATTCCGCATCCTGAAACATTTCATACAATACTTTATAGTCGTTGTAAATATCCAGCAGCTCATCCACCACCACTGCGGCCATTTCACCCTCATTTTCCTGCTCCTCGCGGTCACCGGCAAAAGGCAGAAATACCTTTTCTGTGAGCGGTTCATCAAGCTCCTGTCCGGCTTCTCCCACATAGTGGACAAAAAGGAGCTGATGAACAAACTGGTCCATTTCGTATGTTCTAAGCACAAGGGTCAAATCCTCTTCCTCTGTCTCCAGCCATTCCCCGTCTTTCAGCCGGATCAGTTCGTAGATAATGTCTTCCCAGCCGTCCTCTAAATACCTCCAGATTTCGGTTCTGTGGCCGGTGATCTTAAACAATTCTTTGCCGTAGTTTTTCACATACACGACATCACCGATTAAAAATTCATATTCGATATCTAGCTTTTCTGTATCAACGATGACCCCGTCATAGTCTTTATAAAGCTGTAGAGAAGTCTCGAAATAAAGCACTTCATTATGGTTGACTTCATACAGAAAATGCTTGTCGATCTTATGAACTTTTGTCACAGTGCCGACCGTACCGTACATGACGACCACAACCACATCTCCGACTTTGTATTTAGGCGCATTTGACTTCATGTTGATTCCCCCTTGCCTTAAAGCTTCCGTCTTACGCTTATCGTATGCGCCAGGCCGTCAATTCGCATGGGCAGGCATACAAAGCGGTGACGAGTTTTCCGAAAAGCCCTTGAGCCGTGGCTGTGTGAAGTGAAAAAGCCGCAGGTGTCATAGCTGCGGCTTTTTTTATTGTTTTGTATCGGTGATATATTTTTCCCAAGCTTCATCAAATGTCGTCATTGATGATAAATAATCCCCATTGAGCTCAAGATAAGAACTGATTTCATCGTAATGATTTGATGTCTTGGGAAATCCGTGATCAAGGTATGCGTTATTGGCGAAAACGCTGATATCGTCTTTCGGCTTCGGATGACGGTATTTCATTAAATAGTGGTAAAAAGATTTCACGGCTTCCCTTCCTCTCTTCTTTTGTTGTTTTATTATACAGCCCATGGAAAAAAACACAAACGAAAAACCGTTTTCCGCAACATAAAAACCGGCCTGGGAAGCCGGTCACGAAGAGAAATCAAAGTAATTGCGCTTTAAAATCCGCTCGGTTTTCATCAGTCTGTCAAACGATACGGATGAAGGTAATTTCTTTGTATCGATCAGAAGCAGCTGGTTTTCAATATCTTCAGTGACGGAGTCTTCCTGATAGACCATCCCGCAGCTTTGACATGCGACTGCGGGCGTCTCTGTAATTTCAATCGCTTTTGTTCCGTCAGGCAGCTCCCAGTAGACGGTCGTTTGAGCATCTTCGGCTTCCGCATAGCCGCACCAGTCGCAGCGCTTCATGTGGCATGCCCCTCAGCTTCGCCCTCTTTCTTTTGCTGGGCGAGAAATTTCTTTTCTTTTAGCTCATCCCGTTTTGCTCTGCGGCTTTTCAATGTTTCATAATCAGGCCTCTCTCTATAGCTTTCCCTTCTTTTTAAACGGTTTAAGCCTTCAGGTGTATAGGAAAGGGCGCGATCCTCGAATATGGCGGAAATTCCCGTGCGTTCTTTTTCCTTCAGCACTTCAGGGTAGATTTCGCTGAAATACTCATCAGCTCTGCCGGGCACATAGTTTTCCGGCTCCGGATAAGAGGTGATGACCCCTTCAAAATTGCGGAGCACCACTTTATCGGGGCTTTGTGAAATCAGATAGTTCGGCTGAATCGCGATTTTTCCGCCCCCGCCCGGCGCATCGACGACAAACGCGGGAACAGCATATCCGCTTGTATGCCCCCGCAAGCCTTCGATGATCTCAAGCCCTTTTGAAACCGGCGCCCTGAAGTGCCCGATTCCTTCAGACAAATCGCATTGATAGATATAATACGGGCGCACCCTGATTTTCACCAAATCGTGCATCAGCTTTTTCATAATGGAAACGCTGTCATTTATGCCCGCCAAAATAACGGCCTGATTGCCGACCGGTACGCCGGCATTCACCAGCTTTTCACAGGCTTCCTTTGCCTCCTCGGTGATTTCGATGCTTGTGTTAAAATGCGTGTTCAGCCAAACGGGATGATACTTTTTTAAAATCTCGCAAAGCTTGTCGGTAATTCGCTGCGGAAACACAACCGGCGCCCTCGTCCCGATCCGGATGATTTCAACGTGCGGTATGGCGCGCAGGTTTTTCAAAATATATTCGAGAATTTGATCGTTGATTAACAGTCCGTCGCCTCCGGAGATGAGCACGTCCCTGACATCCGGGGTATCACGGATATAGCCGATCGCCTGATCAAGCTGCTTTTTGGGCACTCCCATTCCGATTTGGCCCGAAAACCTCCGTCTCGTACAGTATCTGCAATACATGGAGCACTGATTTGTGACGAGAAACAGAACCCGGTCCGGATAGCGGTGGGTTAAGCCGGGGACGGGTGAATCTTCATCTTCGTCAAGAGGATCTTCAAGGTCGTATTTTGTTTTATGCATTTCTTCAGAAATCGGAACGGACTGCATCCTGATCGGACAGCGGGGATCATCCGGATTCATCAGCGAGGCGTAATAAGGCGTAATGTTCAGAGGGATCGTTTTCGTGGAAATGCGGACCCCCTCTTCTTCTTCCTTTGTCAAATTCACGACTTTTTTTAAATCATCGAGCGTTCTGACCGTGTGGGTCAGCTGCCATATCCAATCATTCCATTTTTCGTCCGTTACATCCTTCCAAAGCTCAATCTCTTTCCAGTGTCTTTTCGGCTTGAACAGGCCGTTTGTCATTTTTCATCCCCCTATCAGCATTTTTCCTATATTACTTTCCAAGTTATGTGAACAGCAGGGAAAGTGACTCTTTATTTTGAAAACCACCCCCGAAAAACAGGTCGGTCTGCTGATCCGGATCAGGTTCCCGTCATTCAGACAGCCGGCTTAAATTTTTGCACCATATGTTCATGTTTTCGATGCTTTTGTAAATGACACAATTGTTGATGAGCCGGCCTCTGTACCGGTAGGATAAATGGTAGAGCGTGGCGTTCATCCCCATGGAAGCCGCCCTCGCAATTGAAAAAACATGAAAGATGCCCGCTTGCCTCAATTCAGTTTCAAGGGCGGAAATCAGCCGTTTTGTCAAAGAATGTCCGCGGTATGAGGGAAGAACGGCGCAGTCTGTCACTTCCGCATGCCCCAATAAATAATTGACATCAGCGCCTGCCGCGGCGACAAGCTTTTCTTGATCAAAGGCGAGATAGTAAACAGCTCCTTCTTCCATCGTCTTGTTGACATATACCGGATCAGAAACCGGCGCCGGATAAACAGGGAATACTTCTTGATAAAGCTTTGCCAGCAATGGAGCGTCTCCCGGAGCAGCCGGCCGGATCAAAAAAGGCGACAGCTTCTTTTCCTGCGGGATGGGCGAACCAAACAGCTTTCTGAGCATGTCGTCCTGCACGATCCACTCATCTGTCCTTCGTCTGCTTTCCTTCAAATAGTTGACAAGCACGGCCGCATCATGCCCGTTGTAATAACCATCAATCTGCCCTTCAGGTTCAAACACATGCTCTAACAAGCCGGCGATATCGTTTGTTTTCGCAAAGATGATGATTTTTTCAATATCATTTGCTTTTGCCATTTCCATGATGTCGCGAAAAAACGAGCAGACATTCCCTTCATAATTGATGATTCTGATTCTTTTGTTGAAGACGTCGAGATCAAGCTCGAGCCGGCAGCATTCATTTTCCCATGTTTTGATCATGTTTTCCCTCCGAAACAGACGGCCTTTTTATCTGTTATAATCACACCAATTCATAATAAAAAGGCTGATAATCTTCGCCGCCTTGATGAGCGCGTCTTTTTCGATATATTCATTGGCCTGGTGCGCCATCTTCGTTTCCCCCGGGCCGAATACGATGACAGGGGTGTTTCCCGCATGCGATAATACGCCGCCGTCTGTCGCCCATGGAGATGCCTCGATGATAGGCTGTTCACCGGCAACGGTTTGATAGGCTGCTTTCAGCGTATTCGCCAATTCGTGATCCTCAGCTAAATCGTTGGGGAGCCATCTTGCGCCAAACCATTCGATTTCGGCCGGATAATGTTTAAACCATTCATCGTGGTATTCCAGATCCTTCAGCCAGCTCTCCAGCTCAGACTGGACGTCTTCCGGGGATTCGTTCGGGGCGATGCCGCACCTTCCCTCTATTGTAACGGTGTCGGCTACTGAAGAAGGCCATGTTCCTCCTTTGATCGTCCCGATGTTAATCGGAACGGGAATCGGGATATTTTCATATAATGAATCTGTTATTCTTTTATTCCTCACCATTTCAAGCTGGCGTATGGACTGGACGACATGCATGCTTTTTTCAATCGCGCTGACCCCTTCATACCTTGTACCTCCATGCGCTGAAAGCCCCTTGACCGAAATTCTGAACCACATTGACCCCTGCTGTTTAATAAACAGTTTCATATTCGTCGGCTCCGGGATGAGGGCGCCGTCCGCGCGGTATCCCCTGACAACGGCGGCGAGGGTTCCAGCTCCCCCGCATTCTTCGTCAACAACACTTTGGAAAATGAGATCGCCTTTCAGCTTGACCCCGCATTGTTCGAGGGCCTCCATCGCCATTAAGAGGGCGGTGTTCCCCCCTTTCATATCTGTTGTGCCTCTGCCGTAGATCCTTCCTTGTTTGACAACAGGCTGAAACGGTTCAGTATCCCAGTCTTTGCGGCTTCCTTCGGGGACAACATCGATGTGGCCGTTCAGAATGAGCGATTTTCCGCCGCCTGTGCCCCGTTTTCTGGCTGCGATGTTCGGGCTTTCTTTAAAGCTCGTTCTGTCGGACTTGAACAGCGGATGCTGTTTTAATTGCTTGATGCTCGGCTCCCAGACATCAATTTCGGCGTCAAACTGCCGCAGCTTTTCCAAAACGACCGCTTGCGCGTTGAATTCGCGGCCCATTGTGCTTTTTTCTCCGACAAGTTTTTTCAACAGCCGAACCGCCTTTTTTTCATGCGAATCAATCCAGTCACACACTTTTTTCTCTATCTTTTCCATCGAATTCCTCCTCTTACGAAAACGGCAGATCGATCCGGACGCGTCCATCCGTCAGGCGCAACACATCATCAACAGATGCTTCATTCATCAGCTCCTTCAGCACAAAGCTGTTGTTTTTGATCTCGATCACGGCTTTATCAGTGATGATCATGTCAACGCAGCCCCTGGCTGTTAATGGGAGCGTGCAGCTCTCAAGAAGCTTCGGCGCTCCATGTTTATCGGTGTGGCTCATGACGACAATCACTTTTTTTGCTTTTTGCGCAAGCTCCATCGCCCCTCCCATCCCGGGAACTTTTTTCCCCGGCACAATCCAGTTGGCAAGATCGCCCGCTTGGCTGACTTGAAGCGAGCCGAGGATTGTCAAATCGATACAGCCCTTTCTGATCATCCCGAATGACATGGAGGAGTCAAAATAAGACGCTCCTTTCACAGCGGTGACCGGGTAGCCTGCCGCATTGCAAAGATTCTCATCCTCATCCCCTTTTTCAGGTGTCTTTCCGATGCCGAGCACACCGTTTTCCGATTGAATCATGACGGAAACCCCCGGCTGCAGAAAGTTTGGGACGAGTGACGGGATGCCGATCCCTAAGTTGACGATCATTCCGTTTTCCACTTCTTTAGCCGCCCGTCTGGCGATGCTCTCCCTCTCGATTACTCCCAAACCCATTTCCACGTCACCCCTCTTGTTTCGGCTACCCCTTTTACAAAAATGCCGGGTGTCACGATTTCTTCTTCGGCAAGTCCGCCGGCCGGCACGATCTCTTCAACTTCCGCATACGTTTTGTCAGCCGCCATCGCCATGAGCGGGTTCATGTTTCGGGCTGTTTTGTCATAGGTGATATTTCCCCATTCATCAGCCGTTTTTCCAGATATAAATGCCACCTCCGCAGTCAATGCCGTTTCGGCAATATACGTACGGCCATTTAAAGTGACGGTTTTCTTGTCTTCCAGCACCATCTGATTGTCAATCCCAATATCGGTCAAAATGCCGCCAAGACCGGCTCCGCCAGCGCGAATCCTTTCGGCAAGCGTTCCCTGGGGCGAAAATTTGACTTCAAGCACACCGTCTGTCATTTGTTTGCCTGCGACCGGGTTGGAGCCGATATGGGAGGCGATCAGCGTTTTGACCCGGTGATTGACGATAAGGGGCCCGATGCCGATCTCGGGAAATCCTGCATCATTGCAAATGACCGTTAAGTTTTTGACGCCTGTTTCCAAAACCGCCCTGATGAGTGACGGCGGTGAACCGACACCGCCGAATCCGCCAAACATCACAATCGCTCCATCCTTTAAACCGGAAACCGCATCTTCGATTGTCATTCGTTTATTCAAAAGCGTCATCTGCGCGCATCACCTTTTCCGCTTGTTTTTCTACCATATGGACAGAATCTCTGAATATTTGTACGAGCTCCTTCATCTCCGCTTCGGAAACCGTAAGCGGCGGTGCGATGATGACAGCGTCGCCCTCCCCTCCGTCAATTCCGGCTTGTGCCGGGTAGATGAGGAGGCCCCTTCTTTTCGCTTCGGAAATAATTCGCGCTGACAGCTCCATTGAAGCGGGAAATGGTGTTTTGCTTTTTTTATCAGAAACAAACTCAACACCCAGCAGCAATCCCTTGCCGCGAATGTCGCCGATAATCTTTGATTGTTTCATGATTCCTTCCAATTCCTTCTTCAGCCTCTCCCCTTTCACCGCGGCTTTTTTGGGCAGGTCATGCTTCACGATATAACGGAGAACCGCAAGCGCTGCAGCTGCTGAAAAAGGATTGGCGCTATAGGTATGTCCGCTCATGATGACCCCTGATCCCTTTTTGATCGTCTCCATGATGTCATCAGACAAGACGGCCGCCGCAATCGGAGAATAGCCGGCGCTCATTCCCTTGCCGAGAACAGCGATGTCCGGTGTGACGCCCCAATGCTCGATGGCCAGCATTTTCCCCGTTCTTCCCATGCCGCTCATCACTTCATCCGCAATAAACAGAATGTCATTTGCTTCACATACCTCTTTTATTTTTTTGTAATAGTGGTCAGGAGCTGTGATCGCGGCTCCCGCGGCGCCGATCACCGGCTCAGCCACAAAGCCTGCGATAAATTGCTTGCCGATTCGTTTGATCGCAAGCTCCACTTCATTTGCACACGCCTCTTTGCAAGCGAAAGGATCGAGCTCAAATGGACATCTGTAGCAGTTGGGCGCCGATGCGGCGGGATATTTGTGGAGAAGATGGGTAAATCGATAACGGCGTTCATAAAAGCCCGACAGTGAAAGAGCTCCGTTTGTAATTCCGTGGTAGCTGTTCCATCTCGAAAGAAAGATCGTTTTAGCTTGTTGTCCTTTTTCCTGCCAATATTGGACAGCGATCTTCATGGCGGTTTCCACCGCCTCAGAACCGCTGTTGACGAAGAAAGACCAATTCAGTTCCTGAGGCAGCACATCAGCCAGCAGCTCTGCAAGCTGTTCGGCCGGCTCGCTCGTAAACTGTGAACGATAGACAAAAGAAACAGCATCAAGCTGTTCTTTTAGCGGGGCTATAACCTCTGGCACACCGTGGCCAAGGTTGCAGGTAACAGCACCTGAACAGCCATCAAGATATCGTTTTCCGGATTGATCGAAAATGCAGCTTCCTTTCGCATGATGAACGACCGGATAGCGTCCATGCAGATCCGGTTTAATCAAAAATGACATGCAGCACATCCCCCCTTCCCGAAGAACAGGATTTTTCTTTACATTGTATGAAGCGGGAAATGGTGGCATTCTTTTTCATCGCCGTAATGGCGGGAGAAATTTTGTTTACAGAAGCGCTTGACCGTTTTGTTCATCCCGAAAGCAGGATCCGGCTTTCGGGCCTATCGCTGCCGACTGACAGATTTTCCCTCAAAAAATAAAAGGAATCTCTCCTTTTATCACCAGATCATTCCTATTGGCTTTACATTGAGGCTTCTTTTTCAGACGCGATCGTTCGCATCGTCGGTTTTTCCCAGAAACGAAAAGATCTGAGCATACAAAATGCGGCAAACGGCGCTGGGAGAGCGGCGATGAGAAACAGGTATTCAGGGCTGAGCACATCGGACAAAATCCCCGCCAATGCATAACCGAGCGGCATTAAGGCGCTGTTGGCCGCGAAAAAGGCGCCCAATGCCCTTCCTCTATCCTCACCTTCTGTCACCCTTTGTAAATATCCCTCAATATAAATATTCACGATTCCGCTGATCATTCCAATCAAGATCAGAATAGCGGCGCCGAGAACGACGTTCTTGATCGAGCCGAGCGGAAATATAAGCAGTCAAAAGATGAACATCAATATAGGGACAGCCGCCTTTGCATGCCCCGGCTTTGCGACAAATGATAAAAAAGAGCGGCGCCCAGCGTTCCCGCATGCCCAAAAAGACTGAAAAGCTCCCCTCTCAGCCAGGCCTGATCATTCAACAGGGATGAGCTTCATCCCACAGGGTCATTTCACATAATAAGTAAACATTTCACAACGCATATCACATCATCCCAAATATCTTTCAAAACAAAAACCTTCCGACGTATGGAAGGTTTGTAAACATGAAGTGCCGGTATCGTTTCTTTTTTCTTAGTAAACAAAAGCCGCGCCCACGATAATGAGCAAAATAAAGAGTACGACGATTAATACGAACGTGCTTCTTCCGTAAAATCCATAACCATATCCTCCATAATCACAGCAATGATGGGGGTAATGATGATGCACGGGCTATCATCCTTTCTTAAAAAGTCTTTACACCCCAGCCTATGCGGGCCAAGTTATCATTGGTTTGTGCATCTGCCTACATGGGAGAAAACAAATATTTAAAAATCGTTGTCAGATGATATTCCTTTTGAAACCCGAGCTTTTCATAAAACCATTTTGCCTTGTCGCTGCCGGAAGTGACAAGGTAGCTCGACTTCATGCCCGCCCGTTTTGATGCGGCAAGCATCTCCCTGAGCAGTTTTGTTCCATAGCCTTTGCGCTGATAAGGTTCTAAAACGGCGACTTCTTCGATTTTTGAAATTTTTTCCCGGTGGTCAACATAAAGTTCCGCACAGCCGACCGGCTCTCCCTCGTCCGAGTAGCAGACAAACAGCTGAATGATGCCTTTTTCGTAAAAAGGATACTTGCGGCGCAGTTTTTCTTTGGCAAACGCCTCATTGATGTACAATGAATCATAGGCCTGCATTACATGACAGCCGTCATGCAGCGATTCCGCCGTTCCCCATTTTGCAGAGCCAAAGCGCTGCTGCCCGGTCCATTCCGATAAGTCTATACTGTAAAACAGCTCTTCATCAAGAATATATCCGAGATCAAATAAAGCTTTTTTCATAGAAAAAGGAATATCTACGCCACATGAACTTTTCACATGAACATAACGGCGTTTTAACATCCCGGGAACACGAGTAAGCAGCGAATATAACTCGGCCAGCGGGTAATCGTCTTTTAGTTGTATGAAATGATGGGCAAACATTTGCGGCAGCTGATCATCTATGTATATATCGTATAATGATTCCGTTTGTTTGCTGCATGTCAGCAATAAATAGTTTTCTTCAGTTTGTCGTATGGATCTCATGACTGGAGCCTCTTTTCGTTTGCTGGAGGATTTTTTTGGTGCGATATAAAAAAGATGACCCTTTTATAAAAGGATCATCTTTTGCCGGGTAAATGTCAATATGTTCTTTAACCGCTACTCTTTTTCCCGTGTCCGGAATAAACCGGCATATTCCCCGTATCCTTCTTTTTCAAGATCATCTTTCGGAATAAAGCGAAGCGCTGCTGAATTGATGCAATAGCGAAGACCGTTTGGTCCGGGCCCGTCCGGAAATACGTGGCCGAGGTGTGAATCGGCCGTTTTGCTTCTGACTTCCGTCCTGATCATGCCGTGTGAGGTATCAAGCTTTTCCTCGATCTCTTCTGAATCGATCGGTTTCGTAAAGCTCGGCCAGCCGCAATGGGCATCAAATTTATCAAGTGAAGAAAACAGCGGCTCCCCGGAAACGATATCGACATAGATGCCCTCTTCCCGATGGTTCCAATATTCGTTTTGAAACGGTGGCTCTGTTCCGTTTTTTTGCGTGACCTCGTACTGCATCTGATTGAGCTGTTTCAACCGTTCTTCTTTTTGACCGCCATGCTCTTTCGACCCCCAATGCTCATGCAGAAATCCTTCACGCCCGCTGCCGATCCGGTATCTTTTATAGCGGTCCGGGTGTTTTTTGTAGTAATCCTGATGATACTCCTCAGCCGGATAGAATGGGCCGGCTTCAAGGATGTCGGTTGCAATCGGATCCTTAAATATACCGCTTTCGGCAAGCTTTTGCTTTGATTCCTCGGCGAGCTTCCGCTGTCTGTCATTATGATAAAAAATCGCCGTGCGATAGGATTCACCGCGATCGGCAAACTGTCCTCCGCTGTCTGTCGGGTCGATCTGCTGCCAGTAGAGTTCAAGCAGTTTTTCATATGGAAATACATCGGGATCAAACGTAATCTGAACGGCTTCCCTATGTCCGGTCGTATTGCTGCAGACCTCTTCATATGTCGGATTCTCCGTGTGCCCGCCCGTATATCCCGATTCCACTTTGATAATGCCGGGCTGTTCGTCAAAAGGCTTGACCATACACCAGAAACAGCCTCCTGCAAATGTGGCGAGTTCGCGCTTTTCAGCCATTTGTGCTGCCTCCTTTTCTAAAACGTGATAGGAATTATTATAACATAGCCGGCCGTTTTTCAAGCTTCTTCTGCTCATCAATCAGCCGGTAAACCACATCCGTTTTCAGCAAACAATTATGACAATTATTTGTCTTTATCTTCACAAATAGAGGGACAAACCGTCAATACTCCCGCCGTTCCTGATTTTTCCTTTGTTCAATTGATGGTCAAATGAACTAAAAATCTGCTTAAACTTTTACTTGCAAGGCAAAAATTATGGTATCATAGTGTTATCATGTTCATGAAAAATAAATTCATGCTGATTCGGTCATTCCTTTAAAAAAGAAAGCGGAATTTGCTAATTATATGGAGGGGCGAAATTTGAAAGTTAGAGAACAAATGATGTATGACATGGAAGCATTGCTTCGCACAGTATTTAAACAAATACGTGATGAGATAAATGAACTGCTCGAAAAAGAGATGTCCCGCAATGAATTTATGATCCTGCGCCTGTTAAGCGAACAGGGTCCGAAAAAAGTGACGGAGTTTGCAACGATTTTAGGAGTGTCCGCCAGCCACATCACTGCGGTTACCGATACTTTGGTCGAAAAAGGCTGGATTACGAGAGTCCGCTCCAAAGAAGACAGACGGATCATTAAAATCCACCTGACAGATGCAGGAAAAGAAATTATCAGATATTTCGAAGAAAAGAAAACGGAATATTATTTTAAACGGTTCAGCTGCTACAGCGACGAGGAGCTGAAAACATTAATCGATCTGTTCAGCAAGCTTGACAAGAAAAAAGGGCAGCACTAAAAAGAAAGGGCTTTTACATATATCGGCACCCCCATGAGCACATTAAAACCAAAAAGAGGTGCACAAGATTATGACAGCTCCTTATCTATGTCCAAACTGCAAGACGAACCGGACGAGATTCAATTTAATTGAACAAGCGCCGACCTCCGTGAAGCTTGATCCTTCTACCGGGGAAATTTTGGAAACGTATTCAGAGGACGAGCGGTCCCCTTTTCACCTTCCGTACAACGGCCCGTCAATAAAAGTGCAGTGCGGTGCCTGCGGATTAATTGAAGATGAAAAAACGTTTATCAAGCTCGCCGAATTTGATAAACACTGATATGAAAAAGCACACCCCCTTTTATACAGAAGGTGTGCTTTTTTCTTTTTCAAACAGGACGAGATCCTTCCATTTCCCAAAGCGGTAATAAAGAAACGCGGTCAGGCTGCTTAATAAAAAGCTCATGCCGATGCCAAGCGCAATGCCGTTTTCTCCGATCCAGCTGGAAAACATATATGAAAACGGATATCGGAGCGCCCAAAATGAGATGATATTCAGAATCAAAATCTGAAACATCGCCCCCGACGCCCTTACCACGCCGTTCAGGACAAAGTTAATGCCGATAAACGGATAGAAGAAGGCTATCGTTCTCAAATATTGCTCCCCAAAGCCGGCCGCTTGCACTTCTGAAATAAACAGCTTCACCGCATGGTATCCGGCAAAGAAAACGGCGGCGCTGATCGTAAGCATGAATATCATCACATAAAGAACGCCGTAGTTTGCGATTTTTTTCGTGCGCGCCATGTCCCCGCTGCCGATCGTCTGGCCCGCCATGCTGTTGACGGCCGTTCCGATCGCCATCGCGGGCAGAATGAGAAGACTGTCAATCCGCTGAACGGCTCCAAATCCGGAAACAACGCTTTCTCCAAATGAGTTGACAACGCTCATGATCGCCATTGAACCGCCGGAAATCACCACCATCTGCAATCCTGCGGGAATCCCGAGTCTTAAAATAACCGATGTTTCATAAAGCGAAGGAAGTTTTGGCAAAGCAAATGGGACAAGCCCTTTTCTCACTGTATAGACCATTCCGTAAATAAAAGCGATTCCTTGAGAAAGGACGGTGGCATAGGCCGCTCCGAAAATTCCTAAATGGAACACCGATATAAACAGCGGGTCCAAGAAAAGGTTTAAGATCACAGCGATCAGGACAAACCGCAATGGTGTTTGACTGTCGCCGACAGCCCTTAATACAGTGCTGATAAAATTATAGCCGAACAAAAAAATAATTCCAATAAAATGAATTTTTAAATAGCCTGAAGCGAAATGCATCATATTGTCAGGCGTCTGCAGAAGCGCAAGCAGCGGTTCTGCGGCGATAAACCCGATGATGCCCAGCAAAAGGCTCATCACTGTCATAATCACAACAAACGCATTGACATATGAAGCAAGGCCATGTTTGTCATCCTTCCCTTTTTGCTGGGACAGTATCGTCAGCGCTGCATTATTGATCCCCAATACAAACGACAGGACCGTAAAGAAAACTGTGCCGGACACAGCCGTCGCTCCAAGCGCTTTTGCGCCGAGCAGGTTTCCGACCCACAGGCTGTCGACGAACTGGAAGGAAATTTGCAGCAGGTTGGCAAGGATGATGGGCCCAGAGAAAAAAATCAATTGTTTTAAAACATTTCCTTCTGTAAAATCCGTTTTCATATCCTGCTCCTTTTTAGCTTTTTTCGTACTGTGACAGGTAGAGGGCAGACCTCATATTATAAAGAAAAAATAGAAAGGGGCGTATGCAGATGGGCTGCACAATACATGCCGGCCGGCGGATGTGGGCGGGGCCGCCGGGCAAACGGCAAAACCTGACCGCGCTCCCTGCTTTTCGATCCGGCGGAAGGCAGGCATTACTCAGGGTGCTTCACGCCGCTCCTGACATTGGAAATATTGATGTACTTGTCAATGGACTGCCGCTGTTTCGAAACGCAGCGTACAGAGAACTTTCTGCTTTTGCACCGGTTGCCTCCGGCCTCTCCCGAATCGACATTTTAAAGGCGAATGGAAACCGTTCTCCCCTCCTTACCGTACAATATCATCTCATGCCGGCCGGCCATTATACAGCTGGCATGACAGGAACACTGTCAAAGCCTCTGCCCATCGTGATGTCAGACAGGATGCCGGTTCCTCCTGGAGAACGCAGCATGAGATTCGTTCATCTTTCTCCTGATGCTCCCGCTCTCGATCTTGCCATCAAAAAGGGCCCTGTTCTTTTTGCCAACATCCCCTTTGCAAATGCCAGCCATTACATTTCATGTCCCTTTGAAAAAAACGAATTGGAAATACGTGCTGCCGGAACAGAAACCGTCTTGCTGAACATCCCGAAAGTCGATTTCCAATACGGTCAGTCAGTCACGTTCTATTGCACCGGATATATGAATGGAACTCCGTCTCTTGAAATATTGAAGGCTCCATGATGGGCTGCATTGAAAAAAAGAGACATGACGTCTCTTTTTTATCGGTTGCTATGATCCGTTGTTTTTTCGTTTTTTCACATCAAGCGTAAACACCATAATGCTTAAAAATAACGCGCAATAGCCGATGTTGAAATACATTTTGTCCATGTTTTCATCGAAAAAGCTGAGGGCAGCCTGTCCTGCAAAGTACAGTGAAAATAATGACGAGAGTAAACTGAAATATCGATTGATACGCTCCATACCGTCACCTCTGAATGATTAAAAAACATCGCGTCTTACAGATTAATATTTTTTATTTTCCTGTATTTTAAACGATTCGTCAACTTTATGATGATGCCGGCTGATAATAGACAAATTCTATCTGATCTTTTTCTAAATCGATGTGTTTGGCTTTTACATACATACCGTTTTTCAGCGGCATCTCTGATAAGCGGACTTGAATTTCTTTTGCGTGTGCACGGACATGAACAAAATCGGGAAGATCGTAAAACTCATCCATGTAATGTAAAACAAAGGAAATCGGAATGTCCAGTCTGCCTATAGAAAACTTTGTCACATGAAGTGCGACATCCCCGTTTTTTTCGACAGACGGGCGAAATGAAACCGTTGCATCGACCGTCGATGAAAAGGCGCGGATGGCGCCGATGACATGAACTTCATCATCGATTTCCACTTTGTAGTCAAGCTCAGATGACGTTTCTTTTTGCAAATACGAATTAATGAATGCCGCCAATGATTCTTTTGTGCTGGTGACATTCAGTTCATATCCGCTTGGAGAAGGTTCGGCCGGCTCCCTTTCTTCACTTGGAAGGAACATGAGAATCAAGGCGCCGACAATGATGGCCGCATTGACTGCCGCTAATATGAAAAATAAACTCTTCCATTTCTTCATGCTTTTCACCTTATTCTGTCGGGAGTTCTTCTTGTCTCATTTGATCGTAAACCCGCTTTGCTATTAGAGCATACCCGAATTGGTTGGGATGAAAATCATCATCAGCCATCTTTTTTTCATCACTGTATTCTTCAAATATATCTGCGATATCCGCCATTTTTGCGTTTGGAATCTTTTTCAGCTGCCTTTCAGCGCCCTGATTCCATTCCCCAACGACCTGATCGACTTCCCTCAGTTCGGAAAGGGTAAACGTAAACGGATTGTACATGCCGACATAAATCATGTCAGCCCTGCCGTTTTGCTTTCTGATTTCTGTCAAAATTTTGGCAAACCGCTGCTCAAATGCCTTTTGCTCGCTTCGGAAAGGCTGAAGCGTCAAATGGGAAAAATGTTGCCGGACGACCTTCATCAGATCGTTGCCGCCGATTGTCAGGAAGATATAGTCAGCGTCCTTCAGCCCGTCTTGCACCTTTTTTTCTTCGAGCTTTTTCAACAGATCGTCAGTCCGGTAGCCTTTCACCGCATAATTTTTCACCTTGACGGATGTCACATCACTGCTGTTTTTCAGCTTTTCGGCTATCATGCCGACATAACCCTTCCCTCCCTGATCGCCCACCCCCTCTGTCAAAGAATCTCCAACTGCGGCAATGACGATGCTCCGCTTGGGTGCGGCCGCCGTTTTTCCGGCTCCGGCGTTACCTCCGGTACAAGCGGACAGCAGACAGACAAGGGCTGCTACCACTGATATAAACCGTATGCTCAAATAACGAAGCCCCTTCCTTCTTTATAGCCTAAAAAAAAGTGTAACATGTTTTATCTCTTTTGAAAAATCATTTACGGATGCTCAAAAAGCCTGCTTTCCGGGGATAAACAGGCTTTTAAACGCTATATTCAACGATTTTCCAAAATCTTAATATCGGCGATGATCTCGCTGTACGGCGTATCTTTCGCGCCATCGTAATCTTTGACGACTTTCCCTTCCTGATCGACTAAATAAAAAGAGCTTTGGTGAATCACCTGATCTTCATTTTCCGGTTTTTTGACGATCGCCTTAAAGCTTTTGAGCGCAAACCTTTCGATCTCAGCCTGTGAGTACCCGGTTAAAAAGTCCCAGTTTTCAAAAGAAAGCGGATAGTTAGCCGCAAATTTTTTCAGCTTTTCCGGAGTATCATTCTCCGGGTCTACGCTGAATGAGACAATCCGGGCTTGAAGATTTTCTTCATCCATTTGCTTTTGCAGCTCTGCCATATGCGAGGTCATCGGCGGACAAATCGTATTACAGTTTGTAAAAATAAAGTCCGCCACCCATACTTTACCTTTTAAGCTGTCCAGGGATACTGTTTTGTTGTCTTGATTTTGAAAAGAGAAAGACTGCACATCATAATTCAACGGATCTTTAATTTTATTGGTTCCGCAGGCGCACATCAAAATGATGGCAACACCCGCAATCAACAAGCCGAAAACGTTTTTCAATCCTTTTCTCCCCTTTGTCAGTCGGTATAAAAGGAAAAACCGATCGCTCCTCTTCCCGTGTGGGTCGATATAATCGGCGTGGTGCATAAAATATCGATGTCGATCCCCGGTATATGTTCAAGCAATGAAGCCTTCAATTTATGCGCCAGATCCAATGCATCCGCATGGGCGATGCCGACCGCTTGTACGGTTTTTCCTTTTACGGACGTGAGAAATTGTCCTGTTAAATATTTAATGAGCTGAGCAGTGCTGCGGACATTTTTTTCAGGCGTATAGATGCCGTCTTCAAGCCTTGCGATCGGTTTTATTTTGAGCAGTGAACCGATCAGCGCCTTTCCCCTGCCGATCCGCCCGCCTTTGATCAAATTCTCAAGGCTGTCGATGGTCACATAAAGAGAGGTGCGGTTTCTGATGTCTTCAAGATCTTTGATAATAGCGGAAGCTGTCCACCCCTGTCCGGCAAGTGCGGCTGCTCTTAACACTTGGAAACCCAGACCTTTTGAAATGTACATGGAGTCGATGACTGTGACCTTTCCGCCAACCATGTTCGAAGCGCTTACAGCTGTTTGGAACGTCCCGCTTAATTCACTTGAAAGGTGGATGCTGATGACTTCGCTCCCATCCTCTGTGAGCTTTTCATACAGCTCGAGAAATGCTCCTAAAGGCGGTTGCGAGCTTTTCGGAAGCTCAGCTGCGGCCTCCATTTTCACAATAAATTCTTCTGATTGAATATCCAGCTGGTCTCTGTACACCTTCCCGTCAATCACTATCGAAAGCGGCAATACGGAAATACCGTATTTGCGCTTCTCTTCATCGCTTATATCCGCCGTTGAATCCGTTACAATTTTAATATTTGTCAATCTCTTTCACATCCTGTCGGTCT
This sequence comes from Bacillus sonorensis NBRC 101234 = KCTC 13918, assembly GCF_001592005.1. Classification (GTDB taxonomy): domain Bacteria; phylum Bacillota; class Bacilli; order Bacillales; family Bacillaceae; genus Bacillus; species Bacillus sonorensis. The sequence goes on from NZ_BCVZ01000004.1 coordinate 75,408, forward strand.
CAAGTGATGTATCCTGATGCTGTAAAAACGCATGAAAAATTCTTTGCCTGCCCGTTTTGCCGCCGTTTTTTCAGAGCGGTATATAGGCTGGCAAAGAATGTTTATATGCTATGCATTATGTTTCAGTTCTTCCTGCTGATAAATGGCTTGATAATCATGCCATTTTAGCGCTCTTTTTAAGTATTCCCTGAAAGAGTACACATTTTTTTTCCGTTTCGAACAGTAAAGCTTCTTCAAAAACGCTTCAAGCCTCAGCTGCGCCATGAAAAAATGGGGGTCGTCCTCCTTCAGCAAGGGTATTTCCGTCACCTTCACCTGCTGTCCATCCGATCGTTTGAACTCTAGGCTTTTGAGTAACAAAGTATCAATCCTCTTTTATTGGATATTTTCTTTATTATACATAATCCCGGGAAGCTTTGTCTGTGAATTGTACGCTCTTTTCAAAAAAATTTCTCATATCAGCAGATTGAACAGCCCTTCATCTTTATTGACTTCAAGGTAGCGGAACCCTTTTCGGTCCATCCTTGCGATCAGCGGTTCATAATCTTCCCGCTGCTTCAGTTCGATGCCGACAAGCGCGGGACCGCTGCTTTTATTATTCTTTTTTGTATACTCAAATCGCGTAATATCATCGCTGGGCCCGAGCACTTCATCCAAAAATTCGCGCAACGCCCCGGCCCTCTGCGGAAAATTTACGATGAAATAATGCTGAAGTCCTTCGTACATCATCGATCTGTCTTTGATTTCCTGCATTCTTCCGATGTCATTGTTGCCGCCGCTGATAATGCACACGACATTTTTCCCTTTGATTTCATCCCTGTAAAGATCTAAAGCGGCGATCGGCAAAGCTCCGGCCGGCTCTGCTACAATCGCGCACTGGTTATACAATTCGAGTATCGCTGTGCAGACCTTGCCTTCCGGAACGAGCAGAATATCGTCCACGACGTTTTCGAGTGTTTTGAATGTCTGTTCGCCGATTTTTTGGACGGCGGCGCCGTCGACGAATTTATCGATTTTTTGGAGTGTGACAACTTCGCCGTTTTTATTGGACTCAAACAAAGCGGGCGCCCCTTTGGGCTCGACCGCGATCAGCTTCGTTTCAGGGGACACGTTTTTCATATAGGTCCCCACTCCGGAAAGAAGGCCGCCTCCACCGACGCTCGCAAATACATAATGCGGCTCACATTCAATATCATTTAAGATTTCGACGGCGACCGTTCCCTGCCCCGCCATGACCTCAGGATCGTCAAACGGATGGATGAACGCCCGTTTTTCTTCCTCACAGCAGGCCACTGCGCTTTGATAGGCGTCATCAAACGTATCACCGGTCAGGATGATTTCAATATAGTCTTTTCCAAACAGCTCGACTTGGGAAATTTTTTGTCTCGGGGTGGTGGAAGGCATGAATATTTTGCCGTGGATGCCGAGATGCTTGCACGAAAAAGCAACCCCCTGGGCGTGGTTGCCGGCACTTGCGCAGACAATGCCGTTTTTCGTCGTTTCTTTTGAAAGCTGCTTCATTTTGTAATATGCGCCTCTCAGCTTGAATGAGCGGACAACCTGCAAATCTTCTCTTTTTAAATAAACGTTGCAATCGTACCTCTCAGACAGCCTCTCGTTTTTTTGCAGAGGGGTATGAATGACAACATCTTTTAGATTTTGGTGTGCTTTTAAAATATCTTTGACTTGGATGAGAGAGTTTTCTTTAAGCAACGGTTTCATTTATAGGATCCTTTCTTTTTAAAGCTCTATTTAATACGCCATTATATCATGAATATTCAAAAATTAAAGGGCAATTCTCTCTTATTTCAGAATATTATAGACTTTTTAGAACTTCAATGGCTTTTTCCATATATACGGCGGCTTCAAACGTTTCATTCAAAAAATTGTTTTGTAAAAAAGACTTTATTTGTTCCAATTGGGTGTTATAATAGAACCAATTGGAACCAAAAGGAGATTGACCATGATCAAAAACTTGAGCCATTCGATAACATTTGCCGACCTGATCGGTGAAGCCGATTCTTTTTTGCAGGTAAAAAACAGGGCGAGACGATTTGCGGAATCCGCACATTCGGTTTACATATCCGGGGAAACGGGAACGGGCAAAGGGCTGTTTGCAAGAGCCATCCATCACGCCTCCCCATTCGGCAATGGCCCGTTTTTGCAAATCAATTGCGGCGCTGTAAGTGAAGAAGAACTGGATGACAAGCTTTTTCATGAAGCCGGACAGACAGAGGGAACCCTGTTTCTCGATGAAGTGTGGGGCCTCTCTTTACACCTTCAGGGAAGGCTTTTGGCCGCCATTGAAAAAGGAATCGGCCTGAGGCTGATCTCATCCTCAAGCGTTCCGCTTCCGGAGCGGATTAAAAAAGGTGAGTTCCGCAAGGATTTGTACTACAGACTGAATGTACTTGATCTGCCGCTGCCTCCTCTAAGGGAGCGAAGAGGCGACATCCCCATTCTCGTGCATCATTTCCTAAAAAGCGGAGAACATGACATATATGTCGAGCCCATCGTCTGGGATGCTTTGGAGCAATACGAATTTCTCGGCAACGTAAGGGAGCTGAAAAACATGGCGGATTATATGAAAACCGTCTCAGATCAAAAAACCATTCAGCTTTATGATATTCCGCCGGTATTAAGGGGGCAGGTTGAGAAGAAAAAAACGAAGGACAAAAAAAATGCGCCTGCTTCACTGACACTGATGGAAAAAGAAGAATTCGCCTTTCTGCTGGACACGATCAAACAATTAAATGAAAAAGGAGAGCCTGCCAGCCGGAGAATCCTATCTGAACTGAGCAAGAACGGGAAGTCAGAGCTCACCCCCCAGCAGGTTCGGGGCAGATTGGACTACCTGGAAAAAAGGGAATACGTCACAAAAGGCCGCGGAAGAGCGGGAACGAAAATAACACTTGAAGGACTGCGTTTTTTAAGCTCGCTAAAAAATCATATTATTCAGGAATAGAAAGGGTGTTTTGTTTTGTACACGATTAAAGAAGAAATCGCCAATGCCATTACACACGGTCTTGGCGTCCTGCTGTCCATCCCTGCGATTGTATTTTTGGTGATTTTCGCGATCCGCTACGGTAATCCTGTCGACATCGTCAGCTTTTCCATTTTCGGCGCTTCAATGCTGTTTCTCTATATCAGTTCAACGCTCTTGCACAGCATACAGCATCAAAAAACGAAAGATATATTGGAAATTATTGACCACTCGGCTATTTATGTGTTGATCGCAGGTACTTATACTCCGCTTCTCCTCGGTCCGCTGAAAGGCACTCTCGGCTATACGATGCTTGCGGTCATCTGGTGCCTTGCCCTTTGCGGCATCGTCTTTAAAATCTTTTTCGTCAAGCGCTTTATCGTCGTCAGCACACTGATGTATCTTTTAATGGGCTGGATGGCGATCATTGCGATCAAACCGCTTTATACGGCTTTAACCGGTGAAGGTTTTGCCCTTCTCCTCTTAGGAGGAATTTTGTATTCCATCGGAACAATCTTTTACTTATGGCGGAAAATTCCCTATCACCATGCTATTTGGCACACTTTTGTTCTCGCAGGGAGCGCATCTATGTTCTTCTGCATCCTCTTCTACGTGGCGAAGGTGCCTTTTGTATAAGCAAAAAAAACCCGGGCTTCTGATGAGCCCGGGTTTTTTACGGCTTCCGGCGCTATGCCCGAAGCCGCTTATTTTCAGGGAGGTAGGCACGATGAATCGTGAGATCAAGATCAGCGGGTTTCAGCCTTTTGAAAAACGAGCCTTTTTGCATGTCTTCGATACCGGATGTTTCAATTGGAACAATAGGTACGCCGAGCCGGCTTGATAGTGATTCATAATCGATTCCGTCAGCCTCGGAAAGGATAAAGCTTTGGCCTTTACGGACGATTTCTTCGATTTGTTCAACGGCCGTATGTTCCCCGCCGTTTTTTTTGATGGCGCCCATTTTATTCAGCCATTGATGGACCAGCGGGTATCGAAATGCGCGGGGCTCCGCAAAAAAAGAAGGCGTTTTATCAAGATGGCCGAGCAAAACAGCCAAATCCGCAAGCTTAAGCTTCGGATGGACATAAAGCACGGGACCTTTCGGCGTTTTGCCGAATTGATGAATGGAAACGGTCGAACCGGTTAAACCGATGCACCCCCGCATGAATGACTTCGGCTTATCATACACAGCTTCCATCTGCTTGGCATAGGAAAGCCTCGGATCAAGCGTCTGCAGCTCATATAACAATTTGATGTGCTTTAAGAGCATATATACCGTATATATCACCAGAAAATAATAGCGAAACATAAACACCCTCCCCTCTATCCTTTTCTTTGATAAACGAGAAATTCGTAGTCATAGGGGTTTTTATCATCTTTCAAACCTTTTTGTCTTGAAACGATTTCCCACTCATCTTCGTTGAATTCCGGGAAAAAGCGGTCCCCCTCAAATGCTTCATCAATTTTTGTCATATACAGCTTGTCCGCGTGAGGAAGCAGTTCTGTATATAGTGTTGAACCGCCGATTACAAAACATTCTTCATCACTGCCTGTTGCAAACTGGACGACTTCTTCTGCAGAATGCAAAATGTCGCAGCCCGGAAAGTCCAGCTCTCGATTCGAAGTCACAACGATGTTTTTCCGGTTCGGCAAAGGCCTGCCGATTGATTCATATGTTTTTCTCCCCATGATGACGGCATGCCCGCTTGTGACGTTTTTAAAGTATTTCAAATCATTTGGCAAATGCCATGGTAAGTCGTTGTCCTTGCCGATCAGGCGGTTTTTGTCCATAGCAAAAATAAATGAGATCATGCGCATGACAGCCTCCTCTATATGTATTTCTCGTTTTTTATGGATGATCAAGATCCGCATCGTCCGGGGCAATTCAATGGGCCGATGTTGCTTCCCTGCGGGGCGTGTCGGCGTTAAGAGGCTAAGCTTCCTTGAGGTTGCGTCGGCTGATGGCAGCCTTGTCCTTGTTCCGCTTGTCTTTTTCCCGTTTTCTAACCATATGACGGCATAAATCCCGATTTCGTTTCATTTTTTTCATCCTTTTGTAGTGTATCTCGTTTGGCCTTTTGCAACAAGACATTTTTCAGAGGACGTCAAAATAAAAAAACCGCCCTTCGGCGGTTTCTCAGCTTCCCTGCACGCTCGGATGTTCGGTTTTCTCTTCCTGCTCTTCATCCTGCTGATTCTGGTGCGTGTGGGCGATGCGGCTTGCCGCTGCTGCGGCCAGCGCAGCCACGATATCATCAAGGAATGTATGGACCTCTCCCTCGGGACAATCATCAAGCTCTTTAATGATCCCGAATTTTTCTTTGTCCAGATATCCAAAGTTGGTAAGGCCGATTGACCCGTATACATTTACGATGGAAAGAGGGATGATTTCATCTATTCCGAAAAGCGGCTCATCCGTTTCAACCAAATATTGAAGCGGCTCAGGCAGGAGTTTTTTTTCTGCAAGCTGGTCGAGCGCTATGCCCGTTAAAACGGCATGGATGATTTCCCTTTTATTTAAAACTTTTTCCACATTATCAATACAAACGCTCAAAGGCAGGTCAGGATGATATTTCTCCTGCAGTTTTTGAACGATGAGCGCGATATCTTCAATGGCTACGCCGCGTTCATTGAGCATGTTTTTTGTCAAATGCACCATTTCGTTCATCGTATATTTTTTCATCTGCAATCAATCTCCTTTAATGACTCATCCAATTGGGCGGTGTATTGCGGTCCCAATAAATGCTTCCGAGATCATGGTGTTTTTGAAAGCCGTCTTCTGCACTGTGATAATGAAAATTAAACCAGTAGCCTTGTTGCGGCGGCTGGTCCCTTCGAACATGAAACCGCAAAACATCCTCGCCCGTTTTCCGGTTGTATACGTGGAAGATTTTTTCCGATTTTCCCGGCGTCGGCTGTTTGGAAATGACGAGGTCCTGGTATGCTTCATCATCTTTCAGCGTCATCAGATGGCTGACGATCGCCTCTTCGATCTTCGGCAGAACTTCTTCTCTGTATTCGTCTTCAATGACAGGCGATATTCTGTTCCCGAACTTGGCAAAAGACTGGTCTTCCGCCTTATTCAGCAGTTCCTCCGTGTAGGCGTCAAAGGAGGAGGGCTTGGGAGCCTGTTCCCCGTCAGCCAGGGATTCTTCCCGGTTTTCATAGACAGCCGTATATCCCGTCTCCTTGATATTCTGGTGCTCTGACGGCTTGTCCGCCATCAAAGCGGCGGGAGGAGATACAAGGCCGAACGTCGCAATTGTAAATAAGGCAACAAGAGCTTTTCTCATCCACATCTTCATAACCGATTAAGTTCCCTTCTGACAACATTGTTTTCTCTTATTCTATCATAAGTTGAATATTCAGTCATTCAAAACATATTGGGCACATTAGGGCAAAAGCGGCTTTTCTTTTGTTATTAAAACGTTTACAATCAAAGGAGAAAATTCCAAAATCGGGAGTGATCTTCAATGGTAGAAGGACTTTTCATCACAGCTTCTTTCATTACCCTCGCTTACTTTATCATCATGGAAATCGCAGATTAAAAAACCCAGGGGCCTGCACCCTTGGGTTATTTTTCCGGTTTCAAAACACCGTAATGAAAAAGAGCGGTTTTCCGCCGTTTGACATCAAAGCCGTATGCCGCAAATCGGGGGCTTTTCCAATGGTCTTTAAGGACAACTCTTTTTCTCGCCACGCGAAGAGCCTCCTCTAAACATCCAGAAAGCTCAAAGTTCCCGAACGCCCATTTTCTTAAAGGGGCGATGCCGTCAGATTCTTGAATCCCTTCATCAAACATGGGATCGAAGTAGACGACATCAGCTGAATCGTCATCAAGCCGGCTAAGGTATTCAAAGCTGTCGCCCGGGCGGACGCTGATTCTTTTCATCGCCTGATTCAAAACAGGGAGATCGGTCTCCCACGCCTGAAGCCCGGCCTCTACAAGGAATGCCAAAAGCGGGCTTTTTTCAATTCCGAGAACCGTTCCCCGCTCCCCGGCGGCCAAACTCGCAATGATTGAGTCCGCCCCGAGGCCGAGCGTGCCGTCGATTACCTGATCTCCAGGCTGTATGTGAGCCGCTTCGACAAACGGATCTGCCTCCCCCTTTAAAAACCGCTTGGCACGGAACATGGCCGAGTTTGGGTGGAAGAAAAACTTTTCCCCTTCCGAGTGATAAAGCTCAAAGCGCTCTTTTCCGACCACAAGGACTTCATCCTGCTCCGTTTCCATGATTTGATATATCGGTCTTTTCCTCCGCTCGGAAAATTTGGCACCGAGCGTCCGGCTGATGTTCTTTGCCGTTAATATAGTGTCTTCTGCCGGTCTGTAGCTTGTCGTCACAATCATGTTTTTCTCCGTAAAAAATGCCCTGAAAAAAAGGGCGTGTTAGCAGTGTTTTTCAAAAGCGTCTGTGATGTTTTTCATAATTTCCGTCATTTCACGGCCTTCGATTTCTTCACGCGGAATAAAATGAACGACCTCTTTTCCTTTCAGTAAAGCCATGGAAGGAGAAGAAGGCTCCAGGCCTTTAAAGTATTCCCTCATCTTTGCGGTCGCTTCACGGTCCTGTCCGGCAAACACTGTCACGGTCTGATCAGGTCCGTTCTCGCTTCCGGAGACTGCCTGAACGGCGGCTGGTCTTGCCAATCCGGCTGCACACCCGCACACTGAATTGACGACGACAAACGTCGTGCCCTCGGCAGCTTCCATGAAATTCTCAACTTCCTCTTCAGTCGTTAACTCTTTAAACCCGGCCTGCGCCAATTCCTGACGCATAGGAGCAACGAGCTGGCGCATGTATTCTTCATAAGCTGTTGACATATAAAAGCCCCCTCTATAAACCTTAACTACTGATGTAAAGGATACTACAGAGGGGGCCGAATTTCAAACATCCAAAAGTAAAAAACGTCAGATCTTCATGATTCCGCCTGTGTTGGCTGAAGTGACAAGCTTTGAATAGCGGGCGAGATACCCTGTTTTCACTTTAGGCTCAAAGCCCGGCCAGTTCGCTTTTCTTTTTTCCCATTCTTCATCGGAAATCTCAATATTCAAGATTCGTTTTTCGATATCGACCACGATATGGTCGCCGTTTTCTACAAATGCAAGAGGTCCGCCTTCAGCGGCTTCCGGCGATACATGACCGATTGAAAGTCCGCGTGATGCCCCGGAAAAACGGCCGTCTGTAATTAATGCCACCTTCGGTCCGAGTCCCATACCGACGATCTGGGAAGTCGGAGCCAGCATTTCAGGCATTCCTGGTCCGCCTTTAGGGCCTTCATACCGGATGATGACGACGTCTCCCGCTTTCACTTTCCGGTTGATGATGCCGTCGAGCGCCTCCTCCTGAGAATCGAAGACGACAGCAGGTCCTTCATGGCGGGTAATGCCGTCCTGGACGCCGCCAGTTTTGATGATCGCCCCGTCCGGCGCCAAATTGCCGAATAGCACAGCAAGCCCGCCTTGCTCTGAAAACGGCTTGTCAATCGGATGAATGACATCGTAATCCTTTACATCGCACCCCGCAATATTTTCGCCAAGCGTTTTTCCTGTTACAGTCAACGTATCCAAATGCAGGGCGCCTTCTTTTTTGGATAGCTCGTTTAGGACCGCAGATACCCCGCCTGCTTCATGCAAATCTTCGATGAACACATCTGATGCAGGCGCAAGCTTTGATAAATGAGGAACTCTCGCGGCAACCTCATTAATCCGCTCAAGCGAATAATCAACACCCGCTTCATTGGCGATTGCCAGTGTATGAAGGATCGTATTCGTCGATCCGCCGAGCGCCATGTCTAAGGCGAACGCGTTGTCAATCGCCTTTTCCGTCACGATGTCACGCGGTTTTAGATCTGATTTGATCAGCTCCATCAGCTGGCGCGCCGATTGTTTGGCGAATTCCTTTCGTTCCGGCGCCGTCGCCAAAATCGTTCCGTTGCCCGGGAGCGCGATGCCGAGCGCTTCGGATAGACAGTTCATCGAGTTGGCTGTGAACATGCCGGAACATGATCCGCAGGTTGGGCAGCCAAACTGTTCAAGCTCCTGCAATCCTTTTTCATCAATTTTGCCAGATTGATAGGCGCCTACGCCTTCAAAAACAGAGGAAAGCGAGATTTTGCGCCCGTCACTCGTCCTTCCCGCAGCCATCGGACCCCCGCTGACAAAAACGGTCGGAATATTGATCCTCATTGCCGCCATGATCATCCCCGGCGTGATTTTGTCACAGTTCGGAATACAAACCATCCCGTCAAACCAGTGAGCGGAAACGACCGTCTCCACGGAGTCCGCGATGATTTCTCGGCTCGGAAGGGAGTACCTCATTCCGATATGCCCCATTGCAATACCGTCGTCGACACCGATTGTATTAAATTCAAACGGCACTCCGCCGGCTTCCCTGATCGCCTCTTTGACGATTTTTCCAAACTCCTGCAAATGGACATGACCGGGGACGATGTCAATATATGAGTTGCAAACGGCGATAAACGGTTTGCCGAAGTCCTCTTCCTTTACCCCTGCCGCCCTCAGCAGACTGCGGTGCGGCGCTCTGTCGATCCCTTTTTTAATCATGTCACTGCGTAAACCTGTCATGATGATCCTCCTAAAATATCTTCGTTTTTATATTCTGTATTTTTAGAATATTCGTTTTGCAATACTTCTTATTACGGATTTTCAAGCTGATGGCTGTTTTGCTTTTCAATCTGAAAATCGCTCCCCATTCTATCAGAACCTCCACATTCCACTTGATTGGTACCTACTATATATATTTTCAGGCTTTTTTTCAACAATATTCGAAATATTTTTATAGAAAAAGTGATATTTTATGACAGGACACGCGATGGTGTTGAAATTGTTTGGTAGCGGATGGAACGGTCTTGATTTCTGACTGAAAAACAAAAGGCGCTGGATTCAGCGCCTTTTACCGATTTTCTTTTTTGCGGCTTTCCGTCATTTGCTTCCAGACGGATCCTTTTGCTTCTTCTCCATGTTCAATCCGTTCAATTGCCATTTTGATTTGAAGGCTGACTTCAAATTCCGGATCGTTTTCAGCCTCTTTCAACGCAGAAAGCGCGCTTTCGTCACCGACCTCATATAAAAACATCGCCGCTCTCCAGCGGACGAGCTTGCTCGGGTCCTTCAGCGCCTTTATCATCGCGGGGATGGCATCCGGATTTCCGATGTCAGAGAGGCAGTCGCCGGCCGTCCTTCTTACCGTAATGGTTTTGTCCTCAAGCGCCCGGTATAAAAGCGGGAGGACCTCAGGTGTTTCGATCATGCCCAAATAAACGACGGCCAGCCTTCTGATCGATGTTTTCGGATCATTGAGCGCTTTTTCAAGCACCGGAATGTCCTCTTCCTCCGGATCCATTTGCTCAAGGTGGGCATAGCGTTTTTGCCAATCTTCATCCTCCAGCATCTCAAGTGTGACTTTGTAAGATTTTCTTTGGACGGCTTGTTTTTCGGTTCCTTTGTCCTGAGATGCGGCGGATTCCGTTAATTTCCGGAGACGCTCCTCATCATAGGCTGCCTGGAGTTCTTCCGTTACTTCACGGCCGATTTCTGAAAAGTCGCCGAATCTGACGCCCTGTTCCTTCCATGCGCGCTCAAGCACGACATTGGATGAAGCCGTTTTCAGCTTTAAGATCGCCTCCTGAAACCGCTCCGGCAGTCCAAACCGCTCTTCGCGCTCGCCGTCAGTCAGTTTGACCTGCATCGGTATGCCGCTGAACATTTGCACGAATACTTTGACCTCGCCAAACGACTCTTTTTCCTCTGAAGCTCCGCCGTTTGCTTCGGTTTCATCCATCCCGAAGGCGGAACGAACCGCCGGCAGGATATCCTTCCAGTCAAACCTGGCATTTCGCTCCACAGCTAAAAAGTCTGCTACATGGTAGACCCCTTTTACACCATCTATATTTAACACCTGCTGAATGACAGGCGGTGCCCCTTCCGCCTGGCCTTTTTTGTAATTATTGCTTTTCCCGCCCGGCAGCTCCTCGGTTAAAATGACCTTCATTGTATTTGGACTCGGTGTCGGTTCTATCGATTTAATCTTCATCAGTTGTCCCCCTCTGTTAAAAGATCCGGGTCTTATTCTACCATAACCGTTATTCCCGATCTATCCAGGCGGCTTGTTCAGTGCAGGCACACTCGTTTTTGAGTTCGCTGAGAAAGGAACGCATCAGCTTGTGCCGGTGTTCGGCAAGCCTTCTCCCTGTTTTGGTATTCATCAGATCTTTTAGAAGAAGCAGCTTCTCATAAAAATGGCCGACCGCAGATGGGGCGTTTTTATCATGGGAGCCTTCCCGGTAGAGCAAATGCCCCTTTGCACCCGCATACATGAAAGCCCGCGCGATTCCGACGGCGCCCATGGCATCAAGACGATCGGCGTCCTGAACGGCCTGTCCTTCTAAAGAAAGCTTTTGATCCTTGTATTTTTCCCTGTCTCTGAAGGACATTTTCGTAATGATGCTAATGATGTCCTCTGCGGCTTGATTGTCAATGCCGAAGCCTGATAATTGCCGCTTCAGCGCTGAGAGCGGCATTCGATGTCGCGCCGATAGTTTCTCATCGATTAAATCGTGTACAAGGGCGGCCGCTTCTGTGATAAACAAATCCGCCCCTTCTTCTTTTGCGATCATAAGACTCAGGCGCTGCACCCGTTTGATATGAAGCCAGTCATGGCCTGTCCCTTCATCGCTAAGCTTTCCGCCGACCCATTCTGCAATCAGGCTGATCTGCTTCTTTTTCAGCTGACTCATCCCAGCCATTGTTGAATGGTATCCTCCATTTCCTTCGGATTTGTCTGCGGCGAAAAGCGCTCAACAGTCTCGCCCGTTTGATCGACGAGGAATTTTGTGAAATTCCACTTGATTGCTTTTGTTCCGAGCATTCCTTTCGCCTTGCTCGTCAAATGTGAAAACAGCGGATGGATATGTTCGCCTTTTACATCGACTTTAGCAAACATCGGGAACGTCACCCCGTAATTCATCGTACAGAATTCCTCTATGCTTTTTTCATCGCCCGGCTCCTGATTCATAAATTGGTTGGACGGAAAGCCCAAAATGACAAACCCCCGGTCTTTATATGTATCATAAAGCTCCTGAAGCTGTTTGTACTGCGGGGTGAATCCGCATTTGCTGGCTGTATTGACAATGAGAAGAACCTTCCCTTCATACGGCTTCAGGGTCGTTTCTTCACCTTTAATCGTTTTTACGCTGATATCATACATGGACATGTCCATCGCTCCTTTTAAAATAACCCTTTTGCCCTGCCGTTTTCATCCACATCCATTTGAAGCGCGGCCGGACGCTTCGGCAACCCCGGCATCGTCAAAATGCTGCCTGTCAGAGCGACGATGAAGCCGGCTCCTGCTGACGGCTTTAATTCGCGGACAGTAATGTAAAATCCATGCGGTCTCCCGGTCTTCTCTGGATCGTCTGAAAGAGAGTATTGAGTTTTCGCCACACAAACAGGCAACCCGTTCAAGCCGTTTTTTTCCAATTCGACAAGTTGCTTTTTCGCCTTTTCCGTGAATTTGACACCTTCCGCTCCATATACGATCCTGGCGATCTTCGTCAGCTTTTCCTCGATTGGGTCTGTTAATTCGTATAAATAAGAAAAGCGGTTTTCTTTTTCTTCAAGCACATTGATGACGTTTCGGGCAAGCTCGACACCGCCTTTTCCGCCCTCTTCCCAAACATTGCACACTGAAGCTGGATGGCCGTTTTCCCGGCACCAGTCAAGCACGGCTTCAAGTTCCTCCTCTCCATCCTGGACAAACCGGTTTACCGCAACGACATAAGGAAGACCGAAAGCTCTGATCGTCTCAATGTGTTTTGCAAGGTTGGCAATGCCTCTTTTTACGGCTCCCGTATCGCTGATCTTTAAATCTTGAAGCGCGACGCCGCCGTGCATCTTCAGCGCCCTTACCGTGGCGACGATCACGACCGCACCCGGAGTAAATCGGCCAGCCCTCGTTTTGATATGGAAAAACTTTTCGGCTCCTAAATCAGCGCCGAATCCCGCTTCAGTTACGACGTAATCAGCAAGCTTCGCCGCCATTTTAGTCGCGATCAGACTATTTGAGCCATGGGCGATATTGGCAAACGGCCCCCCGTGCACGAGCGCCGGCGTTCCCTCGACGGTTTGCACGAGATTCGGCTTCAGCGCGTCCTTTAAGAGAAGAGCGAGCGCTCCCTCAACTCCAAGCATTTCGACTGTCACCGGTTTTTGGTCTTTTGTGTATGCAACAATCATTGCCGCAAGTCTGTTCTTTAAATCTTTCAAATCGGAGGCAAGACATAAAACGGCCATGATTTCAGATGCGACCGTGATGTCAAACCCGTCTTCCCGCGGAAAGCCGTTTGCTTTGCCGCCCAGTCCAATGACAGTTTCCCTTAGCGCCCTGTCATTGAGATCGAGGGTCCTTTTCCAGACGATTCTTCTGATGTCAATGTTTAATTCGTTTCCGTGATGAATATGATTGTCAATGAAAGCAGCCAAAGCGTTGTTCGCGCTTGTAATCGCGTGCATATCTCCAGTAAAGTGAAGGTTGATGTCCTCCATCGGCAGAACCTGCGAATAGCCGCCTCCTGCTGCGCCGCCTTTTAAACCCATCGTCGGTCCGAGAGACGGTTCCCGCAGCGCCACAATCGACCGTTTCCCCTCCTGCCAGAGCGCCTGGCTCAGTCCGACGGTCACAGTTGACTTTCCTTCACCCGCGGGCGTCGGATTGATGGAAGTGACCAAAATAACATGTCCGTCTCGTTGATCTGCTAAACGCTCAAAAATATCTAAAGAAATTTTCGCTTTTGTGAAACCAAAGTACTCTATTTCTTCGTCATCTATACTGAGTTTCCGTGCAATTTCCGCTATCGGTTTTAATTTCTGGCTTTGAGCGATCTCAATGTCTGATAAGTGGGATTTCATATGAAGAGGAGCCTCCTTTTCGTTGATTACATGATGATTTCCATATTTTTCACACACTTCTTTTATTGTATCACAATTCACACATTGAAATATCGCCAAAAAGTTCCTATAATGAAGAAAAATCAGCGGAGAAAACCGGAGGTGGCGTGTTGCCTATCAACATTCCTATTGATTTGCCAGCAAAGCAGATTCTTGAAAGTGAAAATATTTTCGTCATGGATGAAAAACGGGCGTTCCATCAGGATATCAGGCCTTTGAACATTGTGATTCTCAATTTGATGCCGCAGAAAATCAAAACGGAGACACAGCTTCTGAGAATGCTCGGAAATTCTCCTTTGCAGGTATATTTCACTTTTTTAATACCGTCTACACACACACCAAAAAACACAGCAAGGCAGCATTTAGAACAATTTTATACAACCTTTTCTTCGATCAAGGACAAAAAATTTGACGGCATGATCATTACAGGAGCGCCGATCGAACATCTGGCATATGAAGAAGTTTCATATTGGAATGAGCTTCAGGACATTTTTGACTGGAGCAAAACAAACGTCACGTCAACGCTTCACATATGCTGGGGAGCCCAAGCCGGGCTGTTCCATCATTACGGCATTCGCAAAACAAAATTGCCGAAAAAAACGTTCGGCGTGTTCGAACACAGAATTTTAGAGAAAAATGAAAGATTGGTAAGAGGATTTGAAGAATTCTACTATGTCCCGCATTCCAGGCATACAGATATAAACATGGACGATTTAAAATCGGCGGAGGATTTAAAAGTGCTCAGCATCTCTGATGAAGCAGGCGTCTGTTTAATTGCTTCAAAAGATGAAAAACAAGTTTTTTTGACTGGACATCCTGAGTATGATACCGATACTCTTAAAGAGGAGTATGAAAGAGATCTGGCCAAAAACATGAAGATTGACCCGCCAGTGAACTATTTTAAGGATGGACCGGACGGACCGGTGCCTGTTAATCGCTGGAAAGCCCATGCCACTCTATTGTTTATGAATTGGCTGAATTACTATGTTTATCAGGAAACACCGTATGAGTGGAAATGAAATTCTCATGCTCCGGTCTGATGCAAGATGTCCGAAATATGATAAAATACAGTTGGGTTAGTCTTCCATAAAAGATTCTATACCATCGCAAACATCAGCCCCTGGCTTTTTTACGGGGGGTCAGGAAGCTCTTGGAAACCAGTGCTTTCCTGCGAATCCAAACTTTAAAAATACCTTAATTTTTGTTCTTCATTTATAATTAAATTATAATTTTATGGTATGGTATCTGTGGACATTAACTCCTGTTTTTTTACTATTTAGAGCTCTTGCTGTTTGAATTAATTGAGGTGAATATGTTTGAATACCAACAAAAATATATTAATTTTGACTGCAAATTACGGAAATGGCCATGTTCAAGTAGCCAAAACTCTTTATCAAGAGTGTGAAAGGCTTGGTTTTAAGAATGTAACTGTTTCGAATTTGTATCAAGAATCAAATCCGATTGTGTCTGACATTACGCAATATCTCTACCTGAAAAGTTTTTCAATCGGGAAACAGTTTTATCGCCTTTTTTACTATGGGGTCGATAAAATTTACAATAAAAGAAAGTTTAATATCTATTTTAAAATGGGGAATAAGCGGCTTGACCAGCTTATTAAAAAGCATCAGCCGGATATCATCATCAATACGTTTCCGATGATCGTCGTCCCTGAATACAGACGGAGAATGGGGAAAGTCATTCCGACATTCAACGTGATGACGGATTTCTGCCTTCATAAAATTTGGGTTCATGAACATATCGATAAATATTATGTGGCGACTGATTACGTGAAGGAAAAACTTCTTGAAATCGGCACCCACCCAAATAATGTAAAAATTACAGGCATTCCGATTCGCCGGCAGTTTGAAGAAGAAATGGACAAAGACGAAATTTACGCCAAGTATCAGCTGTCTCCTGATCGAAAGATTCTGCTGATCATGGCGGGCGCCCACGGGGTTCTCAAAAATGTAAAGGAACTGTGCGAATCCCTTGTGACAAAAGAAGATGTCCAAGTCGCTGTCGTTTGCGGAAAAAACACGGTATTAAAAAACTCGCTTGAAGAAATTGAAGCCGTATATCCGAATAAACTGAAAACGTTCGGCTATATCGAAAGAATTGACGAGCTGTTCAGAGTGGCCGACTGCATGATCACAAAACCGGGCGGAATCACCCTTACGGAAGCTACCGCAATCGGTGTTCCGGTTATCCTTTACAAACCTGTGCCGGGGCAGGAAAAAGAAAACGCCCTGTACTTTGAGGATAAAGGCGCTGCCATCGTGGTAAACAGGCATGAGGAGATCCTTGAGTCCGTCTCTTCCCTATTGGCGGATGAACAAAAACTAAACGAAATGAAACGGAATATTAAAAGCCTGCACTTATCCAATTCTTCAGAAGTCATCCTGACTGACATCGTCGAACAGTCTGAAATCATCATGAATAAAAAACAGGCTGTGAGAGCCCTGTCTTAAGCTGGGCTCCCGACAATTAGAAAAAACACTTGTTTTCACAAGTGTTTTTTCTTTTGCTTTATGATTCGGTATAATACACTTCTTCAAACGGCTGAACGACGACAAATCCGTTTCCGGCAAATTTCATTTGAATCGACTCCCCGCTCCCCCTGCCGATGAATGTTTTAAAAGAGACATCTGTAACAAATTCAGGCTGAAGTCCGCCTGACCAAGCAATGGTTGCGTTTGGATCGGTATATACGGGGCTTTCCGGAGAAACAAGCAGAGTAAGCGGCTCATAATGGCTTGTGATCGCTGCCATTCCCGTGCCCTCAAGCTTGACGTTAAACAGTCCGCCTGCCAGCATGCCCGAGATTTTTTTCATCAGCTTAATATCCCACTTGATTGCAGGTTCAAAGGCCAGCAGATCATTCCCGTTAACAAAAATGGCATCATTGTCTAAATTTAAAATCGATATCTTTTTTCCTTGATCGGCAAGGTAAAGTTTTCCATCCCCTTCGGCTTTCATAAGTGAAGCGCCTTCACCGCTGAACACCTTTTTCATCATCCGCCCAAGTCCGTGTTCAAACACCCCTTCCCTCTCGAATTTGATTTGCCCTCTGTAGGAAATCATTGAACCGGCTTTAGCCCAAACTTTCCCGTCTAGATTCACTTCAAGCAGGCGCGGGGTCTCAAGTTCAAACATCCCTTCCCCTTTGTCTTCCTGCTGCGTTTTTTTCACAAATTCATCAATCGAATAACGATTCATCATCCACACTCCTTATGACTGTTTACTTATATACGGAAAAGCCCTTTCCATGTTTCATTTTTTTCTTCTTCAGATAAGTTCTGAAGACTTTATGCTGAAAGCGATTTCAAAAAAATTCCTTAAAAAAGCATAAAAGTTCATTTTTTTCTCTTGACAGCTTGACGCGACTCTGTAGATAGTGTATAGTGAAACCATCATTTAGCAGAAACATCGTTAGATGATGAAAATTTTTTTTAGCACTTTGTGCTACAGTACTAGGAGGATTAAGCAATATGCAAAACGGTAAAGTAAAATGGTTTAACAATGAAAAAGGCTTCGGCTTCATCGAAGTTGAAGGCGGAGACGATGTATTCGTTCATTTCACTGCAATTGAAGGTGAAGGATACAAGTCTTTAGAAGAAGGACAAGAAGTTTCTTTTGAAATCGTTGAAGGTAATCGTGGACCTCAAGCATCTAACGTTGTGAAGCTGTAACTTTTAACAGAATGAAGAAAAAATGAGACTTCAAATAGAGGAGAGGCATATGCGCCTCTCCTATTTAATTTTCAGCTGAATTTCAATGGCCAGAATGTTTTGTTTTAGCCGTTGTTCGATTTCCTCGATATTTTTTTCCAGAGACGGACGCCCCTTTTTCGCAATATCCACCAGCTGTTCTAAATCTTTATATACCTCCACAAATGTCTTGTGCAGAACGGTTTGCAATTCATTGCTTTCCACTGTCACAGGCCCCTTTTCTATAAGATACCCAAATTAGTAATATAGACTTATATTTTTTAGGCTCAATAGTTATATCGGCTTAATTTTATTATATTTTTTCTTTTTTTGCACATAAATATAATTGTTTTCAGGAAAATAATGATGGAGGTGTATGAATGATGACATCAGAACATCACGATGCCGTTGACACGGGGTTTAATCAGCGGAGACAGCTTGAATTGGCCGTGGAAACCGCCCAGAAAACGACCGGGATGGCGACCAGACAAAAAAGCTCCACCTTATCGGAATCAGCCTACAAGTCGATTGAGGATGCCAGACGGCTCTCGCAAGCCGATGAATTATCCGCTTTGGATGAAGAATTTTTACACCAGCAGCTGGAGAGATTAAACGAATGCCAGCACCAGCTGGATGAAGCCCAGCGATAACAAAAAAACCGCATGACTGCGGTTTTTTTCATGAATGTGTCAGCTGTTATTTGTCAGCACTTCTCCATATGTGCGGAGCTTCTCTCCGACAGTGCATTTTGTAATGCAAAATGCATGGGCATACGTTTTTCCGTATTCCTTTCTGAAATGTTTTTTGATAAAACACCCTTCACAATAGGTGTCCTGCAGGTTTGTCAGTTCTTTCAAGATCTCCTTCTTATCCAAGGCTTTCATCTCCGTTATTTATCTAGTTTCGTGTGGCTTTCCACAATGGTATGCTCAAGCATTTTTTTGGCAAGCTGATCTGCTTCTTTATTGTCTTTGCGGCTGATTTGAATATAGGTCGGCGAAAGTTTTAATTTTTCAAGCTGTTTTTCAATTCGATCAAGCCATTTTGAGTGAACTGGATCATAGCACGGCCAGTTTCCTTCAAGCTGGTTTAAGACGACAAGCGAATCCCCTTTTATGATGACTGAGTTTCTGCTCGCTCCAAGATCCCTGAGCTCGTTTACTGCTTCATGGAGGGCGGCGTATTCCGCTTCATTATTTGTCGTCAGCCGAAAGCTTTTGTTTTTTCTTAATCGATATCTTTCCCCTCCGAGGGAATAATAAATCACGATCCCCAGGCCTGCCAGCTCGCTTTCCTTGTCATAGCTTCCGTCAAAAAACACCGTGATTTCATCAGGTTCATGCGCCAGTTCTTCCTTTAGCTTTTCAAGTTCCTTCAGCGTCCAGAAGCTGCCCTTTTCATCTTCAAACTCAAGCCCGCTGACATATGGACTCTGTGTGAGCCTGCGGCCGATCGCCACCGCATCTTTCACTTCGATCCATTCATCGGCGGTGAACGGGACGGATGCGGATGCGTTCATATTTATATTCATGCTTGCTCTTAGTTTCACAAAATCACCTTTATTCAAATGATGTTTTGTTATGCTATAATCAAAACGGTCTGATTACAGCTTATAGAGAAAGGAAGTACTTGTTTTTGTTTAACGAGATGTTGTGGATTAGTTTTGCAATCATTAATTTTATCATTGTTCTCTTCTTTTTTAAACGATTCGGCAAAACCGGCCTGTTTGTTTGGATCGGTTTTGCCACAGTCGCCGCCAATATCGAGGTTGCGAAAACGGTCGAGCTGTTCGGCCTGACCTCGACGCTCGGCAATATCATGTATGGCAGCGTATTTTTTGCGACAGATGTCATCAATGAAAAATATGGCAAAGAAGAAGCGAAGAAAGCCGTATCACTCGGTTTTTTCATCCTTATCAGCCTGACCGCCGTCATGCAGGGCGCCCTGCTTTTCAAGCCGCATCCTGAAGACATCGCACAGCCGGCGCTTGAGACGATCTTCGGATTTCTGCCGCGCGTTGCGCTCGGGAGCCTGCTTGCCTATATCATCAGCCAAACACTTGATGTTTATGTATATTCGGGGATCAGAAGGTTATTTCCTTCCGATCGGGCATTATGGTTTCGCAACAGCGGCAGCACCGCAGTCAGCCAGCTTCTCGATACGTTCATTTTTACGAGCGTCGCTTTTATCGGCACATATCCCCTCGACGTATGGGTGCAGATTTTTATCACTACATATGCACTAAAATTCGTTGTCGCCCTTTTTGCAGCCCCTTACGCTTATGCTGCCAAACGGATCACTCCTTTGGATGAAAGGAGCGGGAACGATGCCTGTTGAGGTCTATATTGACGGTGCAAGCGCCGGGGATCCCGGACTTTCCGGGCTCGGCATTTTCATTAAAAATGGAAGGGACTCGGAATCCTTTTCTCTTCCCGCCGGACGTTTAAGCAACCATGAAGCCGAATTTATGGCGCTGATTGAAGGAATGAAGCTTTGCGCCGACAGGCGGTATTCGATCGTTTCCTTCCGCACCGATTCTCAAATCGTCGAGCGCGCGGCGGATTCTGAATATGTCAAAAATCCGGCGTTCAAGCCTTATCTTGATGAAATTATCCGCTTAAAGGCGGCCTTTGATCTGTTCTTCATCAAGTGGATTCCCTCAAAGGAAAATCAGACGGCCGATAAGCTCGCGAAACATGCGATTTTACTGAATCCGGCAGATTAAAAACATCACGGGCTGTGCATCATAAGCTCTGAGGTGGTTGATGTGGAAAAGCAGAAGCCGGCCGGCAAAGGCCGTCTGACAGGCGGTGTCACGCCGCAGGGCGATATTGAAATGAACCGTCATACAGACCCGAAAACAGAGCTTGAAAATCGGGCAAAAAAAAGCAACACAAAGCATTAGAGAGATCGATGTTACCCGATCTCTCTTTTTGCCATTTTCATCAGCAGCGGTTCAATTCCCCTGATCTGATGAAGCTTCAGCATCTCTATAGCCCTCTCGTGTGAGAGCGTAAAATCCGCATCTTCAAGTGAGCAGGAAAGCGGAACATCGCATTTGATTTCCGCGAGAATTCTCGACAGCTTCAGGTCTTCAAGACTTTCGGTTATTTTCGTCTGCTGTCCTTTTGTCAGGAGGCTGATGTTTTCAAGCAGACGGTCAACTGTCGAATACTCCTTGATCAGCTTGTACGCCGTTTTTTCACCGATTCCTTTCACACCTGGATAATTATCGCTCGTATCCCCCATCAAAGCTTTTATATCGATCAGCGCCTTCGGCTCGATTCCCGTTTCCTCTATGAACGATTCTCTTGTATACACTTTATAATTGCCGATGCCTTTTTGCATCAAAGCGACTTGGACAGAATCCGCCAAAAGCTGAAGCAAATCCTTATCTCCTGTAACGATGGTAATGTCTGCTTCATTTCGGAAAAGCGCAGACAGCGTGCCGATGCAATCGTCGGCTTCATATCCGGCAAGGCCGATATTCAGCACGCCAAGCTCCTCCGCAGCTTCCTTCGCCAGATCAAATTGGGGAATTAATTCGAGCGGCGGCTCCCCCCGGTTTGCTTTATAATCTTTAAATAAGTCATTGCGGTACGTTTTGCTGCCCATGTCCCAGCAGCAGACGACATGGCTCGGTTCAAACACCGTCACGGCCGTCAGCAGATGCTTTAAAAATCCGTGCACTCCGTTTGTCGGAACGCCTTTGGCATTCATCATAAAATTGCGATGCACCGCTGTCGCGAAAAAAGACCGGAATAACAATGCCATTCCGTCAACAAGCAGCAACTTCTTTTTCATTCTGGAAACTCCCTTTCATACATACAATGTTCCTATTGTACCACAGGAGCCAAAATGATGAAAACAGCGCCAATAGACGCTGTTTTCATCTGCTTATTTTTGGTGGTTTTTCTTATTTGAGATCATCTTTGCGGCTTCCATCTGCGCATAAGATTCAGTAGAAAATTCGGTGTTAAAGCCGTTTTTCTTTTTGGCGTTATTGTTTCGCTGCGCATTTGCATTGCCGAGCTTTGTTCTTCCCATCGTCTTTCACCTCCACGGAAGGTTCAGATCTTATTTTTTGCATGAAGATCGAGAACCACTCGCGGAAGGATCAGCCAGCTATGCTTGCGCGTTTTTTCGGCTGACGTATTCTTCAACCATTTCCTTTGTGACAAACCGTCTTTGCGGGACGATGCCCTTTTTGGCGAGTTCGTTCATTTTCGCTGTCACCTGATTGATGCGGTCTGTTGAAAAAGGTTCTTGCCGTTCACATGTTGCGACCGCCTCTTCGATCGCTCTTTCTCTCTCCTGTTCAAGGAGGACAAACTCCTTAATAAGCTGGTGCTGTTTTTTGGAATGTGCTGTAATGGCTTCATGTACGTTTGTCATCGTCTTTATCCCTTCTTTTTTATTCAGTCTACCACGCCTGATGAAATAAGGCTATGACTCGATGTCGCGGAGCCATTCTTTTGCTGCGGCGTATGCTTTTTCAATGGTTTCTCCGTCCGTTTTGTTTACAGGTTCATGGAAATATACTTCTTTTTGTTCCGCCAGTTGGTCCATCGCGTTCTGAAAAGATTTCTCCTGGAGAACGTCTGCGTTTTTCCGGCTGCGGCTTAGAAATGTCTGCTTTTCGTGTTGAATCCATTCATCTGTTATGGACGAAAGCTTTGACGTGAGGGATTCGACCAGTCGCGCCTTTCCATTTTGCTGAAAGAATGCTTTCGGTGACTTGAATGTTTTCAACTCCTCACGAAAAACAGCTTCTTCTGCAGAGACCCCATCGGCGACCGCCCCGCCCGCTTTAGGCGGCTCCGCCTTCAAATGCACTGAAAAATACGGGTTTCCTTCAAGTTTTTGTTGAAGCGCGGCTCCCCATTGTTCATCTGCATACTTGACCATCATGTTTTCGATCCTGATGTCGAGTGCTTTCAATTCCTGCAAAAATTCAAATTCATACTCCTTCAGGACGCTTTTCAAAGCTTGTTGCAGATTTTCCTGCCAATTTCCGTTTTGCAGCCCGGGATGGATGGCGGCTTTGAACAGATCATAGGCATAAAAAGAAAGGCGCTGCCTGATATAGTAAAATTGCTCTTCAATATCCTTTTCTGTCATTTGTACAATGTACGTTCCTGCTTTCGTCTCTGCAATCGCCGAGCTTGCTGCTTCATAAACTTTTGCGATCCGCTCTTTTTCTGCTTCCGTCTCTTTTGCTGAACGGTGCAGAGAGCGGCGGAGCTGAAAAACCGTCTCGCAAAGCGTTTTGCCTTCATGTATCAACTGATCGACGGCAGCTTTCGCCAATCCGTTTTCTATAAACTCGCTAAGGTCTTTCCTGAAACGGCTGAATTCGTTGAAAGGCGCTGTTGTTCCGCTGAGCTCCTGTTTGCTTGAGACATGATAGATATGCGGATGCTTTATCCCCTCTTTGCTCAGCTCGCCACGCACATAATGTTCAACCGATTCCAGCTCTTCAGCACTTCCGGCAAGATCTGCCGCGTTTAGAATAAAGAACATTTTATCCATGCCAAATGCGTCTTTAATTAAACCGAGCTTTCGCAAAAACGACCTGTCCGCTCTTGAAAACGCATGCTGGTAATATGTTAAATAAAGCAGTGCATCGGCGTTTTTCATATATTGAAAAGCAAGTTCTGTATGACGTTTATTTATGCTGCTTGCACCAGGTGTGTCAACAATCGTGATCCCTTTATTTGTGACGGGCGTATGTAAATATACGGTGACTTCCCGCACGGCGCAAGCTGTTTCCTCATCAGCCACATATGGGTGAAGCTCTCCGGATGAAATCGTGCATACATCTTGATTGACAATATAGTGCTGAAAACGCTGATATGCTGATAGAACATGCTCTACTGCCGGACGCTCATCCTGATGCAGCTTTCCTTTTCTCAAGAGATGCTCCAGCTTTTCAGAAAATGTCGCGCCTTTTGCGCCTGACATTTTGCCATCTAAAAGCTGGTTTAGTTCTGCGGTTATTTCCTCTTCGGTTTTAAAGGCCACATCAGCCGTCCCATTTTGTTTTTCACCAGTCGGTTCTGTGATCTTATTGATGGTCGCCGTTGTCGGCGTCGGTGACGACGGAAGCACCTTTTGACCGCAGAGCGCGTTTGCAAACGATGATTTTCCCGAGCTGAAAGCGCCGAAAAGAGCTATTGTAAAGCGTCTTGAATGAAGCCGCTCTGTTTTCGCTAAAAATGCTTTCCTTTGCTTTTGGAGGACCGGAACATCCTCAAGGTCGCGGGCGAGCCGCAAAAAGCGGTCCATGTATTCAGACACACTTCTTTTGCCGATACCTCCAGATTCCGGGGTGTTGTCATCCTGATGCCGTATGCTGTCGTCAGGCTGTTTCGTTTCAAGCGGATTTTGCCATTCTTTCTTTTTGGGTTCGTACCAATCTTCTTCCGGTACATCCCCTCCTCCGTTTTCCCAATGATCCCAGAGGCGGTTCGCTTTTTCATAGGAATTCTGCTGAGCAGCGAGGCGGTAATTCAACTCAGCAAGCTTCGTTTTCCCCTCCTCATATTCGTTCTTGACCACCGTCAGCCGTTGCTCTTCCTTCCGCCTGAGAAGGTGTGTGAACTGTTCTATGAGATTCTGGGCACAAGCCTTCGCTTCTCTTCTGATGCTTTCCGCAAGCTCCTTTGTATAATTCAGTACATATTCAGAAGAAAGCGCCGCTCCGTTTTTCAGTGATTTGAGCAAATGGGGTTCACCCACTTTTGTCGCAAATTGAAGAACATCGGAAAGAAAGTCGTCGCTTTTGACCCCGAATCGATTTGCGAATGTTTTGAAAGCTTCAATGATATGCCAGTCAATTTCAGCTTGAATTCTTTTATTGATATCTCTCAGAAAAGCATCTTTTCGTCTTTGCTTCTCCTCAGCCGTTTTTGCTTTGCTGAAGAGGAATCCTTTTTTAAAGTTTTTTTCGTTCGATTCCAAATAAAATTTGGCGAGCTCCCTCATATCAAACGGCGTTAAATTTGCATTTTGAATGATCGTCTGAATCTCTTTTTTGATTTGTTCTTCCGCCTGTTTGACCATAACTGGCGATTCAGAGAGCTCCGCCTTCAAAGTCCGGACTTTTTCTGAAAGTGCGGAAGTTTCGTCTGAGAGAGACGAGTCTTCATCGCTCATCAGCATCTCGGTATGCTCGCTGATCAAGGCGATGACTTTCTGCTCCGTATATCCGCGCAATTGCTGTTCTGTCTGTTGCTGGAGCTCGGTCAGTTTCTTCCGAAGCCGATTGAATTCATTAAGCGGATGATCTGTTTCTGTAACGGATGTAAAAAAGAGATGATCCGCTTTGATTCCTTCCCTTTGAAGCATGTCGAGAACTTGTTTTTTGTAGGTCTGAAAGCCTGTTTCCGATTCATCGTGACGGTCGATTTGATTGACGATGAAATAAATATTCGGGATTTTTTCACGAATGGAGCGAAGAAAATTCACGTTTTCTTCAGAATGGACATGATTATAATGGACGACATAAAACAGCGCGTCTGCCTGATGCAGAATCGATGATGCCGAAAGGAAATGGGCATCGTCCGTAGAATCGATTCCGGGTGTATCGATGAGCACAGCATGAGGCGCAATCCCCGGAAAATCACCTTCGATTTCAACCATTTCGATCTGGCTTCCATCCTTGCAGTACGCCTGCACCTTTTCTTTATCGTAAGCGCCCTTTATAAGAGCATATTTTCCGTCTGTCGTATGAAGCGCCGTCTTCGTCTCGCCCCTGCGGACAAGCACGAGATTGGCGCTTGTCGGAATCGGGCTTGTCGGTAAAACATGTTCTTGAAGCAGCGCGTTTACCAATGAAGATTTCCCTGCCGAATAATGGCCGCACAAGGCGATATACACTTCTTTGCGGGCCCATTTTTGAATGACGGATGCAAGCTGTTCCGCCCGTTTTTCATCCCCGTTTTTCTTGAGCTCTTTGAAAACAGCTCCCGCTCTCCTCTTCAGCTCGTCTTTCGTATTAACATGTGCCATCAATCTTACCCCTTTTTGCAGTGTCGTTGAAGATGCAGTTCCTTTTCCCATTTTACACGACAATTCTGTATTTTTCTGCACCATCTAACGAAAACATGAGAAAAAGCTGCCAGGACGGCAGCTTCACAGATATATTCAATTATGCGGAGCGCTTTGAAATTCCTTTTAACACAAATCCGATCATCAGACTGTATGTACATACAGCACCAACTAAAAAAAACATTGTCATATGTTTCACCATCCTATAATGAGAATGTTTTTCACATCCATTATAAATGAAATGATAATCATTTTCAATGACATAATTTCTTCAGCGCCTGCTCCTCTTCACGGATGCGGATCATCATTAATATGGCATTCGTAACCGTAAATACAACCGCTGTCACATACGCCTGAAAAAGCAACGGAAGCAAGAACAATTCAAGCACGACGGCCAGATAATTTGGATGCTTGATCCATTGGTAAGGCCCTTTTCTGATCAGGTTCGCCCCGGGAATAACCAATATTTTCGTATTCCAGCATTCCCCAAGCGAAAAAAGCGACCAATACCGCAGGCCTTGTGTCAGCAGAAGCGCGAACCCCGTCAAAACAAGGGCCGGGAACGGCAGGATTCCGCGCTCAAAAACGGCCGCTTCACAAATGAAAGAGGCGAAAAACAGGACATGCATCGTCACGATAAATGGATAGTGGCGCTTCCCATATTCGATCGCTCCGCGTTTTTTGGCGTATATTTCATTCCGTTTGGCGACAGCCAGTTCAACAAGCCGTTGAAAGATAAAAACAAATAGAATGATCCAAAACATGTTATCCACCTGCTTTTTTCGTCCATTTCATGATGAGAAGCTCTGATGAAAAACCGGGGCCCAGCGCCCCTAAAAGGCCATGCTTTTCCGGTTCAGGAGTGACGGTCAACAAGCACTCTTTGATGACGTACATAATGGTCGCTGAAGACATATTGCCGTGCTTCGTCAAGATCCGTCTTGAACATGCAAGATGTTCTTCTGAGAAACCGAGGCTCTCCATATAAGCATCAAGTACTTTTTTGCCGCCCGGATGGGCAAGAAACACTTGAATGTCGTCCAGTCCGACGTTTTGTGCATTGAGAAAGGCTTCAACGTCTTTCTTTAAATTTGTCCTGATCAAAGACGGGATGTCCCGGGAAAACACGACTTGAAAACCGTTGTCATTGATGTTCCATCCCATGACATCTTCCGAATCTGGTAAAGTAGACGACCTAGAGCTTAACACCTCCGGCAGGATGCCAAACCGCGAGTCCTGCAAGTCGGCTTCCCTTCCGCACATTAAAACGGCGGCAATCCCGTCGCCGAATAAAGACGTTCCAATCAAATTGCTTTTCGTTTGATCATCCTTTTGAAAAGTTAAACTGCAAAGTTCTGCCGCAATCACCAGAACATAAGCTTTCGGAAAAGCGGTGCAGTATTCAAACGCCCGCGCGATTCCCGAAGCGCCTCCAGCACAGCCGAGGCCCCAGATCGGGATACGCTTCGTCTCTCGTCTGAAAGGAAGAATGTTCATCAGCTTCGCTTCAATGCTTGGGGTCGAGATGCCTGTTGACGACACAAAGAAAATCGCATCAATTTTTTCAAATGGAATCTCTCTTTTTAAAAACCGCTGATCCGCCAGACATTTTGATGCGGCTTCTGCGCTATGCCGTACTGCCATTTCAACGTATATTTGATTTTTCTCCTGAAAACTTTTTGCTTCTTTATACCATTCTATAGGCATGACAAACTGCCTTGATTGAATCTCTCCATTTTTGAATGAAGCCAGCAGTCGGTCAATGTCTCTAAAAGAATCTTTGAACATGTCTCTCGCAAACCCGGCAGCCTGTTCTTGACTGACATGGCAACGGGGGATGCTCGTTCCTGCCGATAAGAGAAAAGCCAAAGCACCACCTCTTCTCAAAAAGCGTACTCAATGCTCATGTGGAGCGCCCAAAAAAGAATGCCATCAGCACTTCATCGTCATACACACCATTCGCATATATTTGTTCTTTTTGAATTCCTTCAACGATAAATCCGTTTTTCTTATAGAGAACAAGAGCCGGTTCATTTGAAGAAAATACAGTCAGGCACAGTTTATGAAGCTGATGAAGTCTGCACCATTTCAGTGTGTAGGACATGATTTCTTTGCCGATGCCGAGCCCCTGCGCCTTGCTGTGAAGCCATGTCCTGAACAATCCGGTATGCCGCTTCATCTGGAGCTCGCCTCTGATCACCCTGGCGATGCCGCAGACCTTTCCATCGATTTCAACGGCTGCATACATATTGTCCTTTTCATTCATATCCTTGATAAAGGCGCGTTCTTCCTCAAGCGTGCGCGGCCTTTCCTTTTGGATGTACACGCCGGTGTCGATCACATCTTTCACCGCTTCGATGATGTCTCCGGCATCCGCCAGGCTGACAGGTCTAATCACGGCCTGTCCGCCGTCTTTTGTGCGGATGTGTTCAACAAGCCCATGCTCTGTTTTCATCAGATTAGCCTCCTCTTCTTACGGATAGTATGTCTGATTACAAAACAGAAAACACGTTCAAAAAAGAAAAACCCCACGATTGTGAGGTTTTAAACAGCTGATTTTTCGCTTGGTACGGCTTCTGCATGTTCCACCGGCACAGGCCGTGAAAATGGATGGATATGAAAAATCGCGTTCAATATAATTGCGGTAAAGCTTCCCGCAACAATCCCGTTCTCAGTCAATAGCTTGATGCTTTCAGGCAGATGCTGAAACATCTGCGGAACGACCGTTACACCGAGTCCGATGCCGACTGAACATGCAACTATTAAAAGGTTTTCCTGTTTTCCGAAATCAACACGGCTGAGCATTTTGATGCCGTAGGCGATCACCATGCCGAACATCGCTACCATGGCGCCGCCCAATACAGGTTTTGGAATGATTGTTGTCAGTGCGGCCGCTTTTGGAAACAGCCCCAACAAAATAAGAAATGCTCCCGCAGCTGCGATGACGCTGTTTTTTTTGACACCTGTCAATTGAACAAGGCCGACGTTTTGCGAATAAGCTGTATACGGAAAAGCATTGAAAATTCCGCCGAATAAAACGGCAAGTCCTTCCGCCCTGTACCCTTTGGCTAAATCCTTCTCCGTCAGCTGTCTGTCCGTCAAATCGCCCAACGCAAAGTAAACGCCTGTAGACTCTACCAAACTGACGATCAAGACAAGGGTCATCGTGATGATCGGAGTGACTTCAAATACCGGGGTTCCGAAATAAAAAGGATGAATCATCTGCATCCAGCCCGCCTGCTCCACTTCTGTAAAATCCACTTTTCCCACCAGGCCGGCGGCAGCCGTTCCGGCCAAAAGCCCGATCAAAATGGAAATAGATTTTAAAAATCCTTTTGTAAAGCGGTTCAACAGAACGATAACCAAAAGAACCGAAAACGCTAAAGCAAGGTTGGACAGCGCGCCGAAATCCTCGCTGTTCTCACCGCCAGCCATATTATTCATCGCTGTTGGGATCAGCGTAATTCCGATGATCGTCACAACGGAACCGGTGACCACCGGAGGGAAAAACCGGACAAGTTTCCCGAAGAAAAACGAGATCAATACAATGATCAGCCCGCCGGCGATAATGCTTCCGTAAATCGCCGGTATGCCGTATTTCGAAGCGATCGCAATCATCGGAGAAACGGCTGTGAAGGTACATCCCAAGACAACCGGCAAACCAATGCCGAAAAAGCGGTTTTTCCATACTTGCAGCAATGTGGCGATCCCGCACATCAAGATATCGGCTGATACAAGGTACGTAAGCTGCTCAGGCGTCAGCCCCAGAGCGTCCCCCACGATAAGAGGAACCATGACGGCCCCCGCATACATGGCCAACACGTGCTGAATACTTAATGAAACGGTTTTTCCGGCTGTCAGCTTCATGACCGCACCTCCTGTAAAAAGGTCACTTTGCCGCCTTTAAGAGATGCGATTCTCGCCAGGGATTCGACTCTGATTCCGAGCTCGTCAAGCTCTTTCCTGCCGTGCTGAAACGATTTTTCAATCACGATCCCGATCCCGCAGACCTTAGCTCCAGCCTGTTCAACGATGGAGACAAGGCCTTTTGCAGCTTGTCCGTTCGCTAAAAAGTCATCAATGACAAGCACGTTGTCATCCTCTGAAAGATGGCCGGCTGAAATGGCAATCGTACTTTCCGTTTTTTTCGTAAATGAGTAAACAGATGCCGTCAGCAAATTGTCGGTCAATGTGAGAGATTGGCGCTTTCTTGCAAAAACAACAGGTACGCCAAGCTTTAATCCTGCCATAACGGCCGGCGCGATTCCGGAAGACTCAATCGTTACAATCTTTGTAACCCCTTCGCCCTGAAAAAGAGAAGAAAACTCTTCACCGACAGCCAGCATAAGCTCCGGATCAATTTGATGGTTCAAAAAAGAATCGACCTTCAGCACTTCTTCAGACAGCACAGTGCCTTCTTCTTCAATTTTTCGTTTTAGCTGTTCCATGTATAACCCTCCGTTTTTGAAATGCCCCTTATTAAAAATAAAAAAGCATTGCCGGCTCGTAATAACAGTCGAGCGGGCAATGCTGAAAAAGACGAAAACCGCCTGCTTACAAGACGGCAGACATTCGTATCGTTAGCGCCCACTCATAGTCGGACATTTACGGTGCCCGGTAGAAACTTGCGTGCCATATCCACGCGATTATATGAGTGATATATTGTATCAAATTATAGCAACTTTCCGGCGAATTGGAAAGACTAAAATCAAAAAACAACGAACTCCCTGACAAATTTCCGTCCAAACGTTCGTATTTGACTGAAAATTCAGATGGCAAAAACCCCTTCCCGTGTTATGGAAAGGGGTTTCGATTACAAATACAAATTCGTGTACTTTTCTTCCAAATAGCTGATCAAATAACGGACGTTCAATTCCTCTCCTGTCGCGGCTTTCATGATCTCGAGCGGTTTTTTTCGTTTGCCGTGAATATGGACGTGATCTGTGAGCCATTTTTTGATCGGCTGAAACTCTCCGTTTTCTATCAGCTGGTCGAATGCGGGAAGATCTTCAAGCATGTTTGCCCTCAGCTGTGCGGCGTACATATATCCGAGTGCGTATGAAGGAAAGTAGCCAAAATCACCGCCTGACCAGTGGACATCCTGCAATATTCCTTTTGCATCGTCTGGAGGCGTAATACCAAGATAAGCTTCATATTTTTCATTCCACAGCTTCGGCAGGTCCTCAACCGAGACTTCGCCGCTGAATATCGCTTTTTCGATTTCATAGCGGATCATGATATGCAGCGGATATGTCAATTCATCCGCATCAATCCGGATCAAAGACGGCTTCGATTCATTCACGGCCCTGTAAAATGCTTCAGCCGTAACACCTTGAAACTGTTCCGGACTTGCTTCTTTTATTTTATGAAAATACCGCTTCCAGAAACCGGGGTGCCTGCCGATAAAGTTTTCATAAAACAAAGATTGTGATTCATGAACTCCCATTGAAGCGCCTTCTGATAAATTGGTTCCGCTCAAAGCTTCATCAATGTTTTGCTCGTATATCGCGTGTCCGCACTCATGAATCGTCCCGAACACAGCCGAACGGAAATCGGACTCGTTATATGCGGTGGTCACCCGCGCATCTCCCGGACTGATCGTGATCTGGAACGGATGAACCGTCTCATCCAGGCGGCCTGCATGAAAATCATAGCCGAGCTCGGCTAAAAAGAAATGGCATAATTCGCGCTGCCTCTCTTTTGGAAAATGCTTATTCACAAAACTCGTGTCAGGCTTCTGTGGGCTGTCGGCGATTTTTTGCACGAGCGGAACGATCGACTCCCTCAATTCGGAGAAAAGCGCGTCAAGCGTTTTGACCGTAACACCCGGTTCATATAAATCCAAAAGCGCATTATAAGGATGGCCCTCATATCCCCAGTATGTAATAAAACGCTTTTTGAAATCGATGATTTTTTCCAAGTAAGGGGAAAACAGAGAAAAATCTGATGATGTTTTTGCTTCTTCCCAGACCGATTCCGCTTTGGATGTCAGCGTCGTATATTCTTTGAATTCATCCTCAGGGATTTTACTGTTTAATTCGTATTCTTTTTTTGCTTCTTCGACCGCTTTTTGCGTATCATGCGGCAAGTTCTCTTTTTGTTCGGACAAAGCATCAAGCAGCTCTTTCATCCGCTTTGACGTCCTCATCTGAAAAACGTCTGCCGATAATTGTCCGATCGCTTCTGAACGGTATTCTTCCCCTTTTTTCGGAGCGCCCGTTCTCATATCCCAATACATCACGTTGATTGCTTGTTCATATTGGCTGATTTTCTTTAACAATTGCAAAAATTCTTTTTCATATGTATTCACACTCAACATCGATCCCCCTCTTCCTGATAATGATGCGAATTGTAATCAGACTAATGGAAATATTTACGAAAGTCAACTTTTATGCCGTTGCAACCGTATAAAAAAAGAAAAGCGGAAAACCCGCTTTTCATTTAAACATAGACCGGATCAACAGGAAGCACCGCCTCGACCTCTTTCATCACATTCCACTCTTGATCAGACACAGCGTAAATATGGATCTTGCCCCTGTCTTCGTTGGAACGGATCAAACGACCGATGCCCTGACGGAGCCTCAGCAGCATATAAGGCAGATCGACTTCGCGGAATGCGTCCTTTACACCGCTCCGCTTCGCTTCAAACACCGGATCGTACGGCGGAAAAGGAAGCGACCAAATGATGACATTTTGCAGCGAGCTGCCCGGGATGTCAAGCCCTTCCCAAAGATGTACGGAGCAAAGAACAGAATCTTCTATGTTCTGAAATTTTTCGACGATCGTACTGATTTCTTCGTCTCCTTCAAAATATACGGGGAACGGAAGGTTCTTCCCGGCGAGCTGCTGTTTAAACGCCTCCAGTTCTTCAAATGACGGGAACAGGACGAGGGTTCTTCCCCCCTCTTCTCTCATGCTGCCGACCGCCGCGCTCCCCTTCTTCTCCGCATCAGCGATTCGGTGAATGTACACATTCATCTGCTCTTCATAATCGTAAGGCGAATCAACCGTTAGCGATAAATAGTCGCGAATGCCGAGGCTTTTCGCCAAATAATCAAAAGAACCCTTTTCCGATAATGTCGCTGAAGAAAAGATAAATGGGATCGGTTTGGAAAACACTTTCTCTCCAAGGACTTCCGAGACCGTCCGCGGCATCACCACAAATGTCGATTCAAGCTCTTTCTGCTCGAGCCAGCTGATCGCATTTTTTCTATAAAGCGAAAGAGAGTAGGCCATTTGTTCAAGATATTCTTCAACCACTGTTAAAGCATACTGGTCAAGTGTATACAATTCGCCTTCGAAAACAAGCGCCTCGCCGATTTTTTCAAGCAGATCATATAGTTCTCCGGCTGCTTTTTTCACTCCGGCATCATCCTTGATGCGCAAGCGGTCCGAACCTTCGGCTTTTTCGGCATTGGCGGAAAGCAAATGAAAAAATTCATCATTGACGCGCAGCGCTTCTTCCACCAGTTCGGCAAACTCTTCTCTGATATCATTTCCCAGCAGCCGTTCAAGAAACATTTCCAGGGTCGATTGCTTCACTCTGTATGTCAGCGCTTTTTGCGCGGCAAATTCAAGCAGATGCCCTTCATCAAAGACAACAGCGCTGTGTTCGGGCAACAGCGGGAGCTGCCCTTCCCGTTTTCTCGCTTCCTCTGTCCAGATATGCTCCATATAGAAATCATGGGAGCAGATGATGAAATCCGTCGATTTCCGATAATGGTCCCTTGACAGCGTCAAGCCGCAGCGGTGTCTCATATCGCAAGTGAGGCAGTCCTGAAATGAATCATACCCGATGTCAGCCCATTCCGCGTTCGACAGTGACGGGTATTCCTTTCTGTCTCCATACGGAGAAAATGACTGCATCCCTTGTGATTCATGGACAAAGCCCGGAAGCTCCTCATAAAGGTCAAGCCATTTTTCATCATCAGAACGCTGCATCGTTTTTTCTAGCTTTTTCAGGCACAAATATTGATCATGCGATTTGCTGAGCCTTGCATCAATGGTCAGGCCCAGGTGTTCGGATATTTTATGAATATCCCCTTCTTTTTTGACCAGCTGTTCAATCAGCGTCTCATCCGCACAAGCGATGACCGCCGGTTTACCCGTATATCTGGCATAGCTGAGCGCAAACAGCAGATATACAAGCGTCTTTCCCGTTCCTACACCGGCTTCGGCAAACATGACCTTTTTTTCTTTAAATGCCCGCTCTAATTGAAAAGCCATGAATATTTGCTCATCCCGCAGATCAAAGCCCTTTTCAGGAAGAATATCGTAAAATACATCACCGATCCAATTGTTCAGTTCTTCATAAAAGTTTTTTGTTTTTGTTAATGAAAAAGGCAGACGAGATGCTGTCACCCTGCTCCAACCCCCAACTATCGAGTTTTTCAGAACTTTTATCCTATCACTATGGGTTTAGAAATTCAACAAGAAAGATTTGTGAAACGTAAAAAGGGGCAGGGCGGGCCATCATTTCCGGTAAATCGAATACGTCAAAAACGGGTGGTCTGTCGATTCCATATGGCTGATCGCGTTTTTAAGCTCTTGTTTCGCATATGTAAGCTGCTCTCCGCCATCGCTTTCCAGCTCGCTGGATGACATCTCAAGGGCTTTTTGAATCATTTGGATATGTTCGCTGCTTAACATGACATCACCTCTTTACAAATGGAATAATCCCGAGTATATGCAAAGTTTTCCGTTTTTATACAGGCTGATTTTCAAGTTGCAACCCGGCGAATTGTAAGACGAAGGCTTGGACATCTGCCTATTTTTCCTTCTTGAAGAGGATGCCACGGTATACTAGAATCCCTTTCATCCCTGCAATTGGGCTTTTCCTCTGAGAACACGATACAGACAATGTGCGTTTTATCCAACACACATACCCAGTCTATTCCATTATTTCATCATATGTTGTATGGAATTAAAAATTATATACAGAGGTGGAAAGTTTATGTACTATTATGTACCTTTTAAAAAACACGATTGGGATCATTACGGCAAGTATGAGCATGATTATGATCCTTACAAGAAGGACTACTACGAGCCTTACAAAAAGCACGATGAGCGCTGTAAAAAGGAGTACTACTACTATTGCGAGCCTAAAAAGGAGCACTATTACTACGAGCCTTGCAAGAAGGATCGCGAGTATAAGAAGGATTTCTACTACCATGAGCCTTACAAGAAGCATCACGAGTATAAGAAGGACTACTACTACTATGAGCCTTACAAGAAGCATCATGAATATAAGAAGGACTACTACTACCATGAGCCTTACAAGAAGCATCACGAGTATAAGAAGGACTACTATTACCATGAGCCTTGCAAGAAGCATCACGAGTATAAGAAGGACTATTACTACCATGAGCCTTGCAAGAAGCACCACGAGTATAAGAAGGATTATTACTACTACTGCGATCCTTGCAAGAGACATGATGAGCCATGCAAAAAAGAATACTATTACTATGAATCGCCTAAAAAGTACGATGAGTACTCTTATAAAAAGAAAAATGATTCCTGGATCTTCTAGAGAATCGATATTTTGACGCGCGGCTAACAGCCTTGGATTCCCATATGTTTTCTGCTTGTCCCCGACAGGCAAGACCCCGCTTCAACAAGCGGGGTTCCATATCAGCAGTTGATGCGATATAAAAATTTCCCCCATCACAAAAAGGACTGTCGATGTTGGTGACAGCCCTTTTGATCGGCCTAAATGTTTTAATCTTTTTTCGCTTTCGGCGGCCTTTTCCCCCAATACTGATAATAGTCTGTTTTAATAAAGCCGTTAAAGAGCTTTCGTTTCTTCGTCGCTTTTTTGCCGTAGCATTCTTCAAAGCGTTCGTTTGATGTCAGCATATACACGGACCATGTATCAAGTTCGGCAAACGCATGGCCCATATCCTTGTACATATTTTCGACTTCCTCTTTTTCTCCGAGTCGTTCGCCGTACGGCGGATTCCCGACAATGACGCCGTATTCCTCTTTGGTCGTAAAATCTTTAACCTGCATCTGCTTAAATTCGATTAAATCGGCCAGCCCCGCTTCTTCGGCATTTGCCTTTGCGATTTCGACCATACGGTGGTCGATGTCATAGCCGTAGATGGACAACGGCTGATCATAATTCGCTTTTTCTTCAACTTCCATCCGGGCTTTATTCCAGAGTTCTTTTCCGATCCATTCCCATTTTTCAGAAGCGAACTCCCTGTTAAATCCGGGAGCGATGTTTTGTCCAATGAGGGCCGCTTCAATCGGAATCGTGCCTGAACCGCAAAACGGATCAACAAACGGCCTGTCAGGCGTCCAGTTCGTCAGCAGAATGAGAGCGGCGGCAAGTGTTTCTTTTAGCGGCGCTTCCCCCTGGCCTGCCCGGTATCCCCTTTTGTGCAGTCCTGCGCCTGATGAATCGAGCGTGATGACTGCCTTGTCTTTTAAAAGCGAGATTTCAAGTTTATATTCCGGACCTGTTTCCTCAAGCCATTCGTTTTGTTTTTGATATTGTGTTTTCAGCTTTTCGGCAATCGCTTTTTTCACGATCCGCTGGCAGTCGGGAACGCTCGCGAGAACCGACTTTACCGATTTCCCCGTAACGGGAAATTTCGCATTCTCGGGGAGGAAGGCGCTCCAGTCAATGGCTTTTGTTTTTTCAAATAATTCATCAAATGTTTTCGCGGTAAATTCAGCGGCCTGAATTTTCACCCTGTCAGCCGTTCTCAGCCAAAGGTTTGCCCTGCAAATGGCAAGGGCGTCCCCTTCGAACACCACTTTTCCATTGTCAACGGTACAGTCATAGCCAAGGGCGCGAACCTCTTTGGCGACGATCGCTTCGATTCCCATCGGGGCTGTTGCAATTAATTTGAAGGTTTTCATCATATCACCTGTTTTTTATGTATGTCTTTTCATGATAAAAGCTCTCCTTTTGACGGAGAGCTTATGCATTGTCATCATAATAAATGGTTCATAACGTTCTGTAAGCCATGTTTTGTTCCCTCGTACTGCAATCGGCTTTCACCTCGTACTCAGGTGGTAATCATCTATCTACAGAGATATCTCTGTCCTTCCTTCCGTTCATTTCCGTTCAGAAGGTTCCCCTACCAAAATTTGGGTTTCTCGCTCGAGGGGTTTACCGCGTTCCACTCTCACCATTTCTAGTGAGACTTCGTCACTGTGGCACTTTCAAGGATACTCAGCCATATCCGAAAAGGACGTAGGCTTTTTTCCTGCCGTCAGCCTGAAAACAGGCTGCCCTAGCTTATGACTTCGCTAGGCACGAACACTACGGGCATCTCAGCACCGTGCGAGCATGGACTTTCCTCTACAGATGCAAACATCTGCAGCGATTACCCGAACGTTAAGACATCCACTATTATAGCCTATTTTCTTCTAAAGGGCAAGGTTTTTTCATCAATCGTATAATTTGCTTCCAAATACATGTTTTTCTAAATTGGACAGTCTTTTCAAAATATCAAAGTTGGTCGTATTTGATTGAGCAGGCTGTCTTTTGCTGGCTTCTTCCAGCTGTTTTTTCAAGTTCAGGTTTTCCTGCTGCAATTCCTCAATTTCCTCATGGAAGGCTTCGTAGTCTTTAATCACCATGTCCAGAAACTTGTCAACATCTTCCTGTTTGTAGCCTCTGACTCCTGTTTTGAACTCTTTTTCTAAAATTTCTTTAGCAGAAAGCTTCACTTTATCAGCAAGCATCTTTTTCACCTCATATCGTGAATCATCATCTTATATTTTTTCAGAAAACGTGTACAATGTCAAATTTCTCATGTGTATGTCACTCTTCAAAAAAACTGTGCTCCTCAACGGTCCATCTAAGATCATCCATCGTGATCATGTAGATCGGGAAATCGCGTTTTTCCTGGGCTTTTTTCGCTTCATTCAGCATGTAAACAGGCGATCCTTCCGTTTCTTCATCATAAAGAATCAGCAAAGCATCGGCTTTTTCAATGAAAAACCGGTTTTTCTGCTTAAATTGCGCCGGGCTTTCATAAGGCCTGTGGGTCAGGCTTTCCGTGTAATCGCTTTGGGCCAGCACCGCCTCATACTGTTCTTTGTTTTTCTCATTCCAATTCTTCTCCTGATCAAAAAACGGGGTAATGACCGCCACTTTCAGCTCCGGATATTCTTCCTGAAGGGAAAACGCCACTTCCGCCGCCCAGATTTCGGTCCCCAGCTGCCCAGAAATGAGTATCCATTCCAATCCTTCATCAAGCAAAGCGAGAATCCTGCTTTCAATCGCTTTTTTTATGTAAAAAAGCGCCGGGTCATCCTGTTTAAATATTCCGATTTCAAATGGTTTGTAGCCTGTAACAGCCAATACTTTCACTTGATCACCTGCTAAAAAATGGGGCCGTGCTCCGCCCCATTTTTTAAAATATTCTCTTTCCGTCAAAACCGGCTTGATTCATCCTCACAAAACCTCCGCAGTCCGCCTTTTAGTAGCCGCCAAATCCTGATCCTGTGTACGGGCCCGGTCCGGGACTGACGAAATGCTGATGTGTCGCCTGACTCACATTTGATTGAGTTTGCGGGTAGTAATGAACGTGTGCAAAATGTTGATGGTTGATATTCGTAGTATGCTGCGGATGAATATGCGGTACGAACGTTTTGCCGTGCGTGTGAGTATAACAGCATTGTGTAGGATGAACAATCGGCCCCACCATGTTTGGTCTGCAGTGCATGATCTGATCCCCTTTCCTAAAAGCTTATATATACACTATTAAACTATGAAGCAGGGGATGAACATGTACTAATATAAAAACCTATTTTAAAAGTAAGCCATAAAGCTTTCCTTGAAATTGGTCAAAACAAAAATGATAAATAAAACAACGACAAAAAACAAATAAAACAGCCCCTTATACATATCAACGCTCCCTTCACCACAGTCTAGCGTTATTTTACAAGAATTTTGATGTTTCTACAATTCATAACATGTTCCATTGTTATTATTAAAAAATACCGTCGGTTTTTGCGCTTGCCCGGGGAATATTTTTCCCGCATTTCCTCAACAGCCGCTGATGGCGGATGTCAAGCTGGGCCGCCTCCCTTTCCGTCGGCACAAGCTTTTTGGAGCTGCACTGGCTGAGGAGATCTTCTGTGATGTGGAGCGCGGCCGGAATATCACGCTTTTGATGTTCGTAATATTTAGCAAGCTCGATGCTTGCCCGCCAGGCTGTTTTTTCATCTGCAGCGTCCCGCAGCTTTTGCCACAGTGCAGCTGCTTTTTCAAGCATGCCCTGTTTTTTATATTGAAGCGATAAATCAAATGACGCCCGGTCGGACTGTTCAAAGGTTTTAGACTCAAGCTCTTTTAATTGAGCAGTCGCAAGTTCCGCCTCCCGGTTTGCGAGGAGCCATTTGGCCATTGCATATTTTTCATTTGCTTCCGCCGTTTTTCCGGGCGAAAGGATTTTCTTTGACAGATGGATATAAAGCGTGATCAATGAGAGGACGTCAAGCTCGTTATGGCGAAGAACGCCTTCAATTATGTCAGGACGTTCCTCCTTTAAAAAATGGAAATAGATCATCGGCGCCAAATAGCCCGGGGTATCTTCGGCTCTCTCAATGCCCAGCTCCTCTTTTTCAACCGTGCTCAAAGAGACGCGTTCGAATTTATGTTTCCACAGCCGCCGCGCGCCATGCAGCAAGTCGAAATGTCCAAAATCAGGAAGTTCCGGAAGCCTGTCGCGAATCAGCGTATGTCTCGTTTTCACCTGAGGCCAATCGAAAGCTTTGCCGTTGTAGGTGCAAAGCGATTTAATATCAACCTCGCTTAAAAAACTGTGGTAAAGCGCGACCTCATTTCCCGGTTTGGGGAGCAGATGCTGTTTGACGACAACTTTATCATCGTAAACCCTTGCATGGCCGAGCAAAAAGATCGTGTTGCCGGCACCGCCTCCAAGCCCGGTCGTTTCAGTATCAAAGAAAAAAAGCTGGCTAGGCTGATAGCCTTTGCTGGACAAGGAATGGGTTATACCGCTGTTATTCCATGCGCCGACAACGTCATGAAGCTCGGAAAACGAATACTTCCCATGGACATGCGTCAGCGGGTAGACCACTTCGCGGATCAAACAGTAGCATTCTTCGAACACATATGGTTTGACTCCGAACGCTGACCATTCTTTTTCAAATGACGGGACCTGTAGGGCTTGGGAAGGGGCGCCGCCTTCAGCGCCGCTTCTTTTTTCTTTATTTCCCAGGTGATGTTTATAGCGGTTCAGCTTTCTTTTTAAAGACATGTGATCTCAACCTTTCCAGCCATTTAAAAGGCGAAGCGCATTGTCCTTTGTCTGATTGCTTTCACCGTCGACTCCGATGCATGACGGACAGCCTGAACGGCACGGACAATTTGCAATGAGCTGATAGGCTTCACCGATAATCTCGGGCATCTGCTCATAAACTTTTTGCGATAAACCGACGCCGCCCGGATAGCGGTCATACAAAAAGATCGTCGGCTTTTCATTATGGACCGCTTTGATTTGCGGGAAGACATGCAAGTCAGACGGATCGCACATGACCTTCAGAGCGGCGACATAGCCGAGTACGTTTGCAGCGCCTAATAAAGCTTCTTCTAATTTGATGTCATTCCAATGCTGTCTTTCTTCATCATTGACTTGAACCCAGGCCGCATTTGTATGAAGCTCTTCTTCCGGAAGGTGGATCGGACCTGAGCCGATATTTTCATGTGTTTCAAATTTTATTTTTTTGAAAATGGTCGCTTTTGCCTGGACCGTCACATCACCGAATCCGAATTGTGCGGCATCTGTTTCCTTTGTTTGGTCAATTTCAAGCACTTTCAACAAAACGGCTAGGTTTGCGTCTGTATAGTAATCGACCTTGACCTCGCGGACAAACGCTTTTTTCTCTTCCCAGTCCAGCTTTTCAACCTGGTACTGAATTCCCTGGTGCAAATAAATCGCTTCATCATGCAAAAGCGTCATCGCGCTGAACCTGTCCATCTCGCCGATGACCTTTGCTTTCTCACGTTTTGACTGGTCAATGATGACGACATTCTCCTGTGAAGCTGACCTGAGACTGATGCCGTGGGCCGGAAAAGCGTCGTTCATCCAATGGTACGTCTCTCCGCTTAAATGAAGAACCCTTTCCTCCGCCAAATATTCCAGAATATCTTCTATCTCCACACCGCCAAATGAATCGGTCCGCTTAAAAGGAAGCTCAAAAGCGGCACATTTAATATGATCGACCAGAATGACAAGGTTATCCGGGTTGATCACAGCGGTTTCGGGATTTTGCTTAAAGAAATAGTCTGGATTTTGGACAATATACTGATCGAGCGGCGCCGAGCTTGCCACCATGACGATCAGCGCTTCATTGTGCCGTCTCCCGGCCCGTCCAGCCTGCTGCCACGCGCTTGAGATCGTTCCCGGATATCCGGTCATAATGCACGTTTGCAGCTGGCCGATGTCAACGCCGAGTTCAAGCGCGTTTGTGCTGACGACTCCTTTGATCTCCCCGCTGCGAAGCCCTTTTTCAATCATCCGCCGTTCAGTCGGCAAATATCCGCCTCTGTAGCCTTGAATCGCATGGGCGCCGACAATCGGCTTCATCACGTCTTGAAGGTACGTTAAAATAATTTCAACCCTCACCCTGCTTCTCGCAAAGACAATCGTTTGAATCTGATTTTTCAAAAATTCGGAAGCCAGCTTCCTGACCTCAAGCGTAGCGCTTTTTCTTATATTAAGCGCATGGTTGACAATCGGAGGATTATAAAATAAAAAGTGCTTTCTCCCCGAAGGCGCGCCATTATTTGAAATTAAATGCATCGGCTGTCCCGTCAGCGTCTCTGCAAGCTCCAAAGGATTGGCGATCGTCGCCGAAGTGCAGATGAACTGCGGCCTGCTGCCGTAAAATTCACATATGCGCAGCAGACGTCTGATGACATTTGCAACATGGCTGCCGAAAACGCCCCTGTAAACGTGAAGCTCGTCGATAACGATGTACTTCAAGTTTTCAAACAGGGAAACCCATTTTGTATGATGAGGCAGAATGGCCGAATGAAGCATATCCGGATTTGTGATCACAATATGGCCCGCTTTTCTGACCTTCTGCCTGATGGCCGGCGATGTATCGCCGTCATATGTATAGCAATTGATCGATGCGCCAATCTCCTCGATCAGTTCATTAAGCTCGCTTTTTTGATCCTGTGATAATGCCTTTGTCGGAAAAAGATATAATGCCCTTGCATCAGAGTCCTCGGTAATCCGCTGAATAACGGGCAGGTTGTAGCAAAGCGTTTTTCCCGATGCAGTCGGCGTCACAAGTGTTACATTTCTGCCGTTTGCGCTGTGCAGAAACGCTTCAGCCTGGTGGGAGTAGAGCTTTTCAATCCCTCTGCGCCGCAGCGCCTGAACGAGTTTTTCGTTCAACCGTTCCGGAAAATCTCGGTAGTCCGCATCTTTTTTTTCGATTGTATGCCAATGAACGATTTGTTTGCTGAAAGTCTGGTCTTCTTTCAGAAACTG
The DNA here is from genome assembly GCF_001592005.1 of Bacillus sonorensis NBRC 101234 = KCTC 13918. Lineage (GTDB taxonomy): Bacteria > Bacillota > Bacilli > Bacillales > Bacillaceae > Bacillus > Bacillus sonorensis. The sequence continues at coordinate 117,603 of NZ_BCVZ01000004.1, forward strand.
AATCATCTCTGTCAAATTTCGTTTTTGAAACAACACTGTCACCTCTCCACTACCTATTTTAGCGAATGTCCGTTCGTTCTGAAAGAGGTGAATATCATCAAAAAAAGCAGAGAACGGCTCCCTGCTTTTTCATCACTTGACTTTCAGCTCCATAAGCTTTGTCTGGCTTTTTTTCGCCGCTCCCTCTTCATGCTTTGTGACCCGCTCCACCGCATCGCCGTTCATAATGACGATCGGAGTAACCGTGCTGCTCGCTTTTTCTTTGATCAGCTCTAGATCGCATGTAATTAAAGGGTCTCCGACTTTTACTTTGTCGCCTTCTTTGACATGGGCGGTAAAGCCTTCCCCTTCCATGCTCACCGTTTCCAGCCCGATATGGATTAAAAGCTCCACTCCGGACAATGAACGGATGCCGATGGCATGCTTCGTATGGAACAGCTGAATCACTTCCCCGTCTACAGGTGATACGATTTCGCCGCTGGAAGGCTCTACAGCCATTCCGTCACCCATCATTTTTTGAGAAAAAACGGGATCCGGCACTTTTGATAGATCGATTACTTGTCCGTCAACCGGTGAAAAAACGGTTTCTTCTTTCACTTCATCCTGTTTATGACCAATACCGAACAATTTTTTCAGCAAAGCAATTGGGCTCCTTTCAAATACGCCTCTTTATGTAGCTTTAAAAGAGGAACAATTTTAATCAAAACTACGGATTCCCCACTATTTAACCATACTTTCAAATTCCCATCAATCGATAACCATATCAATTGCCCCTGCATAAGCTGAAAGTAAAAAATCCGAGGTGACAGTGAATGGATCCAAAAGAGCATGATGATCACTCTCTCAGCAAAAAAGACGAATTTCAAGAAGCGGTTGAACAATTATTTTATGCCTCTCCTTTTCATGAAATCTTAAATTCATTTCAAAAAATCATATCTGATCAGCTGCAGCATTCAAGCATTTCGATGAACCTCACAGAAAAAAACGGAGAGCTTCAAATCGACATTACCGTCCCCGAATCGTTTCAAAATGGCGATATTATGATTGAAGCCAAGTCGCGGTATTTGCACATCGCCTTAAAAGAAGAAACAAAAGGCGGAAATTCACAATCATTTTCAAGCCTGTCAAGAACAATCCTGCTCCCATACCCCGTGCGTGAAGAAACGATGAAGACATCATGGAACCGGAACGTTCTGACCGTTTCTTTTCCGGCGCAAAAAAAGCATGAATGACGATCATCCATGCTTTTTTTATTTAAAAAACCCTATAAAACCTTTAGCAAGCGATCCCACCTGGTTGACGGCGCTCACCATTTGGCCGGCTGTATCCATCATCTTATTAAAGTCAAACTGGCCGTTCTTTTTCTTAAACTGTGACAGGAAGCCCTGAAATTGGGAAGGCTGATGGAGGTTGGGCCTTGGCAGCGGATACGGATTCGGATAAGGAAATGGCTGAACTTGCTGGACAGGCTGCTGATAGGCTGAAAATGGGGCGATCTGTTGCTGCACCGGCTGAAAAAAAGCTGGTGAAGATTGAAACCCGCTGCCTCCCGGCTGGGCATACTGGGCCTGTTCATGGCCGTAGTCATGAGGAGCAGGCTGATAAGACGGGTGCCCATGGGAATACGGGTAACCCGGATAATATAAATGCTGATCGGAATAAGGAAATCTGGTGGCGGCTCTCCTTTCTTCCATCTTTCATCTCTCCTTCTGGCGCCCTTTTTCTATCATCGTATGACATGAATGCCTATCCCGTTCCAAAGCAATTGTCACAAATTTGTCAAAAAGTGTCGAAAGATTTAATTTTTGAAAAACAGAAAAAAGTCGAATTGTTATGGTACTATATTATTACTATAGATGAGAGGGGATGCGACATTTGAACGTATCATACTTAAGAAATTGTTTTGCCGAGATGAAGCAGTACGAGACAGACTGTATGAATAAGCTGATGGATTTTGCTAAGTTTTTATACATTCAGGGGCATCTGACATTAAACGAATTTCGCACAAGTATGAAAGTTCTTGAAGCGAATGGAGCACAGCATCCTGCTTACGATTTACATGCGGACGCCAATTGACCAAAAGGAGACGCGGGCTAATCCCGGTCTCCTTTTTGTATGTCGTCTTCCATGTTTTTCAGCGTGTAAAGCACAGATTCCGTCAAATCTTTAAAACGCTTTTTATGAATTTTACAGAAATAGGACTGCATCACGATTTCATTCAGGTTTTCCTCGACTGAACGGAGCTGCTCTTCATAAATATATTTTGGATGATATTCCTTTACATAGGCCAGACTGTCGCTCAGCCAGCTTTTCACAGCCTGTTCGCATTGGTCGGCAGCCGGTTTGACAACCTTGAAGAAATCATGCTCTGCACCTTCCTCCCTGCCCTTTTGATATCGTTTATAAGCTTCATTTGCCAGGCGGATGAGTTCCCGTGTCTGAACAAGAAGAGATTGTGTATCCAACATGTTCACCTCGGGTTTATCGTACCAGACAGACCGGGTAAACACAACGAATTCGAGCTCCGTAAGGCTAAGCGGATTCCCCGTGGCGATTCATCCCCATCATCGTACTGTTTAAGCAGGATGACAGCTCATTCAGTTCTCGTTCAATGAGGTCAAGCCGTTCCTTCCATACAGCGCCTTTTTCGGCTTTTTCCCTTATGATGGCTCCGGTCAGCTTGATTTCCGCTGATTTCAGCTCTGTTTCCGTTTCCAAAAGCATTTGAAGGACAACCTCTTTTTTTACAAATCCGCTCATTTGCCTACCTCCTTTTTGATCGCTTTCTATGCTTTCTTCCTTTCAGCCGTCCATTCCTTTACGGCTGACAAAACTAGAAGGAAACCGTCAAAGAAAGTGAATTTCCCTCCGATCGGCGCCGTTTCGACAGCGCCTCCCGAAAAATTGTATGAACGGGGCTGTTTATGCAAAATCTAAAGGTCAAGGAGGTGCCTGCTGTGGAAAACAATAAAAAGAAATCCCCGGCTAAATCAAAACCGGATGCAAAACAGGCAGATCAATTGGATAAAAAATTAGGCGGACCAAACCGTCCGTCCACTTAAAAAGCAAGGGCTCCTTGCTTTTTTTCATTTCCAGCTCTTTTTCAGCCAGTTTTCCAGCGAGAACACAGCCCGCAGCTGCCGCCTTTTATGAAAATACCATTCCGTTAATTCAATCGTTTCCGGCAGCTTTTCGTCTTCAAACAACCCCTCCATATTTTCCCCGTGAAACCAATCGGTTTTTACTCCGTCTAATGAATGGGCAATGACGGGAAAGCATGTTCTCAAAAATGGCGAGGACCTGCTCATAGCCCCGGCCCAGCGCTCCATATCAAAGCGCGAACCGGTATGCGGAACATAGGTTGTGAAATGGAAGAAGAAAGGAAACAGCTCAGGCCTGAACAACAGCTGGCTTAATTGTTTGCCAAGCTTGATTCTTTCTTTTAGACTTGTAAACCGTTTGACCGACACGCCGTAAAAAACGCCTTCAACCGTCGGAAAAATCACGGTATTGAAATGAAACCATTCACATACCTGAAAAGGAATCGTGTGAAAAACATTCTTTTTAAACAGAGGATTTTGTATAATAGGAGTTTGGATAGTGTTTTGTTCATTGATAATAAGAGCATACATGAGCCGCTTCTGATCCCGCTCATGCCAAAACCGCTCCCATTCCGCTTCCATAAACGAAGAAACGCCTAAAGCGGGAAGCAAATGAAAAAGAGGCTTTTCGAACTGCTTGGACAACTGATATAAAAGAAGCTGCGGATATGCGTCGGAAAAAATAAGCCAGTTTGCCCTTTCATACGTCAGAAACAGCCATTTCTGCTGGGCATCTGATAACCCGGGCCCAAACAGGCTCCCTTTTAAATCAGTCATCGACCAGCCGGCATTCCGGGAAACAAACGATGCCAGAAGCGCCCACTTGATCTCCGGATGACGGTCGAAGTATTTTTTGTAGGCATTGGTCCGCGAGATATTATCTTTATTCAGTTTTCCGGTCAGCTCTTGAATATAGCGCGTCAGCTCCTTCCAGGAGATTGTGTTGCCCAAGTCAGGTCACTTCCGTTTGTTTCCAGATTTTTTTAAAAAGGAGGATGAAGAAAGTGATTCGCTATCCGAACGGTAAAACCTATCAGCCGAAACCAACTGCCTCATCCTTAAATAAAAAGACGTCGTACAGCAATCGCGGAATGACCCTCGAAGATGATTTGAATGAAACGAATATATATTATCTAAATCATTCCATTGCGGTCATCCATAAAAAACCGACCCCTGTGCAGATCGTACAAGTCGATTATCCGAAGCGAAGCGCCGCTGTCATAAAAGAAGCGTATTTCAAACAATCGTCAACGACAGATTACAATGGGGTTTATAAAGGGCGCTACATCGATTTTGAAGCGAAAGAAACAAAAAGCCGTACATCCTTCCCCTTGCAGAATTTCCACGACCATCAGATTAAGCATATGAAACAGGTCGTGGCGCAAGGCGGCATTTGCTTTGTTATTATATCCGCATTTGGAGAAATTTATTTTCTGGAAGCTGAAAAATTGTTTGGTTTCTGGGAAAGGAAACAGCAAAACGGCAGAAAATCGATCAGAAAAGATGAGCTTGAAGAAGCCGCTCACTCCATTTCGCTTGGATATGCGCCAAGAATTGATTATATTAAAGTTATTGACCAGTTGTATTTTTCGCCATCATAAATTATGATTTTAAAGTCATGTGAGCGGAAAGGTTTAACTACGAAAGGTTGAGATGTTATGTCAGATCAATTTAACAGCCGCCAGGAACGGCGAAGAGCCCAACAGGGCAAAAGCAGGTCTAATACTCATTCTAAACCCAAGAAAAAGAAGAAAGCCGGACTATTTAAAAAGATTCTTTTATCTATTTTGATCATCGGCGTCATCGGCTTAATTGCCGGAGGTGTCACATTTGCAGTCATGGTGGCCGACGCACCGTCCCTTGACGAAGCCAAGCTGAAAACGCCGTATTCGTCCACCATCTATGATAAAAACGGGAAAAAAATCGCGGAGCTCGGCTCGGAAAAACGGAAGTATGTGTCGATTAAAGATATACCGGATAATGTCAAAAACGCTTTCCTCGCGACAGAGGATGCCCGTTTCTACGATCACCACGGGGTTGACCCGATCCGTATCGGGGGAGCGCTTCTCGCAAACTTTGAGGGCGGATTCGGTTCAGAAGGCGGAAGTACGATCACACAGCAGGTCGTTAAAAACTCCCTTCTGTCACATGAAAAAACGCTGAAGCGAAAAGTCCAGGAAGTATGGCTGTCCCTTCAGCTTGAACGAAAATATTCAAAAGACGAAATTCTTGAAATGTATCTAAACCGGATTTATTTCTCACCGCAGGCTTATGGTGTCGGCAAAGCGGCAGAGCAGTTCTACGGAATCACCAATTTGAAGGACTTGACGGTGGAGCAGGCCGCGACGCTTGCCGGAATGCCGCAAAGCCCGAACAACTACAACCCGGTGAAACACCCTGAACAAGCCGAAAAAAGGCGGAATATCGTCTTAAGCCTGATGAACAAACACGGCTTCCTGTCAGACGCAGAATACAACAAAGCGAAAAAAGTGTCTGTGAAAAAAGGGCTTGTGTCGCCTAAACAGTATGCAAAAACAAACTCTAATAAATACAGTGACTTTGTCGAAGAAGCTGTAAAAGAAGTCGAATCTAAAGCACATGTCACACCAAGTACAGACGGACTGAAAATTTACACGACGCTTGATACAGATGCACAGAATTATGTTGATGATCTTATGGAAAGCGATTCAATTCCGTACACCGAGAAAATGCAGGCCGGTATAACACTGCTTGATACAAAAACCGGCGAAATCCGAGCGATCGGCGGCGGACGCAATCGAAATGCCGGCGATTGGAACTATGCGGTTAATGAAAAACGTCAGCCGGGTTCAACGATCAAGCCGATCCTTGACTACGGCCCTGTCATCGAAAACGAAAAGTGGTCGACATATGAGCAAATAAAAGATGAACCATATAAGTATTCCACAGGACAGGAAATTCATAACTACGACCACAGGTATAGAGATTGGATATCAATGAGAGAGGCGCTTGCCGATTCACGTAACATTCCGGCTTTAAAAGCGTTCCAGGCTGCCGGCAAGGAAAACGTCGCCAAGTTCGCAAAAGGTCTCGGTCTTTCGCTTGATTCAGATGAGATGTCTGAGGCATATGCAATCGGAGGCTTCGGAAACGGTGTCTCCACTGTTCAAATGGCGGGCGCATACAGCGCGTTCGGTAACAATGGCTACTATAATGAGCCGCATTTCGTTACAAAAGTTGAATTCAATGACGGCACAAAACTTGACCTAAAGCCTGAGTCGAAAGCTGCAATGAGCGATTACACCGCGTTTATGATGACGGATATGCTGAAAACCGCTGTTCAATCAGGAACGGGAACAGCCGCACAGGTCCCTGGCGTTACCGTAGCCGGAAAAACCGGAACAACGAACTTTGAAGAAGCCGACATTAAAAAATACGGCATCAATCCGAACGGTGCGAAAGATTCGTGGTTTGTCGGCTATACGCCGCAATATACAGCAGCCGTCTGGACCGGCAAAAAAGGCCATAATTCGCTGAGTGCGAGCGAACAGCAAATCGCCAAGATCTTGTTTAAACAGGTCATTGCCAAGGTTGACGATGGCAGCGGATCATTCAATAAGCCTGACAGCGTCGTGGAAGCGACCGTACTGAAAGGATCAAATCCGCCGGCGCTGGCAAGCAGCGGTACGCCAAGCGATAAAAAGACGACCGAGTATTTCGTGAAAGGCACACAGCCGACAACCGTTTCAAAGCAGTATGAAGAAAAAGAAGATGTAACAAAACCATCCGGCTTGAGCGCCGAGTATGATGAAGCATCGAAGAGCATTAAACTGAAGTGGTCATATTCAGGTGATGATGATGCTACATTTAAAGTCAAACAGTCGGTCGACGGAGGAGGATACAGCGAGATCCAAAACAGCAGCGCCAAAGAGGCCGTCATACCGAATGCCAAAGAAGGATCTGTCTACAGATTCCAAGTCACGGCCGTCACCGATGACAATGAAAGCGATCCGGCTTCTGTGACGCTTCAAGTCAATGCTGCCAGTGACGACGAGTCAAAAACAGATGAAGATCAGCAAAATCAAGATGACGATCAGAAGAACAAAGACGAAGATGAAGACAAAGATAAGCAAAACAACGGAAACACTGATCAGCCGGATGACCAAAAACAAAACCCTGGCGATACGGACAATAATAACCAAAATCAAAACCCGGGCAATACGGACAACAACAATGGCAGAAAAGATGAAGATCAAGATGATTCTTCAGATTCCGGCAGCCAAAAACCAGGTAATGACAAAGATCAAACAAACAATTCCGGAAACCAGACAGAAACTCAATCCGGCAATTAAAAATAAAGACCACTCACAAATTGTGAGTGGTCTTTATTTATTCATCGCGGCATATTTATAAAATTGTTTTTTCATTTCCGTAAACAGTTCATCAAGCTGGATAAAACAATGGTACTGGGTCGGCTTTAACAAGATGAATTCAAGACGTTCCGTCCAATTGATCGGCTTAACGGGAAAGTTTTTCTGAATGATCGTCTCCCATCTCAGCGTTGTGACGGGCTCTCTCATCGTCCAATGGAAGCTTGTGATCAAACAGCAGACCCCTTTTAGCATCTCGTCCCGGCTGCACCTTGATTTTCTCGTTTGAAAGACGGGAAGAAGCCCTTCTTTCGTATTCTCCCAGATTTGAAAAAGAAGCGGCACCCATTCTTGGGCATTTTCCCATGGTTTTGCCGCCCCCTCCTCCATCAACAGATCAAAAAACAGCGGATTCTCAGACAGAATGGCAAGCCTGTCATCATGTTCAGGCTTGACCTTTCTGAGCGATTGTTCATATTCATATAAAAGTGAAACGCTTGTCACGGCAGCTTCACCAGTCCTTTTTTATAGCGCTTCTGCCCTTCCCGGCACAAAGAAAACAGCGGACATTCTTCACATTTCGGCCTTTGCGCTTTGCAGTGGTAGCGTCCGAAAAAGATGAGTCTATGGTGTGTGGCTGACCACTCTGACTCAGGTATTTTTTTCATCAGCGTTTTTTCGACTTCTGTAACTGAATCTTTCCAGCGGCAAAAGCCGAGCCTTTTCGACACCCTTTCTACATGAGTGTCTACGGCAATCGCCGGTACGCCGAACGCGACGGAGACGACGACATTGGCCGTTTTTCTCCCTACGCCAGGAAGCTTGACCAATTCATCTCTGTCTCTTGGGACTTCTCCCCCATATTCTTCGATCAGCATTTTGCACAGCTTTTGAATGTTTTTCGCTTTGTTGCGGTACAGACCGATCGACTTGATGTCCTGCTGAAGCTCTTCCAGCGGAACCGCGAGATAATCCTCCGGCTTTTTATATTTTTGAAACAGCGTTTTTGTCACTTTGTTGACCAAGGCATCTGTGCATTGAGCGGAAAGCGCGACAGCGATGACGAGTTCAAACGGGTTGTCGTGAACTAATTCGCATTCCGCATCGGGAAACATGTCGCCAATCGTTTCTAAGCAAAATTCGATTTGTTTTTTCGTTAACATCTCTTCACCTTTTCACTTTAATGTTCAAGCCAATTGTAAAAAGGAACCTGCCTTGTATACTCCTTTTGCTCGCTCTGCCGGGGCGTCTTGCGCCTGAATTTTTGGCTGTAGCTTACGGCTTGTTCGACTGTTTTGATTCCGTTTTTCTTCCATTCAAAAAGAATACGGTCAATATAGCGGAAATTCAATTTTCCTGACATGACGGCTTCTTTTAGCGCCTGCTTGATCATCTGCACATCGTGGTGGTCCTGGTCAAGCCAAACGTTGAGCGTCTCGCATTCCAACGGCGACAAAGGTCTTGCAAACTCTTCTTCAAATATCGTATAAAGACTTTTTTGCTCGCCTTCATGCTGCTCCTCCCGTTTTTTCTTCTCAGCCATCTCGAGATGATCAAACAGTTTGCTCCACAAAGGTTCGAGTGAATATTTTTCAGACTTGATGCCGTGCTGGTCTTCGCATTCTTCTATATAGAGGAAGCCTTTTTGGATAAAAATCCTCAACATATCCATACATTGTTCAGTCGCTATCGACATCGTTTTGCTTAATTCTTCGGGCGTGGGAAAAAAAGATCCTTTTTCCACATGCATTTTGATGTTGAGCAGCAGCATGAACTCTGTTTCATTCAGGCCAAGCTCCCGGTAGTTCATAAAAAGCAGATTTGGAACGCTGACTGACCCCATTTCCTGCATCTTAATAAATTGCTGTTTTTTCATTTGATACACCTCTTACCTTTCAGTATATCAGGATGACTGTGAAAAAGTCTCCTGTCGCAGCAGGAGACTTTTTATTAAGGATATAAACGATTTAGCAGTCTTGGGAACGGAATCGTTTCACGGACATGCGGCGAGCCGCAGATCCAAGCAACCGTCCGCTCCAAACCGAGTCCAAAACCTGAATGCGGTACTGAACCGTATTTTCTCAGCTCGGCATACCATTTGTAAGCATCTGATTCCAATCCGTGCTCTTTCAGCCGTGATTCCAAAAGCTCAAGATCATGGATGCGTTCTGAGCCGCCGATGATCTCGCCGTAGCCTTCAGGAGCAATCAAGTCCGCGCACAGCACGACGTCTTCCCTGTCAGGCGCAGGCTGCATGTAAAACGGCTTTAAAGATGTCGGGTAATGTGTAATGAACACAGGCTTGTCATAGCTTTCGGCAATCGCCGTTTCATGAGGCGCCCCAAAATCATCGCCCCATTCAATATCATCAAAGCCTTTATCTTTTAAGAACTGAATCGCTTCATCATAAGTAATCCGCGGGAACGGCGCTTTGATCTGCTCGAGTTTGGATGTGTCTCTTCCAAGCGTCTCCAATTCGATTTTGCAGTTTTCAAGAACGCTTTGGACGACAAATGATACGTAGTTTTCCTGCACTTCAAGGTTTTCATTGAATTCAACGAAAGCCATTTCAGGCTCAATCATCCAAAACTCAATCAAATGGCGTTTTGTTTTTGATTTTTCCGCTCTAAAGGTCGGTCCGAATGAAAAGACTTTTCCTAAAGCCATCGCAGCCGCTTCCATATAGAGCTGGCCGCTTTGGGACAAATAGGCGTCTTCATCAAAATACTTCGTCGCAAAAAGCTCTGTCGTTCCTTCTGGAGCGCTGCCTGTCAAAATCGGAGGATCGACTTTGACAAAGCCTTCTTTATTGAAAAATTCGTATGTAGCCCGAATGATTTCGTTTCGGATTTTCATCGTTGCATGCTGCCGCTTGGAACGAAGCCACAGATGTCTGTGATCCATTAAAAACTCTGTTCCGTGCTCTTTAGGCGTAATCGGATAATCTTTCGCTTCATGGATGATATCAAGCGAAGTCACGGCAAGCTCAAATCCGAGAGGCGAACGCTCATCCTTTTTGACGACGCCTTTTACATACAAAGACGTTTCCTGTGTGACCGTTTTAGCGGTCTGGAAAACCTCTTCAGCCACTTCCGCTTTGACGACCACTCCCTGGATAAAGCCTGTCCCGTCTCTAAGCTGCAAAAATGCGATTTTGCCGCTTGAGCGTTTATTGGCGACCCAGGCGCCGATTGTCACTTCTTCACCAACATGCTTGTACACTTGGTTGATTGTTGTTTTCACTATCGTTTCCCTCCAAAACAAAGAAAAGGGTCTTGACCCGTTTTCTCTCTGACGTCCATAACGTATATTATACCTTTTTTAAACGGATGCGGTCAATCCGTTCCACCCTTGAATTCCGGACAGATCTTCAGCAGCATAAAAAAGCGCCCTTGAACCGGGCGCTTTTAAAACTTATTTGCTGTGATTGACTACAAAGCGGCGGATGCGTTTCACCGCTTCTTCCAACAGCGGCAGGGATGTCGCATATGACAGGCGGATATTGTCCGGTGCGCCAAATCCGGAACCCGGCACTATCGCGACTTTTTCCTCCTCGAGAAGCGCTTCAGCAAATTGGTCAACGGTTGCAAAGCCGCATGCTTCGGCTGCTTTTTTTGCATTCGGGAACAGATAAAAAGCGCCCTCAGGCTTCAGGCAGGTGAATCCCGGAATATCCAAAAGCAGTTCATATACTTTGTTCAGACGTTCTTCAAAGGCCTTTCTCATTTCTTCAACCGGCTCCTGCGGCCCGTTATAGGCGGCGATGGCGCCGTATTGAGCGACAGAAGTCGGGTTTGACGTGCTGTGGCTGGCAAGGTTTGTCATCGCTTTGATGATGGTTTGATTTCCAGCTGCATATCCGATTCTCCAGCCGGTCATGCTGTGCGATTTTGAAACCCCGTTAATGATGATCGTCTGTTCCTTCAGTTCAGGGGAAAGCTGTGCGATTGACACATGTTTTCCTCCGCCGTAAATCAGCTTTTCATAAATTTCATCAGATACGATCAAGATATTGTTGCGAAGGCACACGTCGCCGATCGCTTTAAGCTCCTCTTCCGTATACATCATCCCTGTCGGATTGCTTGGAGAATTGATGATCACGGCTTTCGTTTTTTTCGTTACTGCATTTTGGAGCTGCTCCGGAGAAATCTTAAAGCTGTTTTCCTCAAGCCCTTCCACAAATACGGGACGTCCTCCTGCAAGCTTAACTTGTTCAGGGTAGCTGACCCAATATGGAGTCGGAATAATGACTTCGTCCCCCTCATCCAGCAATACTTGAAAAAGGGTGTAAAGAGCGTGCTTCGCACCTGTACATACAATAATTTCCGACTGGCTGTATTCAATGCCCTGATCACGTTTGAACTTGTCTGCAATGCTGTCTTTAAGCGGCGCAAGACCTCCGGAAGGCGTATATTTCGTATGCCCCTCATTCATTGAGCGGACAGCCGCCTCAATGATATGCTCCGGCGTGTTAAAATCCGGCTCTCCCGCACCAAGGCCGATGACATCATGCCCTGCCGCTTTTAATTCTTTTGCTTTTGCAGTGATTGCCAATGTCGCAGACGGTGTTAATGCTGATACTCTTTTAGCTAGATTCAACTTGATTCCCCCTGTTTCGTCTTAAGGCGTAATATTTTTGTGAATTTTGCCATTTATAAAGTCTACATAACTTAAACTGTATTGCCCATCTTTATTTAAGTATGTCACTTCCCACAATAGAACATTGCCTTCCCTTGCCAGATGAACCTCCTTTAATTCAGACAAAAGGCCCTCTTCCTGAACCGCTTTGGCTGCCTGACGGCTTGAAATGCCGTCCGCCGCTTTTTTAAACATCGTTTTCTGCTTTTTGTCAGCCGACACCCATACATACATTTTTTCGCCCTTTTTGTTCTTGCCTTCGACAATGTACTGTTTTTCCTTGCCGACAAACGTTTCAACGGTGCCAACCTCTTTTAAATCCGCTTTCTTCTTCGCTGTTTCAGCAGCTTCCTGGTGGCCGCTCTCTTTCTGATCCATTGCCGTCTGGTATACATTCGCCCCGGCAAGAATTGCTGTTACAAAGATAATACCAAATATCAGAATGAAAATTAACGTTTTTTTGCCCATTTTTCTCCCCTACGTCCGATAAATAGTAAAAATCGCCTGTTTTTGATCGTCTTCATCAAGAGCGAGACCGAACATTAAATCATCGCGTTTCAGCGTCCTGTTTAATAAATCGACGATTTTATACAGATCTTCTGAATGCTGAACAGTCACTGTAGAAAGAATTTCAATTTTGCTATCCATTATCAAATACCTCCGCACAAAACAATAATTGTTATTCATACTCTGTCTGCCATAAGCCATAATAGTTGTTACAACGGATTAAACCGTTTATATAAACAGCCAAAAAATAAAACCTTAATCCACACCATGCCAAGAGCCGCTTGAAGCGGCTTTTATGCATTCAGCCCTGAAATATAGGCTTCGAGTTCAAGGAAATCCGGCTCTTCTACTAAAGCGGGAGGCAAAGCTTTCATAAACACCCTGCCATAGGAAGAAGTGCGGATCCGTCGGTCAAGGATCACGACCATACCGCTATCCTCTTCAGAACGCAGCAGCCTTCCGATTCCCTGTCTAAAGGTCAAAACGGCTTCTGGAAGCGAAACAGCCTGAAACGGGCTTTCCCCCATTTTCTTCGCCCTTTCACACTTAGCCGACTCGACGGGATGATCGGGCGGCTTGAAAGGGAGCCTCGCAATGATCAGCGTTGTCAGCTCATCCCCCGGAAAGTCGACGCCTTCCCAAAAATGGTTTGTTCCGAGCAGGACGGCATGCTGGCACGATTTAAAGGCCTTCATGATCTTCACGGGGCTTCCCCCTGACACGCCCTGAGCCAATAGCTGGCACGGAAAGTCGATATCGTCTTTCAACAGCTGGTGTACGTCGCGCAGCATGTCATGTGATGTAAACAAAACGAGTACCTTGGCATTCCGCTGCTTTGAAAGCGCCTTGATATACCGGCAAACATCTTGGATATAGTCTTCGGAATGATCATTTTGGATCGGGCTGATGTCTGTCGGAATCATGATTTTCATACGCTTATCATAAGAAAAAGGCGACTCGATTTGCAAGGTTCTGGGATAAAAATCGCTTAGACCGAGCTTTTTGATCATATAGTTGAATGAGTTTTCAACGACAAGCGTTGCGGATGTGAGAACAACGCTTTTTTTCTCGGTAAAAAAGCGATCTGCCAGCATTTCGCCCGCATCCAGCGGCTGGGCATATACGGAAGCCGCGTTTTTCGCTCCTTTTGCATCGATTTCAATCCAGACGACCTCATCTTCAGCAGGTTCAAAAAATAGACGGCCGAGCTTTTTGCCGTACTCTTCGAGATATGCCAGACAGGATTGATATTCTTCAAGAAGAAACGACTGCCGGCTTGTGAAAGAGACGGTTTTTCCTGTTAATTGCTCTTTTTGATCCAAAAACAGCTGATGCATGTAAAACAGCATGGCGCACAGCCTTCTTGCACCTTCTTCAAGGCGGCTCCAAGCTCTGTTTTCACCGGTTTGAGCTACCTTATAAAGCAGACGGTTTACATCCTTTTTTGGTTTCCTCCGTTTCACAAACGCATGAACCGATGTGAAAAACACATCGCTTTCTTCAATGAGCTGGCTGAGCCATTCATCCATCTGGAAAAAAGATTCTGAAGAGATGCCGAAAGAACGGAACAGCCGTTCAGCTTTTTTGAGCAGCCCCCTTTGTTTCAAGGTGCCGAGCTGCATCAATTTCTTATGAAGCGAAACATAGTCCGCCCTTGTTCCAAACTGTTCCGCCGCTGCCCGTTCAAAGTGGTGGGCTTCATCGATAATCAATGTATCCGCATCGGCGGTGCGGCTTCTTTGATTAATTTCGTCTGTCAACAGAAGCGCATGATTGGTAATGATCAGATCGGCCTTATTTGCCTTCGCTTTTGCTCTTTCATAAAAACACAGCTCTTTATACGGACGGTTTCTCTCGTAAGAACGGTCATCATGCACGATTCGTTCCCAAAGCAGCTTTCCGCCGGATGGCAGGTTGATTTCGGATAAGTCGCCAGTCTCCGTATCCGTCAGCCAGACGAGAATTTGCGCCTTGGCCAGGACGGCGTCATAGTTATCATCATCTTCGTGCAGAATATGCTCGAATTTGTGGATGCATAAATAATGGGACCGGCCTTTCAGCACCGCCGCTTTGATCGGGAATGGAAAGATCTGTTTTATAAGCGGGATATCCTGATTTAAAATCTGCTGCTGAAGCAAGGTTGTAAACGTGCTGATCACGACGGGTTTTTCGGTTTTTTTCGCATGAACGGCCGCAGGCACGAGGTAACCGAGTGTTTTGCCGATTCCCGTTGCCGCTTCGATCAGGGCATGTTCATGATTCGAAAAAGCCGTCCAGACTTCTTTCATCATTTTTGTCTGTCCGTCCCTTTTTTTAAAATGGTTCAGGGAAGAAAGGCCCCCTTCTTCCTCCCAAATAAGCGTTTCAGGCAAAGCTTCGGAACGGGACTCTTCAAAGTCTTCCGCCTGAGTATCGGGCGCTTTCATGACAAATGAACCGATTTTTATATACCCTGCTTCAAGCTCTGAACGGCCGTCTTTTTGGATGATCAGGCTGTCAAAGAGCTCCTGCGCATCGCTGATCAGATGCCATGACAGACGCCTGATCGCTTTCAGGACGGGAAGCGGCAGGCGCTTCAATCTGTCCAAGATATGTAGGAAAATCATTGCGGTCACTTCCGCATCGCTGTCTGCTCTATGCGGATTGTCATGCTTGAGCTTCAGTTCTTCGCTCAGCTCTGTCAGCTTGTAGCCGTCAAAACGGGGATAAACGATTCTGGCCAATTCCACCGTGTCGAGCACATTGCACTCAAGTCCGTCGAAGCCCGCGCGCTTCAGTTCGTGTTTGACAAACCCGAGATCAAAATGGATATTATGGGCGATAAAGCAGCTTTCATTGAGGAGCTCAAATATATCTTCTGCAATCGCCGAAAACGGCTCTTCATGTTCAACCATCTCATTTGTGATTCCCGTCAGCTGTTCAATAAATGGGGGAATAGGCTGGTTCGGGTTCACATATTTGGAGAAACGTTCGGTAATTTGTCCATTTTCAATCACAACCGCTGCAATTTGAATAATTTTGTCGCCTTTTTTCGGCGAATTCCCTGTCGTTTCCACATCAATAACTACATACCGTTGATTGTTCATTCAATGGACACCTCAATTTTGATACGTTCAACAAAAGTGTAACACGTTTTTAGAAAGTACATGAGGACAGCGGCTGAAAAAACAGGCCTCTTTTCAAAAGTTCTTCCCAAAACGACATGAAAGCCCCCAGCGGTGGGGGCTCTACAGAATGGTACGGGCCGGCTCAAACCCAAGCATTTGCTCGATTTCGTTCTTCTCGTTCAAAACGGCTACTTTCGGCTTGTGATGCTTCGCCTCTTCCTCCGTCATCATCGCGTAGGACACAATAATGACGACATCTCCTTTTTGAACGAGCCGGGCGGCCGCTCCATTGAGACAAATGACGCCGCTCCCCCTTTCACCGGGAATGATATACGTTTCCAGCCGGGCGCCGTTATTATTATTTACAATTTGCACTTTTTCATTTGCCATCATTCCGACGGCATCCAATAAATCTTCATCAATCGTCACGCTGCCGACATAGTTTAAGTTGGCCTCGGTGACTCTCGCTCTATGCAGCTTTGCGCTCATTAACGTCCGGTACATCATAGGTCCTCCTTTCGATCATCGGGAATATCGATAATTATATTATCAATTAAGCGGGCTTTGGAAAATTTGACGGCCACCGCTATAATGATTTTCCCGCTCAGCATTTCCCTGCTCTTGAGGTCGGGATATGAATAAATCTCAGCGTAATCAATGACACCGCTCGTTTTATTCAACATACCGCGCACTTCTTCCATAATGACGTCCGGATTCCGCTCTCCATCGGCTATTAGCCGGGCGCCGTGCTGAAGCGACTGATAGAGAGCGGCCGCTTCCTCGCGCTCGCTTTTTGAAAGATACACATTCCGCGAGCTTTTGGCAAGGCCGTCCTCTTCCCGCACCGTATCAACGGGAACCAGCTTGATATCCATGAAGAAATCATTGATCAAACCGTCGACCACAGCGACCTGCTGCGCATCCTTCATCCCAAAATAAACCCTTGTCGGAGACGTGAGGTTGAACAATTTGGTCAGCACTGTCGCGACACCGTCAAAATGCCCAACCCTTGAACGGCCGCACAGGACATCCGTCCTTTTTTTGACATTGACGATAACCGTAGATTCCTGCTGGTACATGTCTTCCGGGGCTGGAGTGAACAGAACGTCCACTCCGCCTCCTTCCGCAAGCTTCCGGTCTCTTTCGATATCCCTAGGATATGATTCAAAGTCTTCACCCGGACCAAATTGAAGGGGATTGACAAAAATGCTCATGACGACAATATCGTTTTCTTTTCGCGCTTTTTCTGCAAGCGCCATATGCCCTTCATGAAGAAATCCCATCGTCGGCACGAACCCGATTGTTTTTCCTTCTTTTCGATATGTTTTTGTTACACACTGCATGTCTTTTGCTGTTTTGATTTCAATCATGCTTATTTTCCTCCGTATAAGCCTTCCAGCACTTCTTGATCAATATGGAATGAATGAGAATCTTCAGGAAAGGCCCGGGTTCTGACATCGTTGGCATAGCCGGAAAGCGCCGCTTTGATCGGCGGATCAATCTGGGCATATTGTTTGACAAACTTTGGCGTCCTGCTGACGCCGTGTCCGACGACATCATGGTAAACGAGCACCTGTCCGTCTGTGTAGACCCCGGCGCCGATGCCGATGACCGGAATCGTCAATTCTTTGGAAATCCGTTCCGCCAGTCTCGCTGGAACGCATTCGAGCACAAGTGCCATCGCGCCCGCTTCTTCACAGCGCCTGCTGTCTTCAATCAGCTTTTTGGCGCTTTCTTCATCTTTTCCCTGTACTTTATAGCCTCCCAAGACACCGACAGATTGAGGGGTCAAGCCTAAATGGCTGACCACAGGTATGCCGCCTCTTGTTAAAGCTGTAATCGTTTCAAACACGCCGTCTCCGCCCTCAAGCTTCAAAGCATCTGCCCCGCTCTCCTGAACGATCTTCATGGCGTTTTTGAGTGCGTCTTCCTGTGAGCAGTGATAGGACATAAACGGCATGTCTGTGACGATAAATGTATCCTTTGCTCCCCGTTTTACGGCTTTTGTGTGGTGGATCATGTCCGCCACCGTAACCGATACAGTCGAGTCAAGGCCGAGCACGACCATTCCGAGAGAATCGCCGACTAGAATCATGTCGACTTCTGCTTGTTCGGCAAGCTTTGCCCCCGGATAGTCATAGGCCGTCAGCATGACGATCGGCTCTCCGTTCTGTTTCATGTTTAAAAAATCCAGTTTTGTCTTCATGTGTTTCTCCTCCTCTTGTTTTAGAGGAGATGAGCTGCCGTTATTTTTTTCGGACAGTAAAAAAATCTTCCGCGAAGAAGATTTCAATCGTCCATCATCGGCAAGAATCATCCCTCTGTCCCAGTCCTTTTTGGATCAAGGCAGACTGTATTGAAAAATAAAATCGTTTTGCAGGTGCAGTTCCGTCGGATACTGCCCAATCGAAGTATACCAAAAACGCCGCGTCCGTTCCAACTATGACGGATTGATTTCGATATCGGCGGAATAGATTTTTTTGATCCCGTCGCTTGTTTCCAAGAGGAGAACGCCTTCATCATCGATCCCGAGCGCCTTGCCGTGAAATGTTCCAGACAGCGTCCGCGCGGTCAATTGACGATGCAATGTGATCGCATAGCTTTCCCATAAAAGTTTAATCGGCTTGAAACCGTGTGTCAGATAATCGCTGTATCGTTTTTCAAAGGTTAACAGTATCGTCTGAATGAGGGCCGCCCTGTCGATTTTTTCGCCGCTTTCGATGCGCAGACTTGTCGCCGTTTCCTGCAACTCCCCCGGGAAATCGTCAGCATGCTGGTTGACGTTAATACCTGTGCCGACAATGACAGAGTGAACCTGATCTGCCTCAGCCTGCAATTCGGTTAAAATTCCGACCGCTTTTTTGCCGTTGATTAAAATATCGTTCGGCCATTTAATTTCGGCGACGATGCCCGTTTGCTCTTCGATCGCCTGGACGATCGCCACAGCGGCCAAAAGCGTCAGCTGCGGTGTTTTTTGCACGGGAATCTCAGGTCTTAGTATCAGGCTCATCCAGATTCCCGTTCCCTCAGGGGAGTGCCATGCCCTCGACATTCTCCCCCGTCCTTCCGTCTGTTTATCAGCTACGACGATCGTTCCTTCCGGAGCGCCGTTATTGGCCAGTTCATGAGCGATTTTCTGCGTAGAAGCCACGACATCCTGAAAATGAATGGTTTGGCCCATTTTTTCCGTTTTCAAGCCGAGCCTGATTTCATCTTCGCTGATCTTATCAGGCTTTTTTTTCATTTTATAGCCGAGCTTCCTGACCGCTTCTAACTCATACCCTGATTTCCTCAGCTCTTCAATGTGCTTCCAGACCGCCGTTCTGGAGCAGCCGAGCTCTTCACTGATTTTCTGGCCTGAGATGAATTCTCCGTCGGCCTCTGTAAACAATTGAATGAGTTTTTTTCTTAAGTTTGACTGCATGCGTCCAGCCACTCCTCTATGGCTTTTTTTTGATTGGCGAGCTCGCCCTTTAAAACGGCCAGTTCAATCTGTTTTAAATCTTCTGAGACCCATTTGCCCGGCGGCTTGTTTCTCAGATTGAGAAGGTCACCGCCCGTCACGGCGAGGTCTTTCAGACTTTTAATCGGCAGCTCCATGTAAGCTTGTCTGATTTCCGCCAACCGCCGATCGTCGATTTCGCCCTTTTCCTTCAGCATGTGAATCTTGCATGCTGAAAGAAGCGTTTCTTCACCGGCCTCATACATCGACAGCCTGTCCCATTTTTTTTCGATGGATTCGGCGACGTGAACCGCTTGTTTGATGATTTTCCCCGGGAGTTTCCATGATTTCAAAAAAGCGGGGGCATCGGCTGCATCAATGGACACCATGGAGATGAAGGCCGCCCAGATGTCTGCTCTTTTTTCAAGCTTATAAAAAGGAAAAACGCCGGCAGACCGGACGCCGTCCTTTTTGCCGGCCAGGCCGGGCAGTTCTTTGTACAGCCCGGTATCCGCCGCCATGGCAAGCGCCCGGTCAGCCGCTTTTCCTTTTAAAAGCTTTTCAAATTCAACTGTTTTGCGCTCTGTTGAAATATGCGCCAAAAGTTGGCGATTTTCACAAATCGCTGTTTTTGTCTTCCCGGAAAGCGCAAATTCAAGCTGGCTCATAAAACGGAGCGCCCGCAGCATGCGGAGGGCGTCTTCATGGAAGCGTTCCGCCGGGTCGCCGACCGTTTGAATCACCTTTTCTTTAATATCCTGCAGACCGCCGAAATAATCGATCAGCTTGCCGTCAGCATCCATCGCCATGGCGTTGATCGTTAAATCGCGGCGTTTTAAATCCTCTTTCAGCGATTTGATGAAATGAACCCCGCTCGGCCTTCTATGGTCCTCATATTCGAGTTCAGCCCGGAACGTGGTCACTTCATAAGACTCGCCATCAAAGAGAACGATGATCGTACCGTGTTCCTTGCCGACATCGATTGTCTTTGGAAAGATATTCTCGATTTCCTCAGGCGGTGCGTCTGTTGCGATGTCAATGTCCCCGACAGCGCGGTTCATATGTACGTCCCTGACGGCGCCGCCGACAAAGTAGGCCTGCCAGCCGTGTTTTTTCAGCTCATGAAGGAGGGGAAGAGCCTTAAGAAAGAGATCCTCCATTGTCACACTCCCAGTTCTATTAATTGATGATAAATATCCTCATATTGTCCGATAATGCTGCTGGAAGAAAACTGTTCCATGATGTTTTTCAGCGCCGCATCTGTAAAGCGGCGGTGCAGTGCGTCATCCGTCAACAGTTGAAGCGACTTTTCAGCAGCATCATCCACATCGCCTACATTGACCAAAAAACCGCTGATTCCGTCTTTGATGACTTCGGGGATGCCTCCGATGTTCGTTCCGATGCAGGGAACGCCGCAGGCCATGGCTTCGAGCAGAACAAGGCCGAAGCTTTCCTTTTCAGATAAAAGAAGCTTCAAATCGCTGATCGCATAAAGCTCCTCCACGCTGTCCTGCTTTCCTAAAAAAAGGACGTTATCTTCCAGGCCAAGCTGTCTGACAAGCTGGCAGATGACGGACATTTCCGGACCGTCGCCGACGAGAAGAAGCTTTGCTTTCATTTGGCTGACAATCCGGCTGAAGACATGAATGACATCCTGCACACGTTTGACCCGCCTGAAATTCGACACATGGATGATCACTTTTTCATCAGCGGAAATGCCGTACTGTTCTTTTAATACATGCCGGTCCTGCTTGATGTAAACCCGCTCGTCGACGAAATTGTAGATCGTGTCTATTTTTTTGTTCGGTTTAATTAAATCATACGTCTGAGCAGCGAGAGCCGATGATACGGCCGTCACGCGGTCGGATGATTCTATCGCGAACTTAATTAAATCCTTTAAAGACGGATCATAGCCGAGCACCGTGATATCTGTGCCATGCAGCGTCGTAACGGTTTTGATATCTCCCCCCAGCATTTGCTTCGCTAAAAACGCAGAAACCGCATGAGGCACAGCATAATGGGCATGAAGAATATCAAGCTGTTCCCGTTTGGCCACTTCCGCCATTTTGCTGGCCAATGCCAAATCATAGGGCGGATATTTAAACACGGCATATTGGTTGACTTCAACCTCATGAAAATAAATGTTGCAATATACTTTATTCAGCTTGTACGGGACACTGGACGTAATAAAATGAATTTCATGTCCTCTTTCCGCAAGCAGTTTGCCGAGTTCGGTCGCGATGATTCCCGATCCGCCGACACTCGGATAACATGTGATTCCGATTTTTAATTTTTTCATCATCAGCCCCCAAATAGATCATTGTTTAACAGAAGCGTCCGTTTTGAAAAAAAACCTTCAGCATATGTGACGCCCGCTTCTTTTCCGAGAAGTTTTTCCCTGGCTTCGACAGTTTCGATATATCCGTTTGTCAGCGGTGTTTCCACCGAATGCTCCGAGCGGCTGAACTGGCTTTTGTATGCTCTGAGAGCGGCTGTTTTTTGCTCCATCGTATCGGAAATATCGATGACAAATTCAGGTTTATGAAAGCCGTTGATCATATAGTAATACATGTTTTGCACTTTATGAGCCGGCAGATCTTCTGCATCTTGATATTTATGTATTCCGGCGGAAAAAACCGCTTCTTCGACGATCTCCGCCGCGTGTCCGTGATCCGGGTGCCGATCTTTTTGATACGGTACAAACACAAGCTTCGGTTTATACTTCCGGATAACGGTGACAGCTTCTCTGACCGCCGCTTGATTTACAAACAGGCCGCGGTCGGGAAGCGCGAGGGATACGCGCGGGCTGGCGCCCAAGATTTCGGCCGCCAGCGCCGCTTCGCTTTTTCTCGTGTCGACTGTTCCGTTTGATGACAGTTCAGCCTCTGTTAAATCGCAAATGCCAATTCGGAACCCTTTTTTACTATATTTCGCAATGGTTCCTCCCATGCCGATTTCCACATCATCGCTATGTGCACCGAACGCCAGTATATCAAGCATCTTGATCCCTGCCATGCACAAGCTTTCTAAACTCAAAAGCGCCTTCTTCAAGAGACCTGATTAAAATTTCTGCGGTCCCCATATTGGTCGCAAGCGGGATTGAATATACGTCAGATAAGCGGATCAATGCTGAAACATCAGGCTCATGCGGCTGAGCCGTTAACGGGTCTCTCAAAAAGATGACAAGATCGATTTCATTTTTCGCAATCAATGCGCCGATCTGCTGATCTCCGCCGAGCGGCCCCGATTGAAGGCGCACGATGGACAAATCAGTCGCTTCCATGATTTTCAGTCCGGTCGTTCCCGTTGCAAACAATTCATGCTTTTTTAAAATGTCTTGATAGGCCGTCGCCAGCTGAATCATATCCTGTTTTTTTCGGTCATGGGCGATTAAAGCGATTTTCAAAGCGGTTTCCCCCTTTTTGTATTAAGCGATTATATTTTCCAGGCCGTAGACAAGCTGATCAATTTTCATCACTTGTTCAACAGCCAGTTTCACACCTGACATGAAAGATGCGCGGTTATAAGAATCATGGCGGATTTTCAGCGTTTGCCCGTCTCCTCCGAACATCACTTCCTGATGGGCGATTAATCCCGGCAAGCGGACGCTGTGGAGACGGATTCCGTTTTGTTCGGCCCCTCTCGCTCCCGGCAGAATTTCCTTTTCATCGGGATGCCCCTGCTGTTTTGCTTCCCGTACAGCCGAGATCATTTCCGCCGTTTTCAAGGCTGTTCCGCTCGGGGCGTCAAGCTTTTGATCATGGTGCTGTTCAATGATTTCGACATCGGTAAAATAGTTGGCCGCCATCTGTGAAAATTTCATCATCAAGACGGCTCCAAGAGCAAAGTTTGGCGCAATGATCGCACCGATTCCTTTTTCGTCCGTCAGCTCCATCAGTTCGTTCAGATCGCTTTCCGAAAATCCGGTCGTTCCGACTACAGGACGGACTCCGTGCTCCAGCGCGATTTTCGTGTGGACTTTGCCGATTTCAGGTGTTGTCAAATCAATCAGGACATCCGGATCTGTTTCTGAAAAGCATTCGTGTATGTCTGTATATACGGCCGCTTCAGAGCGGCAGGCTAAAACCTCTGATAGTTTCTTCCTGTTATATGTACGGTCAATCGCCCCCACGAGTTCAAAATGAGCGGTGTCCTCTACAAGCTTGACCGCTTCGCTTCCCATTCTCCCCCGGGGTCCGGCTATGACAATTTTGATCGTTTCTTTTGACATATGAATCTCCTCTACTTTCCTTGTTCTTTTCGTGTCCAGCGGTCTTTGTCACGGGTGCTGAATTTCTCCATGACCATATCGTGCGCTTCATCTAATGATATATGAAGTGAATTGGCTAAACAAACTAAAACAAATAACACGTCGCCGAGTTCCTCTTCGATCTTTTTTTCCGCTTCCGTTTTTTTCTTGGGTTTTTCTCCATAGTGGTGATTGATTTCCCTCGCCAGTTCGCCGAGTTCCTCTGTCAGCCTGGCCATCATCGCAAGCGGGCTGAAATACCCTTCTTTAAACTGGCCGATATATTCATCAACCTCGCGCTGTATATCTTTCATCGTTTTTTCCTTCGTCATTCGGCAAAACCTCCTGTCATCTCTTACATGTTAGCGAATTCAAACAAGTTTGACAAATGTTTAAAACGGGTTTGCTGTTTAAAATGGGATACACTATAATATTAACGCCAGCTTATGGAAGGAAAGGGGTTTTTTTATGGCCGGAGACATCAGAATGAAAAACGTCTTGTTTATATTGGCAGGCGCCGCTATTTTTTCTTTTGGACTTGTTCATTTTAATATGCAAAACAATTTATCGGAAGGCGGTTTTACGGGAATCACCCTGCTGCTTTATTTCCTGTTTCATATCGATCCTTCCATATCCAACCTGGTTTTAAACATTCCGGTTTTTATTATCGGCTGGAAGCTGCTCGGCAGAACGGTTTTTTTGTATACCATTCTCGGAACTGTCAGCTTGTCCGTGTTTTTATGGATATTCCAGCGCTTTCAGATCCACATGCCGCTTCAGCATGACCTTGCGCTCGCAGCGCTGTTCGCCGGGGTTTTTATCGGCACGGGGCTGGGAATCATCTTCAAATACGGCGGCACAACCGGAGGCGTCGATATTATCGTGCGGCTGATCAACAAATATTTTCATGTGCCTATGGGCAAAGCGATGTTCGTATTTGATGCCTGTGTCATTACATTATCGCTTATTTTTTACCTTTCCTATAAAGAAGCTATGTACACGCTCGTAGCCGTATTTGTCGCCTCGAAAGTAATAGACTTTATGCAGGAAGGCGGATACGCAGCAAAAGGAGCCACTATCATTTCCGATAAAAACGAACAGATTCAGCGCAAAATCATCGAAGAAATGGAGCGCGGGGTTACGATATTAAAAGGCCAGGGGTCATATACAAAAGCTGAGCGCGATGTGCTGTACTGCGTCGTCCCGAAAAATGAAGTAGTCCTTTTAAAAAATGTGATCACCTCAGTCGATCCCCATGCATTTGTTGCGGTAAGCGATGTTCACGATGTATTGGGAGAAGGCTTTACACTAGACGAAAATAAGAACCCTATTTCACGCTGATTCATTCAAAGAAAAAGAAGCCCGCGGCACGCAGAGCTTCTTTTTTATTTCGGCCAATCATTTTCCCTTTTCCTGCGCCTGTCCCCTTCTGCTTTATACTTTCTGAATCCGACATATGTCAGTGTGGAAAGGATGATGCTTCCCGTTGTCAGGATGACCCATAAAAGCGAGGGGTCTGCGTCATCTTCTTCCACTTGATTAAATACAGCTTCCAAATCCTTTTCCAGCATCGTCAGCCTTTCAAGCTTGCTGCTTTCCGTCATTTGCTGAAAGCCCCCGTCTTCGACCACTTCAATATGGCTTGAAACGCTTTTTAATTGCTTTGGCGAAACATCGATCATTAAACTTGGATATATCGTATCATACAATGATAAGAAATGATTCCATTCTTCTTGAAATGTCAAGCTGTCATCCTTTTGAACATCGGCTTTCAACGCTTTAAACGAATTCATGATCGGCTTTTTCAGCGAACCCCAAAGCGGGTCATGATCTGATTCAATGGCGTCCATCAGCATCCTGAATTGTGCGGCTGCCTTCAGCTTGTCTTTTTGCTCCGTCCCTTCGCTTTCAAGGCTTTTCAGGACATCGCGATAGCCAAGATCGACCTGGCGGATTTGCGCCCCGGTCATCACGTCTTCCGCTCCGCCGTGTTCAGCGGCTTTCAGCCTGTCTTCGAAATAATGAAGAATCTGGACAGCTTCTTCGTATTGTGCCTGCCTTGTTAATTGGAATACCGTATCGGACAGCTCGTTCAATTCCTGCAAGGCTGCCGAGTCACCGCCGGCTTTCAATGCGCCTGCAGGAAAAGCAAGCCCGATCAGCATACAAAGGATCACCTTTCGTATCATTTACGGTCCCTCCCACTCCTTCTATTACAGAGTATGAAGGGAAGGACAAGGTTAGACCAAGATTGTTGTCCAAAGCTTACAGCTTAAACGCCTTCCGGGACAGGACAAGATAATACGCCAGCCCGATCGAAGCGATGCTCAGCCAAAACGTAAAATAGCCGATCTGCGGCATATATTGATCAAGCATCGAATAATTCGGCATCATTTGAAACAGGTAATCGATGACGTCGTTATGAAGCGTCCAAATCGCGGCTGCCGCCAAATGCCAAACCTTAAAACGGTAATACGGCGCATACAGCACACCCTGCACTGCCATGGCAAAGTGCGACGCAATCAGCATATAGCCCGTCCAATGCAGACTTCCCGCCGTCACAAGCACGAGAATATTCATGACGACCGCCCAGAGCCCGTATTTGACGAGCGTAACGAGGGCGAGCGCTTCAAATAAAGCAGAATTTCGCTTTAGAAGAAAACCCAAAAGAACAAATAAAAAAAACAAAGTCGCCGTCGGGCTGTCTGGAACAAAGATCAAAAATTTTGCGGGCGTGTCCATCAGCTGAGGCAGATACCAGTAGTATCCATACACCGTCCCTAAAAAATTCACGGCCAGAAGCAAGACGAGTACCGATCTTTGCCCGAGTATGTACAAAATCCATTTCACCGCTATCAACTCACAGTCTCTTTAAATACAAAAGGCTGGCGCCTTGTCAGCTTCCCACCATTGCCGCCGGGAACGGCCTGATGAGAACGTGTTTTTAAGCCCTCATGCAGCGCGGAAAAACGAGCGCTGCAATTTTAAGAGGCCGTCGACTTTGTCGACAGCCTCAAAGGCTGACCCAGCGCCAGCTTCAGCTCTCATCAAGAGTATATCTTTCCTTGGGCATCTTGACAATATCTTTTACTTTGCAGTCGTTTCCGAAATGAATTTGGACAGTTCTTTCAGCTGTTTATCGTTTCCTTTAAACACGCCGGCAGGCATCTGCCCCTTTCCTTCCTTGGCGATTTTCGCGATCTCTTCCGGAGATAAGCCGCTATCGACGAGAGACGGTCCGGCTGCCCCGCCCTGCATGTTGTCGCCATGGCAGGAAATACAGCCTTGCTCCTGATAGATTTTATAGCCTTTAGAGCTTGTATCAATATCGGCTTCTTCCTTGATTTTCCCCTGTTCTTCGGCAGCGGCCCAATCGTGGGTGACGACGGACTGCCATGTTAAGAAAACCGTAGCTGACAGCGCGAGAAGCATCAGCCCGACGGTAACAGGACGTTTAAACGGCCTTCTGTCTGGGCCCCTGTCGAGAAACGGCGCCAATAAAAGCGATCCGAACGCGATGGCCGGTATGACAATGGCTCCGACCACCGTATATGGCCCAGCGGCATATTCGTATTTTAGCAATTGGTACAAAAATAGAAAATACCAGTCCGGCAAAGGTATGTAACCGGTATCTGTCGGATCAGCCATCCGCTCAAGCGGAGGCTCGTGAACGACGGTCAGCACAAGAAAACCGATCAGGAAAACCGCCCCGACCATCCACTCTTTCAACAGGAAGTTCGGCCAGAACGCTTCCGTTTTTCCCGGAAATTCCGAATAATCTTTTGGAATATTCGGTTTTCTCTCCGCCGGTATCCTCGAATCTCCGACAAACTTCATTCCTTTTCCCCTTTTCATGCCATCCCCTCCTTCTTTTTATGTCACTCGCTTACAGCGGCCCTGAAATTCCTTGCTTGCGAATCATAATAAAGTGTGCGGCCATGAGTCCGAACAGAGCGGCTGGCAGGAAAAAGACGTGTATGGCAAAGAAGCGCGTCAACGTCTGAGCGCCGACGATATCCGGATGACCGGCGAGCAGCGTTTTAATTTCCGGACCTATGAGCGGCGTCGCCTCAGCAATCTGCAGACCTACCTTTGTCGCAAACAGGGCTTTCATATCCCATGGCAGCAGGTAGCCTGTAAACCCTAAGCCGAGCATGACAAAGAAGATCAGCACGCCGACAATCCAGTTGAGCTCCCTCGGCTTTTTATATGCCCCCTGGAAGAAGACTCTCAGCGTGTGAAGGAACATCATCACGATGACCAGGCTTGCTCCCCAGTGGTGCATGCCCCTTACAATTTGCCCGAATGCTACTTCGTTTTGCAGATAATAAACCGATTCCCAGGCATTTTTAATGTCGGGAACATAATACATTGTTAAAAACATGCCGGAAAGCACCTGTATGACTGTTACAAAAAACGTCAATCCCCCGAAACAGTACACGAATGCCGAAAAATGGTGAGCGGGATTCACGTGTTCAGGAACTTCGTGGTCGGCAATATCTCTCCAAAGCGGCGTGATGTCCAGCCGTTCATCCACCCAGTCGTAAATTTTGTTTAGCATGATCACCCATCCTTCCTCGGCTTGGCTTTTCCTAAGTAAAGATAGCCGTTTTTAACCTCTTGCTCATAGTGATCCAGAGGAGCAAGCGGCGGAGTTCCGGGTACATTGGTACCATCCTTTTCATAAAGCCCGTAATGGCACGGACAAAAAAACCTGTTCGGATTTTTTGGATCGCTGTTCCAGTTAACCGTGCACCCCAAATGCTTGCAAACCGGAGATAAAGCTACGATTTCTCCCCCATGTTTGAAAACCCACGCCGACCGCGATTCTTCTGATTCGTACCAGGCATCCACTTGTTTGATCTTGAAGTCAAAGCGCTGCGGTTCATTTGTCAGCTCGTCAACGCTTACAACCTGAACCATGTCCTGATCCTCAGTCGGTCTTAAAACCGGATCGAGCGCGAAGCGAACCATAGGCATGAGCATTCCCGCCGCCATAAAACCGCCGACGCCTGTCAGCGTATAGTTTAGAAACTGACGTCTGGATACCCGATGTCTGTTTTCGCTCATCTTCATATCCCCCCTCAAGTCCCCAGCTACAATATAACTGAAATAGAAAAATCATGAAACTAGGACACCCTCATAATATATCAATATTTTAGGAAGGTCAACATTGCCAAAATCATTAAACTAAGGAAATGTAAGTGTTTTTATTAAGAGTTCCAATATTGTAACAAAATGTTCAATATTTGCTCAATTTGGTCATCAAGGAGCTTCTGCTTCAGTGAATCTTTCATGTGTTCGAGGGGCAGCACGGGAATCCACAGCAGTTTTTGCTCATCTTTGAGCGTTTGCTTCCAGCGCTCATCCGTCGTCAGGAACACGGTGTGCCGAAAATGCTTTTCAGCCATTTCTTTCACTGCAGCGAGATCCCGCGCCGATTTTTCATCAGCTTCCAGATATGTATAAGGAGGAAACAAATAGACGCGGCCCTTCAGCTGCCTTTCAAGCTCTTCGGCAAGCAGGACCGTAAATTCCCCTTTTGAGACGGCCGATTTAAACTGATCTCCCAGCTGGACCGATATCAGCGGAATGACCGCCGTGTCGATATACTCCTTGGCATTCAAGTAAACATCTGCATCATGCGTATTCCATTTCACATGGAGGCCCCCTTTATATGACAGCGCTTCCCTCGCTGAACAAGCCTTGCGGTTGGCAAGGCTTGTGGCGGCGGGATTATTGCAACTGACTCAGTTGTTTTGCCAGTTTTTCGAAGCTTTCTTTATCTTGGCGATCAAGCGCTTCATCTATTTCGCGAAGCAGTTTTTGTCTCTGAAAAGTCGAAATGGAGTGCTCCAAAATCTGCTCGGCGATCATTTTGTCTTTTTCATTTTCGTATAGGTCTTTCGGAATATGAGGGTTGGCTTCAAGCACTGCCGCGTATTCCGGCGAATTGTAGGCTGAGCGGAAATTCAGCTGGATAAACAGATCCTGCTGCTTATTCAGCCTGATATCATGAAATGATTTTTCTGCATCTGTCGTCATCACATTTTCTTTATAAAAACGAAAAGGCACTTCTTCGACGCAGTGGGTGGACATGATAATGCCCCTCGGGCAAAATTCGGCCTGCTCGACAAAATGTACTTTTTCCATCAACGAGTCATGGCTCATTAAATAATTTAGAATCCATACACACTCTCTACGTTTTAGCTGATAATGGTTTAAAAACCAGCGGATAAAATCTTTTTTTTCATTGACAGAAACAGGGGTCTGCATGTTATTCCCTCCTCTATCGCATCTTGTGTATTACTTTAATAATTCCACACAAACCGAGCATATCCTGCTTATTCAAAGGAATTTTCATCTTCGATTCTGAAAATCATCTCATGGACTTCCTCATTTGCGGGGTCAAGCTCAACGATTTTTTTCAATAGCGGCAAAGCTTCCTTCCGCCTTCCTTCTTCAAGCAAGAAAAGCGCGTATTCGTAAAGAAAATCCCCGTCTTCCTGATAATTCAAACATGCGGCCTCATATTCCCCGCGTGCCTTTTCATATTCTTCCAGACCGGCAAATGCCGAAGCAAGAAACCAGCTGAATTTCGGGTCATCTTCACCGTATTTGCGGACCTCTTCGACGAGATCGATGATACTCTCAAAATCTTCTTCTTCAAGATAAAGAGAAAGCAGGGTGTGAACGGCTTCAATATAGCCGGGGTCAAGGGCGAGCGCCTCTTGAAGCAGATCCTTCGCTTCAGAAGGCCTTTTTGTTTTTAAAGCCATTTTTGCGGCAGAGAGATACAGTTCTTTATTGTATTCGTCTACGCGGATTCCTTCTTTTGCTGTTTCAAATGCTTCTTCATAAAGCCCTTCTTCTTCATAGCTGTTTGCCAAAGGCTTATAAAGCGAGGAGTAGGCCGGATCGAGTTGTTTGAGCTCTGTCAATTGTTTGATCGCAGTTTTAGGATACCCCGCTTTCAAAGCGGTAAAACCAAAGCCAAACAATGTATTGGGTTCCGGATTCTCCTGGACGGCTTTTTCATACCATTCCAGCGCTTCTTCAAACTCTCCCGACGTGCTCAATGACTCGGCGAGCCTCTGGTAAACATTGACGCCCCCGATGACAGCCTCTGCACGGACCGCTTTTTTGAACTGGCTTACCGCTTTGCCGTAGGCTCCCTGGGTAAAGTAAAGCTCTCCCAAAGCAAAATCGATCACTGGCTCTTCCGGCAAAAGGGCTTTCGCTTTCAGGAGTTTCTGCTCACTGACTTCAAACAGCCCTTGCATCTGGTACAGATCAGCCATCAAAAGCAGGCTTTCCGGAAATGCCTTGTCTGTCTCCGGAATCGTTTCCAATATGCGGAGCGCTTTTTCTTCTTGATCGGTTTCGATGAGGAGCTCGGCATAAAAGCATGTCAGCTCTGTTTCTCCCGGATAAAGCTCGTGTAAGTCGCTGACGATGGCGATGGCTCTGTCGACAATCCCCCATTCGTAATACAGCTGCGCTGCTATCGCTTTGTCTTCATCATGAAGGGCAGGCTCGATATCGGCAAGCTTTTTCAATCCGCTTTCAGTGTGGCCTGCTTCAACTAATTTTATGGCTTCTTGGATCGAAGTATTCAATTCTGAACGTCCCTTTCTTTCGTCAAATCATTGCCGGTGATTCTGATCCGGCAAAATGATTTTAGTTAGTTATTATCATAATTCACCCGGGCGTCTTCCGGCAAATATGTTGCCTTCATATAGCCGCAAATAAAAGCGGATTTGCTTCTTTAAGACAAGCTATGCCGGAAACCTTCGTTTTATGTGCCCGCTTTTTAAGGGGCGAAAAAGCCTGAAGCAGAGCAGCTTCAGGCTTTTTGGGCCAGCTTTTCGATATGGTCAAAAAACGTCGGGTATGATACGCTGACAGCTTCCGGACGGGATATATCGATCGGATATTCACAGATGCAAGCGGCAATCCCGAGCATCATGCCGATACGGTGGTCACCGTGGCTTGATACAGCCACTCCGCCTGTCAAAGGTGTTTTTCCGTGAATCTTCATGCCGTCTTCAGTCGGTTCGATATGCGCGCCGAGCTTTTTCAGTTCTGATGCAACGGTATCGATGCGGTTTGTTTCCTTTACTTTCAATTCTGCTGCGTCTTTGATCACTGTCGTACCTTCCGCCTGGGTCGCAAGAAGGGCGATAATCGGAATCTCATCGATGAGCCGCGGAATCAAATCGCCCGAAATTTCCGCAGCTTTTAAGGACGCGGTCTTGATTTTCAAGTCGCCGTAAGGCTCACCGCTTCCAGTGTCTTTCGGTTCAATTTCGAGATTTGCGCCCATTTTTTCAAGGACGTCGATGATTCCCGTTCTTGTCGGATTTAAGCCGACATTTTTCAGAACGATTTCACTGTTTGGCACAAGCGATCCTGCCGCAAGGAAAAATGCCGCTGAAGAAATATCTCCGGGGACGAATACATCGGCCGCCTTTAACGTCTGCCCTCCGGCAATCGAAACAGAGGTTTCGCTTTCCTCAAGCGTAACGCCGAACATGGACAGCATCCGTTCTGTGTGGTCTCTTGATTTATGGGGCTCTGTCACCGTCGTGGTGCCGCTGGCCTGGAGCCCGGCGAGGAGGACGGCTGACTTGATTTGCGCGCTGGCAACAGGCGATTGAAAATCGATCGCAGTCAAATTTCCGCCCCGGACGGAAAGCGGCGTAAATTCGCCTCCGGCACGGCCGTCAATTTTCGCGCCCATTTGCCGAAGCGGATCTGTTACGCGCTTCATCGGGCGTTTGGCGATGCTGTCGTCTCCCGCTACCGTGGTGTGAAACGGACGTCCGGCCAAAATGCCGAGCATCAGTCTGATTGTAGTTCCGGAATTTCCGACATCCAAGAGTTCGCTTGGCTCAGACAGCTGATCCAGGCCATTCCCGTAAACCGTCACATTGCTGTTGTCCTGTTCGATTTCAACACCCATTTTTTTGAAGCAGTCGATCGTGCTCAAGCAGTCTGCTCCAGGCAAAAAGTTTTTAATCACCGTTTTCCCTTCGGCAATGGCGCCGAACATCACAGATCGATGGGAGATGGATTTGTCTCCCGGAATATGAAGTTCTCCTTGTAATGAATTGACTTTTCCTCTTTTCATGTGTTCCACCTCAATCAGCGTAAAATGTCTCATATTTGGCGCGGGTTTGAATGCATTTTTCAGCACGTTTGCGATCTTGGTCAGATTGAAAGCTGATTCTGAGAACCCCGTTTATCTCTTCTCTTGTTTCGATAATCCGGATGTTCGTAATGCTGATCTGTTCGTCGGCGAGAATCGCCGTAATTTCCGAAATGACCCCCGGATGGTCGGGGACATCGACATAAAGATCGTAAAAGGAAGGAATCGCTCCTTTCTGCCGCAATGGCAGCCCATCCCGGTATTCCTTTGCTTCCCGAAAAAATTCAAATAACCCGTCTGCATCTTCATTTTTAACAAAAGACCGGATTCTGTCCAGTTCAAGCGTCCATTCGTCAAACCGTTCTAAAATTTTTTCTTTATTATGCAAAAGAATATCCCGCCACATCGCCGGACTGCTGGAAGCGATTCTCGTGATATCGCGGAATCCTCCGGCCGCAAAACGTTTGACAAGCGGGTACTGGTCCTCGAATTTGACCGTTTGGTGAACGAGGCTGGCGGCCACAATATGCGGAAAATGGCTGATCACGCTCGTGACGGCGTCGTGCTCGTCGGGAGACATCTCCACAAATTTTGCGTTCGTCCCTTTTAACAGTTCCTTTAAAGCCGCAACCGCTTCTTTTTTAACAGACCTGGCCGGAGTCAATATATAAAATGCATTCTCAAATAACAGCTCTTTTGCAGCGGCCACGCCCGATTTATGGGAGCCTGCCATCGGATGGCCGCCTACAAACTGATACTCTTCGGGCAGGACGTTTTCCGCATGGGCGACAACCTTCTGTTTCGTGCTGCCGACATCGGTAATCAGCATTTTTTTCTTCAGGCCGGACGCGGCAATTTCATCAAGCATATGCAGCGTCTGCTCTACTGGAGCCGCTAAAATAACCGTTGTCGCTTTTTCAATGCCTTCCGCAAAAGAAGCGGCCGGTTCGTCGATGACGCCAAGCTTCTGTGCGGCTTTCACCTGCTCTTCAGATACGTCAAACCCGATGATCCGCTTTCCGGGATGCTCTTTTTTAATGGCGAGAGCAATGGAACCGCCGATTAAGCCTAATCCGGCCAATAATATCGTTTCATTCGGTTGAGTCATCTTTATCACCTATTCAATAGACTAAAGAGGTGATCTCACATCACCTCTTACAACATGCCAGCTAAAGTTTTTAAAAATCCTTCGTTTTGCTCTTTCGTTCCGACTGATATCCTGAGACAGGTAGGAAAGCCGAGAGCGTTCCCTGATCTGACGATATAGCCTTTTTCGAGCAGCGCCTGGAACAATTCGTCTGCATTTCGTTTAAGATCGATCAGGACAAAGTTTGTTTGTGAAGGATAGTAATCCAGCCCGTGCTCAGCGCAGAAATCGTAATACTGCTTAAGCCCTTCTCCGTTTTTTCTGACGCATTCTTCAATGAACGCCTGATCGCCCAGCGCGGCAAGCGCGGCAGCCTGGCCAAGCCGGTTTGTGTTAAACGGCTGTCTTGCCGGCTCGATTGACCGGATCAGCTGTTCTGAAGCGATGCCGTAGCCGACCCTTAAGGCCGCCAGACCGTACGCTTTTGAAAACGTTCTGAGGATCATCAGATTCGGGTAGCGCTTCAACAGCGGGATGGTTTCATGATAGTCTTCTGCGCTTACATATTCATAATAGGCTTCATCGACAACCACAAGGACGTGCTCAGGGACCCTTTCAATAAAACGGATCAGTTTCTGCTCCGGCTCATATGTCCCTGTCGGATTATTCGGGCTGCAGACCCAGACGACCTTAGTCTTATCATCGATTGCCTCAAGCATGGCATCAAGGTCATGGCAGCCGTTTTCAAGCAGGCCGACCTCCCGTACCTCTGCGCCTTCGATGACCGCATTGTGTTTGTATTGCGAAAATGTCGGATTGGCCATCACCGTGTTTGTGCCGGGGTCCAGCAAAGAACGGGAAATGATTTGAATGACTTCGTCTGTGCCGTTTCCTAAAATGATGTTTGTTTCATTTACACCGAGATGTCCGGCAAGCTTTGTTCTTAAAGCTGCGCTGTAGCCGTCGGGATAAAGCTGCATTTGCTGAATTTCAGTCTGGAGGGCTTCTTTTGCCGCTTCTGAACAGCCGAACGGGTTTTCGTTTGAAGCGAGCTTTACAACCGTATCCAGATTAAATTCTTTTTTGACTTCTTCAATCGGTTTGCCGGGCTGGTAAGGCTTCAACTGCTTTAACTGTTCTTTGATTTGCAACTTTCTGTCACCTCATTTTACCATGTACGATACGCTGAACGTTTTCGCGTATTCTTCAAATGTTTTTAAGGCCTGCTCTCTTGTCTCAGGACAGATGAGATCGTCTTTCAGCTCCTCGATCTTTCTGACAAGAGCGCTCCCTACGACAACGCCGTCGCACAGTTCATTCATCATCTCCACTTGTTTAGAGCTGGAAATCCCAAAGCCGACAGCGACAGGGACGGAACTCATCCCTTTCACAGATCGGACAAATGAAGAAACAGAATCAGCGAATTCATTGCGCACACCTGTCACCCCGAGCGAAGATACACAATACACAAACCCTTCGGCCTGCTGTGTGATTTTCTTGATGCGGCTTTCGCTTGTCGGTGCAACGAGGGAAATATACGTGATCCCTTGTCTTTTGCATTCCTGCTGCAAATATACGCTTTCTTCAAAAGGCAGATCCGGTATCAGAAGTCCGTCTATGTTATTTTGTCGCAGTAAAGCGAAAAAGTGATTTGTATCTAATTGTAACACAGGATTGTAATACGTAAAGAGGATAATCGGAATCTGGACGCCGTTTTTTTTCATTTCCCCGCCAAGCGTGATCGCTTTTACGATATTCATGTCATTGTTGAGAGCGCGCTTCGAAGCCCGCTGGATGACGGGACCGTCGGCCAGCGGATCAGAATACGGCACTCCGATTTCAAGAGCTGAGGCCCCGGCCACCTGAAGGGATTTTGCCAATTCGACCGACACCTCAGGCAGCGGATCGCCTGCTGTAATAAATGGAACAAATAACTTATCGGACGGCTGATTTTTCAGATTGAACATCTTTATCCACCTCTTCTTCCAATACCTTCATTAAGGTATGGACATCTTTGTCTCCCCTGCCTGAAAGGCAAACCAGAATACTTTTCTCTTTATCCATATCCTTTGCGAGTTCGAACGCTTTGGCCAAAGCATGCGCCGACTCGATCGCCGGCAGTATTCCTTCCGTCTCCGCCAGACGCTTTAAAGCCGCTACCGCTTCATCGTCTGTCACCGCTTCGTACCGGACGCGGCCGATCTGATGGAGATGGGCGTGTTCCGGTCCGACTCCCGGATAATCGAGTCCGGCTGATATAGAATATGGTTCGATAATCTGGCCGTACTCATCTTGAAGCAAATACGTCAAGGAGCCGTGGATGACCCCTTTCGTTCCTTTTGTAATGGTCGCCGCATGAAGCGCAGTGCCGGTGCCTTTTCCCGCGGCTTCAACGCCGATCAGCTCAACAGGCTCTTCAATAAATGAGCTGAACATCCCGATCGCATTGCTTCCTCCTCCGACACAGGCCATCACTTTGTCGGGAAGCTTTTGTTCCGCTTCGTAAAACTGCGCTTTCGCTTCATCGCCGATCATGCGCTGAAACTCACGGACAATATAAGGATATGGATGGGGACCGACAACTGATCCGATCATATAAAAGTGATCCTCGCAGTGCTGGACCCAGTATCGAATCGCTTCATTTGTCGCGTCTTTTAATGTTCCGTTTCCGCTTGAGACCGGAACGACTTCTGCCCCCAAAAGCTTCATGCGGAAAACGTTCAGCGACTGTCTTGCAACATCTTCCTCTCCCATAAAAACGATGCATGACATGCCGAACTTTGCAGCAACGGTTGCCGCGGCGACTCCGTGCTGGCCGGCGCCTGTTTCAGCGATGAGCTTCGTTTTCCCCATTTTCGCAGCAAGCAGGGCCTGCCCGAGTGCATTGTTGATTTTATGGGCGCCGGTATGGTTTAAATCCTCGCGCTTCAAATATATTTTGGCTCCGCCCAATTGCTTTGTCAGCTGATCGGCGAAAGTCAGGGCTGTCGGACGTCCGGAATAATCAAACAATAGTTTTTTATATTCGTCTTTAAATGAAGGGTCATCCTTTAGTTTATGAAACGCTTTTTCTATTTCTTCCAAAGGCTGCATCAATGTTTCGGGAACGAATTTCCCTCCAAAGTCGCCAAATCTGCCTTGTTCATTCGGATATGAATACATGATTGTACATCCTCTCTTCTAAAAGGTTGATGAGCTTTTCGCTTTTTTGACCTTTATCTTCGATTCCGCTTGCGAGATCAATTCCCGGAGGCTGCCAGTTTAAGAGCGCTGCTATGCTATCAGGATTGACGCCTCCTGCGATAAACAAGCGCTTCCCTTCTTTGGCCGCAGCCTCTTTGTATAAAGGGACGCTTTCCCATGAAAATGACACGCCGGTTCCTCCCCTCATCCCTTTGACAGATGAGTCGATCACAAACCCGTCTGCATATGGGGCGAAGGCTTCCATAGTTTCGACAGTTCCTCTTTCGTGATGAAGCGCCTTCCAAATCTCACAATCTGTTATGCATTTCAGCCGTTTGATGTCTTCTACCTGCTCATCGCCGTGCAACTGGATCACATCCAATGGTAGAGCTTCGGCAATCTCAGCAATGCGGCCGGCATTCTCATTGACGAAAACGCCGACAAGCTTTTTTCCTGCGGTAGCGATTTGCCCGCACCAGCTTTTTACGTCAGCTGGATTCACGGCCCGCTTGCTTTCCGCAAAAATAAAACCAAGATAGTCCGCTTTGGAACGGGCTGTCACCTTCAAATCTGCGAAAGAATGAATCCCGCAATATTTTAAGCTCGGTTTATTCATCGTTTTCTTCTCCAAACAAGGCATGGACCGCCTGCTGCTGCGACGGTTCTTTCATCAGGGATTCCCCGACGAGAACAGCTTTGGCCCCGCAGTTTTTCACAAACGACAGATCTTCGGTTTTGCCGATCCCGCTCTCGCTGACAAGAACGGCTCCTTCGGGGATCATCGCAGCGATCCGCTCCGTCTGCCTGACGGAAGTTTCAAAGGTTTTCAGATTTCGATTGTTCACGCCGATGATCTCAGGCGTAAACATGTTCAAAATACCTTCAAGCGTCTTTTCTTCATGAACTTCAACAAGCACATCCATGCCTTTTTGAACGGCCTCTTCATACAGTTCATAAAGCTTTGACGGCTCAAGCGCCTCGCCAATCAGCAGGATTGCATCCGCTCCGATGCGCCTTGATTCTTCGACCTGAATGGAATCGATGATAAAGTCTTTCCGCAAAACAGGCAGGGAAACCTTGTGTTTGATTGATGTCAAATAGGCATTTTTCCCTTGAAAAAACGGTCCATCCGTCAGAACGGACAGACAATCGGCTTTTGCCCGCTCGTACGCTTTAGCGATCTCTTCCGGCTGAAAATGTTCTTGGATCACCCCTTTTGAAGGTGAAGCTTTTTTCACTTCGGCAATCAAGGCGATAAAGCGATTCGGCGAAAGAAGCGCATCCTTGAATGAGCGCTTTGGCAGATTCGCGTCCTCCGGCAGCACGATATCCAAAAGGTCTTCCCGCTTTCTTTCAATGATTTGATTCAGCATATATCTCTTCCTCTTCCTGTTTTAATCGCTCCAGCTGTTTGAGCGCTTCTCCGCTTTTGATCGTTTCCAGAGCTGCGGCTGCGCCTTCTTTCAGGCCGGATGCCCGGCCTGAAACATACAATGCCGCGCCCGCGTTTAAGGCGGCGATGTGAAGGGCGGAATCAGAGCTGTTGTTTCGCAAAATGTTCAGGATGAGACGGCCGCTTTCTTCAGGCGTCCCAACTTGAATGTCTCTTAGCGCGCCCGGCGGCAGCCCGACGTCGGCCGGCTCAACGGTATATTCAAATCTTTGGCCGTCTTTCAGCTCTATGACGTCTGTGGGCGATGTGATCGAAAGCTCATCAAGGCCGTCGCGGCTTGAAACAAATAGCACATGCTCCGGTTCAAATGATTCCAGAGCGCCGGCCATCAGCTTCGCCTTTTCGATTGAGTATACGCCGATGACCTGGCGCTTGGTCTTCATCGGATTGCTGAGCGGACCGAGCAAGTTAAACACCGTCCGAAAGGCGAGATCTTTCCTTACCCCAGCCACATGCTTCATTGAAGAGTGATAGCTTGGCGCATATAAAAACCCCATGTTCAGCCGCTCAATGCTTCGTTTTGTTTCCTCGGGCGTCGTCTGGATGGAAACCCCGAGATATTCCAGCACATCGGCGCTGCCGCTTTTCGAGGATACTGAACGGTTGCCGTGTTTGGCGATTTTGGCACCTGCCGCCGAGGCAATAATCGCGGCTGCAGTTGAAATATTGAAGGAGGATATTCCGTCTCCTCCCGTTCCGCACGTATCGACGACATGTTCTGGGCCCTCTATTGCAAAAGCCTTCTCCCGCATCGCCCTGACAAAGCCTGTTACTTCCTCAACCGTTTCTCCGCGGTGGGCAAGAATGGAGAGCAGTCCGCCGATTTCCGCGTCGCTCAAAGAGCCGTTCATCATCAAATGCATGATCTCGTACGCTTCTGCTTCGTTCATCGTCCTTCCGTTAACGCAAGATTTCAGCAGTTCGTTCATAGCCGTCCTCCCCCTTTTCAAGAAACATCTCTTCGGCGATTTGGATCGTTTTGAGCAAAGCCCCCGCTTTATTGCACGTCTCTTCCCATTCCTTTTCGGGTACGGAGTCGGCGACGATTCCGGCGCCCGCCTGGATTGAAGCGACCCCGTCCTTGACGCTCATCGTCCGGATCGTAATACAGGAGTCAATATTGCCGTCAAATCCGATATAGGCGATACAGCCCCCATATGTTTCCCTCGGCTCGGGCTCCATCTCGTTTAAAAGCTGCATCGCCCTGATTTTGGGAGCGCCCGTCAATGTACCGGCCGGAAATGCACTCATTAAGGCATCGACCGGATGTACGCCGGCTTTTAAAGTCCCTGTCACGATCGAAATAATGTGCATGACATGGGAAAATGACACGATTTTTGTGAACTCCGGCACATTGACAGACCCGTATTCGGCCACCCTGCCGATATCATTTCTCGCCAAATCGACAAGCATATAGTGTTCCGCTTTTTCTTTTTCATCTGCCAAAAGCTCTTTCTGCAGACGTTCATCTTCAGCTTGATCAATGCCTCTTTTTCTCGTTCCGGCGATCGGATGGATTTCAAGGTGTCCGTTTTGCACATGGATCAGCCGTTCCGGCGAACTTCCGACAAGCTCCCGGTCCGGCAGCCTGATATAGTACATGTAAGGAGACGGGTTGACCATTCTCAGCACTCTGTATAATTCAAAGGAACTGACCTTTACAGGAATATCGAACCTTTGGGAAAGCACACCCTGAAAGATATCACCCGCTTTGATGTATTCTTTCAGACGTTCGACATCTTGCAAAAACTGCGGCTTCTCATATGTGGACCGGACATGTTCAAAGCTTGGCTCGTCATGACGGCCCTGCGGGAGAAAAAGCTCCTTTGCCGTTTTTCGGTCTGACAGCCTGTGTATGAGCTCTTTCAGCTCTTTTTTGGCGGCATGATAGGCCTCTGCTTTTTCGCTCTCCGTTTCCCCGCCGTTCAGCCTGACATAATGAATAAAATGCAGCTTTTTCTGTTCGTGGTCATAGGCGATCATTGTCCGGCAGACAAACAGCAGACATTTATCCATGTTTGTTTCCCCTTGGTGCGCGGGGATTGATGGTTCGATCAGAGGCATGGCATCATAGCTTAAATATCCAACCGCCCCTCCTGAAAACGGGATCTCAAGCTCAGGCGTCTTAATAAGGCATGTGCCAGACATCCATTCCAGGACTTCTTTCAACTGCGGCGCGGTGAAAAGCTTTTTCATGCCTTTTCCGCAGGCGTGGAACTGTCCGGATTCCTCCTTGATGGTCAAAAACGGATCGAGCCCGATAAAAGAATATCTCGACCATGCGGAGGAATCATCTTTGCTTTCCAGCAAATACACAATGTCGTCTTTCAGCTTCTCGACCATTTGAATGGGCGTCAGCGTATCAACGGAAAAACTTTCGATAATGGGAATTGTTTTAAAATGCGAAGCATCCTCCATAAACGAGGAAAAATCGTGTTGAACACTCATCGTTTCTCACTCCTTTTGAACAGGCGGAGGAGAATGAGGGAAAGCTTGAGAGGTAAAAATTCAGATGTAAAATTTGCGGTAAAAATAAACAAACCCAAAAGAACATCAGTCTTTTGGGTAGAATTCATAAACGTTTTGTCTCAGCTCATCTACACTCATTCTCAAACTACCCTAATCTCAATCTCAGCTTTAGTTGTAAAACCTATATACACACTCCTGTGTATTTCTAAGGTTGCTACAATCGTATTACAATTCAGTCTTTTTTGTCAATGATAAATCAGGTCTCAAAGTTACTGCATTTTCCAAATACACGTGGCGGACTTCATCCTGGCGCATTTCAGTCTGCACGGTCATCATGACCCTGATGCACTGTTTAAGGCCGTGTTCCACATCCATTTCCTGCATGCACATGACCGGGACGTGCTGCCAGCCGTCAAAGGTTCTGACGACTTTGGCAGGAAAGGCCGCATGAATATCGGAAGTGGCGGATATCAAGATCTGGACTACTTGTTCAGGTTTGATCTTGTTTTCGATGATCATTTTTTCAATCAGCTGTTTTGTTTTTGTCGTAATGTCCTTGTCCGTGTCCTGCTCTACTGTAGTCGCTCCCCGAATACCGCGAATCATCATTCGCCTCCCTCCAATCTCCACATATTCAGCCATCGTTCTATCTCTTTTGCCGTAAAGGAATGCAGTCTCACACTGCCTATCCGGTCAAGCAGGACAAATTGAATGATGCCTCCGCGCGTTTTTTTATCGTTCAGCATCCGGCTGATGAGCGCTTCTGTTGACGTATCCAGCTTCACCTCTCCCGGATAGCCGAGCTGTTTCAGCCAGCTTGTAATCTGCCTGCGGTCAAGCGGGCAATTCAGAACTTTTTCGCTGACAAACAGGGCAAACTGCATCCCCAATGCAACGGCATCACCGTGGGTGATTTTACCATATCCGTATTCTGCTTCAACAGCATGACCCAGCGTGTGGCCGAAGTTTAAATAGGCCCTGATTCCTGCCTCCCGTTCATCTTGTGAAACGATCGCAGACTTGATCGAAATGCCCTTATACACCATATCATTCAGCTGTTCATTTGTGATCGCATCTATTGATTTGATCTTGAGAAGCTCATGTAAAAACGCTTCGTCATGGATAAACGCGTGTTTGATGACTTCCGCCAGCCCTGATCTCATTTCTTTTTCAGGCAGCGTCCCAAGGCATTCCGTATCATAGACCACCGCTTTTGGCTGATGAAAAGCGCCGATTAAATTTTTGCCGAGCGGATGATTGATGGCCACCTTTCCGCCGACTGCACTGTCATGAGCAAGCAGAGTCGTCGGAAATTGAACATAATCAATGCCCCGCATAAAAGTCGAAGCCACAAATCCCGCAAGATCGCCGACAACTCCTCCGCCGAGGGCGAGGATGCAGGAAGACCGGTCAAGATGAAACTCGATCGCTTCCGTCTGCAGCTTCATGAACATATCGATCGACTTGGCTTGTTCCCCGCTTGGCACAGCCACTTTTTTAACGGGCCATTTGCTTTCGAGAAGATTGAGCAGCTCTTCTCCATAGCGTTTATCTACTTCTTCGTCGGTAATCAGAAGCAGTTTTGTCATCGGCAGGTCCAAGGATGACAGAAGCTCATCCGCGTTTTTCCTAATGCCTCCGCCGATAAAAACCGGATAAGACAGTGAAGCTGTTTCGATTTGAAGTGATTTCATTAAAAATCCCTCGCAAGTTTTCTCATCTTTTCAATGTTTTCAGCGATGCGGTCCATTTGGTCGACCCCGAATTGCTCGACGATCGCATTGGCGATTTCCCATGCCACGACTGCTTCAGCAACGACGCTCGCAGCCGGGACGGCGCATGAGTCAGAGCGCTCGATGCTGGCGCTGAAAGGTTCTTTTGTTTCAATATCGACGCTTTTCAGCGGCTTATATAAAGTCGGGATCGGTTTCATGACGCCTCTGACGACAATCGGCATCCCTGTCGTCATTCCGCCTTCGAGTCCGCCGAGGCGGTTCGTTGCCCGCGTGTATCCTTTTTCTTCATCCCAAATGATTTCGTCATGGACTTCGCTGCCGTTTTTTCGCGCGGCTTCAAAGCCGATGCCGAATTCAACACCTTTAAAGGCATTGATGCTTAAAACAGCGGCAGCCAGCTTGCTGTCAAGCTTACGGTCGTAATGAACATAGCTGCCGACGCCAACGGGAACCCCTTCGACGATGACTTCGACAATCCCGCCGATGGAATCACCGTTTGCTTTTGCTTCATCAATCGCAGCCATCATTTTTTTGCCCGCCTCTTCGTCATAGCATCTGACAGGCGACTCTTCCGTCACTTTTTTCAAATCTTCAATTGATGTGTAATTTGTATGCTCGGCCTTTACCCCGCCGATTTCCAAGACATGTCCGGCCACTCGAATGCCAAGCTGTGACAAGATCTTTTTCGCCACTGCTCCCGCCGCCACCCGGACGGTTGTTTCCCTTGCAGAAGAACGTTCAAGCACGTTTCTCATATCCCTGTGCCCGTACTTAATCGCGCCGTTTAAATCGGCGTGTCCGGGTCTTGGCCGTGAAATCTGGCGTTTCATTTCGCTTTGTTCTTCCTCTGTGATCGGTTCTGATCCCATGATTTTCGTCCAGTGGGTCCAATCTTTGTTTTCAACGACAAGGGCGATCGGAGACCCTAAAGAACGGCCGTGCCTTACGCCGCTTGTGATCCGGGCCTGATCTTTTTCAATTTGCATCCGGCGTCCGCGGCCGTAGCCTTTTTGCCGTCTCTGAAGCTCGTAATCAATGTCTTCTTTTGTGATATGAAGCCCTGCTGGGACTCCTTCAATAATTGTCGTAAGCTGCGGACCGTGAGATTCACCGGCTGTTAAATACCTCATGCTTTCGTTCTCCCTTCATCACATTAACGCTTTTAAGTAAAACTATAACACATTTTTTCGTAAAAAGTCAGCTAACTTTTTTGATAAAAGAATGTATCTGTTGATTGAAAGCCATATTTGTCGGGATTAAAGATTTGCTCTGTGCTTCCGACGAACAAAACCCCGTTCTTCTTTAAGCTTTGGCCGAACTTGCGGTAAATCGTTTCTTTCGCCTCCTCTGTAAAGTAGATCAGTACATTGCGGCATACGATAATATCAAAATCTTTTTCATAGGAGTCCGCCAATAAATTGTGCTTTTGAAAGCGGATGTTCTTCCGGATTTCATCTTTTACGGTAAAGCGGCTGCCGTTTTGTATAAAATATTGATCTTTCATCTCTTTTGGCACTTCCTGAAGCGACCTTTCCTGATAGATGCCTTCCTTGGCTTTTGCCAGCACTTTGTCATCGATGTCTGTGGCGATAATTTCATAGTCTGTCAGATATGTTTGACGGCTCAAAATCATTGACAGCGTGTACGGCTCCTCCCCCGTTGAACAAGCCGCGCTCCAGACCTTCAGTGTTTTGGACGGCTTTAATAACGGAAGAATCGTTTTTTCGAGCACATCCCATCTTTTATAGTTTCTGTAAAATTCAGAAACATTGATCGTCATTCTGTCTAACGTCTCTTGAAGAAGATGATCATCTTTTTCTAGCGCAATCGCAAATTCGCGAAAATCGCTATATCCTTTTTTTTCGTAAAGAGATGTCAGTCTCCGTTTCATTTGAGCCTCTTTATACAAAGCTAAATCTACACCTGCTATTTTTTTCCATTTATCGACGAAGAAGCTGTAATTATCCATTTTTTCTCTCCTAATCCATTCATGCTGATATGTGTATCATTATAGCTTGTTTTCATCACAATTTGTATGTTTTAAATCAAAAAACGCCCGCTTCCCGGTAAGGAGAAAGGCGTTTTTTTCCATGTAAAAAAAATCAGCTTTTCAGCTGATTTTAGTAGATCCATTGATTCATTAATTTTTCTTCTTCAATCAGTTCATTTTCATTAAAAAACAAACTGATTTCACGTGCTGCGCTTTCAGGAGAATCTGAACCGTGAATGATGTTTTTGCCGACAATCATGCCGTAGTCCCCGCGAATCGTGCCGGGCAGCGCATCTTTAGGGTTCGTCTTGCCGATCAGCTGCCTGCTTACCGCAATTGCGTCTTCGCCCTTCCATACCATTGCAAAAACAGGGCCTGACGTAATAAAGTCAACAAGCTCACCAAAAAACGGTTTTTCTTTATGCTCTTTATAATGCTCACCGGCTGTCTCCTCCGAGACGTTCATCAGCTTGGCTCCGATCAATTGTAAGCCCTTACGTTCAAATCTAGCCAAAATATCGCCGATTAG
The DNA here is from genome assembly GCF_001592005.1 of Bacillus sonorensis NBRC 101234 = KCTC 13918. Lineage (GTDB taxonomy): Bacteria > Bacillota > Bacilli > Bacillales > Bacillaceae > Bacillus > Bacillus sonorensis. Next base: position 162,594 of record NZ_BCVZ01000004.1, read on the forward strand.
CTGGCGCTGAACGCCATCAGGTTTTACCATTACAAAGGTTTTTTCCATAATCGATTCTCCACCCCACTGTTATGTATAGGCTTTCAACACTACATCGGAAATATAACATTTTTCAAACAATTAATCAATAAAGGGTGGAGAATATTCATACTTTTGACTCATTTGTCTAAAATTTTCGCTTCCCAATGTACTTCGCAATTTGTCCCAAAGCTGTTCTTGCGCGGTTTTTCGGGAGCGTTTCAAGCAGGCGGAACGCTTTGTCCAAATACATTTCACTGACTTTAAACGATTGTTCAATGGCATCGGTTTTTTTCAGCTCTTCGATTACCGGTTTGATCTGTTCGGGAGTGGTTTCACTGTTGATCAGCTTAAGCCGCGCCTTTAATTCAGGAGATTTCAGCGCATACAGCACAGGAAGCGTCACGTTTCCCTGCAGCAAATCCCCTCCGACCGGTTTGCCGAGTTCTTTTTCGCTTGACGTAAAATCCAGAATGTCGTCGATGATTTGATAAGACATTCCGACATAATAGCCAAACCAATACAGTGTTTGATGAATGTTTTCGCCTGCTCCGGCGGCGATGGCTCCGAGCTGGCAGCTCGCCGCGATCAAAAGCGCCGTTTTCCGCTTGATCCGTCTTAAATAAGTTCTGAGGTTTTGCTCCATATTATATTTATCTTTGATTTGTTCAATTTCTCCAAGACAAACTTCAACGAGCGCCTGGGACAAAATTTCGTGCGCCTTCGGTTCGTTTATTTTGGTCATGGATTCAAGCGAGCGGGCAAACAAATAATCGCCCGTGTACATCGCAATGCGATTATCCCATTTCGCCTTAATTGTCGGCTTTCCCCTTCTCAGCTCTGCATCGTCAATGACATCATCATGAACGAGCGAAGCCATATGCATCAATTCCAATGAAACGGCGACATTTTTAATTTTGTTGATGTCGTATTCTCCGAACATGCCGCTGAGCAGGACAAACACCGGCCTGATCCGTTTGCCCCCGGCCTGCAATAAATGCAGGCTGGCTTCGCTCAGCAAAGGGTAGTCGGAGTGTACGGTCTTTTCCAACTCTTTTTCTATTAAATCAATATCCTCATTCAAAAATGAATATAACGTTGTTAATTTCATATCGATTCACCCGAGTATTTCTGTAGTCATCATCGCTTCCAGCCGACATGTGTAGCTGCTACACCGCCAGTGAACGGATGATATTGAACATTTTCTAATCCGGCCTGTTCAAATAAAGAAGCAAGCTCTTTCATACCCGGAAATTCCCTGGCGGATTCCTGGAGCCAGGAATATTCTTTGAAGCTTTTGGCAAAGAGCTTTCCGAATGCAGGCATAATAAACCGGAAATACAAATAATACAGCTGCTTGAAACCGATCATTTCCGGCTGGGACGTTTCAAGGCAGACAACCTGTCCGCCGGGCTTCACCACGCGCTTCATCTCTTTTAAAACGGCTAGATAGTCAGGGACATTGCGGAGCCCGAACCCGATGGTGACATAGTCGAATGTATTGTCCGGGAAAGGCAGCTCCATTGCATTGCCGTGAATCAATTCGATCTGGCTGTATGATTTGGTCTTTTGCTCGGCGATGCTCAGCATATTTTTGCTGAAGTCAAGACCTTTGATCTCGCCCGTTTCTCCGGCGGCCTCCGCAAGGGCGATCGTCCAGTCCGCCGTGCCGCAGCAGACATCCAGCGCTTTTGCCCCTTTCGGAACGTTCATGAGCTGCATCGTTTTATTGCGCCATTTTTTATGCTGCTTAAAGCTGATGACGGAATTCATCTGGTCATAATTTTTGTAGATTTTTTCAAACACGCCGTGCACGCGCTGTTCTTTTGACTGCTCCATGACTGTTACCCTTCTTCCACTTTCTGATGATAGGTCCGTTTTTCTGGCTTAATGGCCTTTAGGCGCTCCAAAAGCCATTTCTGAACGGCAGGCTTTTTTGCAAGGCACTGGTTAATCTGAAGCTTTGCTTTTTCATAAGCCGCGACAGTCAATTGTTCACATGAAGCCTGATCTTCCGGAAACTCCTCTTTCAAAATCGTTTCCAGCAGACGGGAATCCGTTCCCTTTTCTTCGGCAGCAAGCCGCTTATAGACTAGAAAATCATTGGCTGCGGTCTTCCAGTGAGGCAGATAAAAGTGGTCGGCAAGATGATGAAAAAGTGCAGCTTCCACTATGCTGACGCTTTTTTCAAGGCTGTTTAAGTCTTTGGCGGAATGATCATACAGCCTTATTTTGTGTTCGTTGATTTCTTTGATGGCCGCTGCCAGTGTACGAATCATATAAATATCCTTCATACCCGATAGCAGGGAATAGTACATCCCGCTGAAATAATCCCCGGCCAAAACCGTCAGCTGACGGTTTTTATAGTCGTCTTGTTTAATTAAAGCTGCGGTCGTGACTTCATCATGGGTATCAAGGGCTGTTTGAACAAGCATCGCCGTTAAAATGTAATTTTCTTTGTCGGCTTCTTTTAAATCTGTTTCATCAAACAGAGCATAAAAAAGAAACAGCTTATCCTCATCAACCTTTGGCGCTGTTAAATGCTTGGCTAAATAAGGATGTGAAAGCTTTTTATTCAGCTTGATTTTCAAATGAGATAAATGTCCGTAGATGTCTTGCAAAGATATCACCCTTGTCCCAAAATTCGCAGTTTTTCTCTCAATTGTTTATGTATCTTGAGAAAGTTTAATTATATCATAATATGATAAAAAACAGCGGCTTATGCCATCTAATCAGGGGCGGAAAACGGCCGCACTATTTTTTGGATTCGCTTCTCATCTCGCCGTAGGCCGATTGAATGAGTGCTTCCCCGCGGACTTTTATGGCTGAGGTATGCTCGGTAAACTGGCAGATCATGACTTCCCCTTTATCGAGCTTTTCAGAATGGTGAAACCTCGTATCCGTTCCTCTTGTCAGGCCAATCACGTTTACGCCGTCCTCGACGGCTTTTATCACCACAAAATCATTTGATTGATTATTGGTCATCTTCATCGCACACCTTCTCATTTTTAATCATGATGTTTAATGAGCTCCAGCACTTCGGAGCGAGCGGCTACGCTTTCCCTGAACGTTCCTCTTACAGCGGAAGTAACCGTTTTTGCACCAGGCTTTTTAACGCCCCGCATCGTCATGCACATATGCTCGGCTTCTACAACCACCATCACGCCGTGGGGCGTCAATGATTCGACAATGCTGTCTGCAATCGTCGCCGTAATCCGTTCCTGCAGCTGCGGACGCTTGGCAACCGCTTCGACAGCTCTCGCCAGCTTGCTGAGACCCGTCACCTTGCCGCCCTTCGGAATATATGCGACATGCGCTTTTCCGTAAAAAGGAACGAGGTGATGTTCACACATCGAGTAGAAAGGAATATCTTTTACGAGAACAAGCTCTTCATGGTCTTCGCCAAAAATCGTTTTAAAATGCTCCTTCGGGTCTTCATTCAGCCCGGCAAAAACTTCCGCATACATTTTTGCAACTCTTTTCGGCGTATCAAGAAGTCCTTCGCGGTTTGGGTCTTCGCCGATCGCTTCCAATATCAGCCGTACAGCTTGTTCAATCTGTTCTTTGTTGATTTCACTCATTGTTTTATATCCTCCAGAAACGCATACATTTAATTCAGATTCTAGCACATTTCAGCTTATAAAAGCAAAATGAAAGGTTTTAACCCGCAAAAAGAATGCCGCTCTGAAATACGTTTTTAAATATGAAAAGCCCCTTCTAAAAGGGGCTTTCCTGTGAAGAAACAACATGGTATGTATAAAGCGTAAAAATACGGTCTATACACACATTATTTTCCTGCTACAGCGTCTTTAAGCGCTTTACCTGGTTTGAAAGCAGGTACTTTGCTTGCAGGGATTTCGATTTCTTCACCAGTTTGAGGATTGCGTCCTTTACGAGCTGAGCGCTCACGAACCTCAAAGTTACCAAAACCGATCAATTGAATTTTTTCACCGTTTTTAAGTGCATCTAAAATTGTATCAAAAACAGAATCAACTGCTTTAGTAGCGTCTTTTTTAGATAATTCGCTTGCTTCTGCAACCGCATTGATTAGTTCTGTCTTGTTCATGCCTTTCACCTCCTCCCAAAAGGTATCAATCAATAGATTATCATCATTTCTTCACAGTTCAACCTGTTTCTATACCTGTTTGAACAGAAATTTCAAATAAATATAGAAAAGGCGTTTCACGGCTTTAGCGAAAATCCCACGTCAGAGGAACGATTGTCCAATAAAGTGAAGATTTTCTGTATGTAGATTAACACATATGAAAAGCCATATCAAGCATTTTAAAGCTATGATCCCTTATTCGTCAAGGTTTAAGCAGAATGATCCGAACAAATATTCCTGTTTTTCCTTTTTTACTCATATTCTTTCCTATATTTCCAGTTTTCTCCCCTTCTTTTTTCCAAAATAAAAAAAGACCTCCCGTATCATAAGAGGTCTCCCTTTTTATAAGATAATCGCGATTAAGCCGCCAGAACCTTCGTTTATGATCCGTTCCAGCGTTTCCTTCAGCTTGTATCTCGCGTTTTCCGGCATGAGGGACAGCTTTGCCTGAATGCCTTCTCTGACGATTGAGCTGAGGCTTCTTCCGAAAATGTCGGAATTCCAGATTGATAGCGGATCATCCTCAAAGTCCTGCATTAAATAGCGGACAAGTTCTTCGCTTTGCTTTTCCGTCCCGATGATCGGCGCGAATTCGCTTTCGACATCGACTTTAATCATATGAATCGATGGCGCCACCGCTTTCAGGCGCACTCCGAATCTTGATCCCTGCCTGATGATTTCAGGCTCATCAAGGCTCATGTCGGTCAATGCCGGAGCCGCGATCCCGTAACCGGTTTGCTTCACCATTTTCAACGCATCGGACACTTGGTCATATTCCGTCTTCGCATGGGCGAAATCCTGCATCAGCTGCAAAAGATGATCCTTTCCTCTGATTTCTACGCCGACGACTTCCCGTAAAATTTCATCATACAAATAATCGGGAGCGTACAGATCGATTTCCGCGATTCCCTGCCCCATCTCAATTCCGGCGAGGCTGGCCCGCTCGATAAAGTCAAATTCGCTGAAGTGGCCGACGACCCGATCGACATCTCTTAATCTTTTAATATCTTTGACGGTTTCTTTCACCGAATCCTGATAGTTTTGGCGCAGCCAATGATTTTCTTTCAGCACCATGACCCAGCTCGGCAGATTGACATTCACTTCAAGCACTGGAAATTCGTAAAGCGCTTCTCTCAAAACGCTGAGCACATCGGCTTCCCTCATGCTCTCAACGCTCATCGCGAGAACGGGAATATCATACTTTTCCATCAGTTCGTGTCTGAGCGCTTCTGTTTCCGGATGATACGGGCGGACTGAATTGATAACCATGATGAACGGTTTTCCGACTTCCTTTAATTCATCAATCACTCTTTCTTCAGCCTCAATATAATCCTGCCTCGGAATCTCTCCGATGGTTCCGTCGGTCGTGATCACGACGCCGATTGTCGAGTGCTCCTGAATCACTTTTCTCGTGCCGATTTCGGCCGCTTCGTGAAACGGAATCGGCTCTTCATACCAAGGGGTGTTGATCATCCTCGGTCCGTTTTCATCTTCGTATCCTTTTGCGCCAGGCACCGTGTAGCCGACACAGTCTACGAGTCTTATATTCACATCGAGTCCGTCACTGACATGAACTGACATCGCCTGATTGGGAACAAACTTCGGTTCTGTGGTCATGATAGTTTTGCCAGCGGCGCTTTGGGGGAGCTCATCCTGCGCGCGCGCCCGGTCTGCTTCATTGTTGATATTCGGGAGCACCACTAGCTCCATAAATTTTTTAATAAACGTAGATTTTCCTGTACGGACAGCTCCTACGACACCTAAGTATATATCGCCTCCTGTTCGTTCAGCGATATCCTTGAAAATATCGACCTTTTCCAAGTGATCCCCTCCCGGACTTCCAATCCTTTTCAATTTTTTACTTCTTCATCATTCAAAAACAGGACACTACATTGTATGACGTTGTCCTATTTCAATATGACAGCTCAGGGAAATTTTTTCGGCATGCATGAAAAAACCTTTCTCCTTATTGTATGCAGAGGAGAAAGGTTCATGACTAATTCTTGCAGGGCGGCTCTATTGCAAAAAAACAGGCTCCTGCTTGTCGTTCACTGTATATTTGACTGAAAATGCCGGTACAAAAGGGGTCTCCTTCCAGATGAGGTCCTGGATTTCCTCTCCTGGCTTGACGGTCTTTCCTGATTTTTTGATCAATTTGGCTAAATCCACACGGTAATCTACTTGAATTTCACCCTTTTGATCGACAAGAAGCGGAAGAGAGGTGCCGGTTAATGGACTGGCGACCGCAGGCGCATCCTTGAGCCCCAATTTTTTATAATCAAGCATAAATAAGTTCTTAGAAACGACTTTCTGATAGGGCGGATACCGGTGCTGATCTTTGTACATCTCGATCCGGAGCTTCAGCTCGCGGATCGCTTCCGACATTTTGACGTCAATCAGCTTGACGGTCGGCTTGTTCTCCACATCCACAAGAACATAGAGGTATTCGCCTCCGTTTTCATAGGAAGTGCCCGGCGGTTCAGCCAAATAGCGGGGAGACAGCCTGTTAAAATCGATAGGATATTTTTGATAGATTGGGACTGACATATCTTTTGTTTTAATCGGAAGAAGGCCTCCCGTCGCTTTCCTGAACTCATTAACCGCCGCCTGCACCTCTTTCAGCTGCTGTTCATACGGTGCGCTGTGTTGCGCCTTTCTTTCTTCAGGGTATAAACATCCGCTTAGAAACATGGCTGTGAATATAAATGTGAGCAGTACGTTGATTTTTTTCATACGAATCTTCCTTTTAAACGTTAGTCATTGACGGGACCGCTGAAGACAACGATAAAGACGATAACGCCGGAAATGAGCATGCAAGTATATGCCAGAAACGAAGTTGCGATTTTCAAAAAACGGTTTTTAAATTTATATCTGCTGATGTATATAGCAATCACCGCTAAAAACATCAGACCCATCGATCCCAAAGCAAACCACATTTTTAACATACCGAGACTCACACTAAAAGCCCTCCTTCTCTATCATTCTCTTATGATGTAAGCGTTATATTTCATTTTATATAAGAAAAACCAGAAGTTCAACAGCTTTTCCAATTTTTCGTAGCATATGAACCGGCACAAAAAAAAGCCTGAAGCAAAGAGGGGGACTTTGCTTCAGGCCTACTCACGATGACTATAAAAACCCAATTGACAAGATACAGCTCTTCCAGACTTCGATTCTATTTTATGCAAGTCTACGGACAAATGTATCCTCTCTTGCCTAGGTCTCCAAAATGTTTCAGTTTTTTTGTGCAAACTGCAGGAGAGCGGGAAAAAGCTGTGATGGGCTGGTCATTTTATTCGGTTTTCAAATGTATTCACAAGATCTTCCATCTCGTGTGTTTTGACTCTTGCCATTAATGATTCGACAGCTATGTCAACTTTTTTGCCGTCAAACAAAACCTTGTGCAAGGCTTCAGTGATCGGCATCTTGACATCATACTTCTGCGAAAGTTGATACGCCGCTTTTGTTGTGCGGACCCCCTCAACGACCATCCCCATTTCATTAAGAACTTCTTCAAGTTTGAAGCCTTTACCCAGCATATTACCGGCGCGCCAATTTCGTGAATGGACGCTTGTGCAGGTAACGATCAGGTCTCCGATTCCCGTAAGTCCCGAAAACGTCAGCGGATTTCCGCCCATTTTCGTCCCCAATCGGGCGATTTCCGCCAGGCCTCTTGTAATCAGTGCGGCTTTTGCGTTATCACCGTAGCCCAAGCCGTCCGCAATTCCAGCGGCAAGCGCAATCACGTTTTTTAAAGCGCCTCCGATCTCGACGCCGATGATGTCTGGATTTGTATAAACGCGAAAATTCTGATTCATAAACATATCCTGAATCTCCTGAGCGGATTCCAGGCTGTTTTTCGCTGAAACGGTTACCGTGGTCGGGTGTCTCAGTCCAACTTCTTCGGCATGGCTTGGGCCTGAAAGAACGACGATATCCTCCCTTATGTCTTCTGGGATTTCCTCTTCCATCATCTCCGAAATTCTAAGCAGTGTATCAGGCTCAATTCCTTTAGAAACATGGACAAAGATCGACTTTTGTTTAATAAAGGAGATCGCCTTTCTGAGAACTTCACGGATCGCTTTTGTCGGAACAGCGACAATAATCGTTTTCACATCTGCCAATGCAGCCTGCAAGTCCGTTGTCGCATAAACCTTCTCAGGCAGCTTGACGCCGGGCAGGTAGTCGTTGTTTTCATGATGTTCATTGATTTGCCGTATCAGGTCATCGCGATTCCCCCATACGCACACATCGTACTGGTTGTCCGCCAAGACGAGCGCCAATGCTGTTCCCCAGCTTCCGGCTCCTAGAATTGCTACTTTACTCATTCCATTACACCTCTTTATTTTCTTGCTCTTGCGAAAATCTTGATGGGTGTTCCTTCAAAACCGAATGCGTCCCTGATCCGGTTTTCCAAAAACCGTTCATAAGAAAAATGCATGAGCTCCGGATCATTGACAAAGACGACAAAAGTCGGCGGCTTCACTGCCACTTGCGTCGCATAATAAATTTTTAAACGCTGCCCGCTATGGGTCGGCGTCGGATTCATTGCCACCGCATCCATAATAATATCATTAAGAATGTTGGTTTGCACCCTCATCGAATGGTTTTCACTTGCCGTTACGATGGCGGGCATCAATGTATGAATCCGTTTTTTCGTCAACGCAGACATGAACAATACAGGCGCATAATCTAAAAATTGAAAGTGCTCCCTGATATTTTGTTCAAATTCTTTCATTGTACGCTCATCTTTTTCTACGGCATCCCATTTGTTGACCACGATGACAACGGCTTTTCCTGCTTCATGGGCATAGCCGGCAATCCGCTTGTCCTGCTCAATAATGCCTTCTTCGCCATCCAAGACGACGGCCACCACTTCCGAACGGTCGATTGCCTTTAAAGCTCTGAGGACGCTGTACTTTTCAGTTGATTCATATACTTTTCCTTTTTTTCTCATTCCGGCGGTGTCAACGATGACAAACTCGCGCTGATTATACGTAAATTTTGTGTCAACGGCATCGCGCGTTGTTCCGGCAATATTGCTGACGATGACGCGCTCTTCTCCGAGCATGGCGTTAACAAGCGACGATTTCCCGACGTTTGGCCGCCCGATCAGGCAAAATTGAACCACTTCATCATCGTATTTCGTGTCAGGTATGTTTTTAAAATGCTCGCTGACCGCATCAAGCAAATCACCGAGACCAAGGCCGTGCGTTCCGGAAATCGGGTACGGCTCGCCAAAACCGAGTGAATAAAAATCATAAATATTCGCCCTCATTTCCGGATTATCGACTTTATTGACCGCGAGAACGACCGGTTTTTTTGTCCGGTATAAAATCTTTGCCACCTCTTCATCAGCGGCTGTAACGCCCTCACGCCCGTTTGTCATAAAGATAATCACATCGGCTTCGTCCATGGCGATTTCCGCCTGATGGCGAATCTGCGCCAAAAACGGTTCATCTCCGATTTCGATTCCGCCTGTATCAATGAGATTAAAATCATGGTTCAGCCATTCGGCTGAGCTGTATATCCGATCCCGTGTCACACCGGGTGTATCTTCCACAATCGAAATTCTTTCGCCCGCAATCCGGTTAAAGATCGTAGACTTCCCAACATTGGGTCTTCCAACTATGGCTACGACAGGTTTTCCCATAGTACCCTTCCTTTCAATTCTCTTCCAGCATTCTTTTCAGGAATGATCATCCGCATATTCAAATATTCATCGTGAAGAAAGAAACCCTTCTTTTTTTGTACAGAAGGGCTTAACTCATATATTATATCAATTTCTAAAGAGATCACAACTGTAATTAAAAATGTTTCACGATCAAATACAGGTCATCTCCTATTCCATGGGCGATTCCGTCAAGGATCGCTTCTAGATTTTTGGCATACTTGTTCATTTCCTCGGCATCATCACAATAAAACACGCTAGTCCCTCCGATGACCCGGTCCCGCCTTGTCGTCACGACCGCCAGAATATAACTTTGAATTGTGATTGAATCGCTCATCGAATCACCTTACCATGCTGTTCTTTTATAAACTCCATCGGCACGCGTATCGCATTTTCCAGTGTCGGGACATCCCCGATCACTCTGATGGCCGTCTCCTTGTCCTTAATGACAGGAAGAACGAAAATCGCCACCCGGCCGTCATTTAAATCCCTCTTGGCCAAAGGTGTCAGGGATGGTTCACCCGAATCGCGGTACACCCCGAGAACGTTTGAGACATCAAATAAAATCGCCTGCCTTTGGCCGAGATTTGCAAGGGTGACAGCCGAATTGAAATTTTTCGGCTTCAGGACAAAGCCCATTCCATGCTCCAGAATCAGCTTTTGCTTTTCGGGGATCCCGATGTTCATGATGTAAATATCGTCTACATAAAGCCCCTGGTCCTCAAAGTGCAATGGTTGATGCTCTATATCGGCAATATGCTTAATAAAACTGCCGGACATCAATATGCGGCCGATGATAAAACAAAACAGCGCCATCACCATTCCGGCCCATACGGATGAAAAGAGAATATAGGTCAGCGTCGTCAAAAGCGCTGTGAAAATGACGATGTAATTCCGGCTTTCAAAAGCGATCGCAATTCCTTCGATATAGGTGCTTCCTCTTGAAACGAGCTCATAGCCGTCCAGCTGTGTCAATGTTTCTCTTTCCATATTGCGGACATCCCTGAATTGGGTCGCTGCTAACGTCAAGAACGTAATCGCTGTATAATCGGATTTCAAAATAGACGGGATGATGACCGCTCCGATTGAAGCTGCGATCATGGCCTGAGCTATATGTACTGTTTTTCCGTGAAGATAAGTTGGATACTGGCGGTAATCGGTCCGCAGCATGTACACTCTGACGATAATCCCGGCGACAATGCCCAAGATAATCGGATAGGTATATTGATTCATGACATTTTTGTTGCTCCTTTGTTCAATCGCTTCCATTTTTGATGAATCTGCTGTACAAGCCGCTCATATTGGGAAACTCCGTACAGCAGGACGATGCCTGCCGAACACATCGAAAGCCAAGAATATCCTCCGGCAACAAGGCCTTCATGAAACTTTCTGATGATGAGCGAATATAAAAGCTCTCCATGGCACATCCCGAGCACCATAAGCGCCAGGCGGTTTATGAAGCTTTTTTCAAATGTCAAGGTCATGATGACAAACAAGATGATGATCAGCCACTCAGGCTTTAGGATAAACCAAACCGGATCATATAATGCAAAAAGAAACAAAAATCCGTAGGCAGACACCATTGAAAGATGAAGCAGCAAGCGCTTGATACTTCTATGGAGCGCCGCATAGCCGCCAAGCAGATAAGCGCCCGCATAAAACAGCAGATAAGCGCCGTTCAACAACAGGATAAAGCGGACTTGATACATACTTAATATGATGTTGAGCAAAATAAATGCCGAGGCAAAAAAACGGGTTCTGTTTTTCTCAAGAATAAATGTGGTTAAAACCCATAAAAACCACATTGACCAATAGTAATAAAATTCTTCCATTGTTTTCGTCCTCCATATTTTAGTATGGAGTGACTGAGGAATTTTTAAACGTGCAATAAGGAGGGAAAGGCATTTGGGAAAAGACAGGCAGGAAAAGAAATTGAAGCAGCAAAGGCGCACCGAATCGGACCGTGATCAGTCCATCGCCCATAACGGAGCTACCTCTCTTGAAAGCGCGGAGGAAGCGCGTAAACGAAACCCATAAGTAAAAGGCAGCTTGCCGCAGAGCTGCCTCTGGTTCGCAAAAGCCGCCGGTTAACCGGCGGCTTTTAGCGCATGCTGTAAGCTGAAGAATCAATTCCTCTTGCTTTCAGCCAATGGTATGTATCCCCTTTTAAAACGAGAGGGGCTTTTTTCAGTTCATCTATTGTTTTACAGCCGAGCACGGTCATGATCCTTTTCAGGTCACTGATAAGACCGGTTATTTCTTCGACTAATGCGTCCTCTCCAGACGTTGTCAGCACTTTGAGGAAGTAGCCGGCCATTCCTGCCGCAGACGCTCCTAAAGCAATCGATTTGGCGAGATCGAGGGCGTTTTGAAGTCCTCCTGAGGCGATAACCGTCCCATGTTCACTGCATACGGTGCTCACCTCGGCAATGCTGGCAGCTGTTGATATGCCCCATTGATTGAAAAACTCGACCGCCTGATCTCTGCGCAAATTTTCGATTTCCGAGAAATTCGTCCCGCCATAGCCGCCGACATCCACCGCCGCAGCTCCCGCGTTAAAGAGTTTTGTAGCGGTTTCTCTGCTCATTCCGAATCCGACTTCCTTTACGGAAACGGGGACGCTGACCGTGCGGCAAATCTCTTCGATGCGTCGCAGACGTCCTTCAAAGCAGCGGTCTCCTTCAGGCATGACGATTTCCTGAATGACATTGAGATGAATCTGAAGCAGATCTGCTTCAATCATATCTACAGCCCGCTGGGCCTGATCAACCGTCGCTTCGCTCCCTAAATTGGCAAACACGAGGCCTTTTGGATTTTCCTGTCTGACAACCTCATAAGAAGGCCGTTCTGCCGGGTCGTTTAAAGCTGACATTTGGGAACCGACGGCAACCGGTATGTTCGTTTCTGCGGCGGCTCTGGCCAATGCTCTGTTAATCTCAAGTGTCGTCTGTCCGCCTCCGCCTGTCATCGCATTGATAAAAATAGGCGAACTTAAGAACAGTTCGCCTATTTTTGTTGAAGTATCAACTTGTGACAATGCCGTTTCCGGAAGGCTGACGTGAACAAACGTAATATCATCGAACCCTGTCAAACGTTTTTGTCCGGTGGACAGGGCATGTTCAATGTGTTGTTTTTTTCTCTCGGCTCGCGTCACCATCATCACCAAATTATTTTAATTTATTCAGTTTGTCTCCAATCATTTCTCCGAGCTGGAATCCTGAAGACTCTTCCTTCGCCTGATACTGGCGGTAGTCTTCCTGTTCTGTTTTATCGTTTTCTTCAAGCTCCTTCATGCTCAAAGAAATCCGTTCTTCGGCTTCATTGACATCAAGAACCTTGACTTTCACGTCCTGGCCTTCTTCAAGCACTTCGTGAGGTGTTCCGATGTGTTTATTTGAAATTTGGGAAATGTGAACAAGACCTTCAACACCAGGAAGCACTTCCACGAAAGCTCCGAAGCTTACCAGACGCTGGACTGTTCCGTCAAGGACGTCTCCCGGTTTCACTTTTTCACCGATGTTGGCCCATGGCCCCGGAAGCGTTTCTTTAATGGATAATGAAATCCGTTCATTGTCGCGGTCGACGGAAAGCACTTTCACTTTTACATCCTGGCCTTCTTCAACAACGTCTGACGGCTTCTCAACATGTGAATGTGAAAGTTGTGAAATATGAACAAGTCCGTCAATGCCGCCGATATCAACGAAAGCCCCGAAATCAGTCAAGCGCTGGACCTTGCCTTCAAGAACCTGTCCGGCTTCAAGCGTCTGCAGGAATTCCTGCTTTCTTTCGGACTGTTCTTTTTCGACAACCGCACGGTGGGACAAAATCACGCGGTTTTTATCTCTGTCAAGCTCAACGACCATCAGCGTAAGCGTCTTTCCTTTATAATCCGTAAAGTCTTCGACGAAATGAGCCTCGACAAGCGATGCCGGAATAAATCCGCGCACGCCTATATCAACGACAAGACCGCCTTTGACAACGTCTTTAACTTCGGCTTCAAAAATTTCTTTTGACTCAAATTTTTTCTCTAGGTCTTCCCAAGCGCGGTCTGCATCAACAGCACGTTTAGATAAAATCAAGGCGTCGTCTTCCACTTTTGTCACTTTCAATTCAAGCTCATCGTCAACATTGACGACATCTGATGCTTTTTCTACATGGAGACTTGATAATTCACTGATTGGAATAATACCGGTTTGCTTGCAGTTGGGAATGTCGACATCGACATGCTTGTCCTCTACTTTGGTTACAATCCCTTTGACCACATCTCCAACCTCTGGTACTTGAACATCAATTTGATTCATTTCCTCTGTCATTTCAATAACCTCCTTGGTCCAAACCTACACAGCTTTTGTAAAAACGGTTATACCGAACTGAGCGTAAACATCAATCCGGACAGCCGAATATGTACTAAAGAACTATTCAAAATGGATATTTGAATGTTCTATAAAATGATTTATTATTACTAACTTCTAATAAAAGCATGTGTTTGTCAAGTCAAAACATGCGGACAAAACGTAATTTGTCCGATTTTTTTAATTTTGCGCCTTTTTGTCTACTACCTGCAGGATTTTTTCGGCCACTTCAGCGATGGAAAGTGAAGTCGTGTCGATTTCAAGCGCGTCATCCGCTTTCTTCAGAGGCGAAATCTCCCGCTCGGAATCAAGCTTATCGCGCCTTCTGATCTCCTCTGCAAGCGTTTCATAATTAACATTGTACCCTTTTTTGAGATTTTCTTCAAAGCGGCGTTTGGCCCGTTCTTCGACTGATGCCAAAAGGAAAATCTTCACTTCCGCATCCGGGAGGACATGGGTGCCGATATCACGGCCGTCCATGACGACTCCGCCTTTCACGGCAAGCTGCTGCTGCCTTCTTGTCATTTCTTCGCGGATCCCTCTGTGCTTGGCGACAATCGATACCTGATTGCTGACTTCGTCTGTACGGATCGCTTCTGTTACATCTTCGCCTGCAATAGATACCTTCTGTTCCCCATTTTCCGAAACGGTAAGATCGATGGCCGAGTCTTTCAGGAGCTGGGTCAAGCCGGCCTCATCCGTCAAATCGACGCCTTTTTTCAGCGCCAAATACGTAATGGCCCGGTACATGGCGCCGGTATCAATGTAAACATAGGCTTTTTTTCGAGCCACGATTTTCGCCACAGTGCTTTTTCCGGCTGCGGCAGGGCCGTCGATTGCAATACATAATTTCTTTTCCATAATTCCTCTCCTTGCTCTCTGGTACTCCTTATAGGATTGTATCATGTTCTCAGCGAAAAAGGGGAGATTTTCACGTCGATTTACGGCTTAAATGTCTCGATCCATTCGCCGATATTCATTTTATTCACGCCTTCATACTGCACAACCTTTGACAGATAAGGCTCCGTCTGAGAAAAATGGTAGAGAAGCTGCACACATAATAAAATCATTCCCTGAACGACGAGTATTTTGATTAATATCCGCTCAAATGTTTTCATAAAAATTCCTCCGTGCTTTACCGGAACCGCCGATAAGCCTTTTCATTGAAATATATGGGCTGGCCTCCGCCTCCCATACCATCAGTATGGAAATGTTCACCGCTAATTATTCCGGATGCCAAAAAGGAAAAGGCGTATCGGCCGCCTTTTCCCTTTGTCTTTTTACAATCCCTTGTATATCGGTTCTGCACTTTTCATTTTTTCTATTTTTTCTTCGCTGCCGTCGTTCGCGTTGATGAACATGCGGAACGTATCGTTTTCGATCGTCCCCAGCATTTCATAGCAGAGGACCTCCTGAGAGTCCTCGTTTGTAATCAGGGCAAGCCGTGTTTCCTGGACTTTTACATTATGATTCAGACTCGCTTTCGCTTTCTCAGGCGTCAGCTTAGGCTTTGGAAGGTCCCTTTTCCTGTGGGATGTCAGAAAATCTTTTGCAGAAAAACCGACAATTTCCCCATCGTCAAGGGCAACCTTCATGCGGATGCTGTCAGGGTAAAGCCATACGCCATCCTGAACGGGAACAAATGAAAACACGCCGACACCGTCATATTGAGAGCTTTCGTCCATTTTAAGGTCATCTGTGTCATAACCGTTCTTTTTCAAAAATTGCAGCGCACGGTTTGTGGCATCGTTTAAGCTGATTTTTTCATCCTTGATTTTTTTGTTTTGAATCAGGTAGACCGGATACCCGCCTTTTTCGGTGATGTCCATATAAATATCGGATTTTTGGTCGGGGTCCTGCATGCTGACGGAGTAGACATCTTTGTTCGTCTTCCTGCCGCTTTTCGCTACTTTAATATTGTAATTTTTGTCTTGGGCAAATTTTTGGGCAATCTTTTTCGCTTCTGCCTGGGTGATTTTATCGCCCTTTAAATGATTATATCCTTTTTCCTCTTTTACCTTGTTTGTCATGGCCGCCGGGCCTAAATCGGTATCCGAGAACGCGTTTGCTGTATTTTCAACCGTTTTAAAGCCGTCGATGATGGTATTGTCGCTTTGCTTCTGGCCGGAAGCAAGCGCAAGCTCGACATCCATCCATCTTAAATTATTGTCAATGATCAGGTGCTGGACATTGCGCAGTTCATTTTGTATATCTTTCGATTTTTCGTAAAGCTTGTTCAAAGATGAATACTCTTTTTTATTCAGCGGTTCTTTATCAAGGTCGCGAACGGCTGTTTTATAACTGAAATCCCCGACGTTTGCCAAAAACTCTTCCGTTTTATTAAACGGCATAAGTGTAAGGGGAAGCTGGCTGACATTGTTGTGTGCTTCTGACGTTGTTCTCCAGACTTCTGCCAGGGCGGGGGAAAGCGTTTTTTTGCTGTTCAT
Organism: Bacillus sonorensis NBRC 101234 = KCTC 13918; assembly: GCF_001592005.1. GTDB lineage: Bacteria > Bacillota > Bacilli > Bacillales > Bacillaceae > Bacillus > Bacillus sonorensis. The sequence continues at coordinate 179,187 of NZ_BCVZ01000004.1, forward strand.
GGCAAGCGTGCTGCCGATTTGATCGTGAAGCTGGTCCACCTGATACGTTAAATCGTGGAATGCCCGCTGATAATTGTTTTCGGCATGCAGCAAGACCGCGTCTTTCTCCTGGTGTTCTTTATAACCCCAGTAGCTCGTTCCGACAATGGCGATTCCTAAAATGGCGATTAAAATTCCTCTGATCATTTATAACACCTCGCTTTTATTCACAGAAAATGTGTTTGCCTATCCTTTTGATTTGAGGTCTTCCCCATATCCACGGGCTCGTGGCTGTGTCAGGGTTGAAATAGTATAAGGCATTTTCTGAAGGGTCCCAGCCGTTGATGGCATCCAGCACGGCTTTTTTCGCCGTTTTATCCGGCGTCATATAAATTTGGCCGTCGGCCACCGCCGTGAAGGCGAGCGGCTCAAAAATAACGCCGGCTACCGTATTCGGGAAAATCGGGCTGTCAATCCTGTTTAAAATTACAGCCGCCACCGCAACTTGGCCGTCGTATGGTTCACCGCGGGCTTCACCGTAAACCGCTTGGGCCAATAGGTTGATGTCATTGTTTGAAAAGCCGCCCGGCATGTTGGCAGCGACCGCATCGTATTTTCTCGGTGCCGCTTGTTTTTCCGGCTGTTTTGGGGCCGCCTGCTGTTTCTGTTGCTGCTTTGGGGCCGCCTGCTGCTTCTGTTGCTGCTTTTGCGCCGCGTACTGCTTTGGAGCGGCCTGCTGGCGCTGTCTGGCCTCCGCTCTTTGTCTCGCCTGCTGCTGCACTTCTTTTGAAGGCTTTGTCTGATACTTCAGCGGCATGCCTCCGTAATGGGTAAATTGGTTACCTTTTCTAAGCTGTTTGTGCACATAAGCACTGTAGTATTTTGTCGTGTTGACTAAATGTTGTTTTGTTTTCGGTCCGACAAGACCGTCTGTTTCCTTCAATCCAAACCGGTGCTGAAAATTGCGGACCGCCCAGTATGTCGCCCATCCATAAACACCGTCAATCTTGCCATTATAATAGCCGTTATATTGAAGTCTTGCCTGAAGTTCAATTACATCGTCCCCCGTCGCCCCCCGCTGTATCACTTGCGCAGTAAAGGCGGAGCTTGTTTGACTGAATGGAAGTGAAAGACTTGTTGCCATAAGGGTACAAAGAATGACATTCAAACAAAAAGAACCTTTCGACTTCATGTTTTAAGCCTCCTCCAGCATTTTTGTACCCATATCTTTTGTAGCGAGGCAGATTTTATACACGCTTTCCTTTCTGTTTCAATCCAATAAACATTTGGCTCAGCTGTTTCAAAAAGAGCATTTTGGAAAATAAAATAGCCGCCTTGATAAAGGCGGCTACAGATCGAGCGGCTGTTCCCCGGCATGGATGGAACGGGCTTTTTTTGCTTTTCGCAGGCCGAACCACCATAGAAACACCATAAAGGGCAGCATAAAATACATCCAATTTTTAAGAGCAAGGAGAATATAATCATAAAAGCCGTGAAGTACAGCCGGCACAAAAAACGACAGCAAAAGCCATTCCAGCTGCTTTTTGCGCTTCGAAAAACGTGCTTTACCGATATAAAAGCCCATAATAACGCCGAACAAGGCATGGCTTGATACAGGAAGAAGCGCCCGCGCAAACGCGTGCTCCACCCCGTTTCCGATCAAGTACAAAATGTTTTCCAGTGTGGCAAATCCGAGCGAAATGCTTGTCCCGTAAACGATTCCGTCATAATGTTCATCAAAATCGACATGCTGGTAAATGCTGAACATGAGCAAAAACCATTTTAAAAATTCTTCCAAAAACCCGGAAGATAAAAACGAGATGACAAAGTTGCTCTCAGATATGTTTTCTTTTTCCAAAACATACTGTATGAACATCGTCGGAAAGACGAGCAAGACTCCTAGTATAAAAAGGCGGATAACCATACGGATGGGCTCTGTTTCATACTTTTCCTTCAAGTAAAAATACATCAACAATGCGATTCCTGGAGCTACGCCTGCGGAGATAATTCCGAACATGTGAAACCTCTTTCCTTTCCATCTGATTCTATCCTACCATGATTCACAATGTTTTGAAATTGAAAAAGGCAGGCGAAAAAAACAGCTAATAGCAAAACTTGTCTTTTATTCCATCGTCATAGCTTGCAAGCAGAACCGCCAATTTGATCCGCGCTTTTTTGCTGTCATAATCTTTTCCGAGAATGACGCCTTTTTTGACGAGGTCATAGCTGCTGCCGGCGTAGTCATAAGTTGTATAGACCTGGCCTTCTTCTGCGCTTGTTGTGACCACGATATGAACGCCTTTTTGCAAAGCGGCCTCTATATCCGCCACCATTTTCGGCGTCACCTGCCCCCTCCCGACGCCTTCAAGCACGATTCCGGCGGCTCCTTCCTGCACAGCGGCGCGGATAAACTTCCCGTCCGCATCAAGATAGCTTTTAATAATATCGACCACAGGGAGGCTTTTTTTCAGCTGATGCACGTCCCGTCTTAGCGGCTTCTGATAGACGTATACTTTATCATTGTCAATGATCCCGAAGTATCCAAAACCAAATACGTCGAAACCCTGAAGATTTGACGCATGAACTTTTTTAACGTAGCGCGCATTGAAAATCCTTTCGTTAAAAACGACAACCGTCCCGGCTCCTCTTATCTCCTTGCTGCAGGCGGTATAAACGGCGTGCCTGATATTTGTATATGCGTCACTCCCCTGCTCCTCCGGGGGGCGCTGTGAGCCTGTGACGACAACCGGCCGGTCGTCCCGGATGGTTAAATCGAGGAAGTAGGCCGTTTCCTCAAGCGAATCAGTCCCGTGCGTTACAACAGCGCCGTCATACGTGTCATCTTCGAAGACCTTTTCGATGGCGCTTTTCAGCTGGAGCAAGTCTTGAAAGGTAATGTGCATGCTCGGAAGCTGAAACGTCGGATATACATCGACTTGCACATCTTCCGGAAGCTTGCAGATTTCGGCCAATTCCGTACCGCTGATGGCGCCTGCCGCAAGCCTTCCGCTTTCTGTCTTTCTGCTTGCGATCGTTCCGCCCGTCGTGATGAGAGCCACTTTATTTTTCATCGTAGGATGCCCCTTTTCGTCATAATCTGTGCTGCTATAAAAAAAGAGAGCACATCTATATATAGAATATGCTCTCTTTCTTGAGTTACAAACCGCAAACTAAAGAATATTTATATCCGTTTTGCGATCTCGGCGGCTATCATTCCGCCATGGAAACGCCCGTTTTCGATGAAAATTTCATTTGCATTGTTCCCGGCAGCGATCACACCGGCGATGAAAATGCCTTCTTCGTTTGTCTCCATCGTTTCTTCATTAAACAGCGGGCGGCCTGACTCAGGCTCAATTTCAACCCCCATTTTTTCAAGAAAGCTGTGATCGGGATGGTAGCCTGTCATGGCAAACACAAAATCGTTTTTAATCGTCTCTTCCTCTTTGGAATCAATCGTAAAGGTCAGCTGATCCTCTGTGATTTCCTTGACGACCGCACGAAACTCCATCCGTATTTTCCCGTGTTTGACGAGGGACACGAATTCAGGCAGAATCCACGGTTTAATGCTCGGGGAATATTCTTTTCCCCTGTATAAAACGGTCACTCTTGCTCCGGCTTTCACAAGCTCCAGCGCAGCGTCAACACTTGAGTTCTTTCCGCCGATGACCGCAACATCTTTGTCAAAATAAGGATGCGCTTCTTTAAAATAATGAAAGACCTTGGGCAGATCCTCACCCGGTACATTCATATAATTCGGGTTGTCATAGTATCCCGTCGCAACGATGCAAAACGAGGCCAAATACACATCTTTTGACGTCTCGACTAAAAAGCGGTTCTTTTCTGTTTTCGTTACAGAGTGGACCTTTTCAAAAGCATTGATTCTTAAATTCTTCCGTTTGGCCACTTCCCTGTAGTAGGCGAGCGCCTGGTTTCTGACCGGTTTGCGGTTTTCCGTGATAAAGGCAACATCACCGATCTCAAGCTTTTCACTTGAGCTGAAAAACGTCTGATGGGTAGGATATTGATAAATGCTGTTTACGATATTCCCCTTTTCAATGATGAGTGCATCGATTCCGATTTGCTGCAATGCAATACCTGCTGAAAGCCCGCAGGGGCCGCCGCCGATAATGATCACTTTTTCTTCTTTCATGTTCCGTTCATCTCCTGTCATATCCGAAAAACAAAAAATCTCCTATTTTAGGATAGGAGATTTTTTGACTTGTTGCAAATGCTATGCTTATATCCAGCCTCTGAACCGTGATGCTTCCGCCATTTTCCTGACGCCCACCATGTAGGCGGCAAGCCGCATGTCGATTCTGCGGTTTTGGGCCATTTCATAAATGTTGTTAAACGATTTGACCATCATTTTTTCCAGTCTTTCTTCCACTTCTTCTTCAGACCAGTAGAAGCCCTGGTTGTTTTGCACCCATTCAAAATAGGATACCGTGACACCGCCGGCGCTCGCCAATACATCGGGAACCAGGAGGACCCCGCGGTCTGAAAGAATTTGCGTCCCTTCAAGCGTTGTCGGGCCGTTTGCGGCTTCAACAACGATTTTCGCTTTAATGTTATGCGCGTTTTCTGCGGTGATTTGGTTTTCAATCGCCGCCGGCACTAAAATGTCGCATTCCAGTTCAAGCAGCTCCTGGTTTGTAATCGTGTCGTTAAAGAGCTTTGTGACGGTTCCGAAGCTGTCTCGGCGGTCAAGCAAATAATCGATATCAAGACCTTCAGGGTCGTATAAGCCGCCGTATGCATCAGAAATGCCGACTACCTTTGCGCCTGCGTCATGCATAAATTTCGCAAGATAGCTTCCCGCATTTCCGAACCCCTGCACGACGACAGAAGCCCCTTCGATATCGATGTTTTTCTTCTTCGCCGCTTCTTTAATACAAATCGTAACCCCTTTTGCTGTCGCAGATTCTCTGCCGTGAGAACCACCTAAAACGAGCGGTTTTCCGGTAATGAAACCCGGAGAATTGAATTCATCGATTCTTGAATATTCGTCCATCATCCATGCCATAATTTGAGAATTGGTAAATACATCGGGAGCAGGCACGTCCTTTGTCGGTCCGACAATTTGGCTGATCGCTCTGACGTAGCCTCTGCTTAAACGTTCAAGTTCAGGAAAGGACATATCCCGCGGATCACAGATGATCCCGCCCTTTCCGCCTCCATATGGAAGGTCGATGATTCCGCATTTCAGACTCATCCAAATAGAAAGCGCTTTAACTTCTTTTTCTGTAACTCCCGGATGAAAACGGATGCCGCCTTTTGTCGGCCCTACTGCATCATTGTGCTGAGCGCGGTATCCCGTGAAAATTTTTACAGATCCATCATCCATGCGAACCGGAATTTTAACCGTTAAAAAACGGATCGGCTCTTTTAACAATTCATACACTTCTTCTGGATACCCTAATTTTTCAAGCGCCTTATGTATCACCGTTTGCGTTGATTTCAAAACATCATGTGTATTTTCCTCAGTATGACCGGTGTTTTGATCGGCTACCATTATAAGTTAACCTCCTAAAGTCTTTCTGGCATGTTGTCCTTTCAGAGAATAGTATACACCCTTGCATTAATCATGCAAAGGACAAACAGCCTTTTTTCGCAAAAATATTCGGGAAAAATCATGTTTGTATATTCTTATTTTCGGCTAAAAAAAACTGCTGTTTAACACAGCAGTACATCTTTTGCGCTTTAGGCTATTTAAAGTACGTTTGAATGGTCTCGACGGCATTGTTTTCCATGATTTTCTTCCCGTATTCCTGAAGCCTGTAAATGGTTAACGTCGTCGGGTTTCCATACTCGGCTAAAATCGAGATCACGCCATCGACGGAATGGGAATCGAAATCGTCAAGACTCAGGAAATACCTTCCTTCATAATGATAGACCGTTCCGCCTTGAATTCCGATCCGGTCGAGATTTTTGGAAAGCTCGATCAGATGTTCAAACGTTTGAAACTCATATATAATGTCAACACTTTCACCAAGTTTGACCTGCATTTCTATATAATCCTCATCATACTCATTATCGTCTTCATCTGCTTCCTGGTTTTTCGTGACAATGATGACCATTCCCTGTGCTTGGAGAGAATACACTTCTACAGCGATTGGGCCATTTGCTTCAAACCCGAGCTCTGTATTCGCTTCGTTCATCATGTCCTTAAACAGCTGCTGGACTTTAAATGAGTCTTTCCAAAGGTCTTCTTTCGTCAGCCCCCGGTCTGTCAGATCGTCAAGTGTCAGAAAGATTTTGATCTTGTTATAATTAAGACGCTCAAGCCGCATAACGTTCCCTCCTGCCTCTTCTTGCACACATCATTTATCTTATTATATGGAGATGATGAGTCATAGGTTCTTAATTTTGATACCAGTTTACACTGTGTTTGGGCGGAAGACAAGCACTATGCTGTCTTTTCCTTCTTTTCCGGGAAAAAAGCCGGGAACGGATGCGTGCAGCGCCTTATTCCTGTCCGGGCATCAGTCTGATGAGGTGCGTTTCCGGCCTCGCCCCGAACCTTAATGGAAGCCTTGTCGTTCCATAGCCGTTGCTGATCAGATAATGCACTTGATGAACCATTCCCGTTCCGCCGATGTCATAAAGGCCGAATCTGCCGATGCGAATCTGGCCTCCATGGGTATGGCCGCTGAGAATCAGATCGATTCCGTCTTCCTCATGTATTTGATGATGAATACCGGGATTGTGCGACACTAAAAGAGTCGGAGCTCCGGGGCAAAGCTTCCTGACCGCCTCCGGATAATCGGCAAACCCGAGCCTGAGATCGTCAACACCGCTGATATTGATGATCTGTCCGCAGTGGTCATAAATGACCGATTCATTGCGAAGAGCGGTCACACCATATGTTTTGAACAGACGGACAAGCCTTTCCTGACTGACCTCGTAATCATTGTTTCCCCATACAAAATACGTTTTTCCCAAACTTGTCAGCCGTTTGATATTTTCTTCAATCCTCGTAAACGGGACGCCCTGTTCTGCCAGATCGCCTCCGATGACGACCATATGCACGCCGTGCTCCTCCACTTCGCGGATGATCTCTTCACTGACTGTGCGTCTATGAATGTCAGATATAAAAAAGATGTTCAGCGGCTCTTTTCCCCCCAGTCGTCTGAGCGGAAAATCAGCGCGCTTTACACGGTTTTCTTTGGCGATGGCCGACATTTTCCAAATGAATGCAATAGCGCAAACGAAAGCAGCGGAAATAAGACTGAGCAAATAGATCATATTGATTCCCCATTCTTGTTTTCTTTCATATAAGACGCCTGATGAAAAAAGACGTTTCTTTTGCCAAGAAAACGCCTTTTTTTATTTGCTTTCAAAATACAAATTGATGTCATACTGCTGTTTCATGACTTTATAAACCGTTTCCCTCGATTTCCATTCCTCGGGCTGGGGCCACAAATCGGTGCTTTTCTGAATAATCTCGCATCTGAGCTTATGAAAGTCCGCTTCCGCTTTCTCTTCCTTCTTTTTAAAAAAATATGCTGTGCTGTAAGCGAAAGCCGCCGACAATATCCAAAGCATGTACATGGAATCGTTCAGCAATTCTCCCAGGATGCTGTTTTTTCCATACCCTTTCCAGGCTACAAACAAGCAAAACGATGCGGCGCAGATCAGGGCGGCCGCCTGCCATCTGAACGATTGCTTTTTATAATTTTCATATTTTCGTTTTCTTTTAATTAAGCCGCGAAGCATTTGTTTTGTAGGTTCGTCAGTAAAACGATCAAGCTGATCAAGTGCGCTTTCCACATTCCTCACACCTTGTCCTCATGTTTGTACAATGTATATGAGGAAGACGGGACAATCATGCAGGCCCTCAATAAAAAGGAATATCGAGCACCTGCCCCGCGTACACGTTGTTGCCGGATAATTGATTGTAATTGCGGATTTTTTCCTCTCCTGACCGGTCTTTATAATATTTCATGGAGATCCGGTAAAGGGTTTCTTTTTCAGCGACGGTATGCTGAATCACCTTTTTTGGTTGCGGCGCTTGCCGGACCGGGGGGGCTTTTGCGGTATTTTTCTTTGTGGAAGCGGACTTGTCTTCGGATTTTTTCGCAGTTACGGCAGGCTTGTTCTCTGCCGCAGCAGGCTTGTCCTCCGTTTTTTTGTCTTCTGTAGGCTGTTCTTGCGCTGTTTCTTTTTTTGGGGTCTCGTCCGTTTTTTCGCTGTTTTCCTGCTTTTTTTCTTGAAGAGCGGCGGCTTTTTGCTCAGAGTCCGCTTTTTGATCAGCCTCCTGATCGCCGCCGTTTTTTTCATTGAGGAAGCCTGTATCGCCTGACTTTTCATAAAACACATCGTCATATTGCTCAGGATTCGTACCGCCTTGATTCATCATATACATAAACACCAGGAAGACGATGATCGGAATGAATAAAAATATGACAGCAAGCGATGTAAATAAAGGATTCCTGTTTTTATTCTTTTTTTTGCTGTTTTTCTTCTTTTCATGATAAGACTGTCTGGAAGGGATCTTATCTTCGCGGATTTCCGGCTCTGGCGCTGTTTGCCGGGCAAGCTCAGCCTGAGCCTTTTCCCGCTCCTTTTTCTTCCTCTCTATCCTTGACATCTCCGTCATGTAAACTCCTCCTAACGTGTTGAAAACGAATCTGAAACGCAAATACAGCATCAATCAGGAAATGCGCTGTTACAGGGATGAATAAATTGTTTGTCGCTAAAAAACTGATTCCGAGCAAAAAGCTGATGGAAACCACCATGACAAAGAGCAGCCACTTTCTTAAATAACGAAAATGCAAAAGCGCAAAAATGATGCTTGCCGTCCAAATGCCGAAATGGGTCTGGATCACGCCCCTGAACAATATTTCTTCTGTAAATGCGATGAAAAGCGTCAGCACCAGTATATGAGGATAAGAACGGCTTCGAAAAAGCTTTTCATTAATCCCTTCATCGTCATACATATGCTCGGGAACCCATTTCATCACTGCCAGGTCGATGATGATTACGAAAACAGCAAGCGGCACGCCGTATGTCAGGATTCTCAGATCATATCCATTCCACAGCGAGAAAAAACTGCCGGTATCATCAAACAAAAAGACGCCCAGCAAAATCGCTGTACAGAGCATGAGAAGCTGGGAAAAATAGAGCTGCTTCAGCATTTCCCCGTCTGACAGCCGCCGGATGATGTCCGATTGTTTTTTCAGCATACATGATCACGGCTGACAGCGAAAATCATATCCAATTCTTCTTCCCATGCTGTTAATTGATTCATAATCGGGTGGTCTCCTTTAGCTTCATAATCTTCAAGATGTAATCCGCAGTGCGTGCAGCAAGGCGTTTTCCTCGGTTTTCGCCTTTCATTAAAATAAGCAAGCAGCCCTTCGCGAAAACATCCTTTGTTCGCTGCGATGTGGGCAAAGCCTTCCATCTTGCTTAATTTTTGCTGCTTTCTGAAGTCCATTTCCTGATAAATGTGCTCTCTGCCTTTATTCCCTAAATGGCGAAACTTTACATACAAGTGGGCAAAATGGCGGGCCTGTGTTTCCGTTAAGCCCGATTGCTGAAGGGTTTCTTTTAAGCCGCGTTCATCCCGAACGCCGGCAAGCTTTTCATACAAAAAATCGATATCATGCCGGCTGAGGGCTTCTGTCTGAATCAGCTGCTCTTGAATTTCCTTATCTCCGGGAGCCTTCAGCAGAATGCTGATGCTCCGGTTTCCATCCCGTCCTGCCCGCCCGATTTCCTGCATGAATGCCTCAGCTGTCTGGGGAAGGTTAAAGTGGATTACATACCTGACATCCGGCTTATCAACACCCATTCCAAACGCATTTGTGCAGCAGACGAGGTCGAGCTGGTTACGGATGAACTGCTGCTGAATCAGCATCCTGTCCCCGGCTTCCATTCCCCCGTGATAAAACCCCGTTCTCAGCCTCGTCCCCTCTGTGATCCGATCAGCCAGTTCTTCAGCCCATTTTCTTGTCGGACAATAGACGAGGCCGGGCCCCTGAAGCTTACGGACCAGTTCGGTAAGCCTTTTCGTTTTTTCGGCGGTATCCTGCACTTCCTCAATATGAAGGGCGATGTTTGGCCGATCAACGGAATGAATCAAATAACGGGCTTCTTCCAAACCGAGGAGCCGGGATATATCCTTTAATGTCGCTTCTGTTGCCGTTGCTGTCAGCGCCAGGGTAACGGGGCCGGCGAGCTGTTTTTTGATCTCGCCGAGCTTCGAGTAGTCAGGTCTGAAGTCATGCCCCCATTGCGAGATGCAGTGGGCTTCATCAACGACGAAAAAGCTGATATTAATCGCTTGAAGCCGCTTCAACATCTGCTCCGACTGGAGAGCCTCGGGTGATATATAAAGAAACTTGAGCCGGTGAAGCTGTTTTAAAACCGCTTCTTTTTCCTGATAGGTTAAGGCGCTGTTGTAAGCCGCGACTCTTTTTTCACCGCGCATTTTTAATTGCTGGACCTGATCCTCCATTAAAGACAGCAGCGGGGATACTATCAGCACCGTTCCGTCTGTCAAAAGACCGGGAAGCTGGTAGCACAATGATTTCCCTCCTCCTGTCGGAAGCATGGCCACCGTGTCCCGTCCTTCGATGACGCTTTTTATAATGTCTTCTTGTCCCTTTTTAAAAGAGCTGTAGCCGAAATGGCGGTAGAGGGCCTGATGAAGTTTATCCATGCCGGGTCACCGTTTTCGACAGGGCCAGGCGGATTTTAAAATAGCTGTATCTTCCGCCGAGCCCTTCTTTAATTTGTCTGATTTTATTGGTTTGATTGATTTTCGCATAATCGGCAATGATTTTTTGTTCCTCTTTTGTGACGTATTTTTCAATGGAAAAAGCCGGATCATGAATCGCGATTTCCACGATATGGTCCTCGATCGTCGCCGTTTTTAAATTGCGGATTTCCGCTATCCGGTCAATCGATTTTCCTTCTTTAATCAAAAACAGCGTTTTCCTTGTCGACTGTGTCAGTCCGTCTTTAAATGGGATGTCTTTGATCAGCGCTTGAAAAAGCGGGCTTTCACCCTTTTGAACGGATTGAATAAAATAGTGCAGAACATCCCAAAACAGAGCATATATGTACCATTCATCCTCACGCATTTTTTCTGCAAGCTGTTTACATGTAAAACCGACTTTGGCGGCTGATGTCAGGGAATGTACAAACACAGCGGCCTGCCGGTCATGATCCAATGCCGACAGTTTTTCCTTCAATTCCGCATGAAAACGCGCTGCCAGCTCGTCTGCATTCCGGTTTCTCAAGTACTGCCTGACCCAATGTTGAATCTGGTAATCTTTTATGATCGGCAAATAAACGCGTTCCCCATAACGTCTGTTTGACAACACCTGAATCAATAGGGACATCCTTCCCCACATGATGTTTGCGGCCGCCTGATAATATGCGCAGTGAAAATGGCGGGGCCAGGGATGCAGGCTGAAGCAGCGGGCAAGTTCCTTTTCGCCGCTTTCAGTCACGACATAAGCGCCTGTTTCCCGCTTTTCGGTGATGAAAGATTGCCGCAGCAATTTTTGAAAGCTGCCATTCAACCGGTCTCTTGAAAGGGACGAACAAAAGCCGAAATACTTTGAGACGGCAAATAAACCGGCATCCTGTATCGTCTGTGATGACCTTTTCCCCTTTAACAAATGATATACGGCGCTCGGCGACCGTTCTCCCCTCATCGCAGAGAGGATGTCCAGCACGACGGCGTCAAAAAAATGAACTGACATAGCATCACCTACATTCTTCCGGACAACATTCGATCATTTTCTTCTTATTATTTTAACAGATTTTGCAGAGAAATCGACGTTTAAAGTCATTTAAAAGGGGCATGTTAGCAGTAGAACCCTTGTGTGATAAGCATTCTCAATATTTTTGAGTTGAAATGTAGGATTAACAGCATTACAATAAGGAATGGGAATAGGTTTCATATCGGACAGATAGAGGGTTAAACCATTTGTTCCAACGAAGAACAATCTGGGAGGTTTTTTATTCATGCCAAAATATACAATTGTAGACAAAGATACGTGCATCGCATGCGGCGCTTGCGGCGCAGCCGCTCCTGATATTTATGACTACGATGATGAAGGAATCGCGTTTGTCACTCTCGATGACAACCAAGGTGTCGTCGAAGTGCCTGATGTCTTAGAAGAAGACATGATGGATGCGTTTGAAGGATGTCCTACCGATTCGATTAAAGTTGCGGATGAGCCGTTTGAAGGCGACCCGCTTAAGCACGAATAAAAAAGCAATATCCGGCACAGCGTGTGCCGGATATTTTTTAATCAAAAAGCCCGGCTGCTTTCGAGCCCGGGCTTTTTTTCTATGCGTTAATGCTGTTTAGCCATCCGGACATTTTCTTTCAGCCAAGGTCTCAGCTGAAGGAAAATCGGTGTGGACACCAATGTCACGACAAGGCCTTTAATGATATTGAAAGGAAGGATTCCGGCCACGATCGTCGTCTTCAGCGCGGCTGCCGATAATGCCGGAGCATGTAGGAACCAAGTGTATGCAGGCATAAACAGTACATAATTTAAAATGCTCATTAAAACAGCCATCAATACCGTTCCTGCAATGAGCGCCGCCGCAAACCCTTTGGCAGAGCTTGATTTTTTCAGCAGCAAAGCGGCCGGCAGAATAAACAGCGTTCCTGCGATGAAGTTCGCCGTCTGATCGATCGGGACGCCTGACGCGCTGCCCGCAATAAAGTAGTTTAGCACATTTTTCACTGCTTCAACGGCGATACCGGCACCCGGGCCGTATAATATGACGGCAAGCAGTGCGGGAATATCGCTGAAATCAATTTTCAAATACGGATACGCCCCCAAAATCGGAAAACTCAGCATCATTAACACAAATGCAATGCTGCTCAGCATACTGATGGACACTAGACGTCTTACTCTGTTGTGTTTCATTTTGTCACTTTCTCCTTTTCGATCAACATCTCACGAAAAGAGGAATGGTTCTTGCCCCCGCCATTAAACAAAAAACCCGCTTTTTTGACAAAGCGGGGCTGTTTTCAGACAGGTTAAATAAACGCTTGAAAATGTTGCATTTCAAACGCGGAACCTCCATCTTCTCCCATCCAGACTATACTGTCGGCTCCGGAATCTCACCGAATCCTGCCTAAAAAAGGCTCGCGGGCTTAGAGTCAAAACTCATCACCGCCGGTAGGGAATTTCACCCTGCCCCGAAGATTGATCATATGATTTTTTAATTTTGATATTATTATAATGTAATTGTGAAGAAATGTACAGATCGAAGCTCAGCTTCTTCCATCAGCAAAACACATTTCCCCTCTCCAGCTAAAATCCGCACATTCACAGTTTATTCATTTTTAATTTTCGTCTTTTCCGCGGGAACTCATTGACACCATTTATGGAATATGGTAAATTATCAGATATTTATGACGCTTATTTAGGAGGAAATCTTACATGTTTCGAGTATTGGTCTCAGATAAAATGTCTAGCGATGGCCTTAAACCATTAATGGAAGCTGATTTTATTGAAATTGTTCAAAAAAATGTCGCGGAAGCGGAAGATGAGCTTCATACGTTTGATGCTCTTTTGGTGAGAAGCGCCACAAAAGTGACGGAAGAACTGTTCAACAAGATGACATCATTAAAAATTGTCGCCAGAGCAGGGGTAGGCGTGGACAACATCGATATTGATGAAGCGACGAAGCACGGCGTGATTGTCGTTAACGCGCCGAACGGAAACACAATCTCAACGGCTGAACATACTTTTGCGATGTTTTCCGCTTTGATGAGACATATTCCGCAGGCGAACATATCCGTTAAATCGCGCGAATGGAACCGTTCTGCTTACGTGGGTTCAGAGCTTTACGGAAAAACGCTCGGCATCGTCGGAATGGGGCGGATCGGAAGCGAAATTGCAAGCCGCGCCAAAGCGTTTGGAATGACGGTCCATGTATATGATCCGTTTCTAACCCAGGAGAGAGCAAACAAGCTCGGAGTCAACGCCAACAGCTTTGAAGAAGTTCTCGCCTCCGCAGATATCATTACCGTTCACACTCCGCTGACGAAAGAAACGAAGGGGCTCTTAAACAAGGAAACCATCGCCAAAACGAAAAAAGGCGTCCGCCTTGTCAACTGCGCCAGAGGCGGAATCATTGATGAAGCGGCACTTTTTGAGGCGCTTGAAAGCGGTCATGTCGCAGGGGCGGCCCTCGACGTTTTTGAAGTCGAACCTCCTGTGGATTCAAAATTGATCGATCACCAGAACGTGATCGCCACTCCGCATTTGGGAGCTTCAACAAAAGAAGCACAGCTAAATGTAGCGGCCCAGGTTTCAGAGGAAGTCCTGCAATATGCACAGGGGAACCCTGTCATGTCCGCGATCAACCTTCCGGCCATGACGAAGGACTCTTTCCAAAAGATCCAGCCTTATCATCAATTTGCCAATACAATCGGAAACCTTGTATCACAATGTATGAACGAGCCTGTTAAAGATGTGGCCATCCATTATGAAGGGTCTATAGCAAAGCTTGAAACATCATTTATTACGAAAAGCCTTTTGGCCGGATTCCTGAAACCGCGCGTCGCTGCCACCGTCAATGAAGTAAACGCCGGCACCGTTGCGAAAGAGCGCGGCATCAGCTTCAGTGAAAAGATTTCTTCCAATGAATCCGGCTATGAAAACTGCATTTCCGTTAAAGTAACCGGCGATCTGTCAACGTTTTCGTTAACAGCGACGTATATTCCGCACTTTGGCGGACGGATTGTCGCTTTGAACGGATTTGACATTGATTTTTATCCAACCGGTCACCTTGTCTACATCCACCATCAGGATAAACCCGGCATGATCGGCCATGTCGGCCGGATTCTCGGAGATCATGACATCAACATCGCGACAATGCAGGTGGGACGGAAAGAAAAAGGCGGCGAAGCGATCATGATGCTCTCATTTGACCGCCACCTTGAAGACAGCATTGTCAATGAATTAAAAAACATCGACGACATTGTATCGGTTAAGGTCATCGACCTGCCATAGCAGCCGGCAGAGCTCAGGAGGAAGACTTTCTCTTTCCTGAGTTCCGTTTTTTCGTTTTCATGATGAATGATCATCTCTGATAGTCAAGGGCTGGCGCGGATAGATTTGCTCCCCTTTCAGATCATTCCATTGTTGAATATGCTGAACCGTTACACCCATTTTTTCGGCAATTTGGTAAAGCGTATCCCCTTTTTGGACAATATAAGTGCGGCGTTTCGCCTCCCGCTCATCAAGGTGCAGGATTTGTCCGACGCTAATATGCGAATTGGCAAGAGCATTGATCTTCATGATGCGGTTGACAGATATTCCGCTCTTTCGGCTGATCTTCCAGAGCGTGTCTCCTTTTTGCACGGTGATCGTTCCGTTTGCGTCACTGCTCCCCTTATGGACATGAACAGAATTTTGCTGAAACGCTTTCTCGTTGTAGACTGTCAGCGGATCAATCGCGTTTTTCTTATTCTCTGTCCATGGTCCATGATGGATTTCAAAGTGAAGATGCGTTCCCGTCGAGATTCCGGTATTGCCGATGATTCCGATCTGCTCGCCTTTTCTCACACGGTCGTTCTTTTGTTTCAGCCGTTTGCTCAAATGGGCATAGACTGTTTCATATCCGTTATCGTGTTTGATGAAAATGACTTGGCCGTATGAATCGGATGCGTATGATTTACTTACGGTTCCGCCTGCGGCAGCCACCACGCTCTCTCCTTCAGGAGCAGCGATATCAAGTCCTTTATGTTTGCCTCCCCTTGTGCCAAACTGATCCGTAATTTCCCCTTTAATCGGTTCGATCCAATGTGAGGCTTTCGCTCCTTTAGATGCAGCAGCAGATGGGGCCATGGTGTAAGCGAAGCCCGACAGCGATATGATCAGCAATATGACGTATTTATGTCTAAGCGGTTTCAAGTGTTCCAGTCCTCCTATGCAATGGCAGGATACAGCCTGCACGCCGATGTATGCCCGTTCGGCAAGAAGATTTTTCTTTTGCGACAGCTTAGTATACTTCCAAATAAGGACATTTTATACATTTTATCCATTGAAAAAGAGACCCCGGGACAGGAGTCTCTTTTTTTTATTTTTTTATCGTAATCGGGTTTGGAGCATATGGGACAGGTATGGATTTTGACAAGTCATAGCTTCCGACCCTGTTTATATTTGCATTCATAAATTTCACTTTTGTGAAACCGAAATCTTTTGCTGTCAGGAGCAGGCCTTCCAGCATTAAAATATCATCGGTTTGATTTTGAATGTCCGCTGAGGACGAAAAATGAATAATAAGCTCTTTGCCGTTTTCTTCAACCGATTGAATCAGCCGGTCACTCGGTATAATGGATGTTAAATGAGAGCCGCTTTCTCCTTGCTGCATCTTCCTGATTGCTTCCTTAATATCTCGATATGAGTCATTCGACGGTACAAGATACTGCTTTCCGTCAGCGCTATCATACAGTAAATAGCCTCTTTGTGACTGCTGCTCAATGGACAAATCCATAAGCATACCATATGAATCGACTTCAATCCCCGGTTCTCCGTTTGAGACGAACTGTACGGAGTTATAAGAACTCCATTTAAATGTTTCATTGAGCACTTTTTTCATCAGCTGAAAATCACCAGATGAAATGCCGGAAATGTTTTCATCCACTTGAATGGTCACAGTTTTGCTTTCTTTCTCTTCATCAAATTTTATATTTTGCAAAAAAGATGTGTTAAACGGTTTGAACTGATCAACATCAAGCTGGCCGTATTCGTTAAGGGCATCTTCCACGCTTTTCACGCCGGTGCCTTTTCGTATGCTGACCGGTACGATAACCGAGTCTGAATCATCTAAAAATGCCAAAGTGACATAATTGTCTTTTTGATCGCTGGGAACGACAAAAGTAGTGGCAGGCTTCGACTGGCCTGCATCAGCCGTTTTCGCTTCCCCGTGCCCCGCTTCTATGTTGCTTTGGCTGCCTGAAGCGATGTCAGCCTTTTCCCCGCTTTGCGATCTGATTTGATCGACTAATTGAGGAGTGATCAGCATGAGAAGAAAGAGAACCATCACTGTCGCAGCAAATGCCCCTGCCCGATTTTTAGGGGATTTCATCTTCGGCTGCGCAAGAAGCAGCTTTTGATAAATTTGCTTTGCTGAACGGTCATCTTTAACTGTTGGAAGTTGGCTTAGTAACATCTTTAGCCGTTCTTCGTTCCATTCTGACTTCTTCATTCCTTTGATCCTCCTTCAAAAGCTCCATCTGTTTGCGAAGTACCTTCAGGCCGCGATGCTGGGTCGTTTTCACTTTGCTTTCAGAAAATTGCAGCGCCTGAGCCGTTTCTGAAATCGAATAACCTTGAATAAAGCGCAAAATAATCACAGATCTTTGATCCAGTGTACATTTATCAAGCGCTTTAAAGATGTCATTTAGGTTTTCATTTTGCAGCAAAATGTCTTCAGGCAGTGGCTGCTGGTCTCTCACCTCTTGTTTTTCCCAATCAAACGTACCCATAATCCGCTGGCGGATCGTCTGCTGTTTTCTGAACCAGTCGATGGCGACATGCCGGGCAATCGAAAGAAGCCAGGTTTTTTCGCTGCTTCTGCCTTCAAATGTTTCATATGAGTGCAATACGCGGATATACACTTCCTGGACTAAGTCTTCCGCTTGGCTTTTATCTTTTACCATATAAAATAAAAACTGAAATAAATCCTGGTGATATGTATCATATATTCTCTGAAAGGTTTCTTCCACCTGAAACCCCTCCGTTCAATTTATTGTCGTTTGTCAATCTCAAAAAGTTACATTACAACTATTACAACTATATTACGAACATATGAAAATTGAAAGGGGATTTTGCTAAAGTTAAGCTTAATTTTAACTAAACTACAGCATAAAAGCACCTGTTCTAAATGAACAGGTGCTAAGCTTATAGTAACCCCCATTTTCTCTACAAGCTGTGCCTGTAAAAAGGCTTTTGTTCTTGTGACCGGAGCGTTGTTGACCTTGTCAGGCAATTAAGGTTTATACTTTGAAATTGACTGAATTCGCTCGTTATGATTTTAAGTTCAATTGCCGGCGAAGCTTTTTTGAGATCTCCTTTCGCTTTTCGTCAGTCACAATATGGTACCATAAGCCATCCATTTTTTTATCTTCACCTTCAATTTCTATTTGTTTAATATTCTTTGCAGCTTCTTTATAAGAACTTTGAATATCGATCATTTTGTCCAGCGTCAAGTTCGTTTTTACGTTTTTTTCTAATGCCGTTAAGATCTCTTGATAGTTTGCTAATGATTTTAATTGTGCACCTTCATGAATAATTTGGTTGATGATCTCGCGCTGCCGCT
This sequence comes from Bacillus sonorensis NBRC 101234 = KCTC 13918, assembly GCF_001592005.1. Lineage (GTDB taxonomy): Bacteria > Bacillota > Bacilli > Bacillales > Bacillaceae > Bacillus > Bacillus sonorensis. Next base: position 197,478 of record NZ_BCVZ01000004.1, read on the forward strand.
GTTGACGTCCAAAATCACCGCGAGGATCGTCTTTTCTCATCCGCGCATATGTAAGAGCAGTCTTACCATTAAGATGTTGCTTCCCTTTTGATAGATGCACTCCTTCAAGGGTGAAGTCAATACGATTATTCACCGTGACTCCGCCAACCGCATCTACAATATCTTTAAACCCGTCCATATTTACTTTGATATAGTAATTGATTGGAATGTTCAAAAATTGTTCTACCGTTTGAACGGTACCTTCAATTCCGCCATAGGTATATGCCGAATTCATTTTAGAAAAGGTATTCTTTGATCGTATAAATACCCTCGTATCACGCGGAATACTTGTCATCGTGGTTTTTTTTGTCTCCGGATTAACAGTCATGACAACCATAGAATCCGGGCGGCCTTTGTCCCCTGGGCGCTCGTCTATCCCCAATAAAAGAATGGATATAGGATCGTGCGAAGCGGCTGCATTCTGCTGCTCGGAATCCCGCTTTAGGGGTTCGTACATATTACTTATTGATTTTGCTACGTTGCGGTAAACACCGTAAGAAACCAAACCGCCAACAGTCATCAATAGAGCCAGGACCAATAATATTATATTTTTTATCTTTAATTTTCTTTTTCTCATTTTCACTATAGTATCCCTTCCTTGTCGATGCAGCTAATATGCTGATTCGCAGTCGAAATCGTTTATTAATTCCATCTGAAATGAAGAGGCTTCATCGAATCATGAACCGCCTTCATTTCATAACCGTTTTCTTGAAAGTATTTTAGCAACTTTTCCAAATGCGCCGCAGTCGTCGGTTTTTCATGCATTAATACGACAAGCGGCTCTACTCCGGTAAGGTTATTGACTTGCTGAATCGCATTATTGACGAATTGGCCATTTGTATTTGCAGACTTCCAGTCCTCTGAATCAACAGTCCAATCCCAAATGTTAAAATGCTCACGTTTAATGGCTTCTTGAAATGGACCAGTAATGTAAGGCTTTGATCCATAAGGCGACCTGATCAAATGTGTATTGACGTTGGTCGTTTCTTTGATCGTTTTAAGCGTATCGTTCATTTCTGCCGCAAAGCTTTCAGGAGATTTATAGATTTTCGCTACTTGGTGCGTCACTCCGTGAGACCCAACGGAATGACCGTTTTTGACCATTTCCCTTACAATATCAGGGTTCTGCTCAATATTCGGTTTTAACATGAAAAACGTTGCTTTTGCATGATACTTATCAAGCAAACTTAAGATTTTTTTTGAAGCAGCCGGATTCGGCCCATCATCAAATGTCAAATAGACTACCTTTCCGGTTTCCAGCGATGTTTGCTTGCTTTCCTTTTTCGCTACTGAATGTTTGCCTGAATGTTTGCTCCCCGACATCTGCTCTGAAGCGTTGGCACTTCCTTTTAGCGGTTCCTGCTTTGAACCGGCAAGTGCATTCCAAGAAATGCATAACAAAGTTACACCCAGTACAATCAACATACCTAATACTATTTTTCCTAGTCCGTTCAATTTACGATCTTTTTTTGGTGAATCTGACACTTTTTCCAACTCCTCAACTGTAGATATCATCACTAGGTTTCTTTTAAAAACTCGTCACACACAAATGACAATTTTTTAGTTTTGATGTTTAAAGACAAAGTTCGATAAGAAGGATGCTCTTTTAATATAAGGGGAAGATATCGCAGAAGTTCGACCAACTTGTAAACAAAATGTCACAAAAACAAGGAAAACATCATTTTTTGCGGGATCGTAAAAAGCAAATAACCGGACTTATTACCCTGTAATGTAGTGTAATCGGAGTAAATGGGTAGAAATCAAGAGGTATAATCGTTAATAAAAAAAACCTTATTTCGGTATATAACTGAAATAAGGTTTTTAGCTAAAACTGAAAACTGTCGGTTATTTAAAAGTTATGATATAAGATTGATCATCTAAAAATCTCGCTGAAGCACTCTCCATAGAAGAATACTGGTTTTGCACATTAACGAGCAGGCTGTTGCCATCCGGACTCCAATATATTTCTGTTTCTGACGGTATGGTGCCGTGATATACCGGTTCTTCATAAAGGATATTTTTTCCTTGAAGCTTACCTGCATAGAGACTGTCCTTATCAGGATGCAGAGAGTAAGCGATTTTCTTTCGGTCATTTGACAATGTGAAAGTGGCTACTTTTTCGAGCAGAACAGAAAGCTCGTTGTTTCGGCGATCGTATTCGTACAGGGTTTCCCCGGTGCCCAGGAATACAAATTGATCATTGTTTAACCAAACAGGCTTCCCAAGGCTGTTCTGACGCTTGTCCTGAATATTGATGCGATTGCCGCTAACGGTTCCCATCATGATGTTTTCTTTCTGCCCGGATTTCTGTAACACGGTAAGCAGCAATCCGCGTCCATTATCAGAGATGTTAACTCCCGTAAGCGAATCTTTCTCGGCAAAATCCTTCAATGGATACGTTTTGAGCGTTCCGGAATCTGTATCAAAAACATAAATGGTAGCCTGACCGTCTTTCGCAGCATCTATGACTAGATAACAAACGTATCTGCTATTATTTGACCATGAAACATCTTGGAGATAGACCTCATTGTTGGAGGTGAAGCTGGCGATTTCCGTTTTTTTCCCGTTTGCCAACGAAATCAGCTTCATTGAGGCCTTATTTGATGATATGGTTAATCCGGCGATGCTCGTTCCGTCTGGAGATATCTTGAGATTGGATGTATTGCTTTCAATCCCTTGCAGATTTTCAGCTTTTTCATAGGGAGAGGAAAGGCGCTGAAGACGATGCGCTGTACGTTCTGATGTCTCATTTCCCTTGAAAAAACCGACTATGGAATCCGATGACGACCATCCAAGCAACTGATCTGCTTTTGGAAGGCGATATATCGTCTTCACTTGAAATGGCCGGTTCTTCTGAACATTCTCTTCCTTGCTCGGTATAATAACGGTTTCCGACCGTTTTCCCACATTATAACTGGACACGATAATGACGAGAAATAAAAGCAGCCCTGACCAGATGATAAACTGTTTGTTCTTCATGATGATTTCTCAACCTTCGCGTAAGCTATTTCAACATTAATCATTGTATAGTTTTCCTTGTAGAACATCTCGATTGTTCCCCCGTGTTCGTCAACAATTGTTTTAACAATGCTTAACCCCAAACCGACACTTCCCTCTTCCTTGATCTTTTGGTTTACCGAATAAAAAGGCTGGAACATTTTGGAGTGGTGGTTATTTTCAAATGGAGCACTTGGGTTTTTGAACGTAAAAAGAACTTTTTCTCCAACGATCCCGGCCTTAATGATGATTTCCGAATGAGATAAGCTGTATTTGATCGCGTTGTCCAGCAGATTGATAAAAAGCTGGCGCAGCCTGTTCGCCTGACCGTGAACGTACAGACCTTCTTCGATGTCACAGGTGATCCTTTTCTTATACCGTTCTGCCCGAAACTTCATGGATTCGCATACATCTTTTAAAATGTCTCCTGCGTCGATCCTGTCAAATCGATCATCCTTGGACGTTTCCCGGGATACTTCAAGAAGTTTGATCACCAATTCGTGCAGGCGCCGGCTTTCTTCAACAATGTGATCCATTCCTTTATCAAAAAATGTCTGATCTGATGCCCCTTTTTCTTTTATGATTTCGGCATATCCTTGAATGGAAGTCAGAGGTGTTTTTAGCTCATGCGTCATATTGTCAAAAAATCGCTTTTCCTGTTCGTTTAGTTCCTTTAACCGATCGCGATCCCTTTCAATGGTTGAAATTTGATCTCTAATCCGGTTGATCATATCATTAAAATTGACGGCAAGCTGGCCGATCTCATCTTTTCTGCGAATCTGGATATCTACATCCAACTTGCCCTTTTTGACTTGTGAGGAGGCCTCTGTCAGCTTGACAAGCGGAATCGTAATATGTCTGGAAAGGATGTAGGAGAAAAGGAACGCCGCCACAAATATGGCAAGTGCGATATAAAAAACAATATCCAAAATCTCTCCGCTTTGCTTGTACAGCAGGTTAAAATCTTTAGAAAAGCGTAATATGCCTACTTTTGTGCCATCAATGACAACTGGATATGAGAAAAAAACCTCTGCTTTATTTCGATCATAGGTGATATGATAGGCAGTCTTTCCTTTGATAGCCTGTTTAAGATCCTCATCATTCCCTCCGGAAAACACCTTCTTATCAGTAGAAGACAACAGAGTGCCATCGACGGTATATACACTTACATTGCTTCCAGTGGAGTGATTTAAATTATCCGCTATTTCATCTGCCATATCGCCGAAATAAAGCTCATTGTTTTTATAGTGATTGATTAAAAATGCTTGATTTACATACACGATACTGTTTTTTTTCAGATCGACTAAATCCGAGGTCACAATCTTTTCATTGCTCGACCAAATGACGGTCTTTACCGTTTGATTGAGCACGAGGAAAGAGAGAAAAAAAATCAGAAAAAAGCCGATAATAAATTTACCCTTGATGGTCCGCAACACCCTCTATTCCTCCTGTTTCTCGAATTTATATCCGATACCAAACACAGTTGTAATCAAGTCACTTGCATCAAGCTTTTTTCGAAGTCTTTGAATATGAGTATCTACCGTACGTGTATCTCCTGCAAAATCGTACCCCCAGATGAATTCCAAAAGCTCTGAACGCGTATAAATTTTCCCGCGATGGTCAATCAAAGTCATAAGCAGATCATATTCTTTAGGAGTTAATTCGATCGTTCTTCCGTCTTTTTTTACCAGTCTTTCTTCTGGAACAATCACAATATTTTTAAAGCGAATTTCATGCGCTTTGGCCGTTTCCCGTTCGTTCAAATGATGAGCTTGCTCCAGACGCCGAAGTATCGTCCGTATTCTGGCCACAACTTCGCGCAAATCAAACGGCTTTGTAATATAATCATCCGCCCCGAATTCCAATCCAAGTACTTTATCCGTGATATCTGACTTTGCGGTGATCATCAGGATCGGAATATTATAGCTCTCGGTCACCTTTTTACAAATATCCAATCCGCTGCAATCAGGCAGCATCCAATCGAGCAGCAGAAGATCGGGTTTGAATTGTTCTAATTTGCTCATCCCCAGAGCCCCGCTAGCCGCAGTGTACGTCTGAAATCCTTCCGCTGTAAGCCCGTATGAAAGCAAATCGGCAATTGGTTCATCATCTTCAATAATCAGTATTTTCGTTTTATCCATATAAAATCACTCATTCCCTATTTCATGCTTATATTTATCTAGATATCTCTTGGGTTTTCCGATATGAATTGATTGTAGCATCCTTCTTATAGAAACTATTGTCCATTCAGGTCTCACAACCACCCGGCACCAAATATAACCTTGCATCGAAAGTCATTCGTGTGATGGCTTGCCAGCAATTCATTTCCCCCGTTAAAAAGCCGTTATTGTATGGCATGATGAAAGATGGAGATCAAGCGTGGAAATATGTCCGTATTGGATCATCACTTTAAAAGCGTAGTGGAACGTTTAGGTTTAGAAAAATCCCTGTACTTTCTATAAGTTTCCTATAATGAAATGACAATTTCCGCATGTAGTTTTCCGGGAATTGCGGCGCCTTCGCTATGATGATTTGCCATTGGCAAATCAAATGGTTCAAGTTTTTTGCTCCTGAAAAATTCTTTGATGTCCGTATTCTTTCTGTCCTTCCACAAAATCCCTTGTTAGCAGGATGGTTTACACCTGTCTCCATTTTTATTAGCAGCTCAGGTTTAAACGTTCCAGCAAGCAGTACGTTAAGCAGGGAATTTCTATCGAATTGACTTGCTTTTGCTGTTCGAATGACTGAGCACCTGTTCGAAATGAACAGGTGCTCTCTGTTTCTTATGGAACAATATTCTTCGTCAAATTTGGCCAGCATCTTGCTTTTTTCTTGGAATATAAAACGTAAAGGTCGTACCTTCGTTCAGCCTGCTGTGAACCGTAATCGAACCGTTATGGGCATCGACAATATTCTTGACGATGGCAAGGCCGAGGCCTGTTCCGCCTTTCCCTCTCGTTCTCGCTTTATCAGCTTTATAAAAGCGCTCAAAGATAAACGGCAGATCTTCCTCGGGGATCCCGCTGCCCGAATCTTTCACCGCGATTTTCAAGCCGTTTTCGACAGACTGCACATCGATATGGACAGTGCCTTTTGCATTGGTATGGCGGATGGCGTTGTCAATTAAGTTTGTCAGCACCTGCTCCATTTTATCCGAATCAAACACAAATTGGTCTTCATGTAGATCCAGATGGTTGGTAAGGCTGATATCTTTATCGCCGGCCACTCCGTAGAACTTTCTGAACACCCTTTCGAAAAACTCCTTGAGCTCGACTCTTTCAACATTTAATGAAATATGTCCGGCTTCCATTCTGGCAAGATCGAGCAGATCGTTGACCAATCGTCCCATTCTCAATGATTCGTCATAAATCACCTGGGCGATTTCCTTTTTCTCTTCCTCAGAACTTGCGATATCATCCACTATGGCTTCGCTGTAGCCTTGAAGCATCGAAATCGGGGTTCTCAGCTCATGGCTGACATTGGCGATAAAATCTTTCCTCAGCTTATCAAGCCGCCTTTCCTCCGTCATATCCCTCAAGACGGCGACCGCTCCGCGTACATGGGACTGATTGTAAAGCGGACTCATTAACAGCACCCAGGATCTGCCCTGCAGCGTCATTTCAATCATCTGCTCTTTTTCCGTGCTGACGGTGTTTTGGAACAGCTCCCGCGCTTCCGGGGGCAGTTCATTCCCCTCTTTGACATTCATGTTCTGCTCGTAATACCATGCCTGCAAAAAACGTTCCGCCGGAGGGTTTGTCACCAGGATCGTTCCATCGATATTGATGGTGATCACTCCGTCCGCCATACTGCTTAAAATATTCGACAGATGCTCTTTTTCCTGATTAAGGGCTGTAATGTGGAATTTCAGCTGCCGCCCCATTTGGTTAAAAGCGATGGCCAATTCCCCGATTTCATCCTGTGTTAAAATCGGGATTTTTGTGTCAAATTTGCCTTTCGCCAAGTCCTGCGCCCCTTCCCGCATTTTTCTGAGCGGGTAGGTGATCCGGCTTGACAGGAAGAAAGCGAAGATCGTCGTTAAAACGATGGCGATCGCAGCAGCAAAAAGGATATACCTTGTCGTATGCTCTGTCGTATCCTTGACGGCGAGAAGCGACTGGGAAAGAAAAACCATTCCCTCATCCTTCCCGTTTCCATAAGGAACACCGACAATCAGCTGATCGTTCTTCTGGTTGTTCAGGGACATCCTTTTTTGCACCTTTTCATGATTGGCGAGCGCGCGGTTTAAATCGGAATCGCGCTTGATTTCTTTTAAGGTAATGGAAGACAGCTTTTTATCCTGATTCGGCGAATACCAATATTCCTGTTCATTTTTCACGATTGCGATGGCGGTCATCTCGTCCGCCAGCTCCCAGGTGATCGACCTGGCCACTTTTTGATCTTCATGGTTGTCAATAATGACGGCCACCTTGTTGGCAAGCTTCGTCAAATCAGCCTCTGCTTCCTGGACATGATAGTTCTCGATAAATTCAAGCAGAAAAAACGTTAAAATAATCAAGACGAGTGAAACTAAGAGAAGAATGGTAAACCATAGTTTACCAACGACGCTCTTCCAAAACTTCATTCGTTTCCGACCTCAAATTTGTAACCGACACCCCACACTGTCACGATTTTTTTCGCCGCTTTCGGAGAGACTTTGTTCAGTTTTTCACGTAAACGTTTGACATGAGTGTCGACCGTTCTTAAATCCCCGAAAAACTCATACTGCCAAACTTCCTTCAACAGCTTTTCGCGATCGTATACTTTGTCAGGCGTTTTAGCCAAAAAGTACAAAAGTTCATATTCCTTCGGCGTCAGGCTGACTTCTGTTCCGTCCGCCATGACCCGGTGGGCGTCGTGATCAATTGATAAATGAGAAAAGACAAGTACATTTTTTGCCGTTGTATCCGTATTGAGATAAGAGGTTTGCGATGATCTTCTTAAGAGCGCTTTGACTCTTAGCACGACTTCCCGCGGGCTGAAAGGTTTCACTATGTAGTCGTCTGTACCGACTTCAAATCCCTGCACCCGGTTCGCTTCTTCCCCTTTCGCCGTCAGCATGATGATCGGCGTTGCTTTTTTATCCCGTATCTGTCTGCACACTTCGATGCCATCAGTTCCCGGCATCATCAAATCAAGCAAGATTAAATCATAGTCATGGCCAAGAGCTTTATCGATGGCTTCATCTCCGTTCTCGGCTTCTTCAATTTTGTAATTTTCTCTTTCAAGATACATTTTTAATAGACGTCTGATTCTTGCCTCGTCATCTACTACTAATATTTTTGTCTCTTTTGTCTGTTCCATCGTAAACCTCCTGAAATTGAATCTTCTTACATTCATTTTATTAGAAAAGCTGTTGTAATCCAAGTGAGATTTACTCTTCCCCTTATTTTTCCATCCTTGGAGATCCGGCAGGTCCAGGCAAGGCCTGAACCTCCTTCCCCCGGGGTCAGGCGTAGGAATGCAGTCCTGCGATCACAAGGTTTACAAAGATAAGATTAAACATAATGATGGCAAAACCGATGACGGCGAGCCAGGCCGATTTTTCTCCGTGCCAGCCCCGCGAAAGCCTGAGATGCAAATAGGCGGCATAAAACAGAAACGTAATCAGCGCCCACACCTCTTTCGGGTCCCAGCCCCAGAATCTGGTCCAGGCCAGCTGCGCCCATATCATCGCAAAAATAAGCGCCCCCAACGTGAAAACCGGAAAGCCGATCGATACGGACCGATAGCCGATTTCATCGACAAGATCGAGATTGACGTTTTTCGCCAGCGGCTGAAGGAGCGCGCTGATGCGTTTTCGCACGATCAGCCTGATGGCCCCGTACAGCAGGACTCCCACGGCGAACGACCAAAGCACGGTGTTCAGCTTCCGGCCCGAGAATATCGGCGGAACATCAACAACCGGCTCCATCTTCCCCTCTGTCAAAAGCTCTCCTTTGTTCGGCCCGATTAAAGCAGGAAGCTCATAGACCATGACCTCTTCCTGATTGCTTTTATTCACCCACTTAAATTCCGCTTCATAACCGGCGATTCTGAATGCGGTGGTCACAATGATAAACGCCAGCGTGGTCACAAGCATAAACATCACAACTTCCAGCCAAAACGTTTTTTTGCCGGGTTTCGACTGATCCACATGCTTGAGCAGAAAGATCACGCCGGCGACGAAGCTGATCGCGAGAATCGCCTGACCGAGCGCTGCCGTTATCACGTGGATATGCAGCCAATTGCTTTGCAGCGACGGGATCAGCGGTGTGATATCGGTCGGGAACATGCTGGCGTATGCGATTAATAGCAGCACGACAGGCAGCGTAAACAACCCCAAAGCGGACAGCCTGTAAATAAAATAGATGAAGATGAACGCCAGCACGAGCATCATGCTGAAAGCCGTTGTAAATTCAAAGAGGTTGCTGACCGGAGCATGTCCGGACGCGATCCATCTCGTGATAAAATACCCGAGCTGGCACACAAATCCGCAGATCGTAATAAAGACGGCGATTGACGCCCATCGGTTCTTCTTTTTATGCGCCGATGTCTTACTTCTGATTGAGCCGCCAAAAAAGAAGACCGCTGCCAGATACAAAAGAAAAGCCGCGTACAATAAATTTCCGCTGAGCTCTGCCATGAAAACCCCTCCCTATGCTGGCTGTTTATTTTTTTCTTTGAACAGTTCTTTTTGATCGGCCGGTTCGGATATCCCCGTATCCTCAAGCACGGCCTGCAGGTCTTTTTTCAATCCGTACCAGTTTTTATTCGTATGGCCGGCGACAAGCACGTGCCCGTCAGCTGACCGCAGCCAAATCCGTCTGTGGTGCCAGTACATTCCTTGAATGACTCCGATCATAAAGATGGCGCCGCCGAGCATCAGCACCCACAGCGTCAAATCTTTTCTGACCGTCAGGCCCGACAGATTCTTTGTTTCAACATGATCAAATTTCATTTTATATTTGTTATCGTCAGAGCCTTCAATCGTTTCCTGAATCGCCACAAAGCTTTTTTCCCCCTTTGGCTTGTCAGGAGCGGTAATCTGAAAGACAAAAGCCGGATTGTTCGGGTTTCTTGTTTTCGTGCTCGGCTCTCCGTCTTCATTAAAATAAAAATCCGGCAGATAGCTTGCAAGGTGCACCTTGTAACCGTTGCCAAGATCATAGTCCGGCTTCGGATCGAAAAGGTCAATCGACACCTTCCCGAACGATTTCCCCGTGTCCTTTTCGATTAGCTGAAACACCATTTTGCTGAGCTCGCCTTCCTTGTAGGTGAGCTGATAAAGGGTATAGGAACCGAATTTCATCGGCTCATTGACTCTGATTTTGCCGTCTTTCACCTTTTTTAATTCAGGTGATTCGCCCGGCAGGCTGTTATCTTTTCTTTCATACAGCTCGACATCGGTTTGAAACGATTTGGCGACCATCCCGTTTCCCGCTTTGTTGATGGCCTCTGAAAATACCTTTTTCTCATTTTCACTGTCGTACATTTCCTTCGTAAACCGATTATTTTTTAAATAGTAATGCCCGTCCGTCCCCGGGATCGGAACTGTTTCCCCATCCCTGATCCAAAGGGATTCATCAACGTACATGCCGGGAACGAAGCGGAGCATGACGCCGATCAGGAAAATGATCAGTCCGATATGGTTGACATATGGCCCCCATCTTGAAAAACGGCCTTTTTCAGCAAACAGATTGCCGTTTTCTTCTTTTACGCGGTACCGCTTTTTTTGCAATTTCTCGATGATTTGCATTCTCACATTGTCGGAAAGCTCTGTTTCCGTCCGGCTGAACAGCCTCTGCCTCTCCATAAAATTCGGGTTTCGGGTGATCCCCTGTTTTTTCAATGCCCTGTATAAAGGCACAACCCGGTCAAGGCTGCAAATCACCAGTGACACGCCGATTGAAGCGATCAAAATAATAAACCACCAGGAACCGTAAAGATTATGAAAACCAAGAGTATAATAGATTTGTCCCATCAGTCCGTATTGTTCTTTATAATATGTATCAGCCTGCGCTCCTGGCGGCAAAAACATTTCCTGTGGAAAAACTGTCCCGAGAGCCGAAACCGCCAAGGTGATGACGATCAGCCAGACGCCTACCTTCACAGACGAGAAGAAGTTCCAGATTTTATCGACAATCGTTTTATTATATGTTTGTGAGCGCCTCGCGCTTCCGTCATACCGCATGTCAAGGAGCTTTGCCCCCTGTTCCTGCAGCGGCTTTCCGCAGGATTCGCACAAGACGGTTCCTAGCGGATTTACGTGCCCGCACTCGCATTTGATTTCTTTCATCATGAAGACCCCTCAGGTTTTATCATATTCATATAATCATGAATCATACGCTCGGTCATGGTGCCTGTCACGACCTTGACAATCTTGCCTTCAGAGTTAATCAGAAACGTAGTCGGAAGCGGTGTGACGTCATAAGCTTCCAACACTTGCCTGTCCTTATCAAGCACGACCGGAAAATTAACGCCGTAGTCCTTCATAAAGTTTCGGACGGCGAGGTTTGATTCCCCGACGTTTACTGCAACGATTTCCACCCCTTGATTCTTGAATTTCTTATATTGGTTCGCCATATAAGGAAATTCTTTTTTGCACGGTTCACACCATGTGCCCCAAAAGTTTAAAAATATCCCTTTGCCTTTTAAATCGTCCAGTTTGAGACGGTTGCCGCCAACATCCTCAAGCGAAAAATTGGGAGCCTGATCTCCCTCCGCGACTTGCTCTTTGTCTTGGAATACAGCGCTGTAAAGTGTATAGCCGAGCGCAGCCAGCAAAACAAGGAGAATGCCTGTCCGAATGTAAAAACGCTTTTTCTTCATAATCCGCCCCCTCATTTAGACACTCAGTATCATTATAGCATCTTCGAACTCATCCTTTTTTGAAGGTTGTGTGAAAATTTAGAAAGCGTGTTTCCCGTGTTCTGCCATCGCCCGCAGACGTTTCACCTCATGCGGCGTCAGCTCTCTCTTTTCCCCCGTTTTTAAGCCTTGCAGGTTTAAAAAAGCATATTTTTCCCTTTTCAATTTCAGCACTTGATGGCCGATCGCTTCAAACATTCTCCGCACTTGGCGGTTGCGCCCCTCATGAATCGTGATTTGGACGATGCTTGTCTGTTTTTTCTTGTCGAGCGACAGCAGCTTGACCTTTGCAGGGGCGGTTTTGCCTTCTTCAAGCCGTATGCCGCGCTCCAGTTTTTTGAGGTTTTCCTTTGCAGGAATTCCTTTTAACTTTGCCACATATGTTTTATCGATCTCATATTTCGGATGCATCAGCTTGTTGGCAAAATCGCCGTCATTCGTTAAAAGGAGCAGCCCGCTCGTTTCATAATCAAGCCGGCCGATCGGATAGATTCGCTGCGGGATCTCTTGAAAAAAGTCGGTCACCGCTTTCCGCCCTTTATCATCTTTGACAGCTGAAATAACGCCTCTCGGCTTATAAAAGAGGAAATAAACGGGTTCTTCGCTTTCCAGCTGGATTCCGTTCACCTCGATCCGGTCAGAGCCTGTCACTTTGACGCCGAGCTCCCTGACCGTTTTGCCGTTGACGGTGACTTTCCCTTCTTTTATCAATTCCTCCGCCTTTCTTCTCGATGCGATTCCGGCGTGAGCGATTACTTTCTGAAGTCGTTCCATATCTTTCACCTCATGTATTATCTTACTTTTTTCCAAACGAACAAACAAGCATACCTTTTGTACAGGCAGCAGCATGTCTTAAAAAACGGAACTTCGCCCTTAAATGTATCCTTTCTGACGCAAAAAGTAAAACAGTTTTGCATGAAAAGCAAAAAAGCGCCCTTCAGGCGCTTCCAAACAGTAATGTCACAATGATAACAGATGCGATGATCCCCGCTAAATCGGCAAGCAGTCCCACTTTTAAAGCATCCCCCATTTTTTTGATTCCAACCGCGCCAAAATAGACGGTCAGGACGTAAAGAGTCGTGTCAGTCGATCCCTGCATGACGGCAGCAAGCCGGCCGATAAAGGAATCCGGTCCGTAAACAGCAATCAAATCGGTAGTCATGCCGAGCGCGGCCGTCCCTGAAATCGGCCTGATCAACGCAAGGGGCACGACTTCCGTCGGGATTCCGATGGCTGAAAAAACGGGCTTCAGCTGATCCATAAAAAAATCCATCGCTCCGGATGCCCGGAAGACCGTGATCGCAACAAGCATTCCGACCAGATAAGGGATGATGGAAAACGCAATCTGGATTCCTTCTTTCCCCCCCTCGACAAAGGCCTCGTAGGTCGGAACCTTTTTTAATGTGCCGTATAAAAGAATTGAGGCTATAATAAACGGAATAAGGGCCAAAGAAAGCCAGTTGATGAATTCCAAATGCTCACCCCTTCTTCTTTTTTCTGCGGTAATAAAAATATCTGTCAATGATGATGGCGAAAATGCCTGAAATCAGCGTAGCTAAAATCGTCGGCCCGACGATATCTGTCGGCGATTTCGCATCATACGTCATCCTCACGGCGATTACCGTTGTCGGGATAAGCGTGATGCTTGACGTATTGACCGCTAAAAAGGTAATCATTGAACGGCTTGCCTCGGCCCGGTTTTGATTGAGCGACTTCATTTGTTCCATCGCTTTAATGCCGAGCGGTGTCGCCGCGTTTCCAAGCCCGAAAAAATTGGCCATGAGATTGGATAAAATATAACCCATCGCCGGATGATCAGGGGGAATCTCCGGAAAAAGCTTCGAAATGAACGGCCGGCACAAGCGGCTGAATTTGTCCAAAAGCCCGGACTGTTCGGCGATTTTCATCAATCCAAGCCAAAACACAAGAACGCTCATTAATCCGATCGCTATCGTAACCGCTTCTTTCGCCCCGTTAAAGACAGCCTCGTTGACGTCCTGAACCGTTCCGTTAAAAAGCGCGAAAACAAGGCCTATCACGGTTAAGCCCACCCAGATTATATTGACCATGCTGCACCGCCTGCGGCTTTCTTAAAGACTGATGTAAAGGTGTCCAAAAACGATTGTTTCGGTTTTTTGTTCTGCTCGTTCTCATAATAAATGGGCAATTTCGCGATCGTTTCTGTGTCGAGCTTCACATTCATTTCACCGATGATGTCCGGAATCGCCTGTTTGTTTTTCCGCCAGGATTTCTTCGGCTTGAGCAGCTTTGTTTCGATTCTCACATGATCTTTCTCATCATCATTTAATAAGTATGTGACATCCCTTTTGATGAAAGCCTTCGTTCCATAAAAGGTATCTTTCAGTTTAGGGATTTCGCCTTTTTTGGCGATGACATAGGTTTTATAGTGGTCATACACATAGTTGAACATCTGGATATGATCGTTCCAATCGTCCGGTGCGTTTATGGTGACGGCGATCAGATTTGTCCCGTCTTTAGATGAGGTGGATACAAGCGTCCGCTTGGCGAGCTTCGTGTAGCCCGTCTTCCCTCCCGTGCTGTACCGGTAAAGACCCGTCAGGAGCTTATTTTTGTTCTTCCAGAAGCCCTGCATGGTTTCCGCTTTATAATGCTTTGTCCCGGCGATCTTTTGGTATGTCTTATTTGTCATCGCATATTTGGTCAAAAGCGCCATGTCATATGCGGTTGAATAATGGTCTTTATGATCATCAAGTCCGTGCGGGTTATGAAAAACGGTGTTTTCCATGCCGAGGTCTGCCGCTTTTTGATTCATCATATAAACGAAGCCTTCACGGCTTCCGCCGACATGTTCGGCAATGGCCACCGCCGCGTCATTCCCCGATCTCAACATCAAACCGTATACAAGATCTTTCAGCTTCACTTTTTGTCCGCTTTTCAAATAGATAGAAGACCCTTCAGTCCTGACCGCCCTGTCGCTGACCGTTACCGTCTCCTCCAATTTTCCCGATTCTATGGCCAAAATGGCTGTCATGATTTTCGTGATGCTTGCAATGCGCCGTTTTTCATGTTCGTCCTTAGCAAATAAAACCCTTCCTGAGCTTCCATCCATGACAATGGCGCTTTTTGCGCTGACACTGATGGAGGGTTCTGCTTGGCTGATCTGGTTTGAAGAGAAAAAAAGAGAAAACGTGATAAACATTGCTGCAGCTTGTTTTAGAAAGCGCATTTTCTCACGTCCTTGTTGTGGTTTGTACAAGTTTATGCGCTTGTCTTACGGTTATGAACTTCAATTGTCCAATTTCATAAAAAAACTCCCCCAAAAAAGGGGGAGTTTCGCATTGGCTTTGCAGCGCCGGCCTCAGGCCGGCACATTTGCCGTCTGTATTTATCTGGATTGAACCATCTTCATCCGATAGTCATTCGCATAGTATTCCAACTCTTCTCTCATCGATTGATACCCGGTTTCAAGAGAAGCCATCAAATTCTTTAATGAGGCTGGTGCTGGTTCGTGAAAACGAATGGCATTTCTTCCCGTATAAGCTGCTCTGCTGTCTTCGTACCACGTATCTTTTTTTGGAGTAAAAAATTCTTCTATACATCGATGATAAATCTGATAGAGCGTCCTTTCGGCTGCAGCGTCCTGAAAAGGCTCCTGCTGCAGCCTGATGCGGCAGGCTTCAAGTCCTTCTTCACAGTAAACCGCAAGCTTTCTTAAATTGCTGAGGATCTCGCGGTAATAATCCTTTCGCCCTGACTCTTCCTGTTCCAGTGATGCCAGCGTTGTTTCATTTAAATAATCGCTTAACGTCTGAACAGACTGTGATAAAAATTCCCGCGCCTGCTCGGTTTGGGCTCTTGCCATTGAATGTCCCATTGGTGTCGGCAACCTTCCCCTCATTGCTTTGTTACATTCGTATTCTTTGATTTCAGCAAATAAACATAAAAAATACGATAATATATATTATCATACTTCAGTCCTTAAGGTGAATCTATTTTATATCTTCAAACGTCTGATTGAAATTCTCGAAGAACAAATCGGCTTCCTCCTGCATCCCGTCTTCTTCTACGTTTTCAGGCAGAGGCGGCAGCTCCTCAAGCGCCTTTAAGCCAAACTGCTCAAGGAAGGTCTCGGTTGTTCCGTATAAAATCGCCCGCCCGGGCCCCTCCGCGCGTCCGACCTCGCAAAGAAGCGCTTTTGCCACAAGGCTTTGGAGAATCCGTTCGGATTTGACTCCTCTAATATCTTCCACTTCAGCTCTTGTAATCGGCTGTTTGTAGGAGACGATCGCCAAAACTTCAAGGGCCGCCTGGGAAAGTCCTTTTGAAGGAGCTTCAATCAATTTTTTTAAATAGACGGCAAAGTCTTTTTTGGTTGATAGCATGTAAGTATCCGCGTATTCGACAAGCTCTATGCCTCTGCTTTCGTTCTCATAGCTTTCTTTGACGTCCAGCATAATGTCCTGGAGCTCCGTCTCATCGACCTCCAACACGGATAGCAGCTGTTTTTTGGTGAGGCCCTCGTCTCCTGCTGCATACAGCAAGGCTTCAACGATGGCCTTCCAATTCACGATATCAAGCGTCATGAATCGCTTCACTCCCTGTTATGTAAATATCGGAAAAATTGTGTTCCTGTTCAATGATGATCAGCTGATTTTTCATCAGCTCCAAAATCGCTATAAACGTCACAACCAAGTGCTGCTTTTGCTTATAAGGGAACAGTTCCATAAAGTGCACTCTTTTCCCTGACGATTTCAAACGGTCGACGATCTGGGTCATTCGTTCTTCGATCGGAATCTCCTGTCTGGAAATTCTCGTTTCAGAAGGCCGGCTGATTTTTTTTCGGTTCAGCACCTTTTGAAACGCGCCGAGCATATCGTATACCGTGACAGAGAGCTTCTGTTCGCTTAATTTGACTTCCTTGGCGTAATCGCTTAAATCGCTTGGCGGCTTGGCAAAAGATTTTTGCCGTTCTTCTTCGCGCTCTTTTAAAGCCTGTGCCGCGCTTTTATATTTTCTATACTCTATCAATTTTTCAATTAATTCGTCTCTCGGATCCTCTTCTTCTTCAAGCAGTTCCTCATCAAACAGTTCCTCCTCCTGCTTCGGGAGGAGCATCCGGCTTTTAATGCTGAGGAGGGTGGCAGCCATCACCAAATACTCGCTTGCCACATCAAGCTCAAGCTCGCGCATCGTATGCACATATAATAAATATTGCTCGGTTATCTTCGCAACAGGTATGTCATAAATGTCTATTTCGAGCCGATTGATTAAGTGCAACAGCAGATCTAAAGGTCCTTCAAACGCCTCGATTTTCACCTGATATTCCATGATCATTTCTCACCATTTTCAACATCGCTTCTAAGCCGGCTTAAAACTGGCTATCCTTTAGTATAAATTACGCGTCTATGTGAAGTCCAATATAATTTAAGAAGTGCCGGCATCCGCCCATACAGTTTGCGGCAAACAGACATAGGATAATCGTGTAAAATTCTTAATGAAACAGGAGGAGACACCATGGGAGGTAAAGGATTCGGCCACGGCGGAGGATTTGCTTTGATTGTCGTTCTGTTTATTTTATTGATTATTGTAGGAGCAGCCTGGATCTATTAAATACATCATGAGCGGCCGAAAGCAAGCCGCTCATGTTTATGATGCGCCCCGGAAATCGAGAGGATGCGGCGGCATTTTTCCTCTGTTACTTCCCTGTGATACACTTTAACGGAAGGATAAAGGAGGATGTCGGATGTATCCCGAAGCATATATCGAATACCTGGCCGAATTTCATGGCTCAAGAGATTATTTTGAGTGCCACGAACTTTTAGAAGAACATTGGAAAAAAGACCCTCCGGGAAAACGGAAATTATATTGGGTCGGTCTGATCCAGCTTGCCGTCGCACTCTATCATCAGCGAAGAGGCAATTTCACCGGAGCCAAAAGGTTAATGGCAAACAGCCTCCGGATTCTTGAAGCTGAACAAGCCGCCGTCGAGGCGCTCGGCTTGGATCACGGTCGCTTGGTCAGCCTCATGCGGCGGACCTGTCAAAAAATCGAAGCGCATTCTCCATATGAAAGCATCATGCTCCCCATCAGAGATCCGAGGCTCATTCACGCCTGTCAAAAAGTATGCGAGCAAAAATCCTACCATTGGAGGCAAAAAAGCCCGGAGACGGACGCTTTTCTCGTTCATAAACACCGGCTGAGGGACCGGACCGAAGTCCTGACAGAAAGAGAAAAGGAGATCGCGCGGCGAAAAAAGAGCAGAGGCTAAACAACCTCTGCTCATTTGTTATATGTGATGTCTTCATTTTCGTGATCCTGACAGCGTTCAAAAAATCCTTTAGTTAATTCATTCGGAACCAGCGGCTTTGGTTCAAACATTTGTGAAAGGGCGGAGACCATTTTTTTGCCGATTCCTTGGTGACGGTGAGACGGATTTACACTGATATGCTTGATTTCAACTTCATCATCTTTTTTTTCAACCCCTGCGCAGCCGACAATATCCTCGCCTTCTTTCCAGAGGAAAAGCTGTCTGTCAGTGTCCGTTTCATAGTCTTTCATTGTCTGCTGAAGCTGCTTGACGTCCTTCTCATTCGGCATGAACGAAAGGAGACCCATCGCAATCTTTTCGAATGACTTCTTATAACGAATTAACATAAATACCCCTCAATATATCAAAATGTGGATCTAACGAAGGCTAGTCGCTTCACATCACATTATAAACATTTTTATCATCATTTTAAACTCTTTTTCCGGAAATTAATGAAGCGACCGGGTCAGGTTCGCCATTTCAATCGCCGCAGCAGCGGCTTCGGCGCCTTTGTTTCCGGCTTTCGTCCCAGCCCGTTCAACGGCCTGTTCGATCGTGTCGGTCGTCAACACGCCAAAGATGACCGGAACGCCCGTTGACATGCTGCTCCCTGCAATTCCCTTTGCCGCTTCATTGCATACATAATCATAATGGCTTGTAGCACCTCTGATCACCGTTCCTAGCGTGATCACAGCATCGTACTTTTTGGTTTCAGCCATTTTTTTCGCGATCAATGGAATTTCAAATGCGCCGGGAACCCAAGCGACATCAATATCCTCGGATTTGACCCCATGTCTTATCAGCGTATCCTCCGCTCCGCTTAACAATTTGCTTGTGATAAAATCATTAAATCTTGATACGACAATACCGATTTTCAAATCTGTTCCAATTACATGGCCTTCTATTTTATTCATATGAATCCCGTCCTTTTTTGTGAATGTTTTTTGATTAAAAATGAAGCAAATGTCCCAATTTCGCTTTTTTCGTTTTTAAATAATGTTCATTGTCTTTATTCGGCTCCATTTGCAATGGAATCCTGTCGGCGATCGTCAAACCATAGCCTTCAAGGCCCGCGATCTTTCTCGGGTTATTCGTCAAAAGCTTCATGTTCTTGACGCCGAGGTCCCGCAGCATTTGCGCGCCGATTCCGTAATTCCTCAAATCGGGAAGAAAACCGAGCTGTTCGTTTGCCTGAACCGTGTCATACCCCTCTTCCTGAAGCTTATAGGCTTTCAGCTTATTGATTAAGCCGATGCCGCGTCCTTCCTGTCTTAAGTAAACCAGCACCCCTCGTCCTTCTTTCTCAATTTGCGACAGTGCTGCGGCAAGCTGCGGACCGCAATCACAGCGGTGGGAGCCGAACACATCGCCTGTCAGACATTCCGAATGAACGCGGACAAGCACCGGCTCATCGCCAAATGGAACATCACCTTTTACAAGGGCGATATGTTCTTTATGATCGATTTCGTTTGTGTATCCAAAAACCTTGAACGTACCGAAATCTGACGGAAGCATAATGCTGACTTCGCGGTTGATCAGCGTTCCCTTGCTATAGCGGTATTCGATTAAATCCTTAATCGTAATCATTTTCAAGCCGTGCTGGTCGGCAATTTTTTTTAACTCGGGCACCCTCGCCATCGTGCCGTCTTCATTCATGATTTCACAAATGACGCCGGCAGGTGCCGAACCGCATGCCTCTGCGAGATCGACAGCTGCTTCCGTATGTCCGGCTCTTTTTAAAACTCCGCCCTTTTTCGCTATGAGCGGAAAAATGTGTCCCGGTCTTTTAAAATCTCCGGGAAGCGCCTGTTCATCGATGAGCGACTTGACGGTCAATGACCGCTCCTGAGCGCTGATTCCTGTCTTTGTATCCCGGTGATCGACACTGACCGTAAAAGCGGTATGGTGGGAGTCGGTATTCTCATCCACCATCGGATGCAAGTTAAGCCTTGACGCAATTTCTTCATTGAGCGGCGCACAGATCAATCCTCTTCCGTAAGACGCCATAAAGTTGATCACTTCCGGTGTTGCATGCTCCGCGAGCGCGACGAAGTCGCCCTCGTTCTCTCTGTCATCATCATCGACGACGATGATGACTTTTCCCTGTTTCAGATCGTGTATGGCTTCATCTATTGTATGAAACAAAAGCCGCTCCTCCTTTCGTTCAAAACCCGTTATTCTTTAAAAATGCTTCAGTGATGGTTTTCGTTTGCTTCGCTTCTTTCTGCTGATGGAGAAACCGGTAAATATACTTGCCGATCATGTCACACTCGATATTGACGATGCTTCCGACTTTTTTTTCCGGAAAAATCGTTTCGTCAAGCGTATGGGGTATAAGCGAGACAGTGACCTGGTCCTCCGTCAACCCGAATATCGTCAGGCTTACGCCGTCGACGGCGATTGATCCCTTCAAGACGAGCATTTTCGCAAGTTCATGATCCAGTTTTAAATCATAGTATATGGAGTTTTCCGCTTTTTCTATCCGTGTGATGACAGCCGTGCCATCAACGTGTCCGGACACCATATGCCCGCCGAAGCGGCCGTTTGCAGCCATCGCTCTCTCCAGATTGACGGAGCTTCCTTTTGTCAAAGTGCCGAGCGATGTTGCTTTCAGCGTTTCCAGCATCACATCTGCCGTGAACCGGTCATTTTGATAATCATTGACGGTCAGGCAGACTCCGTTGACCGCAATGCTGTCGCCCAGCTTGACGTCCTCTGTCACTTTGTTTGATTTGATGACTAAAGACATGGCGTTTCCCGTCTTTTTCATGTCTAAAATCGTTCCGATTTCTTCAATGATGCCTGTAAACATGGGTCACCACCCTATTCTTTTATAGGTTTTGCCGCCAGTTTTAAATCCCGGCCGATTTTGGAAATGGTTGTGAATTGCAGTAAGGGGACATCTTTCATCGATTGAAAGCCTTCACCGGAGATGGCGCTGGGAGAATGCAGCCCTCCGATTAATTTTGGGGCAAGATAGAAGATGATTTGCTGATAAAGCCCTTCATTGACAAAGCTTGCGTGAATGGTCGAGCCTCCTTCAACATAGACCGATGTGATGCCGTTTGCCGCCAGATGCTGAAGAACAGCCTTTACTGAAATCGATCCGGAATCCAGCACGTTTACCTGAACGCCTTTGTCTTCCAAGTATCGGATCGTGTCAGGATCGGCCTTTGAGGTTGTGTAAATCCAGGTGGGCGCTTCGTTATCATGAATGACTTTCGCGTGAAGCGGGATCGTCAGGTTTGTGTCAAGAATGACCCGAACCGGCTGATTCGCCGTACCAGGCAGCCTGCATGTCAAACTTGGATCATCTGCTTTTATTGTGCCCACACCGACTAAAATACTTTGGTGATTTCGCCTGTACTTGTGAGCATCCATCCTTGCTTCTTCTGAAGTGATCCATTTGCTGTCGCCGGTAGTTGTGGCGGTTTTGCCGTCAAGGCTCACCGCGGCTTTCAGCGTGACATACGGAAGCCCCGTCCGCATAAAGTGCATGAATTTTTCATTCAGCTCTTCCGCCTGTTCCTTGAGAACGCCTGACGTCACTTCAATTCCGGCTTCTTTTAACATGCCGATTCCTCTCCCCGACACAAGGGGATTCGGGTCTTCGGCGGCGACAACAACTCTTTTGAGCCCTGAACGAATGACCAGCTCGGCACATGGCGGCGTTTTTCCGTAATGGCTGCAAGGTTCGAGCGTCACGTATATCTCCGCTCCCTCTGCATGGCGCCCCGCCATTTGAATAGCGTGCACCTCAGCATGCGCTTCGCCGTATTTTAAGTGGGCCCCCATACCGACAACCTGTCCGTCTTTGACGACGACCGCTCCGACAAGCGGATTCGCGCCGGTCTGGCCCTCGCCCTGCTTTGCGAGCCCCAATGCGAGGTTCATATAATGCTCGTCTGTCATCTTTTTCCCTCCCTTCTGTTGTAACATCACGCAAAAAACCCCGGAATATTCGTTCCGGGGTCTGTTTTTTATGCATGAGAAATAAAACTATGCTTTTACACCTGTTTCACATAGTCTCATCATCCTTCTCCCATCCAGACTTTCACTGTCGGCTTCAGCTTTTCACTGAATCCACCGCCTGCATAAAGCAGAGCGGGTCACGGGCTCTAAAGCTTTTTCGCTTTACTACCGCCGGTCGGGATTTTCACCCAGCCCCGAAGGATACAATCGATATTTTCTTGTCCTTATGCGTATTATAGCCGCCGATTGTCGAAATTGCAATGAAAACAGTTTTGCAAAGAAAACCCCCCTCTCGAAAAGGGGGTTAATTCGTGACTTTGACGACTTTGATCAATCCGTCAATCCGGTTGGCATTGCTGAAGTAAGCCTTCACTTTGTCTCCTTCTTTAATGTCGGACAGATCCTGATCCAGATTTTTCGCATCAAAAATAATCTTTGTTCCGTTATCAGATACGCCTTGATACTCCGTACCGTCGACTTTGGTGATCTTATATTGGTAAACGGTATAGTTCTTTTCTTCAGATGAAACCGTTTGACTGAGTGCCGTCGAAACATCTTGCATACTCCCGTTTTTTAAATAGTAAAAGCCTCCTGCCAATACGGCGGCCAATATAAACAGGATTGTGAGCTTGGCTCTTATTTTCCCCATGAACAAAACCTCCAGAACACGTTCTGAACTATCTATATGTTTTTTCCCTTAAAATGATGAAATAAAAACATATTCGCGTCAGACGGAAAATATGTGGTTTTTAAGTATAACGCAAAACGGCGTCAAATCGTTTCATATTCCGTCGAAATACTCCATATTTCCTACGAATATATATTCTGTTTCGGGGTGCATGGTAGAACAAGATGAACATCGCGACAATAAGACGATAAAATTACCAAAAAAGAAAAAAGCGTCTGACAGATTTACTTTGCGTGTTGGTTGAACCAGTTCAAGCACTGCACTTGCCGGTTGCGAATAGCGTAAAAACGGCCTCATCACTTCATGCGCCACGCCTCCTTTAATAGATTCACTGGAGGATACAAATTTACTGCTCAGCATCGGAACGAAAGTCCTAACGGTGATCAGCTTGTCATATTTTGTTGATTACTATCTATTATAAAAAATAATTCTTCTTCTTCCAAGAAGAAACAACTGTTTCTGCCATTTGTTCCAAAACCATCAAAAAAAGATCCCTTTTTAATTTTGGGATCTTTTTTGAAGCCACTGAGCCGTTAATGAAATTCTACGTCTATCCTTCTTTTCTGCTCTTGCCTGTTTTTAGGCATTCTGACTTCAAGCACCCCGTTTTTATATGCAGCCGTGATCCCTTCATTCGAGACGGGCCCGGGAAGTGCGACCGATCTGTGAAAACGCCCGACAAACCGCTCTTTCCGGTGCACGTTTTCCTCTTTTACTTCATTTGATCTGTTGATTGAACCGCTGATATGCAGCATATTGTTTTCAACATCGATATGAACATCTTCTTTGCTTTCGAGGCCGGGAATATCGCAGGATGCCACGATTTCATTTTCCGTTTCATGGACATCGACGCGAATGCCTCCAAAGCCGTGTTCACCTCCGAAAGTCGCCGGAAAATCGGCAAACACCCGGTCAAATTCTCTCCTGATGGTATTCAAATGTTTAAATGGTTCATAAGGTACTAATGGCATACACTTACCTCCATTATGGTTTCGTTTATCTTATGGTTTCTCGTTCTTTCCCGATTATGTAATTAAAACCGTTTTTTATCCTGTAAAAACTTCCTCGTTTGGAAGGCTGATCTGTGTATATGGAAAAGGTAAACATGAAAAAAGCAGTGCTTTTACATAAGGCACTGCCATTTTTTATGCGCAACTTGATAGGGTTATATCACATTTCTTTCTGCAATTTGGATTGGTGCGGATGGGACAGATGTTACGTTTCTTTCTGCGATATGGACCGATTTTGATGGAACGGATGTCACGTTTCGCTCTGCAATGCTTGTACCTTCTGTCTTTGCTGTTAACGCAATACTCGCCAAAGATAATCCAATGACTGAAGCAGCGGCAGTTAGCAAAAGCTTAGACTTCATACGACCAGTCCCCTTTTTTCATTTTTTTTCGGGCACTGAATACTATCTGATAGAAATACACCGAGTCGCTCAAGCGCCCAATTTCATTATAGTATTCAGCCGCCTCCAAAGCCAAGTCTTCTATGTCCGGATACATTTTTTTGGATTCAAGCAGATGAAATGTCTCCAAAATTGAATTCATCCCGTCATCATCCACATATAAAGCCTTTAAAAAACGAAATTTTGCTATATAGATCATATCGTTTAATTGTTGAGCTGTTTTTATGCCTTTGTTAAATATGTCATTGGCATGTTTATATTGTTTTTGTTTAAAGTAAACATGTGCAAGGCTAAACATGGCTTTTGAAAGAATATCTGATTTTTCTTCTTTATATATCTCAATAGCCTGATGAAAATATTCAGCTGCTTTACCTCCATGGCCCATCTTCTCATAACAATTTCCCAAATTGTAGAAAGTGTGTCCTTCTAAAATGCGCTGATCTTCTTTTTGAGCAAGCTTCAGCGCTTTTTCAAGATGGGGCAGCGCTTTTTCATTAGACTCCAAATCATCATAGTTTCCTGCAATCACAAATTCACATTGAATTCTGCGGACTGTATACGTCTCATGCGCCTGATAAGTTTGGATGGCTTGAAGCGCATAATTCATCGACACATGACTCTGTCTCATTTGATAAAACACTTCAGCCATTTTAAAATGGAATTCCGCTCTTTCTATTTCATCTTCTACATGGAGCAGTTTCTTTTCTGCCCGCCTGTAAAAAGAAATCGCTTTAATGTAATCATGATGTCTATATTCATACATCCCTCTGAAAAAATTAAAATAATATTCAAGCAAGCCTGTCAGCTGATCTTGATTATCTTCAATATCTTTTAATATTTTAGAAAAGTCTGGCGGAACTTCACCGTCTTCCAGCGGCTTGATGTAGTCCAACATGATGCGATGCCTGAATTCCATTAAAGCGTAGTACAATAACAAGTCCTGATCTTCTTCCATTTTGGACAATTCACGCTCAATTTCAGCTTTAAGCATTTCCGCATCTGTCACATTGAATTTGCGTATTGCATTATACCACTCGTTAATTTTGACCCCAACTGACGCCGATGGAATTTTCACACTCAATCTATCCGCCCCTTTCTTTATCAAATTGACGTTCTATCTTACGCTTCGTTGAATATATTTTACATAAAGGGACATTTTTTTACAATTGTTTTTTGATAAGAATTGTTTTTATTTATTGGGACGGACATTTGCTTCATCCATCTCCTTCTTTTTGTTTAAGGATGTTTCAGATCAAGGATAAAACAAAAAACAGCCCGCCTCCGGGCTGTTTTTCTATACGATTTTACGCATCAAATACTTCGACTTTTTCCATTCCTTGGCCCTGCTCCATTGATGTGACAGCGTCAAGGCCTGAAGTGACTTTGCCAAATACAGTGTGAACGCCGTTTAGGTGCGGCTGAGGCTCATGGACAATAAAGAATTGGCTGCCTCCTGTATCTTTTCCGGCATGCGCCATAGAGAGAGAACCAGCTTCATGTTTATGGGGATTCCCTTCTGTTTCACATTTAATCGTATAGCCCGGTCCGCCTGTTCCATTTCCGTACGGACAGCCGCCCTGGCTGACGAAGCCCGGGATGACACGGTGGAATTTCAGGCCGTCATAGAAGCCCTCGTTTGCAAGTTTTTCAAAGTTGGCGACAGTGCCAGGCGCCGCCTCCGGATATAATTCAAACTCGATTTTTTTGCCGTTCGTTAATTGTATGTATCCTTTTTTAGCCATGTTGATTCTCTCCTTTCGTTTCACATGGCTCATTATATCATAGAAGGGATAAGCAGAGCCAACTGCAAAAACACTCCCAAAATTCCCCTCAGTCGCTCCGCAATTTGAACAGCGGCAGCTGTATTATTGTTTTACCAGCATTTTGATTTATTATGGCGTATTTTATCCGCCAGGAAAGACAGAATCAATGCTTCTCCGTCTAAACTGCAATTCTGACAGTCTTGCAAGTTCAAATACGAATTTGCTATTTTTTAAATGAAACCTCCCCCTCTTTTCATCCGTCTATATTGTCGGAACGAATCACGAGATAAAGATATTGTTCCGGCAGGCTTCTCCCAAAATAAACAGCAATATCTGCCTGAAGCCTGCATTTTTTAAGGAGGGCATACAGCTTGAAAAAATCGATACTTGGAATTTGCACAGCATTGTTTCTGCTTATCATGCCGCAGATCAGTTATGCTGACTCCGCAGAGGGAGACGTGATCATCACACTCGGTAAGGACCTGTCGGCTCAAGACAGGCAAAAAGTGCTGAACGAAATGAATGCTCCGGAAAACGCGACGATCATTGAGGTCACAAATGCTGAAGAGCATAAATATTTGGGAAACTATATATCTAAAGCAGACATCGGAACAAGGGCAATCTCTTCTTCATCGATTACGATTGCGAAAAAAGGAAGCGGTCTTGAAGTCAAAACAAATAATATCAGCAAGATCACGGATGAAATGTATTTAAACGCGCTGATGACAGCCGGGGTAAAGGATGCGAAAGTTTATGTAACCGCTCCGTTTGAAGTATCCGGAACGGCCGCATTGACGGGACTGATGAAAGCATATGAAACATCTTCCGATCAGAAGATTTCCGATGATGTGAAAAAGGTCGCCAATGAAGAGCTTGTCACCACTTCCAAGCTCGGCGAAAAAATCGGTAATGATAACGCATCTGCGTTAATGGCAAAAGTCAAAGAAGACATCGCGAAAAACGGCGTCCCGCAATCCCAGGAAGAACTGGGGAAAAAGATTGATCAGGCGGCCTCCGATTTAGGTGTTACACTGACAGATGATCAAAAGAATTCCCTCTTGTCTTTGTTTAATAACATGAAAGACATCAACATCGACTGGGGGCAGGTTGGAGACCAGCTTGACAAAGCAAAAGACAAAATCACGAATTTTATCAACTCTGATGAAGGCAAAAACTTCATTCAAAAGCTGATTGATTTCTTTGTTTCGATCTGGAATGCCATCGTTTCCGTATTTACCGGAGGCGGAGCATCGGAATCAAATGGTTAATGAAAACATAAAACACCTCTTTTAAGGAGGTGTTTTATGTTTATTCATAATGGCTTTCGATAAAGTTTGACAGCAGCTTTGTAAAACGGTAAAAATCCTCATTTTGTGTGGAAGCCCTGTCTTTTAACGTAAACACGCCGAATAAAGACCTTCGAAAACCGGTGCTCATTTCAAGCTGAATGCTTAGGCCTGATATCGATTTGTTGGCGATATTATCCGGACTAGTTCCGGCATATCGATCGTCCGTCTTCAGCATTTCGGCAGTAAACCCGGCTTTATTTAGTTCCTCAACGAGTATTTTGATCCTGCCGCGGTCTGTGCCGCCCACTTTGATAAGACGGTCTTCTGCATAATAGCCGTGAAGCGAAATGATATACGTATGCCCGGCTGCCATATCAAGTGCCGACGGTTCATCAAAGTTTGTGCTCGTAATATGCAGGCTCGAATTTCCAGATGACTTCAATCCTTCAAACAAATACATAGAATACGAGTGTGACAATTCATTTGCGATTTCGCTTGTTCCCGGTTCGATTCCTCCCCCATGGATGGCCATAATCAGCATCGTGCTGCCGGCTTGTTTCGTCGCGATTCGGTAATCCGACGGATCTTCGTTTTGTTTGAGCTCTTCAAAGCTTGCATATCGATCGTCTGATTGTCCTGCCGCATATTCATGATGAGCCATTGCGAAGGATGGGATGGAAATCACAGAAGAAATTAATAAAATCTTCACATATCTGTTTATTGCTGTAAATCGGTTTGCTGTGTTACAATCAACACATTGCTTCAGGCATTGGAGCATGCGGCGGGGTAGGGATACTTTGGCCGGTTCCATCTACTCCGCCTCTAGATCGGTATGAATAACCGCACTCTTCTTTTCGATAATGATCAATACGAATCATCTCCCTTTGTTAAATTTTTGTTAAATTCCCAATATTATATACAATTAACCTGCATGCTGTTCTATTTATTACCCGTTCTTTTTCAAAAAAAAAAGCACTTCCGGCATGCGTAAAGCGCTTTTTTGTCTGCAAAACAAAACGGGAGCCCTTTAAAGGCTCTCCCGTTTTGTTTATGATTGTTTCACTTTTGATTTCAGCGGCAAGTCAAGTTTGACGATATCTTCATATGACTCTCTTTGGATGACAAGCTGTGCTTCACCGTCTTCCACAAACACGACGGCCGGCCGCGGAATGCGGTTGTAATTGTTGGCCATGCTGTAGCCGTAAGCTCCTGTGCAAAACACCGCCAATACGTCACCGTCCCGAACCTCCGGAATATCTAAATCCCAAATGAGCATATCGCCGCTTTCACAGCATTTCCCCGCAATCGATACCGTGTCATCACAGGCGGCGCCCATTCTGTTGGCAACGGCTGCTTCGTACTTGGCTTCATAAAGCGCGGGTCTGATATTGTCGCTCATCCCCCCGTCAACCGCCACATACTTGCGAATGCCGGGCACTTCTTTTTTGGACCCGATCGTGTAAAGCGTTGTTCCGGCATCTCCGACAAGCGATCTGCCTGGTTCAATCCAAATTTCCGGGACGTCAAAGCCAAAGTGTTCGGCGTTAGCTTTGACCGCTTCAATAATTTTTTCAACATAGCGATCTGCGGCCAGCGGTTCATCCTCTTTTGTATAGCGGATTCCGAATCCGCCCCCAAGATTCAGCACCTTTGGCGTATAGGAATAGGACTCTCTCCACTCCGCAAGCTTTTCAAAAATTTTATCGGCCGCAAGAACAAAACCTGCCGTATCAAAGATTTGCGAACCGATGTGGCAGTGTACGCCAAGCAAATGAAACACCGGCGACTCAAGCACCCGCTCAATCGCCTGTTCGACCTGTCCGTTGTGCAGGTCAAATCCAAATTTTGAATCCTCCTGGCCTGTCGTAATGTAGTCGTGTGTGTGCGCCTCAACTCCGGGAGTAATTCTGAGCAAAACGTCTACAGTTTGTCCAGCGCGTTTACAGAGCTCCTCCGTGATCGAAATCTCATGGAAATTATCCAGCACAATGCAGCCGATTTTATGCTCAAGAGCCATCTGCAGCTCTTCCGGACTTTTATTATTTCCGTGAAAATGAATCCGTTCAGGAGGGAATCCAGCTTTAATCGCTGTAAAAAGCTCCCCTCCCGACACAACGTCCAAAGACAGCCCTTCTTCTTCAGCAAGCTGAATCATCGCAATCGACGAAAACGCTTTGCTTGCATATGCGACCTGCGCCTTCAAATCGGCTTCCCGGAAAGCTTTTTGGAAATTACGCGCCCGCTCCCGTATTAAAGCGACGTCGTATACATAAAGGGGAGTTCCATATTTTTCTGCCAATGATAGAACATCGACACCTCCGATTTCGAGATGCCCGCTTTCATTTTGTCTGCTCGTACCGTGTAAAAACAATTGTCATTCCCTCTTTCTCTATCTACAAAGGTGAAAAGGACAGTCCGGATTGCCGCCCCCAACATCTTTATCCGCTTAATGAATTAAAATTTCTTACGTTGTATTATAACATTTCATATAAAAATCTAAACCATCATTTTGTCCAAATTTTCTTGATTTAAGCTGATAATGTTTTCCACGTTAAATCTACTTTTATATAGCATAGCAGAAAACTGTAATTGATAGAAATAGGCATCCTCAACAACTGCGGCACTAAAAATGGAATGGATCATAACCGTTTGAAAAAAGCAACGCATAAAAACGAAAAACCCGAGGACTGCGCCCATACGATTAGGCATTCATCTGCATATATACATAAGCATAAAGCCAAGAAAACATGATGGAAAGAGGTTATAACATGTATCAACATTATGATCCGTACGCCCCTTCATACAGCTATGCGGAACAGGATGTCCATCACCCATATCAGATGAACCAGCATGAATACAGGATCTATGAGCCGTTCGAGGGTCAAATTATCACAGCTCCGGCGAATACAAGGTTTTGGCGGAGAGGCACTGAAGTGTTCCTTCATTCGTCAACCGTTGACCCGTACGGCCGGGAAATGCTCTATATCGTCTATCCGATCAGAAGGCAGAACAACATATGCAGCCTGCGCGCCGTCGCCATTTCAGCCAATGAATACAGAGGCATGCAAACCCAAATGCCGAGATACGGATTTTATCTGTAAACAGAAAAAGAGGCTTTCAATCATGATAAGCCTCCGGAATGATTCACTGTCTCATTTTGTTTCTCGGATGAACGATACTCGGCCTGACTTTTCCTCCCGGGACGGAAGTGCGGACAAGAACGTGCCAAAATGCTTTGCCGTTAAACGGGAGAAGCGGCCAAAGGTACGGTGTCCGCAGTGATCGGATTGAGGTCATGATAATCGTTAATATCGTCAGGCCAATCACAAATCCTTCCACTTTATACAAAGCCACCAATATCAGCATAAAAAGCTTCACCATTTTATTCGCCAAGCTCAGCTCATAGCTGGGTGTTGTATACGTTCCAATGGCGGACAAAGAGACGTATAAAATGACTTCCGGTGAAAACAGGCCGACATTGATGGCAATGTCCCCGATCAAGACAGCCGCGATCAGGCCCATGGCGGTCGAAAGCGGCGTCGGCGTATGGATGGCGGCCATCCTTAAAAATTCGACTCCGAGATCCGCTAAAAAAATCTGCATGATAATCGGGATGTGTGAGTCTTTGTTTAAGCCGATATACCTCAGGTTTTCGGGCAGAAGGGATGGTTCAATGACAAACAGCATCCATAGCGGCAGCAAAAAGGTCGATGCAAGAATTCCGAAAAAACGCACCCATCTTAAAAACGTTCCCACGGCCGGCGTTTGCCTGTATTCTTCAGCATGCTGGACATGATGAAACAGCGTGGTCGGCGTAATGATGACGCTTGGCGATGTGTCGACGATGATAATGACATGACCCTCCAGAATGTGGCTCGCCGCTACATCGGCTCTTTCTGTAAACCTGACAAGCGGAAAAGGATTGAAGCCTTGTCCGACGATAAATTCTTCAACCGATTTGTCAGACATCGGCAAACCGTCGATTTTTACATTTTCGATCTCTTTTTTTAATACGGCGACCAGATCGGGGTCTGCCACGTCTTCCAAATAGCAAAGGCAAATATCGGTTTTGGAGCGCTCTCCGATATGAAGCATTTTATACCGGAGCCGCTCATCCCTGATTCGACGCCTGATCAGGGCGCTATTAACGATAATGTTCTCGACAAGTCCGTCTCGCGCCCCGCGCACGACTTTCTCTGTGTCAGGTTCTTCAGGCGTTCTGCCGGGATAGCTTCTGACATCGACGATAAAAGCAAAGCCCGCATCCTCGACAATGATGGCGACCAGTCCTGACAGCACTTGATCGGCCGCTTCATCAAGCGTTTCGACTTTGGATACCTGCTGGTTCAGCAGCCTGTTTTCAACAATTTCCTCTGCTTCGCCTGATTTTTTTTCAGCATCATCCAGATGAACCAGTTCCCTTAGCAGGTGAATGATGTATTGTGTATCACATAATCCATTTACATAATAAAGCTGGATTTCCCGGTCAAGAACGAAGACCTTTCTGACTCCGAGGTCAAAGCTTTCTCCCATACCGACCCGCTTTTTAAAAAACGCTTCATTCTTAGAAGGATCAAGGAATACGTTCGTCTTCTCTTTCTCTTTTGCCTGAGCACTCATAATACCCGCTCCTTTCTAAAATGAGCTCGACCGCCTTCATTGTGATCGGTGAACCTTTTTTGGCATCGTCTTTCCTGTCCATTTTTCCGATATCGCCGATTCCGACGATGATGGGCACATCAAGCTGATCAAGACAGTAGACCGTGTCTCCGCTCATCCGTTTGACATCAAATTCTCTTACTCCGTGTTTGTCGACTCCGAATTCTGTCAGTTCGCCGTCTGCATCAATGGACACATCCACTTTTGTCCACTCCGCGTAGTGGGTTTTGGAAGCGACGGCGATGACGCCGAGCACTTCGATTTCGGGATGTGACGCCACATATTTCATCGAAGTCTCTCCCGGTCCTTCTCCTTGCAGGCCTGAATCGTCAAACATCACAAATACGGGATCATACGGCGTTCTGAGAATCATTGATACAAGTTCAGGGCCCGTTTTCACGCTCGGATTCCCCATTGATTGGGAAATACAGCGCCCGCCGATCCGCCTTGCCGCGTATTCAATCGCTTTTGCCGCATAAATATCACCGTCTGTGACCAAAATGACCTTGCGTTTTGCTGTCATTGTTCTTTATCCTTTCGGTTTAAAAATCACGGCAACGATAAAAGCGAACAAAATCGCGGCGGAAATACCGGCGGAGGTCAGTTCAAATATTCCCATCCCGATTCCGATAAAACCGTGCTCTTCAGCCTGATGCATCGCACCGTGCAAAAGGGAGTGACCGAAGCTGACGATGGGCACCGTCGCGCCCGCTCCGGCAAACTCGATAAACCGATCATAGATGCCGAAGCCGTCAAGAATTGCTCCTGCTACAACAAAAGTTGACATCACATGCGCAGGCGTCATTTTCAAAACGTCGAGCAGCAGCTGGCCAACGACGCAAATCAAGCCGCCTGCGATAAACGCGATAACATAGTCCATCACGCGTTCCCCCCTTCAGCCCGTTCGAATACGACGCCGTGTGCGATACACGGAATCGACTCCTTTTGCTGAATAATCGTCGGGCTCAGGAGGGCGCCCGTTGCGACGACAAGCACCCTGTTTAACCTGCCCGCTTCAATCTCTTTAAAAATATGGGCGAAAGTGACGACCGCTGAACAAGCACATCCGCTTCCTCCTGCAAACACTTGCTGGTCTGGCGTATAGATGATCAGCCCGCAGTCATTATGCTTTGTCCCGATATTGATCCCTTCCTCTTGCAAAAGATCCTTTACAATCGGGCTGCCGACGCCTGAAAGATCACCGGTAAGGATCAAATCATAGTCATCCGGCGTGCGCCCCAGGTCATCGAGATGCTGTTTGATCGTATCGGCGGCGGCCGGAGCCATCGCTGACCCCATATCCTGTGAATCGGTAATTCCCAGATCGATTACTTTTCCGACGGTTGCGCTTGTTATTTTAATCCCGCTTGGCTGCTGGCTCAGCACCACCGCTCCGCTCCCCGTTACGGTCGAGGTTGCGGTGCCGGGCTTTTGCCCGCCGTATTCTGTCGGATAGCGAAATTGCCTTTCAGCCGTTGCATTGTGGCTGCTTGTTGCGGCAAGAGCCCTTTGGGCAAAGCCGCCGTCAATCAGCGCTGAACCGATCGCGATCGATTCCATCGATGTAGAGCAGGCTCCAAACAAACAAAGAAACGGGAGCTTCAAATGCCTTGCCACATAATTGGCGGTTACATTTTGATTAAGCAGATCTCCCGCCAGGAATATATCGATGTCTTCCTTTTTCAGATTCTGCTTGGATAATGCCGATTCGATCGCATCCTCCATCAGCTTGCGCTCCGCCATTTCCCAATTTTTTTGATTGCAATGCATATCATCGTATGTTTTATCAAATAAATGCCCCAAAGGCCCTTCTTTCTCCTTTGGACCGACCGCTGTGCCGCTTGAATTGACAAACAGCGGGTTTTGGAATACCCATGTTTGCTTTCCCTTTGTTTTCATTATTTCTTCCTCCTAAAACAGCTTGTCAAAAGCATAGCGGATGATGCCGACAATGTATGCGGCGACAACGCCGAACACGATGACATTGCCGGCCAGTTTAAACATGTTAGTCCCGACGCCGAGCACATATCCTTCGCTTTTATGTTCAAGAGCTGCGCTCGCCATGCTGTTGGCAAACCCCGTAACCGGAACGGCCGAGCCGGCGCCTGCGAACTGTCCGATCCTGTCGTAAACCCCGAGCCCTGTTAATAGAGCGGATATTAAAATCAGGGTGGCGACCGTCGGGTTTCCCGCTGTTTTTTCATCAAAATCAAAAACGGTCATATAAAAATTTTGAAACGCCTGTCCGATCATGCAGATCAGACCCCCTACGACAAAAGCCTTTAAGCAATTCATAACATAAGGCGGGCTGGGCTGATAAGTTTTTACTTTCGATTGATAATTATCTTTTAAGCTTGACATGATAATCCTCCTTTTATGACAAATGAACAAAGATAAGCCATTGAAATAAGGAGCCCAAAATTTTTCCGAATACAATGGCCATCAACAGAATTATAATCCTGTCGCCCATGCCGATTCTCTTGAACAGAATCGGCAGTACGTTAAGCACTTCCGTAAGAGCAGCCGCAAGCATTCCGATAAAAATGCCGGCAAGCAGCCCAATAGGAATCAAAAGCCACTTCGATAAAAAAAACCGGTTCATATTCAATGATTCCCATCCTCCGAAAACGGCCCCGAAGATGACGGCCCATTCATATGCCTGTATATATGCTCTTGTTTTTGTCAGCTGGGTCAGCCTCGGGATAATGCCGAGCACCGTAAGGAAAGCGACAAAACCGGAACCCACCGCTACCCCTCCCGCAAGACCGAGAAAGATGAGAAAAAGCGTGTTAATGATCATGGATATCCTTTGTCGTTTCTTTATTTTCGTTCATGGCCACATATTGGTCCAAATCGAGCTGATATTTGAATATCTCGACTTCAAGCGGGCTGGGTTCTTCATTAAATCGTTTTTTAAATAGGTGGTTGAAAAACAAAATCATGCCGAGACCCAAGCCTATACTGTACGGTACCTGCAAAAGATAGGGGTATCGGTTTTCTTTTCCCGTTATCATTTCATAAAGCAGGATGTGGACTTCCCTCATGCTGACATCTTCATGAAAGTTCATCACGGCAAGACCCGCACCGACGAACAAAAGCAGCCAGACAGCGATAAATAAAACAGGAGATAATCCCCGTTTAGGATATTTGACCTCCACGATGGTTTCAGCACCGCCGACGGTTTGGACATCAAGGTCTGGAAACGATTTATGTATGGCCTCGATAACCTTCATGACATCCAATACCACCATGTTTTGGTCTGCTTTGCTTACCTGGTAGATAGGCAGCCGTTCAAGCTTTTCTTTGTACCGACGGTCGCCCGCCACCTGTGCGATATGCCCTAGTGTGATGAATTCATCGGGATCAGCCTCTAGACGGTGGCGGAGCCTGATAAAAACTTGACGTTCCATCTGGGTCACTTCCTATATGATGGTTATAGTTGTAGTA
This sequence comes from Bacillus sonorensis NBRC 101234 = KCTC 13918, assembly GCF_001592005.1. Taxonomy (GTDB): domain Bacteria; phylum Bacillota; class Bacilli; order Bacillales; family Bacillaceae; genus Bacillus; species Bacillus sonorensis. Next base: position 232,882 of record NZ_BCVZ01000004.1, read on the forward strand.
TGAGGTACATCTCATTTATCATTCACTTCAGCCGTGAAAGTCCATAAATTACCACGCCGAAAAAGCCGGCACGTCATAGCGGCCGGCTTTCGTCCGGGACTGCCTTGTCAAACGGCAGTCTATGTTTCAGTATGGTCCATCTGGTTTTTGATTTGCTTTAAAATTTTCTTCTCAAGGCGGGATACCTGGACTTGGGATATCCCAAGGCGGTCGGCAACCTCTGATTGCGTCTGGTCTTTGTAATACCGTAAATAGACAATCAGTTTTTCCCTTTCATCCAAATCCTTAATCGCTTCTTTCAAAGCGATTTTATCAAACCATTTTTCTTCTGACTGATCGGCAATCTGGTCAAGAAGTGTAATCGGATCCCCGTCGTTTTCATAAACCGTTTCATGAATCGACGAAGGCGAACGGACGGCTTCCTGCGCCATCACGACTTCTTCGGAGGAGATCCCGAGATGCTCGGCGATTTCCTGGACGGTTGGTATTCGGCCATTTTTCTTGGAGAGCTCGTCTTTCGCCCTCCTGATTTTGTTGCCGAGCTCTTTTAGCGAACGGCTTACCTTTACCGTTCCGTCATCCCTGATAAACCGCTGAATTTCCCCGATGATCATCGGGACGGCATAGGTGGAAAACCGCACATCATAGGAAAGATCGAATTTGTCCACCGATTTCAGCAAGCCGATACAGCCGATTTGGAAGAGGTCATCCGGCTCGTAGCCTCTGTTCAAAAAACGCTGAACGACTGACCAAACAAGACGCATGTTTTTTTCTATGAGGAGGTCTCTTGCTCTTTGATCGCCGTTCTGGCTGTTTTTTATGAGTTCTTTGACCTCATGGTCTTTAAGCTGAGTGCTCTGGTTTTCTTTTTTAACCTCCACATCCATAACAAATCTCCCTTAATTGCAAAGCGCTTTGCTTTTTGATAAGTGCTTTGTTAAGTGTATTGTGGTTCCCATCTCAGGAGAGGAATCGATCGTGATATCGTCCATGAAATTCTCCATGATGGTAAAGCCCATTCCCGATCTTTCAAGTTCAGGCTTCGTCGTAAACAGCGGCTGGCGGGCTTCTTCCAAATCCGTGATCCCGACGCCTTCATCCCGGATCGTTAAATAGACGATATGGTCCTCAAGCGTGACGGAAATATACACGGTTCCATCTCCCGAATTTTCATACCCGTGGATGATCGCGTTTGTGACTGCTTCTGACACCACTGTTTTAATTTCGGTTAATTCATCCATTGTCGGGTCAAGCTGGGCGATAAAGGCGGCGACCGTCACCCTTGCGAAAGATTCATTCTGGCTGAGCGCTGAAAATTGAATATTCATCTCATTTTTCATGACGCCACCCCCAGTGTTTCAAGCGCCTGCTGTTCAGAGTGTTCAAGGCGGATAATTTTAAACAGCCCAGACATATCAAATAAACGTTTGACGGCCGGGGAAATCGCGCAGACAATCATTTCTCCGCCCAGCTGTTTAATTTCCTTGTATCTGCCTAAAACGACGCCGAGTCCCGAACTGTCCATAAACGAAAGTTCTTCAAGATTTAAGACAATATGGCGAACATCGTGCTGACGCAAATGATCACTGACTTGGCTTCTTAATGTTTCTGCTGTATGGTGATCAAGTTCACCCGTCAACCGAATACAAAGCACGGATTCTTTGACGTTTAAGTCGATTCCGAGGCTCATCCTCATTCCTCCTTGATATAAATCGGATAATGAGTGTTTCGATTCGCACTTTACAAATTCCTTCACCATGACAAAACTAGTGGCCGTTCGGCATTATTCATTCCACTTTGTCCAGTTTGTCATCGTCCGCTTAAACATGGTCCAAAACCCAGCTTGATCCATGTCTTTTTCCGCTACAAGAGGGCTTTCATGCAAAACCTTGCCATCCTTTTTCAAAACGAGCGTGCCAAGCTCGGTGCCTTTTTTGACCGGAGCCTGGATATCTTTCTTTTGTATCATCTCCTTTTTGACGGCTTTGATATCTTCGCCTTTTTTCGTCAAAAGGGAAATCGGTTCTGATGTGACAAGTTTTATTTTTTGCTCGCGGCCTTTATTGACCTTCAATTCGGAAATGACTTCATTTCGCTTATACATCGGATGTGTTTCATATTGGCTAAACGCGTAATCAAGCATTTTGGTAACCTGCGCATTTCGTTCCTTCGGCGTGCTGGCGCCAAATACGACGGCGATCACACGCATGTTTCCTTTTTTCGCAGAGGCCGTCAAACAGTATTTTGCTTCATTTGTAAACCCCGTTTTGACACCGTCGACTCCCGGATAGAATTTGATCAGCCGGTTTGTATTGACGAGCCAAAACTTTTTATCGGTGTTTTCTCTTAAATAATCCTCATACGTTCCCGTAAACTTTGTGATTTTATCATATTTTAAGAGCTCTTTCGCCATGACGGCCATATCGTAGGCCGTGCTGTAGTGGCCTTCTTTAGGAAGGCCTGTCGTATTTTGAAAAGACGTATTTTTGAGACCGAGCTCAGCAGCCTTTTCGTTCATTCTTTTCACAAATTCTTCCTCTGACCCGGCAATATGCTCCGCCATCGCGACAGATGCATCGTTTCCAGAGCCGATCGCAATCCCTTTCAGCATCTCTTCCACTGTCATCTCTTCACCGGGCTCAAGAAAGATCTGCGAACCGCCCATTGATGCGGCAAATTCGCTTGTTCTCACTTTATCTGTCATTTTCATCTTGCCCTCATCAAGGGCTTCCATGATCAGCAGCATGGTCATCACCTTTGTCATGCTGGCCGGCGGAAGCTTCTCATGGCTGTTTTTGTCATATAAGATCTTTCCGGTGTCCCGTTCGATCAAAACGGCGGATTTCGCTTCATGAGCGAGCTCAGGGGTTTTCGATTGACTTTCTTTCGCAAACGCGGATGGCGTTGTCATCAGGATTATCGTAAAAATCAGCAATTTGGATAAATGACGTTTCATCACCCAGACCTCCATTTCGTAATCCTTTCTATTTTTTCCAATTCAGGTGGATTTATACGGATATGCTGGTAAAAATTTCTCAACAAAAAAAGCCACCCCATGTCCAAGCTTTGGACATGGGGTGGCTTTTCAATGTGCCGAGCAGCACTTTATTGCTTATCGCCGATTTTGGCCACAACTGTTTTGATCAGCCGTAAAAAGTCGGCTTTTACTTTTTCGGTTACTTCCATGACTTCATCATGTGACAGCGGCTGATCCAAAATTCCGGCCGCCGCATTTGAAATGCAGGAAACACCGAGGACGCGAAGGCCGGAATGCCTTGCCACAATGACTTCTGGAACGGTTGACATTCCGACGGCATCAGACCCGATCGTCCGCAGAAAACGAACTTCGGCAGGCGTTTCATATGATGGACCTGAAACTGCGGTATACACGCCCTCCTGAACCGAAATGTTCAATTCTTCGGCCGTTTGCTTCGCCAGCCGGCGGAGATCTTTGTCATAGGCTGCCGACATATCGGGAAATCTGACGCCAAGCGCCGCATCATTCGGACCGATCAGCGGGTTTGTGCCCAAATAGTTAATATGATCGGAAATGATCATCAAGTCGCCCGGACGGAATGATTCATTGACACCGCCAGCGGCGTTGGTCACGATGAGCGTGTCAACGCCGAGCTCCTTCATGACCCTTACCGGGAAAGTGACCTTATCGAGCGAATAGCCTTCATAAAAATGAAAGCGTCCTTGCATCGCAACGACTTGAATATTCCCAAGCGTTCCGATGACAAGCTGCCCTGCGTGGCCTTCCACTGTAGAAACCGGAAAATCCGGGATCTCTTCATATTTTATTTTCACGGCTTCTTCAATTTCATCGGCAAGCACACCGAGCCCTGATCCCAATATCAGGCCGATCGACGGTTTGTGTTTTGCTTTGCTTTTAATGTATCGAGCGGCGTTTGAAATCATCTGTTTCACGTTCAGTTTCCTCCTATTTAAGCAGGGATAAAAAGCTTTTTCCGTACTTTGGCATATTCGTTTTAAAGTTGTCGGCGATCGTCGCTCCGATATCTGCGAATGTATCAGCGAGAGGGAGCTGTGCCGTTTTTTCGTGCTTTTTGCTGTATACGAGCAGCGGAACATATTCCCTCGTATGGTCCGTTCCATGGTGAATCGGATCATTTCCGTGATCAGCGGTAATGATCAAAAGATCATCTTCCCGCATTTTTTCGAATACTTCCGGCAGGCGCGCATCGAACTCTTCAAGCGCTTTTCCGTATCCTTCGGGATCGCGCCGATGCCCGAACAGCGCGTCAAAGTCCACAAGGTTGACAAAACTGATGCCTGTGAAATCCTGGTCAAGCGTTTGAACCAGCTTATCCATGCCGTCCATATTTGAAGTCGTTCTGAGCGATTCGGTGATTCCCTCGCCGTCATAAATATCGGAAATTTTGCCGATTGCAATGACATCGAAATTATCATCCTTCATTTCATTCATCACGGTTCTGTCAAACGGTTTCAGCGCATAGTCGTGGCGGTTCGGCGTCCGTTTAAACTCGCCCGGCTTTCCGACGAATGGCCGTGCGATGACGCGGCCGACCATATATTTTTCATCAAGCGTGAGCTCGCGCGCGATTTCGCAAATGTGATACAGCTCATCAAGCGGAACCACTTCTTCATGGGCGGCAATCTGCAACACTGAATCAGCAGATGTATAGACGATAAGCGCTCCCGTTTCGATATGTTCAGCGCCCAATTCATCTAAAATCGCCGTCCCTGAAGCCGGCTTGTTTCCGATTACTTTTCTGCCTGATCTTTTTTCAAGTTCATTGATCAATTCGTCAGGAAATCCATCTGGGAATACCCGGAATGGTTTGTCTATGTACAGCCCCATAATCTCCCAATGGCCGGTCATTGTATCCTTTCCATTTGAGGCTTCTTTCATCTTTCCGTAGTAGGCGAGCGGCTGTTCGGCCCGCGGCACTCCTTTGATCTCGCGGATATTGCCCAGTCCGAGCTTCGCCATGTTCGGCAGGTTGATTCCTCCCATATGCTCGGCAATGTGGCCCAAGGTATCCGCACCTTTGTCATTAAATGTTTCAGCGTCAGGCGCTTCGCCGATTCCGACGGAGTCCATGACGATTAAAAAAACGCGGTGATATTGATATGCAGGCATTTGATGGCCTCCTTTTTCTTTCTAATGATCTTTAGGCTGTCACGCATAAAAAAGCAAAATACCGCTATTATCCAAGTATAAACCGTTTACACAACGGTTGACAATATGAACGCAAATAGTGAGAAACTTCCCGCAATTCACTCATGGCGCGGCCGTTCGCCGGCAAATGAAAAACCGCGCTTCGGCCTGCGCGGCTATGCACGGGGATGATACTGCTTATAAACGTCTTTCAGCCTTGTTTTCGTCACATGGGTATAGATTTGCGTTGTGGAGATATCGGCATGTCCGAGCATTTCCTGGACGGCCCGCAAATCCGCTCCGTTTTCAAGCAGATGCGTGGCAAATGAATGCCTCAGCGTATGAGGCGTCAGTTCCTTTTTTATCCCCGCTTCCAAAGCGATCTTTTTTAAATTTTTCCAAAATCCCTGCCGGCTCATCTGTCTGCCGTGATGATTCAGAAACAGGGCGTCTTCGGTGTTTTTCTTAAGAAGCTTTCCTCTTGCCTTTGAAAGATATTCCCCGACCGCATGAGATGCCGCTTCACCAAGCGGAACAATCCGCTCTTTTCTTCCTTTTCCGAAGCAGCGGATAAATCCCATCGACAAGTGAACATCGCTAAGCTTCAATTCGATCATCTCGCTGACGCGGATCCCCGTCGCGTAAAGCAATTCAAGCATCGCCTTATCCCGATAGCCGAACGGGCTCGTAAGCTTCGGGGTGTCCAGAAGGGTTTCCACTTCCTGCAATGACAGCACCTTTGGAAGCGTGCGCTCTGTTTTTTGCGTTTCAATATGGACGGACGGGTCCTGCGCCGTCACCTTTTCTCTCAGCAAAAACTGGTGAAAGGCCCGGATTGAAGCGAGATGTCTGGCGATCGTCCGCCCGGATTTCCCGGCTTCCTTCAAATGCTTCAAAAACTGAATGATGTGCAGCCTTGTCACCTGATCGAGCGAGCTCAGGCCCTCTGTATCCTCCAAATAGGCTCTATAGCTGTTCAAATCCCGTTCATAGCTGACAACCGTATTGTGGGAAAGCCCCCGCTCAACCACGGCATAGTGGATAAAATCTTTAATATGAACTTTCACGCTATCCTACTCCCCGTTTAAATAAAAAAAGATTAACCGGTTAAACCAGCCGTCCTGTTCGCCCCCGTCCATTGAGGAGACCTTGAGGGCGGCTCCATTCGGTTCATCGTACCGATGATAGTTTTCATACTCTGAATTTATCCATATCATAGCATAATAAAACAAGACGGTAAAACCGGTAAACAGCACGAACACCTTGATCATATCAGCGGCCGTTTTCAGCATTTTCATCACGGTTTTCAGGTCCTTTCTTTTGATTCGATTACTAAAACGTATGCCAAATGAGACAAGTTTTATACGTGTGAATCAAAAAAGAACCCGCTCCAAAAATGAAAGGGTTCCAGCATATCCGGTCCTATTTCGCTTCTTTTTCTTGACAGTCATGACAAATTCCGTGGAATGTCAGCCTGTGGTCTTTTATTTTAAACTTCCAGTCCTTTTCAATGATTTCCTCAACATCTTCAAGCAAATCCTCTTCAATTTCAACGACTGACCCGCATTCCATGCAAACGAGATGATGGTGGAAATGGGCAGCCCCTTCTTTGCGGAGGTCATATCTTGACACACCGTCGCCAAAGTTGATTTTATCCACTACTTTTAATTCAGTTAACAATTCAAGAGTCCGATATACTGTCGCAAGACCAATCTCAGGAGATTTCTCTTTTACGAGGAGGTATACATCTTCTGCGCTTAAATGGTCTTCCTCATTCTCAAGCAGCACCCTTACAGTCGCCTCGCGCTGAGGGGTGAGTTTATAGCTGGAAGAATGCAGTTGCTTTTTAATCCGATCAATACGTGTTTCCATTGACTTTCCCTCCTACGCCGCATTACCTAGCTTATTATAACAAAACGAGCGCAGAGAGCCAACTATAATTATTATAAATTGATAAACAAAATGAATATCTCTTAATAATCATTATAAATTAATTCGGCTTTGCTTGAATATAATTCATCAATTTTTCCATGAACAGCGGCGAAAGATAAGCTTCGAGGAATGAAGAGATGAGCGACATGGCAAAAATCAGGACAAGTACGAGCGCATACCTTCCAAACCAGTGAACAGGCGCTTCCGTAAGGCTTCTTTTCACAAACAGCTGCCTGATCAGCCGCAGGGAAAACGCGATGGCGCACGTTCCCATGATCAAGTAGGCCGGGATCAGGAGAACATTTTGCGGGAGCACGGCTACAAAAGACAGGAAAAAGCCGTTGATCCCCATTTGATTCACTAAAAAACCGACCGTAAAACCGACAACGATCCCTTTTAAAAAGACCATGATAAAAATCACGGGCAGGCCGATAATGGAAATTCCGAGAATCCACATCAGACCAAGGTATTTCATATTATGAAGAAGACTCTGCAAAAACATTTCTTTCGAACTTGCCGCTTTCCCTTCTGAGAGCTGTCCAAAAAATTGGTTTAAATAATAGAACAAATCTTCCTTTTGGCTGATCGTCATACTGTTCACGATGACCGCACCGAAAATCACACCCATTAAAAATAACACAGAGACGAATAAATAGATCGACAAATGGTCTTTCATATGCTGAAATATAAGCTCTTTCATTGAGTGCTTCCGCATGTATCTTCCTCCCAGACGCGCTTTTGATTTTAATAGATTGTATGAGAGAAAAGAGAAACGCATGACTTTTTTTGATCAACAGACTGAAAATCTAAAAAAGGAAGGCTTAAAGGATCAGCCTTCCCGAGCAAAGCGGCACCATGCTTTTTTATGTTTCTTCAGGACCGCCCGGCATCCGTTTTCATCGTCTTATTGGCGGCGATCACAAACGGCAGGTAAATGATCGTGGAAATGGCGAGGCAGAGAAAGCCGACGCCGAGAGCGAGCCAATTCCCTCCCGTTCCGAGAAACGGAATCAATGGCCCGGGGGTCGTCCACGGAACAGAATAGGCGATCGGCGGAATGATGTGAAGCTTGATAAACAAATACCCGACAACCGTGTTAACGGCCGGCACGATGATAAACGGAATCATAAAGATCGGATTGAGTACAACCGGCAGGCCGAAGATGACGGGTTCATTGATGTTGAAGAGTCCCGGACCGATGGATAGCTTGCCGATGTCCCGATAATCCCTTCGCTTTGAAGCGATAAAGATCGCAATTAAAAGACCGAGCGTCATCCCGGAGCCTCCGTAGTTCGCAAAAGCATCATTGAGCGCCCATGTTTCCGGAAACGGAGCATTCCAGGCAGATCCCGTTTTTGCCGCATAAGCAAGATTTTCAAGGTTGGCTTCGGCAAAAATCGTTTCTCTGATCGCCGCTATCGTATTCGGCCCATGAATCCCGAACAGCCACAGAAAGTTGGCGACGACGCCGAGAAAGACGACCGTGAAAATGTTTGTGCCCATATCTCTTAGAGGCGCCTGCAAAACGGTATATACCAATTCATGAAGCCCGTTTTTCGTCGCGGACGCGAGGGCAAAGCTTAAGATCGCAAAGCCGATGGTAATCATTATAATCGGAAACAGAACTTTAAACGTCCTGGCGACCGCCGGAGGCACCTGGGGCGGCATCTGAATTTGCAGCCGCTTCGAATTCGCAAGCCTGCTGAAGACTTCCCCGACGATAATGCCGATGATTAAAGCGACAAACAGACCTTGGGCGCCGAGCCATTTCATCGTTAAAAAGCTCTCACTGTCGACCAGACGGTACGGCGGATAAATGATAAAGTAGCATGAAACAGCCGTCAGTCCCGCCAGAAGCTCATCCGCTTTCAATGAAATGGCGAGATTGCGGGCGACAAGAAAGACGACAAATATGGACATAATGTCCAGAGAGCCCCGCAAAACGGGCGTAAAAATCGTCTGGTAATCTGCTAAATTGGGAAATGCTTTATCAAGAAATAGGATTTTAGCGATGAAACCGTCGGGAGACAAAATCGCAAAATTGAGCAACGTGATGATAGAGCCCGCCATGATGATTGGAAAAGATAAAATAAATGCGTCTCTGATCGCGCAAATATGCCGCTGTGAATTCAGCCTGGCCGCGACCGGAACCAAATACTTTTCGACGGTTTGTTCAAATTTCTCCATGAATCCGCTCAAAACTGACCCCCTCCTTTTATTTGATCAGCTGCAGCGCTTTTTCCAGCACGGCTTCGCCATTCATTGTCCCGTAGTCCCTCATATCGATCACGGCAACGGGAGTATCCCCTGCCATTGATTCAACCTGGGATTTTTGATAACGGACTTGCGGCCCCAACAGAACGATGTCGGACTCGGCAATCATCGTCCCGGCTTCTGAAACGGGCAACGCGATAATCTCAATATCTTCTTCCATCTGTTCGGCGTGTTTTTTCATTTTGTTGACAAGCAGGCTTGTCGACATGCCTGCCGCGCAAACCAATAAGATTTTTTTCATTGCTGAGAGGTCCCTCCTTTTGTATTTACCGGGCTTTACCGCCAGAGAAAACGCTTCCATTTTCTTTTGGGTACCATTTTGACCTGGTCTTTTATCCTATGATCGAAATAGACAACTGTTTCATAAAAAGCAAAATATTTATTTTCCTTTGCAGTCATATTTTGGACAGCTTCTATAAATGCTTCCCGAACAATTGTTTAGTTTACCTAATGTAATTTTCAGATTATTGCGTTATATTTCATAGGAATATTCAAAATAGGAGGATGACATGAAAGCGAATATGAGCGAAAACATGCTGAGCAACAAAGATTTATTGCCTTTACAGCCTGAAGAACGAAATTGGAAGGCTGTCAATTTTGCTTCGATTTGGATGGGCTGCATACATAACATCCCAACTTATGCCACTGTGGGGGGATTAATTTCAATCGGACTTTCGCCATGGCAGGTATTGGGGATTATTGCTGTCGCTTCGCTCGTCCTCTATGCCGCACTTGCACTGAACGGCCACGCGGGAGCAAAGTACGGCGTGCCTTTTCCCGTTTTAATCAGATCTTCTTTCGGCATCTATGGCGCGAATATTCCGGCCCTGCTCAGGGGATTTGTGGCGATCATGTGGTTCGGCATTCAAGCTTTTGCGGGAAGCACGGCCATTAACATTCTGCTTCTGAACCTGTGGGGCGGCTGGAAAGACATAGGCGGAGATTGGAACTTGTTCGGACTTCATTTATCGGGGCTGCTGTCATTTATTTTCTTTTGGGGAATCCATCTGCTTGTGCTTCACCATGGAATGGACTCGATCAAAAAATTCGAAGTCTGGGCCGGTCCCCTCGTTTATCTCGTTTTCGGCGGAATGGTTTGGTGGGCGGTCGATATTGCGGGAGGGCTCGGTCCCATCTATTCCCAACCGGGTAAATTTCATACGTTCGGCGAATGGATATGGCCTTTTCTTGCAGGGGTGACAGGAATTATCGGGATTTGGGCGACATTGATATTAAACATTCCCGATTTTACAAGATTTGCAGCATCCCAAAAAGAACAAATCAGAGGACAGTTTTACGGTCTTCCCGGAACATTCGTACTCTTCGCCTTTGCCAGCATTACCGTAACCTCTGGTTCACAAGCCGCATTCGGAAAGCCGCTGTGGGATGTCGTCGATATTCTCGACCACTTTGACAATCCGTATATCATCGCCCTTTCCGTCATTACGCTTTGCATTGCCGCCGTTTCGGTAAATGTGGCTGCCAACATTGTCTCGCCGGCCTATGATTTGGCTAATTTTCTACCAAAATATATTAATTTTAAACGGGGAAGCTATATCACTGCCATTCTCGCCCTGTTTACGTTTCCGTGGAAGCTGATGGAAAACGAAGCCAGCGTGTTTTCATTTCTCGGCACGATCGGCGGAATGCTGGGCCCCGTCGCTGGCGTAATGATCGCCGATTATTTTGTCATCCGAAAATGCCGCCTTAATGTCGAAGAGCTTTATTCTGTCAACGGTCGGTATATGTATTACAAAGGCTATAATTACCGCGCATTCGCCGCTGTTGCGCTCGGAGCGTTCATCTCTTTAATCGGCGCCTATCTTCCGGCGCTGAAGCCAATCTACGATATATCTTGGTTTTCGGGAGTGATTCTCGCATTTGGAACATATATCGTTCTGATGCGCATTCATCCGCCCTCTGCTGTTCAGACTCAAACGGCTGAATATACCGCCGGCGGCAGCCTATAAACATTTATTCCTCCATCCATTTACTTTTTTGGTCTTTAATAGGATAATAGGCCAAAACATATGGAGGGGAGTACCTATGAATCCTATTTTGCTTGATTTTCCGGACGGCTTTCAAACCGAACGCCTCCTTGTCCGGGCGCCGCTGGCCGGTGACGGCAGGACCGTTCATGATGCGATCCGCACATCTTTACCTGAGCTTCAACCACGGATGCCGTTTGCCAGAGAACTGCCGAAGGCGGAGGAGACCGAAATCAATATCAGGCGGGCGCAGGCCGATTTTATTTTGCGAAAAGACTTGAGAATGCATATTTTTCATCGGGACAGCGGTGAATTTGTCGGAAGCACCGGGCTTCACCACATGAACTGGGATGCCCGAAGATTTGAGATCGGCTATTGGTGCAGCACCGCATTCGCCGGACAAGGATATATGACGGAAGCGCTTCATGGCCTCATCGCTTTTGCCCGTCACCATCTCGCGGCAAAACGGCTGGAGATATACTGTGACAGCACCAATGTCAAAAGCAGAAACATGGCTGAGCGGCTCGGCTTTCAGCTTGAGGCGGTTTTGCGGAGTGATCATCTGTCAAGCGATCAAACTGAGTACAGAGACACGTGCTTATACGCGGCTTTATTCTGAGTGTGCCTCTAAATCGGCCGCTCCATAATGAAAAGGCTCGACATATGCAGAGCCTTTTTTCCTTTTTATGGTTTTCTCCAATATACTGAATAAGGATCAATGGAAACGAGTATGGATTCATCCAGTCCATGCTCTTTCAGAAAATCGAGAACGGCCGCATGACACCCTTTTAACGTAAAATCGTCAATAATCACAAAGCCGCCCTTTGATACTTTGTCATATAAATTTGAGAGGCTATCCATTGTCGATTCATACATATCGCCATCAAGCCGCAATATGGCGAGCTGATCAATCGGCGCCGAAGGCAATGTATCCTTAAACCATCCTTTCAAAAAGCGAACGTTGTCTTCAAGCAAGTCGTATTTTTCAAAATTTTGTTTGACTTCTTCAAGCGACACCCTCAAAAAATCAACCTTATGATGGCGGTCTCCTTTATCCTGCGGATATTTTTCGATATCCGGCGCCGGCAGGCCTTCGAAGGAATCCGCCACCCATACTGTACGGCCGTCTTCTCCATGCACTTTTAAAAAGCCTTTCATAAAAATACAAGCTCCGCCCCGCCATACGCCGGTTTCAATAAAGTCTCCCGCTATGTTTTCTGTTAAAACCGTTTCCATGCACATTTGCAGATGATTCATCCGCACCCGGCCGATCATGCTGTGTGCAATCGGCGGCCAATCCGTTCCCGCTTTGCGGCGCTCGTAGTCCGGAACGACATATTGGACGATTTTTACATTCTTTAATCCGATCTGCTTTTGCAATGATTCGGGTACAGGGGTGGAGAGCGGAATGTAACGCTCATGCTCTTGCCAAATTTCAAACAATATCGCTTTTTTTAACAGTTCAAGATACATTTGTTTTGCCTGCTCCATTTCTATCCCTCCTATGTTGTGAATGCTCTTTAGCATCTTATGTTTTATGCGGATGACAAGTTCTAAGATATTTGTTCCGAAAATCAGGCCGTTTTTTCACCATAAAAAAGAGCATCCCTTGTGAAAAGAAATGCTTTTTTTCGTAGTAATATTCCAATGTCAACGCAACAGTAAAAGTTCCCGCTTCACCGTATCCCCAACACCATCCCGTAACAGGCTATGCCGGATGTCAGTTTTTCCTAAACATGTCGACATGCGGGATGCCGTCTTCAAGATAGACGCCCGAAACGGCCTTAAATCCGAACGCTTCGTAAAAAGAGCGCAAATAATCCTGAGCTTGAATCTTGACCGCCGTTTCTGTCCATTCGCTTTCCAAAAAGCGGAGCGCTTTTTCCAGAAGGACTTTCGCATAGCCGTTTCCTCTGTCCCGTCTGCGGACGATCACCCGGCCGATCGACGCTTCATCATAGACATTCCCGCTTGCAAAAAGTCTGCAATACGCCAAAATCGCGCTTCCGTCGGCTAAAAATAAGTGATGCGCCTTTTGATCCATATCATCAAGCTCAGGGTAAGGGCAATTTTGCTCGACGATGAAAACATCGATTCTCAGTTTAATGATTTGATACAGCTCTTCTTTTGTTAATTCCCCGAATGATTTCAATTTCCATTCCATGTTGTTATCCCCTTTTCACTTTTCCGTAGGTTCCGCCGCCTCCGGCCTGCAGCTGCATCTCTCCCGTTCTCGCTTTGATCACAAGCTCGGCCGTCTCAGGGCGAAGCGTGTCGCGCAGCTCTTCCCTCTTCACATGATGAAGAATATTCATCTCGGTTCCAAACGCCCGCTTGAGCTTCTGAATCGTTTTCGGTCCGATGCCGGGGATCATCTGAAGCGGCACCTGGTGAACGTATGGCGGCCGCTTGACCGGGCTTTCGTCCTGATCATAGAGTTCCTCAAGGCGCGTGCTGACCCCTTTTGTAAATTTCGTGCTGCCGCATGATGTGCATGTTGCATCATGAGCCTCTTTCAGAGAGCCGCATTTTTCACAGGCGGTCTGATAATACTTGCCCAATTGCGGATTCATCCCATAGTTTGCGGCAATTTTGCGGCCCGCTTCTCCTTTTAAAGCAAGAGAAAATTCCGTAAAGCTCGCATGCTTCATCAGCAATTTATTATACTCCCGGCCGATTTTCCCTAAAGAATGGGCATCCGAATTGGTCAGAAACGCGTATGCGTTCAGCTCTGATACATGCGAAGCCATGTGCGTATCACTGCTCAACCCAAGTTCGACTGCATCAATCAGACGTTCGTCAAAAACCTCTTTCAGCGAAGATTTGACGCCTTTTCCGTACAGGCTTTTGTGCGGCGTGAAGATATGTGCGGGAATAAATAAACCGCCGAGCGCTTTCACTTTTTGCTGAAGGCCGACACCTGTCTCATAGATGCGCTGGGAGCTGAGGTGAATGTTCGTCACTCTTTGTGAAAGCCATTCGGAGAACTCTTTCATCTTTTCGATCGTCGGCATAAAGGCCAAGACGTGTATCGGACCGCGGCACCTGTCGTCATAGATTTCCAGCTCCGCCCCGCACAGAAGCACGGTCTCTTTGTATTGGATGCCGCCGTCATCAAGCTCTGTATAGCGTCCGGCTGACACCCCTTTTTCGATTTCGGCAAGCACTTCGGGCGAATGACAGTCAATAATGCCGATCAGCCCCATCCCTTTGTGCTCGCTTGCTTCAATCAAAATTTCATCAAGCGTCAATGTTCTGGCTGCCGTGATTTTAACAGGCCGTCCTGATTCTGTCCGGCCGATATGGATATGCATGTCTGCGAATATTTCTTTCATTTCTTAGCTTGCAGGGCTTCGCGCAGCTCTAAATACTGGATGGCGTACGCCGTTTTTGCATCATAAATATCCCGGCTTTCCATCAGCTTCCGCGCTTCGGCAAGCGGCACCTCCATCACTTCTACAAATTCGTCTTCATCAAGCTCGCGTTTTTCTTCAAGTGGGGTTAGCTGTTCAGCCACATACAGATGCACCAATTCGTCCGCAAACCCCGGAGATGTATAAAACGCGGTGATTTTTTCAAGCGATGCCGCCGTATATCCCGTTTCTTCCTCAAGCTCCCGCAGCGCGGTGTATTCGGGCTTTTCCCCTTTTTCAAGCTTCCCGGCCGGAATTTCGACAATCGTCCGTTCAAGCGCTTTTCTGTACTGTTTGACGAGGATGATGTTGTCTTCTTCTGTCAGCGCCAACACTGCCACCGCACCGGGATGCTTCACGATTTCCCGTTTGCTCGTCTTGCCGTTCGGCAGTTCGACATCTTCGAGATAAAGATCGATCACCTTGCCTGCAAAAAGCTTTTCCTTTGAAATGGTTTTCTCCTCTAAATGTTTCAGTTTGATCATCTCCTAAGTTCTGTTGCTGCTGTTGATCCCATACATTTTATCATACACCATGTGAGGGGGCTTTTGCCATGAAGGTCTACCGTTTGCCAAACGGAATCGTCATATCCGGGAAAGCGTGGGAAATCCGCGCCAAACTGAGGGAGTACGGCCGGACTTATCGATATATGAAAGATTGGATTTCATATGAAAGGAGATAAAGCAGAATCAAGTTTTCCTTTATGCATGCCCGTTTAAAATATTGACAAAAAATCGGGCATTATGAAATAATACTCGCAAGTAACATTACTTTTGAGTATTATTTTTTTTCGTGGAGTTGATTCTATTTGAAAAACAGAAAAGGACGCAAAGGCGAGGAGAGTCGGAAACGGTTGCTCAAAGTTGCTGCAAATGAATTTTCGATCCGGGGATTTCACGACACAAAGGTCAGTACAATTGTGAAAAGAGCCGGACTGACGCAGCCCTCCTTCTATCTCTACTTTCCAAGCAAACAAGCCATCTTTGAGGAGTTAATCACCGATTTTCACTCTCGTGTAAGACATCTGACAGAGTCACTCCTCCTGGAATCCGGGATCAAACAGACAGACGTCTCAAACCGGGTGTTGTCTGCCGTGGAAACCGTTTTTCAGTTTCTGGCCGCAGACCTTGATTTAACCCGTATCGGCTTTTTTCTCAATCCGGATGCCAAACAAATGAAAAAAGATTTGGCGATGGTTTTGAAAGACAACTTAGAAGCCGAACAACGACTCGGATACTTTCGCTCCGACCTGGACATGGAAACCGTTGCTGAATGTTTGATCGGCATAATTGAACACCTGACGGATTCACATTTGTTACCGGGAAGCAAAGATCCGGCAAGCCTCGCGGCACAAGTTGTCAATCTATTGATATACGGGATGCTCCCAAATCAGGGGGCGCTTCAGAAAAGGGGTGACATCAGGTGATATTTATGTTGAAAGCAATTCTGGCGGCTTTTATGTTGGCGGGAGGAATCATCAAGATTTTGCGTGTTCCCTTTCAAGTAGAGCATTGGCGGCATTATCAATACCCATTATGGTTTCTATCTGTTACCGGTTTTCTCGAAATTGCCGGGGCGCTTATGATGGCAGGGGGAATGTGGAGCCGGTATTTCGCTGTTGGAGCGGGAATGTTGTTCGCCATTCTTATGATAGGAGCGATTCATGCGCATTTGTTTCGGGCGCGCCAATCTGTTTTTACGGCCATGCCTGCGATGATCTGCTTAGCCGTCTCGGTCATCATCGTGATTTCGGGATGAAGCCCCGGCTTTAGCATCGGCAATTTGGTCAAGCCAACATAGAGCCGATCAGTTGAAAACTTCCCATCTTTATATTACGGTCAATATAAAGATAAGAGGAGTGAAGCATATGAAAAAACGGACGCTTGGACAGTCTGATTTACAGGTGAGCGAAGTCGGCCTCGGCTGCATGTCTCTCGGTACGGAAAAACAGCGCGCCTTATCCATTTTGGATGAAGCATTGGAGCTTGGCATCAATTATTTGGATACTGCCGATTTATACGATTTCGGGCTTAACGAAGAAATCGTCGGGGAAGCCATCAAGTCGAGGCGAAAGGACATCATCCTCGCCACAAAAGCGGGCAACCGCTGGGAAGAAGGAAAGCCGGGCTGGTATTGGGACCCTTCAAAAGCATACATAAAGGAAGCGGTCAAACGCAGCTTAAAGCGCCTGCAAACGGATTACATCGACCTTTACCAGCTTCATGGCGGAACGATCGAAGACAATATCGATGAAACGATCGAAGCATTTGAAGAATTAAAACAGGAAGGCGCGATCCGTTATTACGGGATTTCTTCAATCCGTCCGAATGTCATTAAAGAATATGTCAAAAAATCAAGCATCATCACCGTCATGATGCAGTACAGCTTATTGGACCGCCGGCCTGAGGAATGGCTTCCTATCCTTGAAGAAAACGGAATCAGCGTGATCGCAAGAGGGCCGCTCGCTAAAGGACTCCTCACGGAAAAACCCGTCTCACATGCGAACACCAATATAAAGAAAAACGGCTTTTTATCCTATTCGTATGAGGAGCTTGTCAAAACAAAAGCGGATATTGAAAAAACGGCGCCGGATCTGACCGCGACCGAAACCGCCATAAAATACATCCTCGCCCAGCCGGCTGTCGGCGCGGTGATCCCCGGTGCGAGCAAACTCGAACAGCTGCGGGAAAACGTCGAAGCCGCAAGCGCTCGCCCGCTGACAGAGCAGGAAATCAAAGCGCTCCGTTTTTATACGAAACGCGATGTGTATACGGCCCATCGCAATTAAATAAAATAAACAAGCACCGTCCATCAGCAGACGGTGCTTTGCTCATTTATACTGCCTCCAATCTAGCCCGCTTTCGTTCAGCAGCTCTTCGAAGCTTTTATTTTTTTCCTTCTCTTTTCTTTGTTTGATGAGGCGCTCTTTCTCACGCTCTTTTCTTTTTTCATCTTCTTTTAATTCTGTTTTCATTTGTTGAAGCTTTTGCTTCAAATCGTCGGCGAGCGCGTCCTTCAGCTGTTGTTTGTCCCGCGCTTCCTGCTTTTTCTTTCCCATTGTATTCCCTCCGTTCACCCTGTTTGTGATGATAGTTTATCAGGAAGAAACGGTTTTTCACAAGCAGAAGATTTTGTAGTTTTGCGGCTCTTTCCCGCGTGATTTTTTACATATTTATGCTAAGATAGATTGCAGAAGCTTTATTGAACAGAAAGGAAGAAAACAACGGATGTTTATTTGGCTTGCTGTGCTCGGGGCGGTGGCGGCGCTGCTCGTGTTGGCACTGGGACTATATTTTACAAATCAAATCATGTATATCAAAAAACGGACGGATCAATTCATTATCGAGCGGGAAACGGCAGACGGCCATTACGCCGAAGAAGAGTTTGAGGCTCTGCCAAAGGAAGAGATCACCCTTACCTCCGCCTTCGGCTATGACATTAAAGGGTACTATGTCCATCCGCACAGGACGAAAAACACCGTCATTATTTGCCACGGGGTCACCATGAATCTGCTGAACTCCGTCAAATATATGAATCTGTTTTTGGAACTCGGCTGGAATGCGGTCATTTACGATCATAGAAGACACGGGATGAGCGGCGGTAAGACGACGAGCTATGGATATTATGAGAAAGAGGATTTAAAAACGGTTGTCGATTGGCTGAGGGAAAGGAACGGAGAACAGGCTCTTATCGGCATTCACGGCGAATCAATGGGTGCGGTGACAACGCTTCTGTACGCGGGGATGGCTGACGCCCGCGCCGATTTTTATGTGGCGGACTGCCCGTTTGCCACGTTTGAGGACCAGCTGCTGTACCGCCTGAAGGAAGATTTTCGACTTCCCGGAACGTTTATTTTGCCGCTTGCCGATCTCTTTTTGAAATGGCGGGACGGCTACCGTATCGGCGATGTCTCTCCTTTGGCTGTCATTGATCAGGTCAAACAGCCGGTTTTGTTCATCCACAGCAAAGACGATGATTATATCCCGGTCCAATCGAGTGAAATGCTGTATGAGAAAAAAACCGGAAACAAACAATTGTATATCGCCAAAAAAGGAGCGCACGCGATGTCCTATACGCACAACCGGGACAGCTACAAAAAGGCGGTCCAGGATTTTCTCCGGGACATCACGGCAAATATGCATAAAAAAAGCGAACAGGCATAAGCCCTGTTCGCCTATTTGCACTACAGCACATCCGTAATATCGTTCATATTCTCGCTGATCCAGACAATGGCTGACTCAAGCTTATCGAATTCCTTTGTTTCAAAGGTCATTTCATCTTGAAGAAGCCATACATCCTTTTGGACAGATTCCGTTCCTCCAATCGACCAATGAAGGAGGCTGTACGGATGATTTTGATGTAAAAACGACACCCATGTTTTATTTTGAGCTGTCTGCTTTAACGATTTCACTTTTTGATTCAAAACGAACGCCACCCTATTTCACTAATATGCTCATTCGTGGAGAAAACATCTGTGCCGGGCTTTTCAGCATCAGCGTACCTGCTTTCTCATAATAATCGATCGTCATCTTTTCATCGAAAAAGACTTTCTGCGAAGACTGGATATAAACGGGCGCGCCGTTTGTCTCCAACAGCTCGCACTCCCCCGCCAATTCATCCGTCAGCCAAATCACGGGGATGCCGCTGACCGCACAACCGCAGCCTTCGGTATCATAGCGAAGCTGCATTTTTTTATCGGGATAAGCCTCTGTTGCCTGTTGAATGGACTGTTTTGCCTGTTCAGTTATGTGAAGCTGCATCATATCATATCCTTCTTTAGTTTCGTTTACGGACATTGTACCACATGATCAGCCAAACACGCATCGTTTCTATCTATTGAACATATATATGAAGAGATTCGGAGGTGGGATCTTTGCCTGAAAAAGTACAGATTAAAGTGATGGACAATGGCGGATTTCGGGTCACGGGAGACGTTGAACTGATCGATATGGAAGGAAATCCATTCCCGAAAAAAGCGGCTTTCTCTCTGTGCAGATGCGGCAAATCGCAGAAGATGCCCTACTGTGACGGACAACATAAAGGGGCATTCGACTCCTGCGTCAGGGCTTGAGGAGCGGAGGACTTCATCCGTCCTCCTTTTGCTTTGCCCATTCTTCAGCCAGGCGTTCCGTCTCTTTTATCCAGCTGTCTTTGCCTTCGACATAGCCTTTTATATGAAAGGGAAATCTCTTCGCTAAGGTCATCTTCAACTCCGCATATTCTTCCGCCCGGTCTGGATGGGAGATGAGATAGTCCCGAAACAGCAAATGCCGCCTAATGTCAGGATGCCCGCTTTCATACATGTGGACATGGTGTGTACGCTTCCGGCCGCCCTTTTGAAAATATCTTCTCCCTGGAATGCCGTTTTCCCCTTTCGGCTCATAGCCGAGATTTCTCATTCCATATTCATACCGGCCGGCAGAGCTGAGATTTTTTACTTCCAACAAAATATCAATGATAGGCTTTGCGCTTATTCCGGGAATGGACGTGCTTCCAATATGATGAATGTGAATAGCTTCAATTCCATAAAGCCCTTCAAGCTGCTGTTTTTCATTTGAAAATTTGTCTTTCCACTCCGGCCGGTAAGAGACAACTTCCACCTTTCTCGGTGCCTGTAACATAAACCTTGAAAGAACAACCCCTTTTTCAGGCGCGAATTGCTCAATCTCAGTGAAGCCCAGCTTCCGGTACAGCGTCTTTGCCGGTTCATTGCGCGCTCCAGTCGTCACTTCAATGGAATCTGCTTCCTCCTTCATCAATACATAGTGAAGCAATGCCGTGGCAATCCCTTTTCGAAAGTGATCAGGATGGACGGCCAGCCTGCAGATCGTCAGTTTTTGGGGCGTCAATGTGTAAGAAACAGCCCCTGCCAGTTCTTCGCCTTCAAACCAGCCGATAAATGTTTCATCACAATTCATGATGTCCGAGATCGTTTCCTTTGCTTGAGGAATGCCATCAAATTGGATGATGTCCGCTTCTTTTTGATAGGCCGGGATTTGAATATGCAAAATCCGGCGGGCTGTATACGGATCTTTTTGATGTAATAATTGAATCATCACGGTTCCTCCCCAATTTTGTCCTCAGCGGCGAAGGCGGCCTTCCGCTCCAAAAAACGGGCCGCTTCCACCTTTTCTACACGCACGGCAAACTCAGCATACCACTCCTCTCGGCCTCTTTCCTTCGCCCCGCTGATGTTCGCTGTGACACTTCCACTTCTCTATCGCTTCAAGGCTTTCCCAATAAGAAACCGTGATTCCGTTCAGGTCCCTTACGCTTTCGGCTCCTAAAAAGCCTGCCCGTTCCCCGGCGGGCTTGATCATGTTTTCAGCTATCTCATTGTAGCGGTGATCCCCGCCTGTTTTGACTGATGTAAAAATCACAGCGTGCCACGGAGGCTCCGGCGTTTTTGCGATCATTTTCATTTACAGCTCTTTTACGAACAGCACACGATCTTGATTTGGTCCGTCGTAATGTGAACATACCTGGACGCCGTCTGACGTTTTGTCTCCTGTTTCTATTGAAAATCCCATTTTCCGATGGTAGGCAATGGACACTTTGTTCACTGGGCGAAGTGATACAGCGGACCGTCTTGCAACCCGCTTTCTTCGCTTTCTGATAAAAGGCTTCATAAAGCGTTTTGCCGACTTGAAGTTTTCTGTAATCGGGGTGGACACCGACAAAATGAATATACGATTCCACTGGATTGGATTGTGATAAAAAGCCGATGAGGAAACCGGCCAGCTCTCCATCTTTTTCAGCGATAAAGCTTGTATTGTTGAAATGTTCAAAAAACATTCTCGGCAATTTGTCTGTCATTTGCCTTCCGCCCCACCAGTCGTTGATAACCGGCGTGATTCTTTCAAAATCTGAAGCTTCGACATGACGAATCATCATATGCTTCCTACTCCTTTTTATCAATGACATGGGCCATCATTGATTCCGGTGTCCTTCAGAAAAACCGGGCCATACAAACCCGGTTCTTTTCTGTCTTTACCTTCTTACTTATCTTTGTTTTGAAGGGCGTCAATGACTTCCTTTGCCGCCTGCGCAATCAGCTTGTCATCATATTCTGCGTCCTTCTGATCACGGCTCGAAAGGATCGCAAGCACAATAGGATCCCCTTTCGGCGGCCAAATGACAGCAATGTCATTCCGTGTTCCATATGATCCTGCTCCTGTTTTATCACCCACTTCCCAGCCTTTTGGCACTCCGGCGCGGATTAATGCATCTCCAGTGGTGTTTCGTTTAAGCCAGTCGATTAACATCATGCGTTTTTCTTTTGGCAGGGCGTCCCCGATTGTGAAAGCCTTAAGGCTTGTGGCAAGCGCTTTTGGCGTGCTCGTATCATGAGTTTCTCCCGGTTTCACTTCGTTCAGTTCCGGCTCAAACCGTTCTGGATTGGTCACCTTATCGCCAATCTTCCCGAGCGATTTTTTAAACCCGTCTGGCCCGCCAATCTGCTTTAAGATCAGATTTCCCGCCGTATTGTCGCTGTACCGGATAGAAGCATCGCAAAGTTCTTTGAGCGTCATTCCTGTGTCAACATGCTTTTCTGTGATCGGGTTGTAATTGACAAGGTCATCACGGGTATAGGTGATTCTTTGATTCAGATCTGTAATTGACTTTTGTTGCAACAGGGCTCCGACAGCCAGCGCTTTATGAGTGGATGCGTATGCGAAACGTTCATCCGCCCGATAAGCTATGGTCTGGTTTGTGCCGGTGTCCAGAGCATAAACGCCGAGCCTTGCATCAAATTGATCCTCAAGTTTGGCAAACGCATCATTCAATGCGGTTTCTTGATGTTTTTGTTCAGGCTGAGCCGAATGGGCCTCCCCCCCTGAACAACCCGCAAGCGCGGCACATGACAGCAGCAAAACCGGTGCGATTTTTTTCAGTTGAAAAAGACGACTCATCTTGTGTAATGATTTCATTCATATCTAACCTTCTTTCAAACTATTTTATTCATCGTCTGATATTGGCAGCCCTCCGCTCCCCCTTCCTTCTAGAGCATTCATTTGCCCCCGCCTCGTCGCGGCGGATCAGCACACTACTTCATGATTATACTTTTTTTCTCCCCCTTGTACCATGGGCAAATACGAGCCAATGAACAGGACAAAACACCTAGTTCTTATACAATAGATCCAAATGTTCTGCCATTCCGGAGATCGCTTTCGGACCCCTTTTTCCATAAGGATCCATCAAGCCATGACAGCCACGTGCTGTTTCATATCCTGCTCTTTTTTCGGGTAGAAAAATAGATAAATTTACACTTCGTTTTAATATTTTCCTTTTATAGAATAATCGTTGTGAATTTACTACCTACAGGAGGAACCTAATGCGTTATCATCGATTTTTATCCATTCTATTGATTTGCATGCTGTCTGCCGTCTCTATTTTCGCTTTTCAGTCTACAAAAGTTTCCGCCGCTTCCCGCGATCCCGTCGTCATGGTGCACGGAATTGGCGGTGCAGCTTATAATTTCACCGGCATTAAAACGTATTTGCAGTCTCAAGGTTGGTCAGGCCGGAACCTTTATGCCGTCGACTTTTTTGATAAAACTGGCAACAACAGGCGCAATGCTCAACAATTGTCTGCTTATGTAAAAAACGTTTTGCAAGAAACGGGAGCAAAAAAGGTCGACATCATCGCCCACAGTATGGGCGGCGCCAATACCCTTTACTATATTAAAAACCTTGACGGCGGCGATAAGGTGGAACATGTGGTCACACTGGGCGGCGCCAACCGTTTGGTCACAAGCTCGGCCCCTGCGGGCACCGATCCGAACCAAAAAATTTCGTATACCTCGATCTACAGTACCAGCGATTTGGTCGTCTTAAACAGCCTGTCTAAATTGGACGGTGCAAAAAACATACAAATCTCCGGCGTCAGCCATGTCGGGCTTTTATTTAGCGGCCAAGTCGACGCTCTGATCAAAGAAGGACTTGCTGACAGCGGGCAGCATTAAAAACAAAAACCTTGGGGGGACTGGACAAGGCTCTCCAAGGTTTCACTTTTAGCCGCCCAGAGCCTGTCTCCCCGTTCATTTGCCGCCGGAAATAAAAAGGACTCTAAATAAACGCTTAACGAATCGTTCATTCAGTGTCCGCAACCCCCCGATATCATTTTATTATTCGACAATAATTTCAAAGACTCTTTGTTCAAGATTATATTTGGCATCCTGGAAGGAAAACTTATAGTCATCTGTTTCAGCATCAGGTGAAAGCCATGCTCCATATTTTCTGATGGTCTGCACAATATTTTCAATTTCAGCCGGAGAGAAGTCCCCTATGTCGGTGCCTTCGGTTTCAGCAGTGTGGCGTATCTTTACTGTAATCAGCATCACTTATGACTCCTTTCGCTTGCTGTTTCAGCATCTTATTAACAGCATATTTTTTTCCTGTATAAATCGTGCCATTAACTCTTTCGTTTCAAATTATTCGGGCTTTCTTTTTTAAAGACCTATTTTATTTGGAAAAGCTGTTTTGCCGATTAAAAATGTGTGTTCATCCCCCTGTTGCCACAACCGGAAAAATTTCTGTTTACAAGAGGCGGGATATCCCATATGATAATGATTATAAATCGTAATCATTACTTTTTAGGAGGCATCATCTTGACATACATAGCAAAACGTTTGATCATTCCGATTGTTTTCCTGTTATTCCTTACGTCCTGCTCTTCCGGAGGCGAGCCTGCCGGCGGAACCCGGAGCGGCGATGACAAAAAACTGACGTTTCTTTTCAATATTCCGAGCCAGACTCTCGATCCCAACTTGGATGTCAATTATACCGCCGTCCGTGCGGGAATCGCCGAAACGCTCGTAAAAATCAGCCCCGGCCTCACAATTGAGCCATGGCTCGCAGAGGATTGGAAAAGCAAAGACGGGCAAACATGGGTGTTCACAATAAAAGATCATCTGACATTTCAAAATGGCAAACGGGCTGACGCCAACGCCGTGAAAGCATCTTTGGAAAGGACGATCAAAGACAGCGAGGCCATGAAAAACGCTTTGAACATTCAAAAGATCCAAGCGAAAGGCCGGACATTAACGATTAAGACAAAAGAACCTTTTCCGGAGTTTCCGTCCGAACTGGTTCATCCGAATACCGCCATCATTGATGTCAGCGGACAGAATGTCTCGCAAAAGCCGATCGGAACGGGGCCTTTTCAAGTATCCTCATTCCAACCCGGCCATAAGATTGAACTAGAACGATATGATGGCTATTGGGACGGCAAACCAAAGCTGAAACACGTCACGTTCTCGTTTAATGAAGATGCAAATGCCCGCGTGATGGCTTTGCAGTCCCAAGATGCCGATATTATTTACCGGCCGAGCGTTGAAAATATTGAGCATATTCAAAAGGATCCGTCTATCATCGTCGACACGGCTCCGAGTCTGCGCGTTCACCAGCTTCTCTACAATACAGGAAAAGACAGTCTGGCTGATGTCCATCTGCGGCGTGCGCTTGATGCTTTACTTGATCGGAAAGAGATTGCGGACAGCATCTTAGGCGGACAGGCACAGCCTGCTGACGGTCCGTTTTTGGCCGACTTCCCGTTTGCCCCCCGCAGCACCCGAAAGCCTGGCGGATTGGAAGAGGCAAAAGCAGAGCTGAAAAAAGCAGGATATCAGCTTCAGGACGGAAAGGCCGTGAAAAACGGGAAACCTTTGTCTTTTACTTTATTAACCTATCAATCACGTCCGGAATTGCCTTTAATCGCCCAAGTGCTGGAGTCGAATGCAAAACAATTGGGAATTTCGATCAAGATTCAGCAGGTGGAAAATATCGATGAGTATCTGTCTGAAAACGGCGATTGGGATATGGCGACATACAGCGCAATGACCGCTCCGCGGGGGGACGCGGGCTATTTTCTGAACACTGCCTATATGCCGAACGGCGCGCTGAACTACAGCGGCATACACAATCAAACATTGGTTACATGGATCGACGAATTCAATCGCACCATTGATGAAGAAAAACGAAACAGCCTTGCCAAAAAAGCGGCTGAACTGATCCAAAAGGAAACGTTGAACTCCTTTATCGTTACCCCGCAAAACATAACGGCATACAGAGACCATGTTGTGAACTGGGAAACGAGCAAAAGCGAGTATTACATGCTCACAAAAGATTTGGATGTGAAAACAAAATGAAGCTGATCGCCAAGCGGCTGTTTGAGCTGATCCTGTTCTTATTCCTGCTTTCATTTATCAGCTTTGCTTTTATGAAAGCGGCTCCCGGCGATCCGGTGAAACAAATGCTTCGCGTAGACGATGTAGCCGTAACAGACGAACAGATCGAAGAGTTCAGGGAAGAGCTCGGGTTCAACAAGCCGATTTATATCCAATATTGGAACTGGTTCAAACGGTTTTTCCAGCTTGATTTCGGACATTCCTATACAACCGGGCAGCCCGTCATCACTGAACTCAGCCGAACATTTCCGGCGACATTGCTTTTGACCGGCACATCGCTTCTCGTCATGCTGCTGATCTCGGTGCCGATCGGAACGCTTTCCGCTTTATATCGGGATCGGTGGCTTGACCATACCGGCCGCCTTCTGGCTTTAATCGGAGCTGCGCTTCCAAGCTTTTGGCTCGGATTGATTCTGATCGATCTTTTTTCAGTCAGGCTGAATTGGCTGCCGTCTATGGGTGCGGGAACGTTCAAGCATTTGATCCTCCCCTCTCTCACGCTCGGCATCGCCATGTCGGGCGTTTATGTCCGCCTCGTGAGATCAAGCCTGATTGAAAGCCTGGGTCAGGATTTTATCAGGTCAGCCAGGGCGCGGGGCATCAGTGAAACGAGAATTTTTTGGTTTCATGCGTTTCGCCACTGCCTTGTCCCTGTCATCACGATATTCGGGGTCAGTTTGGGCAGCCTGCTTGGGGGAACGGTGATTATTGAAGTTCTTTTTGCATACCCCGGCGTCGGCAAGCTCGTCGTTGATGCAATCATCCAGCGGGATTATCCGATCATTCAAGGCTACATTCTATTCATGGGGATCGCCGTCGTACTGATTAATCTTTTCATCGATCTTTCCTATCAATATCTAAACCCGGAAATTCGCTTAAAGGAGGCTGGGCGCCGTTGAAAAAAGCCGTTACACGAATGGTTCAGAAAAAAACCTGGCTGATCGGACTTGTGCTTGCACTGTTTGTTTTGCTTTTGTTCCTAGCCCCTTTATTTGTGCCGTATGATCCGCTTCGGACGGAGATGGCAAACCGGCTGCAGCCGGCCAGCCTTGAGCATTTGCTCGGGACCGATCATCTGGGCAGAGACATCTTTTCCAGAATCATGACAGGGGCGAAAGCGACAGTCGGCACAGCCTTCGCCGCAATCGTGATCTCCCTCTGTATAGGCGTCCCCATCGGGCTCGTCTCAGGCTTTTTCGGCGGGAGGCTGGACCGGATCATGATGAGAATCGTTGATGCGGTCATGGCTTTTCCCGACTATATTGTCGCGATCGTTTTAAGCGGACTGCTTGGCCCGGGGCTTATGAATTTGATCCTGGCGGTCGTCGCCGTCAAATGGGTCGGATATGCGCGGCTTGTCAGAAGCACGGTGTTTTCAGAAAAACAAAAAGATTATATTGCCCTCGCTGAGCTGACCGGCCTGCATCCTGCGGCAATTTTAAAAAAACATCTCCTCCCCCATATCCTTGGGAATGTATTTGTCCTTGCGACACTTGATATCGGAAAAACAGTGTTAATGATCGCGGCTCTTTCCTATATCGGACTGGGCGCACAGCCGCCTCATCCGGAATGGGGCGCCATGCTGAACGACGGCAAACATTATTTCTTGCACGCTCCCCAGCTGATGGTGATTCCCGGCCTTGCGATCATGTTCGTTGTCTTATTATCAAACCTTTACGGCGATTTATTAAGAGACCGGTTTGATGTCAAAAACAAGAAAGGAGTTTCTTAACATGCCGATTTTGTCTATTGAAGGCTTAACGATCAGCCGCCGGCAGCACGCGATTGTCAAAAACGTCTCCTTTTCGATCCATAAAGGGGAATGGTTTGCCTTGCTCGGCGAAAGCGGCAGCGGCAAAAGCCTGACCGCTTCGGCTATTACGGGGCTGCTTCCGGGCGGATTAACGGTTTCCGCCGGACATGTCCGATTTGGGGAGCATAGCATGCTTGAGGCAAACCGCAGAGAGCTCCGTCATATACGCGGCAAAGAGATCGCCTTCATTTTCCAAAACTGCCATGCTGCATTTACCCCGTTCATTCGCATCGGCAGACAAATCGATGAGATGGTCAAAGCACATACCGATTGGCCTGAAAAAAAACGAAAAGCAGAGATTCTCCGCTCTTTTCAAGAAGTCTGCCTGCCGGAAAACAGAGTATATGAAAGCTATCCGTTTCAATTGAGCGGCGGGCAATTGCAAAGAGCGGCCATCGCTCAAGCAATGGTGCTCAAGCCGCAGCTTTTAATCGCCGACGAACCCACAACCGCTTTAGACAGTATCACGGCAGCTGACGTTTTGCAGCAGCTGGCCATGCTGCGCGACAAAACAAACTGCGCTGTCCTTTTTATCACGCATGATTTACGGCTTGTCGAAAGATACGCCGATCAGACAGCCGTCATGCAGAACGGAGCAATTGTTGAAAACGGAAGAACCGCGACCATCATTAAGCGTCCGCAGCACGAGTATACAAAACGTTTATTTGCCGCCGTTCCGCCGCTAAAAAACCCTCCTTTGCGGCTGATGGCGAAAAAGCAAACAGCGCTCACAGGAACAGGGGGAGCTTTATGAGCCAGACAGAAGAGACCGTCCTTACAGTCAGCAACCTGACAAAACATTATGCATGCGGGCACAAAGCCGTTGACAATGTGTCTTTTTCCATCAGGAAAGGCGAATGCCTCGGACTGGCTGGAGAGAGCGGCAGCGGAAAGAGCACTCTTGCCCGCTGCCTTTTGCTGCTGGAAAAAATCGATCAGGGGGACATTTGGCTTCATCAACAACCGCTCGGCCGCATAAACAAAAAAGAAGCCCGCCCATTCCGCCGCAAGCTTCAGGCTGTTTTTCAAAATCCGGCTGCTTCATTAAATCCAAAGCTAAAAATCATTGACGCTGTCATGGAGCCTTTGGATGTCTCTAAAAATGACGCCCCTTTATTTTTGCAGGATGTTTGTACGAACCGCCGCCTTGCCGCTGAACGCTTGTTTGCCATGGTCGGCCTTCAGCTGCACCTTCTTGACCGCTATCCGCATGAATTAAGCGGCGGGCAGCAGCAGCGGGTGCTGATCGCCAGAGCCATCAGCACTGAGCCGTCTTTCATTATTTTTGACGAGCCAACCGCGAGCCTGGATGTCACCAGCCAGGCGAATATTTTGGATCTTCTCAAAGATCTGCAGGAAGAAATGGGCCTTTCCTACTTGTTCATTTCACATGATCTCGCCGCTGTTCATTTTATGAGCCATCGCATCATGATCATGAAAGACGGACAGATTGCAGATCACTTTGAAAAAGAAGAGCTGTTTTCCGAAAAAAGACACCCTTATTCAAAAAAACTGCTTCAGGTGTTTGAATCATAAGGGGGTATAAATATGAACCATCGGCACTATCTTGCCGTCGCCGTTCCGCTGATCATTTCAACCATTACCACCCCGTTGCTCGGAGCGGTCGATACAGCGGTGGCTGGACAGCTTTCTTCCCCTGCCTATATTGGCGGCGTTGCAATCGGAACGATGATATTCAACACGATGTACTGGCTGTTTGGATTTTTGCGGGTGAGCACTTCAGGCTTCGCCGCCCAGTCGCTCGGCGCTCAAAACGGCTCAGACAGCATGTTGGCGCTCGCCCGGCCGGTCTGTATCGCGCTGTTTGTCGGATTGTTCTTCATCATCTTGCAAAAACCGCTCGAATATTCGGCGCTTCTGTTTATCCAGCCGGATCGGGAAACGGCGGAATTCGCATCCCAATATTTTTCAATGCGGATTTGGGGAGCCCCTTTCGCTTTAATCAGCTACTGCATTCTCGGCTGGCTGATGGGAATGTCTCTTATCAAAGTGACATTGTTTTTGCAAATATCGATGAATGTCTTGAATATCGTTCTTGATGTCGTCTTTGTTTATGTCTTTCATATGGAAGTATACGGCATCGCAGCAGCTACCGTGATTTCTGAAATAACGGGCTGTCTGGCCGGCTGCTGGCTTGTCAAAACAAATGCTGCTATGCCTGTTAAACTCCCGCCTGTCAAGCTTTTAGTCGATACGAAGGCGTTTAAAAAAACGATGGCAGTCAACCGGGATTTATTGATCAGAACATTGTGCCTTCTGACGGTTTTCAATTTGTTTACAGCTAAAGGCGCCGGTTTCGGTTCTGACATTTTGGCCGCTAATGCCATCTTGATTCAAATCCACTATATGATGGCTTACGTTTTCGACGGGTTTGCCAATGCATCAAGCATTTTTACAGGAAAAGCCGTAGGGAAAATGGATCGGGAGCTTTATTCGCGGACGCTCTCACTCTCATTCCAGTGGTCGCTTATTTCGTCAGCGGTTCTTGCCGCAGGCTATTTTCTCTTGAAGGATTCGATCATTCCTTTATTTACACCGCTTGAAAGCGTTCAGGAAGCTGCAAAAACATACGATGTTTGGATCTTGTTATATCCTGTGACCGCCAGTTTTGGATTGATTTTCTACGGAATCTTTACCGGCGCTACTGTAATAGGCCCTGTCAGAAATTCGATGTTTTTGGCCGCCCTTGGCTTTCTGGCCGCCTTTTTCACCGCTGTGCCTGCTTTCGGAAACCATGGACTGTGGCTCGCGTTTACTTTATTCAGCCTCGGCCGCTCTGTCTTCCTATGTATGGCCGTGCCCGGGCTGGCCGGACGGCTTTTTGGAAGGCGGGAGCAGCACAGTGGAAGACTTGGGCTGAATCATAAAGAACCCGGCTGAGCTAAAGCCGGGTTCTTTGGTCAATATTTCGTTAATTGCTCGACGAAATCGTTCAGATGATCTAATGTCATCATATTTTCGTTGCATTTTTCACTGTCATAGCAAATGTAATTGCCTCTGTCAGTATAGGTTTCTTTACCGCTTTTCACCCGGGCCATGAATAGCCCGATCTCTTCGGTCCTGTTACATATCGAGCAGATCCCTTTTTTATTGCCGGGTTTGATCGTGCCGTGTATTCCTGTCAATTTTCCTTCGATATCTACAATCATGTATTTCCTGCCTGATCCTGCATCATTCCACCCCAAGTAGGAATATCCGCTGAAATCGATCTGCCCAAAATCGGGAGTCTTCAGTTTTTTCACTTTAGAAAACAGCTTTTTAGCCTTCTCTGCCGTTACATGCTGAAACGGTATCACATAGGGCTTTAATTCAGCCAAAAAGCGGGTGGCTTCGCTGCCGTCTTCCACTTCAACCATCTGGCACAGCAAAGTCTTTTGGCAATTGCCGAGATCAGGAAACAGATTCAATACTTGATCTAAAGCATTGGATTTCAAAGCGTCAAGCACGTTTCCGTCCTTGATGTTCGCATGTCCTCGGACAAGGCTGCCCGTTTGAAACTTAATAAAATTATATTGATCATTTCTGATAAATGGATCCATCTTCACTGTATTGATTTTTTTCATTTCTGCCAGCTCCTTATTTATATATATTTGAAATAAGGCGCAAAGCCGGATGATCAGAAATGATACCTTGCTTTCGGCGATTTGTTTAAAGTTCCACCTCATGCAAAGTATCGCCTTTCAAGATAACAGGCTTTGCATGAGACGCTGCAGCTGGCAAATGAATGTCATTTACCATTTTATACACCTCCAAATACTGATTTTATTATACATGACAATCATATTCAATCTCAATAATGTCATCCAGCTTCAAAACGTACGTTTCATCTGTATGGCTCACGATGCGCAGCTCCCGTTTCAGGGCGTCAACATAGTGGACGCGGCCGGCAAGCATGCTGACCTCCCCTTTCTGATAATAGGCGAATTGCAAAGGCCTGTTCTCTTCCATGGCTTCACAGATCATGTCATTAAATTCTTCATATTTTTGTTCATCTAAAACCGGTTTTTTCACTTTATCAAGATCCTCATGATATTCCCTGAGCAATTCCACGTGTTCCGGCAACATCATGGACACCCATTTGATACTGCCTCTGTCCCGCAGCATGCGCGATTCTCCTTTCTATGCCCGATGTCCGCCGACAAGCTTTGACCGCAGACGGGCGGTTCCGGCGTTTGTATAGGAAACGGCCCGCAGAAGCGCTGTTGAACCATGCCGTTCCCTGATGCCATCCATCACATACCCGAGCATTCGCTTTTTTTCCTGATCCGGCTGAAAAAGGTCGAGCTGCATATGGATGTCATCCTGAATATTCGATAGGGAGACGGAAATTTTCCGAACCGTTTTCCCTTCATAAAAGCGGTCAAACAATGCAAGGCATGTGTGATAAAGATCGAGGGTGATATTTGAAGGAGCTTCCATCGTTTTCGACCGGTAAAACCCTCCGCCAAGCTCATCACGGCTGTATTCAATCCCAAGGCTGACGGTCCGGCCCGCCTGCCGGTGATCACGGGCCCTTTTGGCAACCTCTTCGCACATTTCAAGGATGACGCACTTGACCTCATTCGGATCCGGATAATCGCGAAGCAGAATCTGACTTTTTCCAAAGCTGATCTGCCCGCTCATGATCGGCGCTCCGATCGCTGAAAGATCAATGCCCCACGCATGGTAGTAAAGCTGATTTCCCATCAGGCCAAACCTTTTCTCAAGCCGTTTGAGATCATACTGCGCCAGCTGGCCGACTGTAAAAATCCCCATGCGGTTTAACGTTCTTTCCAGCCTGGAGCCGATCCCCCACATTCGCCGCAGAGGAGACAACGGCCAAAGCTTCGCCTTCACATCCTGATAATCCCAAACGGCAATTCCGCCTTCTGCTTTTTTCGCTTCAAGATCAAGGCAGAGCTTTGCCAGCAGCATGTTTGGACCGATTCCGACGGTGCAGGGCAGGCCGAACTCTCTTTTCATGTCGTCTTGTATTTTCATGGCGATCGTTTGCGCGTCCCCCCACATGCTTTCAACGCCGTCCACTTGAATGAAGCTCTCATCGATGCTGTATGTATGGACGGCATCATGGGGCACATAACGGCCGAACAGCCGGGTCAGCTCTTTTGACACACGGACAAATACCGCCATTTTGGGATTGACCAAATGAATGCGCGGATCATCGGGAAGCTGAAACAGCCTTGTCCCTGTTTGAACACCGAACTCTCTTTTGAGAGCAGGAGAAGCGGCCAGAACGATGCTTCCCTGCCGCTCTGTGTTTCCGACCACCGCCAGCAAACAAGTCATTGGATCAAGACCAAGCAAAACGGCGGCACAGCTCGCATAAAAACTCCGCATATCGACGCACAAAATCGACCGCGCCGGATATTGACTGTAATCCATCATCTCATCCTCCAGAAAAAGAACTGACGTTCGCACGATTAGTGTATGAATACTATACTGCGAATATACGTTCGATTTCTAGGTGTAAATTTATCCAAAGAAAATCTTCCCTTTGAAACATTTCATGATGCAATGACGGCCTGCCATTCTTAGGCAGCGCCGCGTATTGCAGTCCCGGAAAGTCCCCGGCTGCGGTTTTTGAACATGAGAAAAGCATCCCAAACCGGGATGCTTTTTTTCTATTCGGTCAATTTTTCAATCTGGCCCATTACATCACTGATCTGCTGAGCGCTTTGCACCAATTCTGACTGCTGCAGCTTCTCAACTGTGAATTTTCCTTCCTCAACACTTTGCAAAACATCCTCGGCGCTTTTTTGCAGTGTTTCATTGTGCTTCTCGATTGTCTGATGAATCTGGGCTGCGGCATCGGGCGGGGTTAATTCATTAAAGCCGGCCGCAGCCTGCTGAATAGATTCAAGCTGTGTTTCCAGCTTTTTTTTTGCATCCGCATCATTTACAGCCTGTTCAGCCAGGGAAGGCGCCTCCTCCGCAAAAGTTTTCACTTTTTGGACGTAGCCGGCCGCTTCATTTGTATAGTTCAATCCGTCATTCACCTGATCAAGCATTCCGCATCCACCCGCACCCAAAAGGCCGATTCCGGCAAGAACTGTAAAAATCCTTTTCATCACGGTTTGCCTCCTTATCGTTTCTTTTTCATTTTTTCTTTCAAAATCGGAATTAATCTTTCTTTCGCCAAAGGCAGACCTTTCTTCACCAATTCACGCTTCAGCCATTTTTTTAGCTTGGACATCGTCAGTCTCCTTTCCCTTTTGATAAAAATGAAAAAACTCCACCGATTTGGTGAAGTTGATAAACAAAAAGACCTTCACCAAATCAGATTTGGCAAAGGTCTCGCTAACAATCAGATTGCCAGCAAAGCCGAGGATTTAAGACATCCCGTAATGACGACTTTACTGTGACAGCTACTCCCCTTTGGAGTATTCACTTTTATTGCTTTTATTTTAAAGCACCGCGCTTATCCAGTCAAATTTCTGCCGGCCGGCTTACGAAAGAAGCGGTCTGGACGCAAAAATTGGAAAAGAAGACGGCGAGGTTAATATTCCAGCACGCATTCCGGCTCTTTTGTCGATTTTATTTAATCAACTATGCGAACATTCACAACAGGCTTAAGCTTCAGAGCAAAAGTCCGCTTGAGAACAGTGTTTTTTCTTAGTAAGATAAAAGAAAACCGCTCCTGAAGGAGAAGACAAATGGATGAGAAACTGATTGAAAAAATGCTGGGACAGGCGCTCAGACAATACGGCCGAAATGTCGCAATCGATCCCCTCAGCCCCCATGAAAAACAAATCTTGAAGCTGGCTTTGAAAGAAAGGCGGATTGAAGAGCCGGACGAGGGGCTGCACGCTCATATTGAGGATGTCATCTATGATTATGTCACAAATCAAGGCTTGTTTTCATAATTTGCTTCATTCTTTTCCCGCAGCTTCCTGCAACAGGAAGCTTCCCCCACTCCCCTAGATTCGGAAAATTCTCTATTCACCACCATCTGTTTCAGGTATGATAATACAATAAAACATGATTGTCTGGAGAGTTTATCATGAAACAAAAATGGCAGAATATCCACCCGCTCAGCTGGACCATTATTGTCGGAACGATTTTCGGGCGGATGGGAACCACGATGAGCATTCCTTTTTTAGCAATTTATTTAACACAGGTCAAAGGGGCCTCCGCCGCTTTTGCGGGGGCTGTGATCGCGGCGAGCTCCCTGATTGGAATTGCGGCGAGCTTTTATGGAGGGTATTTATCAGACCGGTTCGGCCGGAAAAAGATCATGCTGCTCTCAATTTTTGGGTGGGTGCTTGTGTTTGCCGGTTTTGCACTCGCCGACCGAGTCTGGACCTTCTTTTTGATGAATGCCTTAAACGGATTGTGCCGCGCTCTTTTTGAGCCGACTTCAAGAGCGCTGCTTTCGGATGTATCAAAACCCGAGACGCGCCTCTTTGTCTTCAACCTCAGATATACGGCGATCAATCTCGGCGTCGTCTTCGGACCGCTATTAGGTCTGTACCTCGGCTCTTCCAAAACAACGCTGCCGTTTGTTATTGCGGCTTTTATTTATTTGATTTACGGAGCGGTGCTGGCGCTTCAATTTAGAAACCGCATCGTGCCGGTAACGGAGACGAATAGGCGCATTAGAGTGAAAGATGCCCTGCAGGTAACAAGAACAGACCGGGTGTTTTCGATCACGCTGATCGGCTCGATGATTTGTCTGTTCGGCTACTCCCACTTCACATCGACGATTGCCCAGTACATGTCGGCAAGTCCTTTTATGGAAGATGGGACAAAGCTATTCGGGATGATGCTGACATTAAATGCCGTGGTCGTGCTGGTCACCCAGTACCCGATCGTCCATATCGCCAAACGGTTTTCACCGGTTTTGTCGCTGATCGCGGGAAATGTTTTGATCAGCATAAGCCTGTTCAGTCTCTCGTTTTTCCATGATCTCTTATTGATTATCTTGATTGTTGTATTGTTTACAATTGGAGAAGTTTTGTTATTTTCCATGATGGATATATTGATCGACCACATTGCACGCCCTGAGCTCAAAGGGACTTATTTCGGGGCGATGGGCTTTACCCAGCTCGGAAGCGTCATCGGTCCATGGGCAGGCGGCATGCTGCTGGATGCTTTCGGAGCAGAAAAGCCTTTTTTCATCTTTTCCAGTCTTGCCCTCGCGACCCTTTGCGGAGTACCTTTCCTCATTGCGGCCTTTAGAGTGATGGAAGCGCAAAAAGCGAACATACATTCAGAAAACACATTGAACCATTAAAAGAGCGGAAGGGATGCGCCCCCTTCCGTTCAGATTCGGCAGAGGACTTCCGTATTAATGGTCAGCGCACGTCGGGCGCCACAAGCTCCACCTTGATACGGTCGGGATCTTCCGCATAGAGCGCATAATGTCCGCTTCCGCCCGCAAACGGATGCCTGTCTTCATAGAGGAGACGGTAGCCCCGTTCGACCAGCTGCTCTGCCATTTCGTCTACCTGTGCCCTTGATGCCGCTTGAAAGGCGAGATGGTTTAAACCGACCCGGCATCGATGATAGCCGGCTTCTAAAAAGCGCTCTTCCGCCTGGACAAGGACGAGGTAAGCGCCGCCCGCTTTCCAGCTGATGCCGCGTTCCCATTGCTGATAAACCTCATAGCCGAGTTCTCCGAGAAACCATCCCCAAAAGCGCTTCGATTTTTCTATATGTGATACATACAGTTCAATATGATGAATCATACGCAACCCCTCTCATGTCAGAGCCTATACCCGTCTGACTAAAATCTCTTCAACTTTGTGATCCTTCCCTTTTTTCAGGATTAAATCTGAACGGTATTTCGTAGGCAAAATGTTTTCATACAGATTCGGGCGGTTGACCGTCTCCCATATCGATTTCGCCATGTAATCGGCTTCAGCATCCGTCAGATCCTTGAATTTATGAAAATACGAAGTCGGATCTTGAAATGCCGTCTCCCTGAGCATCCGGAAGCGCTCAAGATACCATTTGATAATGAGGTCTTCCTCGGCATCCACATAAATCGAAAAATCAAAAAAATCGGACACGAACACGCGCGGCTTTGTCCGGTCATCTTCAATCGTAGGGGTCTGCAGCACATTCACTCCTTCAATGATGACAATATCAGCCCGCTCGACGGTTTCATAAACGCCTTCCAGCCGATCGTACGTTAAATGGGAATAGACCGGCGCTTTGACGGTTTCTTTTCCTGATTTTAAGTCGTTTAAAAACTCAAGCAGCGCCTTGACATCATAGCTTTCGGGAAAGCCTTTCCTCGACATGATGTTTTTTTCCATCAGAACGGCATTCGGATAAAGGAAGCCGTCCGTTGTAATCAGGCTGACGTTCATGTGTTCCTGCAAGCGGGACAGCACCGTCTGAATGATCCTCGCCGTCGTGCTTTTTCCGACAGCCACGCTTCCGGCAATCCCGATGATAAACGGAATTTTGGCTGCATGGGGATGATTCAAAAAACCGTTCACCTGGATATTGCGCTGATATTGGGTAGTCCTGTGCAAGTAAAGGAGCCGCGCCAGCGGAACGTAAATCGTTTCGACTTCCTCCAAGGACAAATAGTCGTTCAAACCTTCAAGCTCCTTCGCTTCCTCTTCGGTGATCCGGACTGTCATATGCCCGCCCAGATTCGCCCAGGCGTCACGGGTGTGACTCGTATATAACGTTTGTAAATTCAAATCTTGATTCGCCACATTTCTCACCTGTCCCTCTGTTCATATGCTATCTGACTAATTTTTTTGTAATCTATTCCAAACCGCCATTATATTATATAGAATTTTTTGAATGTTTACGAGAGATCAAGATTTTTGATGTTTGCACATGATTGAAACATGCGGACATGTCCCGGGCTTGCTGCCGATGTGGCGAATATCGAGGCGTTCATCGCTGAAAACGGCTTTCAATGTTCACGCTTTTCCCGAAAACATGATGAACCGGCAAATTTCCAAAGAAAAAGAGTGCGCGCCCGCACTCTTTTAAAAACAGCCGTTTATACGACATACTTGCTTTGCCTGTGGGCCGCATAGTAGGCGACGGCCGAAAACAGGGCGAAAAACAGGAGCAGAATAAACATGATCGGAATGGTGTCCACTTTCTCAGGCGTAAACAGCTTGAAACTGCCGTTGAAATTGAACACCTCATGCCCCAGATTGGACAGCAGATTTTTCAAATCAAATTTGCCGAGAACGGGAACCAGCAGGGCGTAAATAATATAAAGCAAAGCCGGCGCGATAAAACTTCTGAACAGAATACCTAAATAAAATCCGATCGTCGCAAAAACAAAGCTCACCGCAAGTAAGACAATGAATTGAATCAGAATATTCCCTTTAGAAGGGGCCGAAACCGCGAACTGATCGACCGGTACCGTTTTTGCCGCCAGCGCGTAAAAAATCAAACCGGCTAAATAGGAGACGCATAAAACGGCCGCCGAGGCTAAAAACATGACGATGTAGACCGAACATTGCTTGGCAAGCAGGACAGCCTTCCAGTCGCGCTTGGCCGCCTTCACTTTCACCGTCTTGAATCTGATATCATATGTGGATATATAAATGGCATAAAGCGTAAAAGCCAACGGAAAGGCAATGAAGCCCATCCACTCCATTGTGGTGATGACCGTTTGTTTTGGCTGTATCAGATGAACGGAAAGGATGAGCTGCTCATAATCATACCGTAAAATATTTTCCACGATCTCCCCGTCCCCATCCTTGCTCTTTAAAGCCCCTTCTGTTACTTTCACAGGCGATTCCAATGCCTTTTTGACATCGATTCCGAGTTTTTCATATTCTGCTTTCGTCTTTAAAAACTGCTGATAGCCGTTTTGCGTATTTTGATACTGAACATATATGTATCCTGAAGAAACCAATAACAGCGGGATGACTAAAATCAAGAATATTTTTGCATAGTATTGATAAGCAAGCTCTTTCTGCAACATGCTATAAATATTCTTTATAAACATCGCCTAATCCCGCTCCATTCGTCTGATAATTGTCCACATGCAAAGCCGAACCGTCTTTCAGCACAAATAATTGATCGACAATTGCAGAGTAAAATTCAAAATGGTGGCCGCAAGCCACAACAGTCATTTCATTTGCCCAGCTTTTTACGATATCCTGAAGCTCCATCATCGAACGATAATCAAGCCCGTTGGATATTTCATCCAGAAATAAGTACTCAGGTTTGTTTAAAACGGCAAGCATGAAGCTGAGCTTTTTCCTTTGACCGTATGAGTATGTCTTCACCTTTTTTTTCAGCACTTCGGAACTGAGAAACTTCTTGGATGCCTGGGCTAATTCTGCTTTTTCAACAGGTTTGTTTAATAAGATGTTGATGTTTTGATATCCTGTCAGGTTGAGATAAAATGGAGAGTCGTCGTAAATGACATGGATTTTGTGGCGGACGGCTGCAAGAGGCTCATTATCGTACAGGATTTCGCCTTGAAATGGCTCCAGGTTCAGGAGGCATTTCAGCAAAGTCGTTTTTCCGGCGCCGTTATCGCCCATCAGGAAGTTGATTTTATTTTTTTCGATCTTCATATTCAAGCCGTCGAAAACCGTCTTCTTTCTATAAGTTTTTGTTAAATTATGAATGGTAATCACTTGCAAAATCCTTTCTCATCTCAGGATATAATGTCAGTATTTTCAATTATACAACGCTGCCAGTATTTTCAAAATAGTCCATTGGCAGCGTTGTATCTGATTTGCCTATTTCAGCTTAATCGCTTCCGTATTTTCCTTTTTTATTGACCCATTTTCTGTCTGTGTAGGTGGTGCTTGTGAGCACGACATCTCCCCATGGCGTAACGGTCCCGATGCTGTGCGTTTTTTTGGCTCTCCATTTATGAAGGCCCGAAGATTTATAATACCTTTTAATCCCTTTCGCTTTGACGATGTTGGGAAAGATGAAGCCCACATCTTGTGAGCCGCTGCTGCTCGAGATTTTTTTGCCGTTGTAATACCAGTCTATATAATCTTTTGACCAGGCGAGAAAACTGCCTCTTTTGACCGTCAGCCTTTTCCCCGAATAAGCGGTAAAACCGCTTTTGATGTTCATTTGCTCGGGAAGCGATTGAACATATTCTGTTTTGGCCTCAAGAAGCGCCTTCTGTTCATCTGTCGGCCGGGCGCCTTCTGCAGCCGCGGCAAATGAGGCTGGAATGAGGAGCGCGGCCGACAAAGAAAATCCTAAAATAGCTTTTTTCATTTGGATCCCCCCGTATTGCAATATTGTTTTTATGTATGTCTAAGCTTGTATCCATAAGCCTGTGCCTATATAAACAAACGGTTTAAGGTCGCGTGCTCTTATTGTAATCAATTGAAAGATAAACTCCTAGCAGATCAGACCATTTTATCATTGACTATTGGAAATTATAACCTCCTTTTCTTTTTTGATATTATAACATATTTTCCCTTATTATCAATTTAACTTTCTTATTTTTCCATTACCATTTTTTTCAAAAATATCATTTAAACAAGTATATTCCAAAAAATCTGACGCTTTATAATGGGGATGATTTACAAGTAATGATAAGAGAAAGTGTGGAAAACCGAAAGTGAAGACCCGTACCTTTCCGATGAACCGGCCGACACCCTGGGCAAAAGACGATGACTATCTGCTGGGGATAGGGAGAGAAGAAGGAACTCTGGAAAGCGCTGATTTGATTGAAGAGTGGGAGCTGCCGCGCGGCCTTAATTCTC
Organism: Bacillus sonorensis NBRC 101234 = KCTC 13918; assembly: GCF_001592005.1. Lineage (GTDB taxonomy): Bacteria > Bacillota > Bacilli > Bacillales > Bacillaceae > Bacillus > Bacillus sonorensis. The sequence continues at coordinate 273,328 of NZ_BCVZ01000004.1, forward strand.
CTCCATAGGGACGGGCATACATGATCGCTCTTGACTACAGAGATGTGGAAGAAAATCCGCCTGTCTATTTCTTCGATCAGGAGGGTGAAGAGGATTTCAGATTGGCCGCTTCATGTGATGCGCTTATCGCTAAGCTCTATATAGAGGAAAGCTAAATCGGCGTGGCGCCCGCCCGCAAAAGAAAAGGCTGCCTGAGCAACTGGGGCAGCCCTGATACTTAAAAGTTTTTCGATTTGTCGTCTGATTTATGCTTGGAAGGAAGGATCCGCTGTTCTCCCTTTTCATAAAAAGCGAGCAATTTATTGATAAATGACAGTTTCGGCGCCGTCCAGAATACGAACAGAGCTGTCAACATTCCCAGCAGAGCTCCGGCCGCAACGTCAAAAGGATAGTGAACGCCTGCCCAAATGCGGGAAATCCCGACAGCAAGCGCGAGCACAAGCCACAGCCATCCCGTTTTTTTATGAAACAGGAAGATTAGAAAACCGATTGAAAAAAACAGGATCGTATGGTCGCTCGGAAACGAATTGTCAATTTCATGTTCAATCAGTTTGTTGACATGGGGAAGCTCGGCAAAAGGCTGGTAGTTGGAATAAAGAGAGCCGGCGATTTTTCCGAGAACTCTGGCAATCACGAAAGATATCACAGCATAAATGACCATCAATCTGTTTTTGGTGGTTCTCGTAAACCAATATACTAAAAGCCCCAGCGCCAGAACATATATCATATATTCGGCCAAAAAGTGAACAACCGGGTTGAACATCGTATACTCTTTTCCTAAATCATTGATCGCACGAAAAATATCAATATTTAACTCCGAAAAAGACATTTTACATTCTCCTTTTTTAAACTTTTATAGAAAAAACATCCATCGAAATTGCACAAAAGGGCCTGGCGGCATTCGGTTTATATGTAAATCCGAAGACATCACGGCCGGGTTTGAAGAGAAATTTGCAAATCATTGCAAATTCCTCAGGCACCCTGTCAATGAATATCGATCTTCTTAAAGTAAGTGATGGTCGCGATTAACCCAAGAACAGTTGCAGCGAAAACACTGATGAAAGAATATTCCGGCGGATACTCGGGAAAGAACGTTCCGGAAGCGATCACCCATACCGCCGACCATGGGAACAAAGCGCTGTATTCCGTCCCGTAAACCATAACGCTCACCATTGAAATAATGATCGTGAATATAATAGTGGGAACGTAGTTCTTAAACAGAAGCGTGACAAAAATAATAGGAGTGACAAGCAAAAAGAGAAGAACTCCCCCTATTAAAAATTGTGTAAACCCTTCTGCTAAAACCTTTGAGCTCAAGCCTTCAAACTGTCCGACCAAGCCGAATAAAAAGGTCAGCACCCAAGCGATCAAAGTCAGCATGACGATCCATATAAACAGCAGAACCAGTTTGCTGACAATCAGGCTGATTCTTGAGACGGGAATCGTTAATAAATTTTTCAGCGTGCTTTCCGCATATTCCCGATTGAATAAATACGAGGTAATCACGCCGTATAAAGGGACCCCGATCAGCAGCACAATATAAAGGTTTGTGTCGGAAAAGGTCTCGCTGAACCGAATGGGAACATCAGGGTACTTGGCTTTCTTGGCCAAAGACGATATGAAACAGATGAAAGGGGCTGCCGCCGCTCCCAAGATGCTGACGAGAAACATCTGTGAACGTTTAAGCTTCAGCATTTCCGTGTATAGCAGATTAACCAATCGTCCCGCCCCCTATCAATTTCACGAAATAGTCCTCAAGACTGTCTTCGCTCATCGTAATTTTCAATACATCGATACCGTTTTCCACAAACATTTTGTTGAGTTTTCCCTGCTGGCCCAGATGGGAATATACCCGGATGATGCCGTCCTGGTAAACTTCGTAGTCATGAATATCAAAATGCTGTTCCATCAGAACGGCCGCTTTATTTTGATCTGATAGCTGAAACTCAAGATATTTGCGGTTTCTTTCCCTAAGATGGCTGAACGGGATTTCTTCAAGCAGCTTTCCCTCATGAATGATTCCAACATGATCGACGAGCTGCTCGATTTCCGACAAAATGTGGCTCGATATAAAGATGGTAATGTTTCTTTCCTTGGCAAGGGAATGGATGAGATTTCTCATCTCCTTGATGCCGATAGGGTCCAAGCCGTTTGTCGGTTCGTCCAATATCAACAGCTCCGGATAGTGGAGCAGGGCTCTTGCAATCCCCAACCTTTGTTTCATTCCCAGGGAATACTTGCCGACGAGCTTTTTCGTTTCATGTTGCAGACCGACGATTTCCAGCACTTCATCAATTGCATTTTTTTTGTGAATGCCTATGATTTTCGCGTTGATCAAGAGATTTTCCATCGCCGTCAGATTTGCATAAAACCCCGGGACTTCGACAATGGAGCCGATTCTCCTTAAAATCTCTTTTTTATTCTTGAAAAAGTTTTCTCCAAATATCTCAATTTGCCCATGGGTAGGTTTGATCAATCCCAGCAGCATCCTGATCGTCGTTGTTTTGCCGGCGCCGTTGCGCCCCAAGAAGCCGTATATATCTCCTTGTTTGACATGAATATTAAGGTGGTCTACAGATTTTTGCGTCCCGTACATTTTCGTGAGGTTCGTCGTTTTAATAATTGTGCTCAACTGGTTCACTCGCTTTCACCTAACCTTATAGCTACATCTTAAACAGAAGGATTTAAATCCTTCTTAACGATTTCTTAATTATTTCTTAAATGAATGAAGATGTTTTTGTTTAGGAAGCGAAAAACCAAACGTCGTTTTTTCCCAAGGAATGCTTTCCGCCCAAATGCTTCCGTGATTTTTTTCGACGAGGGATTTGGCAATGGCAAGGCCTAAGCCGCTGCCTTCATCAAGTTTTCTTGACCGGTCTCTTCGATACATTCTTTCAAACACATGTTCAATATCGCTTTCCGGAATACCCGGTCCCTGATCCCAAATCAGAAGCTGATATTCGCGCTCAGTCTCTGTCAGCTCGATTCCCAGCACCTTTCCTTTTTTCCCGTAATGAACACCGTTTCTGACGAGATTCTCGATCACTCGAACCAGGCTCAACCGGTCCGCCATGATCAAACATTGTTGATCGGGAATCTGAGCGTGCAATTCAATATGGTGTTTTTTGAGCTCAGGCAAAAAGGCAATCAGCGTCTCCCTGACAAGCTCGGCAAAATCAAAAGACTCGATATTGAGCGGAATTTCATTCGCATCAAGCTTTGCCATGTTAAAGATTTCATCGATCAATTGCTTCAAGCCGCTGGACTTTTTCGAAAGAATGTGGAGGTATTCCTGTTTTTCTTGTTCTGAAGAAGCGACCCCGTCTTTTAAAGCATCAATATAGCCGATGATCGATGTAAGCGGCGTCCGGATATCATGGGAGATGTTGGATAACAGCCTTTTTCTCGCCGCTTCTGATTGTGCGGCGTTGATTTGGACTTTTTCGAGCTGTTCAATCAATTCATTAATCGAAAAAATGATGTCATTGAACAACCGGTCATCTTTGGCAAGCAGCCGTCTTCGTAAATTCCCGCCCGCCACGCGTTTCAGCTCGGTATCAATCAGCTGCAGATCGCTGATAAAACGAAGCCTTGTGATAAACAACACAGCTGTTATTCCAAACAGCACTATATACAATATGATACTGAACGTCCCTAAAGATCCGGCATTGACATGGATGAATAAAAGCCCGGCAATCGCTGCAAGCTGCAGGATGAGAAGCAGCGTTTTTTTATCATTCAGCATCTTTCTCACCTGCAAACTTATAGCCGATTCCCCATACGGTCTGAATCAATTGCGGATTCGACGGATCGGCCTCGATTTTTTTTCTGAGCTTTCTGATGTGAACCATCACGGTATTATCATCTTCTATGTATTGATCGCCCCACACGTTCCGAAACAGCTGCGTCTTCGTAAACACCTGCCCCGGGTGGGAGACGAAGAATTTCAGCAGTTCAAATTCCTTCGCCGTCAGTGCGACTTCCCGCCCCCCTGCCGTGACCGTATATGTTTTCAGATCAATGGTTAATCCTTTGAATGTAATCAGCGCTCGTTCATTCTTGCCGGCTTCGCTCCCCAGTATTAAGAAACGCCTCAGCAGGGCTTTGATTCGCGCGAGCACTTCATTTATGCTGAAAGGCTTTGTAATATAATCATCAGCTCCCATTGTCAGACCTAAAACCTTGTCGCCTTCAAGGTCCTTTGCGGTCAGCATCAGTATCGGAACGTTCGTATGATTCCTTATTCTTCTGCATACCTCCATCCCATCGATCCTGGGCATCATTAAATCCAATATAATCAGGTGATAATGATTTTTTTCAAATAATCGAAGGGCGTCCTCTCCATCTACTGCCACATCCACCTCATACCGCTCTCTTTCTAAATATGTTTTCAGCAAATCTCTGATTTCTTTTTCATCATCAGCTATGAGCACTCGAATGGCTTCCATCGTTTCACCCGCTTTAATGTTTTGATTTCTCACAAGTCCTATCTGGAATTTGCTTGTTTTTTGAAATGCTTCCTCTCTTTTCTTTGATTTTCATTATAGCAGAGAGTTGATTTCTTCGTGAAAGCAACTATACCAAAAAGGCATCCGAACAGGATGCCTTTTTCCTTAAATCCTTACAGTCTTATTGACGATGTCATGAATCAGTTTGGCGTTTCGCGCGAGAATGTCTGGGTGGGTTTTAGAAATCATCTGCATATGTTCTCCAGCCCCTTGTACGACTGTAAACGCCTTTGCCGTCGCTTTTTCCCACAGCATGATGTTGTCAACGTTCTGTTTTTTCACTGACTTGATGTAGCTGATACTGCCGTCAATTGTGCCGGATGTCAACGTATTGTGCACATATACGTAAGACTTTGTGATTAATTCCACTAAATAGTCGCTCATTAATTTTTCTAAATCTTTATATTTCTCAAGCTCAAACGTTTTATAGATCTCCTTCTTGTATTCCTCCTCTGTGTACTGGTGTTTCTCCGCTTCTGTACGGTATTTTGAGTCAATGATGATCAGATCTTCAACCTCATATCCCCGCCGGTTCAATTCTTTTGCAACATCAAACGCCAGCACGCCTCCTGACGAATATCCGATTAACGTATATGGCCCTTCTCCTTGAATATTGGTCATGATGTCGGCATATTTTTCAATCCGATTTTCAGATTGAATAAAGTTGAAGCTGTATACCGAATACTGATCCAGATGTTTGGCCAGGCCCATATAGGCGATGCCCATCGAAGCCGCCGGCGGAAAACAAAACAATTTTTTGCCGTCTTTCGCCGCACTGCTCAGCTGGATGCAGTCATCTGTGTAGTCTTTTAACAAATCTTGCGCGTGCTGCAGGAAGCCTGCCAGCTGGTGAATGGTCGACTTGGAAAAAATGTCCTTAAACGGGACTCTAAAGCCGAGCTTAGTATACAGTCTTGACACAAATGACATGATGTTCAGGGAGTTTGCCCCGATATCAAATAAGTTTGCGTTCACACTGATCGGTTTGATACTCAAGATGTCTTCCCAAATGGCGGCTATTTTCGCCTCTAGCTCATTGCCTGGGGGCTCGTATTCCGCTTTTGCTGCCGCCTTTACATCCGGCTCGGGAAGTGCCTTCACGTCTACTTTTCCATTTGGCGTAAGCGGCAATTCATCAAGCGTTACCACATAGGACGGCACCATATAGTCCGGAAGCTCTTTTGACAAAAACCCTTTTATTTCCGCCTGGTTGATTTCATTCTCTGTTTCTAAAACGACGTATGCACAAAGGTACTGATTGTTGTTGCGGTCTGTTTTTGCGGCTACTGCCGTTTCTTTAATATCCGTATGTTTTAATAATTGATTCTCTATTTCGCCAAGCTCGATGCGATACCCCCGAATCTTCACCTGGTGGTCGATCCTTCCCAGAAACTCAATATTCCCATCCGGCTTCATCTTTGCCAGGTCTCCTGTTCGGTACATTCTTTCACCAGGTGAGAACGGATTTGGCAGAAATCTTTCTGCCGTCAGCTTCGGCTTGTTCAGATAGCCTTTCGCCACTCCATCTCCGCTAATATACAGTTCACCGGCAATTCCGACCGGCTGCACTTCTTTCCGATCGTCCAAAATGTAAAGCTGGACATTGTGGGCCGGTTTGCCGATAGGAACGGATACATGGCGATCCCGGTCGGCCTTATATTGATAAATCATGCAGCCGACAACCGTTTCTGTCGGTCCGTATTCATTGTAAATATCAAGCTTGTATTGGAACCTTTCAGAAATGTCTTTGGCCAATTCGGATTTTAAATCTTCTCCGCCTACGATCAGCCGTTTTATGCTTGATGTGCGGCCATCGATGTCTCTGACAAGGCTTAAATGCGACGGCGTTAATTTGACAATCCCGGCTTTATTGTCCTTAAACACTGTTCTGATAATCGGTTCGCCATCTTCGCCATGCTGATAGACAATCACTTTATTGCCTGAGATGAGAGGCGTGAAGATGGATGTCACCGTCAGATCAAACGCAACTGATGAGTAGAGGGCAAAATCGAGCGCTTCGCCCCGGACATAGACCTGGTCTGCCCATGTAATATAATTCACCAATCCTCTTTGCCTGATCATCGTCCCTTTCGGTTTGCCCGTCGAGCCTGATGTGTAGATGATATAAGCGAGACTGTCAGGATCGCTGACCGGTTCCAGGCGATCAGCCGGATAGCCGCTGAAGTCGCCGTCCAAATATACGGCATCCTGGTGATGTCCGCTGCGGCTCTTATCCAAAAGGATGATGCCCGCTCCGCTGTCTTCAAGCATATAATTGATTCGATCCTCCGGATAATCAGGGTCAATTGGCAAATAGGCACCGCCGGCCTTCAAAATCCCCATGATGCCGACCATCATGCCAATTGAGCGTTCCGCCATAATGGCGACAATCGTATCTGATCCTACCCCTTTTTCTCTGAGATGTCTTGCAAGCTGATTTGATTTTTCATCAAGTTCCCGGTATGTCAGCTTATCATTGCCAAACACAACCGCTGCATGTTCAGGGGTTCTCTCGGCTTGTTCTTCAAATAACTGATGGATGGTCTTATCTTTCGGATAGTCCGCCTTTGTATCATTCAGCTCGTACAAGAGCAGATTTCTTTCTTCATCCGAAAGGATCCTGATGTCGTCTACTGCGCGGTCTTCATTCTTCACAACCTGTTCCGTCACATGCTGCAGGTGTCCTTTCACATTGTGTATGATTTGATCATGATACACATTTCCGTCATACGTGAATTTAATAACTAACCGGTCGCCTGGAACTGCCACAATATTAAATCCGTAATTGGTTTGCTCTTCAGCATCGATTTCTTCAAAGACAAATTCCGGACCTTGTTTGCCGTCAGACTCAAAGGCGCTTTGATCAATTGCATAATTCTCGAAAATCATCACATGGTCGAGCAGATCTCTTTTTAATTCACTGAGCGACTGCACTTCCGACAAGTTCATGTAATTGTATTTGCCGCTTTCTAAAGCGTCTTCCTGCACTTTCTTTAACATGTCCCTAAAGCTTTTATTTTTTTCAAGCCTGATTCTAGTCGGTATGGTGTTGATGAAAAGTCCGACCATTTTCTCTATCCCGGCTACATGTGCATCCCGGCCCGAGACGACGGTTCCGAATACCACATCTTTCGTGTTGTTGTATCTTGCCAGCAAAATACCCCAAATGCTTTGCAATACTGTGTGGAGGGTTACGCTGTTTCGATTGGCAAGCTCTGTAAGCCGGCGGGTCAACTCTGTTGAGAATTCAACCACCGCTTCTTTTCTTTGATACCCGCCACGACCGGATTGGCTGCCCAATACCGACATTGGCGATTTTTCGGCAAAACCCGATAAATAGTTTTTCCAATACGCTTTTGCGGCTTCTTTATCCTGTTCGCCGAGCCATCTAATATAATCGCTGTACGGTCTTGCCTCTTGCAGCTGAGGCAGTCGGCCGGCTGCTTTCTTGTTGTAGATATGGAACAGCTCCCCCAAAATGATTCCCCGGCACCAGCCATCGAGGAGAATGTGGTGGTTTGTCCATATGAATGTATAGCTGTCCTCTGAGGTTCTGATCAGCGCCGCTCTGATCAGTGCTTCTTTGCTTAAATGAAAACCTTTTTCCCTGTCTGCCTTGAGATACTTTTGAATCGCCTGCTCGCGTTCGCCAGGACTTTGATGTCTGACATCAAGATACAGCAGGTGAATCTTTCTGTCCTTGATGATCACATTTCTTGGTTCATCCGTTATGTCATATTCAAGCGAAGCCCTTAGGATTTCATGTCTGTTCATGATGTCATTAAAGCTTTCTTCAAACAATCTTTCATCAATATATCCTTTCATGTTTATTGACATTTGTTCAAAATACGCTTTGGACTCCTTGTCTTCGAGCGCATGGAACAGCATGCCCCTTTGCATGTTTGCGAGCGGATATATTTTTTCGATTTCCATTCCCTTATATTTCTGCTTGATTTCCTCGAGCTGATATAAGGTGATGTCCTTGTCTCCGTAATCAGACGGCGTTTTTTCTGCCGCTTCTTTAGATAAGCAGTGAGAGATGACGGTTTTAAGGGCTTCTTTATATGTCTCTGTAAAGGTTCTGACAATGTCTTCATTGTATGCTTTCGTATTGTATGTCGTTTGAATGGTTAACCGCCCATTAAATACGATGGCATTGATTTCGATCGGATGCTCTCTAATGATGCCGCGTCCGATCGATTCTCCCGGCGACAGCCGCGACGAAGAAAATTCTTCATTATCGATGTCTTCATCGAGCTGTCCCAAATAATTAAACAAAATTGGAGATTTGCCATCCTTTATGATGTCTGCGTCTTTTGCTACATATTTTAATATCCCGTAGCCTATTCCTTTGTTCGGTATTTTTCTCAAATGCTCTTTGACCATTTTTATATTTTGGGAGATGTCTTTTTCTTCTCCCAAATCGATGAATACCGGGTATTTAGACGTAAACCACCCTATCGTCCGGCTGACATCGATACCGTCCATCATCTGTTCTCTTCCGTGCCCTTCCATGGTGATCCTCAGCTTGTTTTGACCTGTCAATTCCCTTGCGGCCACAAAGAGCCCTGTGATCAAAATATCATTGATTTCCGTATGATAAGCCTGGTTTGTTTCTCTTAACAGCTGTCTTGTTTCCTCTTCTCCGAGTTCCGCGCTTACGGTTTCGCTGTCATCATATTTGAATATGCCGATGTCTTCTTTCATTTCTAAAAATGGTATGTGTTCACGTAAAGCCTGGCGCCAGTAATCCTTTTCCTTCTGCAGTTTCCCGGTTTTTGAATAGTCCAGTAATTTCTGCGCATATTCCTGATAGGAGGCCGTTTTTGGATAGAGCTCTACTTCTCTTCCGTTTAATAATTGACTGTACCCAAGCGCTAAGTCTTCGAATAAGATTCTCCAGGAAATGCCGTCAATCACCAGATGATGGATCGCGATCAAAAGGTGGTCCCCTTCATTCGTTTTAAATATCGCCGCTTTCACCAGCGGACCATTTTTGATATCAATGCTTTGCTGGAGCGCCGTTGCCAATTGATGAACCTTTTGACGCTGTTCTTTTTCACGGGAGACATCATATACAAATAAATCAAACTGATGGTTGTCCGGCTCTTGGTTATACTGGATAACCGTTCCGTTTTCTTCTTTAAATACCATCCGCAGGGCATCGTGGTGCCTTACTAGTTTTTCAAATAGATGTCTGATCAGGTCCTCGTTAAAGCCGCTTTTTCTATACAGCATGACCGCATGATTGTAATGGTTTCTGCTTTGTTTGTTCTGTGCGAAGAATTCCTGCTGAATAGGCGTTAACAGAACCTCTCCCTGTACCGTTTCATATGATGCTGTTTTGTTTGATTCGGCTTTCGCATATTTGCTCAAAAACTTGATTTCCGGGTTGGCAAATAAATCCTTCATGTCGAGCGCAATGCCTTCCCTTGATAATCTTGATATAATCTGCAGCGCTTTGATGGAGTCTCCCCCTGCGGCAAAGAAGTTATGTGTGATCCCTATATTGTCAACACCCAGGACTTCCTTCCACACCATGACAAGCTTTTCTTCCATATCGTTCCGCGGTGCCTCATATGCAGCCTCCGCTGCGATTTCCGGTTCAGGCAATGCGGCTGCATCGACTTTTCCGTTGGCTGTCAGCGGCATGCTTTCAACCTGGACCACATAGGACGGAATCATGTATTCAGGGAGCTCATCCTTCAGATGCGTTCTGATGTCCCGGAAAGTCACTTTCGCTTCTGCTACCACATATGCACAAAGCTGTCTGCCGCCATCCTTATCTTCTCTGACAGCGATCAGGGCTTCCCTTATATGTTCATGTTTTAATAGCCTGTTTTTGATTTCTTCCGTTTCTATTCTGTAGCCTCTTATCTTCACTTGGCTGTCCATCCGCCCTGAAAGCTCGATGCTTCCATCGCTTAATCTTCTGGCGAGATCTCCTGTCCGGTACATTCTCTGATTTTGTTCAAAAGGATGTCTGACGAATTTTTCAGCCGTCAAATCAGGTCTGTTGATATAGCCGTCTGTCACCCCGTCTCCAGCAATACACAATTCTCCGAATACACCTTCCGGAACGGGCTTCATGTGTTGGTCCAATACATATACCTTTGTATGATGGATCGGAGTGCCGATAACCGGACATTCTTTGAAAGAATGAAGGCTGTCTGCATCGATTACTTGAAAAACAGAGCCGATTGTCGTTTCGGTAGGTCCGTAATGGTTCATAATCAGATGATCCGGATATTGCTTGAAAAACGCTTCTATATCTCTTGTGTTGATCATCTCTCCGCCCAACACGACCAATCGGAGTTTTTCACAGGCCTTTTCAGCGGAAAAATACGGATCATGGACTAAAATGTGAAATAGCGACGGCGTCAGCTTCATATAGGTGATTCCATTTTCTTTTATATACTTCAAGGCTTGCTGTGCATTTGTATAGCGTTCTTTTCTAACAATATGAAGCTCGCTTCCGCTCAACAGGGATGAAAATATGCTTGTATAGCCTAAATCAAACGCGTAAGAAGACACAAGCATTGCTTTATCGTATTCTTTCAGATTCGCTTCCTTTATAAACCAGGCTGTATAGTTCACCACATTATGATGTCTGACCAGAACCCCTTTCGGTTTTCCGGTGGAGCCTGACGTGTAAATGATGTATGCGTGCTTTTCGGCTGCGCTGCATGCCGGCAGGTTTGTGGCATCATTTGTATAGATGGCGCCGTCATCAATATTGACGACCTCTCCGTCAAATTGGATGTTTTCTATGACAGAGCCCTTCACCAGCAAGATGGATGCCCCGCTGTCTTTTAGAATATCGTTTGTTCTTTTGACAAGCTGCTCCGCATCGACCGGTACATATGCGGATCCGGCTTTAAGCACCGCCATGATGGCAACGACCATGTCAAGCGACGGTTCAACCATAATTGCAACGGCGGTGTCTCCGCCTGCCCCTTTTTCCCTCAGCAGTCGCGCCAATTGATTTGATTTTTCGTTCAGTTCCCTGTACGTCAGCTTTCTCTCCTCAAACACCACTGCCGTTTTGTCCGGCGTTTTATCAGCCTGTTTCTCAAACAGCCCATGAACCGTCCGATCCTTTGGATAGTCGGCTTGTTTCCCCTGGTGCTTAAAGAGAAGCGTACTGATTTCTTCTTTTGACAACATATTGACTTCGTTTAATTGAATGTCCGGGCGGTTTGTTACTTCCTTCAAAATATTGACAAAGTGCCCTGCCATCCTTTCAATCGTTGTCCTCTTAAATAGTTTTGTGCAGTAATTGAGGACGCATTGTACGCCATCATCTGTTTCAGCAGCTGTGAGCGTCAAATCAAATTTTGATACCCGCATGTCCGTTTGAAGCGGTTTAAATGTTAAGCCTTGAATGTCAAATTCACCACTGTCAAAGTTTTGCAGAACGAGCATTGTATCAAACAGCGCATTTCTGCTCATGTCCCGTCTCAGATCCAGTTTTTCAACCAGTTCGTCAAATTGATAGTCCTGATTTTCATATGCTTTCAGCGCCGTTTCTTTCACCTGTTTTATATAATCGGTAAATGTCATGTCGCCTTTTGGATAATTCCTCATCGCAAGCGTGTTGATAAACATTCCGATGACATGTTTCAAATCGCTGTGGTGTCTTCCCGCAATCGGGGAGCCAACGACGATATCCTCTTGACCCGTATATTTTGAAAGCAGCGTTGTGTAGCCTGCTAACAGCAGCATATACATCGTAGCGCCATTGTCTTTTGCCAGCTTCTTCAGCTTGGCCGACGTTTCGCCGTCTATTTCAAATTGAAAGACATCCCCTTCAAAATGGCGTTTTTGCGGCCTCTTATAATCCGTCGGCAAGTTCAGAACCGGCACTTCATCTTGAAAGACATTCAGCCAGTAGTCTTCCTGCCGCTTTATCTCTTCCTTCTGATAAAATTGTTTTTGCCATTCTGAAAAATCTTTGTACTGAATCGCAAGCGGCGGCAATTGTTTCCCCTCATATAACTCGGCCAGATCTTTCGTCAAAACGGTCAAAGACACGCCATCAGAAATAATATGATGCATATCGAACATCATCATATGTTCATCATCACTTACTTTTAATACTTCCGCTCTTAAAAGCGGCGCTTTTTCCAGATCAAACGGCCTGATGAACGATTTGATTCTTTCTTCGATGCGCTCTGTTCCCAAATGGCCGTATTTCAGTTTAAAATCGATTTCATTTTCGATTTTCTGCACTGGTTCCCCTTCAACCATCAATATCGACGTCCTCAAAGCCGCGTGCCGTTGAATCAATTGCTGAAAAGCCGCTTCAAACCGCTGCACATCAAAATGGCCTTCAATTTTCATCACGAAAGGCATATTGTAGGCAATGCCGTCGCCTTCGATTTGATTGAGGATATACAGCCTTCTTTGCGCCGATGACAAAGTGTAATACTCTTTTTCATCCGCTTTTTTGATGGAGGCATAAGGACTTTCTTTTGCTGATTTGATCAATTCGGCCAGATCTTTGATTGTCGGGGTTTCGAATATTTGCCTTAACGGGATTTCAACCTTTAGTTCTTTATGCATTTTGGCAGCTAAAGCCGCGGCTTTGAGAGAATGACCGCCCGCCTCGAAGAAATTGTGGCTGATTCCGATGTTATCGATTCCCAAAACGTCCTGCCAAAGCGAGACAAGCTTTTCTTCCACTGCATTCCGCGGCGCTTCATACTCCGTTGCGGAGCTGACATAGCCGGCCGGTTCCGGAAGCGCCTTTCTGTCTATTTTTCCATTTGCCGTAAGCGGCAGCCGGTCAAGTGTTACAAAGTATGGCGGAACCATGTAATCCGGAAGTTCTTTCAACAAACCTTTTCTGATGTCTGCTGTTGCGACTGCCTTTTCTGATGCGATATACGCACAAAGGTATTTGCCGCCGTCCTGATCTTCTCTCGCAATGACCGCCGCTGCCTGAATCTGTTCATGCTTCAGCAATTGGTTTTCGATTTCCCCAAGTTCGATTCTGTATCCGCGTATCTTGACTTGGTGGTCGATTCTTCCTAAATATTCGATATTCCCGTCCGGCAGAAATCTTGCGAGATCTCCCGTACGATACATGTTTTCTCCCGGAACAAACGGGTTTGAAACAAATTTATCAGCGGTAAGGCGGGGGTTGTTTATATATCCGCGAGCAAGGCCTTCCCCGCTTAAACAAAGTTCCCCTGGAGTTCCGATCGGCACTAACCTCTGTTCGCCATCAAGGATATACACCTTGTGATTGCTGATCGGTCTGCCGATCAGAACCTTTTGGTCACCCGGCCGCAATTCCCTCCATGTCGAACAAACGCTGTTTTCCGTCGGTCCGTATTCATTAAATAATTGAACGTCTGGAAGTTTATCAAAATGCTGCTGTAAAAGATGGTCATTACAGCTTTCACCCGCGATCGTGACAAATCTCAAGTTCTCTAAAGGATGGTCGATCGTATTTAACAAAGTTTGATAAAAGCTTGGGACAGCGAGCAAATTTGTCACTTGATGTGCTCGAATCGTGCTGATGATGTCACTGGCGTTCACTTTCAAATCTTTGATTAAAACCAGCTTCGCTCCCGACAGGAGCGTGGTGAAAATATCTTCGACTGAGCTGTCAAATGCAAAGGACGGCACTTGCAGCGTTGCATCGGCTGGAGTGTATCGATACGATTGTTTTCTCCAGCACAGCGTATTTACAATCGATTGGTGATTGACCATGACACCTTTTGGTTTGCCGGTCGAACCTGATGTATAGATGACATAGGCCATATCAGAAGAGTTGCCGAAATGCGGCAGATTGTCTGTGCATCTGCCTTCTGTAAGCCCTTGTTTGCCCATATCAATACAGGTGAGATCGACGTTTATTTGTCTGCCTGTCTTTTTCAGCAATATGTCTATTCCGCTGTTTTCGAGCATATATTTGATCCGGTCTTCGGGATACTCTGGATCGATTGGCAAGTAGGCTCCACCGGACTTCAGCACCGCCATGATGCCGATGATCATCTCTGCTGACCGTTCTGCCATTACGCCGACGATCTTGTTAGGCGTTACGCCCAGTTCCCTTAACAGCCCCGCGAGCTGATTGGACCTCTCATTCAGTTCTCTGTAAGTGAGCTTCTCTTCTTCAAACACGACGGCAATTTGTTCAGGCGTCCGTTTCGCCTGTTCTTCAAACAATTGATGAATCGTGCTGTCTTTTGGATAATCAGCAGCAGTATCGTTGAAATCATATAATACCGTTCTTTTTTCTTGTTCCGAAAGTATGTCTATTTCGCTTATTTTCCTGTTTTCATTTGCCGCCACTTGCTCAACGGCTCTTTTGATATGGTTTTCGATATTGTTGATGATTTCCGCGTCATAGACATTGCCGTCATATGTTAAAACAAGTGTCAGCCTTTCGCCCGGAGTGGCTGACATGCTAAAGCTGTAGTTGCTTTGTTCTGCCGCGCTTATCCCTTTCACTTGAAAACCTGTCTCCATTTGGTTTTGTTCCAAAAGCTGATCCTCAACTTCATAATTCTCAAACACAAGAATATGATCGATCAGATCTTTTTTTAAGCCGCTTAAAGCCTGAACTTCAGCAAGATTCATATAATTGTAGCGATTGCTTTCGATCGCTTCCGCCTGCACCGTTTTAAGGACGTCGTTCATTCCTTTGCTTTGATCAAATTTGATTCTGGTCGGAATGGTATTGATAAACAGCCCGATCATGTCTTCTATGCCGTCTACTTTTGCTTCCCTTCCCGAAACGACTGTTCCAAACACAACATCTTCTATATTGTTGTATTTTGCTAAAACAAGTCCCCAAATGGTCTGCAGCACCGTATGAACGGTTACGCTGTTGCCGCTGGCCACTTGTTTGATTTGATTGGTAAGCTGTTTTGAAAAGCTGATAACTTTTTCTTGCCTGTCATACCGGCTGCCGTTTTTACCGTTCTTTAATTTAGGGATTTGCGCCTGTTCTTCATAGCCTTGCAAATATTTATGCCAATATTGGCGGGCTTCATCTTTGTCCTGCTTTTCCAGCCACTTGATATAATCGCTGTACGGCTTTGGTTCTTTTAATCGATGCGCTTCTCCTTTCACGATGTTTTCATAGATGGCGAACAGCTCGCCCATGATAATGCCGAGGCACCAGCCATCCAATAAGATATGATGATGGCTCCATACCAATTGATAGGATTGGCCGTCCGTTTTGATCAAATAAACCCTCATTAGCGTATCTTCGCTTATATCAAAGCCTTTTTCCCGATCTTCATTGATATATCGTTCGATTAATCTATCCTTTTGAGCCGGACTGTTCTTTGCGATATCGTAATAGTAGAAATCTATTTTCCGATTTTCAATAATGATTTGTCTCGGCTCCTCAACGACTTCGTATTCAAATGATGCCCTCAAGATTTCGTGCCTTTTGACGATCTCATTGAAGCTTTTCTCCAGTATGTCCGGATCAACATATCCTTCAAGATGCATGATCGTTTGCTGAAAATATGCGTTTGACGTTTGATCCTCGATGGCATGAAACAGCATTCCCTTTTGCATATTGGCCAGCGGATAGATTTTTTCAATGTTGGCGTCTTTGTATTTGCCTTTTATTTGTTCAAGTTCGTCTAAACTGATGTTTGTATCTCCGTAGTCAAACGGCGTTCTTTCGCTTTCCGTCCGGCTTAGGCAATGGCTGACGATGTTTTCGAGGTTTTCTTTATATGCTTCATTCAGGTGCCTGATCGTTTCTTTTGCGTATTCCCATTCATTAAAGGTTGTATGAATCACCAGCTCATGATTGATGACGATGGAATTGATTTCGATTGAATGGCTCCTGGCGATTTTTCCGCCGATGCTTTCGCCTTCAGAAAAATCCGATCCGGAAAATTCGCCCCGGTTCATGTCGGCATCGATTTCGCCTAAATAGTTGAATGAAATCTGCGGCTTTTCTTCATGGATCAGCTCAGGGTCATCTGCTAAATATTTTAAGATTCCATAGCCTATTCCTTTATTCGGTATTTTTCTCAACGTCTCTTTGACCATTTTGATGTTCCGGGATATGTCCGTCTCTTCACCCAAGTCTATCAGCACCGGGTACATCGTCGTAAACCAGCCCACCGTTCTGCTGATATCAACGCCTTCCAGAATGTCTTCGCGGCCGTGGCCTTCCATCATCACCTTCAGTTTGTTTTCTCCGGTGATGTCCCTGACTCCGGCTAATAACGCCGTTAATAAAATATCGTTGATTTCCGTGTGGTAGGCTCTGTTTGTTTTTTTCAGCAGAGCCGCGGTCGTCTCTTTGTCTAGTGTGATGCTGAATGTCGTGCTGTTTTCAAATGCGTCTCTTGTTAATGTTTGCTGCTGAGGAATGGATCGGACCTCCGCTTTTGCAATATCTCGCCAATACTCTGCCTCATTCAATAATTTGCGGTTTGCGGCATACGCCTTTAATTGTCGGGCAAATTCCTGATAGGAATCTGTTTTGTATCCAATGTCGAGCGTTTCACCTTTTAATGCCTGACTGTATAATGTTTCAAAGTCTTCGAACAGGATTCTCCACGATACCCCGTCAACGACAAGGTGATGGATTACAATGAGAAGATGGTCGCCCTCGTCTGATTGAAAGATGCCGAGATTGACCAATTTCCCGTCTTTAATGGACGATTTCTTTTGAATGCCGGTCGCCAGTTCATAGACTCTTTCCGCTTTGTTTTCTATGCCTTTCAGGTTATGAACATATAAATCGAAAAGGTTGGCCTGATAGCCCCTGTTCAATTGAATGATTTCTCCGGCTTTTTCTTTGTAGATCATCCTCAGTGCATCGTGGTGCTCCAATATTTTATTGAAGGCTTTTCTTACGCAGTTTACGTTAAAGCCGTCTTTTCTAAAGAGGACAAATGACTGGTTAAAGTGGTCAAGCTCCTCTTTGTTTTTCGTGAAATACCATTTTTGGATCGGTGTTAATTCTGTTTCTCCTTCAACCATGTCATAAGCTTTTTTCTGCTTGCTTTCTTTTTTGACATATTTGCTGAGATCCTTAATTTTAGGGTTGGCAAACAAATCCTTTATCTCAAGCTTCAGATTCAGCCTTGAAAGCCTTGATACAATTTGCAGCGCCTTAATCGAATCTCCTCCTGACGCAAAGAAATGGTGGCTGATGCCGATATCTCCTGCGCCGAGCACATCCCGCCATATTTCCACAAGTGCCGCCTCTATATCAGTTCGCGGCGCTTCGTATTCCGCTCCTGTGCCGATGCTCATGTCAGGTTCAGGCAATGCTTTTCGATCAACTTTATCATTTGACGTCAGCGGCAGCTTATCAAGTTTGACAACATACGCCGGAATCATGTAATGAGGAAGCTCTTTTTCCAGCCACTCACTCACCTCTGTTGCCGTCAATTGTTTTTGAGAAACGATATAAGCGCATAAATAATCGTTATTGTCTTTGCCCGTTCTTGCTATGACTGCTGCTTCTTCTATATTGTCATGCTTGAGCAATTGATTTTCGATTTCACCAAGTTCAATCCGGTAGCCGCGAATTTTCACCTGATGATCGATCCTCCCTAAAAATTCGAGATTTCCGTCAGGCAGCCATCTGGCCAGATCCCCTGTCCGGTAAAGTCGCTCCCCTGGCACGAATGGATGCGGTATAAACTTTTCGGCTGTCAGTTCCGGTTTATTTAAATATCCGCGGGCCAGACTGATTCCGCCGACGCAAACCTCTCCAACAATGCCTGTCGCGACAGGCTGCACGTTTTGATCCATAATGTATATGTTTGTATTTGCAATCGGACTGCCGATATGAGGGCGCCCGGTTCCTCTGTATACCCCCGCAGTTGCACAAACCGTCGTTTCCGTTGGTCCATAAGCATTGATAAACATCCGTTTGCCGGACCATCTGGTTGCAAGTTCTTCACTGCACGCAGAACCTGCGGATACGATGACTTTGAGATGATCCAATTGAGATTCATCCAAAACATTGAGAACCGTCGGAGGCAAAGTCGCATGAGTGATCTCATGATGGCGCAAAAAGCTTGTTAACGCCTGTCCCGGCATCATATCCTCTTGGCGGCCCAGAACCAAAGCGGCCCCGGCTGCAAGCGCTGAAAATATTTCAAATGCTGATGCATCAAATGAAAGGGAAGCAAATTGAATCACTCTGCTGTCCGTCTTGAGTTGCATCAGATCAATGACTGCATGAACGAGATTGCACAATCCTTTTTGTTCGATTAATACACCCTTCGGTTTTCCCGTAGAACCTGAAGTATAGATGATGTATGCCAGATCCCCGGCGTGAGGAAAATGAGGCAAACGATCCGTATTCCGCCTCACGATCTGGTTGTCGCGGATGTCGATTTTCATAATAGCGGCATCTTTTATCAAAGTCCGTTCTTTCATGAGCGCATCTTGCGTCAGGAGAATCTTCGTTTGACTGTCTTCAAGGATATATTTGATCCTGTCTTCCGGATATGCCGGATCCAGCGGCAAATATGCGGCACCGGCCTTCAAGATTCCCAGGATTCCGATGATCATCTCAGGAGAGCGCTCCACCATGATGCCAACTGCTGTGTTCGGTTCCACACCTTTTTCTCTTAAAAATCCCGCTAATTGATTTGACCTTTCATCTAATTCCCGGTAAGTCAGCTTTTGATCTTCGAATACGAGCGCTGTATGGTCCGGTATTCTTGCAGCCCGTTCCGCAAACAGCTGACATATTGTTTTGTCTTTTGGATAATCTGTCTTTGTATCATTAAACTGATAAAACAGCATGTTCCTTTCATCCTCTGACATGATCTCGATTTGACTGAGCTGAATGTCAGGATGACTGGAAATCTCGTTTAGCACGCGGACAAAATGCTCGGACATTCTTTCAATCGTCTCTTTTTTAAAGAGCTTCGTGCAATATTCCAAATCAAACTCTATGCCGGAGTTTTTTTCTACAGCCGATAATGTGAAATCAAATTTTGAAATATGAATGTCGCTTTCATATGTTTCAAACGTCAATCCTTTTATATCAGCATCCGCATGATCAAGATTTTGCAGGACGAACATCGTATCAAACAGCGGATTTCTGCTCATGTCTCTATTGAGATCAAGCTGTTCAACAAGGTCATCAAATTGATAATCTTGATGTTCATACGCTTTCAGCGCAGTTTCTTTTACCTCTTTTATATATTCAGCAAATGTCTTTTCGCCTTTCGGATATGTTCTCATGGCAAGCGTATTGACAAACATCCCGATGACATGCTTCAAATCATGGTGCTGTCTTCCTTGAATCGGCGATCCGACGATCACATCGTCTTGTCCTGTGTATTTTGATAGCAATACCGTATACGCCGCCAGAAGAAGCATGTACATGGTCACGCCGTTTTCTTTGGCGGTGCGATTGAGATTCTTCGCCAATTCGCTGTCAATTTTAAAACCGATTCTGTCGCCTTCCACACTTTGGATTTGCGGTCTCGGGAAGTCTGTCGGCATATTGAGAACCGGGATGTCTTCTTTAAAGACATTCAGCCAATATTGTTTTTGTTTTTGGATCTCATCTTTTTGATAAAACTCTTTTTGCCATTCAGAATAATCTTTATATTGAATGTTGAGCGGCGGCAGTTCTTTTCCTTCGTACAGATCGCAAATTTCTTTTGTTAAAACGCCCATAGAAGCACCGTCTGAAACGATATGGTGCATATCAAACATGATGACATGCTCTTTTTCAGCAATCTTTGCCACTTCGGCTCTAAAAAGCGGCGCTTTTTCTAAATCAAATGGTCTGACAAACTCTTTAATTTTTTGTGAAATGCTTTTGGATCCCAACTCGCTGTATTCGAGCTGAAAATCAATTTCTTTTTCAATCTTTTGGACAGGCCCTCCATCCGCTATGATGAAGGAAGTTCTAAATGCTTCGTGTCTTTCCGTTATTTTTTTCAGCGCATTCTCAAAGCGGCGTTTATCAAAGTCGCCCTTTACTTTCATTGTAAACGGTATGTTATAAGACAAGCCGCTGCCTTCGATTTGATTGAGAATATATAATCTTTTTTGGGCAGATGAAAGGTGATAATATTCTTTTTCTTCGACTTGTTTGATCGAAGAATAAACGCTTTCTTTCGTTGATTGAATATATTCTCCGAGTCCTTTGATTGTAGGCGTTTTGAAGATTTGTCTTAAAGGAACTTCCGTCTTCAGCTCCTTCCGGATTTTAGATGCCATCGCCGCCGCTTTGAGAGAATGGCCTCCCATGTCAAAGAAATGATCATTCATTCCGATCCTCTCGACGTCTAAAATATCCCGCCATATCGATGCCAGCTTTTCTTCCGTCTTATTCC
>NZ_BCVZ01000005.1 GCF_001592005.1 Bacillus sonorensis NBRC 101234 = KCTC 13918
GAGGGTTTGTCGACACGCTGAAACAGCCTTCAAAAATTGAAGGCTGTTTTTTTACGCTTTCAGCGCCGGTATTTCTTCAGGGCGGCTTCTATCGCGTTTCCATATCAGCTGAAGGATGAATAAGAGAAGGAATATACCGAGCCCTATCATATCTGTGTATCCTTCAGGATAAATCAGCAAAAGGCCGCTGAGCGCCGCAAGGATTCTTTCAAACCAGAACACTTTCCTCATCCAATACCCGATCATCCCCGCTCCGATAGCAATCATTCCTGCCAATGCCGTAAAGATGACCCAAATGATTTCATACCAGTGGGCATCAATCAGCAGCAGCTCAGGCGATAGTACGAAAACATACGGGATGATAAAGGCGGCAACGGCCAATTTGGCGGAAATGACACCGGTCCTGATCGGCTCGCCCCCCGCAACACCCGCCGCGGCAAACGCAGCCAAGGCGACCGGCGGTGTAATATCAGCGACAATCCCAAAGTAAAAGACGAACAAATGAGCCGACAGATCAGGCACGCTCAGCATAATAAGCGCCGGCGCCGCTATCGTCGATGTAATTACATAGTTAGCCGTTGTAGGCGATCCCATCCCAAGGACGAGGGCGGCAATCATCGTCAAAAAGAGAGATGGCAGCAAAGCTCCTCCGGCTAAATCAAGCAGCCCGTTGGCAAGCTTCAAACCGAGCCCTGTCTTTGTTACCACGCCGACAATAATGCCGGCCGCCGCCGTCGCGGCAGCGACAGAAAGCGCCATTCTCGCCCCGTCAGCAAGGGCCTGAATGATGCCTTTGACGCCCATTCTTGTATCCTTGTTAAAAAAGCCGACAATGACAGCCAGGACGATCGAATACAATGCCGCATGCATGACAGTGATCCCGGTCATTAAAAGAAAGACGACCGCAACAATCGGAAGGAGGAGATAGATTTTTTTAAATACCTCTTTGCGGTTCGGCATCTCTTCTTTTCTCAAACCCCTCAAACCGAGCCGCTTCGCTTCAAAATGGGTCATGATCCAAATTCCCGTAAAGTAAAGCACAGCCGGTATTGCGGCCGCCTTTGCGATGTCCCAGTACGTAATTCCGCCGCCGATAAACTCCACCATTAAAAAAGCAGCCGCTCCCATAATCGGAGGCATCAGCTGGCCGCCGGTCGAAGCTGACGCTTCCACCGCACCGGCAAACTCTTTTTTGTAGCCGAGCTTTTTCATCATCGGAATCGTAAACGATCCGGATGTGACGACATTGGCAACAGAGCTGCCGCTGATCGTTCCCTGCAGGGCGCTTGAGAAGATTGCCACTTTGGCGGGTCCCCCCGTGCTTCTTCCCGCAACCGCCACGGCGAGATCGTTAAAATATTGTCCCACACCCGTTTGAACGAGAAAGGCGCCGAATAAAATAAACAGGAAAATGAAGGTTGAGGAGACGGCCAGCGGTGTCCCCAAGATGCCTTCCGTTGTAAAATACATGGTCTGAATAAGCCGTTCCAGCGTCAGTCCGTTGTGGGACAAAAAACCGGGCAGACTGGAGCCGTAAAGGCCGTACAACAGAAACAAGCCGGCTATGATCGTAATCGGCAGCCCGACGGCTCTTCTCGTCGCTTCCAATACGAGCAGGACAGCCAATAATCCGACATAGAAGTCAACAGTTGTAATCAGGCCGATTCCTGTGACGATCGTTTCATAATTGATGACCCAATAGACGCCGACTCCTGCTCCTAAAACGGCTAAAACCGCGTCATACCAGGCCACTTTACATGTTCCGGCTGCCTTGAGATTCTTTGTCGCCGGAAACAGCAAAAAGATCAGGCCGAGCGCAAATCCCAAATGAACCGATCTTTGGATTTGCGCTGGAAACACCCCGAAAATGGCCGTGTATAATTGGAATAATGAAAAGCTGAGAAGGCCGGCGAAAGCGATGATCCCAGCCCAGCCCGCAAGCTTTCTCGTCCCGGCCTCAGGATCGTATTTTTCCAGCAGCTCCTGCTGCTCTTTTTCAGAAAGCGACATCCCGTGCTCCTTTTGTTCAGCCATTTATCTCCACTCCCTTCAATTGCTGCAAAACATTGATTTTTTGAACCGACATCCTTGTCCACGAACCCGGGGGAATATAGCGCTTTAATTCGTATTCCTTGCCTTTGTACTTGAGCCTGTGATTTGCCCTCACCCTTCCGATCCGCATATCGATGTACGGAAACGTCCGCTTCATATTGGAAAGGGTGTAAGTTCCGTCTGTAATGATAAGCTTTTCTCCCTGTTCCGCATTTGCCGGCATGCCGACCGCCGGATCATGATATACCAGGGCAGTCTGCCGGATCACCCCGTTTTCCCACACATACGTTTCTGCCACTTTTGTTTTGTGGATGGAATGCGTATAGATGATATCAAACGTTTTTTCCTTTTGCAGGGGAAGAAAAGCCATGACATCATCGCTGTCTTCTTTCTTGAATACAACGGCCGGCATATACGGAATCATACAGGCCGCCGTCACCATACAGGCGCAGCATACAGCCGCAAGCCATGCAAGCTTTTTCTGTTTTCCCATGATCCGCATATCCTCCGCTGATAGAAAAACGATAGACCATGGTTTCAGGTGCGGCGGTCTATCGTTTCAGATATTTACATATCAAAGACAATCGCAGATTACGATTTTTCGATCCCTTTTTCTTTAAAGTATTTGGCGGCGCCCGGGTGAATCTCGATATCGCCCAACCCTTCGAGCGCTGTCTCCGGCTTAATAAACTCACCCTTTGCATGATTGATTTTATCTGCTTCAAACAGCGCTTTCGTCATCTGATAGACCGTATCCTCATCAAGCTTGTCGGTGGCGACGAGCATCGCTTTAACGGCAACGGTGCTGACATCTTGGCCAATGCCGTAGGTGCCGCGTTTAATCGTGTCCTTGGCGTAAAACGGATACTGTTCGATCAGCTTTTTCTGCTTGTCTTCTTCAATATTTAAAATCTTGATTTTATTTTGGGCGGAAAGCCCTTCAACTGCCCCGGTAGGCGTTCCCGCCGTAATAAATGCAGCATCGATCGCTCCGGATTGAATGCCGTCGGTTGATTCTTCGAACGATAGATTTTGCGGTTTAATATCGTCAAAGGTGAGCCCGTGGACCTCCAAAATCTGCTTCGCATTGATATTGACCCCTGCACCTGCGGCACCTACAGAGACCGTTTTGCCTTTTAAATCGTCAACAGATTTGATTCCGCTCTTTTCTGTCGTTACGATTTGAACGGTTTCAGGATAAAGGGCGGCAATCGCTTTGATTCCGTCAATTTTTTGCTTGAACATCTCTTTTCCTTCAATGGCATATGTGGCAATGTCGGTTTGTGAAAAAGCGACTTCAGCCTCACCTTTTTGGAGAGTGGCCATATTTTCAGCTGAGGCGCCTGTTGTCTGTGTCGTAAATTTATCGCCTGTCGCTTCTTCCCAAAGGTTTGCAAACTGTCCTCCAAGCGGATAATATGTACCGCCTGTACCGCCCGTCAGCAGGCTGTAGCTTCCTGACCCTTTAGACGCAGATCCGCCTTCCTTGTCACTTGAGGCATCATTGCTTCCGCATGCGGCCAGCCCCATGACAAGAGTCAGCAAAAACGCCGGCAACGATATGGCTTTCCACCTTTTCATGCATTTTCCCCCTTTTTTGTTATACAAATATCAATCTCATGGATCATAAAAAATGCACTAGTTGTCAATAAATTCGTTAAATTTCAACTGTTTAGTTAATTTTATGTGCGGGCAGTTTTTAATATGCCGCGTCATCCTAAAATCCCGTCCACATCAGGATGCCTTCCTGGACATCTTAATCATTGGCCAGGCGAAGGGCAAGGATGATGGAAGGTTGTATTCCAAAACAAAACGAAAACCTGCTAAAAGCTGCAGGTTTTCTGGCTATTTTCGAATATGGACGCTGGAAAACACAAATTTATCATAACGGTGCCGTGCAAACGAATATTCGAAAGGCTCGCCGGTATTTAAAAAAGCGACCTGTTCGACTTCCAGCACCGGATCGTCATAGGCGCACTCCAAATACTTCCGGTCCAGCTCCGTCGGCTTATCCGCCCTGATTTTCCGGTGGGAGCCGGCGATTGTCAGTTTTAATGTTTCGGTAATATGCCGATAAACAGAACCGTGAAGCACCTCTTCATTCAATTCTGAAATCAGGTTTGAAGGCATATACGTTTTTTCAATAACATACGGCTCGCCTTCCACCTTCCGCAGCCTGATAATGTGGTACACCGGAACGTTTTTTTCGATTGATAGTCGCTTTGCTACTTCATTTGACGGAAATTCGACATCAAATTGAATGATGCTGCTTTCAATCTGCTTGTTGGCAAGAAGCTTTGTCAGTCCGAGGTTTTCGCGGTCGGTCACACTGACGGGAAGATCATGAATGGACGATTTGATAATAAAGGTGCCGTGTCCCCGTTTCCTGTAAAGCATCCCTTCCGATACGAGGATATCGAGAGCCCTTTTCATCGTCATTCTGCTGCAGTCAAATTCTTTGGCAAGAGAAAGTTCATCAGGTATCGGCTGGTCGGCAGAGTAGTACTCTTCCCGGATTCTTCTCCTCATTTCATTAGAAATATATTCGTATTTTCTCATGTTTTAACCACCAGTACTAAGGATTCTGTTTTATACCAAGCTTCTTTATTATTATATCGATTTCTCGGTTGAAATAAAAAGATGGCCGAAAAGACCATCTCTTTCTGATTCATATGGACTCCAAAATCCTTAGCCGTAACATTTAAAAACCGTTGTTATCTATCACGCGTTTAAACCAATACCCGCTTTTTTTCACCGTCCGTTCTCCGTTTTTATCAAGATTGACGGATACGAATCCGTAGCGGTTTTTATAAGCGTTCGTCCATGACCAGTTGTCCATGAACGTCCACAGATGGTAGCCCTTCACATTCGAACCTTCCTGAATCGCCTTGTGGACCCATTTTAAGTGCTCTTTTATAAACTCAATCCGGTAGTCATCCTGAATCATCCCGTCTTCCCCGCGGAAGCGTTCTTCCCCTTCGACCCCCATGCCATTCTCAGAAATAAAGCATTCAATATTCCCGTAGTTGTTTTTGAGATTCATCAAAATGTCGTAAATTCCTTTCTCGTAAATCTCCCAGCCGCGGTGGCGGTTCATTTTCCTTCCGGGCATTTCATAATGGTCAAAGAAGCGTTCAGGCGTAAAAGGCGCGTTCGGATGAGGCAGGTGTTCTTTTGCCTTGACCCGTCTCGGCTGATAATAGTTGATTCCGAGCAGATCAACCGTATTGTTTTTGATCAGCTCCAAATCCCCCGGTTCCATATCGGGAAGAAAACCTTCTTCTTTTATGATATCGGCCAAAAGCTGAGGAAACTCCCCTTTAACCGCTGGATCAAGGAATGATCTGTTAAAAAAGGCGTCGGCTATTTCTGATGCTTTCACATCTTCGGGATGACGGCTTCGCGGATAGGACGGCGTCACATTTAAGATAATGCCGATTTTCCCGTCTCCGCCAAGCTTCCGGTATGCTTCTACAGCTTTGGCGTTTGACAAAATTTCATGGTAAGCGACCTGAACCGCTTTTTGAAAATCAATTTCGTTCGGATAATGAAAATCGTATAAATAGCCGCCTTCCACGGGGACAATCGGTTCGTTATGGGTAAACCATGTTTTCACCCGGTCTCCGTATAGGCGGAAACATGTTTCTGCATAGGAGACGAAATGGCTGACGACTTCACGGTTTTCCCAGCCGCCGATTTCCTGAAGGGCCATCGGCATATCGAAATGATAAAGGTTGACAAAAGGCTCGATGCCTGCCGCCGTCAGTTCATCAATCACATCGCTGTAAAAGGAAGCGCCTTCCGGGTTCAACTCACCTTTTCCTTCGGGGAAAAGCCTTGACCAGGATATCGAAAAACGGAACGAATGGTGTCCAAGCTCCTTCATCAGCTGAATATCTTCCTTATACGTCTCGTAAAATCTTGATGTCTCCTCAGGACCCACACCGTCAAAAAAGCGGTTCGGCTCTATTTCGTACCAGTGGTCCCAAATATTTTTCCCTTTTCCCCCTTCATTCGCCGCCCCTTCGATTTGGGTGGCGGAGGCTGCCGATCCCCACCAGAAGCCTTTTGGAAACCGGTATTGGGCCTGTGCTGTTTTTACTTCTGTTTTTGACATGTGATCAGTCTCCTTTTACAATCCTATCGTCTTATTTTGGTCAGGCACATTGATTTCCTGTTCTTTTTTCACGTTCATCCGGTCGATGAATGTAAGGAACGGAAACCATATTGCAAAGACGACGGCTAAATTGACAATTTGCAGGATGCCCCCGGCAAGCGAGTTGGTCGCCATCATTCCGCTGATAAAAATCGGAACCGTCCAGGGAATCGTCACACCGGTAGGCGGCGGGACGAGACCTGATGCCATGGCAAAATACGTAATCAGCGTGACGATCATCGGTGACAATACCCACGGTATGATAATCAGCGGATTCATGACGATCGGCAGTCCGAAAATAATCGGCTCATTGACATTGAAGATGCCCGGAGCCGCTCCAAGCTTGGCTACCTGTTTGAGCTGCTTGCTTTTCATGAACAACAAAATCGCGACAATGACGGCCAAGGTCATACCGGTACCGCCCATGCCGACGGTATACACTTCCATGAACTGCTTATTGATAATATGCGGCACTTCCCCTGTTGCCGTATAGCTGTTTAAATTTTCAAGTGAAAGCGTATTCCAAATCGGGTCCATGACCGCGTTGATGATGATTTGGCCGTGCAGTCCGAAAAACCACAGCAGCTGGGTAAAAAATATCGCGATCAAAGTCGGGATAATACCGCTTCCAAGTCCGACAAGCGGAGCTTGAACAAGGTTGTAGATCAAATCGTGCAAATTCGAATGGAACGCCTGGGTTATGATGATATTGATGATTAAATAGACTGACAGCGTCATTACGGCCGGAATCAGCGCCGCAAATGATTTCGACACTGCAGGCGGAACGCCCGCGGGCATTTTGATCGTATAATTCTTTTGGACGAAGAACCTGAAAATCTCGGCTGCTGTGAAGGCGGTGATCATTCCGAGAAACATTCCTTTCGCACCGAGCCTGTCAACCGGAATGACATTGGCGATCGTTTGTCCGCCTTCGCCGTTTAACATAAACGGCGTCAAAATGAGAAAGGCTGCCAATGCGACGACTCCCCCAAAAACAGCTTCAACCTTATAACTTCTTGACAGATAATAGCCGATCCCGAAGACGACGAAAACGGACATGATATTGATCGTCGCACTCGGCGCGATGCTTAAAGCAGATTGAAACGCTTCAAGCGCTGATTTGCTCATCATTTTATCAAGAAACGGCAAATTTGTGATGACAACGATAATCGACCCAAAAATCGTGAGTGGAAATGCCAGCATGAACGCGTCTCTAAGCACGCCTAAATACCGGTTGTTATTAAGCTTGCCGGCAATCGGAACTAAAAAACGGCTCAGTTTCTCAAACATGGACTTATCTCCCTTCTATTCTATTTGGCGCATCTTGAATTTTGTCTTTGAAAATTTCCAGAAGCTCATAAACCAGTTCCTTCATCGTGAGACTCGACATCAAATGGTCCTCCGCATGGATTAGAAGCAGAGAAACATCCTGTTTCTTGCCGCCGGCTTCTTGCTGAACCATTTGAAAATGAATGTCATGGGACTGCCTCAGGTCTTCTTCGGCCTGAACGAGCAGCTTCTCCGCTTTCCCGACGCTCCCTGCCCGGTATTCCCTCAAGGACTGGATAACCTTGCTGCGGGCATTCCCGCTGTGAAGAATCAACTGAAAGCAAATTTGTTCGTCTGTCAATTTATTAAGTTTTGTCTTTTCCATTTCAATCAATCTCCCATCAGGCTTACCGCCTGTTCATACGCTTTTTTTCCATCTGCCATTCCATATGCCATCATATCAATCACATCAACCCGGATTCCGTATTTGTCCGCTTCTTTTTGCAGCTCATCTTTTAAAAAGCTCATTTGCGGCCCTATTAACACAACATCCGCCTGTTCCATTTCTTTTTTGGCCTGGTCTTGCCCTACCGCCCAAATTTTGGCTTCATCACCGATTGACTTTACGTATTCCTCCATTTTGGTGACGAGAAGGCTTGTCGACATTCCTGAACTGCATGCCAATAATATTTTTTTCATAATGATCCCCTTTCTATATTTAAAAGCGCTTTCAATATCTATTATTATAACTTTTTATTTTTAAATGTCTATACATTTAAAAATAAATGTTTGTATTTATTTTGACTGATACAAAACAAAAAGCCCTCTCAATTGAGAGGACTTTTGTACAAACCCGTTTACCGCGCTTTTTTCTGAAAGAGGCGGACCGCTTCTTTCGGCACATAAAACGATCCATTGCTTTCGACGATGACGCTGTTTAATTCATATTCTTTTCCGTTGATCCGGATGATGTTTTTGTTGACCGGCATTTCTGCTTTTGCTTTTTTGCGCGATACGGTAAGCACCGGGTTTGCAGGGTCTTTTTTATCAACTTTGACGCGGGCGCCTGCTTTTTTGAACGCTTCGCCGGCTTCAATAAAGATTTCGTTTGTTAATTTGTCTAAATTGAATCCCATCGCTTTGGCCATTGTCTTGGCTATGTCGGTATTCTCGATAAGCCCCTGCGGTTTTTCCGGTCCATACGAATACAGGAAGACGTCTTCCCCTGTGTGGCCTCCAGTTGTAAAGCCGAGATTCGCACGGTTTCCGAGCAATTTAACCAAAACAGAGCCGACAGCTTTTTTGTCTTTCGCGCCTTTCAGCTGTTCTTTTTCGGGTGCTGTTAAATTGTCCAGTCCGTACAGCCGGGCGACTTCTTCAATGTTTGACAAATCATCTTTTAATTTGCCTGTGGCGCCCTCAAGCGTCATTTTCGCTTTTTTGAGCGGATCAATGTATGCCGATACAGGTGTTTGATCATAGCCTTTTGTCGTATTGCTGTTGCCGATCGAAATCCCGCTGTTTCCATGGTCGGAGACGGCGATGACCATTGTATTCTTATCCTTTTTGGCGAACTCCAGTGCTTCTTTGACTGCGTTATCAAATGCCAGCACATCGCTGATCATGCCGATCGGATCATTTTGATGCGCCGCCCAGTCCGGCTTGCTTCCTTCGACAAATAAGAAGAAACCGTCTTTATCCTTTGACAGCGTCTGAATCGATTTTTTCGTCATCTCGGCAAGCGTCGGCTGTTCGGGATGTGTAGTGCCCCGGTCCATGTCATAAGCGAGGTCGCGCTGGGAAAAGGCGCCCCAGATTTTTTTTGATTTGGAACGGAGGAGTTCATCCTTTGTTTCCACAAAATCATACTTTTTCTCTTGAATCACGTTCACGAGGTCTTCATTGTCTTTGCGGTTTTTTTCCTTCGTTCCCGGCTGAAGCGAATCCTTTCCTCCCCCTAGGACAATGTCCATGTTTTGATAGACCTGTTGTTCCCCGAGCACTTCAAAGTTATTACGGTTCAAATGGTGGGCGGAATAGGAAGCTGGCGTAGCGTGCTGAATTTCTGATGTCGCGATGATACCGGTTGCTCTGCCGGTCTTTTTCGCTCCTTCCAGCACATTTGCCAAAGGACGATAATGATCTTTTTCACTGACAGGCTCGGCCCCCGGCGAATTCACCACTGAAGGCTTCACTCCGACATATGAGGAGTTTGACTTGTTGCCCGTGGCCATGGCCGTTCCGGCAGGCGCTGAATCTGTAATCGCCGATTCTGCCGAATACGTTCTGACTCCGCCTGTCACAATGCTGTCCAATGCAAGCGGTTCGCCTTTATACCAACGCGCCAAAGTTGTAGCTGTGGAGCTTGTTCCATCCATTACCATCATAATGACGTTTTTGGCTTTGCGATCTTCTTTTTTCTTCGCTGTTTCCATTGCGGCGCTGCCTGTTCCCGCCGACCCTAAGGCTACAGCACCCGCTAATGTGATGCCGACAATTCTGTTGCGGAAAAATCCCATCTGTACTCCCTCCAAAACTGCTTTTTTACTGACAAGCCTACACTATCATTCCCTTGTAAACAGGTCTTTTATTTTCTATTAATCTTATGTAAATATTCATGTAGTATGATGAAAAGAAGGCCTTTCGCCTTCTTTTTGCCTTATCCTTTTCCAGCCTGAAAACCCGGATATTTCGTCATTCCGCCATCAACATAAAGCGTCAGCCCCGTGACATAGCTTGCTTCGTCCGACGCCAGCCAGACCGCGCAGGCCGCCACTTCTTCCGGTTTTCCGATATACCCGATCGGAATCAGTTCGATAACTCCTTTTTTCAATTCAGGATCTGCAAATTTTTCGGCGTTAATCGGCGTATCGATCGCACCTGGTCCGATGGCGTTCACACGGATGCCTTTCGGAGCGTATTCAAGAGCGAGCGTTTCCGTCAATAATTTCGCCCCCCCTTTGCTTGCTGCATAATGCACAAAGTGAGGCCACGGAATCTGCTGGTGAACGGATGACATATTGATGACAGACCCTTTGATTCCGTTATCAATCATATAGCTGATCGCTTCCCGGCATCCTAAAAACATTCCCGTCAAATTGGTTGAAATCACGCGATTCCAATCTTCCAGCGACAAATCCTCTGAAGGGACTTCATTTTCAACGCCGGCATTATTCACCATGATGTCAACCGAGCCAAACGAATCAACCGCTTTATTGATAAGCGCTTTTACGTCTTCTTCTTTTGAGACGTCCCCCTGAAAAGCGACCGCTTTGGCGCCGCTTTTTTCAATTTCTGTTACCGTTTCTTCCGGGTTTTCTTCTTCTTTAAAATAGTTGATGACGACGTTGGCCTTTTCCGCACCGAACCGCAATGCCATCGCTTTCCCAAGGCCCGTGCCGGCCCCTGTGATCACAACCGTTTTTCCATGTAAACTTGGATACATGTCTTTGATTCCTCCTTATGAAAACGATTTGTTCTGATAGGTTGCCACAGAACGGCGGAAAGCATGCATCCGGCAGGAACCAAAAAAACCGCAGCCGTTATGGCTGCGGTTTGTCGCTATCATTTATTTCATCCACTCAGTGTGGAAAATGCCTTCTTTGTCTGTACGCTCATACGTATGGGCGCCAAAGTAGTCGCGCTGTGCCTGAATCAAGTTGGCCGGCAGCGTCGCTGTGCGGTAGCTGTCAAAATAAGCGAGAGCGCTTGAGAAGCACGGTACCGGAATTCCTTGTTCAACCGCAAGGGAAACCGTCTTGCGAAGTGCTCCTTGATAGCTTTCAACAATGTCTTTGAAATAAGGGTCAAGCAGCAGGTTGTCAAGTTCAGGATTGCGGTCATACGCATCTTTGATTTTTTGCAGGAAGGCTGCGCGGATGATGCATCCACCGCGGAAAATCATCGCGATATCACCGTATTTTAAATCCCAGCCGTATTCTTCTGAAGCGGCTTTCATTTGGGCGAAGCCTTGCGCATAAGAACAGATTTTGCTCATGAAGAGGGCTTTTCTGACCGCTTCAATTAGTTCTTCTTTGTTTTCCGTTACCGGTTTCGCTTCAGGACCTGTAAGCAGCTTGCTCGCTTTGACGCGCTCTTCTTTCATCGCCGAGATGAAACGTGCAAACACGGATTCCGTAATAATCGGAAGCGGAACGCCAAGGTCAAGCGCGCTCTGGCTTGTCCATTTTCCTGTTCCTTTTTGGCCTGCTTTGTCTAAAATCACGTCAACCATCGGCTTGCCTGTTTCTTCGTCTTTTTTCGTGAAGATATCAGCAGTGATTTCGATCAGATAGCTGTCAAGCTCTCCTTTGTTCCACTCTGCGAACACTTCATGAAGCTCATCAGATGATAAGCCGAGAAGATTCTTCAGAATGAAGTAAGATTCGGAGATCAGCTGCATGTCGCCGTATTCAATGCCGTTGTGGACCATTTTGACGTAGTGGCCCGCACCGTCCGGCCCGATATAAGTCGTGCAAGGTTCTCCATCCACTTTTGCGGAAATCGCTTCAAGAATCGGCTTGACAAGCTCGTGAGCCTCTTTTTGCCCGCCAGGCATAATAGACGGGCCTTTCAGCGCGCCTTCTTCACCGCCGGAGACCCCGGTCCCGATAAAGTGAATACCGCTTTCGGCAAGCTCCCTATTGCGTCTTTGCGTATCTTTATAATATGTATTTCCGCCGTCAATCAGGATATCGCCTTTTTCAAGATGAGGCAGGAGCGACTGGATTGTAGCGTCTGTCGGCGTTCCCGCTTTGACCATCAGCAAGATTTTGCGGGGCTTTTCAAGAGATGCGACAAACTCTTCAATGCTGTATGTGCCGACAACGTTTTTGCCTTCGGCCTCTTTCAAAAACTCTTCCGTTTTCTCGCTTGATCTGTTGTAGACAGAAACCGAAAATCCGCGGCTTTCAATATTCAAAGCCAAGTTTTTTCCCATAACTGCTAAACCAACTACACCTATTTGCTGTTTTGCCATGTCTAACGTCCCTTCTAAACGCTTTGCATTAATAATTTAATTTTTATTTAAATTGAAATTACCATACTTTGACCCACATTTTCAAGCTATTGATCTTTTCTTCCTTCTTGGAAAAAATCTTTGTTAAAGCTTGTTCCGCTCGTGTTGCTTTCTTTTTCGACGGCTTTGACCCCTTTTTTGATCAGCGCTGTTCCAAATTTTTCATTCAGTTCTTCCACCAGCTTTTGAATCGGTTCATCCTTGGCATCCTCTTCGAACGAAAACAAATCGAGCTGTTTGAAAGCCTCCGTCCGTTTGACAAGCCCTGTCCCCGTAACGCCCAGCAGCCTGACCGCATCACCTTGCCAATGCTGTTTGAACAGCGCTTTTGCTTCCTCTGCGATCTCATCTGCTTGATCGGTCGGATTTTGAAGGGTCTTGCTTCTCGTCATGTTCGTCCAGTCGGCGTAGCGGATCATGATAAAGAGCTTCGAAGCCATGACTTCCTTTCGCTTCAGCCTGTTGCTGACAGATGCGGACAGCTTGTCAAAAAGCCGGTTGAGTTCCTTTTCATCTGTGCTGTCATGCGGAAGCGTCGAAGAATTGCCGACGCTTTTAAACTCATAAATTCTGTCGGGGTTTACCTCGCCAAAATCGATTCCATTCGCCCTTCTTTTTAATCTCGGGCCGTTGATGCCCAAAAGCTGCTTCAAAGCGACTTCGTCTGCGCGGGCCAGATCCGCGATCTTTTCAATGTTCAGCGTTCTCAGCTTTTCAGCGGTCTTTTGGCCGATTCCGTACATCTCGGCTATATCAAGGGGCCAGAGTACGTCAGGCACCTCACGTTTTCTCAAAATGGTAATGCCAAGCGGCTTTTTCATATCCGAAGCCATTTTCGCCAAAAATTTATTCGGCGCGATTCCGATGCTTGACGGCAGAAGCAGCTCTTTTTGCAGACGCTCCTGGATTTCCAGGGCTGTTTTATACGCTTTTTCCCGATACGGCGTGTCCGTAAGGTCCATATATCCTTCATCGATCGATACAGGCTCCACAAGATCCGTGTATTCTCTCAGCACTTGAAACATTTCCCTTGAAGAGCTTCTGTAGCGGTCAAAGTTCGGAGGTTTTACGATCAGCTCCGGACAGAGGCGCTTTGCCTCCCACAGCGGCATAGGGGGTTTCACGCCGCGGGCTCTCGCTTCATAGCTGCATGTAACGACAATCCCTTTTCTTTCTTTCGCATTCCCTGCAATGGCGAGGGGCTTTCCGCTCAATGAAGGGTCATACGCCGTTTCAACGGAAGCGTAGAAGCTGTTCATATCAATATGAAAAATGACTCTTCCTTTATGTTTCCCGCCAGTCAAAACGGCTTCCTCCTCATCTTCTGATTAGACATATCAACCATACTTATAGTAAGATGTTATTGAAACGGAAGTGATAATCGTGATTCTCGAATCCTTTAATGATGCATTTTTTCTGTTTGAGTTTTTCACAATCATTTTACCCGCGCTGACGGCGATCGGAATCGCCCTTATTTTAAGAAATTGCTATACGGGTGAAAATTGGAAAACAAAACGGATTGAAGAAAATAAACCGATTCATTTTATTTATAGAATCGATTTTCTCGTTATCCTATATCATCGCATTACCTTATGGATTAGTAAAGTGATTCGCATGAAGGCTTCGTCGAATGATGATGAAGACCATCGTTTCCTTCTTCTTTCAATTTAACAGGTGTACGGGTGCTCGCTGCGGGCCCCGGATAAGAAGGAGGAAAATGTGTTGACCACAAAATTAAAGCAAATGTTTACAATCGCAATATCTTTATTGATGTTTTTGGCTGTAGGCGGGCATGCCTCAGCTGCAACCGGAGCTCCGAGTTCTGACGGGAACTTTTTCCAGCATTATATTGTGCTTCCTTTCTCAGAGCTGATTAAAGGAATCGCCGGATTTTTCAACGGCAGCTACGGGCTTTCGATCATTGTCGTGACGATCATCGTCCGTTTTCTCGTGATGCCGCTGTTTGCCAATCAGTACAAAAAACAGCGGACCATGCAGGAAAAAATGGCGCTCGTCAAGCCTGAAATGGATGCCATTCAAAGCAAATTGAAAAAGACGAAAGACCCTGTGAAACAAAGGGAAATTCAGCAGGAAATGATGAAGCTTTACCAAAAGCACAACATCAATCCGCTGGCGATCGGCTGTCTGCCGATGCTGATTCAATTTCCGATTTTGATCGGTTTTTATTACGCCATCCGCTCGACGCCTGAAATTGCCACACATACTTTCCTTTGGTTCAACTTGGGACATTCGGATATCATCATGTCTTTATGCGCCGGCCTGATGTATTTTATCCAGTTTTATGTATCGCAAAAATTAAATGCACAGAACGCGGCGCAGTCAAACCCGGCGGCACAGCAGTCAGCCAAAATCATGGGCTTCTTTTTCCCTGTGATGATGACGGTCTTTTCAATCAACGTACCGGCGGCCCTTCCGCTCTACTGGATGACAAGCGGAATGTTTCTGACCGTTCAAAACTTCGTCTTTCATCAAATGTATAAAAAGAACAAAAGCATACAGCCGGCTGAAACAGCTACGAAATAAAAAAGGCTGCGCCTATTGGGCGCAGCCTTTTTTGATTTCTGTCAGCCGGCAGTCGTGTGTTCATGATCAATGTGTTCGGAAATCGTCTCAAATCCGGCAATTCTTCCCGTGACGGCGTCCAGATCCAATTGAATGATCAGCTGACTGTTTCGTTCCAGAACGCCTTTGAAGCAATCCGACTGTAAGTGAAAGGGTTTGATGTCACCCTCATGAATCGCAATCATCTCTTTTGCATCTGATACAAGCAAGCCGGCCAGGCCTATCTTTGATGAAAAAATCAGCAGCTTGCTTTTTTCGTCAATCGAAAGCGGCTTATGGTGGAGGATGACGCCGGCGTCGATCACCGGAATCATCTCTTCCCGAATCTTGGAGATCCCGCGGACTTCGGGAGGAAGCCCGCTGATCTCTTTCAGATGTCCCATCCGTTCAATCGCCTGAATATGACGGATGTCCGCTCCATAGTCTTCCTGATTCACTTGAAAAAGTATGGCATGTTGATTTTCCACGTTGAACCCCTGCCTTTATTATGAAGGATTTGCAACTTCCTCAATAATCGCAATGACCATTTCAGCTGTTTTCACAAGCTCTTCAACCGGCATTTTTTCATTTTTCGTATGAATTTGTTCATATCCTACAGCAAGGTTGACGGTCGGAATACCGTGGCCCGCAATGACATTGGCGTCGCTGCCGCCTCCGCTCGTCAGCAGTTCGTATGGGCGGCCGATTTTTTCGGCGGCTTTTTTCGCAACCTCGACCACGAGGTCTCCATCTTTGTATTTAAAGCCGGGATACATGACTTCAATCTCCACTTCGGCGCGGCCTCCCATTTCGGCGGCTGCCGCTTCAAAAGCCTGCTTCATTTTCTCGGTTTGCTTTTCCATTTTTTCCGGAACGAGCGAACGGGCTTCTGCCAATATCTCAACCTGATCGCAGACGATATTGGTTTGTGTTCCGCCTTCAAAGCGGCCGATATTTGCCGTTGTCTCCTCATCAATGCGGCCCAGCGGCATTTTGGCAATCGCTTTTGAAGCGATCGTAATCGCGGAAACGCCTTTTTCCGGTTCAACTCCCGCATGGGCTGTTTTTCCGTAAATTGAGGCCTTCATTTTCGCTTGGGTCGGAGCGGCTACAATGATATTTCCGACCTTGCCGTCGGAATCAAGGGCATATCCGTATTTTGCTTGAATGAGCGAACGGTCCAAGGCTTTCGCTCCGACAAGTCCCGACTCTTCACCGACCGTAATGATAAATTGAACCGTTCCATGGGGAATATTCTTTTCCCGTAAAACCTTTATGGCTTCAAGCATTGCCGCAAGCCCGGCTTTATCATCGGCACCCAAAATCGTCGTTCCGTCCGTTTTGACGTAGCCGTTTTCCACGACCGGCTTCACACCATTGCCAGGGACAACGGTATCCATATGTGACGTAAAATAGATTGTATCCGCTTCTTTTGTTCCCGGAAGCGTGCATACGAGATTACCCGCCCCGTGTCCTGTCGCTTTCGCGCTGTCATCCTCAAAAACATCCAGTCCGAGAGCCGTAAATTTTTCTTTCAGCACTTTACAAATGTCTGCTTCATGTTTTGTTTCAGAATCAATTTGCACGAGTTCTAAGAACTCTTCCAAAAGGCGTTTTTCATTCATATTCGTTTCCCCTCCTATTTTTATAGCGGTATGTTTCCATGCTTTTTGTCCGGCCGGATGTCCCGTTTGTTTTTCAGCATGTCAAATGTTTGAATCAGCCTCTTCCGCGTCTCTTTCGGATCGATGATATCGTCGATCATCCCATGGCGGGCGGCAGTAAAAGGACTTGCAGCTTTCTCGAATGCCCTCATGTGCCGCTCTTTCTCAGCTTCAGGACCCTTTTCCCCCGCAAACAAAATATCTGCGGCTTCCCCGGCTCCCATGACGGCGATTTCGGCGTTCGGCCAGGCAAATACGGCATCCGCTCCAAGCGCCTTGCTGTTTAAAGCCACATAAGCACCGCCGTACGCTTTTCTTACAATCACCGTTACCTTGGCTACAGAAGCTTCGGCATATGCATACAGGATTTTGGCTCCGTGCCTGATCACGCCGCCATGCTCTTCGCGAATTCCCGGCAGGAAGCCTGGAACATCAACAAGCGTCAAAATGGGAATATGAAAAGAATCACAAAAACGAATAAAACGGGATATTTTATCAGCTGCATCGATGTTCAGACTGCCTGCCAAATGCTTCGGCTGATTGGCGACGATACCCGCCGCTTCTCCTGCAATTCTTGCAAAACCGATCACCGCGTTTTTCGCAAAATGCTTTTGCACCTCAAAAAATGTGCCGTTGTCAGCGATTTCCCGTATGATCTGTTTCACGTCATACGGACGCTGGCTGTCTTCCGGCAATAAAGTCATCAAGCCGGGTCTCAAATCATCATCCTCTGCAGGCCGCGGCCGGACCGGCGGCTTCTCTTCATGATTCTGCGGAAGATAGGATAAAAGCTTTCGCACCTCTTGAAGGACAGACTCATCGGAATCCCCGGAAAAATGAGCATTGCCGCTGATTGAATTATGTATGGATGCGCCGCCCAGTTCACCGGGGCTGACATGCTCTCCTGTAGCTGTTTTGATGACTTTTGGCCCTGTGATGAACATCCGCCCCGTTTTTTCATTCATAAAAACAAAATCGGTCAAAGCCGGAGAATAAACGGCACCGCCGGCGCATGGACCGAGGATGACAGAGATTTGCGGAATGACGCCAGAACAAAGGACATTTCGGTGAAAAATATGACCGTATCCATTTAATGATAGCACACCCTCTTGAATTCTCGCACCACCTGAGTCGTTAAGACCTATGAAAGGCGTCTTATTTTTAAAGGCAAAATCCATGACGTCCGCTATTTTTTTGGCATGCATCTCTCCGAGCGCCCCTCCGCTG
Source organism: Bacillus sonorensis NBRC 101234 = KCTC 13918 (assembly GCF_001592005.1). Classification (GTDB taxonomy): domain Bacteria; phylum Bacillota; class Bacilli; order Bacillales; family Bacillaceae; genus Bacillus; species Bacillus sonorensis. The sequence continues at coordinate 17,948 of NZ_BCVZ01000005.1, forward strand.
ACGGTAAAGTCCTGGGAAAATAAAGAGACGGGCCTTCCATGAATTTTTCCAACCCCCGTTACAACGCCATCGCCTAAAGGGCCGCCGGGCTGCCTGCTTCGCACAAAAGCGTTCAGCTCGACAAAACTGCCCTTATCAAGCAAAAGTTCGATCCGCTCCCTCGCAGTGAGCTTCCCTTTCAGCTTCTGTCTGTCGATCTTTTCCGGTCCTCCGCCAAGCGCAGCAGTTTGGCGGATTTTATCTAAATCATCAAGCCTGTCATACATATTCATTCTTCCGCTCCTTCCCATAAAATTTCTCATCCTCACAAACTTGTCCGCTGAAGAAAAGCAGGATAAAATGGTAGAAGAAAAACTAAAACAGAGGTGAACAGCTTGTCTCAAAAAATGATTAAAATCATGGTTTTTGTAATGATCGGTATCATGGTGCTGACGAGCCTTCTTTCAGGAATCAGCATGATGTTTTAATACAGAAGCGGCGGAAGGAGCAGGCCCTTTCTCAGGAAAGCGGCCTGTTTTTTTGACAGCGCGTCTGATATATGGGGCTGGATTGTCGGCAAAAGAAAGAAAAAAAGCATGAGCTTCTCCTTCTTCATTAGATTGACCAATGAAGGAGAAACTCATGCGATCAGGCAGGAGATTTAATCCCTTTAAAATAACTTTTGATCACCAAATATTGTTCCATTTCACCGAGAAAATTGAAAAGGGCTGCGCGCGCTTCAAATTCTTCACGCGTCGTCGGCAGCTCCATCTCCTCAATTTCCTCTCTCATCTTCACGAGACGCTTTAAAAATTTATGAGCCGTATTTCCCGGATGGATGGCCCCTCTCAAGTCATGAATAAACTCTGCGATCATATGCCCCTGCTCAACCGTCATCGAGATCGACGTAATCTTCGGAAGCACCCTTTCAATGATTTCAAACTGTTTTTCACGCATTTTAAAATAGTTGTAATACAAATTTTCGTGGCGCATAAAGTGATTTTCCACATCGCGGTATGCCAGTGTTTTCGCTGTATTGATCAACCGGTGCGTCTCAGGTATTTCCTTTCCCGTCCAGTCCTGTTCCCCTGTCAGCAGATAGCGCTCGATTTCCTCAAAAATTTTCGCGAAATTGTCTTCGATTTTTTGCTGGTACTTCTTGAGCTGCTTGTCCAAGCTTGGCATGTACAAATTCATGAGAAGCGCAACGCCGATCCCGGTAATGATAATTAAGAATTCATTCCAGATGAGAGAAAGCGTAATTCCTTCAGACATATAGAGATGAAGAATGATAACCGAGCTTGTGACGATCCCTTCTTTGATTTTCAGGATAACGGTTGTCGGAATGAAAAATAAAAGCATGAGGCCGATGACAGCCGGATGATAGCCGATCAGTTCGAAGAACATATATGAAAAAACAATCGCCAGGCAGCATGCAGCAAAGCGAGCCCATGACGCCTGAAGAGAGCGCTTTTTCGTCACTTGAATACAAAGGATGGTGATAATGCCTGTTGAAACAAAATTATGCAGGCCCAGGAGCTGGGCAATATAGATGGCAAGTGCCGTTCCAAGCGCTGTTTTTAACGTGCGGTAACCTATTTTAAACATCGTAAACCCCAATCTTTTAATCAATAGTTTGCTAAAATAAATCAAAAAAGAAGAAGAACTATGTCTTCTTCCGATTATTTTATAGTATTTTCTCCAAAAAGTCTTGAGCTCTTTGCGATTTTGGAGAAGAAAAAAATGTTTTCGGGTCTCCGTCTTCGACAATGGTTCCTCCATCCATAAACAGCACCCTGTCGGCGACTTCTTTTGCAAAACCCATTTCGTGCGTGACGATCACCATCGTCATTCCGGTTTTCGCCAAATCCTGCATGACCTGGAGCACTTCCTTCACCATCTCGGGATCAAGCGCTGACGTCGGTTCGTCAAACAGCATGATGTCCGGATTCATCGCCAGCGCCCGGGCGATGGCCACCCGCTGCTTTTGTCCGCCTGACAACCGGTTTGGATAGGCGTCTTTTTTATCGAGAAGCCCGACTTTTTCGAGCAGCTCTTCCGCCTTTTTAACCGCTGTCTCCCTGCTTTCTTTTTTGACATTGACAGGCGCATAGATGATGTTTTCAAGAACGGTTTTATGCGGGAACAAATGAAAATGCTGAAAGACCATTCCGATGTTCTCTCTGATTTTCAACACATTTGTTTTCTTGTCCGTAATCTCCTGATCCTTGATGAATATGCTTCCTTCCGTCGGCTTTTCAAGCAGGTTCAAACAGCGCAAAAATGTCGATTTTCCCGAACCGGACGGGCCGATCACCGCGGCCACTTCGCCTTTTTCAAAGGAAACGGAAATATTTTTGAGCACTTCGAGCTTTCCGTAGGATTTTGAGAGATTGCTAACGTTAATCATTGACATTCAGCTTCCTTTCAATCGCTTTGCCGGCAAACGTCAGAATCAGAACGAGCACATAGTAGATGAGGCCTGCAAACAGCATCGGTTCAAGGGGACTGTAAATCGCCGCTCCCGCCTGATAGCTGCGTCTCATAATATCGCCTAGGCCGATCACCGTCACAACCGCCGATTCCTTCGTCAGTGTAATCGATTCGTTGACAAGTGCGGGCATGATATTTTTAAAAGCCTGCGGCAGCAGGAGATCCTTCATCATTTTCGCATATGGCACACCAAGTGCCATCGCTGCCTCTTTCTGGCCTTTGTCGATCGCATTGATTCCGGCCCTGATGATTTCCGATACATAGGCGGCAGAGTTCAAACCAAACGCGATCACCGCCGCCCAGTAGGCATCGATATCAAATCCCAGAACCTGAGGCAGGCCGTAGTAAACAATCATCAGCTGGAGAACGAGCGGCGTCCCCCTGAAGATCGATGTATAAAAATCAGCGATCCAAGCGAGGCCTTTTATCGAGCTGATTTTCAGAAGGGTGATGAAAACCCCGAGCAAAAATCCAAATACCGCCGCAGCGGCGACTACTTTCAATGTAACGCCAAGCCCTTCCAATATAAAGGGCATTTCCGGTATCGTACTTGAAAAATCAAGAAAATTCATAATGACTCTCCTTCTCCCGCGTCCATACAGAGACGTACAATCGCACCTTAGCAAAAAAAGTTCAACAAAAGAGTTGAACTTTTATGCTTACTTTTGTGTGTCTCCGCTGAACCATTTTTCTTTCAATTTATCCAATTCTCCGCTTTTCTCCATTTCATCAAGCGCTTTGTTGAATTTCTCCGTCAAATCGCTTCCTTTTTTAAAGGCAATCGCGGATCCGGCTTTTTCATCCGGTTCTTTTGGAAGGTTGAAACCGACGAGTTCTGCATTTTTATTGATATATTTTTCGGCAACAATGTCTTCGATAATCGCTGCATCAAAACGGCCCGCTTTGATTTCTTCAGTTAAATCTGAAATGCGGTTGCGGTTTTCAACTTTCAAATCGTAGTCTGAAGTCAGTTCCTTCGCTTTTTCTTCCTGTATGGAACCAAGCTGGACGCCTACCGTCTTACCTTTCAGGTCTTCCAGCGATTTGATGCCGCTCGATTTTTTCGTGACGATCATGTTGTGAGCCGTGTAGTAAACCTTTGAAAAATCGACTTGCTTTTTGCGTTTAGGGGTCGGTGTCATCCCGGACAGTACGATGTCCACTTTGTTTGTTTTAAGGGCTGTCACCAATCCGTTGAAATCCATATCTTCGACTTCGATGTCATGGCCTGTTTTTTTCGCAAGCGCCTTGGCCAAATCGACGTCAAATCCGACGATTTTGTCTCCGTCTTTCGATTCAAAAGGCGGATAGTCAGCAGACGTTCCCATCACCAATGTTTTTTTATCGTCTGAGCTGCTCGTCCCGCAAGCGGCCAAAGCAAATGTGACACACGCTGTCACTAACAGTAAAAGCCATTTTTTCATGTTGTGTATCCCCCTGAATCATTTTGAATATTTATTCGTTGATATGTATTTTAAACATTTTCTGAGTCTATTGCAATACTATTTTAAAAAATAACTAAAAAACCTTTTCGTCGGCTTGTATAAATGAATCCCCCCCTGTCGCTTCTATCCGTCCAATTGCATATATATGAATTTTTTATACAAAAAAAGCCTGCCGTACAAATCGGCAGGCGGTGTTCTTTATACTTCTTCACAATACTCCTCAAACAGTCCCTGAAGCTTCGTGATGACGGCCATCGGCTCATATCCTTCAATCTCATGGCGCTCAACCATCTTTAAAATCTTGCCGTCTTTTAGCAAAGCGAACGACGGAGACGATGGCGGATACCCTTCAAAATATTCCCGGGCTCTCGCCGTTGCTTCCTTGTCCTGGCCGGCAAAAACCGTTACGAGATGATCAGGCCGTTTATCATAGTGGACAGCATGATAAGCGGCAGGTCTTGCAATTCCGCCGGCACAGCCGCAGACAGAGTTCACCATGACAAGCGTCGTCCCTTTTTTCGTCAGCGCTTCATCAACCTCTTCGGCCGTTTTTAATTCCTTGTACCCGGCGGCCGATATTTCCTGTCTTGCCTGGCGGACGACATCATTCATAAACAAATTAAAATCCATGTTCACTTAAGTCCTCTCCTTTTTCATCATCTTTTTTAATGATACTTTGAAACCGCCGATACCGCAAATCAGCTGTTTCATCCCCTGTAAGGTTTACCGCGGGGAACGATCGGGGAAACATAAAAAAGAGGACAGGTGAGCCATATGAACAAAAGAAAAGCCATGCTGATTTACAACGGCAATGCCGGTCAAAAACATATCCAAAAAACACTGGGCGCCGTTGTACCGATTCTTTCTCAAAAAATAGATGAATTGATCGTTAAACCGACGAGGCAGAAGCACGATGCTTTTCACTTTTGCCGGGATGTCGGGGAAGATATCGATCAATTATTCATACTAGGCGGGGATGGAACAGTCCACGAGTGCATAAACGGAATCAGTCCGCAGAAAGCGAAGCCTCAGATCGGCATTCTGCCGGGCGGAACATGCAACGATTTTTCGCGGGCGCTTCAGATTCCGCAGAACATTGAAAAGGCGGCGGAAGCGCTTGTCAACGGAGAGCCGGTCTCTGTCGATGTCCTGAAAACAGAGGAGCATTATTGTTTAAACTTCTGGGGCATCGGGTTTATTGCAAAGGCTTCAAGCCATATCAATCAGACAGAAAAAGCGCTATTGGGAAGAATCAGCTATTTTACCAGTGCGTTGAGGATGATCTCGAACCTCAAGCCGTTTCCCTTCAAGCTGTCGATTGACGGAGACGATTTGACGGATGAAGCGGTGATGATCTTGGTGCTGAACGGGCAGTTTATCGGAACCAGCCGGATTCCGCTTCCCACAGCAAGCATTCATGACGGCAAAGCGGATGTCCTCGTGTGCAGGAACACGAATCTGGCCGCATTAAAAGAGCTCTTTGCCATGGAAGAGCCTGAGCTTGAATCTTTGGGAGGGGAGCTTTCATATTATCAAGGAAAGACAATCAAAGTGGAGACCGCTGAAAAGATGGATGCCGATACTGATGGTGAAATTTACACGCAGACCCCCGCTTCAATTGAAGTGCTGAGCGGGCATGTACGCATGCTCGCCCCGGGAGATAGAGAAAAAAGCTGACCCGTTTCGGGCCAGCTTTTTGATGTTTAATAAACGGATGTATTCTCATCGATATGTTCTAAAATCTCTTTCACACGAGCCAGGAATCTTCCGCAAATCAGGCCGTCAAGAACCCTGTGGTCAAGCGACAAGCACAAATTCACCATATCTCTGACAGCGATCATTCCATGCTCCATCACAACGGGACGCTTCACGATCGATTCAACTTGCAGAATGGCCGCCTGCGGATGATTGATGATGCCCATTGACTGGACAGAGCCGAATGAGCCGGTATTGTTAACAGTGAACGTTCCCCCGCTCATATCATCGCTTGTCAGCTTGCCGCTGCGCACCTTGTGTGCCAAGTCGCTGATTTCTCTTGCAATGCCTTTAATTGTTTTTTCATCGGCATGCTTGATGACCGGCACATACAAGGCATCTTCTGTCGCCACTGCGATCGAGATGTTGATATCCTTTTTCTGAATGATCTTATCGCCGGCCCACATGCTGTTCATTTGCGGGAATTCTTTCAGCGCCTGGGCGACCGCTTTGACGAAGAAAGCAAAAAAGGTCAAATTGAAGCCTTCTTTCTTTTTAAATTCGTCTTTGATGTGATTGCGGTAGCTGACAAGGTTTGTGACGTCGACCTCCATCATCGTCCAGGCATGCGGGATTTCATGCTTGCTTCTGACCATATTGGAAGCAATGGCATTGCGAATGCCTGTGACAGGTATTTCAATGTCGCCGGCCGCGCTTTTCGGCGCCGGCGTTTCAGGAGCTTTCCGGACACGGTCCGCTGCCGCTTTCTGAGTGGCGGGCTGTTTTTCCTCCGCCTCCCTCTGAACCGGCGCGGCACCTGCTGAAATGATGCGCTGAAGATCCTTCCGGGTGATGCGTCCGCCCGCTCCGGTTCCTTCCACCTGCTCCAAATCGATGCTATGCTCTCCCGCAAGACGCAATACAGCAGGCGAGTAGCGCTTTTTATTCGACTTGTCCGCCGGTTCCGCTGCCGGCTGTTCTGTTGCTTCAGGTTCTTCTGAATCAGAAGGTGTTTCCTGCTTTGATCCGTCTTTTGTTTCGACCTTGCACATGACGTCTCCGACCTGCAAGGTCTCTCCTTCTTCTCCGACAAGCTCCGTAATCGTTCCCGTAAAAGAGGAAGGCACTTCAGCATTGACTTTGTCTGTCATCACTTCAGCGATCGGGTCGTATTTGTTGACATGATCACCGACGCTGACGAGCCATTTGCTGATCGTTCCCTCGGTTACGCTCTCTCCGAGCTGGGGCATTGTCATCTGTTCCACTGCCATACGATTATCCTCCTCACGTGTTTTTAAAACTCAGCCAGCTCTCTCATAGCCGCTTCTGCTTTATCCGGATTCACCATAAAGTATTTTTCCATTGTCGGCGCATACGGCATTGCCGGGACATCAGGTCCTGCCAGCCGCTTGATCGGCGCATCCAAATCAAATAAGCAATGCTCGGAAATGATCGCGGCTACTTCGCTCATCACACTGCCTTCTTTCGTATCCTCAGTCATAAGAAGCACTTTGCCCGTTTTGGAAGCGGCCTCAATGATCGCTTCCTTGTCGAGCGGATATACCGTTCTCAAATCGAGGATATGGGTGCTGATGCCGTCCTTTGCAAGCCGTTCAGCCGCCTGAAGGGCAAAGTGGACGCATAAGCCGTATGTGATGACGGTAATGTCTTCGCCTTCCCGTTTGACATCTGCTTTACCGATGGGCAGCACATAGTCGTCATTCGGGACCTCTCCTTTTATGAGGCGGTAGGCTCTTTTATGTTCAAAAAACAGCACCGGGTCTTCATCGCGGATGGCCGCCTTTAAAAGCCCCTTTACATCATAAGGCGTCGAAGGCATGACGATTTTCAGCCCCGGCTGGTTGGCGAACACGGCCTCAACCGACTGGGAGTGGTACAGCGCCCCATGGACGCCTCCGCCGTAAGGAGCCCTGATGACGATCGGACAGTTCCAGTCATTGTTTGAGCGATAGCGGATTTTCGCCGCCTCAGAAATAATTTGATTGACCGCGGGCATGATAAAATCAGCAAACTGCATCTCCGCGACAGGCCTCATTCCATACATAGCGGCGCCGATTCCGACACCGGCAATCGCGGATTCAGCCAATGGGGTATCCATGACCCGCTCTTCTCCAAACTGCTCATAAAGGCCCGCTGTCGCCTTGAAGACTCCGCCCTTTTTACCGACATCCTCTCCTAGAACAAAGACGCGCGGATCTCTTTCCATTTCCTCTTTTAAAGCCAATGTGACAGCATCTATATATGACATAACAGGCATTGGTTTTCCCCCCTACTCTGCATAAACATGCCGCAGCGCATCTTCAGGATCGGCATACGGGGCATGTTCAGCGTAATCTGTTGCTTCATTGACGGTGTTGGTGATCTCGTCTGAAATCGCTTTTTCTGATTCTTCACTGAGAAGTCCGGCTTCTTTTAAGTAGTTGGCAAATGTAATGATCGGATCGTTTTTCTTCGCTTCGTCCACTTCTTCCCGGCCTCTGTAGCTTCGGTCATCATCATCACTGGAGTGAGGGGTCAACCTGTATGAAATCGTTTCGATCAATGTCGGGCCTTCTCCTCTTCCAGCCCGCTCCCTCGCTTCTTTGACCGCTTTGTACACTTCAAGCGGATCATTTCCATCCACGGTGACTCCAGGCATTCCGTAGCCAACAGCCCGATCGGAAATTTTTTCACAGGCCACCTGCTTTTCATACGGAACAGAAATGGCGTATTTATTATTCTCGCACATGAAAATGACAGGAAGTTTGTGCACCGCAGCAAAGTTTGCCCCTTCATGAAAATCTCCCTGGTTTGAAGAGCCTTCGCCAAATGTTACAAATGTGGCGATATTCTTGTTGTCAAGCCTTCCCGCGAGTGCTACGCCGACGGCATGCGGAACTTGCGTCGTAACCGGCGAAGAACCTGTGACAATCCGGTTTTTCTTTTGCCCGAAGTGGCTCGGCATTTGTTTGCCCCCTGAATTCGGGTCCTCCGCTTTCGCGAAGGCGGAAAGCATAAGCTCCTTTGCCGTCATGCCAAAGGCAAGCACAACGCCCATGTCTCTGTAGTACGGAAGAACATAGTCGTTTTCACGGTCTAAAGCGAAAGCCGCGCCGACTTGTGCGGCTTCCTGTCCTTGGCAAGAGATCACAAACGGAACTTTTCCCGATCTGTTCAGCAGCCACATCCGCTCATCAAGCTTTCTTGCTAAAAGCATGGTTTTGTACATGTCGATTGCTTGTTCATCTGTTAAACCCACTGCTTCATGACGATTATTGCTCATTTATTTCACTCCTTCATGCTTTTTAAAAATGAATCGCTTTTCCATCAACGGCAAGCGCGGCTTCTCCAATGGCCTCAGAAAGCGTCGGGTGCGGATGGATCGTTTGACCGACCTCCCACGGCGTAGCATCAAGCACTTTTGCAAGTCCGGCTTCGGAAATCATGTCTGTCACATGCGGGCCGATCATATGAACACCCAAAATATCATCTGAATCCTGATCTGCGACGATTTTGACGAAGCCATCCGTTTCTCCGTATACGAGCGCCTTCCCAATTGCCTGAAACGGAAATTTCCCGACTTTGATGTTTCGACCTTCCGCCTTGGCCTCTTCTTCTGTCAGACCGACAGATGCAGCTTCAGGGCTTGAGTAGATGCACTTTGGAACGAGAGAGTAATCCATTGAATGCGGATGTTGATCTGCGATATGTTCGACAGCTGTCATCCCTTCATGGGAAGCAACGTGTGCAAGCTGCAGACCGCCGATGACATCGCCGATTGCGTAAATATGGGACTCCTTTGTCTGATACATGCTGTTTGTCGCGATGAAGCCGTTTTCGATCTGAATATCGGTGTTTTCAAGGCCGATTCCTTCTACATTGGCTTGCCTTCCGACTGAAATCAGCATTTTTTCGGCGGAATACGTATGCGTTTCACCGTCTTTTTCAGCTTGGATGCTGATCGTTTTTCCTTTTTCCAAACTGTCAGGCAACACTTTTGCCCCGGTTATGATCGTGATTCCTTTTTTCGCCAAACGGGTTTGCATTTCTCTCGATATGTCCGCATCCTCAGTCGGTAAAATTCTGCCGGCATATTCAACAACCGTTACGTCAACGCCGAAGTCGTTGAGCATTGAAGCCCATTCAATGCCGATGACTCCGCCGCCGACAATGACGATCGATGCGGGCAGATGCTCGAGTTCAAGGGCATCGTCGGAGGAAAGAATGTTTTCCCCGTCAGGCTCGAGCCCTGGAAGCGACCGCGGTCTTGAACCGGTGGCAATAATGACGTTTTTCGGAACGAGCATTTCATTTTCAGCGCCGCTGGCCATTTCAACCGATACCGTCCCGGGCATCGGAGAAAAGATCGACGGCCCGAGGATTCGCCCGATTCCTTCATATACATCGATTTTTCCTTTTTTCATCAAATGCTTCACACCGTTATAAAGCTGATCGACAATCTTTTGTTTTCGGCTTTGAACCTTGGAAAATTGCAGCTCGACTTCCGGAACGTTCACTCCGAATTCTTCCGCTTGTTTTGCCGTTCGGTAAACCTCAGCGCTTCTCAGCAGCGCTTTGGACGGAATGCAGCCTTTGTGGAGACATGTGCCGCCAAGCTTCCGTTTTTCAACAACGGCTGTTTTCAATCCGAGCTGCGAGGCTCTGATCGCGGCTACATAACCGCCCGTCCCGCCTCCAAGAATCACGAGATCATATTCTGTTGCCATGACTTTTCCCTCCTACCGGTTCGGATTCGGATATTGTTTTGCCTCTTCTTCGCCGTTCAGCACCCGAAAAGCGCCCTCAGCCAATGCCTGAAGCTCGTTTTCGCCCGGGTATACGATGACATCCGAAATCCAGTCTATGTATTTTCTGATTGAAGAAATAAATGTTTTTCCGTAAGCCAGTCCGCCCGTCAAAATGATGACGTCAACTTCTCCTTTTAATACGGCGCTGGCCGCTCCGATTTCTTTTGCAATTTGATATGCCATCGCTTCATAGATAAGCGCCGCTTTTTGATCGCCTTCCCGAATCATTTTTTCCACCTTCACCGCATCTGACGTGCCAAGGTAGCCGGCAAGCCCTCCGCCGCCGATGAGCAATTTCATTAGCTCATCACGCGTATATTCGCCGGAAAAGCATAAATCGATGAGATCGCCTGCCGGAATGGTGCCGGCCCGCTCAGGACTGAGCGGACCTTCCCCATGGAGGCCATTGTTGACGTCGATGACCCGTCCTTTGCAGTGGACGCCTGTCGTAATGCCGCCTCCCATGTGGGTGATGATCATTTTCATATCTTCATAGCGCTTGCCGAACTGCCAAGCCGCTTTCCGGGCCACCGCCTTTTGGTTGAGGGCATGAAAGATGCTCCTCCTTTCAATTGCAGGGGTTCCGGAAATTTTTGCGATGTCCGACATTTCATCAACGACAACAGGGTCGACGATGAACGCCGGGATATTGAGGCCGTCGGCAATTTCCCTGGCGATGATCCCTCCGAGGTTTGAAGCATGCTGTCCTGCATAGCCGTTTTTCAAGTCCTCGATCATCGCGTCATTTACTTCGTATGTTCCGCCTTCGATCGGCCGAAGCAGGCCTCCCCTTGCACAAACGGCATTCAATTTTGAAATATTGATGCCCTGTTCGTGCAGCGTTTCTAAAACAGCCTGCTTTCTGAACGAATACTGGTCGATAATCGTTTCATATTGCTGAAGCTTTGCCCCGTCATGGCGGATTGCTTTTTCAAAAATTGAACGGTCATCGTGAAAAACGCCGATCTTTGTAGATGTTGATCCCGGATTAATGACGAGAATACGTTTTTCCTGTATGTGCATTGATTTAAAACCTCCAATTTGAACAGGGGGGATTTTTTAACGTCTGCTTAAAATGTGATGCCCGTTTTGCAAAAATTGGCTTCTTGAACGGCGCATCCGTTCAATCCGCTCTTCAGCAAGCCGGTCTGCCGCCAAGTATGTCGGAATGCCGTCCCGTTTAGAAATGTCAAGGACCCGCTCAATATTTCCGTAAATGCCTTCGACTTTTTTGAGCGCCCGCTCTGAATTATAGCCGTAAAGCTCATCCGCAACATTGATGACGCCGCCGGCATTGATGACATAATCCGGCGCATAGACGATGCCCATATTGTGAATCTGATCACCGTGGCGCGTTTCTTTCAGCTGATTGTTGGCCGCTCCGGCAATGACTTTGGCTTTGAGCTGCGGAATCGTATCATCGTTGATGGTCGCTCCGAGTGCGCACGGCGCATATATATCGCAATCCTGCGAATAAATATCATCAGGATCTACAGCGCGGGCGCCGAAGTCAGCGACGGCTCTCTCGACCGCTTCTTTATTAATATCCGTCACAATCAGGTTTGCGCCTTCTTCATGAAGGTGGCGGCATAGGTTGTAGGCTACATTTCCGACACCTTGAACAGCGATGGTTTTGCCTTCAAGCGAGTCTGTCCCGAAGGCTTCCTTCGCCGCGGCTTTCATCCCTTTATATACACCATAGGCTGTAACTGGAGAAGGGTTTCCCGAAGAACCGAAAGCCGGGGAAATTCCCGTTACATAATCTGTTTCATCATGGATGATATCCATATCTTCAACCGTCGTGCCGACATCTTCAGCGGTAATGTACCTTCCGTTCAACCCTTGGATGTAGCGGCCGAAGGCGCGGAACATTTCTTCATTTTTATCTTTGCGCGGATCTCCGATAATGACGGTTTTGCCTCCGCCGAGATTCAATCCGGCAGCCGCGTTTTTGTATGTCATTCCCCTTGCAAGACGAAGCGCATCTTCTATCGCGGCTTCTTCATTTTCATACGTCCACATTCTCGTGCCGCCCAAAGCGGGACCGAGAGTTGTGTCATGAATCGCGATGATCGCTTTCAAACCGGACTCTTTATCTTGGCAAAACACCAATTGTTCATAATCGTACTGTTCCATATATCGAAATAGTTCCATTTCTTATTCCTCCTCATGTCGTGCTTCAGACGTACAGAGCGCCAAAGCAATCGAATACAGTTTGTTTTCCGCGGAATCGGCCCTGCTTGTTAAAGCAATGGGCGCTTTTGCTCCTGCCAAAATGGCTCCCACTTTTGCATCCGCAAAATGAATCAGTGATTTGTAGAGGACATTGCCGGTTTCGATCGACGGAACAAGCAGAATGTCGGCCTGACCGGCCACGATTCCGGAAATGTTCTTATGCCTGGCGGCAAGCTCCGAGATCGCGTTGTCCAAAGCAAGAGGCCCGTCGACGATACAGTCCCGGATTTGCCCCCGGTGATTCATCTGCGTTAAACTGGCCGCATGTAATGTAGCTTCCATCGCGGGATTCACCGTTTCAACAGCGGCAAGGCAGGCGGCTTTCGGCATGTTTACACCGACAGCTCTCGCGACACGCACTGCATTTTCTAAAATCTGCTTCAATTCTTCAAGCCCCGGCTTGATGTTCATCGCCGCGTCTGTCACATAAATCAGCCTGTCAAATCCGTTTACTTCGAATGCCGCAACATGTGACAGCACACGAGAGGAACGCAGGCCGTATTCTTTATTCAAAACGGCTTTCAAAAGAACGGCCGTCGGAAGATGACCTTTCATCAGTACATCCGCGTTGCCGCTTTTGACGGATTGAACTGCGATTCTCGCGGAGGATTCCGGCGTTTCCGAATGAATGATATCGACGTGCCGTTTTGACATATCAAGCTCTTCCATCATATGCCTGATTTTTTCTCTGTGCCCGATCAGCAAAAACCGGGCAAACTCTTTGTCGACTGCAAGCTTGACGGCTTGAAGGACTTCATCATCTTCTGCATGTGCGACGGCGACCGTTTTATTTTCCAGTTCCGCCGCTTTTTGAAATAATTGTGTCAGCTTCATAGTACCCACCTTTCTAAGCAAACATCCGCCCTATTATCATGCAAGTTTCGTGCCAGACCAAAAAGAGGGATCAGTACGTAGACCTGCTTAAACTTCTGCACAATTTTGCATTAGATTATGCAGTTTATTGCATGCTTTCTTTTGCAAGGTTGTATTTATCCATTTTGTAATAGAGATTCCGGATGCTGATGCCCAGCGCCTTTGCCGTTTTAGTCCTGTTATATTGGTGCTTTTCAAGCGTTTCTTTAATCACGTGCGCTTCAAAACGCTCAACGGCGTCTGAAAGCTTTTCATTTTCGATTTCAGCTAAAGCAAGGCTGGTGTCAGCTTTTTTCTTCGGGCCGTCCGCTTCAGGAAGGTGCTCCAAATCAATCCATTCCATCTGGGGCTTTAAAAAGATCATCGCCCGCTCAAGGACGTTTTCCAGCTCCCTGACATTCCCCGGCCACTTTCTCGCTTTCAGCGATTTGAGCGCTTTTTTCGTCAGACCCTTTACATTGCGGCCGTATTCTTGATTGATCTTTCCGATCAAATGGCGGCTTAAAGCCTCGATATCCTCTTTTCGCTGCCTCAGCGGCGGAATCGATATCGGATAGCGGTTGATGCGGTAGTATAAGTCTTCGCGAAACCTGCCTTCGGCCAGCGCTTTTTCAATATTGACGTTGGTCGCGGCAATAATTCTGACGTTCACCGGAATCGGCTTTGTACCGCCGACCCGGACAATTTCTTTTTCCTGCAGGACGCGGAGCAGCTTTGCCTGTGTATTCTGGGAAAGCTCACCGATCTCATCCAAGAAAATGCTTCCGTTATTGGCTTCTTCAAAGAATCCTTTTTTTCCGCCGCGCTTTGCTCCGGAAAAGGCGCCTTCCTCATAGCCGAACAGCTCTGATTCAAGCAAAGATTCTGATATGGCCGCACAGTTCACCCGGACAAACTTATTATACTTTCGGTCACTTTCGTTATGTATGGCATGGGCAAAAAGCTCCTTCCCCGTACCGGACTCGCCCCGCAGCAAAATTGTGGCAGGCGTTTTCGCCCCCAATTTCGCCTGCTCAAGGGCCACAAGCATTTGCTCGCTTGACCCGATGATATCGGCGAATGTATATTTCGCTTCAAGCGTGCGGATAATCTGGCGCGCCCTGTTCAATTCCTTTGTCAGCGACTGAATTTCGGATACATCCTGAATAACGCCGACACTTCCTTTTAAAATGCCGTCGACGATGATCGGCGCAACATTGACGATCACTTCTTTTTTGTTCGGGCCGACCTTCATTCTCGCGCCTCTCACAGGCCGCCTTGTTTCAAGCACCTTCAAATGCATGCTTTCGCCTTCCGATATGTCGGTATTGGCCGGTTTGCCAATCACCTGCTCTTTTGTCAGACCGGTCATCTTCGTATAGGCCCTGTTGATCATCATTCCGATCCCGTTTTCATCGACGACGGATATCGCCTCATCAGACGACTGAATGATCGCTTCAAGCATTGTTCTGACTTCTTTCAGGTTTGTCACTTCTTCAGCCAGTTCAACCGCATCTGTGATGTCTTTGAAAATGCTGAGCGCGCCTAACAGCGTTCCTCCGTCATCAATAATCGGGATCCTCGTCGTCACGATCTGCCTGTTCGGATGTAAAAACTGCTTTTGGTTGTATTCAGGCTCTCTCGTATTGAGAATGCGCGGAAGCTTCGTCGTCGGGATGACCTTCTGAATATGCTGGCCGATCGCTTTCTCCCGTTTTGTACCGGTCATTTCCTCAGCCATTTTATTAAACAGGATGATTTCTTCATTGATATCGATAAAAATCATGCCGTCATTCATGGAATTAAAAATCCGGTCATGTTTATATGTCTGTTCTTTTAACATTTGGATCAGCTGCTGTTTTTCATTCATCAGCTGAGAGATGATATACGCAAGCGAACCCGGGACGACAATCGCTCTGTCCGGTTTCTTTCGGACGAGCTGTTTTAACACATCAGGATCGCCGGTCGTTTCAATGATGATATCGATCTGTTTATTGATGTACGGCATCCAGTCCAGAGCCGTTTCAATCTCGTTTTTTTCCGCAATGGACATCCCCGGCGCCTTCGGATTTTTGTCAATGACCGCCTCAATATGCATTGTTTTCGTTTTCAGCAGCAAGTCTAAGAGAGCGGTCCCCCCTTTTCCAGCACCTACAATCAGTACTTTTTGCTTCATCCCTTTACCCCTTTGTATGAAAAATTTTGCACACTCAGATATTCATTTGCAACAATTTGCACAATATCTATGTTATCACGTTTTCCTTTCTTGACAAACTTTTTTTTCAAATAGACAATAAAGGTAAATAAATGGCAAGGGGATTCGAGTATGGGGAGACTGATCGCACTGCTTATTTTGCTAATACCGGGATGCATGGCAGCCGCAGGCATTAAATTGATGCGCGACACTGTATTCGGGGTATTAAACAGCCCGTTTCAAATACCCTGGCTGCAAGGGCTTGCGGGACTGATTCTATTCGCGGCAGGGCTTTACCTTTTAGGCGGATTTATTTTGTACAGAGACAGAAAGCGGAACCAGGTAAGCGAACGCTTCAAAAAAAAACAAAACAACCGCAGGGCTTGAGCATTTTGTTCCCGTCCATTAAAAAACGCCGCAGATCAAAATCCGCGGCATTTTTTTATAAAATGCTTTCCTTCAGCTTCATCGCTTTTTCGGGAAAATCGGTGAAAAACCCGTCAACACCGGCTTCCATCAGTTTTTTCATGTCCTCTTCGCGATTCACGGTGAACGGTCTGACCGTTTTATTGTTGCGGTGGGCATTTGCGATCGTTTCCGCCGACATCGAGCGCAGATACGGATGAAATCCGGTCGCCGGAATCATGTCAATGTATTGTTCAGGCTTATAAAGAACATCCATATAAAGCGCGGCCAATTCAATATCGGGATTCAGCCTCCGGCAATAGGCGAGGCTCTCATGGTTAAAAGAAGAGATGATGATGCGGTCCTCAAGTTTATATTCAGAAATCAGCGCCATCACTTTTTCTTCCATTCCTTCATAGCGGACGATGCTGTTTTTCAGCTCTACATTAATAAGAAAGCTGCCTTTCACCGCCCAGTCGAACACCTCTTCAAGGGTGGGAACTGTGACAAACCCGGTCTTTTCAGAAAAACGGTAGCTTGCGTCCCCCTGCTCGATCTCTTCATATGTAAAATCTTTTATATAGCCCTTTAATGAAGTCGTCCTGTCAAGCTTCTCATCATGAATCACGACAAGCCGGCCGTCTCGCGTCATTTGTACATCAAGCTCAATGCCGTCGGCACCCGCTTGAGCCGCATGTTCAAACGCAGTCATCGTGTTCTCGGGATAAGTCCCTGAAGCCCCTCTGTGTGCAAAAACTTTTGTCATGTCAGTTCACCTCAAAATGATTTCAAAGCCCATCCTCATTATGACGGTCTTATGATTTACTTTCCACACATAGGCCTTTTTTTAACATAAAGATTACATTTTAAGCCCCGGTAATGGACGGGGCTTGGCGATTAATCATAATACGAAACGACAGCCTCGGCAATCGCATCGGCGGCTTTTTCCTGATAGACGGAGCTTCCGAGTTTCTGCGCATCGGATTTATTGGTGATAAAACCAAGCTCAACTAAAGCACTCGGCATTTGCGAATGTTTGATCACATAAAATCCCGATTCCTTCACTCCCCTGTCCTCGGTGCCGAGAGCGCCGGGAAGATGCTCCTGAATGTCCGCCGCCAGCCGTTCGCTGTCAGCCGCTTTATATGTGGCGTCAAAATATGTCTCTGTTCCCGCCGCTTCAGGAGCGGCAGAATTGGCATGGATGCTGATGAAAAGGTCTGAACCATTTGTACTCGCTTTGGCCACCCGTTCTTCAAGACTCAAAAACGAATCACCCGTCCTTGTCACGACCGTGTCGGCTCCTTCTTTTTCCAGCTTTTCATTCAGCAAATTGGACACATCAAGATTGACATCCTTCTCCAATAGTCCGTTTCCGACCGCACCGCTGTCATCCCCTCCATGCCCGGCATCCACATAAATCGTTTTTCCCGAAAGCGGCTCAGCCGCAAACGCCCCGGGCAGAATCATGACAAACGAGAACAGGAGCAAAGCCAAGCTCTTCCATAGTAAATTCACGGTTTCTTCCTCCTCATTTTCAATCTATCATTCTTTCTTTTTCAAATCTTTCAGCTGAAATGTTCCATCGTTCGCCTTTCGATACTTGACTTCCACCTTTGTATACTCTTTGATCCCTTTATATTTGTCCCGTTTTTCGGGAGGGACCTGCAGCATCGTCTCCTTGCCGTCAATGTTCACAGCCACCGTATGCTGATCCGCCAAACCAATAAAAGTGCCTTCCTTTGTCAGCCATTCGCCTCCCTCTGCTTTCCGGCTCCCGTCGCCGCTTTGCTGCTCTTCATGCTGGATTGTCCCGCAGCCGGCCAAAAGCAGCATGGCAAACAACACAAAGATGACTCCCTTTTTCATCTCGATCACCTCATCCGCTGGTTTTTTCTACACCCCGTACAATATCTTTAACACTCCCTGCCTGTAAAGCAGCCCTCCCCGGCGGACCGCTCCCGAAATCCACAGCCGAATGTCTCGGTCATTTCCGGTTGTTAGCAGTCTTCCGCCCACAACCGTCCATGAAAAACGATCTAGCAGAAGTGATATTTGACTGTAAAATGGGAAAAAGCAGAACTTTTTCATCATTTTTTGAGCACTCCCGGCTCTCAAGGAAAAGGGAAGCGTTCTTTCTACATAAAAAAACGTCTTTTCCACTGGGAAAAAGACGTTTTATGCGGCTTGGCGCTTGATATGATTCAGTTTATGATAAAGTATGGTATTTCGTGAGACAATCGTCGGAATTTGAAAGCGACCAATAAAAAAGGAATCCCGATCCTGACGAGCTCCCTCCTCATCCGTTTGTTCTGATAAATAAATCATTTAAAGTGCTGCAACACGATCCCTTTCCCGTCGCTCAATTCTATTTCTGCATATGCTCCATTTATAAACGTCATTTGCGGGGGAACATGACCACAATCAATATCAAATATAATTGGGATTTGAAGTTCAGCGGAAAGATCCCGGTAAACTTCTTCAATTGTGTAATTGGCGACAGGAGTATTCGCCGGACTTCTCCCAAACATAATCCCAGAGCAATCGTCAAACCAGCCGGCTAATTTCATTTGTACGAGAGATCTGCGCAGATCAGTCGTTGATAACTCGCAATTTTCAAAAAACCAAATAACAGGATCACCTTGTATATCATGTTCTTTAAAATGTTTTACGCACCCATACGATGTACCGACTAAATGCCTAATTGTATCAATACAGCCGCCAAGCAGCCGTCCTTGTATGTTTACTTCTTTATTCACCGTTGTTTTCCAACAGGTCTTTTCAGTCAGATTGAATACGCAGGGAGCAGGGCTATCAAACTCCCATTCTTTCTGATAATGTTCTGATGAAGATTGCCGGACGGATTCATTTTCTTTTGTCGATAAAACAGTCTCCCACATTGCTGTCCTATTATCTGAAAACTCCCCTCTTAAATCAACTAAATTTGTTCCATGCGCAGTAGCCATACCGGTTTTCAAAGTAATAGCCAAAAGCAACAGACTAATATCCGAATATCCCAGCATCCATTTATTCTTCATATTTTCAAAGTCAATATACTCAAGGACTTCAATAAGCAGTTCCCCGCCCCAAGGAGGGAAAATGAAATCAATCTCATCATTGCGCATCATATGATTAAATTCCGCTGCCCTTTCTATGGCAGGAGCAGATCTCGCCTTGTCCTGAGTCCAAACGGTATCGCCGCAGACGATATGATAACCCAGCTTTTTCATGCGACTGCACGCAGCCTTCAATACACCATGCAACTCAGGCGGCACTCCCGATGATGGGGCAGTTACTCCAATGGTTGCGCCTTTTTGCAGGAATGGATATCGTATCATGGAGACCTCCAGTGTTTTTCATTATTTTAACATGAATACCATTGTATCTGATCGACTCTTAGAGCCTTTACATCTTCAATATTTACGACTGAAACATGGTTGTGGGCAAAACCGCTATCAACGGAAAATTTGCACTAATATTAAATGGCAAAAGCCCCAGCTCTAAGAAACGGGCTATATTTATTTACACGCTTTATTTTAACTCTCTTCTGCGTCACTAAAGAATACCTATCTTAAAGGCTTAGGATGCATTGTTCCATTTAAAACTTTTAGAAAAGATTAATCCATTCTAAAGAAAGAGGAGCTTTTGATATTATTTAAACAATAAACAATCCATGACGAAAAAGGACATATACAACAAAAAAAGCCAGCTCAACTGAGCCTGACTTTTTTATTAATAATCGCAAACTTTATCTTTACATTCGGGTTTTCTTTCGGCATCGACTGTGAAGGAGCCAACTTCGTCATTTGACTTATCGTAAATACCCCATATTTTCTTTTGCTTATCACCATTTAGATACCCTTTTATATCAACTCCGCCCATCGGATTCACTTCGTAGTCATCAGAATAATCAATTGACTGAATGTCATTATAATTCGTTTTAATAAAGTCTGTCATTCTTTCCTTAGCCAAATTAAAAAGTTCTTCTTTTTCTCTGTTATCATGTTGTTGCTTCATAAAAATTCCTCCAAATGTTATAATAACCAGAGCAAGAAGGATAATTATGTATTTCCTCATAAAACCATCCTTTCCTCCTTACATTTTACATAGTTTAAGGGGTTATGTACATGAATAAAAAGTGCGATATTCCTAATTTAACGGACAAAGATTATTATTTTCTTAGCCAAAACACTTATAGTACAGAGAAAATGAAAGAAGCTTTCAAGGAAAAAACACCTATAGAGAGCAAATCAAATAAAGCTTATTACGTTGATAAAATAAAGAGGGACTCTGATACTGGACTCGACGCGTATGTTTTTGTTCAAGCTAAGAAAAAGAACGACAAATGGATTAAACCTGATAAACCAGAAAACGTCGTCGTAGCCTTCGCGGGGACAGATCCGAAAAGTCAATTCTTTCAAGATGTTATCGATGCTGATGGCGGTAACGTCGTTATGGGTCTTGATCCAAAAAAGAAATCGCAATACATCATCGAAAAAGATGCGAAAGATACATCCAAAACACTAGGAAAATACAACGCCACCCCCTCACAAGACGCAATACTCAGCTCCGGCAACTATAAATTGATTACGAAAACATCCCAAATCGGTCAAGCCGACGATCTTGTAAGAGAAATCAAACAAAAATATAAAGGCACTTCGACAGTTGTTTCAACCACCGGACACTCGCTCGGCGGCGCAGAAGCGGAATACAGCGCAGTCAACAATGATATTTATGCTGTGGCGTTCAATAATCCATCCGTTGTTAAATTGCATTCGGAGGAAAAACAGAAGGAAATCAACAGCGGTAAATATGACTCATATGTAAAATCTATCGTTAACCCGGACGATATGACCGGCTCCGGGTGGTGGGATGAGTACCTGCGGCATGCAGGCCGAACGATATATACGAAAGATCCCTCGATTTCCCGTGCGGAACGACAAATACGACTTGATCCCAAGTTTAACGGCGGTATATTGGGTATGGTGTTTGGTGTCGCTTCAGACTACATTACTACAACTGCGATGGGAATGCCGGACACCCACGGTCTCAATAAAGGAAACTTTGCATTCGATGAAGACGGCAACGTTCAAAATATAGAAGGCGATAAGCTCGTCTACGACAAAAACTTAAAAGCGATGCTGCCGCCGGAGGTTGCTTCCGGAAGCGGCGCGATCAAAGTTACGCCCGAAGTCGCTAAACAGCTTGCTGAAAAAGTAAATGCGATCATAAACGACCTTCGCACGATGAAACGAGAAGCGGAAAACGCCTATCAGGAACATGATGCCGCGATAAACGATCTGAAATACGATACCTATCGCCAGGTCGGCCGCGGCTTATACGATCAGCTTTCACTTGAGGATGTGAACAATACGCTGAATGATTTGGCGCAGTCGTTTGACAAAAAAGGAAACCCGCTGTTTTACGATGTTGATGCCGAAGCGGCCTATATCGCATCACTACAGGACACGATTTCAGATTTAGAGGAAATCAGCGGCTATCTCGGGCAAATCACAAAAGATTTCAAATCAAAGGACGAGATGCTGGCAAGATGGCTAAAGCTATAGGAGTGTAGTAAATGGATACGTTAGATAAACTGATCAAAAAACAAAACGACCCGATGGAGAAGCGCAGGCAGCTTGCTATGCTGAAAACGGGTATGAGAGGCGTAGCCGGAACAAAGCTCGAATCCGTTCGAAATACCCTCAGACCGAAATTTAAAGCAGGCGACATACAAAAGGAAATGAACAGCGTCTATTCATCGCTTCTCTACAGCTTCCAAGGAAAAGCACAGCAGGCGCTCGCTCAACGGATCAGCCAAAGCGCACAGCAGCTGATCAAAACAGAGCAGGACGGAGAAAGCTTTGTGAATGGGTTTAAGACGAGATAAAGACGCCAATTACGGCGTCTTTTTTTGTGTAGTTATTAGAAAAGATACGCATAAATCATCGGAAAACCCGCTTCAAATAAGCCTTATGAAGCCTTATGCTCAAGCCGCAGCTTATCAGCCACCATCGCGATGAATTCAGAATTCGTCGGCTTTGCTTTTGACATGCTGACGGTGTAGCCGAACAGCGATGAGATGGAGTCGATGTTGCCTCTGCTCCAAGCGACTTCGATGGCGTGGCGGATCGCCCGTTCGACTCGGCTTGCGGTTGTGTTGAATTTTTTGGCGATGTCCGGATACAGCACTTTTGTAATGCTGCCGAGCAGTTCAATATCGTTATACACCATCGAGATGGCTTCTCTCAAGTACAGATATCCTTTGATATGGGCGGGAACTCCGATTTCGTGGATGATGCTCGTGATGCTGGCGTCCAGGTTTTTCTTTGGTGATTCAGGCTGCGGACGCAGAATGCTGTTTTGGGCTGAAGGGGCGCGGTGTGTCATTTGTGACCCGTTTCCGCTGACCTGGCGGATATGGCCGACAAGGTTCTCCATATCGAATGGTTTTAGAATAAAATAAGATGCGCCCAAATCCACGGCTTTTTTCGTCACGTCTTCCTGGCCGAAAGCTGTCAGCATGATGACGTTCGGCTGTTTTTTGAGCTGGGATTCCCGCAGTCTCTCCAAAACGGCCAAACCGTCGAGATGGGGCATAATAATGTCCAGCACGAGAACGTCAGGCTCCTTGTCTTTAAACAAAGAAAGGCATTCTTGGCCATTGTAAGCCACGCCGATCACTTCCATGTCATTTTGACCCTCGATATATTCGCTTAATAGGCCGACAAGCTCCCTGTTATCATCAGCAACACATACTTTAATTTTCTCCACGTTTCTTCCTCCCCAATGTGTATGTTGATAAAATTCATCATTCTTTTTCTAATATGTTTAATTCGACAGTGTCACATTATTCCCTTTTTAAAAAATTGATTTTTGCAATATTAGTGGTATATCTTGCTTTTTTTCGGTTTTTTTCTGATTTTCTCGTTTTTTCGACTTAAAATGAAACTTGACAAACAGAGGAACGTGAATTTGTCGAAAAATCTTTTCCTCCTCTATTTTAACGCACGATGATGAAGAATGAAAGGTGTATGAGAAAACTGCCGGGAATCCCGGCAGTTTAGCTTGCTTTATCCTTTTTGTAGATATCGATTCCCGCTTCAGAAAGCATCCATTCAATGTGAACGCCATAGCCGCTGGTTGGATCATTGACGAAAACGTGTGTGACCGCTCCGATGATTTTTCCGTTTTGAATAATCGGGCTGCCGCTCATCCCCTGAACGATGCCCCCTGTTTTATGAAGCAGCCTAGGGTCTGTAATTTTCAGCACCATTCCCTTTGTTGCCGGGAATTTTTGCGGAGTTGTGCTGACGATTTGGATATCGAACTTTTCGACCTTATCGTTTTCAATAACCGTCAAAATCTGTGCCGGTCCTTCTTTGACTTCATTTGAAAATGCAATTGGAATGGCTTTGTCTGAAACACGGTTTTTGATGGGCTGATGAAGCGTCCCGAATATTCCAAAAGGACTGTTTCGGTTAATATCGCCGATTACTTTTCGTTCAGATGCAAAACGGGCCAGTTTTTCTCCGGGATTTCCGCCCGTTCCTTTCTCGATTGACGTTACAGTTGATTTTACGATCTGGCCGTTTTCTACGACGATCGGTTTTTTCGTGTCCATATCGGAAATGACGTGCCCCAAAGCCCCGTATTTTTTCGACTTCGGTTCAAAAAAGGTCATCGTGCCGATTCCTGCGGCAGAGTCCCTGATATACAAGCCGATTCTGTATTTGTCTTCAGCCTGGTCCTTTTCCGGGACAAGCTTTGTTTTGATCTCCTGTTTATCCCTTTTGATGAGCAGATTTAAGGTCTCTCCTGTTTTCCCAGCCTTTTGAATAAAAGGGGTGATATCATTCATTTTTTCGATTTTCGTTCCGTTGATTTCTGTGATTATGTCGCCTACCGCGATTCCGGCTGCTTCACCTGGTGATTTCTTTCCGTCATTTGTATTGATTTGGTGAAAACCGACAACCAATACCCCGACAGAGTGAAGCTTTACGCCTATCGACTGCCCGCCGGGTACAACCTTTAAATCGGGAAGAACATTTACTTTTGTTTTTTTGACAGGAAATCCGGCAAAGTCGTAGACGAGCTCCGCTTTTCCATTTTTTTCGCCTTTTATTTCCACTTCATGTTTATTTTCTTTTAATGTGAACGCTTCTGATGAATCGTCTTGAGGTGTACTGACGGATAAGCTTGTTTCGACAGCGCGTGAATCCGTCTCAAAAATGTTCATGTTTTTTGGTATTTCAATGTATTCTTTGACCGGTTTGTAAAATCCTACACTTATTAAAGAAACAAGGAGAATTATACCCACAGCTTTTCTGATTTTTTCAACATCCACCTTTTCACTCTCCTCGCACCTAACCCACACCATGAGAAATTCTTTCGCTACATTCATTACTTTTGCCTTCCTGACAATGATTTATAACTGTGAACGCAAGAAAAACATTGGATAAAATGATAAAGAAACGTTTGCATAAGAAAATAATAAATTCGACGGATCCAGTCAGGCAAAAATGGAAAAACAAAAAATAAGCTGTTCAGACTGAACAGCTTATCCGGTGGTTTTGACGAGTTTGGCCTGATGCAAAAGCTCCTTTGCATGGCGCTTCGTCAGATCTGTCACTTCGACGCCGGCAATCATCCGGCCGATTTCCGATATTTTTTCCTGTTTTGACAATGGTGTGACGCTTGTTGTCGTTCGTCCGTCCTTGGACTGTTTTGTAATTAAAAGATGCGTGTCCGCCATTGCCGCTACTTGCGGCAAATGGGTGATGCACAGCACTTGGGAGCCGATCGATACGCGGTGGATTTTCTCGGCGATCGCCTGCGCCACTCTCCCGCTCACCCCGGTGTCCACTTCGTCAAAAATGATCGATGTGACGTCCTGCTGCGCGGAGAAAATGCTTTTCATCGCCAGCATAATTCTTGACAATTCGCCGCCTGAAGCGACTTTTGACAAGGATTTCAGCGGTTCGCCGGTATTGGTCGAAATTAAAAAGCGGACGCTGTCAATCCCCTGCTTTGTCAGATGAACAGGGGTTCCGTTCACGACAGGTGCTTCTTCGCGGGCATCTGCCGTTTTCAGTTGGAATTCGGTATCGAACGTCGATTTTCCCATATAGAGCTCTTTTAGTTCCTGCTGAATCTGGTTAGCAAGTTTTTTCGCCCATGATTTTCGGATATCTGACACATTCATCGCTTCGATCGCGACATCTTTGCCGACTGATTCGAGCTCCTCTTTTAATGCCTGCAGATGGCTGTCACGGTTTTGGATACGATCGATTTCTTCCTCGATTTTCGCGGAATATGCCTGTATATCTTCAACAGTGGCGCCGTATTTTCGCTTCAATTGTTTGATTTCGTTCAATCTGGATTCAATGAAATCGAGCCGTGCCGGATCGTATTCCAAGTCGTCCAGCATGTTTCTGATTTGAAAGGTTGAATCCTCCAAAATATAGTAAGCGTTGGCAACAGATTCAGATATCTTTTTCAGTCCGTCATTGATGCCGGAGACATTCTCTAGCTCGCTTGATGCCATCCCGACCCAATCGAGTCCGGCCTGTTCGTTGCGAAGCGCGTTATAGGCATTTTGCAAAGCTTCATATATTTTCTCAAAGTTTGAAATCTGCCGGCGCTCTTCCTCCAAAAGCTCGTCCTCTTTGGGCTCGAGGTTTGCGGATTCGATTTCATCAAGCTGAAACTGAATCAAATCAAGTCTGTGGGCCATTTCCTGTTCGCTTTCAGAAAGCTGTTTCACCTTTTTCATGACGTTCATATAGCGGCTGTAAACTTCCTGGTAGGCTTTCAGCGCTTTTTCGATTTCCTCGCCGGCGTACCGGTCCAAAAGCTGAAGATGATGGTCGTCTTCCATTAGCAGCTGGTTATCGTGCTGACCGTGGATATCAAGCAGAAGCCTGCCGACCTCCCGCAAAGCGGCAATCGTCACAAGCTTGCCATTTACACGGCAGATGCTTTTGCCGTTTGCATTGATATCCCGTCTCATGACGATCATCTCGTCAGAAGCGTCGATGCCAAGCTCTCCGCACAGATCGAAGACCGGATGCCCGCTGTCCAGCAGAAAAAGCCCTTCTAATTCGGCTCTTTTTTCTCCATATCTGACATATTCGGATGAACCTCTTCCGCCCACAAGCAAAGAGATGGCATCGATGATGATCGATTTTCCGGCCCCGGTTTCGCCGGTTAACACCGTCAGCCCTTTTTCAAAAGAAATGGTTAGTTCTTCGATAATCGCAAAGTTCTTAATCGATAATTCAGCTAACAAGCTTTTATCGCACCTCTTTTCAGGCTTCATTATAAAAGTTCCAATATTTTTTTCTGTACCGTTTCCGTATCGGCCGGCGTCCGGCAGATGATCAAAATGGTATCATCTCCGCAGATGGTTCCCAGAATCTCCTCCCAGTCCAAATTGTCCATCAGCGCCCCGATGGCCTGGGCGTTTCCCGGCATCGTCTTAAGGATAATCATATGGCTTGCCGAATCGATTTTGACAAACGCATCCATTAATGACCTTTTTAATTTTGAAAGCGGATTAAACCGCTGATCAGCAGGCAGGCTGTATTTGTATGTGCCGTTGTTTGTCGGAACCTTCACCAAATGGAGCTCTTTAATATCGCGTGATACAGTGGCTTGTGTCACATTATAGCCGTCTTTCTTTAAAATATCGACGAGCTCGTCCTGTGTCTCGATCTCTTGTGCGGTAATAATCTCCCTGATTTTAATATGCCTTTGACCTTTGTTCATTTTACACCTCTGTATATACACATATTGTGTATGTTTATACAATCATGTTATATGATTTTAATGAAAAAGTACATCTTTACAGTAAAAAAGGAATAATAGCTCACTATTATTCCTTTACATCCGACTTTTTCGCTTTTAATGTCTTGTGAGCTTCTTCGACAATGTGATTGATCATATCCTCCGGAATCGGCGCTCCGGGGTTGTCCTGTCCTGTCCATTGCAAATGCAGGAGAAATTCGATATTGCCGTCGCCTCCTGTAATCGGAGAAAACGATGCATTTTTGCAATCATACCCTTCCCGCGCAGCAAACTGGCTGATGTCATTCAGCACAGCTTTGTGAACGAGAGGATCGCGGACAATTCCCTTTTTCCCCACTGATTCACGGCCGGCTTCGAATTGCGGTTTGACGAGGGCCACGCAATCGCTTCCCGGAACTAAAATGGTTTTCAGAACGGGCAGTATGATTTTCAGCGATATAAATGAAACATCAATTGTTGCAAATTCCGGCAGGCCGGCTGTGAAATCGGCAGGAGTGCAGTACCGGAAATTGGTGCGCTCCATGACGATGACCCGTTCATCCTGCCTTAACTTCCAGGCAAGCTGGTTATAGCCCACATCAACGGCATAAGAGCTTGAGGCGCCGTTTTGCAGGGCGCAGTCTGTGAAGCCTCCGGTTGATGAGCCTATATCAATCATTTTTTTGCCGCGGACGGAAAGCTGAAATTCATTCAGCGCTTTTTCAAGCTTCAAACCGCCTCTGCTGACGTATTTTAACGGGTTTCCTTTGATGGTCAGCGGGATGGTGCGGTCCACTTTTTCGCCGGGTTTGTCCAGCCTGTTTTCATTCGTGTAGACAATGCCGGCCATAATGGCTCTTTTCGCTTTTTCCCGGGTTTCCATCAACCCTCTTTCTACCAATAAAATATCAAGGCGTTCTTTTTTTGCTGTCATGATCCAATTCCTTTATGAGTCTTTACGGGTGTCAGCATTCTTATTCGTCTGATGACATCTTCCTTTGTCAAGCCGATCTCTTCAAGAAGCTTCGCAACGCTTCCGTGCTCAATGAAACGATCCGGTATGCCCATTCTGTCGATCATCGGACTGTAAGATTGATGGTCATGGGCGAATTCAAGGATCGAGCTCCCGAATCCTCCCTGAAGAACAGCCTCTTCTATCGTTAAGATCGGAAGCCCTTCTTTCAGGATACCCTTGAGCATGGCTTCATCAAGCGGCTTGATAAAGCGGGCATTCACCACTCTGACGGAACGGCCTTCTTTTTGGAGGTCTTCCGCAGCATCGAGCGCCATTTGAATGGTTGTTCCGAACGTTAAAATCACCGCGTCGGTCCCGGGTCTCAGGACTTCCCATGTCCCGATCGGAATCGTCTTCAGTTCTTTATCCAATTTGACGCCGAGTCCGTTTCCGCGCGGGAAGCGCATGGCGATCGGGCCGTCATCGTATTGGACGGCCGTGTTGACCATATGCTGCCCTTCATTTTCATCCTTAGGCATCATCAGCACCAAATTGGGAATATGCCTTAAAAAAGCGATATCAAATACGCCTTGATGGGTTTCCCCATCGGCGCCGACAAGGCCTGCCCTGTCAATTCCGATAAATACGTTTAAGTTTTGCCGGCAAATATCATGGACAACCTGGTCATATGCGCGCTGCAGGAACGTTGAATAAATCGCCAGAAACGGCTTCATATCCTGGGTCGCAAGGCCGGCCGCCATCGTTGCAGCATGCTGTTCGGCTATCCCCACGTCAAACATTCTGTCGGGAAATTCGCTTGCAAATCCTTCAAGCTTGGAGCCGACCGGCATAGCCGGGGTAATGGCCACGATCCGTTCATCCTCCCTGGCAAGCCTCCGAACCGTTTCGCTCACGAGGGCGCTCCATGACGGTGCCGCCGCTTTCGGCTTCACAAAATCGCCCGTATCGATTTTATATGGTCCTGTGCCGTGCCAAGTCCCAGTTTTATCAGCTTCTGCGGGCTTGTAGCCTTTCCCTTTTTTCGTAATCACGTGAAGGAGTACAGGCCCTTTTGTTTTCTTCGCATACTGCATATTTTCAAACAGCTCTTCATAGGAGTGACCGTCCACAGGCCCCAGATACGTAAAACCGAGCTCTTCAAAAAACATTCCGGATACTAAAAGATATTTTAAGCTGTCTTTGACCCGTTCAGCTGTCGCGGCCAGCTTTCCCCCCACAGCCGGTATACGCTTGAACAGGTATTCAAGCTCATCTTTGACCCATTGGTATTTTCCGGCCGTGCGCAGCCTTCCGAGCATGGAATGAATCGCTCCGACGTTTGGAGCGATGCTCATCTCATTGTCATTCAGAATGACGATCATATCCTTTTGCTCATGGCCGATATGGTTCAGCGCTTCAAGGGCCATCCCGCCCGTGAGAGCGCCGTCGCCGATGATCGGGATGATATACTCGTCTGTCCCTTTTAAATCCCGTGCGACCGCCATTCCCATCGCTCCGGAAAGAGAAGTTGAGCTGTGGCCTGTCTCCCAGACATCGTGTTCGCTCTCATTCCGTTTCGGAAAGCCGCACAAGCCTTTATGCTGGCGCAGCGTTGCAAAGTCCTTTCCGCGGCCGGTTAAAAGCTTGTGGACGTAAGATTGATGCCCAACATCCCATAAAAATTTATCTCTCGGGCTGTTAAATTCTTTATGAAGAGCAATCGTCAGCTCAACCACACCAAGATTCGGGCCGATGTGCCCTCCCGATTCAGAAAGCGTTTCAATTAGAAAACGGCGAATCTCGGCCCCCAGTTCTTCAAGTTCCTGAATGGAAAGATGTTTTAAAAACGCAGGGTCTTTTATAGATAACAGATCCAATCGGATCAACTCACTTTCAGCATGATTTCTGCAAGTATGCATTCTTAACGTTTTATTTAAAAATGGATGAACACCCATTTTACCAGTTTGAATTATTATATGATGAACCTACCCTCATGCGCAAACTTGCATATGCGGACACTTCAGTCTAAAAAACGGCCGCTAACACATCGTGATAACGGCGCGGCCTTTCTCGTTCAACTGTTTACATTTTATCATAACAAGTCTTTTATACTCAAATGGAAACCGCGGCATCAGTGATCCCGGTCTGCTATCATGTCGCACAATTCGTACAGCAGGTCTTGTTCGAGGGAAAGTTCCGAAATCAGCTGCTTTGCTTTTTTAATGTGCTCGTCAAGCTTTTGTTTGGCCCCCTCAAGCGACAGAAGAGACGGATAGGTCGATTTTCCGTTTGACGTATCAGACCCGATCCGTTTGCCGATTTTATCCTCTGAACCTTCAAGATCCAAAATGTCGTCTCTGATTTGAAAACCGATACCGATATGATGGCTGAATTCGCGCAGCTTTTCTATTTCTTCTTCAGGTGCATCGGCAAGTATAGCACCTGCGATTACGCTGAAGCTGAGGAGTTTGGCCGTTTTTCCTTCATGGATCGATTGAAGCTCTTGTAATGAGACGGGCTTTGACTCCGCTTCCATATCGAGAATCTGGCCGCCGACCATGCCTTCCGCACCCGCGGCGGAGATGAGCTCATTCACAAGTCTGAGACGTTTTTCCGCCGGCACTTCAGCCGATACATGGGTGGTGATCATTTTAAAGCTTTCGGTCAGAAGGGCGTCTCCGGCAAGTACAGCCGTCGCTTCTCCATAGATCTTGTGATTTGTCGGTTTTCCTCTTCGCAAATCATCATCATCCATGCAAGGAAGGTCGTCATGGATCAGCGAATAGGTATGGATCATTTCAACCGCGCAGCCGACCGGTATGCCGTCCTCTTCTTTTTTTCCGTATGCATGAAGAAGAGCAAGCACCAAAATCGGTCTCAGCCTTTTTCCTCCCGCTTCCAAAGAATACAGCATGGATTGTTTAAGAGTTGACGGCGCTTGCAGCTTTTGAATATATAAAGGAAGACGCTGTTCGATTAACGCTTTTCTCGTGTTTAAAAATTCGTCTAGCCTATTGGTCACCTTTGTCCTCCTCCCGAACACTGAAAGGAGCTAATTCGCCATTTTCACGCAAAATGTAGTCCATCTGCTTTTCAACATTTTGCAGCTTTTCGTGGCACATCTTTGAAAGAAGCATGCCTTCCTGGAAATAATCGATCGCTTTTTCCAAAGGGACATCCCCTTCCTCCAGTTTTGATACGATGTCTTCAAGACCTTTCATCGCCTCTTCAAAGGACATGTCTTTTTGTTTTGTTTTCTTTTCTTCAGCCATTTGTTTCGCCTCTCTTTTGCCGTACGTCACAGGTTAGGATCCCATCCTTCAATTTCACTTGGATCTCGTCTTGTTCTTGAACCTGTTCAATACTTTTAATCAATTCGTCTTCTTTATATGTCAGACTGTACCCTCTTTCCATGACTTGAAGAGGGCTTAATGCATTCAGTTTACCAAGAACCGTCTGAAACTGCGAGTGAATCTGCTTGAGCTGCACATTCATATTTCGCTTCAGCCGGTTCGTCTGTTCCCCATGCCGCAGTCTCGCCTGCTTTAATTGCTCTTCCGGATGGCGCATTTCCAATTTATAGGTCTGTTCATTCAGCTTCTGCTTTTTCCGGTCGAGCGCCATGGCGGTCTGCTTTTGAAAACGGTCGAATACAAGATCAAACTCCTGTTCCTTTTGTGCGTAAAGCCTTTTCGGATAACGGAAAGCGTAGGAGGATTGAAGATGTTTCACCCGCTCCTGCCGTTTGCGCAAATCCTGCTGCATTGCTTTTGTGATTCTGACATCCAGCGTTTTCACACGTTCCAGCAGGTCGAGCATATTCGGAACGGCAAGTTCTGCGGCTCCTGTAGGGGTGGCGGCGCGCAGATCAGCCGTAAAATCGCTGATTGTAAAATCAGTCTCATGTCCGACAGCGGATATGATCGGTATGCCGGAAGAAAAAATCGCTCTTGCGACAATTTCTTCATTAAAAGCCCACAGCTCTTCAATCGATCCCCCTCCGCGCCCGACAATTAATACATCGCACAGTTGTCTGCGGTTTGCCTCTTCTATGCTTCTGACGATGGACTCACCCGCGTTTATTCCTTGGACAAGGGTTGGGAGGACAATCACTTTTACGAGAGGATATCTTCTTTTAATGGTGGTGATGACATCCCGTACAGCTGCTCCTGTAGGAGACGTGACAACACCGATGACTGATGGAAAAGCGGGGATGGGCTTTTTGTATTTTTCGTCGAACAGCCCTTCTTGTGAAAGCTTTTTCTTTAATTCTTCATAAGCCAAATGAAGCGCGCCGATTCCGTCAGGCTGGATTTCTTTGGCATAAAGCTGATAATTGCCGCTCGGTTCATAAACCGAAATGCCGCCTCTCACCAATACTTTCATTCCGTTTTCGGGAGTGAAGCCGAGGCTTCTGTTTTGTCTGGCAAACATGACCGCCTGGATGCGGGCGTTGTCATCTTTCAGCGTAAAATAAATATGGCCCCTGCTATGTATTTTAACATTTGACAGCTCACCCTTGATCCAAAGATCATCAAGATGGGGATCGACGTCAAATTTGCGTTTAATATATTTTGTCAAAGCCGTGACCGTGACAAATGATACTTCGCTCATGGCACAGTCTCCTTTCCTGCCGGCACAATGAACATTCATCCGCCGGGCTGTCCGGCGGATGAACGGGTGTCCGTTAGATAGAACGTTTTGCTGATTTAACCGTATTATGGGCAAGCATGGTAATGGTCATCGGACCGACTCCGCCCGGTACTGGCGTGATATAGGAAGCTTTCTCTTTCGCCTCGTCAAACGCCACATCTCCGGCCAGTTTGCCGGTTTCCAGACGGTTGACGCCGACATCGATGACAACGGCCCCGTCTTTAATTTGATCCGCTTTGATAAAATTGGCTTTCCCCACAGCCACGATGAGAATATCGGCTTTTTTCGTATGAGCCGTAAGATCGGCTGTTCTTGAATGGCAATATGTGACGGTTGCATTTTCGTTCAGAAGCAGCTGACCTACTGGCTTTCCGACGATATTGCTTCTGCCGACGACAACAACCTCTTTTCCTGACAGATCAATGCCGGTTTTCCTTAATAACTCGACGATGCCAGCCGGTGTGCAAGGCAGGAATGTATCTTCGCCAAGCAGCATTTTCCCGACATTTAGCGGATGAAACCCGTCGACATCTTTGTCAGGGGAAATTCTTTCAATCACCGCTTGTTCGGAAATATGATCCGGAAGAGGCAGCTGGACAAGAATTCCGTGAAAGTCGTCATTATTGTTGTACTGGTCAATGACCTCAAGCAGTTCCTGTTCAGAGAAGCTTGCGTCGAAATGATCCAATTGAAAACGAATCCCCATAGCCTCAGCCGCTTTTTTCTTGCCGCGAACATATGAAAGAGACGCCGGATCATCGCCGATTAAAATAACGGCCAGCCCCGGGGTAACTCCCTGTTTTTTCAGCTCTTCTACTTCCTTGGCCAACTGCCCGCGCTTTTCTTTCGCTGTTTCTTTTCCGTCGATGATGGTTGCTGTCATTTGTTCTCCTCCTAAATTATTCTAAATCGGATTTAATGTTAGAAAGAACACCGTTTACAAACTTCGCCGACTTGTCATCTCCAAATTGCTTTGCCAGTTCAATCGCTTCATTCATAGAGACATTGACAGGTATATCGTGTGAAAACGCCATCTCATAAACCGATAAACGCAAAATCGCGCGGTCGACATTGGCCAGTCTGTCAAGCTTCCAATTGACGAGATGGCGTGTGATCATCTCATCGATTTTTTCCTTGTTCTCTAAGACCCCGTATACAAGCTGTTCGAAAAAAGCGTCGCTTTCCCGGCCGTCCAGGGCATGCGCCATCGCTTCTTTCGGTTCAATATTGCTGACATCAATTTGGAATAGTGACTGCAAAGCCTTTTCTCTTGCTGTTCTTCTTTTCATTCTTTCTTTTTCTCCTTTAACCCTCTTTGCTGCTTGCCCTTAAGCCACAAAGAGATCATATCATATTTTTAGTCTTTCCGCATGTAAAAATCAAGGTTTTATCGCTTATAACCGAATATTTATTAAGAAACACTGAAAATCATTCGTTTTTAAAGCGATCGGCATTGTGACGCTTGCGTCCTCTATATTTTTCATCGTTACCGTTAGAATGATGCTCATAAATTCCATTTTTCAGAAGGGTGGAACATGAAAAAACCAAAGGGCCGTCATTCCCCTTGGTTCTTCCATTCAATCGCACTACATCTCTTGATCAATTTCGACTTCGTGTGTTTTTGAATCAAATTGAATTCCGACGATGTGAATATTAATTTCATTGATCGAAAGAGCTGTCATATTGAGGAGCGTCTGGCGGATGTTGTCCTGGACGGCGCGTGCCACCTTCGGAATCGACACGCCGAATAGCATCACACAGAATACATCGATCGTAATCCCGTCATCAGACAGGTCGACTTTGACGCCCTTGCCATGATTCTTTTTTCCGAAGCGTTCCACAACACCTGTTGCAAAATTGCCCCGCATTTCAGCGACGCCTTCAACTTCGGAAGCAGCGATTCCGGCAATCACTTCAATGACTTCCGGAGCGATTTCCACTTTTCCCAAATGATGTTCTTCATGGCTCATTTCCAATAAGCTGTTGTCGTCTTTCAATATATTCACCTCCGTAAAATTTACGATCCCATTACATCATATATTTCTAAAAACTTCGTGTTAAATTCTCCGCTTACGAATGTTTCATGGTCCAATAATTTCAAATGGAACGGTATTGTCGTATGGATGCCTTCGATTACAAACTCGCTCAAGGCCCGCTTCATTCTTGAAACGGCTTCTTCCCTCGTCTTTCCATACGTAATGACTTTGGCAATCATGCTGTCATAGTAAGGCGGAATCGAGTATCCCGAATAGACAGCTGAATCCACTCTGACGCCAAGACCGCCCGGAGGCAGGTACATCTCAATTTTCCCAGGTGAAGGCATGAAGTTTTTCTCAGGATTTTCCGCATTGATCCGGCATTCGATCGCCCATCCGGTAAAGGTCACATCTTCCTGTGAAAGGCTTAGTTTCTCGCCGGACGCCACTTTGATCTGCTCTTTGATTAAATCGACGCCGGTGACCATTTCTGTTACGGGATGTTCAACTTGAATCCGCGTGTTCATTTCCATAAAGTAAAATTTCTGTTCGCGGTAATCATAAATGAACTCGACTGTTCCGGCGCCCGTATATTGAACGGCTTCCGCCGCTTTTACGGCCGCTTGGCCCATTTTCTCCCTTACGCCTTCATCAAGAGCCGGTGAAGGTGTTTCTTCTAGAAGCTTTTGCAGCCTTCTTTGGATCGAACAGTCGCGCTCGCCCAAATGAATCGTGTTTCCATGCGTGTCGGCGAGCACTTGAATTTCGACGTGTCTGAAATCTTCGATGTACTTTTCAATATACACGCCGGGATTTCCAAATGCTGTGGCGGCTTCCTGCTGGGTGATCTTGATGCCGTTGATCAATTCTTCTTCGGTGCGGGCGATCCGGATTCCTTTACCGCCTCCGCCGGCTGTTGCCTTTATAATCACAGGATACCCGATATCGCGCGCCAATGAAACCGCATCTTCGATATTTTCAATAATTCCTTTTGATCCGGGCACAATCGGAACACCGGCCTGCTGCATCGTTTCCCTTGCGACGTCTTTTGTCCCCATCTTGGAAATCGCGGCGGCAGTCGGGCCGACGAATGTGACGTTGACTTCTTCGCAAAGTTCGGCAAAATCCGCGTTTTCCGCAAGAAAGCCGTAGCCTGGGTGAATCGCGTCCGCGCCGGTCATTTTGGCGACGGTGACGATGTTGGTGATGTTCAGGTAGCTGTCCTTTGACAGCTTCGGCCCGATGCAGAACGCTTCATCCGCCATCTGAACGTGGAGCGCCTCTTTATCGGCCTCCGAATAGACGGCTACCGTTTCAATCCCCATTTCTTTACAAGCTCGAATGATTCTGACGGCAATTTCTCCCCGGTTCGCAATTAATAGCTTTTTTATCATCTTATTGCTCCTTACTCTGCTTTTACTAAAAATAGAGGTTGTCCGTATTCAACCAGCTGACCGTTTTCAACTAGAACTTCAACGATTTCACCTTTCACTTCGGCCTCGATCTCATTGAAGAGCTTCATCGCTTCCACAATGCAGACGACGGAAGATTCGGTGACTTTTGATCCCTCGGTTACGTAAGGATCGGCATCTGGTGAAGAAGACGCGTAAAACGTTCCGACCATCGGAGACGTGATTTGATGAAGATTTCCGTTGTCTTTCGCCGCTTCCTTGACCGGCTCTTCCTGAACAGGCGCCTGCTTTTCCTGAACGGCAGCTTGTACCGCCGGCGCCGGAGCAGGTGCGGCAGGAACCTGTTGAACCATTTGAACAGAACCGCCGACATGCTTTTTAAGTTCGACCTTCGATCCTTCGTTTTCATATGTAAATTCATTTATCGAAGATTCATCAATTAGTTTTATGAGTTGTTTTATTTCATCAATGTTTAACATGCTATCGCACCCCTAATGAATAAATTTATCATGATTATCAGTTAGTACTAAAAGTACATACTATATTCATCTTACAGGAGAGGGATGCTGAATTCAACTCCTATCATAAGTGCGCCCTCAGCGGCATGGCTTCAGACATAAAAAAATCCCGCTTTTATCCAAGCGGGAACCGTTTTTATTCAGAAGGCTCAAATGTAACAGCCACATCATTGAGGTTTTTCACTTCTTTTTCGACGATGTCAATAATATCTATCGCGGCGGCTTTTGAATGCTCTTTCGCTTTCACCGTAATGTTGACCTTATCTCCTTCAGCATTGACTAGAGCATCTTTGTATCCTTTGGTTTTAATCAGTGTTTCCAGCGTTTTTTCCGTTCCTTCCGCATCGCTCAGCTCTGTCATCTTATCATAGGCTTCGCTTTTTTCCTTTGCTGTCGCTTTGTCGCTCATGACGATGTCGTTTAATTCTTCCCTCATTTTGCTGCGCTGATCATCCATTTCCATCCGGTATGTCGTAAAGTCGTCTCCCTCAGACGTTTCTTCCGTCACCACACTGCCATCTCCTGCACTCTGTTCGTTGGCCGACGTTTCTTTATCTTCAGTTTGTTTGTCTTCGGTTTGTTTGTCTTCGGTTTTGCCTTTTTCGGAGTCTGTTCCTTTATCTTTTGCAGGCTGCTCTTCCATCGGTTTTTCTTTTTCAGCGGCGACTTGTCCTTTCTCATCAACAGTCACTACATTTTCTCCTTCAGGTGACATGATATAATAGACACTCAGCACAACGACGAGACTTAACATGGTTAAAAGCCAGACCGTTTGTTTTTTCAGCATCATTTATGAATCCTCCTTCATTTTTTTAGGGGCAACAGCGACGCGGTGGCTTGGAACGTCAAGAACCCTTGTCACTGCTTCAATGATTGTTTGTTTTATTTGAACGTTGTCGACTCCCTGAGCGACAACGAGAACGCCTCTAATCTCGGGCTTTTTCGTCTGGACGACAACCGGCGTCTCTTCCTGGCCGTGTTTGATCATGACGATCTCTTCATCTGATGATGTTTCGGTAACGGTCCTTTTTCCGCCCTGTTTGTCTGTTTCATCTGTTGATGTTTCTTGTGTTTTCTTATTTTTTTCAAACACCTTCAGGGAAGTCGCATCAACATTGACGACGATCGACACATCCTCAACACCGATGATCGTTTCCAGAATCTCTTTCATCTGGTTCTCGTAATCCCGTTCATAGTCCTCGATAGAATCTTTCGGCTTGTCAGCCCCGGCCGGCTTAAACACTTCTTGTTCACGGCCTTTTTTCTGGTTTTCGGATGACGTTTTTGATGATGCGGCGGGAAGATCCATTTTTGGCTGAGATGGCCCGGAAGAAAAAATCTGGCTCGCCAGCATAAAGGAAACGCCCAGTACAAATAACAGCAGAAAATAGTGGTATTTCGTCAGTCTCGCTTTTCCTTCTTTGTCTTCTTTCGGGAGCAGATGACCGATCAGCTTCTCGATCCAGGTTCTTTTATTCATTGCCGCTTTGTTCTCCCCCTTCGAAATGGACTGTGATCTTGTCGGGGTTCATGTCCCATATGCCTGCAAGCTGTTTTTTGATGTTTTCTGCTTCTTGATGCTCCCGGCCGCGATTGGTCTGATAGTCTTCATCAGTATTGATGTCCACAGGCGAGACGGCTTGGACCGTTTTTTCGGAAGCGGCTTCCAAATAGACGACGGCTTCCATATGCCGGGCGATGTCTTCCTCAGATTGCAGGCGGCCGTTTGAAGAGATTTTCACTTGTTCTATTTTATATTTGTCATGACTGAACCTCTCCTCTGCACTCTGTTTTAATTGAGCAGCCATCTGTTCTAAAATATATGCTTGTTGTGAGGCTTGTATTTCTTTTTTTTCTGAATTCAGCTGATTTTTTATTTCTTCGGATTGAACTTGTCCATTTTTCGTCAGCTGCTCGAAGATCACGTCAGGATCGGCGCGGAACAGCGAAAAAATCGGATTCAGGATGACAACGATTAATAGAAGGCTGATCACCATTTTTGCGTATTTCTGCATGCTGGAGTTCGGCAGAAGCATGTCGATGATGATGGCGAGCAGAATAAATAAAATAATGTTTGTCAGCCACTCTGTGAGAAAGCTCACATCAACCCCTCCCCTATTTCATCATCATGGTCAGGTTCCCTGCCGTAATAATCACAGTTAAGCTTAAGAAAAACATCAGTGAGACGATGGCCATCGCCGCGAATATATAGATGACGCTCTTGCTGATCACATCAAGGCAGCTGATGACGGGTCCGCCTCCCAAGGGCTGCAAAACAGCGGCGGCAACTTTGTATATCAGGGCAAGGGAGAGGATCTTGACAGCCGGGAAGGCGGCGATGCAAATCAGAATGGCAACACCGAGAATTCCGACGGTGTTTTTGAGCAGAAGCGAAGCGCTGATCACCGTATCTGTCGCTTCAGTGAACATCCGGCCCAAAACAGGAATAAAATTGCCCGTGATAAATTTGGCCGTCCGTAACGTGATGCCGTCCGTAACGGCGGCTGATGCCCCCTGGACAGAGATGACGCCGAGAAATACCGTCAAAAAAGCGGCCAGCGTGCCGATTGCGACATTCCTCAGCAGCTGGGCAAGCTGTGTTACTTTGTACTGTTCCGTCATCGTGCTGACGATGCTTAATATCGCGGATAAAAATAAAAGCGGAAGCACAACATACTGGATAAAAAGGCCGCTCGTATTCATTAAAAACAGAATGACAGGATGGAAGAAAGCGGCTGATGCGGCTCCTCCCGAAGTCGCCATCAGCGCGAGGAGCAGGGGGACGAGCGATAGAATGAAGCTTGTCATCGTCTGGATCGTTTCATTCGCGTATGTGACGGCAACCCGGAAGCTGTTCAGCGCAAGAATGATCAGCACCATATAAACGATCGCATAGGCGACTTTGCTGACCGTGCTTTGCTGGAACGCGTTTTGCAGCAGCTGGAGCAATACACAGAATATCGTCAAAAGGATCAGGGTTCCTAAAAGCTTCCCATTTGCCAGCACTTCATGAAACAAATAGGAAAAAAGCGCTTTACCCCATTCTTCAGGCGAAAAATGCTTCTCGCCTTTAATGAATTCCATTAAGCTTCCTTTTTGGCTTTCCGGAAGATGGCCGCCGTATTCCGTCATGATGTTGTTCCAAAACTCGCCGACCCGGTCCATCTCCAGCGACTCGGCC
Source organism: Bacillus sonorensis NBRC 101234 = KCTC 13918 (assembly GCF_001592005.1). Classification (GTDB taxonomy): domain Bacteria; phylum Bacillota; class Bacilli; order Bacillales; family Bacillaceae; genus Bacillus; species Bacillus sonorensis. The sequence goes on from NZ_BCVZ01000005.1 coordinate 57,537, forward strand.
TGCTGATCGGCCATCGCTTCCGCCGATTTTTCGGCAGCGCCCGCTTCTCCAGCCGGTTCCCCGCCTTTTTCCGAAGCCTGCACCTCCCTCGCCCCCGCGAAAACGAGGCCGATGACCAAGAGCCAGAACAGTAAATGACGTTTCACACCAAAAATCCCCCTTTCTGACTACGACATGGATGGGATCAGCCCGATAATGGTTTCGATAATGACGGTTAAAATCGGAACGGCCATGACTAAAATGAGGATTTTGCCTGCAAGCTCGATTTTCGAGGCGATCGCCCCCTGCCCGGCATCCTTTGTCAGCTGTGCGCCAAACTCCGCTATATATGCGATCCCGATAATTTTCAAAATCGTTTCGACATACATCATGTTGATATTTGCATTGACGGCTATCTTTTCGATCATGCGGATGATCTCGTACACCTGATCCACTAAGAACAAAAAAATCGTACAGCCGGTAAATACGACGATCATAAAAGCAAATGTCGGTTTTTGCTCTTTGACAATCAAGCTGAGGAAGGTTGCAATCATTCCCAATCCTACGATTTGAACGATTTCAATGAGTAAGCCCCCCTATCCCTGGAATAGAAAGACAGCTTTTATCTTTTGGAAAAGATCATCGACGACAGTTGCAACCATGAATAAAATATAAATAAAGCCTAAAAGAGTGACCCATTGGGCGTATTCTTTCTTTCCCATTTGATCAAGTATGGTGTGAAGAAAAGCGACGACGATCCCGACGCCTGCTATTTGAAAAATGATATTTACGTCTACTCCCATTTCATGTGTGCTCCCCTCTTCATTACATCAATAGAAGAACCAGTAACAGTCCCGCCAAAAATCCAAGGCTTTTTACCATTTTTTCGTTTTTCGCCTGGGCGAGGTTCGCTTCGGCTTCCTCCGTTTCCAAATGGGTCAGCGCCAGTTTGATATGCTTCTGCTGCGAAACCAGATCATGCCTGCCGAGCGTTTCTCCAAATTGCCTTAAAATATCAAATTCCTTTGTTTTGAGAGCCGTTTTGGACCATACTTTCCTCAGACTGTCCTCCCAAGCTGCCCCGGCTGATGCGCTGCCTTCTTCAAGCTTTTCCGAGAACGCTTCAAACAGGGAGGAAACAGGTTCAGAAAGCTGTTCCGCGATATGCTTTGAAGCCAGACGGAGCGGAGTATGCCCATACATGATTTCAGCCTCCAGCGATTGCAGAGCGGCCAGTAGCTGCCGGATTTGCTTCGGTCTTTCACTGAAGGGTTTTGCCATTTCAAAACCCGTCCATGTGGCAGCCCCCAAAATCAACGCAGCCCCCAAAAGCTTCAGCATGGCAAAACCCTCTGATTCGCAGCAAGCGGCTCCCCGTCTCCGCCGCAGATCCGGCTGACAGTGCCGGGACCGTTTTTCCGAGATAGCTCCACGATCCGCTGAAATACGCCATGCTCCCGAAGCAGTTTTAAAGAAGGCCGTTTGCTGACATCTGAATACGTAAAACCGTGGGCTGACACGATCACCGACACCCCGGCATGCACCGCTTCTAAAAGGGCTTCGGCATCCTCCATTCTGCCGATCTCGTCCGCAATGACCACCTCGGGGCTCATCGACCTGATCATCATCATCAGCCCTTCCGCCTTCGGACAGGCGTCAAGAATATCGATGCGGTTTCCAAACTTGTACTGCGGAATGCCGTTTACACATCCGGCAATCTCTGACCTTTCATCAACGATCGCGGCCTTTTTCGCGGGGATTTTGCCGCTTCCCGTGCTGATCAATCTTCCCAGATCCCTGAGCAAAGTCGTTTTGCCTGTTTGAGGAGGACCGATGATCAGCGTGTTCAGCCATCCGTTTTGATAGAGATCCGGCACATACGGCTTTGCTATGCCGATTTTTTCTTTGGCGATCCGGATATTAAAGGAGGAAATCTCCCTGATACCCTTGACCGCCCCGTTTTCGACGACGACCCGTCCGGCAAGGCCGACGCGATGGCCGCCCTTGATCGTGATATATCCTTTTTTCAATTCCTCTTCAAGCGTATACATGCTGTAATCGCCCAGCCGGTTCAAAAATATCGCTGAATCCTCCGGTGTCGGCGCATAATTCAAAAAAAGCGGCTGCCCTTTCCGCACCAATTCCAGCGGACGACTTGTCCTCATCCGAATTTCTTCTATCTGATCCACTTCATCTTTAGTAAGCCCGGCTAGCGCCCGTTTCACCGTGTCAGGGAGAATATCTGTGATGTAATGCAAAAACGCTCCCTCCTCTTTTAGCTTGTCTTCTATAAAAATGTATGATCAAAGGAAGACTTTATGACAAGTCAGGACTCTTACCGGCCTTCATTATTTATAGATTCCTGCAATAATGAAGACAACTCCCATGAAGATGAGGATGAGTTTCGCATACGATAGCTGCCCTGCGATCTGATATATTCCGATCGTCATTGTAATAATGAAAATAAGCGGCCCGACCATTGCCAGCACGCTGTTTACGACAACCGCCTTGCGGACGTCATTAAAAAGAAGCATGATGACCGCCGCTGTAAGCTCAATCAGCGAGGATACAACTCTTAAAGCCGCCATTGTCAAAACGGTTGGATTGACTTGTCCAAAGAAAAACTTCATATCATAAACCTCCATTAACACTTCCGGCTTGTTTACAATCTATGCTCTCTCTTTAAAAAGTAGTCTTCTGATTTTTCTATTTCGAACTTGCAAAACAAAAAAAGAGCCGGCTTCATATGAAGCCGGCTCTTTAGCCGCTGGCCTACGCTCTTGATACGTAAGATCCGTCAGATGTATTGACAACGAGTGTATCCCCTTCGTTTACGAAGAATGGAACGTTGACAACTAAACCGGTTTCTGTTTTTGCCGGTTTTGTTCCGCCTGATGCTGTATCGCCTTTGATGCCCGGTTCTGTTTCCACAACCTTCAGCTCAACAGTGTTCGGAAGTTCGATTCCAAGCGTCTCTGCCTGATACATCACGATTTGAACGGACATGTTTTCAAGCAGGAACTTGAGCTCGTGTTCAATCTGAGACGTATTCAGTTCGAGCTGCTCATAGCTGCTCGTATCCATAAAAACGTGCTGATCGCCGTTGGCATACAGGTATTGCATCGTTTTTGTCTCAATTTGGGCGCGGGCCACTTTCTCGCCTGCGCGGAAGGTTTTTTCTTGAATTGCGCCGGTGCGGAGATTTCTCAGTTTTGAACGGACAAACGCTGCACCTTTACCAGGTTTGACGTGCTGGAAATCAACAACGCGCCAAATGCCTCCGTCCACTTCAATCGTTAAACCTGTGCGAAAATCGTTTACTGAAATCATGGTTTTCCTCCTATAGCTCCAATCAAACGGATTATAAAATAATTAAATCTTTTGCGGAATGGGTGAGAGATTCGTTCCCGCCGTCAGTAAGGACAATATCGTCCTCGATTCTGACTCCGCCTGTGCCCGGTATGTAGATTCCCGGTTCAACCGTTACAACCATGCCTTTTTCAAGCTGCTGGTCAGAACGGGCTGACAGCGCAGGACCTTCATGAACTTCCATGCCGAGCCCATGGCCTGTCGAATGACCGAAATATTCGCCGTAGCCTTTGGAAGAGATATAGTCCCTCGTATAGGCGTCAGCTTGTTTGCCGGTAATTCCCGGCTTGATATTATCCATGCCGATCGCCTGCGCTTCATACACGGTTTGATAAATGCTTTTCAGCTCGTCACTCGGCTCTCCCACCGCGATCGTACGCGTAATATCCGAGCAGTACCCTTTATAATAAGCCCCGAAATCCAAGGTCACAAAGTCACCCTTCTCGACAGCCTTGTCACTCGCCACACCGTGCGGCAGACTTGAACGCAGTCCCGAAGCAACGATCATATCAAATGAAGAATGATCCGCCCCCTGGCTCCGCATGTAAAATTCCAGCTCATTGGCGATTGAAATTTCTGTCATGCCGGGCTTAATAACCGTCAGAATATGGCTGAATGCATCATCTGCAATCTTTGCAGCTTCCTTTAATATCTTAATCTCTTCACTTGACTTAATCAAGCGCAACTTTTCCACCGATTGTGAAACCGGAACAAGCTCGGACGCCCCGAGCAAATCCTTGTAGGCAGCATACGTTCCGTATGTCATCTTATCCTGCTCAAAACCGATTTTATTTAATCCCATTTCTTTAATCACATCGGCCGCCTTTTGGATGATTCCGCCCGAATGCTGGACGATGTCAAAACCTTTGACTTGATGTTTGGCCTGCTCTGTGTAGCGGAAATCAGTGATAAAGACCGCTTTGTCCTCTGAAATGACAGCAAGACCTGCAGTGCCGGTAAATCCGGTTATGTACCTCAAGTTGACGCTGCTCGTCACCAGGAGCCCTTCGATGCCCAGACTGCCGAAAAGCTCTCTCAATTTTTTAAGTTTCATTGTTTAACGTCCCCCCATTTGTTATTTGTTGTTCAAAAAATAACAGACAGCAAGCTTGTAGCCTTCAAAACCGAGCCCGGTAATCTGGCCGCGCGCCACGGGTGAAATAACCGACTGCCGCCGAAACTCTTCCCTCGCATGCGGATTTGAAATGTGAACTTCGATCACCGGTATGCTGATGGCGGCTACCGCATCGCGAATGGCGTAGCTGTAATGTGAGAAAGCGCCCGGATTTAAGACGACTCCATCATATTGATCTGAAGCTTCATGAAGCGCGTCGATGATATCCCCTTCATGGTTTGACTGAAAAAACGTCAGTTCGGCCTGAACGCCTTCGGCAAATTGAAAAAGCTTTTGCTCTAAATCGGTCAATGTATCTTTTCCGTACACTTCGGGTTCACGCTTTCCCAGCATGTTTAAATTCGGACCGTTCAAAATGAATATACGCGGCAACTCTTTCCCCCCTTTTTGATGTAAAACTTGCCACCATTTGGCTTCACGCAAAAAAATGTCCACTTACAGTGAACATTTTATCATAATGCTTCCAGTCTCAACACTATTCTCTTGATTCTCCAAGCGCACTGGAGAGCTTTTCGGAATTTAATTCATTATATTCAAATGAAATCGAATAGCCGACAAACAATCCGTACAGCAAATAGATGCAAAACGTCGTGACGACTGTTTTCCTTTTCAGTTCGGCAACCGTTTGCACATCCGGAAACATCGGATTAAACAGATAAAACACGACGAACCATAAAACAGCTCCGTATAAAAGGCCCGGCCACATTCCCTTCGCTTGTTTCAGACAGCCGTAGTAAAGAAGAGCGGCGCCGATGGAGATCACCCCGATCAGCAAAATGCTGACCACCGTTCCGAGAAATCCATTTTTCCAGCCGCCGAGCATAAAGGGCTGAAGAATCATATTCGGATTCACCTCGGAAAACTTAAACAAATACGCCAGCTCTCCTAAAACGCTCCAGAGAATGCCGCCGATAAATCCCGTCGAGATGACCCTCCCGGTGAACGATACGGGATTTTCCCGTTTATTTTGCTCCAGTTCTTCAGGCTGTTTTTCATTGTCTTCATTGCTCATGCTGACAGTTCACCTCCATTCCCAGTATGTCCAAAAACGGAGGCGCCAACATGATCTCTGCAAGTTTTTTAAACAAAAGTGTAAAAATCAAGAAAACGGGTATACTTTAATTAGATTTGACAATTCGGTTCCCTAATTTCTTAAATTTTTAGGCCCATCAATCTAGAGGTTTCAGCGCTTTTCCTGTACAATAAGGTGTAAGGAAATGGTTAATGTAATCATAGATTGATACAGATAGGTTGATGCAGATGTCAAATCAAAAAAAGCCCGCTTACGGAGGGCAGGCCGTCGTCGAAGGCGTCATGTTCGGCGGCAGGCGCCATTATGTAACGGCGATCCGCAGGAAGGATCAAAGCATTGAATTTTTTAAACTGCCGCGCAAATCGAATCCGGCCCTTGAAAAGCTGAAGAAAATTCCTTTTCTCAGGGGAATCATCGCGATCATCGAAGCGAGCGCGAACGGAACCCAGCATTTGAATTTTTCAAGTGAAAGATATGATCTTGATCCTTCCTTAGACGATCAATTAAAGGAAGAGAAAAAGTCAAAGCTGACCATGATCTTCGGGCTTGCCGCTGTCGGGGTGCTTTCATTCCTTTTCAGCAAATTTATATTTACGCTGGTTCCCGTCTTTTTGGCGGAGCTTACCCGGCCGGTATTCCAGTCTGATGTCGCGCAGATTATGATCGAAAGCTTTTTTAAGCTGATTCTGCTTTTAGGCTATATTTACGTGATCTCGTGCACCCCTTTTATCAAAAGGATTTTTCAATATCACGGAGCAGAACACAAGATCATAAACTGTTTTGAACAGAACCTGCCGGTTACGGTTGAAAATGTTCAGCGCCAGTCAAGGCTTCACTACCGATGCGGAAGCAGTTTTATTTTATTCACTGTGATCGTCGGCATGTTTGTTTACTTGCTTGTTCCTGCTGACCCTCTCTGGGTCCGTATTTTAAATAGAATCGCACTGATACCAGTCGTTCTTGGCATCTCATTTGAGGTGCTGCAGCTGACAAACAAAGTGAGAAACATACCTGTTCTCAAGGCATTGGGCTATCCCGGCCTTTGGCTGCAGCTCTTGACGACAAAAGAGCCGTCTGACGATCAGGTGGAAGTGGCAATCGCAAGCTTTAACGAGCTTCTTCATATGGAGACCAAAGCAGAGGACGAACAGAAGGAACCTTCTCATATCGTAATGTAACTCTTTAACGATTTGTTAATTTTTTGGGAGGTGGACAGTTATGAAGCAACGGGTACATCCAGTCTCGGCTTTAGTGATTGCGCTTGGAATTTTGGGTTTCGTTTATTTTGCTGTCACAAGCCCCGGCCAACTGCTGCAATATTTGATTGTTTTCGCAGCGGTCGGCGCAATCATTTATTTTGTGGTCAGATATATTTCCAACCGCGATATGGGCGGCGAGGGAGCCGCTTTTAAGAAAGCGGCCAAACAGTCGCACAAGCGTTTTCAGGATCATAAAAAACGCTCAGCCAGAGGCAGGGTTAATCATCTTAGAAGCGTGCCGTCTATCAACAAATCCAAGCCCGTCTTGGTCAAGAAAAAAAGCCAGACTCAGCTGACAGTGATTGAAGGCAAAAAAAGCAAAAAGAAAAACAGAGCTTTCTTTTAATACGTCCACTGTTTCAAAAATAATTCTGTTCGTTTTTTTCCTAGCTCAATCAGAGCTAGTTTTTTTTCTGCCGAAATCGCAAATTCCGTTGACAGCACCTCTTCAACAGGTAGAAAAATAATGTTCCGTTCGTGCTTTGTGGCGATATGCCTGGCATCATGCGCTTCCTTCATCGTCTCAAAAAGCGCTCCAAACAGCTCAAACGCATTGTTGATGACCTTCTTCGGCCTCTCTTTTTCGCACGGCGTCAATGTAACGCCTAGAACCGGGCGCTTTTTTTCAGCGGTAAACAGCCAAATCGGAAAATTGCTCAGCACCCCGCCGTCCACCACCGTTGAGATGCCGGCCGAAGATTTCAGTTTGACGGGCTCAAAAAAATAGGGAATGCTGCAGCTCATCCGAACCGCCCTTGCGACGGAAAACCGTTCCGGATGTAAGCCGTAGCGGGGTAGGTCGTCAGGCAGGACAAGCATCTTGCCATTCGTTAAATCTGAAGCAATCAGCTTGAGCTTTCCTTTCTCAAAGTCGCCGAACACGGAGACACCTTTCCTCCTTAATTTTTCAGAGATCCAGTTTTCAAGCCGATCTCCCTTATACAAACCAAGGCGCCAATAGATCGAAGCCCATTGCAGCATTTTTAAAGGGAAAAAAGAAAATCTCGGATCAAGGAGCTCACCTTCGTCTAATTCCTCCACCATGCTGCGCATCTCCGCACTCGTATATCCGGCCGCAATCAATGCCGCAATGATCGACCCCGCGCTCGTTCCGGCCAGTCTTTTAAAACGGAAACCGCGTTCCTCGAGCGTTTCATATGCTCCTACAAGCGCAATGCCTTTCATTCCTCCGCCTGAAAAAACCCCGTCTATGAACATCCGTTCTCCCCCCTTAAAAGATTGGCCCTACCACCATTTTAGGAAGAAGACAGAAAAAAAAGACCATTAGAAAAACGGCCGCATACAAATAAAAAAGCCGCCGTGCCGCGGCAGCTTTTTCTACTGATTGTCCTGTTCATTTCTTTTTTGGACGCTTCTCAGATCGTCGATCCTTTGGCGGTCATCCTCAAAATACTGCACAAGGTCTCCGACCCGGTCAATGCTGTTCCAGCTTAAATGATGTTCGATTCCTTCAACATCATCATAAATTTTCTCTTCGTCAACACCAATGATTCGTAAAAACTGTTCCAGTAATTCATGTCTGTATACTAAACGCTTGCCTATTTTTTTACCTTTAGGCGTCAGCACGAGACCGCGATACTTTTCATAAATCAAATATTCATCTTTGTCGAGTTTTTGAACCATTTTTGTAACCGAGGAGGGATGGACGGCTAAAGCTTCTGCAATATCTGAGACTCTCGCATATCCTTTTTCTTCTATCAGCATATAAATTTGTTCTATGTAATCTTCCATACTCGGTGTTGTCATCAAATCCCTCCAAATCACACCTATTAAAATCATTACAAGTTTACACTATGTGCATGTAAAAAACAAGCAATCAGATAACGTTTACATCTATGCTCTATCGTTTAAAATTCCATTCATCTGTCGCGTATTTCGTCCGGGCCAATTCCTCGACAAACGCCGTTTCTTCTTCTGTCAGTTCATACGGCTGAAGATGAATGTTAAGCCCTTTTTCAAAGCCTTTTTTAAACGCTTTGCTCGCTTCTTCGATCGTCACTTTTTCCGCGGCCAGCTGATTAATGGCAACTGCCTTTTGTTTAAAATTGCGCTGCATGCGCTCCCTGATGCGGTCGTTTTTATAGATAAACAAATCAAACAGCTTGTCCTCATCCAAATCAAGGAGGATCGAGCCGTGCTGTAAGATGACCCCTTTTTGTCTCGTCTGGGCGCTCCCTGCGACTTTTCGGCCTTCGACAACGAGCTCATACCAGGAAGGCGCGTCAAAGCAGACGGATGATCTCGGGTTTTTCAGGCTTTCTTTTTCTTTCTCCGTTCTCGGTATTGCAAAATATGCCTCAAGTCCAAGCTCTCTAAAGCCTTCAAGAATGCCTTCGGAAATCACCCTGTACGCTTCCGTCACAGTCTGCGGCATGTCAGGATGCTCTTCAGATACGATCACACTGTAGGTGAGTTCTTGATCATGGAGAACGCCTCTGCCGCCGGTCGGCCTTCTTACAAAGCCCAAATTATAGTTTTTGACGGCTTCCAGATCGATTTCCTTTTCAACATTTTGAAAATAACCGACAGAAAGCGTCGCAGGATTCCATCCGTAAAAGCGGATGGTAGGCGGGATCTGCCGTTGGCTGTGCCAGTAAAGCAGCGCCTCGTCAAGTGCCATATTAAAAGCGGGCGCCCGTCGTCCCGAATCGATAAAACGCCATGTTTCCTTTTCCATAACCTACCCTCTTTTTCTTTGGTATAAAATAAGTCTACCATTCCCTTTGAAAATTGAAAATAAATTCGGCTAATCAGATGACAGAATTACCGCCCTTTACTATAATAGTATTTGTCTTAACATATCGATAAAACTTTCCCGTTTAAGGCGGGACGATGTAAAAAGGAGTCGGATCAGATTGTCTACCAGCAGCATTATTGTTCTCATCATTTGCGCCGCACTCATTATCTACGCGGTCGTTTCATACATTTATCAGCAGCGCATTATGAAAACCTTGACAGAAGAAGAGTTCCGCGCAGGGTACCGCAAAGCCCAGCTCATCGATGTGCGTGAACCGAATGAATATGAAGGCGGCCACATTCTCGGTGCAAGAAACATTCCGCTTTCCCAGCTTAAACAGAGAAAAACGGAAATCCGCACTGACAAGCCCGTCTACCTTTACTGCCAAAACAGCGTCAGAAGCGGGCGCGCAGCCCAAACGCTCCGCAAATACGGCTGCCAGGAGATTTACAACTTGAAAGGCGGCTTCAAAAAATGGAGCGGGAAAATTAAAACGAAGAAATAATGAACGGCTGTCTCGTCTGAGACGGCTTTTTTCATACAAAAAAGCCGGCGGAATCATACACCCGCCGGCTTTCATCTTATTCAGCCTCTTTCATAGCGAAGCACAGGCTTGCGCGCCGCTTTTGTTTCATCCATTCGTTTAACAACTGTAGTATGCGGTGCTTCTTGAACCATCTCTGGCGTTTCTTCCGCTTCTTTGGCAATCTGGATCATCGTTTCGATAAACGCGTCAAGCGTTTCTTTTGATTCTGTTTCTGTCGGCTCAATCATGATGCATTCCTCCACATTAAGCGGAAAGTAGATGGTCGGCGGATGGAAGCCGAAATCAAGCAGACGCTTGGCGATATCCAGCGTTCTGACGCCGAGCTTTTTCTGACGTCTGCCGGACAGCACAAATTCATGCTTGCAGTGGCGGTCAAACGGCAGATCATAATACGGCGCAAGTTTCCTCATCATATAATTCGCATTTAAAACGGCGTTTTCCGTCACTTCTTTCAACCCGTCAGGACCCATTGAACGAATATACGTATAGGCTCTCACGTTTATGCCGAAGTTGCCGTAGTACGGCTTGACCCTGCCGATGGATCGGGGGCGGTCATTGTCAAATGTAAAGCGCCCGTCTTTTTTGACCAGCACAGGTTTTGGCAAATACGGGATGAGATCGGCTTTGACGCCGACGGGACCTGAGCCCGGTCCGCCGCCCCCGTGGGGTCCCGTAAAGGTTTTATGAAGATTTAAATGCACGACATCAAATCCCATGTCGCCCGGCCGCGCTTTACTGAGCACGGCGTTGAGGTTGGCGCCGTCATAATAGAGCTTCCCTCCGGCCTGATGCACGATCTCCGCCATTTCTAAAATATGCTCTTCAAACAGGCCGAGCGTGTTCGGATTTGTCAGCATCAGCGCAGCCGTTTCTTCATTGACGACCCGTTTTAAATCTTCCAGGTCGACAAGCCCATCGGCATTCGATTTGACGGTGACCGTTTCAAATCCGGCAACCGTCGCAGATGCCGGATTTGTTCCGTGCGCAGAATCCGGAACAATCACCTTCGTTCTTTTCCGATCGCCGTTGGCCTCATGGAAGGCGCGGATCATCATCAGCCCGGTCCATTCGCCATGCGCGCCGGCCGCCGGCTGAAGTGTGACCTGATCCATGCCCGTAATTTCCTCCAAATGCTCGCTCAGGTCGTAAAGTAGCTCCAGCGCCCCCTGCACCGTATGTTCGTCCTGAAGCGGGTGAATGGCTGAAAACCCCGGAATCCTCGCGATTTTCTCATTGAGCTTCGGATTGTATTTCATCGTGCAGGAGCCAAGCGGATAAAAACCGGAATCCACGCCGTGGTTTCGCCTTGATAAAGCGGTATAATGCCGCATAATATCAAGCTCAGACACCTCGGGAAGCTCTGCCGGCTCTTTCCTGATATAGGCCTCATCCAGAAGGTCTGATTCATCTGTTTCAGGGACGTCAAGCTCAGGCAGGCTGTAGCCGACCCTTCCTTCTTTTGATATCTCAAAAATAAGCGATTGATCCTGATTATGCATGGCGATCCCCCAATTCCTTGATGAATGTATCTATTTCTTCCTTCGTCCTGAGTTCTGTCACTGCGATCAGCATATGGTCTTTCAAATCCGGATATGACAGGCCGAGATCATAGCCGCCGATGATCTCCTTTTCAAGCAGGCGTTCATTGGCTTGGGTGACAGATTCCTTCAGCTTGATCACGAATTCGTTGAACATAGGACCGTCAAACGCGACTTCAAGGCCCGCCCGCCTGGCGGCTTCTTTGGCATAAGACGCTTTCTGCATATTCTGCCAGGCGATGTCCCTGACGCCTTTTTTGCCGAGCGCCGTCATCGCAACAGAAGCGGCGAGCGCATTGAGCGCCTGGTTCGAGCAAATATTCGATGTTGCTTTATCCCGCCTGATATGCTGCTCCCTTGCCTGCAGCGTTAATACGAACCCTCTTTTTCCATTTTCATCTTCCGTCTGCCCGACAAGACGCCCCGGAACCTTCCGCATCAGCTTTTTAGTGACGGCGAAAAATCCGCAGTGGGGGCCTCCAAACGCGGCCGGTATACCGAATGGCTGGGCATCGCCGACGACGATATCGGCCCCGAATGCTCCCGGAGGCGTTAAGATGCCGAGCGCCAGCGGGTTGGCGGACACGATGAACATGCTTTTTCCTTTATGGGCGATCGGCTCGATTTCGTGCAGAGGTTCGATCTGTCCGAAAAAGTTCGGATATTGGACGATAACGGCTGCGGTTTCATCACATACCGCTGCGTCAATGGCTTCGATATCAGCCGTCCCGTTCTTGGCAGGCACTTCCACGACTTCGATGTACTGCCCTTTTGCATAAGTTTTCAGCACCTCGCGTGATTCCGGATGAACGGTCTCCGAGACGACGATTTTTTTCTTTTTCGTATGCCCTGATGCAAGCATCGCGGCTTCCGCCAGCGCCGTTCCGCCGTCATACATGGACGAGTTGCTGATATCCATTCCCGTCAATTCGCATATCATCGTCTGAAATTCAAAGATCGCCTGCAGCTCCCCTTGCGAAATTTCCGGCTGATATGGGGTGTAGGCCGTATAAAATTCAGATCTTGAAATCACATGATCGACAATGACCGGCTGATAATGGTCGTACACGCCCGCTCCCAAAAATGAAGCGTACGCGGCCGTGTCTTTATTCTTTGCCGCCAGCTTTGTCAGTTCTTTCGTGAGCTCCGTCTCGGATTTTGCTTGTTTAATTTGATATTCGCCTTTAAATCTGACGCTCTCTGGAATATCGGAGAATAAGTCGTCAATCTGGCTGACTCCGATCGCCTCTAGCATCTCTTTTTTATCCTGATCTGTCGCAGGCAGGTAGCGGTGCTTCATCTTCAGTCTCCTTTCATGATCATGGCAAACTTACGGCTGCCGTTTATAAAATGGGGTTTTCGCAATTTTCGCTTTCAGACGCTTTTTCCTGATTTCAACCTCGACAATGGTGCCGAGTTCGGCAGCCTCTTTTTTGAGCAGAGCAAGACCGACGTTTTTTTTCAAGGTCGGCGATTGTGTTCCAGTCGTCACTTCGCCCGCTTGTACGCCTTGATGGTAAACGGGATACCCGTGCCGCGGAATTCCTTTATCAAGCATTTCAAGCCCGACGAGTTTTCTGTCGGCTCCCTCTTCTTTTTGTTTTGCCAAAACAGACTTGCCGAAAAAATCCGCCTCTTTTTTCGTTTTAACAGCAAACCCGATCCCTGCTTCAATCGGCGTAATGTCTTTTGTAAGCTCCTGTCCGTATAGAGGGAGCTTCGCTTCAAAACGCAAGGTGTCTCTGGCGCCAAGACCGCACGGAATGAGGCCTTCATCCCGGCCCGTCTCTAAAAGAAGCTTCCAAATGCGGGCTGCATCTTCACCTCGGCAGTAGATTTCAAAACCGTCCTCTCCCGTGTACCCCGTTCTTGAGACAAGCGCCCGCACGCTGCCGACCGCGGTTTCATCCCGGAAGGTAAACGGCTTTAACGCGGCAAGGTCAATGTCTGTCACTTGTTGTAAGATCTGTTCGGCTTTCGGTCCCTGAAGGGCAAGCAGAGAGATTTCATCTGAGATGTTTTTGATCTTCACATCCCCCTCCGCATGCCGATTCAGCCAATCGATGTCCTTGCCGATGTTGGCTGCGTTGATGACCAGCAGATAGCGCCCGCTTCCCTTCATATAGACAAGAAGATCGTCAATCGTCCCGCCGTTTTCATCGCACATCGCTGTATACTGTGCGCCGCCTTCCTTCAATGCGGCAACATCATTGGTTAAAAGCTTCTGTAAAAACGGCAGACTGTCAGCGCCTGTGACCTCGACTTCCCCCATATGGGAAACGTCAAACAAACCGGCTTTCGTCCTTACCGCTTCATGCTCTTCTTTGATCGATGAAAACTGAACAGGCAGCTCCCAGCCGCCAAAATCAATCGTCTTTCCGCCATATTCCTTATACAGGTCAAATAAAGGCGTTCGTTTCAGCATCCTGCTTCCCCCTTTGTGTTTTAAGTTTGCCAATCATCAGAAAACGCGAAAGATTTCAATAACAAAAGCTCTTCATGCAGCCGGCATTCACGGCACAAAAAAGGACAGAGAACCCCCTTTGTCAGTTCGGAGGCTCTCTGTCCTGGCACCTGAAAGTTTACTTTGCATAAACGCAAAGATGTCCCCTTTGGTGGTTTGCTAAGCATGATTATGGTACAAACTCTCTCCAGAGTTGCGTCAAGCAAGAGTTCTTTTGCCTGAGAGATTCACTATTTCACAGTTTGCTCCTTCGGCGCCGTTATAAGGGATTCCTTATCGGTCTCTCCCCTTGCTGTCATTCGCTCATATTCATTTCTTTTCATGGACATACTAGATAAAGCGTACGATTTTTTCGCTGATGATCTACAAATATCCTACCATCATCACAGCGTTTGGGCAACAGAAAAAAGCATTAACATTTCATTATTTTTCATTTGAATTGTTCGCGTTTTATTCATTTCTTGATTAAATCAGCTTGATTCATAAAAGATTATCTTTTAAAAAAGAACATTCCATTAAATGATAAGAGAGGAAAGGCGGCGATATGATGATTCCAGAGATTCATTTTGACAAGGAGTGGCCTGAACAGTTTGCGGAACACCTTGAACAGGACGGTCCTTGGGCGAATTGGGAGCTTTACCAGCTTTCCTGCGAGGTGCAAAAACGCCTGGCGATTCCAACCTTTGAAGGGCTACAGGCTCCACACCATCTGCCTGATTTCACCCCGCTTCCCCACCAGCTTGAGGTCGCTCGAAAAGTGGTCGAACAGATGAACGGGAAAGCCATTTTAGCCGATGAAGTAGGTCTTGGAAAAACGGTTGAAGCCGGCTTGATATTAAAAGAATACATGATTCGCGGTCTGGCAAAAAAAATTTTAATTCTCGTGCCCGCTTCACTTGTATCACAGTGGGTAAAAGAACTGCGCGACAAATTTTTAATCCCGGCCGTCGAGCAGAAAAAAAGCTATGTATGGGAGCAGTGTGACGTTGTCGTCTCCTCCCTTGATACAGCGAAACGTTCGCCGCACCGGGAAACGGTATTATCCATTCAATATGATGTGGTGATTATTGATGAAGCTCACAAACTGAAAAACAATAAAACCAAAAACTACGAATTCGTCCGCAACTTAAAGAAAAAATACTGCCTGATGCTGACTGCGACACCGATTCAAAACAAGATTGACGAAATTTTCAACCTCGTCTCCCTTTTAAAGCCGGGCCATTTAGGCAATGAAAGCAACTTTAACAAAGATTATTCAAAACAAATCAATTCCGCCGAGGCGCACGAGCGATTGAAATCGCTCATCAATAAAGTCATGATCAGAAACAGGCGGCAGGATACGGGAATCACATGGACGAAGCGCCATGTCGAAACCGTGCCGATTTCTTTTTCTCCGACCGAACAGGCTTTATATGACGAAATCACAAGCCTGAAAAAAGATCACCGCCATTCGGCCGGCATGTTTTCGATTATGACATTGGAGCGCGAATGCTGTTCAAGCAGAGAAGCGGTCTATATGACGCTGAAAAACATGCTCGACAGGAAAGACCGTGAAGCCCCTGTCATCGGAGAAGCCGCGATTCATCAGCTGATCAACAGGGTAAACGAGGTTACACAGAACTCCAAAGCGATGAAAGTCGTCGAGCTGATTCAGGAACTCAACGACAAAGTCATCATTTTTACGGAATACAGGGCGACGCAAATTTATCTGCAATGGTTCCTTCAGCAAAATGGGATCAGCTCTGTGCCGTTTCGCGGCGGCTTTAAACGAGGAAAGAAAGACTGGATGAAGGACTTGTTCCGGGGCAAAGTTCAGGTGCTGATCGCCACGGAAGCGGGCGGTGAAGGGATCAACCTTCAATTTTGCAACAAAATCATCAACTATGATCTCCCCTGGAACCCGATGCGCCTTGAACAAAGAATCGGACGGATTCACCGGCTCGGCCAGGAACGGGACGTCTATATTTACAATATGGCGACAAAACATACCGTAGAGGAACATATCTTGAAGCTTCTCTACGAAAAAATCCATTTATTCGAAAAAGTTGTTGGCGACTTGGATGATATTTTGACAAAAATAGAGGTCGGTCATTTTGAAGAGCACCTTCATGATATCCTCTATTATTCAGCATCTGACGAAGAAATGAAAATCAAAATGGAAAATTTGGCATCGTTTATCTCCTGCGGGGACGACGCTGTTCAAGACCACAAACAGATTGGAGGCTGAAGGATGAGGCAGGAAGAAATACAGCGGTTTTTAGAACGCTTTTTCACCGCGAATCGATGCGACATCATTGACAAGAGCGCCGGCCATATCACCGTGCAGCTGACCGCTGAAGTCGATAAACAAATTATGAACAGGCCTTTTTATTGGCACTGGCTCGAGAAAACGGGCGGACAGCCGAATCCGATGAAAATTACGCTGATTACAAATGAAGAAGCGGCGCCTGAGGATATTGAAGGGGAATTTATTCATTTCGGCTCACCGAGGCTATTTCAAATTTTTCAGGCGGTAAAAAAGAACGGAAAATTTATCCGTCTTTATGAAAAGGTCCGCTTTATGGGAGGCCATACGCCCCTTGAACCGTGGCTCGGCTTGAATGTAACGATCTCATTCCAGTCCGACATGAAAAAAGACAAGCTTCTGTCTCTCGGCCTCCATTTAATCAGCGGACAGCTGATAGAAGGGTTTCAAGAACAAATGGAAGAAAGGGCGCTCTCTACGCACATTTCCGACTACTGCTACACCATGTCGCCTTTAATCAAACCGGAAAGCGGCATCAAACGGCTTGAACGCTATATCGAACAAGCCGCCAGAAGCGAGCCTCTTGATTGGGCTGAAGCTTCTCTTAAAAGATGGAATAACGACCTTTCCCTTCTGAATCAGTTTTATGAAGAGACGGAAGAAAAGCCTGAGGAATACGAAATTGAAAAAAAAGCCCTGCAAACACTGTACGAACCAAAAATCGAAATGAAGATCGAAAACGGCGGTTTGTTTTATCTGCAGAAAAAAACCTCAGGATAATTTTTCCGATTCGACACGGTTCTTCTTTTTATTCAGAAACCTAGGATTATAATGGAAGTAAGACGATAAACTTTCGCATCAACAATTGGACAAGTTTGGAAAAATGCTGAGGCCAGCGATTTATCTTTGTTGCCAACAACAAGGTTGACTGAAATACATAACCAAGTATTTTGGGAGGGGACATGTATCATGAAAGCGAAAAGTGAGAAGGAAGAATTGGACAAGGAGTGGGAAGATCTCATCAAAAGCGCTCTCAGAGCAGGTATTAGTCCAGAGGAAATAAGAATTTTTCTCAATTTGGGTCATAAGCCTTCGGAAGCTTCCACACCAATTGAAAGAAGTCATTCAATAAATCCTTTCTGAATGTGCTATAATATCGAAAGGAAGGTGATGACATTGATTGGCCAGCGTATTAAACAATATCGAAAAGAAAAAGGCTACTCACTATCTGAACTAGCTGAAAAGGCTGGGGTAGCGAAGTCTTATTTAAGTTCAATAGAAAGAAATTTGCAAACAAACCCCTCCATTCAATTTCTAGAAAAAGTCTCCGCTGTTCTGGACGTCTCGGTTCATACCCTGCTTGATGAGAAAGATGAAACCGAATACGATGGTCAATTAGATAGTGAATGGGAAAATCTAGTTCGTGACGCGATGGCATCAGGGGTTTCTAAAAAACAATTTCGCGAATTTTTGGATTATCAAAAATGGAAGAAAAGACAGGAAAAGGAGTAAGTGTCACATATCTTACTCCCTTTGGCATTTAAAAAATATAACGACGCCGATCAAATTTACATAAAAAAAACGGATCTGTTGATCCGCTTTTTTTTAATGGATAGCATTATTTATCTTCACTGTGTGCTCTTTCGTTCTCTTTAACATATCCTTTTTCATCGGCGTGTTTATTTCCATCGATGGTTAAGCCGTTCCATTGAGTACCCTCAAATGAGAAGTCAAGCTGTACAGAATCTCCTTGATATTTGTTCTGTATCATGTTGCCGTTGCTGTCTGTTGTTGTGTCATTGATAAATTCAATGACCATTTCGACTTTGTCGAAATCGTATGGATCTTTTGGAATACCATCGTATTGAGGCGCAGTCTTGCCCTTGATTGTCGCGACATTGATTTTGCCGTTGTCATGCAGGAAGCCCGGCTCAATTAGCTTTTTGATTTTTTCCATTGAGCTTTTATCTTTTTTCGCAGACATATTGTACAGATCATAGAGATTCGCGGAATCAAGAATGATGTTTTTAGGATATCCGTTTCCGCCTTCAACGCCGACAGTCAATACGCTGACTTTAAACTGTTTCAGGAAGTCTTCGGCAGAATTTTTCCCGCCGTTTTTCGCGTTGGCGTCAACGAAATTGCTGAAGCCCATCTGCATTAACACTTCTTTAATGGCCAATGAACCGTCATTTTTAAATGTGAATTCTTTTTTGAATTTATCACCCGGTTTTAAGTTTGACAGGTTCACTCTCGCAGACGTTTCTTTCGCATTTAAGTCAAGCGTACCTGCTGCATACGTAGCTTGTGTCGTTTCGATATCGTTAAACGCGGCCCAAGTTCCCCCTCCTACTAATGCCAGCCCAAGAGCAGCGGACGCAACTCCTAATCCAATTTTTTTCTTTGTACCCATGATAACTCCTCCTTTTATAATTGAAAAATGCTATATATGGAGACCTGAATAACAGGTGACCAACGAAAGTTACATTGAAACCCGGTCTTTTCCGGCGGCTTCGATTGCTTTTGTTTTTTGATCAATTTCACGCAATGCCGCGGATATCGTAATGACCGCATAAAGAATTAACAAGAGACCCGGCACGATCAACAAGATGGCTGTGCCGATGGGTTTGCTGGCGAAATCCAGCAGATACCCCGCATATGGAACGGTAATTCCCGAATACTTTGCGACAACGTTTTCCGCCAAAACAGGATCGGAATCGGGATTTTGGTTGTTGTCACCTTTTGTTTTAAATACGAGATTTGATTTATGTTTTGTTATACCGATAATCCGGTGGGTAACCATTGTGTTCTGATCTTGCATGAATGTAATAATATCGCCCTTTTTCAAGGACTCGGGATTTGCAACTTTTTGAACGGCGATAATTGATCCCGTTTTAAACTCCGGCTCCATTGAACCGGATAAAACCGTCTTCAATTGATAGCCGAACAGCTGAGGCTCCCCGCCCGACGATTTTGTTGATATGACAACAATGACCGCCGCAATGATCAGCGTGAAAATAATCACATATAAGAAATTGCTGACCCATTTCATGATTTTTTTCATGACGCATCCCCGCTTTCTAATGAATGTTTCTCTTTATTTTTTTCCTCACGGACGGACCGACCGCCGTCTGTTCCTTGTTTTTCTGGCTCGATTTTATCTGTTCGTTCAGTCTCCCGGAATGTTTCCGGCTTGTCTTTACGATCTGGTTTGGATTCGGCTTTTTTTGGAGGCTTCGGCGTCTTTTCTTTGCAGTCGCTGAGTTTCATCACCTTTGACCAAATAAACGGCTTTCCCCGTTTGATATCAGGATGACCTTCAGGTTTTATCAATTTAAAAACGTAAATTCCTCCACTTACCGCACGATTTGACTCAATCCTGTATAGATGGCTGCGGACTTCCTTGCCAACCGTGCCTTTGTCTATGACAGCCCCGTCTTTCAGCGGCTTTGAAGAGCTCTCGATTTTGTGCAGCTCCCATTTCCATTCTGAAGCGGTTATGCTGTTGCCGCGGTTTTTAAATTCAGCAAATAAAGGCAACGGCGCACAAGTGCTTCCTTTTGTTTTTGTCTGTTTTTGAAGCTTCAAATCGCTTCCATCCCACTCTCTATCATCTATGTCCTTGAATTTTGCAGACGCTTTCATTGACATGCTATATTTTTCCACATCATGGAACGATGCGTTCGTATTTTGATTCAGCTGACTCCCCAGTCCAATCAAAAGGTAGATGATCAACATCATTTGAAAACCGATGATCGTCTTTTTGTCTTTTTTTCGGCGTCTCCTAGTTCGAGATAATCTAATCATGACTACCCTCCTAGCAGCTTTTCGTTCGTTTTAAAGAACCTAATAGTTAGAGTATAAAGAACAAAGCTCACAATTGAAAACTGTCAAAATAGTCGATTTAGTTCGTTTTACAGAACATTTTCATTCAATTCCTCAAAAAAACTCTTAAATTCTCATCTTTTTGAAAAAAATGAAGTTCTTTATAATGTACACAATTTATTCTTATTTTTTTGTATAAACTGTGTCGACAAGGAAAAAAATAGGGAGGAAAGGATGGTGACCCATGCTGAAAAAGATCATATTATGCGTCCTTTTATTGCTTGTAAGTTCAAAACCGCTGTATGTACAAGGAGCAGGCTATCAAACAGCCGTTATGACGAAATGGGAAGAAAAAGCTGTTCAGGAAGCCAAAAAGAGATACCCGGAAGCTGAAGTCCGGCTCACCCAAAAGGTATGGGACCGAAAACGAACTGATGAAGCTGTTAAACAGTACCACCTGACCCTTAGTGAAGGAAATAAAGATTTTGGCGTATTTGTCACCATTTCGTACGAGCCTTCAACCCATAAAATTAATAAAGTGGTAGTTGTTGAAGAATATAAATAAGCCGCTTTCCTTTAGGAAAACGGCTTCCTATTTCTTGATTGAAATTCGAACCTCCTGGCCCGCGGCCCGCCGAATGGGGATGCCTTTTCTATCTTATGATTTATGACGTTTAAAAAACATCATGCAGCCGATAGGAAGAATCCCGAACCAGCGGTATATGCGGGACGGCGGTCTGCTTTCTTTGCGCTTTTCTTTCATTTCTTTTCTTTCTTGTTTTGGTGTATCCATATACTTGACAAGCTGTTCTGTCATATATTTCACATAATCGTTCGTTTTCATCTGCTCACCTCATCGCACTTCTTATGATGAAGTGTTGTCAGGCGCATACTTTTTTATACGTCTTTTTCAGGCTTAACCGCTACTTCTCTTTCCACCGGCTGATTTTCTTTTTCTTCAAATGATATTGAAATTCCGCAGTTCTCACGGTTTTCGCTGCTGTTTTTATCTTAATCCTCACAAGCTTCGTCTGTTTACCGGCTGGCAAAATGGAATACGAGACCGCACCATACGCCTTTTTTTCCTCTCTTTCCCGTTCGTCTTGGATATGCCGGACGGAATAAAGAACCCCATTTCGAAGGAGATTTTGCTGGGTGTAAAACTCTTTCGTTTGTTTGGCAAACGCTTGCTTCGTGATAAAAACCGCCGCGGAATGGCCGGCGCACAGCATGCAGATCATCGCCATAAAAAGCGCTGCGGGATAAATATAGCCTTTGGAATTGTACAGATTTAACCACCTTCATCCAGAATGATAGATTGGAAATGCCGCGCGATACTTTTTGCCGTTAAGACCGATGACATCAAAGATAACGTGGTGATCTTCAAGTCTGAATTTTACGCGTTTGACTTGCTGCAGCATCGGCATATGGCCTTTTGAATTTACTCTTTTGCGAATCAATGTCCGATACGGTTCATAGCGGACCGCATCACCTAAAGAATTTTTCAACTCAAGTACCCGGCCGTTGTTCTTTACTTTAATGTCCTCAGCTTCTTTGCATTCTTTGAGCATCTGTTCAGCTGTAATGGTCCATTCTTCCGGACGGATATCATCCTCGTTGACAGCCGGGGATAAAAACAGATGAAACATTGAGACGGCCGTTCCGGCAATGAACATGTAGACCATTAATGAACTTAAAGTATTAAGAAGGGTAAAGCCCTTTTGTTTTGAGAATTCCGAAACAATGCTGGCGGTCTTTTCTGTCTTCAATGGAGATGCAAACTTTATATTCATCTCCTTTTTCCTCCCATTCAATAAAGTAGGCGGTTCCCTGATAAAAAACGGTTTCTGCCGCCTGATAACGCCCGATCAGCATGTAGCGGCTGATCTTCTCATCTAAGATGCGGTATGCTTCTTCTTCTTTTCCCATCATGTCAGCTTTCAATTCGAGCTGATGATATGCCGGAATTAAAAAAGCGGCTATCATCATCCAAATACTAAATGCAGAAACAGTTTCAAGTGTCATAAACCCTCTATTTTTTTTGAACATTGATTCTGCCGCTTCCTAAATAAATCGTCAATTCAAACGAGGTTTTATTTGCATTAATCAACAGTTTTCCTCCTTGATTCGGAGCCCCGCTCGGGCTATAGGTGAAATGTTGTCCGATTGTCGATTTTTTTATGTCAATTTTGTGATCATACTCCCTGACAAGATAAGGGGGTAAGCTTTCATCAGCCGGCTTGATGGTATATTTGTAATGATCGGTATCAAACAGTACTTTCACCTTCTTGTTTTGAACAAAAGCTGACTGCTGGGCAAAAAGCAAATCTGCTTCAAGCTGTGCAGCAAAATGCTGGACAATCCTTTTTTCATAAGCGGATGGCAATCCGGCAAATAAACATATCATCATAATCGAGCTGATCAGCAAAACGGTGAGGCTTTCAAGAAGAGTAAACCCTTTTTGATACCTTGCCATTATCGGGTTTGTACACTGCCATTTGAAATCACAATCGGTTTTCCGTTAGGACAAGCCAAGTTCTTCTTAATGTATCCCTCTGATTCCAGATCGCCCAGACTCGGCGTTTTTCCGTCATGATCGATCTCATAAGCCGTAATTTGGGCCTGAATCATGCTTTTTAATCCCTCACAGCCTTTCTTTTGAATACTTTGGTTGTGCTTGGTGACATTCGGGATCGTAATTAAAAGCAGAATTGATATGACAAGCATGACGACTAGCATTTCAATCAGCGTAAATCCCTTTTCATTCATTTGGACGGCCTCCTTTATAACTGATTCATCATTTGATACATTGGCAACAGCATGGACAGATAGAGTATTAAAATCATGGCCGCGGTAAAACCGTAAATCAGCGGCTGCAGCAGGCCTGTCCACTTTTCCGCTTTCTTTTCAAACCGGTCGATCAGAAATTGGCTGTATGAATAAAGCTCTCTGTGAAGCTGGCCGTTTAATTGGCCGTGAGCCACCACCTTTGATAGGTCCTTTTCATAAAACGGGTGTCCGTTTAACATATGTTCTATCGCTTCCCCCTGTTTCAGCCTCTCGATCAGCCGTTTAGCTTCCTTTTGGAAAAACGGCAAAAAGGGCTGGCTTTCAAACGCTTTTAAACTGTCATATATAGACAAACCGGATGTAAGAAGATTGCTCAGCTGAAGTGATAAAAAGTAGCTGTTAAACAATTTGAGGATTCTGCCTGCCAGCGGAATTCTGATGAGAAGAGCCATTTTGTCTTCAGGGGGCTTTTGGCGGAAAGCGTACAAATAATACGCCCAAAAAACAGCAGCGGCGGCTAGTATGCACAGAAACAACAAGGAGAAACTTTCAAAAAATAAAAAGATGAAGGATGTCAGAAAGGGCGTTTCCATGTTCATCGAGTCATAGATCGCGGAAAACTGCGGAACAATGGCGGCTTTCATCATATAGACAATGAGGCAAACCGTCAAAATCAAAAATGCCGGATAATGTGCGGCTTTTTTGATTTTTTCGGCCTGTTCGATTTTACGGCGGAGCAATTCGCCGCCCTGCATAAAAGCAAATGGCACATTACCGTGACGTTCGGCGAAATAAACGATGCTGACGGCAGCTTTATGAAATGAAATCATATTTAAAACTTGAAAAACAGGATACCCTTCCGCAAGCCTTCTCCTCCCGAATGCAATATCCGTTTTTTGCTGCCGCTTTAATTGCAGTTCCAGCATGCTTAATGCATCAAGAAGCGTATAACCGTTCATCATCATCTCGCCAAGCTTTTCAAGGAACTCTGCCTGTTCCCCGACAGGCCATCTGTTCTTAATCGGCTTCATGATGCACCCAGCGTTCATAAGATCCGGCCGGCACATAACCGAGCGCTATCCCTTTGCGGATCAATTTTCTCAATGTGTCGAAGCGGTTGTTTACATATGCGCCTTTAGCTTCTTTTATACAAAGATTCAGGCTCTTTCCATACAGAAGCTCAAAAATGCTTGCTCTTCTGACTTCCCTCGCCATTCTGCAATAAAAAGAACACTGCTCTCCGCAAAATGGACAGACAAGATTGACGAGTCGTTGCGCGCTTACAGCAACCAGCGTCTGTTCAATTTCTGTCATTGTGACGCCGAATTCAAGCAGTCTGTATATCGCGCCTTTTGCGTTTTTCGCGTGCATGCTCGATAATACAAGATGACCTGTCAGCGCCGCTCTGACCGCGGTTTTGGCTGTTTCTGCATCGCGGATTTCCCCCAGAATGATCATGTCCGGATCATGGCGGAGAACAGCCTTTAAGCCGGCAGAATATGTCATACCCGCCTTCTCATTTACCTGTACTTGAAGAACATGCTCGCTTCTGGATTCCACCGGATCCTCCAGGGTAATAATATTGCGGTTAAAATGCTGTTTTGCATATTCGATTAGCGAATACAGAGTTGTCGTTTTTCCCGAACCTGTAGGGCCGGTGAAGATCATCAGGCCGTGTGAATGCTTCAGAAAAGACAGCAGCTTCGACGTTGCATCCGGAAACAATGACAGGCTTCTGAGCGGCGGGGCACTTGCTTGCGGCAAAACGCGGATCACCAAGCTTTCATCGTATACAGTGGGCAAAGTCGACATTCTTAAATGAACAGGCTTATTATTCACTTGAAGGGTTAAAGCACCGCTTTGCGGCTGTCTCCGTTCTCCGATATCCATTGAAGAAAGAAATTTAAAGTGGGAAATCAGCCTTGAGCACTCAAGCCTCGTCAGCCTGTCCTTTTGAATCAATTCACCGTCGATTCTAAAACGGATAATCGCCTCTTTTTTACACGGAACAATATGAATGTCAGATGCTCTCATTCTGCATGCCTCTTCGATTACTCTCCCGCTTAATGGTTCAATCGCTTGCAAATCCTTGCGCCTCCTTTCTAACCGCAGTTTAGCGAAAAGCGCCGGAAGCTTCAAATCCTCAAAAAAAGAAAATGAGCGGGTTGCGGAAGGCAAAAAAAGAATATGAAAGACGAAAATCTATTTTTAAAAAACGGGTCCTCATACCATGTTTTTATCATTTTGCACGGAGACGTCTCCTTCCCAGATGCGAAAACCTTTTTTAGAAAGTGCCACTGCGAGACTTTGCTCTGTTTTGATATTGGAAAAATCGATGCCGATCTTGACGACCGTCTGGGCAATCTCGGGACGAATGCCGGAAATAATCGTCTCAATCCCTAGAAGCCTTGTGCTGTCAACTACCCTGAATAACTGGTAAGCAACCATTGTATCAACAATCGGAACACCTGAAATATCAATGAACAAATGAGTCAGATGAAGCTCTGCACATTGTTCAAGGGCGGATTCCAAAATGACTTTAGCTCTATTTGTATCGATTTCTCCTATGAGGGGCAGAACGCCTATATGATTTGAGATCGGAATCACTGGAGCGCTTAATTCACGGATCATTTCCTTTTGGGCATGCAATTGTCTGATTGTGGTCCTGTCATACTCATCCATAAATTGCTCAATGAATTCATCCAACATCAAGTTAAGCCGTTTACTCCACTCAAAAGCTTCTTTTTTGGAAATGTCATGTGCACTTTCATTTGAAAATGTTTCGATTTCATCCATAAAGATGCGCCGGAATATTTTAAAACCTTTTAGGCTTTCATGAATGGGAGCTTGGATGACAGCCTTGTCCCGCGCTAATTTTCTCGCGCACTCCAAGGCTGCCTTCCATTCCTTTTGCGGCTTTTTTTCTGTTAATATATTGATGACCGCCTGAACAAATTCTTTATATTGCTTTGCCGTAGAAAGACCGGATTGTTGAATCGGCGTATTTGATAACCATTCATCTGTGATGTGACTCGACCGTTTCATGAAATGCTGATAAAGGGCTGAATTTTTGCTTTTCATATCCATCCTCCTTAAGTAATTGCATTAGAACATCCCATATGTATAAAACAAAAATTTTTGCTAAAACTAAACGTGTAGTATGATGGGCTATAGCCAAGCGGTAAGGCAACGGACTTTGACTCCGTGATGCGCTGGTTCGAATCCAGCTAGCCCAGTTTTCCAAGCGTAAAAACCGAAGATATGCTGAAAAATTCCGTTTTCAGCAATCTTCGGTTTTTTCAGGACACAGATCGTTGCAAAGCGTTTTTCTTCGATAGCTTTAATAACTCGCCGGGATTATATCCGATAACAAGCTTGTCTCCGCTCACGAGAATCGGACGCCTCAAGAGCTTCGGTTTTTGAATGAGCAGGTCCACTACTTCGCTAACCGTCAGCTCCTCAATATTCAAATTGAGCTGTTTGAACGCCTGGCTTCTCGTCGCCAATATTTCATCGAAGCCTTCTGTTGTCAAAGACAGAATATGCTTTAATTCTTCTTGATTCGGCGTCTCCCTGAATAAGTGGCGCTCTTTAAAATCAATCTGATTCGCTTTCAGCCAATGTTTTGTTTTGCGGCATGATGTGCAGCTTGGATAAGAGTAAAAAATCAGCTCTTCCATGTCCGTTTCCTCCTTTTTTATTGCTATGCCTTGTCTTTGTTATGATACGTACCCGGGATCTTTTTTTATTAAACACGGTAAGAAAATTTCATGCCGGCCATTCGATCACAAAATTGTAAAAAATGAATTGATTTTCTCAAAATGAAAATGTTTACATTTCAAGATGAACTGATCTATAATAGAAACAAAGGGGCTTTCTGGGAGGGATATCAATGAATCGCATGTTCCGCGTGTTGGGTTTCTGGACAGGTATTTTTGCGGTCATGTTTTATTTAGGAGATATGAAGGATGCGTCATTGCTGTTTTTCGGGCAAACCGTTTTCTTTGTTTTCTTATCGTATCTCAACTTGACAGAACGAATGTACATTTATATTTTCGGCGCATATTTGACGGTCTTTTTTGCTGGATTTACATACTATTCGGTTTTTATTATGGTTCCCGGCCAGGGAGGCCATTAAGGCAAGAAAAAAGAGACGATCCGCTTGGATTTCGTCTCTTTTTTCCTGTCTATAGCGTAAAGCCGTTGATGAACGGATTTTGTTCCTGTTCCGTCATCAAATCCGTCTCTGGTCCATGTCCGCTTAATACAAGCGTCTCTTCAGGCAGAGAGAGCAGTTTTTTATGAATGCTGTCCATCAGAACGTCATGGTTTCCGCCGGGAAGATCTGTGCGGCCGACGCTCCCTTTAAACAGGACATCTCCGGAGATGATCATGTTTTCCTCTTGTACATAATAAGAGACGCTTCCGGGAGAATGGCCTGGGGTAAAGAGAACCTGAAGCTTAAATGAGCCGATTTTGAGCTCGTTCTCCTCATCGATCAGGCGGTCGGCTTTTTCCGCGGTAATCTGCTGCCCCGTCAGCAGGGCCGATCCGTTTAATGAAGGATCTGTCAGCCATTCGGCTTCATTTTCATGGACATAGACGGGAATATTCCACTCTTTTCTTACCTTGTCCACAGCCCCGATATGGTCAAAATGGGCATGCGTCAGCAGGACGGCAAGCGGTGTAAGCCCTTTTTCTTTTATGTATGCGTTCAGTTTTCCGGCTTCACTGCCTGGATCAAATATTAAGCAGGTGCCGTCATCATTTGATAAGATATATGCATTTGTTTGAATGGGCCCTAAAGGCATTCTTCTCCATTTCATCTTTTTCACCTCGATATCATTATGAAGGTTTTGAGAGAAACTTTCAATGAATCATGTTACCCTCGACAAAGTTGATGAAAACGGTTAAAATAAAATTGGAAATAAACTGCAGGGGAACCAAACGAAGGGGGTTTATATTGATGTTGCTCGTAATCATTTTTGGCCTTGTCTCGATATTATCTGCTATTGGGGTTCTTCGTTCGCTCAAACAAATCAACGTTCTCGGAATATTGTTCGGCGGAGCCGCTTTTTTGGTCTTCGGCTGGTTTACGGTCATGACGATTATTCACAGCGGGTATCCGACAGCACACTAAAGCTGCCTTTTCTGCGCATGGGACAGCCTTGCTCCGGCCGGAACAAGGCTTTTTTATTTATCGGTTTAAATGTTTTTGAACGCTAGACAGCTTGCCTTCCATTGTCGTTTTCTTATCGCGCCGGTCATCAATTCTGATATTGGTGGCCACCCTGTGTATCCCCTTTTGAAAAGGTGCCTCATGGATGGTCTGAATCACCTGAAACACATCGCTTAATTCACCTTCAATTAAGGTGTTCATCGGTGTCAGCTGATATTTGATTTTGCCTTCTTTTTTAAACTCTTCTAAAATCGTTTGAATCTCCGCAACATACGCGCTTACACTCGGGGTTTCTGTTCCAATCGGAATGATGGTTACGTCTGCTATCGCCATTGTACTGCTCCTTCCTATTCCTTCTCTACAAGGGATTTTATTGTTTTTGAACCGAGTGACATGACCTTATCCTGCGCATAGCCGTACAATGCGTATTTACCATCAGGAGACACAGTGATCGGAAGCATTTCGATGCCTTCCTGAACCACCCGCCGGTCTCCTGTTTTAAGATTGATGGATATCAGATCAAACAGGGAGCTAGATTCACCCGGCTGATACGTATAGAACCATTCATTTTTCTGATCATAGCTGTATTCCATTGGAGACAGGCTTGCATCATCGGAAAACAGCGGAAGGGTGAAAGACAGCCGTTTTTTCGATGATGGTACATCTGAAAATATGTAGGTTCCCTCCCCGCTTTTTTCAGATGATGTCACGATCAGCCGCACATGTTTAAATACATCGGCATGCAGCGCGTCATCCGCGAGCTTCTTTTCCCTTCCCGCCGATATGTTATAGGAATAAACAGGAGCCGGCTTTTCCCGGTCCCTGTTATCCCACTTCACATAATCGAACGAATCGGGCGATGTCCAATGAATGAAAGCGGCCTGGACGACGTCTTGGTCTGTTTTATTTTCCTTTGCATTGATCAATAACGAACGATACTCCCAATCTTTTGTGAATGCCGTTACATATAAAAGATAAGGATCGAATTCATTCCAGTCCACTTGAAGTTCATGGGTGTTGAATCCTTTTGCAAACAGCTTTTCGCCCCGCGTATTGATAAGCGTCAATTTAAATTTGGAGCCGTCTCCTGCAGTTTGGACGAGAATCATATTTTTTTCCCGGTTAAGTTCAGCTGTGATCAGCCGTTCATCGGTTTTATATATCGTTTTTTCCGTCCCTGTAAATATATCATATGACTTTACTTCACTTCCTGCAACCGGGTCTGTTGCGGTATATAAAATGGTTTCATTATCCAGCCACCCTGCCGCCTCATCAAAATACCGGTCCTTCAGCGATACAATCTTTTTTTCTCCGCTTGCTTCATCGCTTTTTTTCTTTCCGTCGGTCACCGCATGATGGTCACCTTCTGAACCGCTAGATTCCGAAGGTGTACAGGCGGCTGTTAAAACTGTCATCACAGCGGCTATGATTAATAATGAAACTCTCAAACCAGCCATTCTCCTTCCATAAATGTTCGGCTACCTCCTTTTACGGTTTTGCGCCGCAAAAGGTTTCAGCCCTCAAAAAAACATGATGCCCAAAGAATTCCTCTGCTTTTACAATATATATCGTCAAATTGTTCCAATGGTAAAGGGTTTTTCCCTTTTCCAAGTTCAACGGTATACCCCTCTTTGCCGAAATGATGGATGAACCAGTCCCTAAAACCGGCGTAGCTGTCAATGTATCTGACGCCTTTATAGCCGCTGAACCGCTCAAACGTTTGAATGACGTCCGCGGATTCCCGGGGCTCATAGCCTTTATAGCCCCAATAAATCTCTTCCCCTTGTGTATGAAGCGCGACAAGGCGGTCCGGCGGGCGCCTTACGATCAAATTCCTCATGGCTGCCGCCTCAGGCTCTGTAAGCGGAGCGTCCCCGGGATAGTCCCGGTATGAAGGCGCTTTAGGTGGCTTTCGCTGTTTTTCGATTTCCCAAAAAGACGGAAATTGATTGTTCAAATCCACTCCATTGATATTCGCTTTCCATTCTCTATAATCAGGCTGATATTCATTCATTTCATCCAGTGTCTTCCGCTCTAGTCCGAGATGACCGGGACCGTGCAAAACAAGGTCAACGCCATCGGGATTTACAAGCGGAACAATTGAAAGTTTTGTCATGCGGAAAAGCTGCACAGGGGAAAACCCGAACACTTGCTCATCTTTGCATAAAGACAGGCAATATTCTTTTATCCATTTCATGAGCACCGATGTGGTGATCCACTCGTTCGCATGAAAAGAGGCATTGATATGCGTTCTTTTTTCGGCGTTCTCCTCTCCGATGTTCAGTTCATAAATAGGCTGGCCCAATACAGAACGGCCAATGATATGGTATGTGACAAACGGAAAACAATCTGCAATTTTTTCCATTTCTTGTTTCAATGTTTGTGAATCATGAACCGCCCTATTTGTCAGCCATTTTTCATGTTCCAGTTTCGGCTGCCTGTTTACCAATAATTTCATCTCTTCATATGTTTCGGCTGCCGGCGCTTCTTTTCCTGCTTGAACATGCAATCCGGGAAAATAAAATACGTCTAAGTCCGCGTGAAGGTTTGCGCTGATTAAAAGCGGTTCGGGTATGTTCAGGATGTCTGACAATCTTGTCATGTCTTGTTTTAACTCCGGTTTGATGTAGATGAATGCCATCAATGATCCCTCCCACAATAGCATATGTAGGATGCCTGTTCAAAAACTCTGCGCGTTTGCAAGCGAAAAAAAGCTTCCGTCCACAGGACGGAAGCGCCGCAAAAAACGTTTCTTTTATTTTATTTCGTCAAATTGTCTGTAATGAACTTCAGCTGTCCTTCTAAAGAAATCGGATCAGAAAAATAGAAGCCGATCGGGTCGATTTTATAGACATGTCCATGTTTGACAGCGTCAAGATTTTTCCAGATGGATGTTTCAAACACGCCGCCGTCGTCTCCGCCTGATTGCCAAGGTCCGATAAACATATAGTCTCCGGCGAAGTCAGGCAGCTTTTCTAAAGAAATGCTCGTATATCCAGGGCCTTGGCTGATCGCTTTTTCTTTTGTCAGCTTCGTTGCCTTTAAACCAAGATCTTGATAGATGATGCTTCCACCCCGTCCGTATTTATCTCCGAATACGTAAATTTCTTTTCCATTTGTCTGCATAACGGAAACCGTTTTGTCGCCCACGGCTTTTTGCACTTTAGATTTTGCCGCTGCAACTTTTTTATCCCACTCGGCCAGCCACTTTTCCGCTTTATCTTCAGTACCCGTCATTTTTCCGAAATCCCTCAGCTGTTCCGCGCTGCTCTTGCCATACTTCAAAGCAACAGTCGGCGCGATTTTTTCCATCTTCTCGATATCCACCTTTTGAGTTGTCCATACAACGATCAGATCCGGTTTTAAATTAATGATTTTTTCAGCAGACATACCGTCTCCAATGTTTGTCACACCATCGGTTTTCCCTTTGAAATACGGGTTTTGGAAAACCCTTTCAGATGCCCCGACCACTGGAATGCCAAGCGTCTTCAAGTATCCGTAGTAGTCGTCGGCCAGGACAACTACTCTTTTAGGATGCTTAGGAACTTTAACCGTTCCATTTTCAGCCTTGTATGTAATCGTTTCTTCCTTATTTGAGTCTGAAGAAGAACCTTTGCTTTCTGTTTTATTTCCGCATGCTGCCAGTGCTGTAATCAATAATAAGGCAAAGAATGCAGCAATGAATGTCCTGCGTCTAAAAGCCATATATCATACCTTCCTTCCGAACTATTAGTGATAAAGAGAATCATTATCAATTCGATTATACCACAGCTTTTCATCCGTAAACCATTGTTTTTTTGAAACGATGAAACCGCGTCCAAAGAGCATAAAAAAAGCTTCCACTATGACAGCGGAAGCTTTTCTCATTCTTTTTTATCGCCTTTCTTTTTGATGGAAGCTGACTGTTTTTTTAATCGTTCACTGTCATAAAATCTCAGCAAATCGCCGTAAATGATTTGATCTGAGTATGAAAGCTCCTGTTTTGCTTTTTCAGCAAACGCTTCACAGCCATCTTTATTCTTCGTAGGCTTGCCGGTCGATTTATCATAGCATACGCCATCCGTGTATACTTTATCTTTCGTAATGACGCTTCCGTCGCGGAGGACAGTGAATTCCATCTTATCTCCGGAAAACAGGTCGTTCCCAAACTGGACCTGATCGCTTGAATCAATCCCGAGCAGGTTGAGCAAAGTCGGACGGATATCAATCTGCCCGCCGACCGTATCAATCGTTTTCGGCTTTTTATCGGTGACGCCCGGGATGTGGATCACGAGCGGAACCCTTTGAAGCTGCACTTCCTCAAAAGGCGTAATTTCCTTGCCGAGGAATTGTCCCATCGCTTCATTATGGTTTTCTGAAATTCCATAATGGTCGCCATACAAAACGATAACCGAATTGTCATACAGTCCATTCTCTTTCAGTTTTTCAATAAACCTTTTCAGTGCCTCATCCTGATAGCGGACGGTCGGAAAATATCGGTTCAATGTGCCGCTTTTTGAATCAAATTCATCAATCATTTTATCTTCTTCATCCAGCTCAAATGGGAAATGATTCGTCAACGTGATCAGACGGGTATAGAACGGCTGCGGGATGCCTTTCATAAGCTCTGCTGTCTGCTCAAAAAATTCTTTGTCTTTCAATCCCCACCCTACAGAGTTTTGATCATTCACATCATATGATTTGATATCGTAAAACTTGTCATACTTTAAAGAATCATACATGATGTCGCGGTTCCAGAAGCTTTTGTTGTTCGCATGAAAAACAGAAGAATAGTAGCCGTGGTTTTTCAAAATTTCAGGCATTGCCGTATATTCATTTGCCGCATTTGTAAAGAAGACCGCTCCCCTTCCCAAAGGATAAAGAGAGTTATCGACGATGAATTCAGAATCGGCGGTTTTTCCCTGCCCCGTCTGATGGTAAAAGTTGTCAAAGCTGTAGCTTTTTTTGATCAGGTCATTCAAATAAGGGGTGATTTCTTTGCCGTTCAATTTGCGGTTCACGACAAAGCTTTGTGTGGATTCCAAGGACACTAAAATGACGTTGCGCCCTTTGGCAATGCCGAACAGTTCCTTGTCCGGATCCGTCCGGTTTGCGCTGACATAGTTTTCAATTTCGGTGAGGCTGTTGCTGTCAGCCAACGCACGCTGGGCGGACTGCTTGGACTGGATCAGTGCGTCGTAGATATGGAAATTATAGAGACTGATGTTCTTGACGAGCACTTCCCTGTCAAACGATCTCGTCAAGAGCTGCGGCCGTTCTGTTTCCGATACGCCCAAATTGAAAAAGAAAACGGCGGCGACAAAAAGAAAATAAGCCGCCCGCTCTTTCCTTGTCGCAGCACCGCCTGCTTTCACCGGCTGGCGCTTGTACAGCCAAATCAAAATTACGATATCGACGGCCAAAAGCAGATCGGCGGGCATGAACAACGAGTTGATGCTGCTTCCCAAATCACCCATGTTATTCGTCTGAAATAGTACAGGAATCGTCAGAAAGTCATTATAAAAACGGTAGAAAATCATATTTGCCAAGAGGACGAGCGTCAGAATGATGCTGGCCCCGATGATAAAGCGGTTTCTGTTTTTTTCTTTAAAAAACAGCCCGATTCCAAATACAAACAGCAAAAAGCTTAATGGGTTGATAAACAATATAAACTCCTGCATGAAGTTTTCAATTTTAATATTGAAGCTTGTTTTGTAAACGACATACGTTTTCAGCCACATCAGCAATGTCGCAATGAACAAAAATGAAATTTTCGAAAAAAATGACTTTTGCATTCCAATCCTCCCTATAGAGCAAAACTCGGGCAGATTCCTTCAATTGTACGTTTTTGAAAAGATACCAAAAATAACTAAATTATATCTTAACTTGTCTGTACAAAAAAATCAATCCATTAAACAAGGTGTTATAAACGGTTTCATTGAAGCTGAGCCTGGCTCTTCAGCCATGCGTTCTTGGCGATCCAAGCCCCTCCGATGACCCCAGCATCATTCCCGAGGGTAGCGATGACGATGTCGGCAGCTTCTCCCGCTCTTGGAAACACGTATTTTTTAAAGGATTTTTCAACATTGGCGCGAAGGATTTCGCCCGCTTTTGACACACCGCCGCCAATGACGATTTTTGAAGGGTTCAGGGAACTTGCCAAATTGCCGAGAACCAGTCCCAAATGATTGGTTACATAACCGATCACATCTGTTGCGACAGGGTCGCATTGCTCCGCGGCTTCAAAGATATCGCGGGATGTTAAAGACTCATATTTGTTTAAAACGGTTTCACAGTCGCCCGCTGCCATTTTCTCCTTGGCGATTCTCACAATGCCGGTCGCGGACGCGATGGTTTCAATACAGCCGGTTTTCCCGCAGTTGCATGGGGCTCCCCCTTCTGCAACAGAACAGATGTGGCCGATTTCTCCGCCGGCTCCGTTTACTCCATGGACAATTTCTCCGTTTACAATAATACCCCCGCCGACTCCTGTACCTAACGTAACAAGAATCAAATCCTTGGCGCCGTCTCCTGCACCTTTCCACATTTCCCCGAGGGCAGCGATGTTTGCATCGTTTTCGATGACGGCAGGCAAGCCTGTTTCCGCTTCCAAGTGATCTTTTAAAGGATAGTTTTCCCAGCCCATATTTGTCGTTTTGTAGACAACTCCGGTCTCAATATTGACCGGTCCCGGCGCACCCATTCCGATATATTTTAATATGTGCTTCGGTTTGCCGATTTCCCTCAGTTTGCTGTCAATCGCCTTTGCTATGCTGACCGTCACCGTATTTCCCGATTTATCCGTCGGTATTTCCCACTTGTGTTTGATTTCCCCATAAGCGCTTACAAAAGCAAGTTTTACAGTCGTTCCCCCGAGGTCGATCCCGACCAGCCAGCTTTCATTCATCTTTTAGTCCCCCTTACAACCCAACTGTTTTATTTTCTCTTTATATTTGTCAGTTCATTCTGCAAAATCGTCATGGCTTGTGCCCATTCTTCTTTTTCTATCAGGTTTGAAAGAAGCATTTCTTTGAGTTCGTCCATCATATATTCGAGCTCCAGCTCCCGATCTCCGAAATACACATAGCAGCCGAATCGCTTCAGCAATACCTGAACATCATATGCTGTTTTCATTTGATTCACCATTCTTTTTAAGACCTAACAATAGCGTATAAATAATCGGGTTTTGCGTCAAGCAAAAAAAAGCCTGCTTTCTGATTGAAAACAGACTTTAGCGGTCAGGGTCCTGCGGGTCCAAAAAAACGGGCCTTCTATTTTTCAGCGGCATTGGCGTGCGGATCGCGATATCACGGAAAGCTCTGTAATTGAAGGGAATAAACGGCCATAAATAAGGGACATGAAAAGATTTCATCCTTGCCAAATAAATGATCCAACAAAATATTCCGACGATAAAGCCTATCGGACCGAAAGCGCCTGCGGCGAGGAGAAGCACGAGTCTGACAAGGCGGTTTGCAATGCTCATCTCATAGCTCGGCGTGGCGAACGTACCGATCGCTGCGATTGCAAGGTACAGAACGACCTCATGAGAGAAAAGTCCGACCTGCACCGCCACTTCGCCTATCATTAAGGCCGCCACAAGACCGAGGGCTGTAGCAAGGGATGAAGGGGTGTGAATCGCGGCCATTCTCATCATATCGACCCCTACTTCGATGATCAGGAACTGAGCCAGCAAAGGAATCGCTCCTTTTTTTTCCGGCCCGATATATTGAAGGGCGTCCGGGAGCAATTCGGGATGAATCGAAACCAAAAACCATAGCGGCAGTAAAAAGATCGACGCCAGCACCGATATAAAGCGGACCATCCTCAAATAAGCGCCTGCAAGCGGCTTATTTCTGTACTCTTCGGCATGCTGCATATGGTGCCAAAAGGTTACGGGCGTGATCAGAGCGCTGGGTGACCCGTCAACAAAAACGAGAATGTGGCCTTCATACAAATGCACGGCCGCCGTATCGGGCCTTTCTGTATAGCGTACCGTCGGGTAGGGATTCCAATGCCGGCCGCCGATGTATTCTTCCAGCGTTTTTTCAGCCATTGTCAGCGCGTCCGTATCGATGGCTTCCAGTGATTTCTTCAGCTTTTTCACATTTTCCAAATCGGCGATGTCTTCAAGATAGCAAATGACGACATCAGTTTTGCTTCTTCTTCCGACTTGCAGAAACTCCATTCTTAATGACCTGTCGCGGATTCTCCTTCTTGTCAATGCCGTGTTAAACACTATTGTTTCAACAAAACCGTCTCTCGACCCTCTGACGACTCGTTCATTATCAGGCTCTTCCGGGCTTCTCGCCGGGTAAGTTCTCGCATCTATCATAATGGCGTGATCAATACCGTCGGCGAGCAAAACGGCCGGGCCCGCCAGCACCTGTGCAGCTGCTTTGTCGAGGTCGTCCTCTGTCTCAATTTCAATAT
This sequence comes from Bacillus sonorensis NBRC 101234 = KCTC 13918, assembly GCF_001592005.1. GTDB lineage: Bacteria > Bacillota > Bacilli > Bacillales > Bacillaceae > Bacillus > Bacillus sonorensis. The sequence goes on from NZ_BCVZ01000005.1 coordinate 94,067, forward strand.
AGGGGATGTACGTCTTGATCAGCTTTTCCAGCGGATCGTCTTCCAAACATTCAGGGGAAAGCTTTGAGAGATTTTTCAGCAGGTGGTGCATAATATCATCTTTTACAAACCCGTCGACCAAATATAACGCCATCTTTCTTCCGGCATAGATCATATCAAGCCGGATCATGTCAAAGCTTTTGTCGACCCCCAACTTTTCATTCAAATATTCGATATTTTCAGCCAAACTTTCTTGGACATACTGTTTTTTTTCCATGCAAAAGCTCCCGTCAAATCAATCTGTCTTCATCAGACCATTTTTAACATAACGGGAGCTTTTCATACTTTTTTATTGCGCCATTTCATTGTTAATTTCTTTTTTCAGCGTTTTATACATGTCTTCATCAGGTTTTTCTTTTAGCGCTTTTTCAACGGTCTGCTCGGCTTTCTCCAATTCGCCTTTTCTATTGTACAGCCAAGCTAAATTATAAAGGGAAGCGTGATCAGTTGGATCTTTTTCAACGACGGCCGCGAGTCTTTTTTCAGCAGAATCGTATTCACCGAGCTGAATTTCAGCAGTGGCGAGCACTTTCAGAATGTCGGTTGAAGCGTCCTTTCGCCCGGCAGCTTCCTGCAAGACGTCCTTCACCTTTCTATACTCGCCTTCTTGATACAACTTCCCTGCCTTATACAGCAGGGCGCTTTCCTGAACGGGTGTGGAATGAAAGCCCCAGTAGAGGGCTCCCCCTCCTATGATCAGCACGAGAACCCAGCCAATCACCCGCTGCGCCAGCCTTTTTTTCTCTGGAAGCCCGACGGCCATTGCCGAAAGTAACCCCCCGACCAATCCGCCGATATGCCCGGCATTGTCAATGTTTGAAACGGCGAAGCCGAGCCCGAGGTTGAGGATGATCATAACCATAATATTGGTTCCAATCGTTTTTAAGAAGGCCTTCCGATTCGAAAAAGCAAGGAACAACAGAGCTCCCAGACAGCCGAAGATCGCCCCCGATGCTCCCGCCGAAGGATACGGACTAAACAAAAAGCTGCCGATCGAACCGAAAACACCGGCTGTTATGTAAATGATAAGAAAACGGAATGAACCGAAAACCCTCTCGGCCGCCGCTCCTACTGATAATAACGCAAACGTGTTGAACATGAGATGAATCAATCCGATATGAAGAATGATCGGAGTGACGAACCTCCACCATTCTCCCGCCAATATCAAACTATTTTCTTTTGCGCCAAAACGAATGAGTGTTTCGGTATTTTGGCTTCCTCCGGCTAATTCTAATAAAAGAAACATGATCACCTGAAGGCCGGCGAAGAACCAGGTAAACACCGGTTTGCCCTTTTCAAAAACCGCGGCTTCCCGCTTTCTTTCTTCCTCTTTTCGTCTGGCAGCAGCAAGCGCTTCGGCCCTGATGGATTCGACTTCTTCATAAGTTGCATGTCTGAAGCGCTCCGGCACTTCACCGAAATTTGTATTTAATGCAATCGCGATTTTATTGAAGCCGGCTTCGATCGAGGTTTCATCGATAAAAATCGGCGCAATGCTGACTCTCTTGGCCTCAACCGGATGACTGACGACATCTTCCCATTCATCGACAGGCGCCTGCGCTGATAAATAAATGGTTAATACAGAGAGCTTCCGTCTGCCTGAGACGACCCTCAAGCGCTCCGTTCTCTCCATTAAAGATTCAAGATCGCGGACAAGCTCCTGTCTAAAATCAACATCCTTCCGGAAGATGCGGACCAAATCATATGGCGCGTTTCCCCCGGCTTCAAGCCAGGCTTCTCCGAACGAAGCCGGCGCCTGAACAAGCTCAAAATCCCGCTGTAATAGATGCTTGATGATATACCAGTACATATAATCAAATGAATACATAGCGTCGCTCCACAATTGGTTTTTGTTCATTATAACAAGAAACCGCCCTCATTGCGCGGCTCCTGTCTGTCCGGGCATGAAAAAATCCCGTTCTAGACGGGATTTAAAAAGCCTGCTGGATAAACTTATTTCGGAAAAACGGAATTCTCATGATCCAATGAATGAAGTAGTGGCGGATTCGGTCGCGGCCAAGAATGAAATTGATCACACGATAGCGGTTTTGAAAAAATACGAGAGCGGCAAGTGTGCCTAATACGATAAAAGTCATTTTCCTCATATGATCCCTCCTATAACCGTATCGTGTCTCATTTTCCGATATTTATTCAGCTGCAACCCCATGTTGCTTTATCTGTGAAAATCCGGTTGACCGGAATATCATGCTCTTCGCGGGGAACCCGCTCAATCATTTGGCAGTGGAAAGCAAGTGAGGCCGTCTCATGATGAAAACCGGCTAAATATCTGTCGTAATAACCGCCTCCATAGCCGATTCTATAGCCATGCCGATCAAAGCATACGCCCGGAACGAGGATGAGGTCGATGTCTTGAGGCATGATCAGGTCTGTTTTATGTATGATCGGTTCCTGGAGTCCGAAGTAGACAACCTCCAGCTCGCTGTCATCTTTAAAACGGCGGAATTGCATGTCTTTTGTTTCCGGAAGGCATTTTGGTATACATACCGTCTTTCCTTCGCGCCAGGCCCGTTCAATAATCGGCCTTGTCGGAACTTCCGGCTTTCGTGATATGGTAAGGGCGATGACAGACGATTCTGTCCATTGCCTTGACTGAAAGAATGCATGATGGATCGCTTCCGTTTTTTGCTGAAATTCTTCGTCTGTAAGCTTTGCAAGTTTCTCTCTCACATCGCTTCTCAACAATCGTTTCACTTCGCTCACCCCCTCTTATATTGAAAAAACAGCAGGAAAATTCCTGCTGCTTACTTTGTTTCGCGGTGTAAAGTTGATTTTTTGTCACGTGGGCAATACTTTTTGAATTCAACGCGATCTGGGTTATTACGCTTGTTCTTTTTAGTAATATAGTTACGCTCGCCGCATTCTGTGCAAGCCAAAGTAATATTTACGCGCATTTATTTTCCCTCCAAACTATATATCATTTGCTGTTCAGACTTATCTATAATACCACTTATGGCGCCGGAATGCCAGGCGTTTTTTTCAGTTTGTCGCGGTTTGGCGAAAAGATTCCGGATAAACGTCTCTTCAACATGCTTTTTCATATTTGCCGGACCAAACGAAAAACTCTGGCGGCCGCCATGCTTCCCTGTCCCGAAGGAAGGGCGGACATATGATCCGCTTCTCCATGCCCAATGCTTCGGCGGCTGACAGGCGGAATCTGTCACCTAATTATGTCAGCTGCAGTGATTATAGTAAGCAATTTTTAAATGAGCGCTAGAAAATGAAAACTCGGTTCGAATATTATCTTGAGAAGATGTTTTCCAGGCGCGCCGTTTGATCATCATCCCCTCCCCGGAAAGCTTTTTTTCTTAAAACCAATCCTATGCCGCAATGAACATTAACTTTTTCGACAAAATTTTTATTTTTTTTATTAATTCCTTTTGAAGCAAGCGTTTTTATGGTATAAAAAAGAAGGAGAAAATAAGAATTGAAGGTGATGAACGTGGAAATTGCTATCATTGCGCTGCTCATTGTCAGCATTGCGCTGATCGCATTCTCATATTTTCAGAGAGAACCGATTAAAGAAGTTGAACAGGAGCTTGAAACGCTTCAGCTGTCTGCCATGCAGGAAATCTATAAGCTGAAAAAGAAAATGACGGTGCTTGAAGAAGAGCTTCTCGATTCAAATGTTGTCGTTCGCAGGCCGAACGCAGGCATCAGCCAGCATATCGCAAAGCAAATTCTTTCAAAATATCAAAACGGCATGTCTGAAGAAGCGATTGCCAAAGCAGAGCATGTCTCAGTTGAAGATGTGAAGGCGATCATTAAAGATAATGAGAGGGTGCTTGTATGACCAGACAAAGTGTACAGGCTTTCGCCGGGGGGATGATTTTGGCGACCGCCGTTCTGGCAGGGACGTTTTACATGACGGGCGGCGGCAACGCAGAAGCTTCAAAAAACGGCCAAAAAGTCAGTGAAGCCGATGTCAAAGCATATTTGAAGGACAATGAGCAGGTTTCGCTGAAACGGGCGGATTACCAGGAACTCCTTCAATATAAGGAAAAATCGTTAAAGCATGACGATGCCAGCCAAGATGACAACAGCGCCGCTGACGAGGCGAAAAAAGGCTCCAAATACAAGCTTGAAATCAAAAAAGGCATGAGTACGGAAGAAGTTGCCGATATTCTTGAAAAAGAAAAAGTCGTCACATCCGCTGATGACTTTAAAGACTATGTCAAAGATGCCGGCTATGAATCTAAAATCCGTGCAGGCAAATATGAATTAAAACGCGGATCGAGTTTAAAAAGCATTTTGAAAACTCTGTCCCGATAAAAAACAGGCTGTGTCAATCCCAGCCTGTTTTTTTTGAACGCAAATATAAAAGGCCGCCGAATCTGATCGGCGGCCTTTTGGCGTTAGCCAAAACGTCCTGTTATATAATCTTTTGTCCGTGCATCATCAGGGGACGAAAACATTTTCATTGTATCATTGCATTCGATCAGCTCACCCATCAGGAAAAAAGCCGTCTGATCGGAAATTCTGGAAGCCTGCTGCATATTATGAGTTACGATCGCAATCGTATACTTTTCTTTCAGCTTCAGCATCAGCTCCTCGATTTTCAAAGTGGAAACGGGATCCAGAGCAGATGTGGGCTCATCCATCAGCAACACATCCGGATTCGTCGCCAGCGCTCTCGCAATGCATAAACGCTGCTGCTGGCCCCCTGAAAGTCCGAGCGCCGGGGACTGAAGGCGGTCTTTCACTTCATCCCACAAAGCCACATCAATCAATGCTTTTTCCACTCTTTCATTCAGCTCTTTTTTATTTTTCAACCCGTGGATTCTCGGTCCATAGGCGACATTATCAAAAATCGACTGTGGAAACGGATTCCCTTTTTGAAACACCATCCCGACATTTTTTCTTAATTCAACAAGATCAACCTTGCTGTTCAGCACATTTTTGCCGTTGTAATTGATTTCACCGGTCATTTTGACGTTTGGAACCATATTGATCATCAGATTCAGCGTTTTAATGAAGGTCGATTTTCCGCAGCCTGACGGACCAATAATCGCGGTGATTTCATATTCCGGGATTGATAAATTAATATTTTTTAAAGCATGATGGCTGCCGTACCATAAATTCAAATCATGAATCAGGTACACCTCTTTTGGTTTTACTGCTGTGACTCCGCTCATGATGGCGTCCTCCTTATCCAAATCTGCCGTTGATATAATCCTCTGTCTTCTTTTCTGACGGGTTTGTAAAGATTTTTTCCGTCCGGTCATATTCAACCAAATCACCGTTTAGGAAAAACGCCGTTTTGTCGGAAATTCTGAATGCCTGCTGCATATTATGCGTAACGATGATGATCGAATATTCCTTTTTTAAAGAAACGATTAATTCCTCTATTTTCGCGTTTGAAATCGGATCAAGCGCTGAAGCCGGCTCATCCAGCAGCAGCACTTCAGGCTTCATGGCAAGCGTCCGCGCGATGCAGAGGCGCTGCTGCTGGCCTCCTGACAATGACAGGGCCGACTGGTGGAGGCGGTCTTTTACTTCATCCCATAATGCGGCTTTTGTTAAGCTTTCTTCGACGATATCATCCAAAACCGACTTCCTGCGTTCTCCCGCATACTTTAGAGCATGGGTAATGTTCTGGTAGATCGATTTTGGAAAAGGATTCGGCTTCTGAAAAACCATTCCGATTTCTCTCCGCAGATTGACAACGTTAATGTTCGAATCAAGAATATTAAGCCCTTCATACATGATGCTGCCCGTCGTTCTGGCGGATGCGATCAAGTCATTCATTCGGTTGATGCTTCTCAAAAAAGTCGATTTTCCGCAGCCTGACGGACCGATCAGCGCTGTAACAGCATGCTTATCAATATCTAGAGAAATATCATTGACAGCCTGTTTTTCTCCATAATAAATATTTAAATTCCCTACGTTTAAAATGTGCTCGTTCGTTTCAGGGAGCGGCGCAATTCCAATATTTCCGCGTTCAATCTCTAAAGTCGGAATTTGAACCATCAGGTGTCACCCTTCCTTTTTATTTATTTGCCGTTAATTTCTTATGAATAAAGGAGCCAAACCATCTCGCCGCCAGATTAAACAGCAGGACGGATAAAACGAGAACCGCTGAAGCGCCGTTTGCGATCGCTTCCGCATCAGGAATGATACCCTGTGTGTTGACGTTCCAAATATGAACGGCCAGCGTTTCTGCCGGTCTGAAAATATTGAGCGGAGACGTTTCCGATAAAGGATTCCAATCAGCAAAATTGAGTCTCGGCGTAGAAAGTCCCGCTGTAAATAATAATGCGGCAGCCTCTCCAAATACACGTCCTGACGCAAGGATTGCGCCCGTAATAATGGATGGGACGGCGCCGGGGATCAAAACGGTTTTAATCGTATGCCATTTTGATACGCCGAGGGCAAGAGACGCTTCCTTTTGCTCTTTCGGAACAGAGCGGATCGCATCCTCTGTCACCCGCACCATCACAGGCAGGTTAAAGACCGTCAATGCCAGGGCACCGCCGATGATGCTGTATCCCCAGCCGGTCAGGTTGACAAACATCAGCATGCCGAACATCCCCATGACAATGGAAGGAAGGGATGACAAAACTTCTATACAGATGCGGATAAAATCCGTCAGTTTATTGTCAGGCGCGTACTCAGCCATATAGATACCTCCGCCTACTCCGAGCGGAACGGTAATGATCATGGTCAGCACCAAAATATAAAACGAGTTGAACAGCTGATCACGAATGCCTCCCCCGCTTGTCAGCGCGCTGGAACGCGATGTCAGAAAATCGATGCTGATATGTGAAAAGCCATTGATAATAATATAAGAAAACAAACCGACGAGAATCGCCGTAATGACCGCGGCGATCAATCCGAAAACACCGGTTGCTATGCGATCGGTAACTTTGCTGTTCATTACAGTTTCCTCCTAGATGACAGATATCGGATCAGCAGAATGAACAAGAACGACATGATCAACAGAACGAGTCCCATCGACCAAAGCGTATTGTTTTCCACGCTTCCATATGTTGTATGTCCCATATTCAACGTAATGATCGTTGTTAATGTTCCCGCCGGATCCAGAAGACTCTCAAATAGGTTCCTTGAGTTTCCGATGACCATCTGCACGGCAAGCGCTTCACCGAAGGCTCTCGCCATTCCGAGCACGACGGCCGTAAGCAGTGATGGCAAAGCGGCCGGGATCAGGACCTTTCTGATCGTCTGCCATCTGGTCGCACCCAATGCGTATGATCCTTCCCGCAAATTTTTTGGAAGGGAGCTGAGCGCATCCGTGGAAATCGAGGTGACCGTCGGCAAAATCATGATCGCCAAGACAATCGTCCCTGCCAAAAGGCTGTGCCCGGACCCGCTTGTTTTAAACTGGCCGATAAACGGCACTAATACTGTAAGGCCTATGAATCCATAAACGACAGAAGGAATGCCAACAAGCAATTCGACAACCGGCTGCAATACCTTTCTTCCCCATGAAGGTGCGATCTCGGTCATGAAAATCGCGCCCCCGATGCCAAGAGGTGCAGCAATCAAAGATGCAAGAAGGGTCACTGCAAAGGATCCGAGTATAAACGGAAGCGCTCCGAATTCAGGGTTTTGATTCGTTGGATTCCAATCTAGACTGGTTAAGAACTCAATCGGACTTACACCATTAGCCAGAAAAGATTGCAACCCCTTGTTTCCGAGAAAGATGGTGATGGAAATTGCCGCCGCCATCATAATAAACGCGCATGCTGCAACCAGCATCTTTCCGCGGACTTCATCCATTTTGCGATTTCGTTTGGAGCTGATCAGCCGCTCTTTTGCGGACAGTTTCTCTATTTTTTGAATCATTTTTTACACTCCTATTAAAACAAGTCATAATAGGGAAAGTGTCAGGAGCACACTTTCCCGGCTGCTATCTTCATTATTTATCCGTTTGTTTTCCTTTTGCGTCACGTTTTACTTCCATGTCTGTGACTGGAATATAGCCCTGATCCGTGACAATGGATTTTTGGATTTCATCGCTCATCAAATAATCAAGGAATTCTTTTGCCAAACCTTTAGGCTCGCCTTTTGTATAAGAATGCTGGTAGGCCCAAATCGGGAATTTGCCTTTTTGCACATTTTCCGCGGTCGGCTTTACTCCGTCAATTGAAAGCGCGGTGATCGAGTCGTCTTTGATATATGAAAAAGCAAGGTACCCGATCGCTCCAGGCGTTTCAGCAATTAATTTTTTGACGGTGTTGGAAGAATCCTCGGTAATGCCTTCAGCCGGAGTTTCTCCGTCAAGCGCATATTTTACAAATGTCGCACGGGTTCCTGAAGAATCAGGACGGTTGACAAGGGTGATCTTTTGATCTTTACCGCCAAGCTCTTTCCAGTTTTTGATTTTTCCTGTAAACACCTTTTTAAGATCCTCTAACGAAATATCCTTGATGCCCACTTCCGGATTGACGGCTGCCGCCATGCCGACTACAGCTACTTGATGGTCGGTCAGCTCCTTGGCAGGAATGCCTTCTTTTTCTTCTGCAAAGACATCGGAGTTTCCGATTTGGACGGTTCCTTCAGCCACTTGAGAAAGCCCTGTTCCAGAACCTCCCGCCTGCACTTGAATGTCGGCATCTGGATTTTCATCCATGAATTTTTCAGCCGCAGCTGTGACTAGCGGCTGCATCGCCGAAGAACCTGAAATCGTCAAAGATCCTGAAGGCTTATTCTCTGCTTTATCGTTTTGTTTGTCTTCTCCTGCGTTTCCATTCGTATTTCCGCTTCCGCAAGCTGCTGCGAAGACAACTAAAACGGACATGATGAACATCAGTGTGATTTTTTTAAATGATTTCACTTCTTAATCCTCCCGCGTAAATGTGTAATTTGTCCTACGTGTATAGCGTAACTTTTCAGTGTTAATCTTGTTTAAATGAATTATTAAGGTTTTGTAAAAGAAGCTTGAAGTTTGTATAAAAGGCCGGACTTAGGGGAGTCGGGAGGAACAAACAGGTGATAAAAAAACGCCCGCATAACGCGGGCGTTTAGGAAAAAACACTTATTCACTTGCTTCTTTTTCAATTTTGTCTTTATTTTTTTCTTCAGTATTGTCTTTCGCCTGTTTAGACTTCAGTTCAAAATATTTATCAAGAACTTTGCGGCCGATTTCGTTTGTGATCGAATACCTCTTGTTGTAGTCGTTATAAGGCCAAGGAACCACGACGGAAATCGCGACTTCTGGATTATCATAAGGTGCATAGGCAACGAGCGTTGTATTATAAGTTTGGGTCCCGGCTTTCGACTTATCAGGGCCGTCATAGTATGACTGGGCCGTTCCCGTTTTTCCGGCCGGTTTATATTTGGCGGATGCAAACTGGCTTGCTGCCGTACCTTTTGTCATCACCCGCCTGAACCCCTGCTGAACTTCTTTGATATACGCTTCACTCATATCCACTCTGTTCAATACTTCAGGCTGTACGGATTGCGCGACGGCTCCGATTCCTTTTTTCGAATCAGGCTCCCTGATTTCCTTGACAATCTGCGGTTTCATCCGATAGCCGCCATTGGCGATCGTTGACACGTATTGTGCCAGCTGCAGCGGCGTATACGTATCATACTGGCCGATGGCAAAGTCAAGCAGGAATCCCGGAAGTCTTTCAGATCCCTGATATCCTGTCGCTTCATTCGGCAGATCGATTCCCGTCTTCACGCCGAGGCCGAATTGGCTGAAATAATATCGGAATGTATCGAATGCTTTCGTGTCAAGATCAAGCGGCTGTTTCGGTTTATAATGCCCTTTCCCGACAGCGATTGCCGTTTTAAACATAAAGACGTTTGATGATTGTTCGAGCGCTCCCTGGATCCCCAATGTTCCCAAGCCAACTCTCCACGACTTTTTCGCGCGCGGCGAGTCACCGATCCACAGCGGTTCATCAAGAAAAGTCGTATTTAAATTAATCGCACCGGTCTGCAGCCCTGTTAAAACGGTCGCTCCTTTGACAGCCGAGCCCATCGCATACGAGGATGTCATCGCTCCGAGAGCATAGTCGTCAAGTTTTAATTTGCCGTTTTCATTTTTCAGCTGTTTGCCGGCGATCGATAGCACTTCACCGTTTCTCGGGTCCATCATCACGACAAAGGCGCGGTCGAGAAGCGGAGCGCTGTGCCGGACTTTTGCCGATTTCAGCTCATCACCAATAATCTTTTCAATCGCTTTTTGCATCTCGACATCAATTGTCAACACGAGATCTTTTCCGCTTTTCCCTTTGGAAATTACTTTCGTATCCACTACATTGCCGGATTTATCGGTTATGTTTTTCACTTTTTCTTCTTGCCCCTGTAAGACATCTTCATACTGGGCTTCAAGATAGCTTTTGCCGACCCGGTCATTCCGGTTGTAGCCCCGGGATAAATAATGGTCAAGCATGTTTTTCGGAAGTCCTTCGTTCGAGCTGGAAATGCTGCCAATCATCGTTCTGAGCAGACCATTGAACGGATAATCGCGCTCCCAGTCCGATGTCACATCCACTCCCGGCAGCTCGTCCAGGTGCTCGCTGACATAGGCCATTTCTTTTGCGGAGACGTCTTTGTTTTTAATATACTGAGGCGTCAACGCGTAGCCTGAGTCCATCTGCCGTTTGATCGCCAGAATTTTCATGTCCTTTTTGGTCAATTCGTTGAGCTGATCTTTTGTAATCCTTTTGAGCTGAAGCTGATATAAATCGTCCTCGGACAGTTTGCCGTCCTTCACTTTTTTGCGGTCCGCGGCGGTAATCAGCTTTTCCGCTTCTTTCGGTCTCGTCAGGATCCAATAATCCTTTTGATCCCGCTCCGTTACCTTCTCTGTATCAACATCAATCATGTCCGCCAGTTTTGTTGCGACTTTCAGCCTTTCCTTCTGCGAGGTTGACGTTGTCCTTGTATAGGTAATGGCATTAAGCGGTTTATTCTTAACAATCGTATTTAAGTTCCTGTCATAAATTTTTCCTCTCGGAACGTTCGAAGAGACGTCGACTTCCTCCTGTTTTTGCACTTCGTTTGTATAATCTTCACCATATACAATCTGCACCATTCCGAGACGGACGATAACAACCGTAAAAATGAGAAATGCCAACAGAAACAATATATTTAATCTGATCGGCAGCGATTTTCGTTTTTCAGTTTTCAGCTTTTTTTTCATCATTCACATCACCTTTTTTAAAGAAAGAAAAGACACCTTATTTAAAGGTGCCATATACATTGTAAAGCGTTTTGCGACATTTTTCTACTATTTTCCCTTATCTTTTTCCTTCTAAAAAATTCGGTTCTGCCGTTTGTTTGTGAGCATCCTTTCCGACCGCTTCCCGGGCGGGCTCTGTCAGGCGGATATCTTTAACGAAATAATAAATCAGCGTATGTCCTGCCCCAAGCAAAACCAGAGACACCGTAATGCCAAGATCCTCTTTCAATAAAAGTACGAGCAATAAAAAAACCAAAATGGAAGCAACCCGGCCGATATTCAGAAAAACCTCCCGGACGACAATATATTCAATCCGCGCTTTTCTGGCGTATCTCGCTTTTCCAATCACATCGTAAGTCAGCGATGAGTACGGGACGAGCAAAATCGGATAACCGATCGCAATGGCCACCGCGTAAAGAAGCAGGGTCACATATGTCATCTGAAATAAAATGAGGAACAGTGCCCCGAATAAGATCAAGCCGCCCAATAAAATTGCTTTTTTGCGCGCTCTTTTTTTGATCAGTCTTGTGGCAAAGTAGTATGCAAAAAAAGAAACAGCTGAATTCACCAATCCGAATTTCCCCAAGGCCAGCTCGCTTTTTGTTGTGATAAACACAAAGACATTAATTAAGAAAACGAAAATCCCTTCTCTGAGTCCCTGAAAAAAATGCGCATTGGTAATACCGCGCCAATTTGCATCCGCATTCCGCTCCGTCCAGATTTTTTTCAGAATATACCGTCCGCGCGATTCTCTCCGTTTGAGAAAGAAGCTCGTCACGACGGCAATCGTAAATAAAGCCAATGATAAGCTGAAAATAACCGTATAACCGGTATTATCAGCGAGTTTTGAGATGACATAGCCGGCGACTATGGGGCCGATCATACCCGCTCCCGACGTCAGCACACCGAGAAAGCCATTGAAAAAATCCCTTGTTTCCGGCTCGGTGATTTCAAACGTCAGCACATTAAAAGCGAGCCAATAAAAGCCATAGCCGATTCCGAGCACACTGCCGAGCAGCACCAGCCGCGATCCGGCATTTTCCCCCGCCAGCAGAACCGTTAAATAAAAAACGGCCAAAAACGAAACGCCAAACCGTAAAATAAACACCCTGTCGATGGTTTTCGCCAATCGGCCAGCAAACATAAATGTCAAAGGCTGCATGACGACAATCGATAAATTGTAAACCGCCAAGTCAAGAAACTTGCCGGATTGCTTCCACAGATACACATTGACAAACGTATTTGAAAGAGCAATGCTTAGTGAATAAAGGCCGCCGACAGTTAGCAAAAGCAGCAAATCCCTGTTTACTTCAACATCGCCTATAAGGTTTTTGATTTTGCTCATAACTGACTCCCCTTTACTGATACTTGTTAGTCTGTCACATCAAAAGTCAGTTATGTACGGATAAGAAAATCGGGAAAAAAATAAAAAAAGCCCGCTTTTTAAGCGGACCTTTCATAATGGATTGACATTATTTTGCTTCGCTGTACAGGCGTGCAACTTCATCCCAATTAACAACATTCCAGAATGCTTTGATGTAATCAGGACGGCGGTTTTGGTAGTTCAGGTAATAAGCGTGCTCCCAAACATCAAGCCCCAAAATCGGCGTTTTGCCTTCTGAAAGAGGAGAATCTTGATTTGGCGTGCTTGTGATTTCCAGCTCTCCATTGTTGACAACGAGCCATGCCCAGCCAGAACCGAAGCGTCCTGCTGCAGCATTCGCGAATTGTTCTTTGAATTGATCAAAGCTGCCGAATTTCTTGTCGATCGCTTCAGCCAATTCTCCTGTAGGAGCGCCTCCTCCGTTTGGTGAAAGCAGCGTCCAGAAAAGTGAATGGTTGGCATGTCCGCCCCCATTGTTGCGGACCGCTGTGCGGATGTCTTCCGGAACAGCGTCAAGATTTGATACAAGCTCTTCAACAGATTTGCTTTCCAAATCTTGTTTGCCGGCCACCGCTTCGTTTAATTTTGTCACATATGTGTTGTGGTGCTTCGTATGGTGAATGTTCATCGTTTCTTTGTCGATGTGCGGTTCTAACGCATCGTAAGCATAAGGTAATTCTGGAAGTTTGTAAGCCATTATCAATTCCTCCTTAAAATATATGTACTGAAATGCCGCATTTAGCAAGCCTTTCCTCTTTCAATGTAACAAAAGAAAAGGCTTGTTTCAATGGAAATGCTCACAAATTGATCACAATTTGCATTTCAATGGGGCATACTAAACTTTAACCGTTCCCATTTCATTTTAAACATCATTCTCCAAATTTTTTAATAAAGAACCGTCCATAAAAAGTACCCGATCATCATAAGCTGGATCACGCTTTTCGCCAATACCCCGGAAATAAAGCCAATCAGCGAACCGACGCCAATTTTAGCAGCTGTCTTGATATCTTTTTTATGGACGATCATTTCCCCGGCCAGCGCCCCGATAAACGGCCCGAGGATAATGCCCGCCACCGGAATGACGAAGGGGCCGATTAAAAGTCCGACCGTACTGCCCCAAATGGCCGCCCTGCTCCCGCCGAAGCGCTTGACTCCAAGCAGGTTTGCAATGTAATCTGCGGCAAATAAGACAGCGGTAAATATCCCTTCTACAATCCAAAACATGTATGAATAATGTTCAAATGTAAATAAAAATCCGTACAGGAGAAACCCGGCCACAATAAAAACGACGCTCGGAATAATCGGAAAAACCAGGCCGGCAAAAGCAATTACAAACATTGCCGCGATAATGATCCAGTATAAAACGCCCAACCATATTCCCTCCATTTTTTGTGATGGTTTTATTATACCTTATTTTTCTGAAAGCACTCTTTTGGACGTAAGTTCCTTGTGTTCATTCTTTTCTGACGATACAATAATGCAGGTACATTATAGAAATGGAAGTGAAAACCGAATGAATATCGTTCAGCTATTTTTTAAAAGCACATATTCTCCTCCGGCAATTGCGAAAACGCGGTTTCAAGGAGTGGGAAAAACGATTTTATACGTATTTCTGCTCAGCATTCTCGCCGCTCTTCCGAACCTTTACCATATCTCGAGCGGTGTTGTGCAAACGATGAACAGCTTTCAGTCTGCGCTTAAAGAATTTCCCGCTTTTACGATTAAGGACGGTTCATTACATACAGATGCCAAAGAACCGATTGAATCCCAGTCATTCGGATTTGTAATTGTCCTTGATCCGACAGGCTCCTACGGAACAAAACAGATCCAAGACAAACGCAATTCAGTCGGCATCCTGAAAGACAAGCTTGTGATCGCAATGGACGGACAAGCCCAGGAGATGCCGTACAAGATGCTCCCCGAGTCCATGGCAAAACAGGACATTCTGTCTCTTGTTGAACAGAATAAAGCGGTGGTCGTTCCGGTACTATGCGTGCTCTTGTTTCTGTCGACGGCTGCGGGCAAGTTTATTAACGTCACGGTTCTTGCCGTTATCGGCCTTTTCATCAGAAACAGCCTGAAGAAAAAACTCTCATACAAACAGCTTTGGGTCATGTCGGCATATTCCATCACGCTGGCAACCGCATTCTTTGTGATTATGGACAGCCTGCAGGCCGTCGTCCCGAGCCAGCAGTTATTGTATTGGTTCGTTAATTTCATCATGCTGTTTTTGGCCGTCAAAGAAATACCGCCTGCGAAAAGCGCTGCCTGACAAGCTGAAAAATTGTTGTCATGCTGAACATGGGACAAGCGTAAAATAGTAAAAAACCAATGAAATGGAGACAAGCCCAATGAAGCGAATCATCGTTCTCCTCTCTATTTTACTGACTTTGTTCATTGTTTATTATGACATAAAATCAGGTACGATTCCCCAGCAAGCAATGCCTGTTTCCGCCTCGACAGCAGATGCTGCCGCTGACGGCATTCAATACAGAACGGTTACCGTTAAACCCGGTGATACCGTGTTCTCCATCATCGGGCAGCAGCGCGTTTCTGCCGAGCGAATGGCCGAGGACTTCGAAGCGCTGAACCCGAATGTAAAGGCGGCAAGCATTCAAGCCGGGGCTACGTACAAGTTCCCGGTTTACCCGGATTAAGCGTTAATTTCTTGTCAGTTTCATGAACGGGCTGTTACAATAGGATTTGTAAACGACATGGTATAAAAAAGAGCATCGGCCTCTAGCATTATACTTAAGGAGCGAATCAAAGTGAGTGAAATCACACATCGTACAAAAACGCGCCCCGTCAAAGTGGGGCCTTTAACAATAGGCGGCAATAACGAAGTCGTCATTCAAAGCATGACAACGACAAAAACCCATGATGTCGAAGCAACCGTCGCCGAAATCAACCGGCTTGCTGAAGCCGGCTGTCAAATCGTCCGTGTCGCTTGTCCGGATGAACGGGCTGCAGACGCCATTCCTGAAATTAAAAAAAGAATATCCATTCCGCTTGTCGTGGATATTCATTTCAACTATAAACTGGCTCTAAAAGCGATCGAAGGCGGAGCAGATAAAATCCGCATCAATCCCGGAAACATCGGCCGCCGCGAAAAAGTCGAAGCCGTCGTGAACGCTGCAAAGGAAAAAGGGATTCCGATCCGCATCGGTGTCAACGCAGGTTCTTTAGAAAAACGGATTCTTGAGAAATACGGTTATCCGACCGCAGACGGCATGGTAGAAAGCGCGCTGCATCACATCAAAATTCTTGAGGATCTTGACTTTCACGATATCATCGTCAGCATGAAAGCCTCAGATGTGAACCTGGCCATTGAAGCATATGAAAAAGCGGCGAGAGCGTTCGACTATCCGCTTCACCTGGGTATCACAGAATCCGGAACATTGTTTGCCGGAACGGTAAAAAGCGCTGCAGGGCTTGGCGCGATCCTTTCAAAAGGCATCGGCAACACCCTCCGTATCTCATTAAGCGCAGATCCCGTCGAAGAGGTGAAAGTGGCAAGGGAATTGCTGAAATCATTTGGACTAGCTTCAAATGCCGCTACATTGATTTCCTGCCCGACCTGCGGACGGATCGAAATCGATCTGATCTCGATCGCAAATGAAGTCGAAGACTATATCGCAAAAATCAAGGCGCCGATTAAAGTGGCCGTTCTCGGATGTGCGGTAAACGGTCCCGGTGAAGCCCGGGAAGCGGATATCGGCATTGCCGGCGCACGCGGTGAAGGCCTTCTTTTCCGGAAGGGCGAAATCGTCCGCAAAGTTCCAGAGGAGACAATGGTGGAAGAACTGAAAAAAGAAATCGACAAACTGGCGGAAGAGCACTATGCTAAACAAGCCGCGGAAAAAGAAAAATTAAACACATGACCAGCAAAAAAGCTTGACGGGAAATCCGCCAAGCTTTTTCATTTAGAAAAACGGGGCTATAAATATGCCGAGTACCAATGAGACAGCACCGATACCCATCGCCCATGCTCCCAAGCCAGCTGCTCCTTGTCTTCTGGCTATATAACCGACTATAATCCCTGCGATTCCCAACAGGACAGGAAGCATAAACAAAGAAATAATCGACAGTGCTAACGCGATATATCCGGTGACCCGGCCGCCGGCAGCACCTGCATCATTTCCCCCGGCCTCACCATTGCGGTTCTCCGCGCGGTACGGTTCAGGAGCAACTTCTGCTGCCGTTTCTTCCAAAAAATCATCTCGATCCAAGCTTGCATCGACTATGTCATTATTATAACGATCATTGTTTTGATCATTGACATTTCGCTCTTTTTCCATTTGTTATCCCCCCTCTTAGAGTCCATAAAGGAGCATTTATAGTTTAAGCAATTTAGACTGATTCATGTTTGCTAAACTTTACTGTAATTGTTAAAAGTTTATGATAGACTGAAGGAATGGAGAATAAGGAGTGTGGACATGTTACATTTAGGAATCGATATTGATGGCACGGTTACAGCTCAAGACACATTTGTCCCCTATTTAAACGAAGCGTTCAGCCTCTCCATCACATTGGAAGATATAAAGGAATATGACTTGACAAAGCTCTTGAATATATCTGATGAGGCATTTTGGGAATGGATGAATGAAAACGAGCCGCGCATCTATAAAGAAGCATTGCTTGCGGAGTATGCAAAACAGACGCTTGATGAATTAAAAGATCACCACAGGCTGATCTATATCACGGCAAGAAGAGGACATTTAAAGGATATTACATTTGACTGGTTCCGCAAAAACGACGTTCATTACGACGATATTGAGCTTGTCGGCGGCCATGATAAACTGGAAGCGGTATTGAGACACGGAGTGGACGTTTTCTTTGAAGATCACCACGGAAATGCGACAATGATCGCTAAGGAAGCCAATATTCCCGTCCTTTTGTTCAATACCCCGTACAATCAGCTCCCGACCGACTCAAACATCATCAGAGTCAACAGCTGGCTTGAAGCGGCGGACTGGCTTAGAACCAATAAAAAAGCCCTTGAAACGGCGAAAGGGCTATAGAATTTGCATTGATAAAAAAACCGGCATATCACGTATGCCGGTTTTCCTTATGCTTCCGCGCTTTTTTCCTCACAGCCCGGACATGTGCCGTATATTTCAAATTTATGTCCGCTGATCTGATACCCGTCCAGGTCATCTGTAAGCTTTTCCATCGGACATAATTCAATCTCTTTCGTCTTTCCGCACGCCATGCAAATGAAATGGTGGTGGTGATGAACGGAAGAACATTTAAAACGGAACAGCTTCTCCCCGGAAAGCTCGGTCGTTTCCAAAATCCCGAGCTCCTCAAATAAAGACAGATTTCTGTAAATCGTGTCAAAGCTCAAGCCCGGATAATCATCATGTAAAGCTGAAAGCACATTTTTCGCCGTTAAATATTTATCAGAATCACTAAAAAGCTGCAGCATATCCTCCCGTTTGCTTGTATATTTATAGCCTTTTTCTTTCAGTAAATCAAGCGCTTCCTGTACGTTCACGGCGAATCCCCCTTTTAATTTTGTTAAAGCTGATACACAATATCAGGATGAGAATGGATAGCAGCACAATCGTTCCCCCTGGTGCCAGATCCAAATGATAGGCCAGGATCAGCCCGATGATAACGGACAGTTCCCCAAACAAAACAGATAAGAAAATCGCCTGCTTAAATCCTTTGGCAATGCGCATGCTTGCCGCTACCGGGAGCGTCATTAAAGCGGACACGAGCAATGTGCCGACAATCCTCATAGAAGCGGCGATGACGAGCGCGACGATCAGAATAAAAATAAAATGAATCCATTTGGCCGAAATTCCTGATGCTTTTGCATGCTCTTCATCAAACGAAAGCAGAAACAGCTCTTTAAAAAGAGAAAAAATCACGATGAGAACGGCGGCCGAAATTCCGATGATCACCATAAGATCCTCACGGGACACAGCGCTGACGCTGCCGAATAAATAGCTGAACAAATCTGTATTAAATCCGTCCGCGAGCGAAATAAAAATAACGGAAACACCGATGCCGCCCGACATGATGATCGGAATCGCCAGCTCCTGATAATGCTTATAAACCGTTCTGAGCTTCTCGATGATTAAAGAACCGCTGACCGAAAACAGCATTCCGAAATAAATCGGGCTTATTCCGGCAAAGATTGCAAACTGCTTTCCTACATAAAGGCTTGCGGCAATTCCCGCCAAAGAAACGTGGCTCAAGGCATCTGCGATTAACGACAGCCGTCTGACGACAATAAAAACGCCGAGCAAAGGAGCGATAAGACCGATAAGTAATCCTGAAATAAATGCGTTTTGCAAAAACTCATAATGAAAAAAAGGTGTCAGCATTATTCATGTCCTCCATGATGATGATTGTGGCTGATGGCCTGGACATCATGCCCGTAAAATTGCGAAAGATCTTCATCTGTGACCGATTCAAATTCGGCTGTATTGCCATGAAAATGAAGATGCTTATTCATGCAGGCCACATGTGTGACTTTATCGGAAACCGTGCCTACATCATGGGTGACGAGAATCAATGTAATGCCCTTTTCCCGATTCAGTTTTTCCAGGAGCTGATAAAAGCCTTCAACCGTCTGCTGATCAACTCCGACCGTCGGTTCGTCGAGGATGAGCAGCTTTGGTTCGCTGACAAGCGCTCTTGCGATAAACGTTCTTTGTTGCTGGCCGCCTGAAAGCTCGCCGATGTTTTTGTTTTTAAGGGAACTGATTCCCACGGCCTCTATCGCTTCTTCCACCTTTTTCCGATCCTCTTTTGACATTCGTTTGAACAGGCCGAGCTTGGCGGTTAAACCGCTTGCCACCACCTCATACACGGAAGCCGGAAACCCGGTGTTGAAACTGTTTGCCTTTTGGGAAACAAAGCCGATCTGACTCCAGTCCTTAAACTTTTTAAGAGGGACGCCGAACAATTTCAGCTCGCCTTTTTGCGGCTTAATCAGTCCGAGTATGCATTTGAGCAAGGTTGTTTTTCCCGAGCCGTTCGGACCGACCAAACCGAGAAAAGTCCCTTCTTCAATCGTTAAGTTGATATCTTCTATCACATTTCGATGATCATATGAATATGATACATGCTTCATTTCGATAATGGGTTGTTTCAATACGTTCACCTTCAAATTCTCCAGAATCATTACGATTTATCACACAAAAAGAAAATGGCAGCCGAAGTGCAGCAAGCCATTTTCATTGTTTGACCAGTTCATCTTTAAATTATACATATAATCTTAAAAAAAGTAAATGAAAGCCTAATGAATCGCGTTTTTAAACTTTCCACCCCGTGTTTCATGCGTATCCATGATGGTAATGAACGCATTTTTATCAATTTCAAAAACGATTGACTTTAGCTTTGTCACTTCAAGTCGTGTCACAACGGCATAGATAACTTCTGTATCTTCAGCCGAATACCCGCCTTTGCCCTTGAGCTTTGTCGTTCCCCGGCCGAGACGGTGGAGAAGGGCATCGGAAATCTCTTCGTATTGGTCTGACACAATGATGACCGCTTTCGTTTCGTCAAGCCCCTGAATCACGGCATCGATCGTCTTCATCGCGATATAATATGTCATGACCGAAAACATCGCCTGCTCAAGGCCGAATATAAAGGCGGCCCACGCAAAAATAAAGATGTTGACGAACATCACAAATTCGCCTACTGAAAACGGAAGTTTTTTCGTAAACAAAATCCCAAGGATTTCCGTTCCATCCATAGAACCGCCATTACGAATAACAAGCCCTACGCCAAATCCGAGCAAAAGTCCCCCGAAAACGGCTGCCAAAATGGGCTGAGTCGTAACCCCTTCTACATGATGCAACATAGTTTCGATCACTGATAAACTGACAATCCCAATGATGGTGGAGATCAGAAACGTTTTTCCTATGTGTTTATAGCCGGAAATCATAAATGGAATGTTGAGGATGACGACGAAAAGCGCGAAGTTCAAATAAGGATTATCCTTGAATATGTGATCCATAATAAGTGAAATCCCGATGATGCCTCCGTCGATAATGTTATTTGGGACTAAAAATAATTCAATGCTGAGGGCTGCGCAGGCAGCACCGATGAGAATCATGATGATCCGAAACGACAGGCGGACCACCGACTCTTTTTTATGCTGTTTGTTTGTTGCCATGCTGTCTCTCCTTTTTTATCTGAACTGGCCAAATCTATCCCTTCTACTATCATAACATTTAACAGTGTGAAATAAAAAAAAGACACATTTTTCATTTTCCGCCATACATTATTTCAGAGGGGGGGAATGGACGTGATTTTATTTCAGAAAATCGTATTGCAGCGTTTAAATCAAGTGACTGCCGATGAGGTGCTTAAATACGCTGGACAATACGGGATACATGTGACAAGAAAGCAAGCGCTTGAGGTGGAAAAGCTTGTGAACGGAAAAAACATCAACATTTTTAATGAGGAAGAGAGGAACAAGCTGCTCAGACAAGTAGAGGCCGTTACATCAAAAGAAGCCGTCCTGCTGTTAAACCAGCTGTTTGAACAGTATGTATCAAGGGGCTAGAAAGCCCCTTATTTTATTGCTGTTTGATTTTTTCTAAAAGCCCGCCGTCAAATTCTTTGTTTCTGAGCATTTCAATTTCAAACCGGTACGGCGGTTTTTTATTCTTTTTATCTTCTCCTACATAAGGCGTTTCAAGGATTTTCGGTATATCTTGAAGCTGGTCGTGATGGACGATGTATTGAAGCGCCTCAAAACCGATTTCTCCAAAGCCGATGTTTTCGTGACGGTCCTTTCTCGCTCCTCTGACATTTTTGCTGTCGTTAATGTGGAGCACCTTTAATCGGTCGATTCCGATGATTTTATCAAATTCGTTTAATACACCGTCAAAATCAGAGACGACATCATAGCCTGCATCATGGGTATGGCATGTATCAAAGCAGACTGACAAATGTTCATTATGGGTGACGCCATCGATGATCTGGGCGAGCTCTTCAAATGACCTGCCGCATTCCGATCCTTTGCCGGCCATCGTTTCCAAAGCGATTTGGACATCCTGATCAGGATCAATGACTTCATTCAGCCCCTCAATGATTTTTTTGATGCCCGTTTCGGCACCTGCTCCGACGTGAGCCCCCGGATGGAGGACGATTTGCTTGGCCCCGATTGCAGCCGTCCTTTCAATCTCAGAACGGAGAAAATCAACGCCAAGCTCAAATGTGGCCGGATTTGTTGTATTGGCGATATTGATGATATATGGCGCATGGACGACAATATCTGAAATGCCATGCTCTTCCATGTGGGCCCGCCCGGCTTCAATATTCAAATCCTCGATCTTTTTTCTGCGCGTATTTTGCGGAGCGCCCGTATAAATCATAAATGTATTGGCCCCGTATGAGCTCGCTTCCATGCTTGCCGCAAGCAGCATATGCTTTCCGCTCATTGAGACGTGAGAACCGATCTTCAACAAAACTGTTTCCCCTACTTTCCTTTTTTAAATTGTTTCCGTTTTTGCTGTCTTTTGATTTTATTGATTTCTGTTTTCATTTTTTTCTTATAGCCCGGCTTGACTTTTTTCGGTTTTTTTACAAGCCGCTTGGCGATTTCATCCGTTTCATCAGGAGTCCTTTTGCGGTTTTGGCGGCGCTTGCGATCCTCAATCTTTTTCCACTCGCCCTTTTCAAGCCTCATATTTTCAAATACAATCCCCATTTGCTCAAGCTTTACGAGTGCATCCTCATCAGAGGTATCATAAAACGTCATCGCGGTTCCGGACGTACCGGCGCGTGCGGTCCGGCCGACACGGTGCACGTAAAAATCGAGATCTTCCGGCAGCTCATAGTTGATAACATGGCTGACGCCTTTTATATCGATGCCTCTTGCCGCTAAATCAGTGGCGATGATATATGTGAATTCAAGGTCGCCGATTTGCTTCATGACTTTTTTGCGCTCCCTTGGCGTAAGCCCGCCGTGAAGAAGCCCGACTTTCATCCCCTTGTCCGCAAGGAAAGCGGCGATCTCGTCAGCCGTAGTTTTTGTATTGGCGAAGACGATCGCCAAATACGGATTTAAGTGGGTCATGACCTCAAATAAGAGCTGGTGTTTGTCTCTGTGCCTTGACGGAATCAGCACATGCTCGATTTTTTCCGCCGTAATATGCCGCGGTTCAACGTGGGCATATTTCGGATTAGCCATATATTTTTTCAAAAACGGCTTCAGCTTTTCCGGGATCGTCGCGGAAAACACGAGCATCTGCAGGTTATCAGGCATATTGGAGCCGATAAAATCGACATCCTCCAAAAACCCCATATCCAGCATTAAATCGGCTTCATCAATCACAAGCGAATCGGCTTTATGAACGTCCAGCGCCTGTTCCCTGATTAAATCGGCGATTCTCCCGGGCGTACCGACCGCGAGATGGGGCTGTGTTTTTAATTTATCAATTGACTTTTGTTTATCCGTACCGCCGATAAAGCATTTTGAACGAATCGCTTCATCCGGTCCTAAATATTTGGTGATTTTCAGGACTTCCTGATGAATCTGATTGGCCAGCTCTCTTGTCGGCGCCGTAATCACGGCTTGTACAAATTTCTTTTCAGGATCGATCCGGCTCAAGATGGGGAGAAGATACGCATGGGTCTTCCCCGTCCCCGTCTGAGACTGCCCGATGGCGCTCTCTCCTTTCAGCACGGAAGGGATCAGCCTCTTTTGAATATCTGTAGGCTCGTAAAATCCCAATTGGTGAACGGCCTCTATAATAAACGGCTTTAAATCATACATGTCGAATTTTGTTTGCTTCATTTTTCCAACTCCTTCTTGGAAAGCGCCTCTGTTAAAAGCGTTCCAAGCTTTATCCTATATGGCTGAATTGTGCGCTTATGTATCCTTTTTTATGCCGCTTGAGGCTAAAAAAAGGCTGGTATCATGTCCATCATTAAATTATAACTGATTGCGCTGAAAAAAACCATCATCTCCGGCCGCAATCGGGCTTCGGGGCAAAAGCACTTTATACACGATCTGCATACCTTATCAAGAGAAGGATTTGAAAGGAGGTACTAGTATGTTTCCACAGCAGCCGTTGAGAAGGCCCCCTGGCCTGCAAAGACCGAGCAGAATGATAGCCCCGAGAAATCCGGGTATGGGAATGGCGCCGCCTTCCGGCCAGCAGCAGGGATTTCAGCAGTTTTTCAATCCGATGGGCGCACCACAGCAGGCCGCAGCTCGGGGAGGGGGAATACAAGGATTCCTTTCCAAATTTCTTCCCGGAGGATCAGCCGCATCAGGAGGAACCGGAACAGATCTCGGCGGAGCGGGGACCGGACTCGGCGGAATTCAAAACTTCGCAAATCCCGCTTCTATATCAAGCATGCTCGGCAATGTGCAAAAGGCCCTCGGAGTGGCCCAGCAAGTGACTCCGATGATTCAGCAATACGGCCCTCTCGTACGCAATCTCCCTGGAATGGTGAAAATGTTAAGACAGCTGAACACTGATGACAGTGAAACAAGTGAAAGCGAAGAACAGAAAGACGATGAGCGGAAAGACGAAGCGGAAAAAAGCGGAAAAATCGGTGAAGAGCCGGAAGAAAAGGATTCTTCAAAACCTGAAAAATCACAAGCGGAAAAGAGTCCGCAACAATCAAGCCGGTCTGTCCTCTCTCCTAAAAAAAGAGCAGGCGGAGGAGACTCAAAACCTAAATTGTATATATAACATTCTTTGATATCTCCTTAAGGATCGGATATAATGAGGTCACAAGAGACTTCAGGAATATAAGCCGTTTTTTACGGCTTTTTATCATGTCCGGCTCTTACTTCTTTTTAGGAGGACTAAAGAATGAATGTTATTAAAATCTCGCCGCGCGGCTACTGCTACGGTGTCGTCGATGCCATGGTCATCGCCAAAAACGCGGCTCTTGATAAAAGTCTGCCAAGACCTATATATATTTTAGGAATGATTGTTCATAATAAACATGTTACAGACGCATTTGAAAAAGAAGGCATTTATACGCTTGACGGCCCGAACCGGCTCGAGATTTTAAAAAAGGTTGACAAAGGAACCGTTATTTTCACCGCCCACGGCGTATCGCCCGAAGTCCGCAAAGCTGCTGAGGAAAAAGGACTGGTCGCTATTGACGCCACCTGCCCTGACGTGACGAAAACCCACGATTTAATCAAAAAAATGAAGGCGGAAGGCTACCATGTCATTTATATCGGCAAAAAAGGCCATCCGGAACCGGAAGGCGCCGTCGGCGTTGCCCCCGATATCGTTCACCTTGTCGAAACTGAAGAGGATGTGGAGCGTCTGACCGTTGATTCAGACAAACTGATCGTCACAAATCAAACGACAATGTCACAATGGGATGTCCACGACATTATGGAAAAGGTGAAAGAAAAGTATCCCCATGTCGAATTCCACCAGGAAATCTGCCTGGCAACCCAGGTTCGGCAGGAGGCGGTCTCAGAACAGGCGAAAAAGGCCGACTTGACGATCGTCGTCGGCGATCCGAAAAGCAACAACTCCAACCGTCTTGCACAAGTATCTGAAGAAATCGCCGGGACGAAAGCATACCGGATCGGAGACTTAAGCGAATTAAAGCTTGAATGGCTTAAAGGCGTTGAAACGGTCGCCGTGACAGCGGGAGCGTCAACCCCGACGCCGATAACGAAAGAAGTCATCCGCTTTTTAGAGCAGTTTGATCATGATGATCCATCCACATGGAAGACCAGTCATGAAGTTCCGCTGCAAAAAATATTGCCTAAAGTAAAATCAAAAACCTGAGGCTGTGTGACCCGCCTCAGGTTTTTGATTTATAAAAAAGCAAATGGATTTGTATTGGTTTCCGAAGGGAAAATGCTGACATCATATTTTTTCTCTGTACACATCTCCGTCAGCTTTTTAGTGACGCCCTGTTTCATGATTTGTTCGGCGTAATGTCCGGGATCTACGACATTGAGCCCGATCGCCAGCGCATCGTGGGCGGTATGGAAATAAAGATCCCCTGTCACGTACACATCTGCGCCCATTCTTTTCGCATCATAAATATACTTGTTCCCATCACCGCCGAGTACGGCTACTTTTTTGACTTTGGCATCGGGATTTCCGACCATCCGCGCTCCGTTCGCCTGAAGCTTTTCTTTCACATGCCGCGCAAAATCGGCGAGCGTCATTTCTTCTTTCAGCTTACCGATCCGTCCAAGCCCTTTTTGAAGCGGGCTTTGTTCAACCGGATAAATATCAAAAGCGACTTCTTCGTATGGATGGGCCTTTTTCATCGCCGCTAAAACCGTCTTTTCAATGCCTGACGGATATACCGTCTCAATTCTGACTTCCTGAACCCGCTCAAGCTCGCCCGCCTGGCCGATAAACGGATTGGCATCCTCAAGCGGCCGGAAGCTGCCGATTCCCTCCGACGAAAAGGCACAATGGCTGTATGCCCCGATATGGCCTGCTCCGGCATCTCCCAAAGCCTTCCGGACCTTTTCTTCATACTCTTTCGGAACGTAGACCGCTAGCTTTTTCAAAGATTCTGCATACGTCGGGACCAGAACCTTTGTTTCCTCGAGCCCCAATGCATCGGCTAGCATATCGTTCACACCGCCGTCGGCGACATCAAGATTCGTATGGGCCGCATAAACGGCAATATCGTGTTTGATGCATTTTTCAATCAGTCTCCCGCCCGGCTGATCTGTCACGATATTCTTCAGCGGCCGAAAAACCGGAGGGTGATGGGCGATGATTAAATCAACGTTTTTCGCAATCGCTTCATCTACGGTTTCTTCAAGCACGTCAAGGGTCACCATGACGTTTTTGATTTTTTTATTAAGCGTCCCGATTTGGAGGCCGATTTTGTCTCCTTCAACGGCCAAAGCCTTCGGGGAGAACTGTTCAAACAGTCGGATGATTTCTTGACCGTTCACCAATTTACCCACGTTCTAAAACCTCCTTTAAAATCTCAATCCTCTCTGAGAGCTCATTCAATTTTTGCTGATTTTCAATACTTGGGGCAGCAACTTTAATTTGTTGATAGATTTTTTTCAGATGTTCAAGCTCCTGGGACCATTTTTTCACAAAAACATCCGTTTTTTCTTTAGCTAAAAATGGTCCGACAAGTACGCCTGCTCTAAAAAAAATGTCTTTGTAGGCCGCGTCCTTGTCGCCGGTTTCAGCCACAAGAACCTCATAGCATTTCCCGTCTTCTTCAAGGATGTCTTCTTTTATAAGCGCATAGCCTTCCTTGTACAGCCACTCTCTTATATGGCGGGCGTGAATATTCGGCTGCAAAATCAAGCGCTCCTTGCCCGTCAGTTTTCCCTTTCCCGACTCTAGAATGTGAGCAATGAGCGATCCCCCCATTCCGGCGATCGTAATCGCATTCACTTCGCCTTTTTGAATGACTTTAAGCCCGTCCCCTTTCCTTACCGAGATGAGCGAACTTAAATTTAATTTCTCAACCTGCTGTTTCGCAGAAAGAAAAGGTCCATCCGTAATTTCACCGGCGATTGCGGCGCTTGCCAGGTCATTCAGCACACAATAGCAGGGAAGATAGGCATGATCAGACCCTATATCCGCCATCACTGCCCCTTTTGGTATGTGTTCGGCTACAGTCTGCAGCCTTTTTGATAACTTCATTTCATTCACAATCATCACAACTTTTCTGATTCATTTTTCCTTTACTATCATATAAAAAAACGGGTTGGTTTCCAAGCCGAAAAAAACTTGCGAATTTACTCGGCAAGTTTTTTATTTTCCTGATAGTATTTTCTTAAAGCGTGTGTCTCAAGATCTGCCAACCGAACCGGGATCGGCAGTCTGCTTTCTTGATTGATCAAGTTCATCGCAATTTGATAGCTGCTTTCTAAATCAATGAAGTTTCCGCTTGATAAAAATACGGGTTTCACGCCCTGTCTCGTCCGTAATGCACGTCCGTAAACTTCACCGTCAATCACGATGTCTGTATAAGCGCCGACTTCATCGTCAGGCATCTCAAAGTCAGTTTGTTTGATTCTCAAGTAAGTCTTTGCAATACCGATTGTTGGTTTATTGAGAAAAAACGATGCGTGTGTCGCAACCCCCATATGGTGATAATGCAGATAACCGTTCCCGTCGAATAAAAAAACATCCGGGTCAACCGTTAATTTTTTTGCCGCTTCTATGATAAGAGGAAGCTCCCTGAACGCAAGAAACCCCGGTACATACGGCACATTGATTTTCCCCACGCTATGAACTTTTTCAATGATATTTTTGCTGTTTACATCAAGTACTACCATACTGCAGACGCCAACTGATTCGCCATCCTCCTCCCAATAGGCTAAATCGACCCCTGCGCAGTTCTGCAAAGAATTGTTACTAATCGTTTTTGTTAACTGGATTTGGCTTTTAAGCTCCATTTGCAAAGCTAAAAAAGCATCTTCATGATGCAAATTAAAATCGTGGATATGATTAATCTTCATTTTTTTAACCGAACTCCCTCACTCAATCCAATTTTCTGAAGCATCCCCCTATCATTAATGCCTTTTTCCCCTAAACCCTTTGTATCTGCTTTCAGACAAACCAGCTTAAAAATCCATTATTCTACATTTGAAGAGGTTTCGCGTATAGCTGTTTATTGTATGTATGTTTATGAAATACCTAATAATCCAGGTGAAACTTTTTCGATTCTGGCCCACTCAAAAATACATTCAATCTGCATGTGATTGTTGCATGTAATCTTTAATGATCCATCTTCCCCGACTTCATTTATTTCAAATTGATTGATTATATGATCCGTACCGAAATCTTTTATGCTTAAATTTCGCACACCTATAAAGGACATTTCTATATAAATGACATCCCACTTATCCCAACGCTCCGGTTTATTCTCAACAGACTCTTTTGTCATCAATCTAACAAATAAACAAGGACCTTCTCTCCTTAATTCCACATTCATTAATTCCGAATCGATAAATTCAGGCATACCGCCAAATATGTTGACAATAGCTTGAGGATTCATAAATTTTACTTGGCTGATCATATGTCTAAGCTCCTTACCTTACTTCTATACGATGTCAGTTTTCACGTCTGGCAGTGTAAGAAGGATTGTTCACTCAATATAACAAGACCGTGACGCCAAAACCCATTAATAAACCATTTTATTCTTGATTGATTCGGGTAGCGGCCCCCTGCATTTGATGAATCCAACTTTGCCGCATCTCTTGTTCAATCGGACCATGATTATTTTTCAAATAGCGCAACATAAAAAATCCGTCAGGCGCCAATATACTTAATACAAGCTCATGTTGCAAACGAGAATCTTCTAAAAATTTAGTTTCGATAATTGAATAATTCTCCTTTTTCTCTACTATCTCACCGAATTCCAAGTTATTTTGATGTAAATAGGTTTCTGTGTGTTCAGCAATCGAGGAAGCCGCCATTTCTTTAAAATAATCAATTGTAAATTTCTCGGTCGTCACATACAAAAATCGCTCTTTCTCAGGATAATAGCCAAGAAATTCACTGTCGCTGTATAAAAGATACGTCGCAGGTTGGAAACCATCCAGCTGAAACTGATGAATAAAACGTTTCATACGTTCAAAGAACTGTGCGCCGGCGGGTACGACCGCTTGCTCTTGCGGCAGGATCTCTCCTTCTGTATTTAAAAATAATTCACTGTACTTTGAATATCTTGTGATCCAAATAAAATTGCCGTCTGCTTCGATTTGGACGTAATAACTGGTGATATTATTTGGATTGTCGCCATTTTCATCGTTTTGGTTTAAACATGTATACAAATGTTTTCGTGTGTATGTAAACGTAGCATCTTTCTCAGATAAATGTAAAATATCTATATTCATGATGTCTGATTGGATATCGTAAATTTGAAAAGTCATCATGAGCCCAGCATGATTTAAAAACGATATATGCCGATTGTCCGGATGGAACATGCTGGTCAATTTCTCGATATCCTTGTTTATATATGCCTTTTCCAGCTGCTGAACAAGCTCTCGTACTTTTTGTTCTGTGACTCTTGCTTTCTTTTTGAAAAAAAACATTCCATCTCCACCTATAAAAATTTTTACGTGACACGTTTTGGTTCGCCTTTCCATCATCAGTTTGTCAGGCAAAGGACGATCTGTAAAGTCTTTTTGAATTGTTCTGCGCTCCGGCCGGCCTTTTTCTGTTTTTTCGCCTCAGTCGATAAACAGGAATCCGACCATTGCCTTCTTTGTTTTTATTCTGGAAACTTCAGCTCAGTTATTCAAAATGTTGTACAGCTGCTTTTTGAAGAATGGCTTCTATTTGTGACACTAACTCTTCGGGTCTTCTCATTTCTACATCTTCTAGCGGGTTTTCCCAGTCTTGATTTTTGATTAATAGGATATAAAAGGTTCCTGAGGGCTCGATATCTACATACCAGCCAACGTCTAAAAGCAATTGATTCTCTTTATGCTCTAACAGCAATAAAGACGATGTAAAGTGAAACCATTCATCACTGTCTTCCTCTAACTGATCAGGGTCTATATTGATTAACTTATTATAAGCGACTTTCCATCCTTCCGGAATTCTAAGACGCAAAAAGTCATGAGGACCTTCAAAGCTGTAAATTCTGCTGTCAAATGTTCCTATTTTCCAGACGATCCATTCCAATTCTTTTACCAGCTGATCCCGCTCTTTGACTTCGATCGTGTCGATCAGTTTTTGGGAGTCATGAATGTCGTAGACATGGATAAAATAATCATCATGCCCTTTCATAATTTCTACCGCAGAATGATGTCTTGCATTTATTAATTTTATTAATTGAGTATTTAGGGCGCTTTTTTCTCGCGAGGCTTCTGTTAAATTATTGTATTGAACGAACCAGCCGCTTGATAAATTCAAAGGCTCTAATAATGTAATGGAATCCGGCAAATTCTTCACTCCTGATTTTAAATATTCTTCTCCCGATATCATTTTATCAGATGATCTGCTCTCACCCAGGTTGTTTTGTCATCCCCTTTCAGATCAGCATAGCGAGGCATAGCCAAGACCCGGCATATCCAGTACTCGAACACAGCCGCCCGACGGCAGTTTCGCTAAACCCGTTTTTGCGGCGGTTTTCCGTCATTTCCAGGACGCCCAAGGACTTTTCCTTCAGTCGCTCGCTCTTTCATCATCATATTTGGTAAACATACCATGCTTGTCCATATCTCCTGAAGGTTTTTCGAAAAACTTTCAGGTGACATAAACCGGGGACGCGCTTTTCCCGGGCTGACTCCGCGAATAGTTCCCAAGAACCCCGCAAATCAAAAAGGATTCGCAAGAAAGCCGCAGACTTTCAATTTGCGAATCCTCTATATTTCCAAATCAAAAAATGATATCATTGGTCATCAAAAACCGACTTAAAACGGCTATTTCAGCTCGGAAACCCATTTCGCCATATCGTCAAGCTTTTCGGCTGGAACAAGCCCGGCGGGCATACCGTTTCCGCCTTTTTCAATTTTTTCTTTGATTTGTCCCTTGTCAAGGTGGTCGCCGACCCCTTTTAATTTCGGACCTGATACTCCTTCATAGTTTTCACCGTGGCAGGTCACGCAGTTCGCCTTGTAAATTTCTTCCGGCGATGCGTCCGCTTTGTTTTCTTGAGCGGTTTTATTCCCTTCTCCGGCAATTTCCTTTGCATCGTATAAACCCTTTATCGATAAAATAAAAACCAGACCTATACCCATAATAGCGATCAACAAAAATGGAATTAATGGATTGCGATTCATTTTACATCCCCCTTTTTCATTTACCCCAGCCCCTTATGTAAACAATTCTAATTCTACTTTAATTTTACAAAAAGTAAACCGGTTATGAAACAAAAGCTGATGAAGTTCACATTTTAGACAAATGATGGCTGGAAATGCCGATCATTCCGAGTGATTGATTCCAGGCAAACCAAATTTTGAATGCGGTTTCAACAACCATTATAAAGGGCTTTTCCCGTGATCTCAAGGTTATAATGTCTCAAAATCAACTTTTGCCTATTTGCAAAATCAAAAGAAATTAAGTAAAATATAATCGAGTTTACCAATAATAGCGCTTTCATAAACGGGTGAAAAAAGAACGGATCCCGCGGACCCGTTCACATTATTCGAGAAAATCTTTCAGACGTTTGCTTCTGCTTGGATGTCTCAATTTACGAAGTGCTTTAGCTTCTATTTGACGAATTCGTTCTCTTGTTACCCCAAACACCTTACCAACTTCTTCCAACGTTCTTGTCCGCCCGTCATCGAGGCCGAAACGAAGGCGCAATACATTTTCTTCGCGGTCTGTCAGTGTATCTAATACATCTTCAAGCTGTTCTTTCAGAAGTTCATATGCCGCGTGATCTGACGGAGAAGTCGCTTCCTGGTCTTCGATGAAATCTCCAAGATGTGAATCATCCTCTTCTCCTATCGGGGTTTCAAGTGAAACCGGTTCTTGGGCAATCTTTAGAATTTCACGGACTTTTTCCGGCGTCAAATCCATATCTTCTGCAATTTCTTCAGGAGTTGGCTCCCGGCCGAGATCCTGAAGGAGCTGTCTTTGGACGCGGATCAGCTTATTGATCGTTTCCACCATATGCACAGGAATCCGGATCGTTCTTGCCTGGTCGGCTATTGCTCTTGTAATCGCCTGTCTGATCCACCATGTTGCATACGTACTGAATTTGTATCCTTTACGGTAGTCAAACTTTTCAACCGCCTTCATCAGACCCATGTTTCCTTCCTGGATCAGGTCTAGGAAAAGCATGCCGCGGCCGACGTACCGCTTTGCGATGCTGACGACAAGACGCAAGTTTGCTTCAGCCAAGCGCCGCTTGGATTCTTCATCGCCTTCTTCGATCTTTTTGGCGTATTCAATTTCCTCTTTTGCAGACAGGAGATTCACCCGTCCGATCTCTTTCAAGTACATCCGGACAGGGTCGTTTATCTTAACGCCCGGGGGCACGCTTAAATCATTCAGGTCAAATTCTTCTTCAGCCTTAGCAAGCTGTTGAATATTAGGATCCTCATTTTCTTCGTTTTCACTAATTAATTCAACGCCCTGCTCTCCTAAAAATTCATAATACTCATCCATTTGGTCTGATTCGATATCGAAACTGGACATGCGCTCTGCGATTTCTTCATATGTGAGCACTCCACGTTTTTTTCCGGCCTCAGTTAATTGGTCCCTTACCTGTTCAAACGTGAATTCAGTTTCGGTCTCGTGTGCTTGTTTATCAGCCATTCATGGATCCCTCCTTCCAAAACTTACAGACGAATTCTAAAAGCGTCCCGCTTTATTTGTTCCTATTTCACGCTTTAAGCCTTATATCTATCTAGAGCTTAACGTAAAGCAAATCATAAATTGACAATATGTGATTAGGACAAGCATTTGCTCCTCCGTAAGGATTCATTGCCAAAAGCCCTTCCTATTATATAACGGTTTATTTTAGCGAACGGTTCAACTTAATAATTTCTTGAGCCAAAGTCGCCGCTTTAATAAAGTCCTTTTGTCTTTCGGCTTCCGCCCTTGCAGCCTCTTTTTCTTTTATCATTGACCAATTTCGATAATTCAACACTTTTTTTACATAATCAGATAATTCGGCTTCACTAAGCTCCTGATTGACTTGAAGCATCAAAATATCTGTGAGGAGCTGGCTCAGCTCCTGATCGTCAATTCGTTTAAAAAGCTGCTGGATGGAAATGTCGGCCCCTTCCTCGTACATGGCATATAGATATGCCGCGATCGCCCTGTGCTGATCAAGGTTAAATTCAAAGCCGACCCGATCCAAAACTTTTCGGATGACATCGCGGTCGTGAATCATGTGAGCGATCAGCATTCGTTCTGCGTTTTCATGAGCCGGGCGAAGCCCCGTTTTCTTCCGCGGAGGCCGCGAAATGGAAGCGCGCCTCTCTTTCGATTCCTGCCGTCCGCTTTCCCTTGTGCGGCTGGCAGCCTGTTTTTCAAAAACGGAAAGCTGTTCCTTCAGGGAATCGAGAGAGAGCGAAAATTCATTTGCCAGCTGTTTGATGTATATCTCCTGTTCGAGAGGCCCGCTGAGCAGGCTGACTTCTTTTAATACATCATTGATGTATGCTAAGCGGTCACCTTCATCAGACAGGTTTTTCCCCTTGCGGAAATATTGCATTTTAAATGTCATTAAGGTTACGCTGGACCCTATTACATCGTGTTTAAACTTTTCGCTGCCGAATGTTTTGATGTAGTCATCGGGATCCAGTCCGTCGGGGATCATTGCAACCTTCACATTGCAGCCCCTTTTCTGAAGCACGTCAGCCGCTTTCAGTGTCGCTTCGTACCCGGCTTGATCCGAATCATAGCAAAGGATGACTTCCCCGACATTGCGTCTGATGATTTTGGCATGCTCCTCGGTAAGGGCCGTTCCCATTGTCGCGATGGCCTCTTTCACCCCCGACCGGACGGCCGAAATGACGTCTGCGAAGCCTTCAAAGAGGACAGCCCTTTCTTCTTTTCGGATATGAAGCCGCGCCTGGTGAAAATGATAAAGCAGCTTGCTTTTCCGAAAAAGCGGGGTTTCAGGACTGTTCATATATTTCGGATGCTCGCCGGTAAACGTCCTTCCCGAAAAAGCGACCGTTGTTCCGTGATGATCATGAATCGGAAACATAATCCGGCTCCGAAAGCGGTCAAAATAGCCGCCTCCGTTTTCCCGCCTGATAATCAGTCCGGCTTTTTCCATCAAATCGAGGTCAAAGCCTCTGCGTTCCAAAAACTTTGTTATAAAATCCCATGAATCAAGAGCGCAGCCGATTTCAAACTGCTCGATTTCTTCCATCCTGAAGCCTCTCTCGAGCAAATAGTCGAGCGCTTCTTGGCCTTCCTTTGTATTGACCAGCAAATGATGGTAAAATTTCTTTAACAGCTCGTGAGCTTCCGCCATCTTCTGTTCATCTGAATTGCCCGCACTGTATGAAGAAACAGCTGTTACATGATCCGGCAGATCGATGTGATATTTATCCGCCAGATGAGAAACTGCTTCACTAAAAGAATAACCTTCCATTTGTCTTAAAAATGAAAAGACATTTCCTCCCGCTCCGCATCCAAAGCAGTGGAAAATCTGTTTTTCTCCAGAAACGGAAAAAGATGGTGTGTTCTCGCCGTGAAATGGACAGAGCCCAAAATAATTACGCCCCTGTTTTCTTAACTGGACGTACTCTCCAATCACTTCAACGATATCAGCTGAGTTTTGCACTTGTTCCACGATTTCATCTGGTATACGATTGCCCATGTTCCAACACTCCGTCGTACATAATTCGCTGCTTAGTACGTAAATCCTTCAATTTTCGACAAGATTTTTTGCAGCTCTTTGACAAATCGCTCCCTGTCTTCTTTGACAAGCTTTTTTGGGCCTTTTGTGTAGTGTCCGCTTCTTCTCAGTTTTTGAGAGATGTGACGGCGGCAAAGAGCGAGGTCGATGGACTTCTCTTCGAAAAGAAAACCTCTCTCCGACATCACAAAGACCTTTTTGCCAAGCAGCAGTGAAGCAAGCCCGATATCCTGCGTAATGACCAAATCACCGGCGCGGACATGATTGGCAATATACAGATCCGCAGCTTCTTTATGTGGATCAACATACGCCCAATTCTCTTCCGCTTTCCTTGTCACTTGATAATGCTCGAATGAAGCTACGAACACAACATTCACTTCGTATTCCGCGGCGACCTTCAGCACTTCGTCTTTTACTGGGCATGCGTCTGCATCGACAAAAATCGTCCTTTCTTTTTCAAGAAAACTAATTCTCCATCCCTCCATCAAACTCCTGCTATAAATACGGGCAAAATCACACAGGTTTCAAAATAATCGATTTATAAGAATTTGTCGAAAACTTTTTTCTTGAAATTCTTGACACGATACCCATAATAGTTTATTCGTTCTGTACTAAGCTTAAACCTAAAATTAATCATTTTATCACAATTTTTTATTATAATACAAATGAGTGAAAGATGCTATCTTTTTCACTTTTCCCAAAACCGTCAAAGCAAAAACCCAGGATGGGGTGTCCTGAGTTTTTTGTTAGACCCTTTTTGTCATCATGTTATGGATAATGTTGGCTGTTTCTTCTACCGCTTTATTGGATACATCGACGACATCGCAGCCGATTCGGTTCACTATTTTTTCAAAGTATTCCAGTTCTTCTTTGATGCGGTTGATATTGGCATAGATCGCTTTATCATTGAGGCCGAGGGATTTCAAGCGCTCTTTCCGGATATGGTTCAGCTTATCGGGACTGATTTTCAAACCGATGCATTTGGCCGGATCAACAGTAAAGAGCTCTTCCGGAGGGTCGACTTCCGGAACAATCGGCACGTTTGCCACTTTCAGACGCTTGTGAGCCAAATATTGTGATAAAGGGGTTTTAGACGTTCTGGACACGCCGATCAAGACGATATCCGCTTTTAAGATGCCCCGCGGATCCCTGCCATCGTCGTATTTTACGGCGAATTCAATCGCCTCGACTTTTTTGAAGTAATCTTCATCAAGCTGCCGGACCCGGCCCGGTTCATATTTGGCGCTGAACCCGTACACCGTCTCCATTTTCTCGATCAGCGGACCGATGATATCGTAGTATACCACGTTCGCTTTTTCAGCTTCTGCGATTAAAAATTCACGAATTTCCGGGACAACGAGCGTAAAACAGATGATGCCGCCATCGGCTTCCGCCAGTGAAATGACTTCTTTAATTGTTCCGCGGTCCTCCACATAAGGGATCCGCCTGATATTTGTATGCTCTGATGAGCCGTTGAATTGACTGACAGCCGCCTTGACAACCAGCTCAGCTGTCTCGCCGACAGAGTCGGATACAACATAAATCGTCCGATTATTCATGATATCCCCCCATTGTTTTCACTCTACATGATTTCATTTTCAGATAAGCCGACAAGGATTTTTGTCATGTTTGTCTTCGTGATTCTTCCCGCTACTTCAAAGCCCTTTTCTGTATCCTTTACAACGGGCAACGCGTCAATCTGTTTTTCGATGAGCGTTTTGGCAACGTCCAAAATGAAATCATCGCGCCTGCATATCGTAATGTTAGGCATTCTTGTCATAATGATATGGACGGGTATAGAAGGGAGCTCCTGTTTGCCGATGCTTGCTCTGAGCAAATCTTTCCGTGAAAGTACACCGACTAAGATGGCATTATCATCAACGACAAAAAGCGTTCCTACGTCCTCTAAGAACATCGTGCAGATCGCATCATAAACGGAAACGTTTTCGTGAATCACCACCGGAATCGACTGGAAGTCCTTCACCTGCAGCTTTTTCAGCTTGTCGGCCAAAAGCTGCGTTCCTGTCTTTCCTGTATAAAAATAACCGACTCTCGGCCTCGCTTCCAAAAAGCCCGACATCGTTAAAATGGCTAAGTCCGGCCGAAGCGTAGCCCTTGTTAAATTCAGTTTTTCGGCTATATGCTCTCCGGTTATCGGTCCGTTCTCTTTGACAATCTGCAAAATATGCTCCTGACGTTTATTTAGTTCGATCGTACTCACCACCTTTAAGCTGAAGCTCACGATTCGTTCAATATGTATAAAAAGTCGATAACATATTATAACGCAATTGAAGGCTAAAATAACAGCAATTACATTTGAATTCTATGAAAAGAACAAGCGCAATTTGTCAGAAATGTGAAGATGCGCTTTCTGTTTTTTGGCAAAAAGACGGCTGCCCAAATGGTTAGCAACCGTCATCTGCCTGTTTATTTTACAATGATGTCATCGATGTTTGCAAAAGTCCTGATTAGCTCCGCCAAACTTGCCATTTGCGCTAAACGATTTTCTTTTAATCTTTCATCCTCGGCGTGCACCATCGTATGGTCGAAATAAGCTGCGATCGGCGCTTTCAGTCTGCCAAGCTCACGGAAGGCTCCTTCATAATCCTTTGCTTCATAAAGCCCCGCGATCTGCCGTTTGCACTCTTCATACGCTTGATAGAGCTTCTCTTCTTGAGGGTTTTCAAACAGTGACGGGTCAATGGCCGTTGATTCGCTTTTTTTGCTGATCGAAATCACCCTTGACAGCGCCTCAGCCGTTTCTTTGAAATCCGGTTTGGCTGCCGCTTTCTCAAGTACGGCTGCTTTTTTGAGGGCCGAATACGGCTCCAGCTCTGTGCTTTCCAGTACGGCGTCCACCACGTCATAACGAATGTTTTCTGCTGTCAGTACATATTTGAGACGCTGTTTAAAGAAATCGAGCAGCTCGCTGTTTTCCTTTTGCTCTGTAAAAGAAATCAGCTTTTCAAACGAAATTCCCCAATTCCGGTCAATCAGGATTTGGACGATTCCGCTCGCCTGCCGTCTCAAGCCGTACGGGTCCTGGGAGCCTGTCGGAGTCACACCGATCTTGAAGAAGGAAGCGACCGTATCAAGCTTATCCGCTAATGCTACCACCGCACCGACAACAGATGAAGGCGTCTCACCGCCGGCCTGTCTCGGCATGTAATGCTCATTGACCGCACGGGCAACGCTTTCGTCTTCGCCGAGCATCCGGGCGTATTTTTCACCCATGATTCCTTGAAGTTCAGGGAATTCATAGACCATATGTGTGACCAAATCGAATTTGGATATGTTTGCGGCACGGTCAATCAGCTTAGCCGTTTCATCGTCTGCACCGATTTCCTGTGCGATCCGTCCAGCGATCGCCGCAGTTCGTTTCACCTTGTCGCCAAGTGAACCCAGCTCTTCATGGAAGACGATCTTTTCGAGCTTTTTCACATTTTCCTCGATATTTAATTTTTGATCTTCCTTGTAGAAGAAGGCTGCGTCTGAAAGGCGCGCTCTTAATACCTTTTCATTTCCTCTGGCGACGTTTTCAAGGGCGCGGCTGTTTCCGTTGCGCACCGTCACAAAGAAAGGAAGCAGACTGCCGCTTTCGCCTTTGACAGGAAAATAGCGCTGATGCTCTTTCATCGTGGTCACGAGGACCTCTTCAGGAATTGACAGAAATTCCTCTTCAAATGAGCCGAACAATACGGTTGGATATTCAACAAGATGGTTGACTTCATCCAGTAATTCTTCGTCTCTAGGAATGTTCCACGATTTTTCCGCTGCCAGCTTGTCTAGCTGCTCTGTAATGAGCCGCTTGCGTTTTGCCGGATCGGCTATGACAAATTGGCCCGCCAATTTGTCCTCGTATTCGGACGGGCTGCTTAATTCAACAGCTTTTCCGAGGAAGCGGTGTCCCTGCGTCATCCGGCCGCTTTCGACATGCGCGACAGAAAAAGGAACGACTTCGCTGCCGAATAAAGCGACGATCCATTTAATCGGACGGATATATTTAAGGTCTTCGCTGCCCCAGCGCATATTTTTCGGAAAGTGAAGGCTTGTTACCAAATCACCCAGTTCAGGCAGCAGCGAAATGGTTTCCTGGCCCTTTTGAAATTTTTGGACGAATGCATATTCCGTCCCTTTTATGTCTTTAAAATATAGATCTTCCGGGCTTGCCCCTTGCCCCCGCGAGAAGCCGATTGCCGCCTTCGTCCATTCGCCGTTTTCATCAAGGGCGATTTTTTTGGCCGGCCCTTTCGCTTCTTCCTTCACATCGTCCTGCTTTTCAGCGGTGTTTTCTACAAGGACCGCGAGCCTTCTTGGGGAATTGAACAGCCGGATATTGCCGTATGCAATATTTTTTTCTTTCAGCCAGCTTTCGATTTTTTCTCCCAACTGCGTCATGCTGTCGTGCATGAACCGCGCCGGCATTTCTTCTAATCCGATTTCTAACAGCAGATCTTGATTACTCATGGGATGCCTCTTCCTCCTTCAGCATTGGAAAGCCCAGCTTTTCGCGCTCATTATAATACGTTTTCGCCACTTTTCTGGCCAGGTTTCGGACCCTTGCGATATAACCGGTCCGTTCCGTAACGGAAATGGCTCCTTTTGCATCAAGCAAGTTAAAGGTGTGGGAGCATTTCAGGACATAGTCATATGCCGGATGGACAAGGCCCTGATCCATTTGGCGGTTGGCTTCTTTTTCGTACGTGGCGAACAAGTCAAACAGCATATCCACGTCAGACGTTTCAAACGTATAAACGGAATGCTCGTATTCGGCCATCATAAATAAATCTCTTATCGTGTAGCCCTTGGTCCATTCCAAATCAAACACATTCTCTTTGTCTTGAATATACGACGCCAGTCGTTCGATGCCATATGTGATTTCAACAGATACCGGCTTGCATTCTAGACCGCCGACCTGCTGAAAATAGGTGAATTGCGTGATTTCCATACCATCAAGCCATACTTCCCAGCCAAGGCCGGCACAGCCGAGCGACGGATTTTCCCAGTTGTCCTCGACAAACCGGATATCATGCTCCAAAGGATCGATTCCGAGCGCTTTTAATGAATCCAGATACAGCTCTTGAATGTTGTCCGGAGACGGCTTGATGATGACCTGGAACTGATGGTGCTGATAAAGCCTGTTTGGGTTTTCGCCATATCTTCCATCTGCAGGCCGTCTTGACGGTTCTACATACGCGACCTTCCACGGCTCAGGTCCGAGGCTCCGCAAAAATGTATAAGGGCTCATTGTCCCCGCGCCCTTTTCCACATCATACGACTGCAAAAGAACGCAGCCTTCATTAGACCAATGCTTTTGCAGCGTTAAAATCATTTCTTGAATATTCAAAATGAAGCACCTCCACAATACGTTTTCAGGTTATGCATAGGGGAAACTGGGCAGAAAAAACTCCCGTCCCTATGCTTGTTGTTCACAAACATAGGGACGAGAGTTCTCCCGCGGTTCCACCCTATTTGCTAAAGATCGCCTTTAGCCTCTTTTTTAAAAGCTGCTCAGGGAATGCCTTTCATTACGCTCTCATCTCCGGCTTCCACCGTCCCGGAGTCGCTTGTATGAGGCGGCGCAACTACTTCTTTCCGTCAACGCAGCATCATTATTGAATCTGACAGCGGACATACGGCCCGCACTCTATAGACATGATCTTATAAAAAGATGAAGAGGTTGTCAACTTTTGTTTTCATTGCCGAGCATTTTTTTCATATTGTCCATCTGTTCCATAAAGCGCCGCGATTTCAGAAAAATTCCCGAGTACTCGTCATAATAGAGCTGGATGACTCTTTTCAGCTCTTCCTTTGTTTCACGTTTTACCGATACATTCCCGAGCCTTGACAGGTCAAAATAAAAAAGCAGTCTCAAAAGCCTGGCTGAAGCGGGAGACATCGGCACCCGATAAGGGTCCTTCGCAAAGCAGCGATGGCATATAAAGCCGTTGTCGCGGATTGAAAAATGGAATGTTCCGTCTTTGCTCTTGCAATGGACGCATTCATTTAATTCCGGATAAAGCCCGATTACGCCGAGCATTTTGACTTCGATCAGGTTTGTAATGATGTCCGGATCAGTCCCGTCATTCAGCCTTCTCATCGATTGAAGAAGCAGTTCGAATAAAAACGGGTTCGGTTTCTTTTCATCCGTGCCTTTGTCAACCAATTCGGCGATATAAGCGGCATGCGCCGTTAAAAAAAGGTCCTCGCGAATATTCCGCATGCTTTCAAGCATTTCGCCCTGCTCAAGCGTACCGAGTCCGGACGATTTCCGAAATAAAAACGAAGCGTAGAGAAAGGGCTGGGAAATAGCCGACAAGCGGCTGTTCGGTTTTTTTGCGCCTCTTGCCAGTACACCGATTTTCCCATGCTCCCTTGTCAAAATTGTCAAAATTTTATTGGTTTCACCATAATCGTTCGTACGAAGGACGATACCTTCACATTTCGTCAGCATATGTTGCACCATCCAAAAATTGGAGGATTCAAGCAAGATCACAAAATTGGAAAGTCAATTTGCGCTAGCTCTTCTTCAAGTTCATCGGGTCTTTCCAGGTTCTCCTTTTCAAGTTCTTTAAAAAGGAGGTACGTATCAACGTTTCCTGTTTGTGAAAATACATTCCAAGTAAAATTCAGCATAAAAAGCCCCACCTTTCTGTTTATAACTAGCTTTTTAAACATCCAAATCTTAAGCTTATCTTGACCTTGTATCCTCCATTTCATGTTAAACAATTTTTTCTAGTATAACTTTGATTTCGAGAGATTTTGTAACGACTAATCCTCGGTCAAGCTCGGTTCGTTAATACTCGTCTTCCTTAAATCCAAAATCACGAAGCTGAGACATCTTATTGCGCCAATCCTTCTGCACTTTAACCCAAAGCTCCAAGTAAACCGATGAGCCGAGCAAAGCTTCAATATCGGCCCTTGCCCGTTTGCCTATTTCTTTCAGCAGACTGCCTCGTTTTCCGATGACAATGCCTTTTTGCGAATCGCGCTCAACGACAATCGTCGCGCTCACATAAACAGAACCGTTTTCCCTTTCTTTAATGGAATCGATGCTGACCGCAATGCTGTGAGGGATCTCTTCCCTTGTCAGATGCAGCACTTTTTCCCGAATCAGCTCAGAAATGATGAAGCGTTCTGGATGATCCGTCACCTGGTCACTCGGGTAAAACTGCGGACCTTCCGGCAAATAATGTTCAATTTGGTTTAAAAGAGTGTCAATATTATTTCCCTCAAGGGCAGAAATCGGAATGATTTCTTTAAACGGGTATCTGGCCCTGTATTCATCAATGAGCAGAAGCAGTTCATCCGGATGAATCTGATCGATTTTATTGACGATCAAAAACACCGGGGTCGTTAAACCCTTTAAGCGTTCGATGATAAATTCATCGCCTTTGCCGTATCCTTCCGCAGCATTAATCATGAACAATATAATGTCGACCTCTTTCAGGGTATTCTGGGCAACCTTCATCATGAAGTCGCCCAGCTTGTGCTTCGGCTTATGGATGCCCGGCGTATCGATAAAGATGGTTTGAGACGTGTCAGTCGTTAATACGCCCTGCACTTTGTTTCTCGTTGTCTGCGGCTTATCGCTCATGATCGCAATTTTTTGGCCGATCACGCGATTCAAAAAAGTAGATTTTCCCACGTTGGGACGTCCGATAATGGACACGAATCCTGATTTAAAGCTTTCCTTTGTCATGTAAATCCTCCGATGAAAATGCTCCTGGCAGTAATTCTTGAACAGTTGTTTCTTCAATTTGGCCTTTTAGATTGGTCAAAATAACAGGCATGTTTTTTGAACAGAGTTCGGCTATCACCTGTCTGCACGCTCCGCATGGTGATACAGGGCGGGGCGTATCTGCGGCAACGGCAAGCATTTTAAAGGCTTTGTCCCCTTCAGAGTAAGCCTTGAACAGCGCCGTCCGCTCGGCACAGTTGCACAGGCTGTATGCAGCATTTTCAATGTTGCAGCCTTTATACACCTTGCCGTCCTCTGTCAGGAGGGCAGCGCCGACTTTGAACTTTGAATACGGAACATATGCAAGTTCCCTTGCTTTTAATGCTTCTGCAATCAGCTCTTGTTTCGTCAATGTGTTAATTCCTTCCTGTAACGGTTTTGATACCGCTAACACTTTTATTTTACATAAAAATGGCTGTTTTTTCACGCCCAAATCGAAAATGTAAAATTTTTGTAAGAATCTTTCGTCAGGCGGAAAACGAACACAATGGTTACAACAATTTTGACAAAAAGATGAGTAATCCAATGATACACGAAACAGCGGCAAAGACGCAAACCGCCCCTGCCGCTGCATCTTTGGCGGCTTTCGCCAGCGGATGGCTCTCTTTCGTGATTAAATCGACTGTGTGCTCAACGGCGGTGTTCATAAGCTCCAAAGCAAGCATTCCGCCAATGAGGATGAAGATGACGGCCCATTCCAAAACGGACAGCCTGAAAACGAAGCCGCAAACAATCACAATGATTGCGGCTCCGGTGTGTATTTTAAAATTGCGCTCGGAAATGAACGTCTTGAAAATTCCTGTGAAGGCGTGCGAAAAACTTTTTTTCAGCCGGCGCCATTCATTCGGTTTATGAGGATCTTGAGAGCCCATATTTGTTCAAAAGATCCTTCTGTTTAGTAAACATTTCTTTTTCTTCTTCCTCTGTCATGTGGTCATATCCGAGCAAATGCAGGAACCCGTGAACGCTTAGAAAACCGAGCTCTCTCATCAAAGAGTGGCCGTATTCCTCCGCCTGTTCCTTCGCCTTATCGGCACTGATGATAATATCGCCGAGTACGGGCGGCATATCGGCTCCGATGATCTCGACTTCTCCTTCTCCGTCTTCTTCAAGAGCAAACGAGATGACGTCGGTCGGGTAGTCTTTCCCCCGGTATTCCTTATTGATTTGTTGTATTTCTTCATTTGTCACGACCGTAACGGATACTTCCGCCTGATCGGCGACGTTTTCTTCTTTCGCCGCAAATTGAAGAAGCTTTTCAATTTCCTCAAGCTGCCCCTCTGAGAGGCGGCCTGTTTCATCTGAGATATCGAGAATTAAACTCATGAGTGTTTCACCTTCTGTTTTGGATTAGCGTCCGGATATTCGATCCGGGAATGGAAAATGCCTTTTAGCGTTTCACACAGCGTCTTGGCTATTATATTGAGTTCTTTAAGGGTCAGATCACATTCATCGAACTGCCCGTCCTGAAGCTTGTCGGAAATAATGCCTCGCACAAGCTTTTCAATCCTTTCCGGGTTCGGGTTGTGCATCGACCGCACGGCCGCTTCCACGCTGTCCGCCACCGAAATGATCGCCGCTTCCTTCGATTGCGGTTTTGGCCCGGGATAGCGGAATTCTTCTTCAGTCGTCTGGTCTCCTTTTTCTTTCGCCTTATAATAGAAAAACTTCAGCAATGACGTCCCGTGGTGCTGTTCGGCGATATCGACCAATTCTTTCGGCATTTTATGTTCCTTCAGCATTTCCGCTCCGTCTGTCGCGTGCGAGATGATAATGTTTTTGCTCAGCTGCGGAGAAAGCTTGTCATGCGGATTATCAATGTTCATCTGGTTTTCGATAAAATACTGCGGCCGCTTCGTCTTTCCGATATCGTGATAATAAGCGCCGACCCTCGCCAGCAGTCCGTTGGCCCCTACCGCTTCACAGGCCGCCTCGGATAAATTGGCGACCATGACGCTGTGGTGGTACGTGCCTGGCGTCTCCGTCAGAATTTTGCGGAGCAGCGGGTGGTTCGGATTGGAAAGCTCGATCAGCTTCATTGTCGACAATATGCCAAATCCGCTTTCGAAAAACGGCATTAAGCCCAGCACAAGAACGGAAGATCCGATGCCCGACA
Organism: Bacillus sonorensis NBRC 101234 = KCTC 13918; assembly: GCF_001592005.1. Lineage (GTDB taxonomy): Bacteria > Bacillota > Bacilli > Bacillales > Bacillaceae > Bacillus > Bacillus sonorensis. The sequence goes on from NZ_BCVZ01000005.1 coordinate 138,753, forward strand.
CCGCTCCCATGATAAGATAAGTGCCCATTTCCAAACCCGACTGCGCCGTATTTTGAATCAGCTGCAGGGTAAACATGACGACAATGTTGACAAATGAGACAAACAGCCCCGCCTGAAGGATCTTTGATCTTCTATTATACTTTCCTAAAAACAGTATACCTGCGATCGAACTAATCAAAAAGTAGGTTGCAATTTCGTAATTGAACGTCCCTGTGACACCTTGGTTGAACATCATGCTTCCGCAAATGGAAAGAATCATGCTTGCCAGGATCGCCAGCCGTTCGTTGATTAACAGTTTAATCAGCATGACGCCCATGGCGATTGGAACCAGATAGCCGATATGGCTGATTTCAAGCTCCTGAAACAGGCTGATGACTTCCATCACGATCAAAACGATCGCCGTAATCAATGAAAACAGCATCAGCGATTTGTTCTTCGGCAGCCTGCTTTTATGCTGCTTTTCAAAAAAGTATACAAGAGCGGCGATAAAAAGCCCGATTAAAAGCAGCAGTCCGCCGACCGGTTTATAAATGTTGGCTCCGCTTAACAATCCGGTCAATTCAAGCTTTCGGTACACTTCTCTGTCGATCAGCTGATTCTCCTCAACGAGGATCTGCCCCTGTTTAATCTGCACCTGCTGAACGCTGTCCGCCGCTTCCTGGCGCTTTTGCTCAGTTTTGTCAGGGTCATAGACATAATTGGGAATAATCGCAAACCGGACGATTTCATTGGCGGCATTCTTTAATTTTGAAGGGACTGAGTTGCCCTTCAGCTCTTTTGCGGCTTTTTCCTTTGCTTCCTCAAGTTTTCCGGCGGGAATTTCTTCACTCATCACATCATTAACTGCGGTGATGACAGAATCCTGAGTCATGGAAAGCTCGCCGTCGCTCGCCTTCAATAGGCTTTTGACAGACTCATGCGAAAGAAAATCCGTGACATCTGAAGTCAGCTTTTCTTCCGCGGATTTGATTTGTTCTTTTTCCCCTTTATCCTTTTCGGCGCTTTCCTTCTTGACCTCCTTGATGATGTCAAATATTGATGCGACAAGGTCCACCCTGTTGTCGGAATATTCCTTTTTAAGGGTGTATTGATCGGGAACTTCCTCCCGCGCTTCTTGCTTTTTAGCAGCCGTTGCTTTTTGGTCTTCAACCGTAGCCGGAGCATAAATGGTATTTTCGCTGATCGAAAACAAATCCAGGTCTAGAGACTGTGGTCTGACATGCAAAAAAAGCAGGACCAGCATAAGCGCGGAAATTGCCGTATAAAGCATGACAGGAAGAATTTTTCCATTTTTCATACGGATGAGCCGGTTCTTTCCGTTTCTTTTTGTCTTCTTCAAAAAAAGCACCTCTTTTCCGGCAAGGAACTAAAAAATGACCCGATAGCGGGCGATCGGGTCATTTTAGTTATTTCGTCTTTTCGTATGCTTCAATAATTCGGGCGACAAGCGGATGTCTGACCACATCTGTCTGATCCAATTCAACGAATGAAATTCCGTCGATATCATAAAGCATGTTTTTCGCGACGGCAAGACCCGATGTGACTCCCTTCGGCAAGTCGATTTGCGTGATGTCGCCTGTAATCACCATTTTAGAACCAAAACCCAATCTCGTCAAAAACATTTTCATTTGTGCGGGTGTCGTATTTTGCGCCTCGTCCAAAATAACAAACGCGTCATCAAGCGTCCTTCCCCTCATATAGGCAAGCGGCGCAATTTCAATGGTCCCTCTTTCAAGCAGCCTTGCCGTATGATCTGAACCGAGCACATCGTGAAGGGCGTCATATAAAGGTCTTAAATAAGGATCGACCTTTTCTTTCAGATCACCCGGCAAAAAGCCGAGGCTCTCTCCTGCTTCAACAGCCGGTCTTGTCAGAATGATTTTTTTGATGTGTCCGTTTTTCAGCTCATGGACGGCTTTTACGACAGCCAAATAGGTTTTCCCCGTACCGGCAGGCCCGATGCCAAAGATTAAATCGTGCCGTTTCATGGCGGCGATATATTCTCTTTGGCCGATCGTTTTCACCCGTATCGGCTTCCCTTTGGCATTTTTCGTAATTTCCTCTTCATACATGCTTTCAAAAAACTCAAGCTTATGCTTTTTGGCCATCTTGATCGCATACAGGACGTCGCGTTCAGATATTTCAATCCCTTTGCGGATCAGATTCAAGAGGGAAGCGAGCAGACTGTCCACGATTTGAAAGGTTTCCTCGTCGCCTGCGACATATACCGTTTCACCCCGTGTCACAATCGAAACATTCAGTTCTTCCTCCATCATCTTCAGATGCGAATCCTGATTTCCAAACAGCGCCTGAGCTTCATTCGGACTTTCCAGTTGCTGATGAATCGCAAGTAAGTGTTCTGTCATTCTTTAGTCTCCTGAACAATTGGTGTTGTTTGAACAATGTCTTCAATAACTTGGTAAAGGATGATCAATTTAACTTTACCATTCTCACTCGTTTCGTGCAAAACTTTTTCACCGATAATATCTCCATCTTCACCGATTTTTTTCTGGACATCTTCTTTGCCCATTTTGATCCCTTCCCGGACCGCTTCTTTTTTAGTATATACTCTTTTGACTTGTTCGCTTTCCCTCGTCAGCTCCTTTTCATAAGCCACGGGAAGCGTAACATTCATGAAATGAAGCGAATGCGTTTCAACCTCTGTTTTCGGACGAGAGAGCTCTTCTTCTTTAAGAGACACCCCCCAAAAAGGAATCGACAGAGAGCCGATGGAAAGCTTGTGCCTTGTCCTTACTTTACCCGTAAAAACATCAAATGATGTCTCAAGGGGAACCGTTACTGTTGACCTATACCAGGTTTCGCCGTATATTTTCCCTTTTGCCCCGACTTCTTGCTTTTCATCCTCGCTTCCGATCAGACCCGAAACAAGCATCTGCCCCTTGTCGACATGCTCATTGACTGTGACGAGAGGTTCGCCTTTTTCTACGAACATCTTGGAGATGGTCGCTCTTTTCTTGGCGATGATATGCCGCGGGCCGATATATTTTTCCTTGTCCGGCTCGTTTTTTTCAACCACTTTCATATGGAGGGCTGTCCCGTTCAACTCGATACCGACCCATGTGATGTTGTCAATGCTCTTTGTGAGCGACTGCTGAATTTTCTCCGGCGTCACCATCAGAAATTGCAAACGTCCTTTTTTCACCCCGATTTGATCAAGCTGCTGCCTGATTTGATGTTCGGTTTCCGGCTGGGCGCCGGAAATGTCAATCTTCCACAGCATATTGGAAAGGATGAACATCAGAACGAAAAAAGCGGCAATGCCCAGTGTAAATCCGCTATTCCGCTTTGATTTCTGAAGCATAAAGGGAAAGCCCTTCCGCTTTGTGAAGCGGCATTTGCAGTCAAAATGCCTGATGACCCTCCGAAAGGCATGTACATCAGAAAGCAGAATATAAAGAAAGACAGAGTCTTTCCTTTTTTTCACATCGAACAGCGGGATGCCGCGCCTTGTGCATTCATTTAATAAACGTTCGATTCCCATTCCCGTGACTTCAAGCTGTATCTTCCCTGAAAAAAAAGAAAGCCATTTATTCTTCACGCCTCTTCCCCCTGACTTATGAATCAATATAGCGAACAAGCTCGATCGTGCCTTCAAGCAAAATCTCCTCAGGCAAAATCGTTTTTATGACGAAATCTTTGCCTTGAATGATGCACTGCCCCTGCTTGAGCATCAGCCGTACTTCCCGGTCGCTGAAAAGCAGGAGTCCTCTGTGGTTCTCGATATATATGTGAAGTCTTCCGATCATTGTAATCCGCGGAAGATCCATCATGACGTCGGGGGGGATTTCCAATGTTCTTGTCAGCCACGCTTTGATGCGGTTTTTTCTTTGCGCCATAAAAAAAGAACCCCCTTTCATCTCATATGTATGAGTGAGAAAGAGGTTCTAACACTTTTAATTTTATGGGCGGCGCCTCATGGTGGAATGGGGCTTCCGTGAACGGGGAGGACCCATTACCTCGCTGAGGACGATTCCTTGAAGAACGGTGTTTTGATTCAGCTCGATCATGTCTTGCGAAGGCTTCGGCGAATGGCCGATTTGTCTTTTTATCGACCGTTCAATGGCAGGCATTGACCGTTCAACGCTCGTTTTGACTCTCTCAAGCTCTTTGATCATGTCAGTGCCCTTTTGCGCCGCTGCCTGCACCTCGGCTTTACCGGATGATTCCAATGGTTTTGCCTGCTTCTTTGGCGCTTCTGCTTTCGGCCGCTGAGGTTTCTTCTTGTGTTTTGCCTCATCGCTTTCATCATTCTTACCTAGACGGTTGAAGATGACGGAAATGATTCCGAGGATGACGGCCATGATGATCGGATTGTCAAAAAGTATGTCAAGCAAGGCGCTCCCTCCTTTTTATCAGGGGCTTTGTTTATTTATGATCCTCTTCAGACTGGCCTTTCGTCATCTTTCCGAAAGAATCGCGCATATCTGTGTCTGCATCAATGTTTTTCATATTGAGATAATCCATGACGCCGATCTTTCCGCCGCGGAGGGCTTCAGACATGGCAAGCGGCACTTCGGCTTCCGCTTCGACCACTTTGGCGCGCATTTCTTCGACGCGGGCGCGCATTTCCTGTTCTTGGGCGACGGCCATTGCGCGGCGCTCTTCCGCTTTTGCCTGGGCGATGTTTTTATCCGCTTCAGCCTGATCGGTTTGGAGAATGGCTCCAATGTTTTTGCCGATGTCCACGTCGGCGATATCAATCGAAAGGATTTCAAACGCCGTACCTGAATCCAAGCCTTTGCTCAAGACCGTCTGTGAAATCATATCCGGATTTTCCAGCACCTTTTTATGGTTATCAGACGAACCGATTGTCGAAACGATCCCTTCACCTACACGGGCGATGATCGTTTCCTCGCCGGCTCCCCCGACAAGGCGGTCGATGTTTGCCCGCACCGTAATTCTCGCTTTCGCTTTTACCTCGATTCCGTCCATCGCAACACCTGCGATAAACGGGGTTTCGATTACTTTTGGGTTGACGCTCATTTGAACAGCTTCAAGAACGTCGCGGCCCGCCAGATCGATTGCTGCACATCTGGCAAATGTCAGTTCGATGTTTGCGCGGTGGGCGGCGATAAGCGCGTTGACGACCCTGTCAACGTTTCCCCCTGCAAGATAGTGGCTTTCAAGCTGATTATTGGAGACATCCAGTCCTGCTTTGTGCGCCTTGATCAGCGGGTTGACAACACGGCTCGGAATGACGCGGCGAAGCCTCATCCCGATCAGCGTGAATATGCTGATTTTTACTCCCGCGGCTAAAGCCGAGATCCACAGCATGACAGGGACAAATGTAAAAAAGATGGCCAATAAAATAATCCCTGCTGCAATTAATGCTAAAAGTAATAAAGTTGACGGATCCATAATGTTCCTCCTTAAATATCGTTTTATATTTCTCTCACGACAATCCGTGAGCCTTCCACTTTAACCACTTTGACTTTCTTGTCTTTTTCGGTAAACGTGCCTTCTGACACGACATCAAGCCGTTCGTCGTCGATAATGACCGTTCCGGATGGCCTGAGCGGTGTATGCGTGACCCCGATCTTTCCGACTAAATCGTGGCGGCTTACGTTTGAGACATATCCGCTTTCCGTATTTGTTGAATCGGTTAATATGAATTTCTTGAAAAACTTCATACGCTTCCCCAACACCCTTGTCAATAGAATGGATGCCGCTATCGAAACAGCAGTTGCAATCAAAATGGAGAGGGCCATTACCTTAATGCTTCCAGAAGCTAAAAAGAGGCTCGCAACAACGGCGATCAATCCGATAATTCCTGCTATTCCGCCCGGCAGAAAAAGTTCCAATATGATCAAAACAATTCCGGCGATAAAAAGAAGGAGTGTTTCCATTCCGGCAAGCCCTGCCACAAGATGGCCGTAGAAAAAGAGCATCAGCGCCGAAAGCCCCATAAAACCCGGTATTCCAAAGCCGGGTGAATAAAGTTCGACAACCAGTCCAAGGCTCCCGATCGAAAGCAGAATCGGAATGACAATCGGATGGGTGAGGAACCGAGCCACCTTTTCGGCAAAACTGACTTCAGCATGTTCAACCTTGGCATCTTCCAGGTGCAGCTTTTTCAAAAGGTCTTCAAGGCTTTCAGCGGTGCCTTCCGAGTACCCGACATCAAGCGCCTTCTCAGGACTCAATGTCAAGAGCTTTCCCTTTGGCGCTCCCGCTTCTTTGGCATCGACGCCGGCATCGGCCATCGCAAGCGCGTATTTCGGATCACGCCCGTTCTTTTTGGCCGCATCCTCCATTTCCGCCAGCCACAAAGATTCGGATTTTTTATCCGCGGCGTTTCCCTTTGAATCGATGATAGCGGCAGCTCCCATTTTTCCTCCGGGCGCCATGTAGATATCGTCCGCATTTAATGCGAGGTACGCGCCCGCCGAAAGAGCCCGCCTGTTGACATAAGCGGTCACCGGAATATCGGAGTTATGTATCGTATCAGCCATTTCAAGGGCTGCATCAACCGCTCCGCCCGGCGTATTGATATCAAGGATAATATGTTTGGCATTCATATCTTGGGCTTCCCGAAACGACCGCTCAAGAAATTTAGAAAGTCCCTTTTCTACCGTTTCTTCGACAGGGATGACATAGACCGTATCACCATCCGCTTTCACGGTCAAATGAACCCCTACAAATAAGGATAAAATAAAACCGCATATAAGGGCAACTAAAATTCGGGATTTTTTCAATAACAAGGGCTTTGCTTCCTCCTTCCTTCTTATCATCAGCTTTACATACGTTACAAATGTATCAAAGGTTTCAAAATTTGATTACTTTTCTATTTTATGACCGCACAGCAAAAAAGACACCTTTCAGATGATGAAAGGTGCCTCTTTCTTTAAGACAGTTGTTTGCTGACAAGCTTGTTGACGAGGCCCCCGTCTGCCTTTCCTTTAACCTTGGGCATGACGGCGCTCATGACTTTGCCCATGTCCGCTTTTGAAGAAGCGCCGACCTCGTCGATCGTCGCATTGACGATGTCAAGCAGCTCTTCTTCCGTCAGCTGTTCGGGCATATAAGCTTCCAAAATGTCTAACTCTTTTTGAACTTTATCTACTAAATCTGAACGATTAGCGTTTGAAAATTCATGGAGGGAGTCTTTACGCTGTTTTAATTCACGAGAAAGAACAGTCAGTTCTTCATCTTCGGTCAGCCTGTCTTTCTTAAGCTTGATTGCTTCGTTTTGAAGCGAAGCCTTCACCATGCGAATGACGGTCAGTTTGTCTTTCTCACGGTTTTTCATACTGAGCTTCATATCTTGATTCAGACGCTCAAGAAGACTCATAAATCCACCCTCTTTTAATATTTGCGCTTTCTGGCAGCTTCAGACTTTTTCTTGCGTCTTACGCTAGGTTTTTCATAAAATTCACGCTTTCTTGCTTCTTGCAAAGTACCTGTCTTTGATACACTGCGTTTGAAGCGACGAAGAGCATCTTCAAGCGATTCGTTTTTTCTAACGACCGTTTTTGACATTCTCTTTCCCTCCCTCCGAATACACCAATCGACTGCTTTAAAAAAGACATACATTGAAACATGTACTTTGACATTATAATATAAGCCTTCGGTAAGGTCAACCAAACGAATTGTTTTATTGTTTAGTCATCATTTCGGCGGCTTGTCTGTATACATATACAAAGGAGGCTCATTTCGAAAATCTGATGATTATGTTTATCTTATTCGTGTTTTTAATCGTCCTTTTTCTGGCAGGCATGAACATGCTGAGAAAAGGCCTGATTTCGCTGACATTTGAAAAAATTGAAAAACGGCTGCTTTTATTCACGGATCATCCGCTAAAAGCTTTTCTCGTCAGCATTGTTTTCACAGGAATTTTGCAAAGCAGCTCCGCGTTTATGGTGATTGTCATCGGGTTTGTCAGCGTGGGCGCTCTTTCGTTTAAACGTTCGATCCCGCTCATTTTGGGGACGAACATCGGTTCCACGTTTACAACGGAATTTTTAGCTGTCAAGCTGGAGTTATTGATTGTCGTCCTTGCGGCAGGAGGAGCGCTTCTGTTGATTACAAGAAAATCTCCTTTTCGGCATGTAGGTCTGAGCATGATCGGTTTGGGCGTGATCTTTTTCTGCATCAACGGATTCAGCCGCCTTGCCGTACCGTTGTCACGGCTCGAATCAGGAGCATATATCGTGAACCTTGTCGAACATTCATCATTTTATGCTTTGATCATTGGAACGGTTCTGACCGCCATCATCCATTCGAGTTCGGCCTGTGTCGGCATCCTGATGAGCTTCATGGATCAGGGGGTTGTCGGACTGACCGAGGCGATGAGCGTTGTTCTCGGCTCAAACATCGGGACATGCATCACGGCCGTGATGGCTTCTGTTAAAGGAGGCGCCGCCGCCAGACAAACGGCGTATGCCCATGTTGTGTTTAATTTGATCGGCGCTGCTGCCGTCTATCCTGCTCTATCATCCATCACTGGACTGGTTGCCGGCCTTTCCGCCAGCCCGGCTCAGCAGATCGCCCATTTCAGCCTGTTATTTAACGTTGTCACTGCCGTTCTTTTTTTGCCCCTGACCAATGTTTTTCATTCATTTATTATGTTTCTTGTTCCAAACCGAAACCGCTAATGATGGTATAATTTGGTGAAAAGGTGGTGAAAAAAATGTCCAACAGGGATGTGAAAATCCGAAAAGCTGTTTTAGCAGACGCAAAAGGAATCGCCCGGGTGCATGTCGACAGTTGGAAAACGACATATGCCAATATCGTTCCAGACGATTACTTGCAAGGTTTAACATATGAAAAACGGGAACAGATATGGATAAAAAACATCCCTCTCGGCGGCGTATACGCAGCAGAAAACAACGAAGGGGAAATCGTCGGCTTTTCCTCCGGCGGTGCCGAAAGAAGCGGCAAATACAGCGGATTTGACGGGGAATTATATGCCATATATATTTTAAAGGAGTATCAAGGACATGGTATTGGAAAAGCACTTTTTAAACAAATTATTGATGAAATAAAAGGAATGGGCTTACGCTCTATGATTGTTCTTGTCTTGAAAGAAAATGTATCCCGTCTATTTTATGAAGCGCTCGGGGGTCAAAAAATAGATGCTATTGAAGTCGAGATTGGGGGAAGAAAACTTTCTGAACTTGTGTATGGCTGGGAAGATGTTCGAACACTCTAGCTTTACGCCGCCAAAAAGTTCCCATGTATAAAAAAACCGGTGCACCTTTTGGTGAACCGGTTTTTAAAACATTTAAGATGATAGACGCATGCTTTCAGGTACGCTGTCATCTGCGATGCGGACGAACTGTCCTTTATTGTAAGGATAGCCCGCTTCTGTGATTTTCACTTTGACAAGCTGGCCGATCATCTCTTCTGATCCTTCGAAAACCACTTTCATATAGTTGTCCGTATAGCCGACATACAGGTTGTCTTCGCCCGTTTCTGTAAACTGCTCCTCAGGAATGATCTCGAGAACGTCTCCTTCATAATCTGAAGCATATTCTTTTGCCAGCTGGTCTGATAGAGCAATCAGTTTGTGAACCCGTTCGTTTTTCACGTTTTCATCGACCTGATCGTCCATGCGTGCAGCCGGAGTGCCCGTCCGTTTGCTGTATGGGAAGACGTGGAGCTCTGAAAACTTGTGCTCTTGAATAAAGTTATAGGTCTCCATGAATTCTTCTTCCGTCTCTCCCGGGAAGCCGACGATGACATCGGATGTAACCGCAAGACCGGGGAGCGCTTTTTTAAGCTTTGTCAATCGGTCGGCGAAAAATTCCATTGTGTATTTTCTTCTCATCCGTTTCAGGACGCTGTTTGAGCCTGATTGAAGCGGAATGTGCAGGTGTCTGACAATTTTGTCTGACTTGTCGAGCACTTCAATAACCTCATCGGTTATTTGGCTCGCCTCGATTGAAGAGATACGGATTCGTTTCAAGCCTTTTACACGGCTGTCCAATTCTTTCAGGAGCTGTGCAAAATTATAATCCTTCATGTCCTCTCCATATCCGCCGGTATGGATGCCTGTCAGAACGATTTCCTTATAGCCGGCATCGACCAGCTGCTGCGCCTGGCGGATGACTTCTTCCGGATCACGGGAACGGAGAAGGCCGCGGGCCCATGGAATAATGCAGAATGTGCAAAAATTGTTGCAGCCTTCCTGAATTTTCAAAGAAGCGCGCGTCCGGTCGGTAAACGCCGGCACGTCAAGCTCCTCAAACACCCGGGCTTTCATGATGTTGCTGACACCGTTGATCGGTTGTCTTTCCTCTTGGTATTGCTTGATATATCCAAGCATTTTTTCACGATCTTGTGTACCGACGACGATGTCAACACCTGGAATCGCCATGATTTCCGCAGGGGACGTCTGGGCATAGCAGCCTGTCACGCAAATGACGGCATCAGGGTTTTGCCGGATCGCCCGTCTGATGACCTGGCGGCTTTTTTTATCGCCTGTGTTAGTGACGGTGCATGTATTAATGACATAAACATCTGCTGTGCTTTCAAAATCTTTTCGTTCATAACCGGCTTCTTTAAAGAGCTGCCAAATTGCTTCTGTTTCATAATGGTTGACCTTGCAGCCAAGGGTATGAAATGCAACGGTTGCCATTGTTATTCACCTCTTAATAACTCTGTATGATAGGAAACTGCCGCCAAAGCGTAAAGCGGCGCCGTTTCCGCCCTTAATATGCGCGGTCCGAGCCCGCAGGCGAGAGCGCCTTTTTCTTTGAGCGCTTCGATCTCGCTTTCTGAAAACCCGCCTTCCGGACCAAACACCATCAGCAGGGAAGAACCTTCCGGCAGGTCTTTGATCACGGATTGAAACTGGCTGTTTTCTCCTTGTTTCGATGACTCTTCGTATGCAACGACACATTTATCGAAGCTGGGAAGGCTTTCAAGCAAGCCTTTAAACGTAAGGACGCCCCCCACTTCGGGAATCTTGTTTCTGTGGGACTGCTCCGCAGCTTCCTTGGCGATTTTCAGCCATCTCTCCCGTTTTTTCTTCGCCTTTTTATGATCGAGCTTCACGACCGACCGCGACGCCTCAAAGGGGAAAAACGAGCTTGCCCCGAGCTCGGTGCCTTTTTGAATGATCCATTCGAGTTTATCACCTTTCGGGAGGCCGTTTGCGATGTGGACTCGGATCGGCAGCTCGCGATTTTTCCCGGTCCAGTCCACAACGGATAGCACAACCTCTTCCTTTGACAAAGATTCAATCCGGCATTCGGCTTCATGGCCGTCCTTCGCACAGCACATGACATGATCGCCCGACGACATTCTCATCACATTGACGATGTGGTGGACGTCTTCTCCTTTAATGATGACTGCGGGCAATGCAGTGATCTCCTGTTTTGTTTGTTCGATAAAATATCGTTGCATACGCTTTTAGACACCTACTAACGATTATTTTTGGGCGATGATGCTGACCCAGTCCTCCATGGAAAGCACTTCAATGATCGTGAAGCCCTCTTTTGCAAGAGCGTCTTTGACTTCCTGTTTTTTCTGCTGAATGATCCCCGACGTGATAAAATAGCCTCCTTCTTTCAGCAGATCGTAGGCCTGCTTTGTAAAACGAAGAATGACTTCCGCCAAAATGTTTGCGACAATGACATCTTTTTCTCCTGCAATCCCGTCGAGCAGATTGTTTTGCTTGATGTCGATGCGATCTGCGACTTTATTAAGCTTGGAATTCAAACGGGCGCTTTCAACGGCAACCGGATCAAGGTCGTACGCCTCTACCCGGTCGGCTGCGAGCATGGCTGAAGCGATGCTCAAAATGCCTGTTCCCGTTCCGACGTCCACGACTGAGTCGCCTTTCTTCACATACCTTTCAAGCGCCTGTATACAAAGGACTGTGGTCGGGTGCGTCCCTGTTCCGAATGCCATTCCCGGATCCATCTCGATGATCAGCTCATCTGTATGAACCGGCGTATACTCTTCCCAAGTCGGAACGATCGTAAATTTTTCGGAAATCTTCACGGGATGATAATATTTTTTCCAAGCTGTCGCCCATTCTTCTTCATTCACCTCACTGATGGTGATTTTATTTCTTCCGAGGTCAATATCATATAACAACAGATTGTTAATGGTTTCCTTGATGCCTTCCACGGTTTCTCCCAAAAAGCTGTTGATCGGGAGATACGCTTTGATGATGACCCCTTCATCAGGGTAATCATTGGGGTCGAGCTGGTAGATTTCTCCGTACACATTCTCACGTTCTTTTGTTAAATCAAGCGGATCTTCAATCACCACTCCACTCGCACCAGCTTCATGCAAAATATTTGAGATGGGCTCAACCGCTTCATTTGTCGTGTGAATGCAGATTTCGGACCATTTCATACTACCAACTCCTCATCCAATCATTAATCACCTTTAAAGGCGCGTTTTACTTTATCGAAAAAACTCATTTCCTGTTCATCTGGCATATTTCCGCTCACTTCAGCAAACTCGCGGATAATTTTTTTCTGGCTTTCCGTTAAATTGGTCGGTGTGACGACGCGGACGACGATATGCTGGTCGCCTTGTCCATATCCGCGGACATTTGCTACGCCTTTCCCTTTTAAGCGGAACTTCGTACCCGTCTGCGTTCCTGCAGGAATCTTTAATTTTACTTTTCCGTGAAGTGTCGGCACTTCGATCTCATCTCCGAGCGCGGCCTGTGCGAAAGTCAACGGCATTTCGCAGTAAATGTCGTCTCCGTCACGCTCGAAAAATTCATGCGGACGAACGCGGAAAACGACGAATAAGTCACCTGACGGTCCACCGTTTACACCCGGTTCGCCCTGTCCGGCCACCCGAAGCTGCTGGCCGTCATCCACACCCGCCGGAATGGTGACATTGATTTTCTTGCGTTTTTTCACTGTTCCTGCTCCGCCGCATGTTGAGCATTTGTGCTTAATTTGCTTGCCTGTACCGTTACAATAATGACAAACTCTCCGGTTGACGACCTTGCCGAATGGTGTGGACTGCTCCATGTTCAGCTGGCCTGATCCTCCGCAGTGTGAACATGTATCAGGTTTGGTCCCCGGCTTTGCGCCTGAACCATGGCATGTATCACACGTTTCCTCGCGCGGGATTTCGATTGTTGTCTCTTTTCCGAAAGCCGCTTCTTCAAACGACAGCGTCATCGTATATTGCAGATCGGCTCCCTGCCTCGGGGCATTTGGGTCTCTCCGTCTCGCGCCGCCGCCGAAAATGCTTGAGAAAATATCGTCAAAACCAAAACCGCCGAAGTCGCCGCCGCCAAAACCGCCGCCGCCGAATCCCTGGTTTGGATCGGTATGGCCGAATTGGTCGTAATGGGCCCGTTTTTGGTCATCAGAAAGTGTTTCATAAGCTTCTTTCACTTCTTTGAATTGATCAGCCGCTCCGGCTTCTTTGTTGATGTCCGGGTGATATTTTTTGGAAAGCTTGCGGTAAGCTTTTTTTATCTCATCTTTTGAAGCGCTCTTACTTACCCCAAGCACCTCATAGTAATCACGCTTACTCATCTCTTCACACTCCCGATTTTCTCACATAAATTAGATTGTATCATTTCAAATTATGTTTTTTCAATTCCTTTTGTCCCTAAGGAAGAAAAAAGTCAAAGTCAAGAGATCCTGACTTTGACTTTCATCGCCGGTAAGGTCATATACTGTGCGGGCCATGCCCGCACAGCTTTTTATTTTCTTACTTTTTGTCCTGGTCGTCGTTCACTTCTTCAAATTCTGCGTCTACGACATTGTCATCCGCTTTTTTGGCTTCTCCGCCTGCTTGCTGTGCTTGTGCTTGTTTTGCGGCTTCTTCGTAAAGCTTCGTTGAAAGCTCTTGAACGATGGTTTGCAGTTCTTCTTTCTTCGCCTTGATGTCATCAAGGTTATTGTTCTCGATCGCGCTTTTTAGCGCGTCTTTTGCTTCATTTGCTTTTTTGACTTGCGCTTCGTCCACTTTGCCTTCAAGGTCTTTCAGCGTTTTTTCAGTGGTGAAGACAAGCTGGTCAGCTTCGTTGCGAAGCTCGATTTCTTCTTTTTTCTTCGCATCGGCTTCAGCATTTTCTTCAGCCTCTTTTACCATGCGCTCGATCTCATCATCAGAAAGACCTGAAGAAGATTTGATCGTAATATTTTGTTCTTTGCCTGTACCAAGATCCTTCGCGCTTACGTTTACGATACCGTTTTTATCGATATCAAATGACACTTCGATTTGCGGAACACCGCGTGGTGCCGGCGGAATGTCGGTAAGCTGGAAGCGTCCGAGCGTTTTGTTGTCGGCAGCCATCGGGCGTTCACCTTGAAGAACGTGGATGTCAACAGCTGTCTGGTTGTCAGCCGCTGTTGAGAACACTTGTGATTTGCTTGTCGGAATTGTTGTGTTCCGATCAATCAGTTTTGTGAATACGCCGCCCATTGTTTCGATACCGAGTGATAAAGGTGTCACGTCAAGAAGGACTACGTCTTTGACGTCTCCAGTGATGACGCCGCCTTGGATCGCTGCGCCAAGCGCTACCACTTCATCAGGGTTTACGCCTTTATGAGCTTCTTTTCCAGTCTCTTTTTTGATTGCTTCCTGTACAGCCGGAATACGTGTTGATCCGCCGACAAGGATGACTTTGTCAATCTCGCTCGCAGAAAGCCCCGCATCTTGAAGCGCTTGACGGACAGGACCCATTGTGCGCTCTACTAGATGAGAAGAAAGCTCTTCAAATTTCGCACGTGTCAGCGTCAGTTCAAGGTGAAGCGGACCCGCGTCTCCCGCTGTGATAAACGGCAGGGAGATTTGCGTAGAAGACACGCCGGAAAGGTCTTTTTTCGCTTTTTCAGCTGCATCTTTCAAACGCTGAAGCGCCATTTTATCTTTTGAAAGGTCGATTCCGTTTTCTTTTTTGAATTCTGAGACGAGATGATCGATGATCACTTGGTCAAAGTCGTCTCCGCCAAGACGGTTGTCACCCGCTGTAGAGCGGACTTCAAACACGCCGTCACCAAGCTCAAGAATGGAAACGTCAAATGTACCGCCGCCAAGGTCGTATACGAGGATCGTTTGATCTTCATCCGTTTTGTCAAGACCATAGGCAAGCGCAGCCGCAGTCGGCTCGTTGATGATCCGTTCAACTTCAAGTCCGGCGATTTTACCGGCATCTTTTGTCGCTTGACGCTCTGCATCGTTGAAGTATGCAGGAACAGTAATAACGGCTTTTGATACAGTTTCGCCAAGATAGCTTTCAGCATAGGATTTCAAATGCTGAAGAATGATGGCAGATACTTCTTGAGGCGTGTACTTTTTGCCTTCGATTTCAACTGTATGGTCTGTGCCCATATGGCGTTTGATCGACATGATCGTATTCGGGTTCGTGATGGACTGGCGTTTCGCCACTTCGCCCACTTGGCGTTCTCCGCTTTTAAATGCAACAACTGACGGAGTCGTGCGGGCTCCTTCTGGGTTAGGGATGACTTTCGGCTCTCCGCCTTCAAGCACTGCAACGCATGAGTTCGTTGTCCCTAAGTCAATTCCGATAACTTTGCTCATGAAAATAACCTCCTGCTATGTAGTTATTGATTTACTTTCACCATAGAAGGACGGATCACCCGGTCCTTAAGTTTATAGCCTTTTTGCAGCTCTTCAACGACTGCATTTGATTCATATTGTTCATCCTCAACCTGCATCACGGCCTGGTGAAGGTTCGGGTCAAACTGCTGGCCGACGGAAGGGATTTCTTCAACACCTTCATTTTTAAGAGCCTCAAGGATTTGGCGGTGCACCATTTCCATCCCTTGAAGCAGGCTTTTCGTCTGCTCATTGTCAGGCTCGATCCCGAGAGCGCGATCAAAATTGTCGAGCGCCGGCAGCAAATCGCTGATGATGCGCTGTGAACGGTATTTTTCCGCTGCTTCAAGATCAAGGCGGGCACGTCGTTTGTAATTTTCAAAATCCGCCTGAACACGTAAAAGTTTATTTTCTTTCTCTTCAAGACGCTCTTGAAGTTCTTTTAGTTGCTTTTCAAGCAGTTCAGTTTGATTTTCTTCTGTCTGCTCATCGGCTTCCGGAGCCGCTTCTTCTGCTTCAGCAGTTTCAGCCGCTTCCGCTTCTGTCTTGTTCAGCTCTTCCTGCTCTTTTTGTTCCTGGTTTTGTTTTTCTTCTGCCATCTGTGTTCACCTCCCTTAAAGGTTCGTTCAATGATGAAGAGAAGGGAAAGCTCCCTTCTGCCTGTTTTCTGTACTGCCTTACCCATCATACAAACTTGTCAGCGCTTTTGACAAGTCAGACGATACATGCTGGAGCAAGCTGACAACGCGGGAATAATCCATCCGCGTCGGTCCGATTACCGCTATCGAGCCGATTTGTTTCGAACCGAGCGTATATGTGGCGGTAATCAGGCTGCAGTTTTCCATTTCTTCATAATCATTTTCTTTACCGATTTTAATGGTGATTCCGGCTTCTGTCGACTGAAAAAGCCGCAAAATCTCCTGTTCTTTCTCAATAAGCGACAAAAGGGATTTGACCCTTTCGATATCGTGAAATTCGGGCTGATTCAGCATATTAATCTTGCCGCCGAAAAACAGCCGGTCGGTATGGGCCGAAGAATCCAGCGTGGCGCCGAGCGCATTGAGAATCTGGTCATAGTTTTGAATGTGAGACCGCAAAAAGATGACCACTTCTTTAAAAATCCTGTCTTTAAGCTCTGATATCGGTACGCCCACAAGGCGTTCATTTAATATATTGACCAGCTTTTCAAGGTCTGAGAGATCGACCTCCGCCGGAAAATTAATCGTTTTATGTTCGACATGTCCCGTGTTTGTCACGAGAATCGCAATTGCCTTTTTCGGCTGGATCGGTACGATCTGAATTTGCTTCAAATGATTTTCACTCAGTCTGGGGCCGAGAACGATCGATGTATAATTTGTCAGGTCGGATAAGACTTGAGCCGATTTCTGAACGGCTTTTTCAAGTTCAAAGATTTTTTCTTTGAAAATGGAATGAATTAATTTCAAATCCGTCTTTGACAGCTTTCCTGGAGAAAGCAAATGATCAACATAATAGCGATAGCCTTTTTCAGAAGGAATCCGGCCTGAAGATGAGTGGGTTTTTTCAATAAATCCAAGCTCTTCCAAGTCAGCCATTTCATTTCTGATCGTAGCCGAGCTGAATGTGATGTCGTCTTTTTTAGAAAGTGTTCTTGATCCCACCGGCTGAGCTGAACGAATAAAATCGTTGACGATAACCTGCAAGATTAACAGCTGACGATTTGTTAACATTCATATCACCCCTGTTAGCACTCTCGGTGAATGAGTGCTAATTGTATATCAAAATTACCAAACCGCAATCAAAATGTCAATTATAACTCTCCCAAGAACGCCTGAAACACTTCATTACCCAATAGCTTTCCATCATGTGTCAAACATACGCTTTTTTCCGTGTTGAACACGAGTCCTTTTTCTTCGAGCGTGCGCAGGACGTCAGCGAAAAGATCGTCAAGCGGTGTGCCGTATTTCTCGAAAAACCGCTCTTTAGAAACGCCGGCTGTTTTTCGAAGACCGAGAAACATCTCTTCTTCAATCTGCTCATTTCTTGTCACCTGATGAATCTCCTTGTAAGGACACCCACTCTTGTCAATGAGGTCGATGTAATGTTTGACAGGGCCTGCGTTCACGGTTCGTTTGCCATTGATATAACCGTGTGCGCCCGCTCCAAAGCCAAAGTATTCTTCATTGCTCCAATATGTGAGGTTGTGCCTGCTTTCAAACCCTTTTTTCGCAAAGTTGCTGATCTCATATTGGTGGATGCCGGCCCCGGTCATTTTGTTCATGACAAGCTCATACATTTCAGCCTCCTGCTCCTGCTGGGGCAGGTGAAGGCGGCCTTTTTTCATCAGGTTGTAAAAGACGGTTTTCGGCTCGACAATGAGCGAATACACCGAATAATGCTCTGCGCCGAGAGACAGCGCCGTATCAAGCGATGCGTCAAGATGATGGACGGTCTGCCCCGGGAGGCCGAACATGAGGTCGAGGCTGATGTTTTCAAACCCCGCTTCTCTCGCCCTCTCAAAGGACGCGAACACATCTTTTTGCTCGTGAACTCTGCCGATCTTCTTCAGAAGCTCGTCTTCAAACGTTTGAACCCCGAAGCTCAGCCTGTCTACACCGGCTGCTTTCAACACGTTCAGCTTTTCGGACGAGAGATCGTCGGGATTGGCTTCGACGGCAAATTCAACCAAGCTTTCGGACGGCTTTAACACCGTGTGGATGGAGTCAAGCAATCGCTCAAGCTGACCGGCCGATAATGAAGTCGGCGTGCCCCCGCCGATAAAAATCGTCTTCAGCTCGGGGTGTCCGTTCGCCTCCATGGAATGGACCATTTCTTTTTCCAGTGAGCGCAAGTACTCGTCAACAGGCTGGCTTTGAATAAAAAATTTATTAAAATCGCAATAATGGCAGATGTGCTCGCAAAACGGAATATGGATATAAGCGGATTTCATTTATTTTTTCACCTTCTTTACGGGAAGAAGCCGCAGTGGTTAAGCTGCGGCGGCAGGGTCTTATGATTTCTGGCCGCTGTCGTCCATTTTCAGTACAGCCATAAAGGCTTCCTGCGGAACTTCGACAGAGCCGACCTGTTTCATTCTTCGCTTTCCTTCTTTTTGCTTTTCAAGCAGTTTGCGCTTTCTGGAAATATCTCCGCCGTAACATTTCGCCAGAACGTTTTTGCGCATCGCCTTGATCGTTGACCGGGCGATGATCTTCTGGCCGATGGCAGCCTGAACCGGCACCTCGAACTGCTGACGCGGAATCAGTTCTTTCAGCTTTTCAACGATGACCTTTCCGCGCTCATACGCATAATCGCGGTGAACGATGAAAGAAAGGGCGTCGATTTTTTCGCCGTTCAGCATGATGTCCATTTTCACGAGTTTGGACGGTTTATAGCCGATCAGTTCATAATCAAACGATGCATAGCCCTTTGTGTTCGATTTCAGCTGATCGAAAAATTCATAAACGATTTCAGCGAGCGGGATTTCATAAATAATGCTGACCCGGTTGGCATCGAGATACTGCATGTCGATAAACTGGCCGCGCTTGCCTTGGCATAATTCCATCACCGCCCCGACAAAGTCGTTCGGCACCATCATCGTCGCTTTGACGTACGGCTCTTCAACACGTTCGATCTTCTGCGGATCAGGCATATTTGACGGGTTGTCGACGACGATTTTTTCGCCGTCCGTCATGTAAACGTTGTAAATAACGCTCGGCGCCGTCGTGATCAGATCGATCTTAAATTCGCGTTCAATCCGCTCCTGGATGATCTCCATGTGGAGCATGCCCAGGAATCCGCAGCGGAAACCGAAGCCGAGGGCCTGGGACGTTTCAGCCTCATATTGAAGAGAGGAGTCGTTCAGCTCCAGCTTTTCAAGCGCTTCCCGCAAATCATTGTATTTCGCGGTATCGATCGGATACAGTCCGCAATACACCATCGGATTCAGTTTTCTGTAGCCTGGCAGGGCTTCCGGAGCAGGGTTTTCCGCGCTCGTAATCGTATCCCCGACGCGGGTGTCCCCCACGTTTTTGATAGCCGCCGTCAGGAATCCGACATCACCGACGGTCAATTCATCGACAGGAACGGCTTTCGGCGTAAATACACCGACTTCTGTGACTTCAAATTCCTTGCCAGTCGCCATCATCTTAATTTTCTGGCCTGCTTTGACGGTCCCCTGAACAACCCTGATATAAGCGACAACGCCTCTGTAAGCATCGTAGAGGGAATCGAAGATCAAAGCTTGCAAAGGCGCTTCCGGATCGCCGCTTGGAGCCGGGACTTTTTCGACGATCTGTTCGAGAATCTCCTCAATTCCGATACCCGCTTTGGCAGAGGCCAAAACGGCTTCTGAAGCATCGAGTCCGATGACATCTTCCACCTCTTGGCGGACGCGCTCAGGCTCTGCGCTCGGAAGGTCGATTTTATTAATGACCGGAAGAATTTCGAGGTCATTATCAAGCGCAAGGTAAACGTTTGCGAGCGTCTGCGCCTCAATCCCCTGTGCCGCGTCAACGACGAGAATCGCGCCTTCACACGCCGCCAGGCTTCGCGACACCTCATAGGTGAAGTCTACATGCCCCGGGGTGTCAATGAGGTGAAAAATATATTCCTCTCCGTCTTTCGCTTTATATTTCAGCTGTACGGAGTTCAGTTTAATGGTGATTCCTCTTTCTCGTTCCAAATCCATCGAGTCGAGCAGCTGCTCTTTCATTTCCCTTTGAGTGATTGCCGCCGTTTTTTCCAATATCCGGTCTGCCAAAGTGGATTTTCCGTGGTCAATATGGGCGATAATAGAGAAATTGCGAATTCTCGACTGTCTTTGTAATCGTTTTTCTTTGTCTGTCACACTAATCACTCCTACTATGAAACGCAACATGCGCTAGCTTAGATTATATCAATAGGCATGTGAAGATTCAATGTTTAGAAATAAACGCGGAGGAAAGCGGATTTCCCATCATGGAAGCGGCAAAAAAGAGAAAAACAAGCTGGATGGTGCAGCTCGCCTTTCTCTTCGTCTTAATCCGTTTTCTCTTTTATCCAATCATACAAAGACCGGGCCGAGTTCGTGACCGAGTCGGCCAGGGCGCGGCCGGCGGAAGAAAAGAAGTTGAATGCTTCCAATTGTTCAAGCTCTTTCTGCTTTTCTTCCAAATCGATTTGATGGCCGAGAATTGAAGCCTCTTTTGCTTCACCTTCAGAAAAGCTGAGCGCTCCTTTTAAATCGGGGTCTTTGTAGCCCTTCATTTCCAGCATCCCGTTATTCGCCTGCTGCATGCCGAGCAGAACGCCGAAAAACATGACGGCGGAAACCAATATACATTTCCCTATAAAAGAAGCCACTTTTCATCACCTAGTTTCTATTGTTTTTTCTTATCGTCTTCACCTGAAGGGGCATCGACTTTTTCCGCCTCCCAGAACATCTCGCTGAACACGTCGGCCGTTGCGTCTGCGGCCCGTTCCAGCTCTGCGCGGTTATTATCGACGCCTCCGAATTCCATCAAGACCGATTGCTCGTTTAAATCCTGGTTGTATACGCCATTATCTCCAGAAGCGCCTTTCGATATAACGCCGCGGCTCAAGCCCGGATATTTTTTTTCCATCCGTTCATGCAGCTCTTTTGCCAGCTTTAAATTCGCTTCAAAATTAGAGCTTTTTTTGCCGATGACAAACGCGACCCGCGCATAGCTTTTTCCGTTTATCGTCGTCGTGGTCGCTTTTTTGCGCTGCGCATCCCGGTGAATGTCAATAAAGTACTGCAGATCCTTGTTTCGGGCCATCGCTTCTTTCACGACCGGCCTTGATTCATCATAGGAGCGCGGATAGCTCCAGCCTTTCTTCTTCAGGTTGGCCTGAATGTCCGTTTTATCCACTTTTGCGCCGACGCCTTGAGATTCCATAGCATCAGCAAGCATATCGCTGACAAGCGTGACATTCGCTTTTGAATGCATGGCAAGGTTTGGATCGGTTTCACCCTTTAAAAACGGCAGATACGATTCGGTATTATGCGTGTTATAAATAAATACCACTTTCCGGTCGCCCGTCGACTGCTCGGGAGGTCTTTTGTTTCCATCGTCTTCTTTCTTTCCTTCAATCTCTGCAAGATTTGCTTCTCTTTCTTCTTTTAACACTTCAGTCGGCGGCGGAGATTCTGAGGGCATATTGGTATAATCGGTCCCCTGCCCGGCGACGAGAATGTCTGAATCAAAATGCGAAAAGCCGGGAAGCTCGCGTCCGAGAAAACTCCGCGGGTCTTTTAAATTAATGCTTGTCGCCAATTTGAGAACCAATGGCGAAAGCTCAATCCTTTTGTTTGGATCAGGCAGTGCAGATGCGAAATAATGGTTTTCCATCCCCAGGATGTGTCCAAACGCCTCACCCGCCAGCTCATCCGTCACCCGGTAAAACGAAGAAGACGGTCTCAGTTCAGGCCGGAGAGATGTGAGCACCCCTGACAAAATAAAAACAAGCAGCAGGCCGGCAATAAACAAGAAAACTGATTTGACCGCCGTTCTTCCGTTTACGGCCAGCACAAACTGACGATTTCTGCCTCTTTTTTTCATCGTAATCCCTCCAGAGCTTGTCTAGTAAATAGACTATGTACAAGCTAGAGGAAGTAGAACAAGTAAGTTTCCCGAAAATCACCTGCTCCGGATACAAAATAAAGGAGGGGCTGCAGCCTCCTCCTTGCAATGCTTTAATGATTATACATGCCTTTATTGTCTTGCGATACGTTTTCATGCAGCGCGGTGTTCAGCCCGTTTGCGATGACGTTTGCCATGTCGTCGATAAACGTGTCGACTTCTTTTGGCGTCACCATTAAATTATGGCCCAATGGGGCAAGCACTTCATAAATCAGCTGCCTTTTTTCATCTTCCTGAAGCCCTCCGACAATGCCGAGGAACGATTTGCGCTGCTCCTCGTCCGGAAGATCTTCCTCAGTCAACACCTTCTTTTTCCCGAAGCTCATTCCCGCAGGAACAAGGGAACGGGACGGGCTGTTGTCTCTCATTTCTCTTCCAAAATGCTTCAAAATATAATCGATCGTATCGCTTGTAATCGTGACCGCATCGACTACAGTCGGAACGCCGATGGCGATGACGGGAATGCCGAGCGTTTCCTTGCTCAATTCTTTTCGTTTATTCCCCACCCCTGAGCCGGGATGTATGCCACTGTCGGAAATTTGGATGGTTGAATTGACGCGTTCGATCGCCCGTGATGCAAGAGCATCGATCGCGATGACAAAATCGGGCTTTGAACGGTCGATCACGCCCTGGATGATATCGCTCGTCTCGATTCCCGTCAGCCCCATCACACCCGGTGAAAGCGCGCTGACCGGACGGTAGCCTTCCTCCACGTTTTCCGGCTGAAGTTGAAACAGATGCCTTGTGACAAGAAGGTTTTCAGTTACAAGCGGTCCGAGTGAATCAGGGGTCACATTCCAGTTTCCCAGCCCAACAATTAAACAGCTGGCATCCTCTCCAATCCCCAAATACTCAAGAAAAGCGGAAAACTCCTTGGCAAACACATTAATCACTTTTTCCTGAAGCTCGGAATCCTGCTGCCTGATTCCCTGCGTTTCAAAGGTTAGATAGCGCCCCGCTTTTTTGCCGGACAGTTTGGCCCCATCTTCGTCAATATCCATCGTCTGGACTTTTATCCCGTCCTTCTCATATTCTTTGATTGTAAATCCTTTCAGTTCTTGTTGGGGAGAGGTTTCCCTCTCATGGGCCAAATCCTTTGCTTCAACGGCTAAATCCGTCCGAACGGTATACTGGCTTAAGTCAAGCTTTTTTTTCTCCATGTTTGCATTCCCTCCAAAAACATAACTGTTGATAGTGTTTCCCTGCTGTCCTGCAAACATTCCCCAAAGGACCTCTTTCAAATAAAAATACTTTACATTTATATTGCAATCTAAAGGTGTGTTTGATAGAATACAATTTGTTCTATTGTTGAGATCTAACCTATAGAAAAAGGAACAGAGGTTATTTCTTAGGAGGTGAAACACATTGCCAAACATTAAATCAGCGATCAAACGCACAAAAACAAACAATGAGCGCCGCGCACACAATGCGACGATCAAATCTGCAATGCGCACTGCCATCAAACAAGTTGAAGCTCTTGTAAGCAACAACGAAGCAGACAAAGCAAAAGCAGCTCTATCCGTTGCAGCTAAGAAAATTGACAAAGCAGCGAAAAAAGGTCTTGTCCACAAAAATACTGCGGCTCGTTACAAATCAAACCTTGCTAAAAAAGTGAACGGACTTTCTGCATAAAAGAAAGCTTGGCGAAAGCCAAGCTTTTTTGCTTGCCATGCGAAAAGCGGCCTCTCTCCTATAGAGGGCCGCTTTTTTCATCCGGCTGCAAAAGCCGTAGCAGAAACAGTTCAAGCAGAAGCTGCTTGTCCTTTTTTCCGGTCTTCATTTCATAATCGATCACGGCGAGCTGTTCGATAATGCTTTTGAGCTCCTGTTCTGAAAACAGCCTCGCCTGATCGCTCGCCAGCTTTATTCTGAACGGATGGACTTTAAGATTTGAAGCAATTTGCTTTTGTCCGTAGCCCTGCTGTGAAAAATATTTGGTATGCAGGATCAGCCGGAATTGATTGGCGATCAGCGCCATCATTTTAATCGGTTCTTCATTTTGTTTCAACAGGTCGTAAAAAATCTGGAGCGCTTCTGTTCGCCTGCGGTTGACGACCTTGTTGATCAATTCAAAAATATTCTGCTCGAGTCCCCTTGCAACAAGCTTTCTAACGTCATCCAGCATAATCTGATCGCGGTCGCCGATATATGTACTGAGCTTTTTGACCTCTTGAGCGATGGCCGACAGGCTCGCATTGCATAATATGACAAGCTCCTCAGCCGCTTCTGTTTCGATTTGTTTCCCCTCTGAGGCGGCAAGGCTTTTCATGAAGTCGGCTGTTTCTTTCCCGTTCAGCTCTTTCGCTTCGACCATATGCGCGTGTTTTTTCAGCAGCTTGGTCAGCTTTTTTCGTTCATCGAGCTTTTCATAAGGAGCCAGCAAAACAAACACGGTGTAAGGCGCCGGCTGCGCGATGTAAGCCTCAAGAGCGCCCAGGTTGTGTTCCAGCTTTTCCTTCTTTTTTTCAGCCGTTAAAAAAGACGGGTTTTTAGCAACGACGAGACGCCTCTCTCCCATAAAAGGAAAGGTTTCAGCATCTTCAACGGCAAGATCGAGCGCATCTTCTTCCAAGTCAAACACGGAAAGATTAAAGTCTTTCGTTTCTTCATCAACGACGGCTTGTCTTATCATTTGAACCGTCTCCTGCAGCAGATATGTCTCTTTTCCGTATAAACAGTAAACAGGATGAATATTGCCTTTTTTTAAGCTTTTCCAAACATCAAATACCATCATCTGTACTTTCCTCTCTTTCATCCTTCCCTTCTATCCTAAAGTGTGTGTTCCAATTAGTAAAGAGAGAAGCGGAGTCATCCGCTCTCTCATTTATAATAAACGCCTTCTATAAACCCCCGGGCCAGTTTATAAAAGACGATGTTCATAAATGTTAGAAAACGGTTGCAGGAAGCTTCTAGATTTTTCTAAGGAATTGAATTATACTGAATATCAATAGGAGGGGTAAATTGTGAATGAATTTGAAAAAGACGTACAAAGCAAACGTAATGATCTTGTAGATTCAGGTGTCGGTTTTGTCGTGGCTTTTGGATTTTTTGCTGCAATGTTTATCATCGCTACTGTCATACATTTGGCTGCATGACCGCAGCCGGATTTCGCGGCATCACATATGAAAAAACTTTTGCCTTCCGCCAGCCAAACTGCCGACTGCTTAACCGCAGTCTTTTTTCTGTTACGGGGAATATACTTTATCATATGGAGGATGGAGCAAAAACGTTCCGTCCCCTCTTCCAAATAGGTACTGAACCGCTCCGTCCCGGTCTGTCCTGAACACCTTGACCTGATGGCGTTTTAAAATCTCCAGCACCTCTTTGTGGGGATGGCGGTAGCGATTGTTTTCCCCCGCCGATATGAGGGCCGCTTTCGGTTCGATACGGTTGATCAGCTCCTCTCCTGTCGATCCTTTGCTCCCATGGTGGCCGACTTTAAGAATGTCGGCTTTCAGCCTTGGATAGGCTTTGAGCATCTCCCGCTCGCCTTCCTTTTCCAAATCGCCTGTTAAAAGCCAGCTGAAGCCTCCAGCGTTCATCCATAAAACGAGGGAACTGTTGTTTTTGCTGTTTTTGTCTGCCGTTTCCGGCGAAAGAACATAAAACACCAGATCACCAATGACCAAGCGGTCCCCTCTCTTTGCCGTTTTCACATCCACTCCCCTTTCCAGAGCAAAACGGAGGAGCTTTTCATCTGCCGGTTCTGCCGCATATCCTTTCGGCACAATCAATTGTTTCACCTTATTTTTCCCGATCAGAATTTCAGCCTCTCCCATATGATCATGATCGGCATGCGTCAAAATCAAAGCATCAAGTTGTTTAACGCCTTTTGAAGCAAGAAAGGGGATTAATACTCTTTCTCCCAAGGATACATCTTTTTTTCTTTCCCGCCATGCCTCCTTTTTAAAGGAAACAATCCCTCCGGTATCAATTAAAACATTTCCCTTTTGCCCCGGAGCGCTGATATATATGCTGTCTCCCTGCCCGACATCAAGCATTGTCACTTCTCCTGAACCGATGAAATGCGGGGCAGCGGCGTGAAACAGAAAAGCGGAAGCAAGCAGACAAGCCGGAATGGCGAGCGTTTTGCAAGAGATTGCTTTTTCGATAGACATCAGAAGGACACATATTGAAGCTATATAAAAAAGCAAATGGATGACATCGGGTTTAACAGCGGAGAACGTGAAGATCTCAAGGGAAGACGCCGCTTTTACCGCCCAATGGCTCCATCCGAGCAGCCAGTCAAGCACGCCCATTGCAAGATTCCCAAGAGGAGGCGCAACCAACAAAATCAATAACCCGCCAAATGACAGCGGCATCACGATGAACACATAAAACGGTACAAAACATAGATTCATGAGGACACTGAGGAAGGAAACCTCTTGAAAGTGAAAGAGAAGAATCGGAAGTGAACCGAGCTGGGCCACAAAAGAAGCCAACAACAGCCTGACGGTTTGATGTTTAGGTTTTAAAAGTATTTCTTTTGAAAGAATAAACACGAAGGATGCTGCAAAAGAAAGCTGAAAACCTGCCTGGAAAAGCATATAGGGGTTGAATAACAATAGACCGAGCCAGGCAATGCTGAGAACCTGCGCGCTCCTTAAACGATTCTTGAACAATGAAGAAAGCAAATATATTTCAGACATGAACGCCGCTCTAAGCACCGAGGGAGCTGCGCCTGTCAGCATAACCGCGGCTGGAAGCATCATGATCAAGCACCATTTTGCATGTTCCCTCGTTATCCCGATCCGGAGCAGCATGTAAAATAAAACGGCCGAAAGTATGCCTACATGGAGACCTGAAATGGCTAGAAGATGGATGATCCCGAGGCTTTGATATCCGTCCAGCACGTCCTGCTCAATCAGAAACCTGTCGCCGAAAACCAGCGCCTGTACAATACCCGCAGATGTTTCAGGCACATGTTTCTCTATAAAACCAAGACCGGCTTTTCGGATTTTCAGCAAAAATGAAGCCGGACCGCCTCCTGACTGACAGCCTTTGATCGACTGAACCGAAAAATTCCAGTGAATGCCCTGCTGGCGCAGATATTCTTTACGATCAAACGTCCCGGGTACAGTTGCTCTCTTAGGAGTTTTTAATACGCCTGTCATGAAACATGTACTGCCCGGCTCAAACTTCGAAAGCGCCGCTTTTTCCTGTGGAGACTGAAGGATGTAGTTCGCTTTCACCGCTTCTCCTTCAGCCATTTCGGCAGTGAAAGCGAGACGGTCCCCGTCTATTCTCGGAATATCGCGAACAGACATGTACGCACGGAAAGCGCCTTCCTTGTAGCGAGTCGTATTCGAACTGTCAATGGCCATAAAATAAATCATATAAAAACCGCAGATGACTGTACAAATGAAAAAAAGGAGAAATTGCTTCTTGATCTGACTGAAGATGAAAAGCAGACTTAAAAAGATGATGAGAGGGAGAAAAGAAGAAGATTGGGCGGAAGCAATTCCGGCTGCTGCTGAAATTGCTCCGCAGGGAAGGATGCGGTAGAGAAGACCCATTGTAGATTACACGTAGCTCGTAAACAACTTATTGGCCTGTTCATGGATTTTTCTGATTTCCGCTTCTTCCAGTCCCGCCTCAGACAGCTGTCTGATCAGATCGGCCACAAATGATAATTTCTCCTGATTTTTCAAGTCAATGATCATTTCGTCCAGCTCCACCTGCTCCACTCTGACCGAAGCCTGCTCGAACAGTTCGGCTGCATACGGATGATTTTTATAATCCTTTGCATAATATATCGTTTTGATTCCCGCTTGAATAATGGATTTGCAGCATTGGATGCACGGAAAGTGAGTCACGTATATTTCAGCGCCTTCAGTCGGAACGCCGAATTTTGCACATTGAAGGATCGCATTCATTTCCGCGTGAATCGTCCTGACACAGTGCCCGTCGATGACGTAGCAGCCTTCATCTGTACAATGGACTCCTCCAGCGATTGATCCATTGTAGCCTCCGGCGATAATTCGTTTATCCCTGACTATCGTTGCTCCCACAGCAAGCCTTGTACAAGTACTGCGAAGCGCAAGCAAATGGCTTTGCGCCATAAAGTATTGATCCCAAGAAATCCGTTCCACTTCATTTCCCTCCAAAATACGATGTAAGCTTCCCTAAGTTTACATATGTTTATCCTTTGGCGTCAATTTACTTTACTGATATTGACGATTTTATTTTCTCAAACGTTTTTTCGCCAATCCCTGATACGTTTGTAATGTCTTCAATCCCCTGAAAAGGGCCGTTCTCTTCACGGTATGCGGCGATCGCCTCCGCTTTTGAAGGTCCGACGCCGGGGATCGCTTGAAGCTCCTCGTGGGAAGCGGTATTGATATTCACCGTTTCCGTTCCGCCTTCAGCACTTGATGGTGCTGCCGTTCCTGTACCGGCTTGAACGGTTTCTTCGCCTTCAAACGGAATATAAATCACCATGCCGTCCTGAAGGACAGCAGCCAGATTGATTTGTTTTCCCTCTGCGTTTTTCACGGTGCCCCCGGCTTTTTTCAGCAATTGGTGCACTCTTTCTCCCGTCTTCATCTCATAAACGCCCGGTTTTTTAACAGCCCCCTTCAGATCTACGACAATTCTGTCCGGTTCTTCGCTTTCCTTTTTCTCCGCTAGATCGGCCGCTTGAACGGATGCGGCATCAGCCGGCAAAGAGTCGCTTCCGGCTGATTCATGGTGGAGTTTTGGCATTACCATGATCGAAATGACAGAGAGCGCCGCAATAAAGACTCCCGCCACAGCCCATTTGTAACGTTTCAGACTATTCACCAACAACTCACCTTGCTTTCCATACATATTTTGACTAAGGCCTTCATATCGTTTAAAAGATACAGGTTTAAAGGAGGGGAGAACGATTGAAAATCGGCTTTATCGGCACAGGAAATATGGGGACCATACTCATTGAGGCGCTAATTGAATCTAAAGCGGCCATTCCCTCATCTTTAACAATCACAAACAGAACGATCGACAAAGCGTTAAACATAAAAAAGCGATACCCGGGCATTCAGGTCGCAGAGCGGCCGGAAGAAGCCGTTTCCGAAAGCGAGGCCGTGTTTATTTGTGTAAAGCCGCATGATATACACCCTTTGTTAAAACGATTGGCACCTGTTTTCACACCGGATCAGATTGTGATTACCATAACGAGCCCGGTTCAGGTCGAACAGCTTGAAACCATTGTTCCGTGCCAGGCGGCGAGAGTGATTCCAAGCATTACAAACAGGGCTTTGT
Organism: Bacillus sonorensis NBRC 101234 = KCTC 13918; assembly: GCF_001592005.1. Taxonomy (GTDB): domain Bacteria; phylum Bacillota; class Bacilli; order Bacillales; family Bacillaceae; genus Bacillus; species Bacillus sonorensis. Next base: position 168,131 of record NZ_BCVZ01000005.1, read on the forward strand.
CAGGCGTTTCGCTTTTAACATTCGGTGAAAGCTGCAAACCGGAGACAAGAGAAAAGATCACAGACCTGATGAAGAAGATATCGATTCCTCTGGAAATCGAAAACGGCATTACAAGGGTTGCCTCAGATATTGTCAGCTGCGGCCCCGCCTTTATCAGCTATTTAATCCAGGAGTTTATCCAAGCGGCCGTTGAAGAAACATCTGTGTCGAAAGAGGATGCCATTTTGATGTCAAAGGAAATGCTTGTCGGTTTGGGAAGGCTGCTCGAAAGCGAACTTTATACACTGCCGACGCTTCAGAAAAAGGTTTGTGTAAAAGGCGGGGTGACCGGTGAAGGGATCAAGGCGCTGGAAAGCGGTGTTCAAGACATGTTCCGCCAGATGTTCCGCAACACCCATTTGAAGTATGAAGAGGATATTGCCGCCGTCAAGAAGCAATTCCAAGTCTGATTCATTGTTGCATACCTGATGCGGTTTCTCAACAACGAAAAAAGGCATTTTTAAAACCATCGTCATGTTAAACGATGGTTTTAGCTTTTTTGGCTGTATAAAAATGGCGTTCTGTATCTGGCGCAGGTTTTCGATCTGAAAAATCGGCCGTTATCTGCTGTACGTCAAATCCCGATGCTCGCAAAAAACGGGTGTATTCCTCAGTTTCAAATGTCCGCTGTTCATGGGTTTCATCAAAACGTTCATACACCCCTCCATTTTCTACGAAGAACGTCAGATCGTGCACAACCGAATGGACGGCTTCTCCCGGAAAGCTTTGCCAGATCACGCTGATCTCTTCATCTTGATCAGCATACGTACTGCCGGGAAAGACATCATCCATTTTGTATACGGAATGGACATCAAACAACAGAAGACCGTCATCCTTCAATAATGAAAAAACGCTTTTAAACGTATCTAAAACATCTTTTTCATCTTTTAAATAATTTAAGGAATCACAGCAAATCACAACCGCGTCGAATTTTTGATCATGCCCGGATAAGTCGCGCATATCCTGCTGAAAAAAACGGATGGGCAGCTGCCGGCCGGCTGCTTTTTGCTGAGCCTGCGCCAGCATGTCTTCGCTGATATCAACGCCTGTGACATCATATCCCTTTTCTGCGAGGCGTACGGACATTTCTCCTGTCCCGCACGCCAAATCGAGAATCCGTACAACATCTTTCCCGTACGCACTGAGCGTATTCTCTATCCATTCGACCCACTGGTCATACGGGGCATGAGCCATCAGCGTGTCATATACGCCTGAAAATCCTTTATAAATCATTAATTGACTCCGAATGTGAGATCTTCAATCGGGGCGTCTCCCCAAAGTTTTTCAAGGTTGTAATAGCCTCTTTCTTCCTTGTGGAAAACATGGGCAATGACGTCTCCCAAATCGATTAAAATCCATCTGGCTTCGTCAAACCCTTCCATTTTCTTGACGTCTATTCCATTTTCTTCAGCCCGATCCTTAATTTCCCGGGCAATTGCCTGTACCTGCTTATCAGAATTCCCGTGGCATATCAGAAAATAATCGGCTACAAGAGAGATTCCCTGCATATTCATGGCGATAATATCTTCTGCACGTTTATCATCACAGGCTTCAGCGGTAATTTTCAAAATTGAAGCTTGATCCATTCACAAATTCCTCCTATTGTCTTTCTTTTAGCAAAGCATTATATGTCGCGATCGTATCCGGAAAAACGGCTTGGTTTTTCTTCAGTAAAAAGGTGATCGTATTTTTTAACGCTTGGATGAGCGCAAGATCCAAATTCTCTTCGGCCAGGGCGCGAACCTCATCAACACCCGGAAAAAGACGGCCCGGCTCAATATAATCTGCGACATAGATAATTTTTTCCAACAGTGTCATACCTGGCCTTCCGGAAGTATGATATCTGATCGCAGACAAAACGTCTTCATCCGTAATGCCGACTTCCGTCTTCACAAGCGATGCTCCTGCGGGCGCATGCCAAAGCTCATGGTGAAAATCAAGCACCTCAAGAGACTTGTTCTCATCTAAAATAATTTGCTTCATTTCCTCTTTCGGACGAAACTTGGCATAGTCATGAAAAATCGCGGCGGTTTCAGCCTTCTTCACATCTGCCCCAAACCGTTCCGCAAGCTTTACCGCCGTTTCCATTACGCCGACCGTATGCGTATACCTCTGCTCTGTCAGCTGCTCTTTCACACAAGCTAATGCTTCATCACGTTTCATATAAACGATTCTCCTTTACGTAGACCTTCACTTCGTCAGGAATTAAGTAATCAGTCGGCTGACGGTTTTTGATGCGGTCTCTAAGTAAAGATGATGATACCTCAAATGCCGGAACATCCACATACACAAGCGGATAAGGCGTATCGACCTGAAAGCCCGGGCGCTTGACTCCGACAAATTGGATCTCTTTAACCAGTTCGTCAATATGCGACCACTTCGGCAAGTATTCGATCATGTCCGCACCGATAATAAAATAGAAATGATGATCCGGATACCGTTTCTTTAACAGCCGAACCGTATCAAACGTATAGGAAGGCCCTTCCCTTTCAAGCTCAATCGTCTCCACTTTAAAACGCTCTTTCCCCGAAATCGCGAGCTTCAGCATTTCGAGGCGGTGACGGCTTAGCGAAAATGAATTTTCCAGTTTATGCGGCGGAATTTGATTCGGCATAAACCAGATTTCATCAAGCTCCATCTTGTAAAGCACTTCATTCGCCATTAATAAATGCCCGTTGTGCGGAGGATCAAACGTCCCTCCGAAAACCCCGATTTTCTTCATGTTTACCACCTTTAAATCTTACGGAAGCTTGATCTGTTTATTTTCTTTTGACTCCTTATAGAGCACAATGATATTGCCGATCGTTTGCACCAGTTCGGCACGTGCGCCGTTCGTCAAAGCTTCAGCCACCTCGTCTTTAGGCTGCTCACAGTTTTGAAGCACGCTTACTTTAATGAGCTCTCTGGCTTCGAGCGCTTCACTGATTTGTTTTATCATATTATCATTGACACCGCCTTTTCCGACTTGAAAAATCGGTGACAGATGATGCGCTTCCTTCCGCAGATAGCGTTTTTGTTTTCCAGTTAACATTCTTTTCCTCCTAATTTTCGCAAAACGATTGATTTCATTTTTTCCATATCAGGCTCATGCCCTGTCCACAGTCCAAAAGAAAGCGCGGCCTGGCCGATGAACATTCCAACACCGTTCAATGTGTGTAAGCCCTTTGCCTCAGCCTCTTTTAACAAAGCGGTTTTCAGCGGGTTGTAAATAATATCGCATACAAGGCATGTTTCTTTTGCCCGTGCTAAAGAAAGCGGAACATCGTCCACATGCGGATGCATGCCGACCGAGGTGGTCTGTATCAGTACATCATACGCCTCCAGATGCTCCTCTGCTTCCGCCAAAGACACGGCTTTCGTTTGCCCGCTATAAAGCTGAATAAACGCTTCTGCTTTTTCAGGCGTGCGATTCGCTACATCGAGCCGTTTCGGCCGCTCAGATGCAAGGGTTGTAAAGATCGCGCGGGCCGCTCCGCCCGCCCCGATAATCAGAATCGAAAGTTCGCTGACCGGCTTATCAAGAGACGGCTTCAGCGATTTTAAAAATCCTTCTCCATCTGTATTATATCCGACCAGCTCTTCTTTTTCTCTTCTGACAGTGTTTACCGCTCCAAGCACTCTGGCGCTTTCATCAATCCGGTCGAGATATTTCATGATCGCTACTTTATGCGGAACCGTCACGTTAAATCCTTGAATGCCAAGGGCCCGCATTCCCTTCACAGCATCTTCAAGATCATCGTTTTCAACGCGGAAAGCATGATAGTATCCGTCTAAAGAAAGATCTTTCAAGGCTGCATTATGGATGTCGGGAGACATGGAATGCGCCACAGGATTTCCAATCAGTCCATATATCGGTTTCATCGCTCTCTCCCCCAGCTTATATTAAAGATCGGCGCACAAAGACGTGAACGCCTTTAGGCGCATGGGCGACAATCCTTTGATTCGCCCCTTGAACGGTAACCCAGCCAAGTCCTGAAAATACAACGTCTGTCTTCGGCTCCTTTATCGTAAACGTGTGTTTCACAAGCTCGGGAAATGTGTCAAGTTCCTCTTTTGCAGGAGGTGCCAGCAGTTCCCCAGCGTGTTTTTCATAAAGCTCGTCCGCATTTTCAAGCTTTGTTCTGTGAATGTTTAGTTCATTAGGCATATAGCACACAAACGAAGACCTGCCGCCGGATATATAGTCAAACCGGGACAGTCCGCCGAAAAACAGCGTTTGCTGCTCATTCAGCTGAAAATTGCGCGGTTTTAGTTCTTTTTTGGGCGTCAATATTTTCAAATCGCGCTTGGCGACATAATGCGCCATCTGATGATGGTTGATAATGCCCGGGGTGTCATACATCGATGAACCGTCATCAAGGGGAATTTCAATCGCATCAAGCGTTGTCCCCGGATACTGGGAGGTTGTGATGATATCCCCTTCGCCTGATACTTCTTTAATAATCCGGTTGATAAACGTCGATTTTCCGACATTCGTGCACCCGACGACATAAACGTCTTTGCCGTGCCTGTAATGTTCAATCGCTTCGATTGCTTCTTTCATCCCCTGCCCGCGCCCTGCGCTGACAAGCAATACATCAACAGGCTTTAAACCGAGCTCTTTTGCTTCGCGCTTCATCCAATGAACGAGGCGCTCGCGTTTGACTGATTTGGGCAGAATATCTGCTTTGTTTCCTATTAACAGGATCGGGTTGCCGCCGACAAAGCGGTTTAATCCGTTAATCCAGCTCCCGTTAAAATCGAATATGTCGACGATTTTCACGATGAGCGAATCGGTTTCCCCGATGCTGTGCAGGATTTTGAGAAAGTCATCATCGGTCAAGGAGACATCCTGGATCTCGTTGTAGTTTTTCAGCCTGAAACAGCGCTGACAGATGACGTCGTCTTTTAATAAAGAAGCTTCAGGCGCATAGCCCAATTCATTTTTGTTTTCGGTTTGGATGGCGACTCCGCATCCGATGCAAACTATCTTTTCCATGCTTTACTCCTCCCACTGAATATGGCCTTTCCGTTTTAATGCGCTCAGGATTCTGCGTTCCACCTGCCGGTTAAAACGTGTAAAAAAGCCATCTGAAGCGGCCACGGGCACAACCAAAATCGTGTGGAAGCCGTTGCGGTTGCCGCCGAGCACATCGGTCATCAGCTGGTCACCGATGACGACGACTTCTTCTTTTTTGAGGCCCATATTTTTAACCGCTTTTCGAAAGGCTCTGCCCATCGGCTTTTTCGCTTTATAAATAAATGGGATGTTAAGCGGTTCAGAAAATATTTTGACGCGTTTTTCATTATTATTGGAGACAATCGTTACTTTAATGCCGTTCTCCTTCATCTCCTCAAACCATTCAATAAGACGCGGTGTTGCGCTTGGCCTGTCCCATTCCACAAGCGTGTTGTCAAGATCCGTAATAATTCCTTTTACATTCCGCTCTTTTAGTTTTTCAGGGGTAATATGAAAAATATTTTTTACAAATTCATCCGGCAAAAAAAACTTTTTTAACACAAGCCGCACCCTTTCCTTTCTCTTTAACTGCTGCTTCTTGAAAGTGTCGAATCAAATCTAAAAGTGTCTTAAAACATCGGCTCTCCGAAAAGTTTTCGACATATAATAGGATTCTTCAACAGGTGTGGATAAAATTACACACAGTATCCACTCTTATTTCATCGACCTTTTATTAAATTATAAACATGATACCCACAAGTTATCCACTTTTTGGTGTGGATAACAGAACGATTGTTCTCGCCCATTATTCATGATAGATTATAGGTACTTCAACCACAGATTAAATAACTTAACACTATATGTTGATTTCAAACAGGTTATTCCATTTTTAAAGGAGGTGTCTTCCCCATTAAATGGGTACCGAGTATGAGAAAGCTGTCTGATGAACTTTTAATAGAATCATACATTAAAGCAAATGAGATGAATTTAAACCGTGAATTCATCGAGCTGATTGAAACTGAAATTAAAAGAAGGTCGCTCGGTCATCTGCTTTCCGTCTCTTCGTAGCTAAGCATTCCCGGGCGTTCTTGGGCTTTTTTCACTTAGGTTGATATTATATCACTTGAATAATACGCTTACTACTGTTTTAACGAAAAAAACACCTCTTAAAAGAGGTGCTACTTGAAGAACCCGTAAGGACTCAGCCAATAGAAACCGCCAATGACCAGCAGGACGACCAAGAGTACGACGATGAACGCGTAACCGTATGCTGCACCTGCATTCGCGGTGTAGGCCGGATAGGGAAATCCGCAGGTCATATGTCATCCCTCCTTTGGACAGTTATAGTAACAGCCTATGAACTGAAAAAGAGAAATGGCTAGGCCTTTGACCGTATGTCAGGAAGTTTTTATGACTTGGCTCTTGTCAATGCCTTCAAAAATAATTCTCGCGCCTTTTGGGGTCAGGTGATTTCCCGATGGGTCGATGAACCCCGATTTGATCAAGTTCTCATCAGTGGCACCACCCGCCTTGTTCACGATGTTTTTCCAATTGTCAATCAATGGAACATGCAGCTTTCGAGCCGTTTCTCTTGTCACATCATTATAGGAATCATGCCACTTTCTCGCTCCTCCGTATTTTTCAAACGAACCAGCCCGGTATCTTGCATAATAAAATATATTGTTGCCGCTTCCTTCAACAAGGGGGAGACACGTCATCAACACCGGTTCTATGCCGCGGCGCCTGCTTTCTTTGACAAAATAATAGAGATTTTCTTTAAATCTTTTTTTGGAAACCCGCGGAACGCCTTTTCCGAGGATCGCTGCATCATTTGTTCCAAACATAATCAAAAGATACGCCGGCCGCTTGTCGAGCACGTCCCTCTTAAACCTCAGCCTGGCATCCTCCGTCGTTTCTCCGCCGATACCCGCATTTTCTATTTGATATTTCCCGCGAACTGAAGTTTGAAGTAAATTGACCCATTTTTCCGCTTTTGGATAATCACGAAACTGCCAATTTGAACCGCGTGTATTGCTGTCTCCAAATGCGACGATTTTCCGTGTGTTTTGCCCACCGCACCCCGAAAAAAGCAGTAATAAAGCGAGGGCAAACACAAAGCTTTTTTTCATCGTTTCCACCTCCAAAAGCCCAATAATACGATGATATAGCAGAAGTCTGCACCGTTTCAATGGGAAAACTCTCTTGATGCGGGCGAGTACAGCAAAACCGTTACTACAGCCTTTAACCTGTCCCCTCCAATAAAAAACATTCGCATAGGCTTAGCGATTTTCGACAAATAATGAATATGGTTTTTAGCGGGTGAAAGCCCAATTTCTCTGCGAGACGGATCGAAGCTTTGTTGTAAAGATCACAATCCCAGCGAGGTTTTATCCGAAGGTCATGGCAATACGAAATAAAAGCACAGGGCGTACAGCATGGCATACCCGCGTCCCCTGAAGGCAGAATGTGCAGCGATGCCGATCTCGGCAAAACGCTGAGAGCGGAAAATTGCGGCGCATTCACTTACCGTACGTCTTTCGCTGAGGACTTTAAAACCGAAGCCGTTCGTTAAAAAATTCTCTATTCCTCCCCAATATTCATTGACATATGTTTCATTAAAAATCGGGCTGTGTTTCAGAACGTTTTCAGAGAACGCCTCAACCACCGTAGCAACGTCTTCTTCTAGGTGTTCAGGTTCTTTTAATCATTTGTTGTAATGAATCTCGCAGACCGTCTGTTAAAAAAGCGTCCCACTCCGGTGAATCTGAAAAGACGGTAAAACGCCTGCCATGCCTCCGCTCTTCAGATGATGAAGCCATTCGTTCCGCTCCCTTTCCGGGGGCCTGCCGGCAAGATGATAAACCCCGGACAATGTTTGAAAAATGGCGGTGCGCCGAGAGACAGAATAGTCAACATAGACGTTCCCATCGATGATCCCATCTGCTATGGCATGAGCAAATGTCGGACTTTCCTCTTTTAACAGTCGTTTCGCTCTCGAAATATCCCACGCCTTCAGCTTTATCATCTTTTCCTCCCATATGTAAGGCGCCTTTCAAGCAGAAAGCGCCGGATTTTCGTCTTGCATGTTGGTCCCCTTATTGCCAACCGGCTCGTTATCTGTCAGCCGCTTCTTGGCCGCCGGCGATGTTCCGGTCAAAGATAAAAACGGAAACGGCCATATCTTCTTGAATCTTGATGTCTGAAAACAGATGCTCCAGTTTTGCGCCGATCAGCTCTTCCATGCCCTCAGGCGTTCGGTTCGAATAATGCTCCTGGATCAGGCTCGTCCTGGCCGCGTGCACCATTTCCTTGCCTTCAGGCGTGCTTGCGATAAACTGCTCGCTTGCGGTCAAATTGCCGTAAAGCGTCGAAACCGCCATATTGTCGACAAACACGGTGTGAATCCGGTCAGGTCCTTTTCCAAACAGCTCTTTTCGAAGCTTCCGAATGATATCATTAAACTCGTGGATTTTTTTAGACATCCCTATACCCCTTCCCCTAAACCATACAAAATATCTAGATGTCCCATTAGACACTTAACTTGGTTAAAATTTTCCTATTCTATTGAATTATAATAAATATCACTTTATAATAAAAGTAAAGTTGATGGATTCATAATAGGGAACGTGTTATGAGTCTATCTGATTCTACATATCTGGATTGGTCTGTTAGTAAGGATTGCTAGTAAACTATTCCGCCATGTATGTTTATGCCGATTGCCCGAATGGGAACCGGTATATGTGTACATGGCTTTTTTGATTTCTAAAGAATGATGGAGGGACATGATGTTGGACGGAAAGTCGATCAGTATCAAAATAGACGGCACAGAATATAAAGCGCGGGCCGGGGCAACAGTTTTGGACATTTTGAATGAAAACGGGATTGAGCATCCTCAAATTTGCCACGTCCCCGAGGTCGATCCCATTCAAACGTGCGATACTTGCATTGTGGAAGCGGACGGCAAATTGAAGCGGTCATGCTCGCTGAAAGCGGAAGACGGGATGTCGATCAGCCTGTCGGGAGAGCGGGTGAAACAGGCGCAGACAGAAGCGATGGACCGCCTCCTCGAAAACCATCTGCTCTACTGTACGGTCTGCGATAATAACAACGGCAACTGCAAGCTCCATAATACGGCGGAAATGATGGGCATTGAACAGCAAACATACCCTTATACGCCGAAGGAAGATCCCGCTACCGCGGTTGATATGTCACACCCCTTTTACCGCTATGATCCGAATCAGTGCATCGCGTGCGGACAATGTGTTGAGGTGTGTCAAAACCTCCAGGTCAATGAAACGCTATCCATCGACTGGGAACGAGAACGTCCGCGGGTGATCTGGGATGACGGCGTTTCTATCAATGAGTCCTCCTGCGTCAGCTGCGGACAGTGCGTGACTGTCTGTCCATGCAACGCCCTGATGGAAAAATCGATGCTCGGGGAAGCCGGATTTTTGACAGGCATCAAAAAGGACGTCATGGAACCGATGATTGACCTCGTCAAAAACGTCGAACCCGGATACAGCAGCATTTTCGCCATTTCTGAAGTAGAGGCGGCAATGCGGGAAAAACGGATCAAAAAAACAAAAACCGTCTGTACATTCTGCGGCGTCGGCTGCAGTTTTGAAGTTTGGACGAAAGGCCGGGATATTTTGAAAGTCCAGCCCGTCTCAGACGCTCCCGTCAATGCCATTTCGACATGTGTAAAAGGAAAATTCGGCTGGGATTTCGTCAATTCCGAAGAACGGATTACAAAGCCTTTAATCCGCAAAAACGGCACATTTGTCGAGTCCACCTGGGAAGAAGCGCTTGATCTCGCCGCCCGCCGCTTAGGAGCAATCCGCAAGCAATACGGCAAAGGCTCTGTCGGCTTGATCTCTTCTTCCAAAATCACGAATGAAGAAAACTACCTCATGCAAAAATTGGCGCGGCAAGTCTTTGAAACCAACAATGTTGACAACTGCTCCCGCTACTGTCAATCGCCGGCAACAGACGGGCTGTTCCGGACAGTCGGCATGGGCGGAGATGCCGGAACAATCAAAGATATCGCCAAAGCCGGACTCGTCATCATCGTCGGCGCCAACCCGGCCGAAGGCCATCCGGTATTGGCAACCCGCATAAAGCGCGCCCATAAGCTGCACGGGCAAAAGCTGATCGTTGCCGATCTTCGCAAAAACGAAATGGCCGAACGGTCGGATCTGTTCATCAGACCGCGGCAAGGAACGGATCAAGTATGGCTCATGGCCGTGACGAAATACATGATCGATCAAGGCTGGCATGATCAAGCGTTCATTGATGAAAACGTGAATTTCTTTGACGATTACAAAAAATCCCTTGAAACATATACCCTTGAATATGCGGAGAGCGTCACAGGCATCAAAAAAGAGACGCTGATCCAAATCGCGGAAATGATCCGGGACGCAGACGGCACCTGTGTGCTGTGGGGAATGGGCGTGACCCAAAACACCGGCGGTTCTGATACGTCCGCCGCCATCTCAAATCTGCTGCTCGCAAGCGGAAACTACCGCCGTCCAGGCGCCGGCGCATATCCGCTCAGAGGCCATAACAATGTCCAAGGAGCATGCGATATGGGAACGCTCCCCGGCTGGCTTCCGGGATACCAGCACATTTCCGATGACAACGCGCGGAAAAAATTCGAAGACGCATACGGCGTGGCGATCGACAGTACACCTGGACTTGATAATATCGAAATGCTTCATTCAATTGAAAAAGGCGATATGAAAGCCATGTATATCGTCGGTGAGGACATGGCCCTTGTCGATTCCAACGCAAACCGCGTCCATGACATTTTATCAGGACTTGATTTTCTCGTCGTTCAGGATATATTTCTTTCGAGAACGGCTCAGTACGCCGATGTCGTCTTGCCTGCGGCGCCTTCGCTCGAAAAAGAAGGAACCTTCACAAATACAGAACGCCGCGTCCAAAGGCTGTATCAGGCGCTTCCGGTGCTTGGCGACGCAAAGCCTGACTGGCGCATTATCCAGGACATCGCCAACCGCCTGGGGGCAGACTGGAACTACAATCATCCGGGGGACATCTTCTCAGAAATGGCAAGCCTGTCTCCCCTGTTCAGTCAAGCAAGCTATGAAACGCTTAAGGGCTGGAACAGTTTTCTGTGGGGCAGCTTAACCGGTGAAAGCACACCGCTCCTTTATGAAGACGGTTTTAACTTTCCTGATAAAAAAGCGCGTTTTGCCCCTGCCGATTGGACAGAGCCGGCCGAATTCCCTGATGAGTACGATCTTCATATTAACAACGGCCGGATGCTTGAACATTTCCACGAAGGAAATCTGACCAATAAATCAGCCGGGATACAGGCGAAAGTGCCTGACGTCTTTGTTGAGGTTTCTCCAGAGCTTGCAAAAGAACGGGGAATCTGTGACGGATCTCTTGTAAGGCTCGTCTCTCCGTTTGGCGCCGTTAAATTGACCGCGCTCATTACAGACCGGGTACGGGCGAATGAGCTCTACCTGCCGATGAACTCGACAAGCAAAGAGTCAGCGATTAACTTTCTAACGGGTCCGGCGGTTGATGCGCGCACGAACACACCCGCCTATAAGCAGACAAAAGTGCGTATGGAAGTGCTTGGAGGCTGCACGGCGCCGCCGCTGCCGAAAACGAATCCGCGCAACAAAAAACGGCATCCGCAAAACGGGGTTGAAGTGAAACGCAAATGGAGACGCCCGGGATACGTCCATCTGACAGACGAATGAAGGAGGAAATAATCAATGGCCACTCCCATTACCGCCATTCAAAAGGAGAGTAAATCTGAAGAGCAAATCAAGCTTGAGAAACTGGATGAGCTGAAAGCACTTTTGGCAGAAAATGATGAAGCCGTCTCTAAAACGATGAAGCTGCTCGGCGAGCTGAACGGTCTCGGCGTATTTGACGCCGCGGACAGCATGCTGCAGGCGAAAGAAGATATCGCCAAAATCGCGCTCAGCCAGCTGTCCCGCGAGCCTGTCGTGAACCTGCTCAATTCGGCGATCGCCGCAGGCGGCGCCCTGTCAAAATCAGATCCCGAATTAACGGGAAAGCTTATCGCAAGTCTCATGGCAGGCGCGGAACAAGGACAAAGCTTTTTAAAAGAGGATCAAAAAATCACCATCTTTCAACTGCTGAAAGCCATCAACGATCCCGACATCAACCGCGCCGTCGGCTTCGGCCTTCACTTTTTAAAAGGAATGGGCAAAGCGCTGAAGGACTAAAACTGAAAAAAGCCGGCTCCCCAGTTGAGCCGGTTTTTTATTGATATATCCGCCCGCGCATCATCCATTCGATTTGCCGCCGAGCGCTTCTTTTAAAATGCTGGATATCGTCGTGATGAGAACGACGATCATAAGGCCGGTTGTAAATGGGGTCGCATACATTTCTTGAACTCCGATCGCAATGACGCTCAGCCAAATCAGCGCAAGAATAAACAGACGTTTGTTCTTCATATGCTGCGCCAGACTTCATTTATGGATTTACCCCTTTCCTTTCGTCCGGCACTCCCCCCCCCTTGCTTTTATTATCACGCCTCTGTTAACTTTTGTAAATGGATCAAATATTGGAAGCGTTTGCAAAAATATGCGGCTCTGTGTGGAAAAAGCGCCCTTCCGGTAATTTTATCGCGTACAGACACAGACGACCCCCCTCTGACATAACATTTACATATAGGCTTTTGCCTACATACATTTTGTGGAGGTGCCGATAATGACAGGTGTTTTTGCAGCGCTCGGTTATGTCATCAAGGAACTTGTGTTTTTAGTATCATACGTGAAAAACAATGCCTTTCCACAACCGCTCTCAAGCAGCGACGAAAAAAAATACTTAGAATTAATGGCCAAAGGAGATGAACACGCAAGAAACATGCTGATTGAGCACAACCTTCGCCTGGTCGCCCACATCGTCAAAAAATTCGAAAACACGGGCGAAGATTCGGAAGACCTGATTTCCATCGGAACCATCGGCTTAATCAAAGCGATCGAAAGCTATTCAGCCGGAAAAGGAACAAAGCTCGCCACTTATGCCGCGCGCTGTATTGAAAAC
>NZ_BCVZ01000006.1 GCF_001592005.1 Bacillus sonorensis NBRC 101234 = KCTC 13918
AGGTCTTAAAATCAACCGTGCGGGAGATGACGCAGCAGGTCTTGCAATCTCTGAAAAAATGAGAGGTCAAATTCGCGGTTTAGAAATGGCTTCCAAAAACGCTCAAGATGGTATCTCTCTTATCCAAACTGCTGAGGGAGCATTGACTGAAACTCATGCGATTCTTCAACGTATGCGTGAGCTTGTTGTTCAAGCGAACAACACAGGTACACAAGATACTACTGATCTTGGTGCAATCCAAGATGAAATCAATGCACTGAAAGAAGAGATTGGTGGATCAACTAAGGCCGGTGCAAGTAAAGGTATCTCTGACCGTACACAATTCAATGGTAAAAACCTTCTTGATGGCACATTCAATTCTACTGACGGAGAAAAACTACAATTCCAAATCGGAGCAAACAGTGGCCAAACGATTTCAGTTAATATCGAAAGCATGGCCGTTGGTAAGATCGGAACAATCGTTGATCCAGCTGATGCTACAAAAAACTTCACTGTTGAGCAAATCGATGTTGTAGCACTAACTGGTAAAGTAGACGAAAAAGGAACTGATATTTCAGCTGATCCTTCAGGATTCACTTTTGACAAACAATTAGGTGCGATCGATAATGCAATCAAACAAGTATCAACTCAACGCTCTAAACTCGGTGCAGTCCAAAACCGTCTAGAGCACACAATCAACAACCTTGGTGCATCTTCTGAGAACTTGACAGCAGCTGAGTCTCGTATCCGTGACGTTGACATGGCGAAAGAAATGAGCGAGTTCACAAAGAACAACATTCTTTCTCAAGCTTCTCAAGCAATGCTTGCTCAAGCGAACCAACAGCCGCAAAACGTGCTTCAATTGTTACGTTAATTGCATAAAAAGATCTTGGCTTTGGCCAAGGTCTTTTTTTATTGAATGGCAAACAGGAATCCTCCAAGGTGGATTCCTGTTATTTTGATTTTAAAATAAGTTTTTTCCATAAATTTATTAAAATCTATCACTGGCTTAGCCGATATAAATTTTAGATCATAGCATAGGGGATGGTAAATAATGTCGATCGGGAGACTGACATCTTTGGAACCTATTATTGATGCTTACAAGACACAGATGACGAACAGGCAGCAAGAAGTTTCGGAAGAAGTGCAGGCGGCTGACATGGATGGTTTTTCATTTCCGCAGCTTGAAAAAACGGTCCAGGGAGCAAACAAGCTTTTGGAGCCTTCCCAAGTCCATCTCCAGTTTGAGCTTCATGAAAAACTGGGCGAGTATTATGTGAAGGTTGTGGACAATCAGACGGATGAAGTGATTCGGGAAATTCCGCCGAAAGAGTGGCTTGATTTTTATGCGGCCATGGCAGAGTTTATGGGTTTAATTGTCGATAAAACAACATAGAAGAGGAGTGTTTGGCATATGGTAATGAGAATTTCAGGTTTGGCTTCAGGAATGGATATAGACGATATCGTCAGTAAATTGATGAAAACAGAGCGCGCGCCGCTTGATAAGCTGAAACAAAAGAAACAGCTTCTTGAATGGCAGCGGGACAGCTACCGTGAAATCAATACGAAAATTAAAGACTTGCAGGAATCGATCAATAAAATGCTCCGCCCAAGTACATACGGCGCGAAAAAGGTGACAAGCTCTAACGAATCTGCAGTCACTGCGACAGCAACGACAAACTCGGCCTCTAGCACAATTCAAGTGAACAAGCTGGCAACTGCAGCAACCTATAAGTCTTCCGACATTTCAGGCTACACGGGAAGTGACCAGACGCTCACCTTTCAGGTGACAGCTCCTGGCGAAACTACAGCGAAGAAGGTTGAAATCAGTGTAAGCAGCACGGATACATTGGATAACATTGTTTCAAAATTAAACAGCTCCGGTCTAGGTGTTACTGCGATTAAAGATAAGATTTATAACGGATCCGAATATGTAGAGACGATCGCCTTAACATCCAAAGCGACAGGGGCGGGCGGCAGCATTCAAGCCGCTGATGCCGCGACGGCAAGTTTCATGACAGACCAGCTCGGCTTTGCGCTTGATGCCGACAACAAGCTGACGGCCAGCCAAGCGGGCCGAAACGCAGAAGTCGTCATCAACGGATTGCAAATGGAGAAAACGTCAAATAACTTCACTGTCAATAATGTAACCTATACGCTGAAAAATGAGACGGCCAGTCCTGTTTCACTAGATGTATCAACAGACGTTGACGGCATTTATGAATCGATCAAGGATTTTGTCACAAAGTACAATGAATTGATCGATATGGTCAACGGCAAGCTGACTGAGGAAAAATACCGCGATTATACACCGCTGACAGATGAACAGAAGGAAGATATGACAGATAAACAGGTCGAGCTTTGGGAAGAAAAAGCGAAAAGCGGGCTGTTAAGAAACGACACTATTTTAAGCGGCGCCACCAACCAAATGCGGACTGACTTCTATTCAAGTGTTTCCGTCAATGGAGAATCTTTGCAGCTTACCCAGTTCGGTATTACGACTTCAAGCTCTTACAGTCAGCGCGGTCATCTAGAAATCAATGAAGAAAAGCTGAAAGCGAAAATCAAGGAAGATCCCGACAGTGTGGCTAATTTGTTTATCGCAGGAACGAGCAGCACTGAGAATGATAGCGAAAAAGGCATCGTAAGACGGCTTCAGTCTGTTTTAACAAATACGAAGAAACAGATTGAAGAAAAAGCCGGAAACTCTAATATGTCGACAAACGATTATTCAATCGGGAAAAATTTAAACCGGGTCGCTTCCGATATTTCGACATGGACGGATCGTCTCACAAAAATTGAAGACCGCTACTATTCGAAATTCACAGCGATGGAAAAAGCGATTCAAAGAATGAACGAACAATCGACATATATATCGCAAATGCTAGGACAATAACCGTAATCTGGAGGATTAAGAATGGCTTTGAACAATCCGTATGCTGCTTATCAGCAAAATTCGATTAATATGAAAAGCCCGGGGGAACTGACGCTCATGCTGTATGACGGCTGCCTGAAATTCATGAAGCTGGCCAAACAGGCGATGGAGCAAGGGGATATGGAAATGAAAAATACGAACCTTGTCAAAGCGCAAAAGATCATCCAGGAGCTGAATTTGACCTTAAACCGGGAAGTGGAGCTGTCCCAATCAATGGGTGCGATGTATGAGTATATTCACCGCCGTTTAATCGAGGCGAATATCAACAATGACCAGGATATTGTGAGTGAAGTCGAAGGATATGTGAATGACTTCCGCGATGCCTGGAAGCAGGCGATTCAAATCGAACGGCAAGGCCGGTACGGAACAGGCGGACGAGCATAATGAACAGGACAGCGCTCTTGTACAGTGAAACCAAAAACATGCTGGCCAAGGTGAAGGATGCTCCTGAAAGCGATGAGCTGCTTCAGTCGATTGAAGAATTTCTCCAGAAACGCGAAGGCTTGATCAATGAGATCAAGCCGCCGCTTTCTGAGGAAGAAAAGCTGAAGCTGGAACAGGTGCTTGAATTGGAGCCGCTGGTGATGACCGAATTGAAAAGATTGCGGCAAGACGTCAAAAACGAGCTGCTTCTGGCGAAGAAAAAACGATCTCTGCATCAGACGTATAGAAATCCATATAACAATATGACGATCGACGGTACGTACTACGACAGGCGCAAATAGGTGATAGTTTTGACGAGCACCGGGGATTATATGCTTTTATCAACTTACTACCAACTTCTGTTTACTATCGAGGAGGGGCTGTGCTATTTAGTCGAGGCTGATCAGGATTTTGCCAAAACAGAAGGCGAACGGATCTTCCATGATCTCATCTATGCATTTTTTCAAATCGATTCATCGCATGCCCTTCTTCTTTCGATTATGAAGACGAGCTGTGCCGAGTCCTCCATCCGTTCTTTTGACAGAGTCTTCCGTGATTTCGACAGCCTGATCGATTGCTCTTTTCCTTCCGGCGAATTTCAAAACTACTTGCAAAACCGTTTTTTGCCTCTTTATCGAAGCTGGATGGATGCGATTCATCAATGTATGAAGCCGTTCGTCATTCATTAATTTTGGGAATCGAAAGAGTAGATGGAAAACAAGTCTGCCTTGCAGACGTCAGTTTGACCATTGGGGCATGATTGCCCCTTTTTTTGATCAAGGAAGCCGAGGGATTTCAGGAAAGCGGCAGAACTGTTCTGATTTCTGCCGTCCCTGAATATACTTAGAATTCTATAAAGGGTTACCTCTTCACATCTTTGGGACAAACTTCGTCAAAATTCACGAATTTTTCACAAAATTTTTATGTTTGTGCAGGAATGACGAAGGGAAAAGGCGAAATATATTTACATATCCTTAATATAAAGGAGGCGTTCTTTTGATGGAGTTCAACGTCAGAGGAGAAAACATTGAGGTGACAGCAGCATTAAGGGAACACGTCGAGAAGAAAATTGGAAAGCTGGGACGTTATTTTGAAAATGATGTCGATGCGATTGTCCAAGTCAACTTGAAATTCTACAATGATCAGGAATCCAAAGTTGAAGTGACAATTCCAATGATAGACCTCTCTCTCCGTGCCGAGGTTCATCACGAAGATATGTACAATGCAATCGATCTCGCAGCAACCAAACTCGAACGTCAAATACGCAAACATAAAACAAAAGTGAACCGGAAATTCCGTGAAAAAGGTTCACCAAAGCACTTGTTTGCGGAAGGAAACGGCATCGGCACAGCTGTGCAGGAAGAAACCGATGAAGAACAGCCTCAGGTTGTCCGTCAAAAACGATTTAATTTAAAGCCGATGGATAATGAAGAAGCGATTTTGCAAATGAACATGCTTGGCCACGACTTCTTCGTATTCACGAACGCCGAAACCAATCTGACCAATGTGGTCTATCGAAGAAATGACGGAAAGTACGGTTTAATTGAACCGAATGAATAGAAGATAACCAAATCCCTCTCGGTCTTCCCGCAGAGGGGTTTTTTTCCGCATCCGCACGGTAAATTGTTTGGAAATGACAAAAGGTGTGATATGATATTGCATATATGAAAATCACTGTTTGCTGTTGACTAAACAAGGAAATTTACAGAGGAGCGTTATTCTATGCTTGGAATTTTAAATAAAGTGTTTGATCCGACTAAACGCACGCTCAGCCGTTATGAAAAGAAAGCGAATGAGATCGATGCGCTCAAGGCCGATATGGAAAAACTTTCAGATGAGGCATTGAAAGATAAAACCATCGAATTTAAAGAGCGTCTTGAAAAAGGTGAAACACTTGACGACCTGCTGACAGAAGCATTCGCCGTCGTCAGGGAAGCCTCCCGACGGGTAACCGGTATGTTCCCGTTCAAAGTTCAGCTGATGGGTGGTATCGCCCTGCATGAAGGAAACATCGCTGAAATGAAAACCGGGGAAGGTAAAACACTGACCTCCACGATGCCTGTGTATTTAAACGCGCTTTCCGGAAAAGGCGTTCACGTCGTGACTGTCAACGAATATTTGGCAAGCCGCGATGCTGAAGAAATGGGCCAGATCTTTCAGTTTCTCGGTCTGACTGTCGGCTTGAATCTGAACAGCTTATCAAAAGACGAGAAGCGTGACGCGTACGCTGCCGATATTACGTATTCAACGAATAATGAGCTTGGTTTTGACTATTTAAGGGACAACATGGTTCTTTATAAAGAGCAGATGGTGCAGCGTCCGCTTCATTTTGCGGTCATCGATGAGGTGGACTCCATCCTGATCGATGAAGCGAGAACACCGCTGATTATTTCCGGCCAAGCGGCGAAATCGACAAAGCTTTACGTCCAGGCGAACGCGTTTGTCCGTACGCTGAAAGTTGAGCAGGACTACACGTACGATATTAAAACAAAGAGCGTTCAGCTGACTGAAGAAGGAATGACAAAAGCCGAGAAAGCGTTTGGCATTGAAAACTTGTTCGATGTGCGCCATGTGGCGCTGAACCACCATATTGCGCAGGCGCTTAAAGCGCATGTGGCGATGCATAAAGATGTTGACTATGTTGTTGAAGAGGGACAGGTCATCATCGTCGATTCGTTTACGGGCCGTCTGATGAAGGGGCGCCGCTACAGCGACGGACTTCACCAGGCCATTGAAGCGAAGGAAGGGCTTGAAATTCAAAACGAGAGCATGACGCTTGCAACGATCACCTTCCAAAACTACTTCCGTATGTACGAAAAACTGGCCGGTATGACAGGTACGGCGAAAACGGAAGAAGAAGAATTCCGCAACATCTACAACATGCAGGTTGTGACGATTCCGACGAATAAGCCGGTGATCCGTGATGACCGTCCGGATTTGATCTACCGCACCATGGACGGCAAATTTAAAGCCGTGGCTGAGGATGTCGCCCAGCGCTACATGGTCGGTCAGCCGGTTCTTGTCGGGACGGTTGCGGTCGAAACGTCTGAATTGATATCCAAACTGCTGAAAAACAAGGGAATCCCGCATCAGGTTCTAAATGCGAAAAACCATGAGCGCGAAGCCCAGATTATTGAAGACGCCGGTCAAAAAGGCGCGGTGACGATCGCGACAAACATGGCGGGACGCGGTACGGACATCAAGCTTGGCGAAGGCGTTAAAGATCTTGGCGGATTGGCAGTTATCGGTACGGAGCGCCATGAATCACGCAGGATCGATAATCAGCTGCGCGGACGTTCAGGCCGTCAGGGTGATCCTGGTATTACCCAATTTTATCTTTCAATGGAAGATGAATTAATGAAACGGTTCGGGGCCGAGCGGACGATGGCTATGCTCGACCGCTTTGGAATGGACGATTCAACGCCGATTCAGAGCAAAATGGTGTCAAGAGCGGTGGAATCTTCACAGAAACGGGTGGAAGGAAACAACTTTGACGCCCGTAAACAGCTGCTTCAATATGACGACGTTCTTCGTCAGCAGCGGGAAGTCATTTATAAACAGCGCTTCGAAGTCATTGATTCGGATAACCTCCGTTCAATCGTGGAGAATATGATCAAATCTTCGCTTGAGCGCACTGTTGCATCATATACTCCAAAAGAAGAATTGCCTGAAGAATGGAATCTTGACGGTCTGGTCGAACAGATCAATTCGAATTTCCTCGATGAGGGCGCGCTTGAGAAGAGCGACATTTTCGGAAAAGAGTCTGAAGAAATTACAGAGCTTGTCTTTGACCGAATCAAAACGAAATATGATGAAAAAGAAGAGCGTTTCGGCTCTGAACAAATGCGCGAATTTGAGAAGGTCATCGTGCTCCGCGAAGTGGATACGAAATGGATGGACCACATCGACGCGATGGATCAGCTTCGCCAAGGTATCCATTTGCGTGCATATGCCCAGACGAACCCGCTCCGCGAATATCAGATGGAAGGCTTTACTATGTTTGAAAACATGATCGCCGCCATTGAAGATGATGTCGCAAAATTCGTCATGAAGGCTGAAATCGAAAACAACCTTGAGCGCGAAGAGGTTATTCAGGGACAAACGACGGCCCATCAGCCGAAAGAAGGCGATGAGGCGAAGCAGGCTAAGAAAAAACCGGTCCGTAAAGCGGTCGATATCGGACGAAACGACCCTTGCTACTGCGGAAGCGGAAAAAAATATAAAAATTGCTGCGGAAGAACAGAATAAAAAGAGGGATGCACCTCTTTTTATTTTGACCGTACTGAATTTCATGATGAGGTGAAGGAAATGGAATTAACTGAAATCAGACAGGAACTTGAAAATATGGCTTCTCGATTAGCGGACTTTAGGGGGTCTCTTTGACCTCGAAGCAAAGGAAGCAAAAATAGCCGAGCTGGAAGAAAAAATGGCTGACCCGGATTTTTGGGGAGACCAGCAAAAGGCGCAGACGATCATTAATGAAGCGAACGCTTTAAAGGAATATGTGAACACGTATAAGGAATTAAGCGAGTCGCATGAAGAGCTGCAGATGACACACGATCTTTTAAAAGAAGATCCTGATGAAGACCTGCAAAATGAGCTCGAAAACGAACTGAAAAGCTTGACGAAGAAGTTTAATGAGTTTGAACTTCAGCTCCTGTTAAGCGAGCCTTATGATAAAAACAACGCGATCCTTGAGCTTCATCCCGGAGCCGGCGGAACAGAGTCGCAGGATTGGGGCTCGATGCTTCTCAGAATGTATACGAGATGGGCTGAACGCCGCGGATTTAAAGTGGAAACCCTTGATTACCTTCCTGGGGATGAAGCGGGGATTAAGTCTGTCACACTTCTGATTAAAGGCCATAACGCCTACGGCTATTTAAAAGCCGAAAAGGGCGTTCACCGGCTTGTCAGAATTTCTCCATTTGATTCCTCGGGGCGCAGGCACACCTCGTTCGTGTCCTGCGATGTCATGCCTGAATTCAATGAGGAAATCGATATCGAGATCAGGACCGAGGACATCAAGGTTGATACGTACCGGGCGAGCGGAGCCGGCGGTCAGCACGTCAACACGACAGACTCTGCCGTCCGGATTACCCACTTGCCGACAGGCGTCATCGTGACATGCCAAACAGAACGTTCTCAAATTAAAAACCGCGAACGCGCCATGAAAATGCTGAAGTCGAAGCTGTATCAGCGGCGGATTGAAGAGCAGCAGGCGCAGCTCGATGAAATTCGCGGCGAGCAAAAAGAAATCGGCTGGGGAAGCCAAATCCGTTCCTATGTCTTCCACCCGTATTCTCTTGTCAAGGACCATAGAACCAATACGGAAATGGGGAACGTCCAGGCTGTTATGGACGGTGACATTGACTCCTTTATTGACGCGTATCTGCGTTCTAAACTTTCGTAAATATAAGAGCACATCCGATGGGATGTGTTCTTTTTTTGCGGGTAAACCTGCTGTCAGTTGTCCATCCTAAGGTCGAGGTCCATGTGGACGGCCTTTTTTCCTCTGCCGCTTTATCCGATTAATACGTTATTTGGCTGTTATTTACTTACAATAGGCTACATGCTATACTCTCGATGGTATTAGACTTGGCGGGGGATGACAGAAATGACATTTAATAAAACGAGACATCATTTTTTTGCGGTTATGCGCGATTATAGCTATATTCTGATCGGTTCGGCGATTGTCGGAGTGTCATTTAATATGTTTTTGCTCCCCAACCGGATTGCAGCGGGCGGGGTCAGCGGAATCAGTACGATTTTGCAGACGTTTGGCTTTGAAGCGGCTTATGTGCAGTGGGCTTTTAACATCCCTTTATTTATAGCCGGCGTCCTGATACTCGGAGGAAAATTCGGGCTGAAAACGCTTGTGGGTTCAGTTTTTCTCCCGCTTGTCGTTTATTTGACGCGGGACATCAGTCCGGCGACCCACAATGCCCTCTTGGCAGCCATATTCGGCGGGGTCGGGATCGGAACCGGAATCGGAATGGTTTTCCTTGGAAGAGGTTCGACTGGCGGTACGGCGCTGGCAGCACAAATCATTCATAAATTCACCGGGCTGTCCCACGGAACATGTCTGGCATTGATTGACGGAATGATCGTGCTGTCGGCAATGTTCGTCTTTACTATTGAGCAGGGGCTTTACGCGATGCTCGGCGTTTATATATCAAGCAAAACTATTGATGTTATTCAGGTCGGGCTGAACCGCTCAAAAATGGCGATGATTATTACAAACCGGGAAGAGGAAATTCGCAAAGCGGTGCTGGTGAAGATCGACAGGGGCATTACAAAGATCTCGGCAGTCGGAGGCTATACAGATGATGAACGTCCCATTCTGATGTGTGTCGTCGGGCAAACCGAGTTCACAAAGCTGAAACAACTGGTAAAACATATTGATGAATCTGCTTTTGTCATTGCCATGGACGCTTCAGAGGTGCTCGGTGAGGGTTTTAAACGCGCGTAATCAAGGTTATAATAGTGGTTGATCTGTTAAAGGAGCTGACCTCAAAATGAAAAAGAAGCTGTTTACTCTGTTTTTAGGTGTTTCTTTTGTTCTTGCCGCCTGCGGAGGAAATAACGAAAGCAAAGACAACAATACAGGCGGACAGACGACTGCAAAAGACGGCGAGGAAATTTATCAGCAAAACTGCACCGGCTGTCATGGAAAGGATTTGGCCGGCGGTTCCGCCCCAAGCCTGAAAGAAGTCGGAGGCAAGCTTAAAGAGAGTGAAATCAAGGATATCGTTGAAAACGGCCGCGGCGGTATGCCAGGCGGACTTGCAAAGGGAGAAGAGGCTGAAGCGGTGGCAAAGTGGCTGGCAAAGAAAAAATAGCGGCTGCCTAAATGACGTTCCCGCTGAGCCTGGGGAAGGCGAAGGGACCATGTTCACTTTAATGTGAATATGGTCCCTTTTTCATTTGTAAAGAGTCTTTTTGACTATTTAAAAATGAGGGATTATCACGATTCACACCTTAAAAAAGGCCTAAAGTCCAAAGTTTTTGTCTGATTTTGCGTTTTTCCTATAACTTATGTCGGCATTGAAACAAAACTGTAATATCATTTTGTCTAATCATGACGTATAATGGGTGTTGTTGAAAAAGACAAGCATTTGCATTGACGTACATAAAGACAGAAAGCGACATACTTTCTCGAAGAGTATGACCGTATAAACATAAAAGATTAGGTGATTACATGATCGAAATGAAAGATGTGTATAAGACTTATTCCAACGGGGTGTCTGCGCTGAACGGAATAAGCATCTCAATACATCCCGGTGAGTTTGTTTATGTCGTCGGACCGAGCGGAGCGGGAAAATCAACTTTTATCAAAATGATCTACCGCGAGGAAAAACCGACCAAAGGGAAGGTTGTCATAGGCAATAAAAACCTGGCGCAGTTAAAAGAAAGAGAAATACCTTTTATCAGAAGAAAAATCGGTGTTGTATTCCAGGACTTCAAACTGCTTCCGAAGCTGACGGTATTTGAAAATGTCGCTTTCGCATTGGAAGTCATCGGCGAGCGCCCTGATGTCATCAGGAAAAAAGTGCTTGAAGTGCTTGATCTCGTTCAGTTAAAGCATAAAGCGAGACAATTTCCGGATCAATTGTCAGGCGGGGAGCAGCAAAGGGTCTCAATCGCAAG
This sequence comes from Bacillus sonorensis NBRC 101234 = KCTC 13918, assembly GCF_001592005.1. GTDB lineage: Bacteria > Bacillota > Bacilli > Bacillales > Bacillaceae > Bacillus > Bacillus sonorensis. The sequence continues at coordinate 10,985 of NZ_BCVZ01000006.1, forward strand.
ATCGATCGTCAACAGCCCGGACGTTGTCATCGCTGACGAACCGACAGGAAACCTTGATCCTGAGACATCCTGGGAAATCATGAAGACGCTTGAAGAAATCAACAACCGCGGAACGACGGTCGTTATGGCGACTCATAACAAAGAAATTGTTAACACCATGAAGAAACGGGTCATCGCAATCGAAGACGGAGTCATTGTGCGTGATGAAGCTAGAGGGGAGTATGGTTCGTATGATTAGAACTCTCGGACGGCATTTGCGCGAGAGCTTAAAATCTCTCGGAAGAAACACGTGGATGACTTTCGCATCCATCAGTGCTGTAACAGTTACACTCATCTTGGTCGGCGTATTTTTGGTCATCATGTTCAACCTTCTGAATATGGCATCAAACGCCGAAAAACAAGTGGAAGTCAAAGTTTTAATCGATTTAACTGCTAAACAGGATCAGAAACACACGCTTGAACAAGAGATTAAAAAAATATCAGAAATCAGCAGTGTTAAATACTCTTCAAAAGAAGAAGAGCTTAAAAACCTGAAAGACAGTTTTGGCGAGGATGGGAAAGTCTTTTCTATGTTTGATCAGGAGAATCCGCTAAACGATGCATATATCGTCAAAACAACGGATCCCCAAGACGCTCCTAAAGCAGCCAAAAAAATCGAAAAATTAGATAATGTTTATAAGGTAACCTACGGGAAGGAGAATGTGGACCGCCTGTTCAACATCAGTAATGTCGCCAAATTCATTGGAGGCGTACTGGTCGTCGGATTGCTGTTTACGGCCATGTTCCTCATCTCAAATACTATTAAAATCACAATTTTCGCGAGACGCAAAGAAATTGAAATTATGAAGCTTGTAGGCGCCACAAACTGGTTTATCCGCTGGCCATTCTTTATTGAAGGCCTGCTGCTGGGAGTCTGCGGTGCAATTATTCCGGTCGCTTTGTTGCTCTCAACCTATGATTATGTTGTTCAATGGATCGCACCGAAAGTTCAGGGAACGATTATCGAACTGTTGCCATACAATCCGTTTGTTTTCCAGGTTTCCGCCGTGTTAGTGCTGATCGGAGCACTCATCGGCGTATGGGGCAGCTTGATGTCTATACGGAAATTCCTAAAAGTATAGCCGGCTTGTTCTTCAGCCGGCCCTATTTTTCATGCTGGGACCTGTAAAAGCTGGATCCCTTGATTCTGAAGGCAAGGAGGAACCAAGGTTGAAAAGAAAGTTTATGACGCTGGGCTTAACCGCTTTACTCGGAACGTCGGCTGTTTTGCTTCCGTTAAAAAGCAACCAGGCTTCAGCATATGAAGACCTGGAGAAAAAAAAGAACGACGTCCAGAGCAAGCAGTCAAAAAACCAGACAAAGCAGGAAAAGAAGAAGCAGGAGCTTTCAGAGCTTGAATCAAAGGAAGCAAGCCTGAAAAGCGAGATTGAGAAAATAGACGGTCAAATGACTGATACGAATGAAAAACTGGAAAAGAAGAACGAAGAAATCGACAAGACGAAAAAAGAGATTGAAGAGCTGAAAGCACAGATTCAAGAGCTGAAAGAAAAAATCGAAAAGCGGAATAACATATTGAAGGACAGGGTTCGTTCCATTCAGGAAAACGGCGGTTCCAACCAATACATAGATGTTCTGCTGGGGGCAGAAAGCTTTGGTGACTTCATCAGCCGGGCCGGGGCTGTTTCAACAATTGTTGAAGCGGACAATGTTTTAATAGAAGAGCAGAAAAAGGATCTTAAGCTTGTTGAGGAAAAGGAAACGAAACTGAATCAGGATCTTCAAAGCCTTGAAAAAGCGCTGAAAGATCTGGAAAAATTAAAAAAGACGCTTGATGATCAGCAAAAGAAAAAATCGAAAGTGATGAAAAAGGTGAAGCATGATAAAGATCATGCCCACGCGGAGCTTGGTTCCCTTGAGAATGAAGCTGAGATTCTAAAGCGCCAGGATGAAGCGATTAAAGCCGAAGAAGCGTATAGAAAGAAGCAGGAAGCCGAAGAGCGGCGCAAAGCCCAAGAGGCTGCATCACAAAATTCCGGTAATTCAGAGGCTTCTTCATCCAAGCCGTCCGCTCCGAGCAGTTCAGGGTTTATCCGTCCTGCTGCAGGCACATTTACATCAGGATTCGGAAACCGTTCTCTCGGAAACCATTTCGGTGTTGACATTGCCAAGCGCGGCTCTGGTGTACCGATCTATGCGGCTGCATCAGGAACGGTTTACAACGCCCATTATTCGTCAAGCTATGGAAATGTCGTGTTTATTACCCATAATATCAATGGACAGACATATCAAACAGTTTATGCCCACATGTCATCCATAAAAGTTCACACGGGTCAGCGTGTCGAACAGGGCCAAATCATCGGGACAATGGGCAATACAGGCCAGTCCTACGGCCAGCATTTGCATTTTGAAATTCATAAAGGCCTGTGGAACAACGCGAAATCCAACGCTGTTGATCCGGCAGACTATATACCGCTGTAAGGCACGAATTGCCGGCTCGGTCATATTGACCAGGCCGGCTTTTTATTTTTCCTCCAAAATTTCTTTTCTGAATGTCTTGTCAGTACGCAGGACGGGGTATAGAATGAAAATGAAACAGTCGACCGTCGACAAATTAAAAAGTGGGGGATGAACTGATGAAAGGGTTCAGTATTGCGAGTATACCGGGAGACGGTGTGGGGAAAGAAGTAGTTCCTGCTGCACAGCGTGTTTTGAAAGCGATTTCAGATGTTCATGGCGGCCTGTCATTTGAATTTACAGAGTTTCCATATAGCTGTGAATATTATTTGGAACACGGGAAAATGATGGCTGATGACGGATTGGAGCGGCTGAAGGAATTTGACGCGATATTCTTGGGAGCGGTCGGCAACAGTCTGCTTGTTCCAGACCACGTGTCTTTATGGGGGCTCCTGATTAAAATAAGACGCGAATTTGAACAGGTGATCAACATCAGGCCTGCGAAGCTTTTGCAGGGGATCAGGTCTCCTCTGGCGAATCCCAACGATTTTGATCTGCTTGTCGTACGGGAGAACAGTGAAGGCGAATACAGCACTGTCGGCGGAAAAATGTATCAAAACGAAGATCAGATCGCGATTCAAAATAATGTGTTTTCAAGAAGGGGAACGGAGAGAGCGATGCGTTTCGCTTTTGAGATGGCGGCCAAGCGGAAAAAGCATGTCACAAGTGCGACAAAATCAAATGGAATCGTCCATTCAATGCCTTTCTGGGACGAGGTATTTCAATGTACGGCAAACGATTATCCTGAGATCGCAGCAGATTCACAGCATATTGATGCACTGGCTGCTTTTTTTGTCACACAGCCTGAGAGATTTGACGTCATTGTTGCCAGCAACTTATTCGGAGATATTTTGACTGACATCGGAGCGGCGATCATGGGAAGCATTGGAATTGCGCCCGCAGCAAACATAAATGTCAACGGCAAATATCCTTCCATGTTTGAACCCGTTCACGGTTCCGCTCCGGATATTATCGGAAAAGGAATTGCCAATCCAATCGGCCAAATCTGGACGGCGAAGCTGATGCTCGACCACTTTGGCGAAGAAGAGCTTGGAAGCAAGCTGCTGGATGTAATTGAAGACGTTTTGAAAAGCGGGTTTTTAACACCGGACATCGGAGGGACAAGCACGACTAAGGAAGTGACAGATGAAATCATCAAGCGTCTGAAAAGCCTGTAAAGAAAACTAAGAAAGCTGCCGGAAATCATTTCGGCGGCTTTTTTAGTTTCTTTATTAGAAAATCAATTACATAACAAAGCATTTTTGACGCATACTACATCAAGCAACAAAAAAGTGGAGCCAGATGAGGAGGTATAGGATGAATCAGAAGTTGATGCGGCTCATCGTTGCCATAAGTCTGCTATGCGGTTTAATAGCGGGAATCGACCTCAATACATGGCATGACGATATACCGAAAGCTGCAGCGGCTGCGGGTGGCAGAGACGCAGCCAAAAACGATGCGATGGAGAAGATTGAGAAAGCATACGATCTGATCTCGAATGAATACGTAGAGCAGGTAGACAAGGAAAAGCTGCTGGAAGGAGCCATTCAAGGCATGCTTTCCACATTAAACGATCCCTACTCCGTCTATATGGATAAACAGACCGCAAAACGGTTTTCCGATTCTCTTGATTCCTCCTTTGAAGGAATCGGGGCAGAAATAGGAATGGAAGACAGAAAGATCATTATCGTCTCTCCTTTCAAAAGATCTCCGGCGGAAAAAGCCGGACTTAAGCCGAACGATGAAATTATCAGTATTGACGGCGAATCGATGGCGGGAAGGGATCTGAATGATGCTGTATTAAAGATCAGAGGAAAAAAAGGCTCGACGGTTACGTTGAAGGTTCACCGTCCGGGAATGAGGGATCAGCTTACATTTACGATCAAACGCGATGAAATACCGCTTGAGACCGTTTTTGCCTCGATGAAAAGAGTGAAGGGCAAGCCTGTCGGCTATATCGCGATTTCTTCTTTTTCCGAACATACGGCCAAGGATTTTACGGCAGAGCTGAAAAAACTTGAGAAAAAGGGAATTGATGGTCTTGTGTTAGATGTCAGGGGCAATCCTGGCGGATATTTACAAAGTGTTGAAGACATTTTAAAACATTTTGTGACAAAAGATCAGCCGTATATTCAAATTGCTGAGAGAAACGGCAATAAAAAACAATACTTCTCCAAATTGAAAGAGAAAAAACCTTATCCTGTAAGCGTAATTACGGACAAAGGCAGCGCATCTGCGTCTGAAATTCTCGCCGGGGCTTTAAAAGAAGCATCCGGGTATCATGTCGTGGGTGACCCTTCCTTCGGAAAAGGCACCGTTCAGCAGGCTGTCCCGATGGGCGATGGAAGCAATATCAAATTGACGCTTTATAAATGGCTGACGCCAAAAGGAAATTGGATCCATAAGAAAGGCATTCAGCCGACGGTTCCGGTCAAACAGCCATCCTATTTTTCGGTAGGGCCGGTTCAGCTGAAAGAGCCCCTTAAAACTGATATGAACACTCGCGAAATCAAACGGGCGCAGCTGCTGTTAAAAGGCCTGGGCTTTGATTGCGGGCGGTATGACGGCTATTTCAATGAAGGAACAAAAAAGGCTGTTGCTGCGTTTCAGGCGCAAAACAAACTGAAAAAGTCTGGAGTTATTGACCAAAAAACGGCAAATACTTTAAATCTCCGAATTGAGGAAAAAAAGCTGGATGAGAAAAATGATCTGCAGCTTCAAACCGCATTAAACGTGTTGTTTACAAAAAAGTGAGGGCAAGGATATCCTCACTTTTTTTTATTCTCAGAAAATAAATTCTCAATCTTTTTACCTAAAATTTTTGTTTTTTCATAAAAAAAACATTCAGAATGAATAAGAAATACCCGATAACATTAATATATGGGAGACTTTATAAGCATGTAAACATGCAGTGAAAATGTAACTTTTGCAAGTTGTATTAACAGACGAAAGTTTTTAAAATAAGAAATAAAGCTTTCTAAATTATAATGTGTGCATTTTTTTTGCGGAGAATGTTAGCGCTGTTTGCGTTCTTCGTCTCTGTTTGGTGGAGTCGTCTAGCGCTTGCGCTTTTCTTTTCTTATATATAAATAAAAAATGGGGGTACACGATTGAAAAGGGCAAGTATTGTGAGAGAGAAAAAATACTATGAATTAGTGGAGCAATTAAAAGTTCGATCACAAGACGTTACGTTTTCCGCTACAAAGGCAGTAGGATTGCTTATGCTGTTCAGCAGATACCTCGTTAACTACACTTCTGTTGAAAGTGTGGATGATATCAATGAGGACTGCGCGGAACTTTATTTCAACTATTTAATGGACAACCATAAGCGCTTGGGCATCAATTTAACAGATATTAAACGTTCCATGCAGCTGATTGGAGATATCTTGGATGTCGAGGTGAATCACTACTTAAAAGACTTTTCTTTGTCCAATGTGACGCTTTGGATGAGTCAGGAAAAATAAACCCGCGTTTACCATACCCAAGCATTTTATTATTTGTTAGAATAATAATAAAATGCACCAGCTTGTCTGAAGGCGCTTGCATGCGTCCGCGAATGCAAAAGACAATTCGCCCGGCGGCTGCAACATGACGAAAGGCTAAGCGGCCGCCGGCTCAGGCGCTCCTGTCTGAAAGCCGCACGTCATCTCCTTCCGCAGCCGCCAGGACAAGCTGGCTTTCTCAAAATATCCAACGTGTAAAAGCTGTCGTTTTACAGATGGTTTTTATATGTTTGGTTTTAGGCGGTGAACGTTTCCTTGTCAGTTGAAGATACTCTAATTGAACTTTTAAAAGGAGCAGGAATGTTCTTTTTGCATCCGCTCTTCTATTTTATGATGATCATGAGTCTTGCTTACGGATATGCCCGGATCAAACGTGAAAGAAAAACATTTCATACGCGCATTGAAGATATACATGATGAATTCAAGTTTACATATTCTAAAGGGCTGTTGGCGGGTATCCTCTTGTCGATTGTCTCTTTCGGCTTGGGGATTCTGCTCCCTTTCGGAATGGTCGTCTTGATAGCGGCGGTGACCGCGATATCAGCCTTGACATTCAGACAGAGCCTGCTGTCATCGGCATATACGCTTGGACTGAGCATGGTGATCGGCTTCTGTTTCGATTATTTCAATCCGGAAGCGGCTGATGCCGTTCTTCCGCAGCTGTCCCTTGCCAATTGGTCTGCGGCTGCCGTTTTGCTCGGCCTTCTTTTGATAACAGAAGGGATATTGGCTTATAAAACGGCTCATGTGAGGACCTCTCCGTCGATCGTGATGAGCAAGAGAGGGCTTCCGATCGGACAGCAAATTGCGGGACGCACCTGGCTGTTGCCATTGTTTATTCTGATCCCGGGCGATGCGATCCAATCATCTGTTCCGTGGTGGCCGGTTTTGACATTCAATGGAGACGCCTTTCAATTATTATGGATTCCGTATATTATCGGCTTTGGCCAGAGAGTGCAGGGATCGCTTCCGAGCGAAAGCATCAAAATTACGGCAAGGCGGATCAGCATTCTCGGCGTCATCGTTTTGCTGATAGCTGCCGGGAGCATATGGTGGGCGCCGCTTGCCGCAGCCGCGGCAGGAGCCGCTATAGCGGGGAGAGCCTTTTTAACATGGAAACAGCGGGTTAACGACAATTCCGCTCCGTTTTACTTTTCAAAAAGAGATCAGGGGCTGATGGTGCTGGGCATCATTCCGAACACGCCGGCTGCAGATCTCGGCCTTCAGATTGGCGAGATCATCACGAAGGTCAACGGTACGGAAGTGAAAAATGTTGCGGATTTTTATGAAGCTCTTCAAAAGAACCGCGCCTTTTTCAAGCTTGAAGTGGTCGGCTTGAACAATGAGGTTCGTTTTGAGCAGAGGGCTTCATATGAAGGAGAGCACCATGAGCTCGGAATTATTTTTGTGAAAGAGGAGGGCTTTCCGTCTGGTCGAATTGAAGCTGCCGCATCTGAGGAAACCTTATAGCATATACCTAGAAAAAGCGTCATAGCAGGGCGCTTTTTCTTTGCTTCAATAAACCTTTTGCTTGTCATGTTCCGATCCGTTTGACCAGGGAAATCGGTATATCTTAAAAAAAGGAGAATGATAAAGATGAAGATGGCTTTTCTGGCCGGTCTTGCTGTTTGTCTCGTTTCGATAACGGCCTCCCTTGCGACGGGGGATTTGATGCTTGTCTTCAGAATTTCAGGGACGGCCGGTCTTGGCGCCGGGCTTCTTTCTGCTTTATTTTCGGGTGTGTTTATCAGCGGAGACCGTTTGAGGGGAAACCATCATTCGGAAACGCAGGAGCACAGAAAGGCGAATCACAAGACATCGAATGCCCTCGCTTTTTTCGCAATCCCCAATCTGCTGGCGGCGGGAATCTCATTCTTTTTTGCCTTTTAATGGGGCACTATCGAATAGCGCCGCTTTAAGGTGGGTAATATAAAGAAGTGAGTGTCTTGGTTTGTCCGTTTCTTTGTTCTTTAATATAATCAAATAAGATCAAGAAACGTGAGGGGGGTTTTTGTGTTTACAAAAGCCGTTTTTGCACTAATTTTTCCGTTCTTGCTTGTTTTGTTTTTTACAAGGGTGACCTATAACCATTATGTCGGAATCGCTCTTACCGCCGCTTTATTGTTTGCTTCCTATTTGAAAGGCTACACAGAAACCTTTTTTATTGTAGGACTTGATGTTGTTTCTCTTGTTGCCGGAGCGTTGTATGCCGCCAAAAAGGCGGGCGAAAAGAAGGAAGAGTCATAGAACCTTGGATTGTTTGCCGCGAAGCCCTGCTTTTGATCATAAAAGGAGGGGTTTTTTGATAGGACCGGAAAGGCCGTTTTTGTAGAAAAAATACGAAAACCGAACTTTAGTTCGTATTTTTGGTTTGATTGTGTTAAAATAATGAACAGGAAGATTTCGTAAGGAAACGGAGGCTTTTTTGTGAAAGACCGCTTTGAATTAGTCTCAAATTATCAGCCCCAGGGAGATCAGCCGAAAGCGATTGAACAGCTCGTTAAAGGCATAGGGGAAGGCAAAAAGCATCAAACGCTTTTGGGCGCGACCGGTACGGGAAAAACGTTTACCATTTCAAACGTGATTAAAGAGGTCAATAAACCGACCCTTGTCATTGCCCACAACAAGACGCTTGCCGGGCAGCTGTACAGCGAATTTAAGGAGTTTTTCCCCAACAATGCCGTCGAGTATTTTGTAAGCTATTATGATTACTATCAGCCTGAGGCCTATGTTCCGCAGACTGATACGTTTATTGAAAAAGATGCCAGCATTAATGATGAAATAGATAAATTAAGGCACTCGGCCACATCGGCACTTTTTGAACGCAAAGATGTCATCATCGTGGCGAGTGTCTCTTGTATTTACGGTTTGGGTTCTCCTGAGGAGTACAGGGAACTGGTGCTCTCTCTGAGAACGGAAATGGAAATCGAACGAAACGAGCTTCTCAGAAAGCTCGTCGATATCCAATATGCGCGAAACGACATCGATTTTCAGCGCGGAACATTCAGGGTGCGCGGCGATGTCGTCGAAATTTTCCCGGCGTCAAGGGATGAACATTGCATCCGGGTCGAGTTTTTCGGGGATGAAATCGAGCGCATCAGGGAAGTGGACGCCCTCACTGGCGAAATTTTGGGAGAGCGCGAACATATCGCAATTTTTCCGGCTTCCCACTTCGTAACGCGCGAAGAAAAAATGAAAAAAGCGATCATAAACATTGAAGCGGAGCTTGAAGAGCGGCTCAAGGTGCTGCGCGACGAAGGCAAGCTTCTCGAGGCCCAGCGTCTGGAGCAGCGCACGAAATACGATCTGGAAATGATGCGGGAAATGGGCTTCTGTTCAGGGATCGAAAACTATTCGAGACACTTGACGCTACGTCCGGCGGGATCCACTCCTTACACGCTGCTCGATTATTTTCCGGATGACTTCCTGATGGTCATCGATGAGTCGCACGTCACCATTCCTCAGGTCAGAGGGATGTATAACGGCGACCAGGCGAGAAAGCAGGTTCTCGTCGACCACGGGTTCAGGCTTCCTTCGGCTTTGGACAACAGGCCGCTGAGGTTCGAGGAGTTTGAAAAACACATTCATAACATCGTGTATGTATCGGCGACGCCTGGTCCTTATGAGCTTGATCATACTCCTGAAATGGTTGAGCAGATCATCCGGCCGACCGGGCTGCTTGATCCGATCATTGATGTAAGGCCGATCGAGGGACAGATCGATGATCTGATCGGGGAAATCCGCCAGAGAATCGACCGGAATGAGCGCGTGCTTGTCACAACACTGACGAAAAAGATGTCCGAGGATTTGACGGATTATCTGAAGGAGATCGGAATAAAGGTTACATACCTGCATTCCGAGATCAAAACGCTTGAACGGATCGAAATCATCCGTGATCTCCGCCTTGGCAAGCATGATGTCCTCGTCGGCATCAACCTGTTAAGGGAAGGTTTGGACATTCCGGAGGTTTCGCTCGTGGCGATACTGGATGCCGATAAAGAAGGCTTCCTCCGTTCTGAGCGCTCCTTGATCCAAACGATCGGCCGGGCGGCAAGAAACGCCGACGGCCGGGTCATTATGTACGCGGATAAAATCACGAATTCCATGGAAATCGCGATCAATGAGACGAAGCGACGCCGCGAGCAGCAGGAGGCATTTAACAGGAAACACGGCATTACACCGAAAACGATCAACAAAAAGATTCGCGATGTCATCCGTGCGACCTATGCGGCTGAGGATCAGGAAGAATATAAAGTGAAAGAGGAACCGAAGCTTTCGAAAATGACGAAGAAAGAGCGGGAAAAAGTAATCGCCCAGATGGAGCACGATATGAAGGAAGCTGCAAAAGCGCTTGACTTTGAACGTGCCGCTGAGCTTCGGGACTTGCTTCTAGAGTTAAAATCGGAAGGGTGAATTGAATATGGCAATGGAACGAATAGAGGTGAAAGGAGCAAGGGCGCATAATCTGAAAAACATCGATGTCTCCATCCCCAGGGATAAGCTTGTCGTTTTGACTGGCCTTTCCGGGTCAGGGAAGTCCTCCCTTGCGTTTGACACTATATATGCTGAAGGACAGAGACGCTATGTCGAATCTCTTTCCGCATATGCCCGCCAGTTTTTAGGGCAGATGGACAAACCTGATGTAGACGCGATCGAAGGCCTTTCTCCCGCGATCAGCATCGATCAGAAAACGACAAGCCGGAATCCCCGCTCAACAGTCGGAACGGTAACGGAAATCTATGATTATCTGCGTCTTTTGTATGCCAGAATCGGAAAGCCGGTTTGTCCGGTGCACGGGATCGAAATCACATCGCAGACGATCGAACAGATGACAGACCGGATTTTGGAATATCCGGAGCGGACAAAGATTCAAGTGCTTGCGCCGGTCGTCTCGGGACGAAAAGGATCGCACGTCAAAGTCCTGGATCAAATCAGGAAGCAGGGCTATGTGAGGGTCCGCATCGACGGAGAAATGAACGATCTTTCTGAAGAAATCGAGCTTGAAAAAAACAAAAAGCATTCGATTGAAGTGGTCGTCGACCGCATCGTCGTCAAAGAAGGCGTGACTGCCCGTCTGACAGATTCACTCGAAACCGCGCTCCGCCTTGGCGAGGGCCGGGTCATTATCGATGTGATCGGCCAGGAAGAGCTGCTTTTCAGCGAGCATCATGCCTGCCCCCACTGCGGCTTTTCGATTGGAGAGCTGGAGCCGAGAATGTTTTCTTTTAACAGTCCGTTCGGCGCCTGTCCAAGCTGTGACGGCCTGGGATCAAAGCTTGAAGTCGATGTGGAGCTCGTCATTCCGAACGATGAGCTGACGCTGAAGCAGCACGCCATCGCGCCTTGGGAACCGCAGAGTTCTCAATACTATCCAAAGCTGCTGGAAGCGGTGTGCAGTCATTATGGAATTGATATGGACGTGCCTGTGAAAGAGCTGCCGAAACACCATCTTGACAAGATTCTCTACGGCAGTGACGGTGAACAGGTTTATTTTAAATATGAAAATGACTTTGGACAGGTCCGTGAAAATTATATTGAATTTGAAGGCGTCATCCGCAATATCGAAAGACGCTATAAAGAAACAAGCTCAGACTATATCCGCGAGCAGATGGAAAAATACATGGCCAATCAGCCTTGTCCTTCATGCAAAGGATACCGGCTGAAAAAAGAATCGCTGGCCGTCCTGGTTAACGGCCTTCATATCGGAAAGATCACAGATATGTCGGTGGCGGACGGACTTCAGTTTTTCCGCAGTCTGGAGCTGTCCGAAAAAGATATGAAGATCGCCAATCTGATTTTGCGGGAGATTGAGGAAAGGCTCGGATTTTTAAATAATGTCGGACTGGATTATTTGACGCTCAGCCGGGCGGCGGGTACCCTTTCCGGAGGGGAGGCGCAGCGGATCCGCCTCGCGACGCAGATCGGCTCAAGGCTGACCGGCGTCCTTTACATCCTTGATGAGCCGTCAATCGGGCTTCATCAGCGCGACAATGACCGCTTGATTGACACGCTGAAAAATATGAGGGACATTGGCAACACATTGATTGTCGTTGAACATGATGAGGATACGATGCTTGCCGCCGATTATTTAATCGACATCGGACCCGGAGCGGGTGTTCACGGAGGCGAAGTCATTTCGGCGGGAACTCCTGAAGAAGTCATGAACGATGAGAAATCATTGACAGGACAATATCTGTCAGGGGAAAAATTCATTCCTCTGCCGCTTGAACGGAGAAAGCCCGACGGACGCTATATCGAAGTAAAAGGGGCAAAGGAAAACAATCTGAAAAATGTTTCCGTTAAGTTTCCGCTTGGCGTGTTTGCCGCTGTCACCGGTGTTTCCGGTTCAGGCAAAAGCACCCTCGTCAATGAAATTCTGCACAAAACGCTTGCCCAAAAACTGCATCGTGCAAAGGCCAAGCCGGGGGAATTCAAGGAAATCAAGGGGATCGAGCACCTCGATAAGGTGATTGACATCGACCAGTCCCCGATCGGCCGGACGCCGAGGTCAAACCCTGCCACATACACGGGCGTGTTTGACGATATCCGGGATGTGTTTGCCCAGACAAACGAAGCAAAAGTCAGAGGCTATAAAAAAGGGCGCTTTAGCTTCAACGTCAAAGGCGGCCGTTGTGAAGCATGCAAAGGCGATGGAATCATCAAAATCGAAATGCATTTTCTCCCGGATGTATACGTGCCTTGCGAAGTCTGCCACGGCAAACGGTATAATCGGGAAACGCTGCAGGTGACATACAAAGGAAAAAATATTTCTGACGTGCTTGACATGACGGTTGAAAATGCGGTGCAGTTTTTTGAAAATATACCGAAGATCAAGAGGAAGCTTCAGACCTTATATGACGTCGGTCTTGGCTATATTAAGCTCGGACAGCCTGCGACGACGCTTTCAGGCGGTGAAGCGCAGCGCGTCAAACTTGCGTCTGAACTGCACAGAAGGTCAACCGGCCGATCCCTCTACATTTTGGACGAGCCGACGACAGGTCTGCATGTAGATGACATCGCAAGGCTTTTGGCCGTTCTCCAGCGGCTGGTCGAAAACGGCGATACCGTGCTTGTCATTGAACATAATCTCGATATTATTAAAGCGGCCGATTATTTGATCGATTTAGGTCCTGAAGGCGGTGACGGCGGCGGAACCATTGTTGCCGCCGGCCCGCCGGAAGATGTCATCAAAGTCGAAACTTCCTATACAGGCCGTTATTTAAAGCCGATCATCGAACGCGACAAAAACAGAATGAAAAAACGGCTTCAGGAGAAAGAAGCCGTCAGACCTTGATAAGCGAAGCTGTCGACGCAACGTCGGCAGCTTTTTCGAATCGCTTCAAATTGTTCAAGCGATTTTCATTGCGCTTTCAAGAAATAGCTGTTATAAATCTTAGGGAAGAAAGAAAAAGCTGTAATATAGCATGCATGAGAAAGCATCAGGTTCCAAACTCCGGGGCAACCCACGACGCGGACCAGTCTGGCGATTCAAGCGGGCAGGCGCCGGACCGTTCATCTAGCCGGGCTGACAAACTGACACGTGCCGATTGAATCTTACTATTTATTCGGATCACTGAGTTGTTGTGCCGCTTCCGTCAGGCTGTTTGTGATATGTGTGCTGCTGCTGCTGAGCAGAACTTTCAGATAGCGGATTTCATTTGAAAGCGGAGGCGCCGAGTTGATCGCTTCCAACTGGTTAATGATCCCTTGATTGATCCGTTTTTGTTCCTGAATCAGTTCAAAAAGCTGCGGAGCAAATGACGCATGTTCCGCCTGTCTATGTTTCATGACGCCGCCTCCTTCTTATTACTGGGCTTTGCACATATTGTAAAGGGTTATAAAAAAAGAATCTATTCATAAAATCTAGAAAAATCAATTTGCGAAGATTGACGCATGCCCATCGAATGAAAATGAAACAAAACGGCTATGATACACGTAGACTTGAGTATAAGGTCATTGTACATTGGACTCAGGAAGAACTGTTTTAAAACCTCAGGAGAGTGATCAGAATGACGAGAAACAACGCACTGATTTCTGCAATTTGTTATTTTAGCGTTTTTTTTGCCCCGCTTATTTTGCCTATTGCCGCGTATTTTATAACAGATGATCAAGAAACGAAAAAGCATGCGCTGCGCTCGCTCATATCGCATATTATTCCGTTTATCAGCGTAGTCATACTGGCGGCGGGTGCGGTGAGCGGAATGTTTATATTTGATGACGGCGGCTATTTCGCATTTTTTTCTGTTTTCGGCGGCTTTATTTTTTTCGTGATCATCAGCTTGATTATTGCGATTTGGAACGTTATCCAGGGAATTAAAATGCTGACTCGGGTATAAAAGAACGAGAACGGGGGATTTTCATGACAAATGAAAAAGAACGGATTTTAAAATTGGTTGAGGCAGGGAAGCTGTCAGCGAAAGAAGCGCTGATCCTGATTGAAAAACTGGAAGAAGACTACAAGCAGAAAGAAAGCAAGATCACGGCATTATCCGAGAATGTCATTGAATCAGAACAGTTTTACAGCGAAAAGAAGAGAGAGCCGAAACCTTCAATCGGTTCCAAGCTGTTTGAATGGATTGACACCGCGGTTAAAAAAGTGAAAGAAGTTGATCTGGATTTGAATTTTGGGCAGTCATACGAAGTCCAGCACATTTTCCAATTTAAAGATATAGATTTTTCCACACTCGACATTCAGCTGGCCAATGGCAGCGTCAATCTCCTCCCGTGGAGCGATGCAGATATGCGGGTCGAGTGCCAGGCGAAAATATACCGGGCCGAAACCCTTGATGAAGCGAGGCGGGCTTTTCTTGAGCATATTGAATGCGGAAGCGAAGGAGATAAATTTTTGATCCGCACCGAGAAAAAGACGATGAAGACCAATCTGACCGTCTATATTCCAGACAAGGAATACGGCAAAATCCGCTTCAAGCTGTTTAACGGCCCGGTCAGGGGGGAACATTTAAACGTAAAAGAGCTTTCGGCCAAAACGACAAACGGCATTTTATCGTTTTCGGGGCTGACCGCCGGCAAAGCTTCATTGGAAACGGCCAATGGGCAGATCAAACTGGCGGACCACGAGTGCGGGGAGATTGAAGCGGAAACGATCAATGGGCTAATTGATCTGAAGGGATCGTGTGAGACCCTTGATTTGCAAAGCTTCAACGGCAATATTGCCGCAACTGTCAAGAGTCCGCACTGCCGTTCGGCTTATGTGAAAACGACGACGGGCAGCATTGAATTGAATGTTCCCCGCGACTGCGCCGTCACCGCAGAGCTGAAAAGCAATCTGGGTTCCCTGTCTAATGAACTGTCCGACGCGGAAATCCTTAAAGAAAAAAATGAAACGATACAGAAAGAAATGTATATAAAAGCAAATCAACATCATGATCAAAACATGACGGTATTTTTAGAATCAAAGACTGGATCGATTCATTTAAACCATACACAGGAGTGATATAATGAAAAGGCTATTTCGATCCGAAACAGACAGAAAAATTGCCGGGGTCGTCGGCGGCCTGGCCGAATATTTCCATATCGACGCAGCACTGCTCAGAATCATAACCGTCTTGTTGTTTATTTTTTCGACGGGAATTCCCGTGCTGCTGATATATATCGTCTGGGTGTTTGTAGTTCCAAATGAAGGAGACGTCAAATAGATGATAAGATGGATCATAAGCGTTCTTGTCAACGCCTTGTTACTCATCGTTATTGCCGGATATTTTGATTCGGTTCATGTCGGAAGCATCGGAGCGGCCATTTTGGCCAGCTTGATTTTATCGATTTTGAATGCATTTGTGAAGCCGGTGCTGATCATTCTCACATTGCCTGTCACGGTTGTGACGCTCGGTTTATTTTTATTTGTAATCAATGCCGTCACACTGTATATGACAGCGGCGATTATGGGCGACAGTTTTAACCTGGACGGCTTTGGGACAGCCATATTCGCGTCCATTGTCCTGTCGGTCTTTCACCTGCTGATCCAAAAAGCAATCATCGAACCGATGACAAAAAAGTAAAAAGGAGCCTGAAGCCTCAGGCTTCTTTTTTTTGCCTCGGATAAGTTTTCATAAAAAAGATGCGACAAGGCAAAATACGAAAGGGAGGTAGACGATGAAAAAGAACAGAAACCGCCAAACCCTTTTGTTGATTGTCGCAGCATATCTTTCGGTTATATCGGTGTCTCCCGTTTATGCGGCTGACATACAGCCGATAAGCGCAGAGCATGTTCAGCCAGCAGCAGGCGCAGGCGAAAACTCGCCTGTCATAAGGCATACACCTGTAGAAAAAGGGGAGAAGGGCGAGGATTTGCTTTTTACGGCAAAGACGGATGCAGACACCGTGATCCTGTATTACAAACAAAATGAAGAGCTGCCGTTTCGTGCGGTTCCAATGGAAATTGTACCAGGCAAAAAGGAAAGCTACATTGCCAAAGTTGACAGCGGAGCATTCACTTCCGACAAGGTTGTTTATTATATTGAAGCCCGGCATGGCGATCATTCTGCCAAAACGGAGATGTACACCATCGATATAAACGGGTTTCAAGAAGATGTTCAGAAGCTGCCTGAGCTTTTGATTACTGAAATGGTTGTCGATTCAGCCAATGTCGGCGGAAAAGACGGATATGAATTTATTGAAGTTTATAATAATACGAATGAACCTGTTCATTTGAACAGCTACAATATGAGATACAGACATCCTGAAAAGGGAAAGGAATCTGATGTGCTCTGGCCTTTTGAACAGGACGGTATCACGATTCCTTCAGGAAAAACACATGTTTTTTGGCTGAAAAACGAGGCCAACGGACATTTAACGGCTGCTGATTTCAACCGTCATTACGGCGTTCATCTGGAAGAAGGCAAGACATTGTCCGGATTGAAAGGAGGCGGGATGGCCAACCTGGCATCAAGGGATCTGGTCATGACCACGGACAGCGGGGAAGAGATCGCCGTCGCACATTATGATCATCAGCCCGGATGGACCGACGCGGCCGAGGATAAAGCGATTCTTTATAAGTACCCGATTGACGGTACAAAGCATATGGCGAAAATATCGAGCGGGGAAATGAAACCGTCGCCAGGCTCGCTTTTAAGGGAACAGACACCATCAGAAATGGTGACGATTCTGCCGGATAGAGAAAGACCGCGAATCCGGGATCTCACTGCCCGTCAACCGGTTAAGCCTGGAGAGACGATTCAGCTTTTGGCAGATATAAAAGACAATAAACAGGTCAAAAAAGCACAGTTTTTTTACCGGATGAGCGATGATGAAGCATTTATCGGAGTCAGCGCCGAAAAAAGCGAAACGGACGGCCTCTACCGTCATACCATCGATTTCACCGAATGGATCGGTAAGGAAAAGTTTGAGTATTATATAAAAGCGAGTGACGGCTCTAATACGGTCGCTGGAGGAAAGAAAACGATCCCGTTTGAACAAAGCTTTCTAAAAGGACTCAGGCTTAATGTGCAAGAGGGAGACACCGTTTCCGGGAATATGATGCTGAAGGCCACTTCGGAAGGACCGCCTGAGGAGACGGTCATCCGGATTGACGGAAAAAAACAAAAGCCGGCCGGCACAGCCCTTGAAAAGACCGCCTATTTTGCTTTTGACGTCAATAAAACGAACCTTTATTTTAAAAATGCGGTGACCATCGGAAAGCGGGTTCAAAAAATATTTGATGACACATACCATCGGTACAAGACGATTACCGTACCGGTTCCGCCTGAAGAATTTTCAAAGGGCAAGCCCTTTTCCATCAAAGTCCGTTCAGGTACGAAAGCATCTCCATTTCAACAATCGGCTGCAGAAAACCGCGACGATTTTTTACTGAAAAACCCGCGCCTCATTTTGGCGGACGGAACGGTCATCCGTGATGATCGCTATACCGATCCGTCATCTGCTCTCCGCGTCGGGAACAACCGGGATGCGGAGAAGTGGTATGAATTTCGTTTTTCTCTGCACGATGCCAGTTTTAAGTCGCTGGCCTTTCATTGGAAAACAAAAGACTGGAAGGAAGGCTGGCATACGATTGAAGCGGAGAACCGTGAAGAAAGAGTAAAACGGAAGGTAATGGTTGATCACAGCGGTCCGCAAATCAAAACTTCCATAAAAGACGGAAAAGCCTATAAAGGGGTGTTTACCCTTGATGCGGCCGTCAAAGACAAACGGAGCGGAATCAAAGAAATCAAAGCGTCTCTTGACGGCAAAACGATTTCTTTGCCGCATGCCGCGGCATCCGCAGACCTGGCTGCCGGAAAACATGTCTTTAAAGTAAAAGCGGTCGACAGCGCGGGCAATGCCACGGTTGCGAAAAAAGTCTTTTACATCAAAAAGGAACAGCCTGAAAAACCCGAAAAAATCAAAACCCGCTCCGGCAGCACACAGGCTGAATTAGCCGTACGCGTCAAAGATCCTACAAAAGACAAACTGAAGGTTTCCTTTTATCGGGGCCATCAATATACGGTAAAGGATGAAGAGCATGTCAAAGTCTCGGTAAATGGAAGCGAGACAGAGCCGCCCAGGGGGTTTGCCGTTCATGGAGAGAAGCCGCTGTCCAAAGAAGAGCGCAGCAGCTTATCGGCAGCCGACGGACAAGGCTTTGAGACCGTTTCTACGACCCGGTTTCCGTATCACCGTTTTGATGTGAAAATCGCTGGAAATGTTGGTCGACATGATAAAGCGGAAGTGACATGGCGGGGAAGCTCCCTTCCGGGGAGAAAGGTATCCATGTTCGCCTGGAACTTCAAGAAAAATAAATGGGATGCGATTGTTTACCAAATTGCAAAAGATGAAAAGGCTTTTACACTTAAGGGAAACATCAAGACGGCAGACCATGTCCGCCATTCCCGGGCGAGCATCATCATTCAGGACCAAATCCGGCTTTCTCCTGATGATTATACCTTTATCTGGATGTCGGACACCCAATATTATGCCGAAAGCTATCCGCATATTTTTGAAAAGCAGGTCAAATGGATCGCAGAGCAGAAAGACAGGCTGAACATTCAATATGTTTTCCATACGGGAGATATTGTGGATGAAGCCGATCAGCCCGTTCAATGGAAGCGGGCTGATCAATATATGAAGGTGCTTGACAAGCATCAGGTGCCATACGGCGTACTGGCGGGAAACCACGATGTCAGCCATAAGGATCGTTCGTATGTGAGCTACGGCAAATACTTCGGCGAGAAGCGCTTCAAGCATAAACCATTTTACGGAGGCTCCTTTTTGAACAATAAGGGGCACTACGATTTGATTTCCAGCGGGGGCAACGACTATATCATGCTCTACATGGGCTGGGGAATCGGAACAAAAGAACTGCGGTGGCTGGATGAGGTGCTGAAAAAGTATCCTGACAGGAAAGCGATCCTGTCGTTCCACGAATTTTTGCTTGTGAGCGGTAGCAGGAGCCCGATCGGCGACAGGATATTTGAGCATGTCATCAAACCGAATCAAAATGTCATCGCTGTTTTAAGCGGCCATTATCACAGTTCCAATTTGAAAGTAGACAAGCTTGATGACGACGGCGACGGCCGTCCGGACAGGAACGTGTACCAAATGCTTGCCGATTATCAAGGCGGACCTGAAGGCGGTCAAGGCTATTTGAGGATTTTTCAGGTCGATCCGAAGCGCGATACTATTCATGTCAAAACATATTCGCCATACCTTGATGATTATCATTTTTATGATCCGCATCAATATGGAGCAAAAGATGAATTCAGCATCAAAACCGATCTGAAACCGCGCCGGAAAAAAGTCAAAACCGACTACTTTGAACTGAATGTGTTTTCTCGCCAGCAAATCGGCGAAGCGAAAAAAGTCAAAAGCGGAAAAACGGCGTCTGTAACTTGGGACCGTTTAAAGCCGAACACAGACTATTTTTGGTATGCCGAAGCGGTTGACCAATATGGCGGCAAAAGCCGGTCTGACATTTGGAATTTCACGACGAAGCAAGAAGATGTGAAGCCGTTTTCAAGTAATAAAGGGCCAGAGTGGCCTGCTTCCGCACACCACAGGAACATGTCGGACAGTTCTGCGACAGGCTGTGGAAAGTCAACAGATCCACCCCTCTCAGCCGGACATGATGGGCCCGCCCGCATGGTATGCGAAGCGGGGCTCCCTTCCTTGATCAATGTCTTAAAAAACCGGCTTCCGCTTGCCGAGATTGGTTTTTTGCTGGCCACATACACGATTCTCGATCGTAAAAAGCACTTGTTTTCCTAGCGGATGGCAAGTGTTTTTTACATGTCCCGGCGGGCCTGTTTGTTTCTATAGGCCGATAATATGGTGATTGCGCCAATCACAATAATGGACATGACGGCAGCGGCTAAGTAAAGCTTTCCAAACCCGGTTCCAATGCTCTCTTGAATCGCGTCTGTGATGATCTGTTTTATATTTGGATCCGGAATTTGGCTGAGCTTTTCTTTCAGCTGCAGCGCGTTTGCTTCGCCTCCTGCAAATGAATTCGCGGGGATGCCGTACATGACGGACAAAATCGCCAAAGATAAAATGACGGTTCCCGTCAGATCGAGAGGTTTTATTTGATCGGCTTTTGTTTCGCTGATAAGCGGAAAGCTGAAGAGGACAAGCCCGGCGGCAATCGGCAAATTAATTAAAAACAGCCAATGCCAGCTTCCGGCGATATCAAGAATAAAGCTGCCGATATTCGGACCGAGCACGGCGGCGATGCCGTTCATCGCGCCCAACAGTCCAAGCGCAGTCCCTTGTTTTTCTTTCGGAAGCACCGTGAGAACATGGGAGCTTCCGATAATGAAAATGCCGCCCCCGCCAAGCGATTGAATGAGACGCGCCAATAAAAACATCGGAAAGCTTTGGCTGATGGCAACCAATAATGACCCTATGCCAAAAAGCGTGACCTCTGCAATAAAAAGCTTTTTTCTTCCATAACGGTCTGACAGCTTTCCGACAATCGGAACACTGACGGCCAAGCCGAGTGTATAAAGCGTAATTCCCCATGCCCCCCATGAAGGGGATACTTGAAAAGACTTATTGATTGTCGTAAGTGCTGCTGAAATAATGCCATTGTCCAAGGCTGCCATAAACACGCCGATCGTAAACAGAAAAATCGCCCATTTCTGGTTTGGTTCGGCTTTTGGAAGAGTGGCGGACATCATGATTCCCTCCTTATATGATTAACTTAAAATAAATAATTCACTTTAAATGAATTATTTTTATCATCCTTGAAAATCCTTATTTTGTCAAAAGGAATTTTTCATCAAAAAAAAAGCCGCGCCTGTACCGGCTGCGGCTTTTTTTAGTCTGCTTCATTTGATTTCAGCGCTTTTTCAAGGATGCTGAGCCCCTCATTCACTTTTTTCTTTTCGTCTTCATTCAGCATCTGGAGGGCCTTTTTCAGCTTCTCATGCCCTTTTTTATACAAGCCCCGGAAAATGTCTTTTGCTCTTTCCGTCAATTCGACGACGATCGTTCTTCGATCTGTCTCAGAATGCGTTCTTTTAATAAAATCGGCCTGTTCAAGGCGGCCGAGCAGCCCGGTCATATTTGGCAGGGAGGCGCCCATTTTTTCGGCGATCTCCGAGACTTTCAGTTTTCCGTGGTTGTTCAAAAGCATTAATACTTTCATTTGCGGCATACTGATATCAAGCTTCATCCATTCAGAGACATCCCCAAGTCCCGCGGCTGTCAGGACTTTCATATATAGAACCCATGTTTCTTTTTCCTCAGGTGAAAGGATGTCCTCATTCAGCACGGTTGTATCATGAATATTGTATTCCACGCTCTGTTCACTTCCTTTAAACGTTCCTCTCTTCATACTACTGATTTTTCGGGATGAAAGAAAGCCTTTCACCGGGCGGCCGCCGGGAAATCGTCATAAGCTTTATTTATCAAAAATAGTTTTAGGTTCATTTTGAAAGTGATAGAATAAAGCTGAATGTCTAGTTTTTCTTCACCTGAGAAGAGGAGGGTGCATCAATCGTGCCGAAAGTTCGAACAAAAGATGTGATGGATAAATTTAAGCTGGAGCTGATCAGCGGAGAAGAAGGAATCAACCGACCGATTACGATGAGTGATTTGTCAAGGCCGGGGCTTGAAATGGCGGGATATTTTACATACTATCCGAAAGAACGGGTCCAGCTGCTTGGAAAAACCGAAATTACCTTTTTTGAGAAGCTTCCTGAAGAAGAAAAAAAACAGCGGATGCTTTCGTTGTGCACTGAAATTACGCCGGCGATCATTCTGTCGCGTGATTTGCCGATTCCGTCCGAACTGATTGAAGCTTCTGAAGAAAAAGGCGTACCTGTGCTGCGTTCGCCTTTGAAAACCACGCGCCTGTCCAGCCGCCTGACGAATTTTCTCGAAAGCCAGCTGGCTCCGACGACGGCAATTCACGGCGTGCTCGTGGATGTCTACGGCGTAGGGGTTTTGATTATTGGAAAGAGCGGCGTCGGAAAAAGTGAAACCGCTTTGGAGCTTGTCAAAAGGGGCCACCGTCTTGTTGCGGATGACTGCGTGGAGATCAGGCAGGAGGATCAGGACACACTGATCGGGAGCGCGCCTGAATTAATTGAGCATCTCCTTGAAATCAGAGGACTCGGCATTATCAATGTTATGACATTATTCGGCGCGGGAGCCGTCAGAAGTTTTAAACGGATCACCCTTGTGATGAGCCTGGAGCTTTGGGAGCAGGGAAAACAATATGACCGTTTAGGGCTTGAAGAAGAAACAATGAAAATCATAGATACCGACATTCCAAAGCTGACCATTCCGGTCCGTCCGGGAAGAAACCTCGCTGTCATTATCGAAGTGGCCGCCATGAACTTCAGGCTGAAGCGGATGGGTCTGAATGCGGCGGAGCAATTCACCAATAAACTCGCGGATGTGATTGAAGATGGTGAGCTTGAAGAATAGGAGCTGACAATATGAATGAAACGATTGAACCTTTAAATCCGATTGCCTTTCACTTAGGGCCGATTGCCGTCCACTGGTACGGGATCATCATCGGTTTAGGCGCGCTGCTTGGATTGTGGCTGGCAGTCAGGGAAGGCGAACGGAGAGGGCTGCATAAAGACACGTTTGTAGATCTGGTGCTTTTCGCGATCCCGATTGCGATTATATGCGCGAGAACATACTATGTCATTTTTCAATGGGACTATTACAGCCAGCACCCTGATCAGATCATTCAGATATGGAACGGGGGCCTTGCGATCCACGGCGGTCTCATAGGGGCCGTGTTGACGGGGATCATTTATGCAAGGGTAAAGGGCCTTTCCTTTTGGAAGCTCGCCGATATCGCGGCTCCAAGCATTCTTTTGGGCCAGGCGATCGGCCGCTGGGGGAACTTTATGAATCAGGAAGCCCACGGCGGAGCTGTATCAAGGGCGTTTTTAGAAAACCTGCATTTGCCTGATTTCATCATCAACCAAATGTATATCAACGGGCAATATTATCATCCTACATTTTTATATGAATCATTATGGAGCTTTACGGGAGTCATTGTTTTACTTCTTTTGAGAAAAGCGAATTTAAAGAGGGGCGAATTGTTTTTACTCTATATCATCTGGTATTCGATCGGCCGCTACTATATCGAAGGCCTGCGCACGGACAGCCTGATGCTGACGGAATCGCTCCGCATCGCCCAGGTCATTTCCATTGCTCTGATCGTATGCGCCGTTGCGCTTCTTCTGTTCAGACGTTTAAAAGGTGATGAGATTAAACGATATCAAGAGATGTAGATTGCATAAAGGGGAGACAGCAATGAAGGGAACCTTAAAAGCCGGGGCGGAAGCGGGCCTGAAAACGACATGGACGCTCGGAAAGGTGATTTTTCCGGTTACGCTGATTGTCAGCCTGCTTCAGCATACTCCGGTGATGGACTGGATGATCAAGCTGATCACTCCGGCGATGGGAATTTTCGGTCTTTCAGGGGAAGCGGCAATCCCGCTTGTTTTGGGCAACATGCTCAATTTGTATGCCGGAATTGCGGGTATACTGACGCTCGATTTGTCTGTCAAAGAAGTCTTTATATTGGCTGTCATGCTGTCGTTTTGCCATAACCTGATTATTGAATCGACAGTCGCTTCAAGGGTCGGAATCAAGATATGGCTCATTCTGATTGTCCGCATCGGCCTTGCCGGCGTCTCCGCCATCCTGATCAATCTTGTGTGGCACGGAGGACAGGAGGCGGCCAAATACGGTTTGATATCGGCAAAGGCTGCGGCTCCATCCGGCTGGATTGACATCTCGCTTGAAGCCGTCACAAAGGCGGGGCTTGGGATTCTGCAGCTGGCAGCGATTGTCATACCGCTGATGATCATCATTCAGTATATGAGGGACCTCGGCTGGCTGAACATCTTTTCCAAGTGGTTCGCGCCGTTGACGAGAATGCTCGGAATGAAAGAAAACACATCGATGACAATGGTCGCCGGACTGACCATCGGGCTAGCCTATGGAGCAGGCGTCATGATCAAGGCTGTCGAGGAAGACGGCGTCAGCAACCGGGATGTGACGCTTGCATTCATTTTTCTTGTCGCCTGCCATGCCGTCGTTGAAGATACATTGGTATTTATTCCGCTCGGCATTCCGGTCTGGCCGCTGCTTATGATCAGGCTTGTGACAGCGGTCATCTTGACGATCGCAGTCTCGCGTCTGTGGAGGAAACCGGGTTATTCCGTTCGGAGAAAGGAAGCTTTGTATGAAAATTAATACGGTTTTATTTGATTTGGATGGAACGCTCATTAATACAAATGAGCTGATCATCGCATCGTTTTTGCATACCCTTGAGCATTATACCCCAGGCCGCTATACAAGGGAGGATGTGCTTGCATTTATTGGACCTTCCCTTTACGAAACCTTCAGCGGCATAGATCGGGATAATACTGAAGAAATGATCAGCATGTACCGCGAGTTCAACCATAAAATGCACGATCAGCTCGTGACGGAATATGATACGGTTTACGAGACGCTCGACCGCTTGGCCCAAGAAGGGTATAAGCTCGGCATTGTGACGACGAAGCTGCGCGATACCGTCAACATGGGTCTTGAGCTGACGGGTTTAGGCCGTTTCTTTGATACGGTCGTGACGCTTGATGATGTAAAGCGTGCCAAGCCCGATCCTGAGCCTGTTCTGCTTGCGCTTTCCAAGCTTGGCAGCCGCCCCGATGAAGCGATCATGGTCGGCGACAATTACCACGATATTTTAGCTGGGAAACATGCGGGCACAAAAACGGCGGGCGTCGCTTGGGCGATTAAAGGGGAAGCAAGCCTTGCCAAGCATCAGCCCGACTATATGCTCGGCAAAATGAGCGACCTTCTTGCGATTCTCGGAGTGGAGCAGGCTTGAGAAAAACGAAGCGTTATCCGGTGTCAGGCGCCAACTCCTTATGGCATGTCTATCAAACGGTTCCGTTTTTCAAAGTGGTCAAAAACTTTATCGTCATTCAGACGGCCCGCTATACACCGTTTCTCGGGGTGAAAAACTGGATGTACAGAACGTTTTTGCGGATGAAGATCGGAGAGCAAAGCTCATTTGCCTTGATGGTCATGCTTGATGTGATGTTTCCCGAAAAAATATCCGTCGGCCGTAATACCGTGATCGGCTACAATACAACGATTCTAGCCCATGAGTATTTAATTAAAGAGTATCGTCTCGGTGAGGTCGCAATCGGAGATGAGGTGATGATCGGAGCGAACACGACGATCCTTCCCGGCGTAACCATCGGAGACGGCGCCGTCGTTTCCGCCGGAACGCTCGTTCATAAGGACGTTCCGCCGGGAGCTTTTGTCGGCGGCAATCCGATGCGGCTCATTTATACAAAAGAAGAAATGGAGAAACGGATGGAAACCCCCTCTGAGTAGACAGAGGGGGTTTCATTGCTAGAATTCCTGATTGTTTTTTTCCGTCACATGCTTTACTCCGATCCACTTTTTGCCGACATTCGAGTATCTTGTGTTTGTCATCGTCACGGTGCTTGTCGAGCTGTCCGTTCTGAAAATGGCTTCCTTCATGTTGGTGATGGTGCAGCTGTCAATCACGACGGAAGTCTTAAAGGTTGAGCCGCCGAGCTGGCGAATGAACTTGCCCCCTTGATCAGCGGTGAAGTTTTTCACCGTAAACGTGCTTGCTTTGTTGATTTGAAAAATCTTATCTGAGGCCAGGCGCGCAGATCCGCCGTTGATCGTGACATTTCCCTTTTGTTTCACAGTCAGGGCGTCCTCTCCGACATCCTCCCAAACGACATTATTGATCGAAGCGTTTCCGTAAGTGTGAACGCCATCAGCAGCCGGTGCGCCAAGCACGACATTTTTCAGCGTCGCCCCATCCTCCACCTTGAAAATCGGTTTTTGGCCTTCTTTCTGACTGCCGTCGCCAAGCTCCGGACCAGCCGTAAAACGCTGTCCTTTTCCATCATAAGTCTTCCCTTTTTCAACGACAATCGTTTGATGGACGACCTCTGCGGCAGAGGCTTTTTCGGGAAAAGCCTGTCCGCACAAACCGGCAACCAAACCTGACAGCACGACCAAACCAGCTAATTTTTTCATGACTGAAACCCTCCTAAAGATTTAGTTTTGGCTGACATTCAGCCATGTCTCCTGCCTTCATCCCTGCCGTCATTTTCGTTCTGGTTCTTTTGCATCGAAAGTGAGACATCTAATTTCGCTATTATCATAAAAGGATATCTCGCGATTGTAAACTAATCATTTCAAAATATGTAAAAATACAGTAAATTACACACGGAATGAGACATCGGTTTATTCATTTTTTTAAATCTGTCAATGAAAATTGAGCTATTTTCGAACAGGATAAAAGAATCGATAGAAAAAATTGCTAGTCATTTCACAATTTTTTCATTTGCTTTCATGTTAAAATTGGAAAAAATGAAAAGGGGAATATGACGATGAAAAAGAAATTGTGGGTATGCATGGCGCTTTCGGCTATTATTGTATTCTTTACATATGCGAAAGCAGATGCAGCTGAAAAGATGGTTCTCGGCTATACGACGTGGGATGCCGCTTCAGATCAATCGCTTGCGGCGCATCATGAATATATCAATTCCATCGCCACCGATACATTTGCCTTTAATGAAAACGGAAATATCATCGGCGACAGCCCTGAAAACCAGCTGGCGCTCGCTAAAAAATACAATATCAAGACATGGGCCGTGATCTCGAATTACAGCGAAGCGATTCAAGATTTTGACGGCGATCTCGCGTCAAAAGTCATGAAAAACGCAACAATCAAAAAACGATTCGCCAGTCAGCTTGTAAAGCTGGCAAAAGAGCATGGCTATCATGGCGTCAATATCGATTTTGAAGCGGTTTTTCCGAATGAGCGGGCGGATTATTCAAGCTTCATCCAATATGTTGCAGACACTTTGAAGAAAGAGCAGATCCAAACGATGGTTTCTGTACCTGCCAAAAGTGCGGATGATCAGGAGGATGAATGGAGCTGGCCTTACGATTATGCAAAGATTGGACGGGCCGCCGACTATGTGCAAGTCATGACATATGACGAGCATGGCAGCTGGAGCGAGCCTGGTTCTGTAGCAAGTATGGGCTGGATCACAAGCTCTCTTGATTTTGCGGTTCAGGAAATAAGGGCCGATAAAGTGGTCATGGGTATTCCTGCATACGGGTATGATTGGGATGAAACAAATCAAGAAAACAATACGATGAAGCAGTGGAATGAGATTCAGTCGCTCATAAAAGAGACGGGGGCCAGACCCGTATATGATAAACAGACAGCTTCAATGACGTTTTCATATGTCGATCAGAAGGGGCATCAGCATGTTGTCTGGTATGAAAATGAAGACACCGTGGAAATGAAAAGCCGCCTTTCAGTCGAATATCAAATTGCAGGGGTTTCTGTCTATGCACTAGGCCATGAATCCGAGTCTTTTTGGCAGGCTGTTCAAAAAGGAACAAAATCGTAACGGAAACGCAGGCCTGCCGGCCAAACTCCTTTAAAGGAGCTTGGCCGGCGGTTTTTTTATTTATACGCATAAAGAAAGAGGCTGGTGATGAGTCCGGCCTCATTTTCTTTTTTAGGAAGCAATCACAATCGCTTGATTCCCCATTTGCTCCCATGACTGTTCGAAATTGTCTTTGTCGGTTTTTCTGTTTTTATAACCGTATGGATCGTTTACATACACGTGGTTCTGATCATAGCCTGTGACCACCACGCTGTGGACGCTGTATGTCACATCAACTTTGCCTGAGGGCGTTTCCCATGTTTCCATATCATTCACCGGGGTGAATTTTACGGTGGTAATCACCCAGACCGGCCTCCCGCGATTTAATTGCTCGTAGATGGCTTCAGGTTTGCTTCCCGTTAAGTCGATGACTTTATTTCCGGCATATGATTGGGCCAGCTCATAAACCGGTCCGTGGTAGACGCTGAGGCCGGGGCCGTTTTCCATATCGCCGACAAAGCCGTCGTTAGGGTTTCCTTTTAAGCCGTTTTTATAATGTAAAGGAACTTTTTGGACGTTTTTGGCAAGCTCATTTTTTGTCACATCATGGCCGCTGTAATTTAAAATCATCGCCAAGCTGGCTACTTCGCAGCCATTAAAAAGCTTGGGCGGGTCCATTTGCTTAATCAAAGGGACGTCGAGCGGCTTGATTTCATCCTTTATGTTTTGGCTGCCCAAAATCTGACCGCTTTTTAGCATGTCGGTTAACGGGCTGAATGCATCTTTGGAAAACAATATGAAAATGGCGAATATAACAGCTGCTAAGAAGAAAGTAAGGAAAAGTGTTTTGAAAAATTTCATATGAGTCTCCTGTTCCCGTTCATGATCTATATGAATAAATGAATTGCGTTCTTGATTAATTATATCATCAAGTGGTTCTTTAGATAAGTTATCATTTTACAGACCGTGGGCTGTCCGAATTTTCCGGCTGTTATTGATTTTGATTCTTTTATCTGTTAGCATATTATCATATTAGCGAACTAAAGGATTCGGAATTTTCCTTCTAACGTATATGGGGGTGCAAGTCAGATGTTTATGTTCGAAAAACCGCACGGCATGAGAGATACACTGCCGGGGCTCTATGAAACGAAGAAAAGGGTGCGC
Organism: Bacillus sonorensis NBRC 101234 = KCTC 13918; assembly: GCF_001592005.1. Taxonomy (GTDB): domain Bacteria; phylum Bacillota; class Bacilli; order Bacillales; family Bacillaceae; genus Bacillus; species Bacillus sonorensis. Next base: position 40,050 of record NZ_BCVZ01000006.1, read on the forward strand.
TCTTCATTGACAGAGGTCATGGGTCTGTGGGGATATGAATTCATGGAGACGCCGACGCTGGAGTTCTATGAGACGGTCGGCGTACAGTCGGCCATTTTGGAGCAGCAGCTTTTTAAGCTGCTTGATCAGGAAGGAAAGACCCTTGTGTTAAGGCCTGATATGACGGGGCCGATCGCAAGGGTGGCGGCTTCAAAGCTTCTTAAAGAGCATCATCCGATTCGTGTCGGATATGCGGCGAATGTATTCAGAGCGCAGGAACGGGAAGGCGGCCGACCCGCAGAATTTGAACAAGTCGGAGTCGAATTAATCGGGGATGGTTCGACAAGCGCTGATGCCGAGGTGATTGCGCTTGTGGTATGCTCGCTCAAAAAGGCGGGGCTTACATCTTTCAAAATTTCGATCGGCCATATCGGAATCGCAGACGCTTTATTTATGGAGGTTCTGGGTAATGAAGAAAGAGCCCATGTGCTGCGGCGTTTTTTATATGAAAAAAACTATGTCGGCTACCGCGAGCATGTGAAAGCTTTGAACCTATCATCAATCGATAAAAACCGGCTGCTCGAGCTCCTGGAGCTGAGGGGCGGTATTGAAACATGCGGCGCTGCTAAAGCCATCGTCGATTCTGAAAAAGGAAAGAATGCGATCTCAGAGCTGGAGACGCTTTGGCAGACGCTCGGCGACTATGAATGCGCAGATGATGTAAAGCTCGATTTGAGCATGGTCAGCCATATGAGCTATTATACGGGCATTTTATTTGAGATATACGCTGAAAACGTAGGATTCCCGATCGGAAATGGAGGGCGCTATGACCAGCTTCTCGGCCGATTCGAATCCCCCGCCCCGGCCACGGGTTTCGGGATTCGAATCGACAGGCTGCTTGAAGCGTTGAATCCGGAAGATGAAACGGAAAAAATAGATGTCGTCATTTTCAGCACAGAGCAAAGGGCAGAAGCGATCAAGTTTGCCGGAGAGGAGCGGCGGAAGGGCAAAAAAGTCGTTCTTCAGGATTTAGCGGGGATCGAAAACATCGACCAGATGACAAAGTACTTTCGAAACGTGGCCTACTTTATCGGTTCCAGAAAGGAAGAGCAGCATGGGTAAACAATTGACGATTGCGATGCCGAAAGGACGGATTTTTGATGAAGCTGCCGGTCTGCTTCGGCAAGCCGGCTACCGGCTTCCGGAAGAATTTGAGGATTCAAGAAAGCTGATCATCGATGTGCCTGAAGAAAGCCTTCGCTTTATCCTAGCAAAGCCGATGGATGTCACGACATATGTGGAACATGGCGTGGCAGACGTCGGAATCGCAGGCAAAGACGTCATGCTTGAAGAAGAGCGTGATGTCTACGAGGTCCTTGATTTGAACATCAGCAAATGCCGCCTTGCAGTAGCGGGATTACCGCAGACGGCCGCCGGCGGTGTTGCGCCGAGAGTGGCGACAAAATATCCGAATGTCGCATCAAGCTATTTCAGAGAACAGGGAGAGCAGGTCGAAATCATTAAGCTGAATGGTTCAATTGAGCTTGCTCCGCTCATCGGCCTTGCCGACCGGATCGTCGATATCGTCTCAACAGGACAGACGCTGAAAGAAAACGGCCTTGTCGAAATTGAGAAAATTTGCGACATCACTTCACGGTTTATCGTGAATCCGGTCAGCTACCGGATGAAAGATAGTGTCATTGATGAAATGGCTTCACGGCTTTCACTTATTGTGGAAGGGGAAAAGACAATATGAAGATTAAGTCTATTAGCGGGAATGCCGCTGTTTCGCTAAAAAGGTCGATCAGCTCCGGTACGGAAGAACAAAGAAAAACAGTGCTTGCGATTATTGATGAAGTAAAAAAGAGCGGGGATGCCGCTGTTGCCGCTTTTACAAAGCGGTTTGACGGCGCAGAAGTATCGGCTCCGCACGTTTCCGAACAGGAAATCAAAGAAGCGTACGGCATGCTGAAGCAGGATGATATTGAAACATTGAAATCAGCGATTCATAACATTAAAGAATATCATGAACGGCAGCTGTCTTCTTCATGGTTTTACTACAGAAAGGACGGAACGATGCTCGGCCAAAAAATCACGCCGCTTGATTCGGCGGGCGTTTATGTACCTGGAGGGACGGCGGCTTACCCGTCATCCGTTCTGATGAATGTGATTCCGGCTCTTGTCGCAGGCGTCGGGCGAATCGTCATCGCTTCTCCCCCTGGCAAGGATGGCAGGCTGTCTCCCGGGGTGCTTGTAGCGGCGGCGGAGCTCGGTGTAGAAGAAATATACAAAATGGGAGGGGCCCAGGCGATTGCGGCTTTGGCATATGGAACGGAAACGATTGCCCCTGTCGATAAAATCACGGGGCCGGGCAACATTTATGTCGCCTTGGCTAAACGCGAAGTATTCGGCCAGGTTGACATCGATATGATCGCAGGGCCGAGCGAAATCGCCGTTCTCGCAGATCAGACGGCAAATCCGCGGGAAATCGCCGCAGACCTCCTTTCACAGGCCGAGCATGACGCGATGGCATCAAGCGTGCTTGTTACCGATTCCCGAATTCTTGCTGAAGCTGTAAGGAAAGAAGTGGATCAACAGCTTGAGCGCTTGCCGAGAAAAGAGATTGCCCGGCGGTCCATTGAGAATCACGGCTGTATTTATGTAGCGGAAACACTTGCTGATGCTGTCTCCGCAATCAATGAGCTAGCCCCTGAACACCTTGAAATCTTGACGGAACAGCCAGAAGCGCTGCTGGGGAAAATCAAGCATGCCGGCGCGATTTTCCTGGGGCGCTACAGCTCGGAGCCTGTCGGAGATTATTTTGCGGGTCCCAATCATGTGCTGCCGACCAATGGTACAGCCAAATTCTCAAGCCCGCTCGGCGTCAGCGATTTTCAAAAGCGGTCGAGCATTATTTCATACAGCAGGGAAGCGTTTGAAGCAAACGCCGGAAAAATAGCTGCGTTTGCCAGAATGGAAGGGCTTGAAGCCCATGCTAGAGCGATTGAATCCAGAAACCGGGAGGAAGACTGATGAGAAAAGCTGAACGGGCAAGAAAAACGAATGAAACGGATATTAAGCTGTCTTTCCATATTGATGGTGAAGGGGAGGCGGATATTCAAACTGATGTGCCGTTTATGACGCATATGCTTGATTTATTTACAAAGCACGGCCAATTCAACCTTTCCGTCGAGGCTAAAGGCGACGTGGAAATCGATGACCACCATACGACAGAGGACATCGGCATTTGTCTCGGTCAGGCGCTTTTGGAGGCGCTCGGCGACAAAAAAGGCATTAAACGCTACGGAGCAAGCCTGGTGCCGATGGATGAAGCGCTTGCCCAGGTTGCGGTTGATTTGAGCAACAGACCGCATCTTGAATATAGAGCGCAGTTTCCCAGTCAGAAAATCGGAACATTTGATACAGAGCTTGTACACGAATTTTTATGGAAGCTGGCCCTTGAAGCGAGAATGAACCTTCATGTCATCGTCCATTACGGGATGAATACCCATCATATGATTGAAGCGATTTTTAAAGCGTTGGGCCGCGCCCTTGACGAAGCGACGATGATCGATCCACGTGTCAAAGGAATTCCATCAACGAAAGGAATGCTGTAAATGATCGGTGTCATTGATTATGGGATGGGAAACCTGTACAGCGTCTCAAAAGCGCTGGAGCGGATCGGAGCGCCCTATATTGTATCAGAGCAGATGAGTGAGCTGCAGAAAGCGGACAGCTATATCCTTCCGGGAGTGGGCGCTTTCCGTGATGCGATGGAAATTTTAAATAAAACAGGCCTGAAAACCTTTATTCAAGATGCGGTCAGCGAAGGAAAGTTGCTTCTCGGCATTTGCCTCGGTATGCAGCTGTTGTTCGAAGAAAGCGAAGAACAGGGCAGCACGGAAGGTCTCGGCCTTTTGAAAGGAAAAGTGATCAGGCTTGAGGCGCGCGACGCGGCGGGAAATCGTCTGAAGGTGCCTCATATGGGCTGGAACCGCCTCGCGATACACCGGGAATCCCCGCTTTTGACGGGGGCTGATGAAGGGTACGCTTATTTTGTTCATTCCTATTATGTCAGCGGGATAGATGAGGAAGCGCTGCTGGCAAGCGCTGATTACGGCGTGCGCGTACCGGCCGTCGTCGGCCTCGATCATGTATACGGCGCCCAGTTTCACCCTGAAAAAAGCAGCACAGTCGGAATGTCGATGTTACAAAGATTCAAACAGCTGACAGAAGAACAGAAGGTGACAAAATGAGCGGATTTACATTATACCCGGCGATCGATATGAGAAATGGAAAATGTGTGAGGCTTGTACAAGGAGATTACGCTAAAGAAACAATATACGGAGATTCACCGCTTGAAATGGCGTCATTATTTGCTGATGAGGGTGCGGAATGGATTCATCTCGTTGATTTGGACGGCGCAAAAGAAGGAAAAAGAGTCAATCACCGTGATGTAAAAGCGATTGCTGAAAAACTGAATATCAAAGTTCAGGTCGGCGGGGGCATCAGAACCGAAAAAGATGTTGATGAATATTTGTCAAATGGTGTAGAACGAGTGATTTTAGGGAGCTCAGCTGTATCAGATCCGGCTTTTGTCAAAAAAATGCTGAAAACATACCGGCGCCATATTGCGATCGGGCTTGATGCAAGAAACGGTTTCGTTTCAACGGAAGGCTGGCTGGAAACGTCGGAAGTGAAAGCGGTAGAACTTGGCAGAGAGCTTGCGGAGGAAGGCGCTGACGTTTTTATTTTTACAGATATTGCGACAGACGGAATGCTGTCCGGACCGAACATTGACAGTACGGTTGAGCTGGCAAAAGCGACCGGAAAACAGGTGATTGCCTCAGGCGGTGTCAGCTCTTTGGCAGATCTTGAAGCCCTGGCGGCCCGGCGCTCGGAAGGAGTCGGCGGCGCGATTGTCGGAAAAGCTCTTTATACGAATCAATTCACCGTCTCTAAAGCGCTTGAAAGGGTGGGGACAACGTGATTACGAAACGCATTATACCGTGTCTGGATGTAAAGGACGGACGCGTCGTCAAAGGAATACAGTTTCTTGAGCTGAAGGACGCCGGCGATCCGGTTGAACTTGCCGAAGTGTACGACAAAGAAGGAGCCGACGAGCTCGTCTTTCTCGATATCTCCGCTTCCCATGAAGGGAGAAAAACGATGGTTGACGTTGTGGAAAGAGTGGCGGCGAAGCTCGCGATCCCTTTCACCGTCGGCGGAGGCATCAACCATCTGGAAGATATGAAAACGATTTTGCGGGCCGGAGCTGATAAAGTCTCCGTCAATACAGCAGCCGTTCTGCGCCCTGAGCTGATTGCGGAAGGCGCGGCCTTCTTCGGCTCCCAATGCATCGTTGTCGCGATTGACGCCAAATATGATCAGGATGAAGGCAAATATGTTGTGTACACACACGGCGGCCGGAAAAAGACGGATCTGGAGGTTGTCTCATGGGCGAAGGAAGCCGTTCAGCGGGGAGCCGGAGAGATTTTGCTGACAAGCATGGATTCCGACGGCGAAAAAAACGGGTTTGATCACAGGCTGACAAAGCTCGTGTCAGAAGCCGTCCCGGTTCCCGTCATTGCCTCGGGCGGCGCGGGAAATGCCGCACATATGCAAGCCGTGTTTGAAGAAGGCGAAGCTGATGCAGCACTCGCCGCTTCCATCTTTCACTATAAAGAAACATCGGTCAAAGAGGTCAAAGCTTATTTAAAAGAGCGCGGGGTGAATATCAGATGATAAAAGCAGATGAATTGACATTTAATGAAGCCGGTTTAATCCCGGCGATCGTCCAGGACGCAGCAAGCAAAGAGGTCCTGACATTGGCTTATATGAACAAGGAATCGTTTGAAAAAACGGTGGAAACAAAAGAAACGTGGTTTTTCAGCCGCTCCCGCGGAGAGCTGTGGCATAAAGGAGCGACATCAGGAAATGTTCAGCATGTGACAGACATCCGCCTTGATTGCGACAGTGATGCCCTGGTCGTCCTTGTTGAACCCAAAGGCCCCGCTTGCCATAAAGGAAGCTACAGCTGTTTCTCATCCGTGGAGAACAAAAAAGCGTCAGGCAGCGATCGGTTTGCCATTATCAATGAGCTTGAGACCGTCATCGCCAAACGGCAGGCAGAAATGCCTGAAGGGGCTTATACAACGTATTTGTTTCAAGAAGGCCTTGATAAAATATTAAAGAAAGTCGGCGAAGAAGCCGCCGAGGTGATCATCGCTTCGAAAAACCGCGATCATGAAGAATTGAAATGGGAAGCGGCTGACCTTATCTATCATCTGCTCGTGCTGTTAAGGGAACAGGCCCTTCCGCTTGATGATGTGTTGAACGTGCTGGAAAAACGCCATGAAGGATCAAGCTGACACAGACCAAAAAATCCAGGCCGTAAAGGTTTGGATTTTTTTGATTGAAAATCAAGGTGTTCTGCCGATATAAATCATCCATCAGAAAGGGAGTGATTCGATGTCAGGCCGCATGCCGTCAAAGCTTTCTGATGAGGCAGCGAACAGCATGGAAAAAACGATTTTAGTTTCATAATCCGCCGCCAAAAGTGGAAAATGCAGAGAATTCTCTCGGAACTTGTTTTTGATCTGTTAAGCGTGCCGGAAACTATGTTATACTACTCACGGTATACAGTTTGAAATGGAGGGTATCTGTGGGAAAGTACACTTCTGAAGATCATAAAAAGGCAAGAATTGTCGAGCTCTTTCAAGATGGACAGTATTTTTACCATAAAGGGCTCAAAGCATACAGAGAGCGAAATTTATCCCGCGCGAGCAAGCTCATTCAGAGAGCGATTTTTCTTGAACCGGAAAATACGGGCATGCTGTCACAGCTTGCCGTCATTTATACAGAGATGGGCTACTATCAGCAATCAAACGAACTATTGGACTTTATTTTAAAAAATATAAATGAAAAAATGACTGAATGCTATTATTTCAAAGCGAACAATTATGCACATCTTGGACTTTTCCAGGAAGCCTATAAGGCGGCGGAAACCTATTTAAAGGAAGATCCGAACGGCGAGTTCAGCGCGGAAAATGCGGAGCTCCTTGATTTATTGGATATGGGTGAAGAAGATTCAGGCTACTCGGAGTATGATCAGGACGATTTAATCCTGAAACAGGACCGGGCGAAATCGCTTTTGGAAAATGGACAGCTGCAGGAGTCGATCAGCATCCTTGAGGAGGTCATCGCCGATTATCCCGAGTTTTGGTCAGCCTATAATAATCTGGCGCTCGCTTATTTTTACACCGGTGATGTTCAGAAAGCGAAGACGACGATTTTCACCGTTTTGGAAAAAAGCCATGGGAACCTCCATGCGCTTTGCAATCTTCTTATTTTTTACCATTATGAAAGAAAAGATGAAAAGGTCAAATCGCTTTCTGATCAGCTGTCAAATATTTATCCAATGCTGATCGAGCAAAGATATAAGCTTGGGGCGACACTATCGCTTGTCGGCAGGTACGACCTCGGGTTTAAATGGCTGAAATCCCTTTACCGCATGGGTTTTGAAGGTGATGAAACTTTTTACTACTGGCTTGCCTGCTCCGCATATTTTACCGGGCGCACTCAGTTCGCCCGGAATGTGTGGAAAAAAATGCAGGAGGAGCATCCTTCAGACGGCCGGATAGAGCCGTGGAAAGAACGGATGGAAAAAAGCCCTGTTCAGCGCCCGGTTGAGGAGCGCCTTGCCGCATATTTTCTCAGCGGAAGAAAAGGGGAAAAAGAACAGCTGAAGGCAGTCCTTGATTCTCGAATCGCCAAAACGTCGTTTGAAGAGCAGTTTGTCAGGCTCGTTCTATACGGTGAAAGCGGAACGGCCGTCACTTCAAAAGACGCTCTTCTCGCTTACAGAACCGCGAAGGCGATCGAAGAAGCGGATCGTTCTGCGGTCGAGCAGGAGGCGATGTGTTTTTGGATCTTTCACGTTATTCAGCAGATCAGGGCTTTCGGGCTTCAGCTGAAAAACGCCGGCGGTTTGGCCGCGGCGATCTATTTCATCTGGAAAACAGAGCATCAGGAGCTCTTAACCAAAGCGGAAACGGCAAAGCTTTTCGGGATTTCGCCAGGAACGCTTTCAAAATACGAACGTACATTAAAAGAACATCTGTAAAAACAGGATGAACCAATGTTCAGCCTGTTTTCATTTTTGAGCAAAAAAATAGCGCTTATTCATGATATTTTATAGGATATGGGTAAGGAAGAAACAAGAAGGGAATCTTATAGAAATGGACTGCTTGCCAGCAAAAGCAGCAGAAGATTCATGAAGGAGTGAACATTGTGTCAGAAGAAAAAATTTATGACTGCATTATTATAGGGGCGGGTCCTGCGGGGATGACGGCGGCCGTTTATACCTCAAGAGCGAACCTGTCAACCTTGATGGTTGAAAGAGGAGTGCCGGGCGGACAGATGGCCAATACGGAAGATGTTGAAAACTATCCGGGATTTGAAAGCATTCTGGGGCCTGAACTTTCAAATAAAATGTTTGAGCATGCGAAAAAGTTCGGTGCGGAGTATGCTTACGGAGATATTAAAGAAATCGTCGACGGCGAAGAATACAAAATTGTCAAAGCCGGATCAAAAGAGTTTAAAGGACGCGCCGTGATCATTGCGGCCGGCGCCGAATACAAGAAGCTCGGCGTTCAAGGCGAAAAAGAGCTCGGCGGACGCGGCGTCTCCTATTGTGCAGTATGCGACGGCGCTTTCTTTAAAAACAAAGAGCTCGTCGTTGTCGGCGGCGGAGATTCCGCCGTTGAAGAAGGCGTCTACTTAACCCGTTTCGCTTCAAAAGTAACGATTGTTCACCGCCGCGACAAATTAAGAGCGCAAAGCATCCTTCAGGCGCGCGCGTTTGACAATGAAAAGGTCGATTTCCTTTGGAACAAAACGGTCAAGGAAATCCATGAACAGGATGGAAAAGTCGGCAAAGTGACGCTTGTTGATACCGTCACAGGCGAGGAAGAAGAATTCCGTACGGATGGCGTCTTTATTTACATCGGCATGCTGCCGCTGTCAGAGCCGTTTAAAAATCTCGGCATCACTAATGACGAGGGCTATATTGTAACGAATGAGCAGATGGAAACAAAAGTAGCGGGAATTTTTGCGGCGGGTGACATTCGTGAAAAATCCCTCCGCCAGATTGTAACCGCAACAGGCGACGGAAGCATCGCCGCGCAGAGTGTGCAGCATTATGTTGAAGAGCTCGCTGAAAAAGAAAAGGCTGTAAAATAAACGAAAGTTAATCGTCATCTTGATTTAACCGCCTTGTAACACCAGTGAAACAATTATTCGTTATGATGGAGACAGTAATTGACCCCCTTTTATAATGAATTTTTTGGCACGGATTTTCTTGATCCGTGTCCTTTTTTTGTACGGCTTAAGATCTATTTTTACATATTTTCACAATTTATTCATATTTACAACATGAATATGATGATTTTGCTGTAAAATAGAAGAAAGAAAGTTTTTCGCAAGCGCTTCCATTCGTTTGTTTATCTATGTTTGACCTGCCTGCGCCGCTTTCTTTCATATGAAGCGGGGGGCAGCCCCGAAAAGACGTTTTCCCGGGTTGGACTGCATGTTCATTGTGGGCGGCATCAGGAAACGGTATAATAATAAAAAGAATTGATGGAATTAAAGGATGGGTGACAGACTTGCAAAGAGTGACGAATTGTGTGCTGACTTCAGATGATAAAGTCCTTTTGCTGAAAAAGCCGCGCCGGGGCTGGTGGGTAGCTCCGGGTGGAAAAATGGAAAGCGGGGAAACGGTAAGGGATGCTGTCATCAGGGAATTTCGCGAAGAGACAGGCATCTATGTGCTTAACCCGAAATTAAAAGGAATATTCACCTTTATCATAAAGGAAAATGATCAGGTTGTTTCAGAATGGATGATGTTCACGTTCGTCGCCGATCATTATACAGGCAGTCATGTTGAGGAGTCTGAAGAAGGCATCATCAGGTGGCATCAGGCTGAAGACATGGAGAATTTGCCGATGGCGCCGGGTGATGTTCATATCCTGGATTTTATGCTGAAAGGCAGCGGATTGCTTCACGGCACCTTTACGTATACGCCGGACTTTGAACTCTTGTCCTACCGTCTCGATCCGCAAAGCGAATAAATATAAGGGGGGAAGAATCATGAGTTCGAATGGAAGCCAGGAAATTCAGCTTGTGATTATAACCGGAATGTCAGGAGCAGGAAAAACGGTTGCGATTCAAAGCTTTGAAGATCTCGGTTTTTTCTGCGTCGATAATCTGCCGCCGTCTCTGCTTCCGAAATTTTTGGAGCTGATGAAGGAATCAAGTTCAAAAATGAGCAAGGTAGCCCTTGTCATGGACTTGCGCGGACGGGAATTTTTCGACAGCCTTGTTGAGGCTCTTGATGAAATTGGGGAAACATCATGGATTACACCGCGTATTTTGTTTTTAGATGCAAAGGATTCGGTCCTTGTTTCACGGTATAAAGAGACAAGGCGTTCACACCCTCTTGCCACGACAGGGCTGCCGCTTGAGGGAATTGAAACCGAACGCGAGCTTTTGGAAGAACTGAAAGGCCGTTCACAGATCATTTATGACACATCTGATATGAAGCCGAAGGATCTTCGGGAAAAAATCGTCCAGCATTTTGCGGCGGATAGCGGCCATCATACTTTCACGGTCAATGTCATGTCGTTTGGATTTAAATACGGGATTCCGATTGATGCCGATCTTGTCTTCGATGTGAGATTTCTTCCGAATCCATACTATATCGACAGCATGAGGCCGCTGACCGGAAAGGATCAGGAGGTATCCTCCTATGTGATGAAATGGAGCGAAACGCAGAAGTTCCTGGAGAAGCTCACCGAACTTCTCGGCTTTATGCTTCCTTCTTACAAACGCGAAGGAAAAAGCCAGCTCGTGATTGCAATTGGATGCACGGGGGGACAGCATCGTTCGGTCACCCTTGCGGAGTACCTTGCCGATTACTTTAAGAAAGACTACTACACTCATGTCACTCACCGGGACATTGAGAAGAAAAGCAGAAAATAGGATGGCAGATCAGAAAAAAATCGCAATCTTTGGCGGGGGGACAGGTCTTTCCGTTTTGCTGAGGGGATTGAAGCATCAGCCTGTGGACATTACGGCTATTGTGACGGTTGCCGATGACGGGGGAAGCTCGGGAAGATTAAGAAATGAGCTGAAAATACCTCCGCCCGGTGATGTCCGGAACGTGCTGGCCGCGCTCTCTGATGTGGAGCCGCTCGTCGAAAACCTGTTTCAGCACCGCTTTAACAAAGGCGGCGATTTAATTGGCCATTCGCTGGGGAACTTAATTTTGGCGGCGATGACGAATATAACCGGTGACTTCTTTCACGCCATAACCGAAATGAGCAAGGTATTAAATGTTCGCGGAAAAGTTCTCCCAGCCGCAAATACAAGCGTTATCCTCCATGCGGAAATGGAAGACGGTCGGATTATATCCGGAGAGTCGGTGATTCCTTCCTATGGAAAGCGGATTAAACGGGTGTTTTTAACCCCGGAAAAAATCGAGCCGGTCCCGGAAACGATCGAAGTGATCCGGGAGGCAGATCTGATTATTCTCGGACCGGGCAGTCTTTATACGAGCATTTTGCCAAACCTGCTCGTCCCGAAGATCGGAGAAGAAATTTTAAAGGCATCAGCCAAAAAGGTCTACATTTGCAATGTGATGACCCAGCCGGGAGAAACTTTATACTACAGTGCCGCTGATCATGTAAATGCCTTGAATCAGCATATGGGCGGGCCTTTTATCGATACGATCCTTGTCAACAGTGAGGAAATTCCGGAGGATATCCGGGAAAGATATGCAAAAGAATCGGCCCAGCCAGTTCAGTTCAACATTGATGTACTCACTGCCATGGGGCTTGAAGTCATCAAAGATCAGATTGTGACGTATGAGAATGGCGTGATCCGCCATGATACACATAAAGTCGCTTCGCTTCTTGTTGATTTGTTAAAAGAATAGCAGGCCTTGGAATGGGGGTGTCTATAAAATGTCATTTGCATCGGAAACGAAAAAAGAACTCACAAACCTGGAGGTAAAGGATTGCTGCGCCAAAGCGGAACTCTCCGCCCTCATTCGGATGAATGGTTCACTGTCTTTTTCAAACAGAAAGGTGGTTCTCGATGTCCAAACCGAGAACGCGGCCATCGCAAGAAGAATATATACATTGCTCAAAAAACAATATGAGGTATCAGTCGAACTGCTGGTTCGGAAAAAGATGAGACTGAAAAAAAATAACGTCTACATCGTCCGTCTGATCGAAAATGCAAAATCCATTCTTGAAGATTTAAAAATTCTCGGCGAAAACTTTGTCATCGCGAGAAACATATCAGAGGAGCTTGTCAAGAAAAGGTGCTGCAAGCGGTCTTATATGAGAGGGGCTTTTTTAGCCGGAGGTTCTGTCAACAATCCTGAGACGTCTTCGTACCATCTTGAAATTTTCTCGATGTATAAAGAGCATAATGATTCATTATGCAGGCTGATGAACCAGTTTCATTTAAACAGCAAAACGCTGGAGCGAAAAAAGGGGTATATCACGTATCTGAAGGAAGCCGAGAAAATTACCGAATTTTTAAATGTGATCGGCGCTCATAACTCGCTGCTCCGTTTTGAAGATGTCCGGATCGTCCGCGACATGAGAAATTCGGTGAACCGTCTCGTCAATTGCGAAACGGCGAATTTAAACAAAACGATCGGCGCTTCCCTCAGACAGGTGGAAAACATTAAACTGATCGATGAGAAAATCGGTCTTGACGCTTTACCCGAAAAGCTGAGGGAAATCGCCCAGCTCCGCATTGATTATCAGGAAGTGACTTTAAAGGAGCTCGGGGAAATGGTCGCCAGCGGAAAAATCAGCAAATCGGGCATTAACCACCGTCTTCGAAAATTGGACGAAATTGCGGAACAGCTGCGTTTAGGACAGTCTGTCTCTTTAAAATAATTGCAGGGAACGGGGGAGATTACATGGTTCAACAAAAAGTGGAGATCCGTTTGAAAACAGGACTTCAAGCGCGTCCTGCGGCATTGTTTGTTCAGGAAGCCAACCGCTTTCAATCTGACATTTTTCTTGAAAAGGGAGATAAGAAAGTAAATGCCAAAAGCATTATGGGCCTGATGAGCCTGGCCGTCAGCTCCGGATCTGAGGTCACGCTTATCGCTGATGGAGCCGATGAACAAGATGCCCTTGAAGTATTGACTGCTTATGTCCAGGAAAAAAGCTAAACCCCTGGGGGGTTTGGCTTTTTATTTTCAATGTGAAAGGAGATTCATGATGACGAAGGCTCTGCTCGATTCTTTTTATAAAAGGATTGGATACCGGTCCGATAAAGGCGTCACATTCGCCGACTTGCCAAAAATTTTATCTCTGACAGCCTTGCAGTTTCCGTTCGAAAATGAGGCTGTTTTAAAAAATGAACGGATTCCGATGACAAAGCAAAGCCTGACAGAAGCCTTGCTGAACAATAAACGGGGCGGGTTATGCTATGATTTGAACGCCTTTCTCTATTATGTGCTGAAAGAAATCGGTTTTTCCGTTCAGATGGTTCAGGGAACCGTCTTTCATCAAAAAGAAGGGGCCTGGGCGCAGACGGGAACGCATGTCTCCGTCATTCTTCAGGAAGAGAGCGAAATGTATCTGCTGGATACCGGGTTTGGTGCAAATCTTCCGCTGGCGCCCGTTCCGTTTTCAGGAGAGCCCGTTACGTCAAAAACGGGGATATACCGCGTCAGAAAAGCCAAAACAGATAAAGGCGACTACCTGCTTGAAATGGATAAAGGGGAAGGATGGCAGATCGGCTATGCGTTTACATTGAAACCAATCGATGAAAAGGTGCTGGCTGATATCCGTGATGCAATCTTCGATGAAGAGGAATCGCCGTTTAATAAAAACCCGCTTGCCTCAAAGCTGACAAAAGACGGGAAATTGATTTTATCGAAGGATCATTTCACAAAGGAGACGAATGGAGATCTCACAAAAGAAGCCATTACTTTAGAGGAATTCTCCAAAATATTTAAAAGTGTGTTCTTTGATTGAAAAACGGGCTGTCTGTTCCAATTCCAAGCCGGCGGTTGAAAGCTGGCTGCCGCTTCTCACCCGCCGCCGCTGCCTTGGAACAAATGGCTGAAGTGAGCCTGACATGATGGAAGGTTCATTTCAGAACAGTGATCTGTCTGTTTCCCAGCTTCGTTCTTATACCGGGTGTATAGTTGATATCTTCGACCATCCCGCTAATCTCCTCGCAATCAAGATTTGGCAGCGGAGCCCTGCTGCGAGGCTTTCCTCTTCTGCCTGATCGAGCTGCGTTTCATCATTTTCCATATATCGTCTATAATAATATTGAATCACTGCCAAAATCATCATATTTTGATATTTTTCCATAAAGGGTGACAAACATGTATAAGATATTTATTGCCGAGGATGACGAACGGATCGCCTCCATATTGAGCAGTCATTTGCATAAATACGGCTATGAAGTCAGCATGGCTGAGGCGTTTGACCGGATTAAACAGGAGTTTCTCGAAAAAAACGCCGATTTGGTTCTATTGGATATTAATCTCCCATATTTTGACGGCTTTTATTGGTGCAGACAAATCCGCGCCGTTTCAAATGTGCCGATCATTTTCATTTCAGCCAGGACGGATGAATTGAATCAGGTAATGGCAATTGAACACGGCGGTGATGATTATATTACAAAGCCGTTTCATCTTGAGGTCGTTCTCGCCAAAATCAAAAGCGTTCTGCGCCGTACATATGGCGAATACTCATCAGCCTTGCACCAAGAGACGCAGGTGGTGGAGCTCGGCGGTCTGTACATATATCCTGATAAATTTGAAGCGGAATGGGACAACAAGCGGATTTCTCTTTCGCAAAAAGAATTTCAGCTTTTATCCATCTTTGCGAAGGAGCATGATCGAATCGTCACAAGGGACGAGCTGCTTGAAGCGTTATGGGATGAGATCGAGTTTGTCGATGACAATACACTGACCGTTAATGTGAATCGTTTGCGAAAAAAGCTTGGCGAATTGGGGATTGAAAATGCCATCGCCACTGTTCGCGGACAGGGATATCGATTTTGCGTGAATTGGAAGGATGAATAGGATGGTAAAGACATATTTGCGGGATCGGGCCTGGCTGATGATCTTTTCGTTCTTGGGCACGGGCTTTGTGGTTGCGGCCGCATGGCTCGGCGTGTTTGAGAACGAAGGAGGCGTTTCAGGGGATAATATCTTGTATGTGTTTATATTGATGGCCGCTTTTCTGGTGGCAGGTTTTGCAATCGATTACGGCAGGCAGCGTTCCTTCCTTCTTCAATTAAAAAGGCATCAGCTTGACGTCTCATCCATGCAGACGGGTGAAGCGCTCAAAGCCTATCAGCCGCAAACGGGGGAACAGCGGATCTGGACTGCGCTTATTTCTGAAATCAACAAAGAATACCGGGAAAGGCTTGCCCGTTTTTCAAGACAGCGTAAGCAGCATGTCGATTTTACCAATCAGTGGATCCATCATATGAAAACGCCTGTTTCCGTCATTTCGCTTCTCATCCAGGAAGGAAAAAAACAGTCTGATATCACGTCTCTCCGTACTGTGCTGGGTGAAATTGAAGAGGAAAATGAACGGTTTCGCCGCGGGTTGGACATGATGCTTCATATGGCACGACTCGATCATTTTGCAATTGATCTGAAGCCTGAGAAAATAGACGTCATCCGCTTGCTTAGAGAGATCATTAATGAGGAGAAGCGGCAGTTTATCAAACGCCGTCTCTTTCCAAAGCTGCAGACAGCGGACGATTCGGTGATCATATACAGCGACAAAAAGTGGCTGACCGTCGTTTTTCAGCAGATCATCTACAATGCGTTGAAATACTCGCCCCAAAACAAGGGGGAAGAGATTGTATTTGCGGTTGAAAAAAAGGGGGATCAGACGGCTGTTTCGATCATTGACCGGGGCATTGGGATCCCCGCGCATGATCTGCCGCGGATTTTCAACCCTTTTTTCACCGGAGAAAACGGACGGACACAAAAAGAAGCGACAGGAATGGGACTCTATTTGTCAAAAGAAATCTGCGGCTATTTGGGGCATGAGCTGAGCGCTCTTTCAGAGCCGGGAAAAGGAACAGCCGTGACGGTCGCTTTTTCCAGCAGCACCCTTCATGGCAATGTGACAAAATTGTAAGGTTGGCCGTCCGGTTTGCAAGGTAATTCGATGGGAGTTGTTTTCGCTCCTTTTTATAATAAAAGAAAAAAAGGAGAAGGAAGCAATGACTGTATTAGAAACAAAGCATTTATCAAAAACGTATTTTTCGGCTAAAGGCGGCTTTTCGCATCAGGCGCTCGACAATTTTAATATATCGGTTGAACAGGGTGAATTTGTAGGCGTGATGGGGCCTTCCGGAAGCGGAAAGACGACGCTTCTCAACCTCCTGGCGACGATTGACCTGCCGACAAACGGCGATTTAATCATAAACGGAACAAATCCGGCAAAACTGAAAGACCATAAGCTCGCATTATTTCGCCGACGTGAGCTCGGCTTTATTTTTCAAGACTTCAACCTCCTTGAAACGTTAACGATCAGGGAAAACATCCTTCTGCCGCTTGCCCTTGATAAGGTGAGGGCGAAGGAAATGGAGTCAAAGCTGCTAGAATTAGCGAGAACATTGCAAATCGACCATATTCTCAATCACCGTACCTACGAGGTTTCCGGCGGACAGCAGCAAAGGGCGGCCTGCGCCAGAGCGATGATTCATGAGCCGGCCCTTATTTTGGCTGATGAACCGACAGGCAATCTTGATTCAAAATCGGCCAAACAAGTGATGGATTCATTGACAAAATTGAACCGGGAAAAAAGCGCGACGATTTTAATGGTTACTCACGACCCGACAGCGGCGAGTTTCTGCGAACGGATTATCTTTATTAAAGACGGCAAGTTTTTCTCTGAAATCCGCAAAGGGACAAACCGGCAGGATTTTTATCAAAGCATCCTTGACGCTGTAAGCGTATTGGGAGGTGATTTCCATGAACATGAGAGTCATCGCCCGTAAAAATATTCAAGGAAATATCCAGCGCTACCTCGCTTATTTCCTAAGCTGTGTGTTCACGGTTTCCGTGTTTTTTATATTTTCTTCTTTTATTTATCATCCTGATGTAACGGAAGATAATATTTACGGAGGAGAAACTGTAAAGGCCTGCCTTTATGCGGCTGAAGTCATCATCATCGTATTTGCAATCTTTTTTATCATGTATTCCAATTCCGCCTTTTTGCAGGCTCGAAAAAAAGAATTTGGTTTATTAAGTTTGTTTGGTACGTCAAAACACCAATTGCGGAAAATGATTTATTACGAACAAACGATCATTTCTTTTGTTTCAATCGCGATGGGGATTGGTGTCGGGCTTTTATTTTCGAAGCTGTTTTTCATGGCGATGACGGCCTTGATGGATGTGAAGGCTCCGATTTCGTTTGCGATCGTTCCCAAGGCCTTGATCATTACGGCTGTCGGCTTTACCGTCCTGTTCCAGGCGCTGACGATCCTGTCGTTGGCGCGGATTCGCAAGCTTCAGATCATCGACCTGTTAAAGGCCAAACAGCAGCCGAAAGGAATGCCCGTATATTCAAAATGGCTCACCATTCTTTCTCTGCTTTGTCTTGCCGGATGTTATACGATTGCGGCAACGGCCGGGATGATTGATATCGTCTTTCGGGTGTTTCCGATTTTGATTCTTGTGCTGGTCGGGACCTATTTCTTTTTTACGCAAAGCAGTGTGGCGATTTTTCGCGGACTGTATAAGCATAAAACAAGCTTTTACAATGGAACAAACATCATCACCCGCTCCAATATTATGTTTCGCTTGAAGGATTATGCGCGGATGCTGTTTTTGACATCGATCATTACGGCCGTGATTTTAACGGCGACGGGTGTCATTTATATGTTCTACGCCGACCTGAAAAGTCAGGGGGAAACCGGAATTCCGCAGGCCGTGTCATGGGCCGAACAAGATGCTACGGGTTACCATGTCATCAAGCCTGATGAGGTTGAAGCGGCTCTTCAAGATGCGGGAGCTTCCATTCAGTACCGGATCGAGGTGACGGGGATTCCCGTTTCGCTCAAAACAGACAATATGAGATGGAAGCAGCTCAATAATCAAGCGCTGATGATCTCTGAGAATGATTTTAATAAGGCTGCTGAAAAAAAACACCTTCCGCCGGCACAGTTGAAAAAAGGGGAGGCGTTTATCAACCTTTCCTACAGCTACAACAATGAGCCGTTTTTTCATCCCGGTGAGAGCGCGGAGGTCAAAACATCAACTGGGAAACACCTTACGTTAAAAATGGGGAAAGAGCGGGACAAAGGGGTCCTTTTCAGCATGGGCCGGATCAGCAAATTAGTTGTCGTCGATCAGGACACATATGAGAAAACGGCGGAAGCGGTGCCGCTGAACAAACAGACAAAAGTCATCGGCTATGAGCTTGCTGATTGGGAGAATCAAGTCGCTGTTGCTGAAAAGCTGGAACAAATGGTGCCGAAGGAGCAAAAAGACTTTTTTCAAGTCCGGGCGCCGGGCTATCAAGTGATGAAGCAGGCGACGGCGCTTACGCTGTTTATCGGTCTGTTTATCAGCATCGTGTTTTTCGTGGTCCAGGGGAGCATGATGTATTTGCGCCTTTTCACGGAAATCGAAGATACGCGGATTCAAGTATTCGCTTTAAGAAGAATCGGCGTGACAAAAAAGGAAATCAGGGCGATTCTCGGAAAACAAATGGGCTTTCTGTTTTTTATTCCGTTTGTCGTGGGATCGATACATGCGGCTTTTGCCTATAAAGCCCTCAGCAATATGCTCAAGTCCAACCTGTTTTTCAGCGCGGCAATCGTCATCGGCATCTATTTTATCTTCCAGGCCGTGTACTACTTGGTTACGCGAAAGGTTTATGAACGGGCCGTTTTAAAGAATATGAATCTATGAAAAAAGAACTGATTCGATTCTGAATCAGTTCTTTTCTATGGAAATATGGAACACTCGTTCAAGCTCTTTTTCACCTTTTGGTGTGATGGTGACAGCTCTTGAGAGCGGACGGCGCTCAATCCAGCCCATGCGGATAAAGCCGTCCAGCAACGCGGCGCCTAAAGCGCCGGCGAGATGGTAGCGTCTTTCGCTCCAGTCCAGACATCTATGGCAAAAGGAGCGGCGCTTTCTTTTGACTTCCTCCAGGTCGATGCCAAGCTGCTTAAAACATGATGCGCCTTTGTCAGTAACAGTGAATGCTTCTTCATTCTCTTGCAAAAAGTCAAGGTGCACCAGCTGTTCGGCAAGTTTTACGCCAAGCGCACCTGCCAGATGATCATAGCATGTCCGCGCTTTCCTGATGGCTTTAGCCTCCGCGGATTGCCGGAAAGACCTGATGTCAGCAGGGGGCGCTACCAGAAGAAGGCTTTCCAGCGCCCGGGCGGTTTCCGCATCTTTAAGACGGTAATAATGGTGCCTTCCTTGCTTCTGACAGATGACCATGTCCGCATCCGCCAGTTTCGCAAGATGAAAGCTTGCGGTTTGCTGTTTGACGCCTGCAAAGCCGGCGAGCTCTGAGGCTGTATAAAACCGGTCATCGAGCAATGCTGTTAAAATGGCCGCTCGCGACGGCTCGCTGACAAGCTTGGCAACCTCTGCTATATTCGGGCTGACGTTCATAGCGATACCTCCAGTCTGTAATCCATATTTCGATCATAATCGATATATGGATAGATTACAATGAAAGGAGCAAGGAGGAAAAAGGATGAACCAACAAATCAAAGAAATTCACCCAAGCATTTTGTACTACGGAACACCCGTTATTTTGCTGAGCACGCAAAATGAAGACGGCTCCACGAACCTCAGCCCCCTTTCCTCTTCTTGGGCGCTCGGGGATTGCATCGTGATCGGAGCCGCAACAGAAGGAAAAGCTTTTGAAAACATGAGGAGGCAGCAGCAGTGCGTGATCAATCTGCCTGATCCGTCATTGTGGAACCATGTAGAAAAACTGGCTGCTTATACGGGGAAGAATCCCGTTCCAGCGGCAAAAAAACAGCTCGGCTTCACATATAACAAAGAGAAGTTCGCAGCGAGCGGATTAACGCCGGCACGTTCCCAATCGGTCAAGCCGGACAGAATCGCAGAATGCCCCATCCAAATTGAAGCCGAGGTCAAACACATTCGTATTCCCGATGATTCGCCGTTCTTCGCCGTTATTGAAACGAAGGCGGTGCATGTGCATGTTCATGAGTCCATCATGAAAGGGACGAACCATATCGATCCCCAAAAATGGAGCCCTTTGATTTATAATTTCAGGCACTATTTCGGATTGGGGAAGGAACTCGGCAAAACATTTCGAGCCTGAGCCTTCCTCAGGCTTCTTGTTTTAATTCCTTCACGACATCCCGCGGCTGTTTGCCTTGAAGACCGTCAATCAGGTTTTTGGCGGCGCATTTCAGCATGTTGGTGTGGGTGACGCTGGTGGATGAACCAATATGGGGAACGATTGTCACATTGGGGAGGCTTAAGAGCGGATTGTCTTTTTCAATCGGCTCTTTTTCAAATACATCTAGCCCCGCCCCTTTAATCCACCCTTCTGTCAGCGCTTTGATCAACGCTTTTTCGTCGACCGTTTTGCCGCGGGATATATTGATGAAGATGGCGGAATGCTTCATTTGTTTCAATTCGCGTTCTCCAATGAGGTGGAACGTTTCCTTTGTAAGCGGCGTGATCATGACGATGAAGTCTGAGCGCTCTAAAAGTTCGTTGAATTCGGCGTATACGGCGCCGGTTTTTTTCTCGGCTTCCGGTTTACGGCTCCGGCTGTAATAGAGGACATTCATGTCAAAGCCCAATGCGGCCCGTTTGGCTACCTGTTCGCCGATCCGGCCCATTCCGATGATGCCAAGCGTCTGATGATGGACATCGCTTCCAAACAGGCTTTCCTCATCCTCAGATTTTGTCCATTTCCCATCGCGTACATAGCGGTCAAGCTCTGCGATCCGGCGCGCTGAAGACAAAATCAGCCCAAAGGCGAGATCCGCCACCGTATCGTCGAGGACATACGGCGTATGGGTGCCGATCACAGATTTTTCTTTCATGGCTTCAAGATCAAAATTATCGTAGCCTACTGAAAAATTGCTGACGATTTTTAATTTCGGCGCACTGTATAATAATTCCCGGTCGATTTTCGTTCCGGAGGTCAGAAGGCCATCTGCCTCCTTGATTTTTTCCAACAAAACTTGTCTCGGAATGCGTTCGCGGGACGTCCAAACTTCATATGTACAATGCTCGGCAAGCAGTTCTTCCACTTCTTCCGGAATCGGCTTTGTGACGTATACAAACGGCTTCATCTGCATTCTCCTTTGTAAATATGATCTACTGCCATTATAGAGGAAAAATCAATTTTACAAAAACCAAGGCTGGCGAAGAAATGCGGGACTATCAGATCATTTGTGCAACATCCCCATTTTGGAAATCATTAATAAAATTTTTTAATTAATTTTAATGCATTATTTTGACTATAAATTCACTTGTGCGTCTTGTGAGTTGATTTCCAATAATGTTTTTATAGGTGAACAAAAGTGTAGTTTTTATTATTTTAGAAAGATATAAACATCGTTCATTTTTATTTTCAGTACATTTTGATCGAATTTTTTGAATCAAATCAAAATTCAAAAATCATGTGCTATAATTCGTTCATGCAACAAGTTGAGTTCATATGACTATGAAAAGGAGTGAGAGAAAAATGGCTAACTTATCTTCCATTTTGAAGCACAATCAGTCTTTTGTAGAGGAAAAGAAATACGAGTTTTACGAAACGACCAAATTTCCCGAAAAAAAACTTGTGATTTTGACATGTATGGATACCCGGTTATTAGAACTGCTCCATCATGCCATGGGTTTAAAAAATGGAGATGCAAAAATTATTAAGAATGCAGGAGCCGTTGTTTCTCATCCTTTTGGCAGCGTGATGCGGAGCATCCTTGTAGCCGTCTATGAGCTGCAGGCGGAAGAAGTCTGTATCATCGGACATCACGAATGCGGCATGGCGAGTCTGGAGGTTTCATCTATTCTTGAAAAAGCCAAACAGCGCGGAGTAAAACATGATTGTCTGGAGCTGTTGACGAACGCCGGCATTGATTTGGATTCGTGGATGACAGGCTTTGAAAGTGTTGAAGACAGTGTCACCCATAGTGTGAAAATGGTGCGAAGCCATCCGCTTATGCCGGAAGACGTTCCGGTCCATGGATTGGTCATCGATTCCAAGACCGGGCGTCTGGATGTAGTGGCAGATGGTTATTCCGGGATGAATGTTTCGCTTTCGGAAAATAAGGGATGATCATAATGGGGAGGATTGAATGAATGCTACGTTTTTCCGGCAGATTTGAAGGGTACAACTTAAAGCGGTTTCAAAAAGACATTGTAGCTGGAATGGTGGTGGGGGTCGTCGCGATTCCGCTCGGAATGGCTTTTGCCATCGCCTCGGGTGTAAAACCTGAGCACGGTCTTTACACTGTGATCGTGGCCGGTATATTGATTTCGCTGCTTGGCGGGTCAAAATACCAGATTGGCGGGCCTACGGGCGCATTTGTGCCAATTTTGTTCGCGATCGTTTTGCAGTATGGCTTTGAAAATTTGTTGATCGCCGGCTTTATGGCCGGAGCGATATTGGTCATATTGGGGCTGCTGAAGCTCGGAAAGATTATGAAGTTTATTCCCCGGCCGGTAATTATCGGTTTTACCGCCGGAATCGCGATGATTATTTTCACCGGGGAAATCGCAAAATTTTTAGGTTTGAGAAATGTTGAAAAGCATGAAAGCTTCTATATGAATATGAGAGAGATTGTCATCAATTTGGATACACTCAGCTTTTACAGTGTGTTGACGGCTGTCGTATCGCTCTTCTTTGTGCTGTTCACGCCGAAGGTATTGCCCAAAGTTCCCGGTGCGCTGGCCGGTCTATTGGTATCGACGCTGATGGCGACAACGTTTTTTCCGGAGCACATCGTCACGATCGGCTCAGCATACGGAGAAATACCGCGCAATTTGCCGAGCTTTCAATTTCCGGAGCTTTCTTTGGAAAAGATCGTATACTTGCTGCCTCCGGCTTTGATGATCGCGATGTTAGGGGGAATCGAGTCTCTGCTTTCCGCGATGGTTGCGGATAACATGAAAGGGACAAGGCATGACAGCAATAAAGAGCTTGTCGGTCAGGGAATCGCCAACATGGCGGCTCCGCTTTTAGGCGGTATTCCGGCGACAGGAGCGATCGCCCGGACGGCGACAAATATTAGGACAGGCGCCGCTTCGCCGTTATCAGGAGTGGTTCACGGCGTATTCGTTCTGCTCGTCCTCCTGTTGTTTGCTCCATATGCATCCCTGATTCCGCTTGCAAGCATGGCGCCGATTTTGATGGTTGTCGCATGGAATATGAGTGAGCGGAAAGAGTTTGCCAACATTTTAAGGATTAAAAATTCGGATTCGGTTGTTCTCGTCGTCACGTTTTTACTGACAGTATGGCAAGATCTTGTTTTCGGGGTGGCCGCCGGCATTTTATTGGCGATTATCACCTTTATCGCAAGAATGAGCAAATCGTTTCGCATTCAGAATGATGCCTCAGAGGCGATCATTCAGGCTGCGGCTTCAGGGGAGGAAAAGAAGTTTCACAGATCAGTCAGCATCTATTCGGTTGAAGGGCCGCTGTTCTTCGGTTCGTCAAATTCGTTAGAGGATTCGATCCTGAATAAAAAGCACATGCCAAAACTGTTGATCCTTCTGATGAATAAAGTGGACTATATGGATTCTTCAGCAGAAGGAAGCCTGATGACGATCGTCAACAGAGTGCATCAGCAAAACGGAAAGGTGATGATTGTCGGACTTCAGCAGCAGCCGCGGGAGCTGCTTCATAAAACAGGGCTGTTTCATAAAATCGGCAAGCAGCACTTTGTAGACCGGCCTGAGCAAATATTTGATGTCACATAAACACAGCAAAGAAGCCTGTTCCGAAAAAGCGGAACAGGCTGTTGTTATTCCGTCACTTTGACAAAGGCTCCTTTTTTCATCTTATCGGCGGCTCTTTCCTTCATTCGGCGGACGTTTTCCGAAAGGGCGGAGGCCGGCGTTTTGTCTCCCTGGTGGATGACGCTTGGATCAATGTTCCTTGTTTTTAATGTTTTATGAAATGTGAAATCATCCGGATTCCCTTGTTTGACGTGCTGTTTTGCCGTGGTCAGCCTGTCCAATTGGCTATGCAGGCGGGAGTCTTGCTTTAACACAGCAAGCAGTTCATCATCTGTTTTGAGGACATCCTGTACGCTGATCAATTCCATCTCCAGCGCTTGCTTTAATACACTGCTTACGGTATCCAGCCCGTACAGATTTAATGGATTCATAAAAAAACCGATCACTTCTTTATAATAAAGGTCGGTAAACCATTCCGCAGCTTCAATGGATGTGCAGCATATTTCCCCTGCAAAAACCGTCAGCCCCGTCTGCAAAAATGTTGCGATTTCGTCTTTGTTTGCAAAGCCGTAGGCAAAGGAATCGCGCAGTGTATAATCGATGCGGTCCGCACACAAGGCGGGAGCGGGCCGCTCAAGAAGCGTCCATTTTCGATCGTCGTCAAGCAGCTCCTCATGATTGAATCCATATGTATGCAGAATCTCCGGTATAGCGGAATGACTGACCCATGTTGCAAAGATTTGCTCGTGGTAATCTTCATTCTCTATGTTGAATACATCGTCAACTACATGGGAAAAGGCAGTATGTGAGACATCATGAAGCAGGCCGGCTATTTGTTCCTCAAGGCTTCCGCCAAGCTGTCGAATCAATAGCATGACACCCAGGCTGTGTTCGAAGCGAGTGATATTCCATCCGGGATGTACGAGAAAGCTCGCCCCTCCCTGATGAACCCCCTTTAGCCGCTGAACGGCTTCTGAGCGGATCAAATCGCTTAGCACAGGCTCCACATCAGCTTCACCGTAGAGACGGTCATCAATCAGCATACCGTTTTTCCTCAAATCGTTCCGTCAGCTTTTTTCGGTGCGCTTCCATCATTTCTTCAAGAGAGACATCATATAGTCCCGCAAGCATGATCAGGTTTCCCATCACATCACCCATTTCCTCGATGAGTTCCCGTTTTAATTCAGCAGCGGGACGCTTGATTTCATCAGGGCGGTCTCTGCCGATTTCATAGGCTCTGACGGCTCTGGACAGCTCGCCTGCTTCCTCCACTAAAAATCCGATTCTGATGAAAGGGCCGTACTCGCTCCAGCCCCTTTTCTGATAAAATTCTTTTGTCCATCGTTCAGCTTCTGTGATCATATGAAGTCACTCCCATTCTAAACATTCCATTATATTATCGCACACGAAACAAACAATATATAGTACAATGTTAGTTGTTTCGATCAATATATTGAGTTGGAGTGAACAGGATGAAAACGGTATGCGTATATTCGGGATCAAATATGGGAGAAAATCCGGAATACAAAAGAAAAGCGGCAGAGCTAGGCGCTTTTATGGCTGAAAAAGGGCTCCGTCTCGTATACGGCGGTTCCAGGATGGGCCTGATGGGGGTGATTGCAGATACCGTGCTGGAAAACGGCGGTGAAGTGATCGGCGTGATGCCGAAAGGCCTTTTTAAAGGGGAGGTGGTCCATCAACAGTTGACAGAACTAATTGAAGTCAGCGGTATGCATGAACGCAAAGCGAAAATGATGGAACTCTCCGACGGGTTTATCGCCATGCCTGGCGGGTTCGGCACTTTTGAAGAGTTGTTTGAAGTGCTTTGCTGGGCGCAAATCGGCATTCATCAGAAGCCGATCGGACTCTATAATATAAGCGGGTATTTTGAACCGCTGCTTGAGATGCTCAAACACAGCGTGCAAGAAGGCTTTTCAAACGAGTCCCACCTGCAGCTGATTTACGCTTCATCAAAAGCGGAGGAACTGATTGGAAAGATGAGTGATTATCATTATCCGGTATTGGAGAAAAAGTGGAAGGATTTATAATAGAAAGAAGAAAAGGGAGATGGTGCGGATGAAAAAGAGATGGAAGGCCGGCTTGCTGCTGTTTGATGAAGTAGAGGTGCTGGATTTTGCGGGGCCGTTTGAAGTGTTTTCAGTGACGGCGGCTGAAGATGGAGGGGAAGAGCGGCCGTTCGAGGTCAAAACGATCTCTGAAACAGGTGAAGCTGTGACGGCAAGAAACGGCTTGACGGTCGTGCCTGATTTTTCAATCGAGAATGCGCCGCGTTTTGATATATTGATCATTCCGGGCGGACCGGGCGCCAGAAACCGAGAAGTACATAATGACCGGCTCATCGGCTGGATCAAAAAAGAAGCCGAACATACAGAGCTTTTGCTGTCCGTATGCACAGGAGCGCTCCTTTTGGCAAAAGCGGGATTATTACACGGAAAAAGCGCGACAACGCATTGGGCGAGCTATGACAGGCTCGAGCAGGAGTTTCCGGAAGTGAACGTGGTTCGGGGCGTGAAATTCGTTGATGAAGGAAATATCGTCACATCAGGCGGCATATCGGCAGGGATCAACATGTCTTTTCATATCGTCAAACGGCTTCTCGGTGAAGAAACGGCAAGGCAAACGGCAAAACGGATGGAGTATGACAGTCCGTTTGGTCCGTAAAAAAGAAAGAGCCGCCGGATCGCTCCGGCAGCTCTTGTTGCTGCTTACTTTTGCGCATCGATGTTGCGCGTCAGCACTTTATCGATTAAGCCATATTCTTTGGCTTCTTCAGCTGTTTTGAAGTTGTCGCGGTCCGTATCGCGCTCGATGATTTCGAGCGGCTGGCCGGTGCGTTCAGAAAGGATTTTGTTCAGTTTGTCGCGCAATGAAAGAATACGTTTTGCCGCGATTTCGATTTCAGTCGCCTGGCCTTGCGCTCCGCCCAGCGGCTGGTGAATCATCACTTCACTGTTTGGAAGGGCATAGCGTTTTCCTTTCTCACCGGCAGCAAGAAGGAATGCACCCATGGACGCCGCCATTCCCGTGCAAATTGTGGAAACTTGCGGTTTAATAAATTGCATCGTGTCATAGATCGCCATACCGGCAGTAATAGAACCGCCCGGGCTGTTAATGTAAATGCTGATATCTTTTTCAGGATCTTCAGCTTCAAGGAATAAAAGCTGTGATACAATGGAGTTCGCAACATTGTCATCGATAGCTGACCCCAGCATGATGATACGGTCTTTCAGCAGGCGTGAGTAGATGTCATAAGCTCTTTCCCCGCGATTCGTCTGTTCAATGACTGTAGGTATTAAATTCATAATGCTCCTCCTTCACCTTAAAAGGTAAGTATGTAGTTTAATCATACATTTTTGGTCAATAAAGGTCAAACAAAAAGCAGCCTTCATGAAAAAGACATACTGAGCATTATGTTTCCCACTTTTGAAGAAATTCAAACAGGCAGGGCAGACCGGTACTGTCATAAATATAAAGGCGATTTTAAATGATATTGTGATTGACTTCTTGTAGATAAGCCCTTATAATATAAATTGCTGACGTTAAAGAATATTATGCGCTCGTAGCTCAGCTGGATAGAGCGGTGGTTTCCGGTACCACGTCTGCCGGGGGTTCGAATCCCTCCGAGCGCGTCATATACAATCGAAAAAAGACAAGGATTAGGCGAAGTGCCGTCCTTGTCTTTTTTTTTAGCAATGAAGGCATCTCATATGTCAAACCAGTCATTGTCGATCGCGTTTTCAATTTCTTCCAGGATAAATTCGTAAAAATGATCGGCTGTATGGTAGATTCCTTCTTCATACGCGCTCCAATTGACAACGGGACACTCGCCATCCTTCATCTTTTCGGTATCAAGACAATAACAGTATTCGTCAACATCCTGGATGACGACGTACCCTTTTGGAATGTGAAAAGACTTAAAGGATTGGTGATCTGCCAATATGTCACTGCACCCGTTCAAGTCAATTCCATCGCCCCCGCCGCCGAATTCTTTTAAAAACCATTTGAAGCTCTGGGGAAATGTCACCTGAAGCTTTTTTTCCGTTTCTTGAATCACTTCTTCGCTTTGCTTCTCAAACGTGTGCTCACGCTGATGTTCTTTTAACAGCTGTTTGATTTTACTTTTGTACGTTTCCAATTGAATTCCCCTCCCAGGACCATTTTAACAGCTTTAATCATTCACACCCAATTCAAGCGCATACACTGAATCGGACCCAACGAAGACAAAGTTGGTGCAATACATAAAAAACACACCGCACTCGGATTCTAATTCATATATTTGCACATCATCGCTTAGAAATTGAAACAGGTGCTGAACGAATGCTTGAGTTTGATCGTCTTCGTCAATGGATTTTTCGCCTTTTGTTTCATTTTCTTTTTCAAAAAACCAGTAATTGATTGCTTTTATTAATGTTTCTTTTGAACAGGGTTTATACCCTAATACATCTGTCACACCTTGAAAGGTGAAAGCGTCTATAATGGAAGCGTGCAAATCGTGTTTGTCTTCCATTTTTCTCATTTCAAACGTGTACCCATGGTTTGTTCTATGATTTACTTCTTCCATTGCCTTCAAATATCCGTTTAAAAAATCAATTGTCATGTTTTAGGGCCCTTTCTAAACATATCATTTACTATTTACATCTCACGAGGTGCAAATTTGCATATTTCATCATATCATAGCCGGGCCCCTCTTTTTACTTGAATTGCCTGTGAAATCAAAACCGCTCTGGTCACCGGCGCCTCTTCAGGGATCGGTGAAGCCTTTGCCTGTGAGCTTGCCAAAAAAGGGAGTCATCTCATTGTAGCAGCCCGTTCGCACGATAAACTGGAGAAGCTTGCCGTCGAACTGGAAACAGCGCACAATATAAAAGCTGTGCCCATTCCGATTGATCTTTCGGCAGGCGACGCCCCTGGAAAACTCGAGGAGGAAGTAAAACGCCGGGGGCCTGCAGGTTGATATTTTGATTAATAATGCGGCTTCTGCATGCAAGGGGTGGTTAAACACAATTCACGCGCGCGTTTATTACAAGAAATCCAGCTGAATGTTGCGTCACTCACGGATTTGACGCATCAGCTGATCAGAGGCATGAGCGAGAGTAAAAACGGCATCATTGTGAATGTTGCTTCTCTTACCGCTTTTCAGCCTGCGCCTTATATGGCCGTCTATGCGGCAACAAAAGCGTATGTGCTGTCTTTTGCTGAAGCTTTATGGGCAGTAAACCAGTAAACCGAGGTAACGGCGTAAAAGTGCTGGCCTTATGTCCGGGGGAGACGGACACTGCGTTTTTCAGCGCATCTGGAGCAGATGAATCATTTACCCGCAAACGGATGTCGCCGATTGAGGTCGTCCATGCCGCGTTTAAAGGAATGGAACACGGAAAGAGTTCGGTAATTGCAGGCAGGGTGAACTACCGTCAGCACAGGGGCCCCGTTTGTTAACCCGTCCATGCGGTGCTGAATATTTCTGAACGTGTTTTTCGCGCGCCACTACTCATGCGGTGCAAAAAAACAGGTGCCTGTCTAAGCAGCACCTGTTTTTGTCATTCAAAATGTTTAACTGTTAAATGTTCAAAGACAGCCGTCCCGTTTTCGGTAAAAAGCGTGATCCCTTTATCATGTAACTTGGGAAAAGCCTGATTTGACTGAGTGATCCGGCCGTCGTCTATAAACAGTTCTACCGTCGTTTTATCAACGATGACCGTTATATGGGCCTTCTTTTTGCTTGCATCAAAGGGCGCTCTGCTTTCTAGATAAGTTCGGGTGCTGTCGGGCTGTCCTGTGAAACCTCTGTTGACATAAGAATATCCGCCTTGGACAAAAATGCCCGCATCAATGTGTCGTTTTTGATTTTCCGATTCCCTCAGTCTGATGCCAACGTTTTTGATATCAGACCATGAGATATCAGCATCGAGCCGGTAAGTATCGCCTTTGACGGGAAGCGTTTTTGATCCATTGACCTTAATTTTTTCATCATATTCGGTTGAAACGGTTAATTTGTCTAATTGGCTGATGGGCTGTGACGCCAGGCTGTATATATTATCTTCATAATGTTTTAATTGAAGCTGCCGCACGATCGAATCAGTTCCGTTAAACCCTTCTTGCTCTGTCGGCGTATCATTTGAATAATCCCAATTATTCATCCAGGCCAGTGCGTACCGTTTCGCATATTTATCGCTTGACTCACCGTCTTCAAACGTCACGCCTGCATACCAGTCGAATCCGTAATCAAGCCATTGCGGTTCTTCGTGATCTGCAGCAAAATCCTTTCCGTTATAGCTTCCGGTCCAATATGCAAATGTATTCGGTTTTCCGGAAGGCTTGGCATTGGCACTCGCGCCGAGCACCCACTTGTATGTCCCGTCATTTGCCCGCATCTTGAAGAGATCAGGACATTCCACAATGCCGATGTTGTTCGTCTGAAATCCGCCTGTGTAGCGCCATTCCTTTAAATTCCGAGATTCATAAAAACCGATTTTCGTTCCTTCCGCGAGCGCCATGACCCATTTTTGCTCCTGCTCGTCCCAGATCACTTTCGGATCTCTGAAATCAACCGAACCAGGGTTTGCCAATACCGGTTTTTCCCCGTAAGGAGCAAACGTTTTTCCTCCGTTTGTGCTGTACCATAAAAATTGTTCTTCTTTGCCGCTGTCCGCAGATGGCTGCGTCATAATGGCCACGATCGCTCCTTTTCCAAAACCGGCTGTGTTGTTCGAATCAACAACGACAGATCCGGACCATGGGTCACCATTTTTATTTGTATATTTAGGAATGGCAACCCCCTCATCCTCCCAGTGCACCAAATCGCTTGATGACGCATGGCGCCACTCCGTTCCATTTCCTTTCGGATAATCGCGGTTATAGAGATAATAGTAGTGGTACTTTCCATTAAAATAAACAGGCTTCTGGGGATCATTTTTCCATTTGTCGGGAGTGGTTAAATGAAATGCGGCACGATACGTAGATCCTGATTGAGTTTTTTGTGTTTTTTCCGTTTTTTCCGTTTGGCTGGCCGGCAACAGCATGGCCATGAAGATGCCGGCACAAATGCTTAAAACAAACATTTTTTGATTCAAACTCATTCCCCGCTTTAATTCTGAGATGACATACGAAAGAAAATGCCGGTCATAATCGGCATTTTCTTTTTTTGGTTATTCATTTATTGTTAATTGTCCTTGTTCAAGAATGCTGTTTTGAACAACGGATGTTTTTGATCCTTTGATGTTCAGCAAGAAGCTTGGCGCAAACGTCGCGTGATGCTCGTTCGAAATTCCTCTGTTTGTGATATAGCTTGTGATCACGACCTGGTTGCCTTTGGCTTGCGGCACCGCAAAGTGTGAATAAGTGAATGTGATGTCATTGTAATCCTGATCCATGTGTAAAACGAGTCCAGATTTGTTTAACGGCTTGAACGGTCCGGTTAGTGAATCTGATACATATCCGAGCATATAGATGTCCTTTGAACCGATGCCGTCGATCGTCATTTTTGAGCCTCTTGAATCTGTGAACAGATACCATTTGCCATTCATTTTAAATAGGTTGGCGCGTTCGATCTCATCTGTTACCGTATTGGAAGCAATCAATGGCTTTTTGACTTTTTTCAATGTGTAATCATCATTTAATTCAATGAATCCGAGTGCGCCATTGGCTAAGGAAGCATTCTTTTTATTCGCCCCTTGCAGGAGTTTGCTGCTTTCTTTTTTGAAGAAGGATTTACCTCCGCCGTAGTAAGCTCTGTTAAAAAGAGAATCCTCGCCTTGATACCCTGTTTTTGTTCCTGTATTGGCTTCAAACACAAGATATTTGTGGCC
Source organism: Bacillus sonorensis NBRC 101234 = KCTC 13918 (assembly GCF_001592005.1). Lineage (GTDB taxonomy): Bacteria > Bacillota > Bacilli > Bacillales > Bacillaceae > Bacillus > Bacillus sonorensis. Next base: position 71,847 of record NZ_BCVZ01000006.1, read on the forward strand.
GCGGTCTTCCACATAATGAGGGTCTCTCAGCGTGTGGTTGTCGCCGGAGCTGTAGTTTCCTTCATCAATGAATTGTTGAACGTTTTGGTAGACTGTACCGTCAGCACCGTCAAATACTGATTTGTAATCTTCCACACCTTCAATTTTGAGAGTGTCGGAATCCGGCTGAGAAAAATTAACTTGCGCCGTTGTCAATGTTTGTTTGCCGTATTGCGTGCCTGAGAAAGCTGTGTAGAACAAGCGGACTTTTCCGTCTTTTGTTAATGTTGCAGAACCTGACCATTCTTGTGTTTGATGTTTAAGGTACGGATCGTCAGGAACGAATTTATCGCTGTCCTTAAACACTCTGCCGGCGTTTTTCCAGCTGTTGATGGATGTATCGCCTTTCTTTTGGTAGAATAGGTAGATAGACGTGTCATCGACGTCTTTCGGGTCTCCCGCCAAGGCGAAAACAAGGTGATAGCCATGGTAGGTTGCAACCGTTCCATCGGCATTTTGCAGCGGCCAGCTGTCCCACACGTCTAAATCAATTAAATTTCCCGAGCGGTCATACCCTTTTGCAGAAGGGATGTTTTTGATAGATTCCGGATCAAATTGAGGGACTTTAAATTGTTCGCTCTTTTGCTGCTCGGGAATTTTCAACATGTCATGTCTTGTAATATGAGAAAATCCGTAGCTTTTCTTGTAATCTTTTGTTCCGCTTTCTTTGGCAAAAGCTTGTGACGCGCCTCCTGTCAGCAGTGCGGTTGCAAAGGTTAAGGCTGCGGCTTGTTTTGCAATCTTTTTGATGTTCATCGAAATTCCTCCCTTTTTTTCATTTTCATGATGGTGTGCATGTCTAAAACATAACGTTGGCCCATTATCACCCCTATCCGCAGGATTGCTGCCGGTTTCTCCAAACCCTTAAGAGAACAGAAAAAAGACCTAAAATGTGTAAGGCTATGTACGGCAAAAAGATGGACTTTGCCCTTCACACATTTTAGGTCTTGCCTGTTTAAACAGTAACAATCCCGACGTTATTGAATTACCATCATTCTAATATAATCGGGTCATGGACTCAACTGGTCTAAGCTCCTCTTTTCCCATACATATTTTTGCAATTGACATTGGTTGTAAGCAAAAAGACTCTATTTTCATATGAATCTATAGTCTATATAAGGGGTCAAATCGTTAATCATTGAAATCAATGTACATCGGGATATTTTCCCAAAAGGCGTCTGGAATCACGAGCTTTCGCTGATCATGTCTTGACAGAGTTGTTTGAATATCGGCCTCTTTCCCGGCTTGGACTTTTTGAAGCCACTCCGGATCCATCAGGAGACCCCGTCCGATTCCGATGAGATCGGCTCCTGTTTTCAGCGCTTGAACGGCATCTTCCGGTATGCGTACTTGCCCGGCTCCGATCAGGGGAATGCGGTCTTGGACGGTTTCTTTGATCAGTTCCATCCGCGTGCGGGATCTGTCTGCACCCCGGCGCGGCAAAGACCGGAAATCAACAAGAGATACGTGCAGGTAATCCAATGCTTGTTTTTGCAGTACATTGACGAAATACAGCGTTTGATCCATCGTGATTCCGGGCGTTTCCGGCTCTTCGGGCGAAAATTTGTAGCCGATGATAAAGGATGGCTGATGACAGCTTTCCGCTACGCGTCTGATTTCTTCTATAATCTGAAGCGGGAATCTCATCCGTTTCTCTAAAGTGCCGCCCCAGCTGTCATTGCGCCGGTTGTAATAAGGAGAGAAGAACTGATGGACGAGAAACCCGTTTGCGCCGTGAATTTCGACTCCGTCAAACCCGGCTTCGATCGCTCTTCGCGCCGCCTGGCCGAAGGCATGGATAAGTTCTTGAATCTCTTGCTCAGATAGTGCCCTTGGCACCGGTGCATCCGGATTTGGAGCGACGGCGCTGGCGCTGACTGTCCGCTCTATACCTTTGGCTCCGGGATGGAAGAGCTGCAGGATCGCTTTTGCTCCATGTTTCTTTAAAGTGGCTGCAAGCCTGGTTAATCCCGGGATTTGATCATCGTGTTCAGCTCCGGGGATGCCGGGGAATCCGGTTCCGGGCTGTATCGTTGTCGCTGACGTGATGGCCATCCCGACATCTGTTGTCCGCGCGGCGTAATAGACCAGTTCGTCATCGGAAATCAATCCTCCCGGCAATGAGGATGAATGCCCCATTGGCGGCATGATGATTCTATTTTTCAATTGGATTCCGTTTTTGAAAGTAAACGGGGTAAATAAGGAAGCGTATTGTTTTTTCATGTTTTTTTCTCCTTTTTGATATAACAATAGCAACCACCGGGAGGCTTCACAAGAACGCAATTTTTTTATATATGCTTTATAAAAATAAACCGTAAGATCGTTCTCTTGAATGCTCTGGTGTCCATATGGTAGGATCAAGTCAAAATTGGCGAATGAAGCAATGGAGGAATTGCTATGAATTCAGCTGTTCAGCATAAAGAATGCTCTGCTTTAATTCATGATGTATTGAAAATTCTCTCGGGTAAATGGTCATTTTTGGTTCTCGCCGAACTCATCCGGGGCAAGCGGCGATTCAACGAGCTCAGAAGAAACTTGGGAAACGTCAACACCAAAGGCTTAACCGACACATTGAGACACCTTGAAGAAAACGGAATGATTTCCCGGCAGGTGTTCCCGACCGTTCCTGTTACTGTCGAATATGCCTTAACGGAAAAAGGTAAGGCTTTCCACAGCATTTTTAAGGAGATGGCCATGTGGGGGGAAAAGTGGATGGATGAACGTGAATGATAGCCGAAGAAATAACAAAACCCGACTTTCCAGAGTCGGGCTTTTTTCGATTTAAAATGACTTCAAAATATGTTCTCTGTACGTTTTTGCGCTTTCAGCCAGCGCGCTTTCACCGATTGAACCGGCCCCGTAAAAAACGTGCGGCGGAAGATAGGTTGCGCCGACAAAATTGCTTGTCGCCTGAAAAGGGCGTAACAGTTCACTAATGGAGTAATGGTTCGATCCTCCTGCCTGATAGGCTTCTTCAGGAGCTCCCGCGGAAACTGCGACCATGAATTCCTTGCCGCGAAGCGCAGTGCCGTTTGTTCCATAAGCCCAGCCGTAAAGCAGGACATGATCCAGCCATTTTTTCAAAAGCGGCGGTGAACTGTACCAATAAAGAGGAAATTGAAACACGATCCGGTCGTGTTCTTCCAGGAGCCGCTGCTCTTTTTCCACATCAATAACCTCATCAGGATATTCTTGATATAGTTCACGGACCGTGATATCGGGTTCGCCTTTCAGTTCTTCCACAAACGTCTTATTCACCACGGACTGTTCCATGTTTGGGTGAACCGCCAGTACTAATACTTTCATTTATTCATCACCTGCTTTCCATTTTATTCAGATTAATTCAAATATCGGGTTTGGTACAACAATTATGCTCAAGGCCTGTCCTTCATCCGGTTGCCGGTGACTAACATCACCCCGTTTAACGGGAATATCGGTTTTTGCTGTGTAAGGAGGATGCCCGAGTCGAGTTTCTTCATTTATAAATAAACATGAGTCAAAAGTCTTTTCACCATAATTGGCTAAAAGACCGTCATGAATAGCTGATTGTACATAAGGCAAACAGGTAAAAACAGAGCAAAAGACGCATGTCATTTTTGCTATTCCAATATTTCACTATTGCGAATTTTTGGTAGTTTCGAATTGGATGTTCACCGTCCAATGCTCTTCGTTATATAAAATCGGAATGAGTGCTGTACAGACTAATGGTTTCTCGTTCTCACCAAGAAGGCCTCTACCTCCTGAACCGTCAATCCCAATTCCTTCGCCTCCGCCATAAGCGCTCTCCATTCTTCGATGTTGGCCTGTGTAAGCTCTCTGCTTCGGAAAAAGGTCCGTTCTTTCTTTTTCTGCTTGAGGCGGTGCGTAAATTGAAACAGTTCTTCCTGATTCATCCCCGCCTGAACGGCCTCTACCAAATGGGTTCTCCATTCATCTTCATGTTCGGCCCGCCGGTAAAGCATTACTTCTGTATCAAACAGCTCTTTTAGTTCCACTTTCAGTGCACGCGAGACTTTTTTGAGAAATTCGACAGAAGGATTTCTGTGAACTCCGCGTTCGATTTTGCTTAAATACGATTTTGAGACGCCTGCAATATCTGCAAGTTGATTAATGGAATAGCCTTTTCTTTTACGGTACATCCGGATGACCTTCCCGATCATATTCATCCTCCCCTTTCCCGTGACCATTCAGTTAAAAACGCTTTCTTGTTCATTATAAGAAATAATTTGTTCTTTATAAAATTCAAAAATTTAAGATATCGACAGAAAACAAAAGAAAACGAACGGATTTGTTCTCTAAAGAGAACTATATAGCTAAATTCAGCATTTTTCAATTCAAATTTTTTCTTTTATAATCCAATCATTAACAAACGGTGTTCCTGAGGAGGCAGTCAAGCATGAAGGAAAACATGGATTTTAAAGAATTGATTGCAATATTGCGGAAAAGAACTGTTCTTATTCTTGTTTTGACAATCGGCGTAACACTGATCAGCGGCATCTTTCAATTCTTTGTGCTGACACCTGTCTATCAGGCTTCGACACAGGTTTTGGTTCATCAAGTCGGTGAGAAAAAAGGGAGTGCCACTTTCAGCGATATTCAAATCAACCTTCAATATACACGGACATTTCAAGCGCTTTTGAAAAATCCGGTGATTCTGGGGCAAGTAAAGGAAGAGCTTCATTTACAGGATTCTGTCGGCAGCTTGAAAGAAAAAATCGTGACGAGCAGTGAAAGTGAATCAGAGATTATCAACATCACGGTTCAGGACAAAAGCCAGGAAAGAGCGGCTAATATAGCGAACACGCTAACGGCTGTTCTCAAGAAAGAAATTAAAAAGATTATGAACACCGATCGTGTAACCGTTCTCTCAAAAGCGGACATCGTCGATTCGCCGACACCGGTCAAGCCGAACTACAAAATGAATATTTTGCTTTCATTTGGCGCGGCCTTAATGGCCGGAATCGCTTTAGCGTTTTTCCTTGATTTTCTCGATGATACGGTAACGCGGCCGTCACAGGTTGAGAAAGAGGCGGGATTCATTTACTTGGGAAGCATTGAACAAATGAAAAACAAAAAAATCAGCTACAGGGGAGACCACAATATGAACATTCGTGTGAAAACGGGAAGGAGTGAGCCGCTTGGGTATTAGAAAAAAACGCTCGAGAAAATACGAGTCGGCGCTAGTCGCTTTGCATCAGCCAAATACACCCATTGTCGAACAATATCGGACGATCCGGACGAACATCGAGTTTTCTTCTTTTGAAAAGCCGTTCAGATCATTATTGATCACGTCGGGTCTCCCGGGAGAAGGCAAGTCGTTCTCCGCCGCTAACCTGGCGGTCGTTTTTTCACAGCAGGAAAAAAAGGTTCTTCTCATAGACGCGGACATAAGAAAGCCGACGATCCACAAAATTTTTGAGCTTGATAACCATTGCGGCGTTACGAACGTGCTGATGAGAAAATCGTATCTGGAAAACGTTGTTCAGCAAAGCCAGGCGGAAAATCTCCATGTGCTGACAAGCGGACCGATCCCGCCGAACCCGGCTGAACTATTATCATCACAGGCGATGGAGGACCTGCTTGAAGAAGCGTACAAGCAATATGATCTTGTGATTCTCGATTCTCCTCCGCTTTTACCGGTTGCCGATGCGCAAATCCTGGCGAATCAGGTGGATGGGAGCATCCTTGTCATCTTGAGCGGAAAAACAAAGCTTGATAATGCGATTAAGGCAAGAGATGCGCTCAATTCCTCCAAAAGCGAGCTGCTTGGCGCCGTCTTAAACGGAAGGAAAGTAAAAAAAGCGCGTCAATATAACTATTAACGGTTCAGACCCGCCGCATATGGCCGGGAAAAGGTGATGTCTTCCTTACCTTTATCAATGGGGGCACTCGGCTCTACCGTGGGCAGCTTCTGCAGCTGCCTTAGATGCAAGTCATCGATGGCTGGGCGTGAGGGCGGGTTAAATGCCCATTTTATTGTATGTACTTTTGATTTCGATTCATTCGTTCGTATCTTTTTAGCTGATGGGATTTTGCCTGGAAAAATCCCGGCAGCTAGTAAGATACATGAGGAGGTAGGAAATTGACATACCGGAGAAGGCTTTCCATCATCACCGCACTAGATTCATACCTGGTTTTGCTGTCCATTTTTATCGGGTATCAGCTGATTTTGCCATCATATGAACTATACCCTTCAGAAATGCTGCTGATGACCTCGCTGATTCTGCTCGGCGCCCAGCATTTATTTGCCCATTGCTTTCATCTTTATAAAAAAGTTTGGGAATATGCGAGCGTTGGGGAGTTATGCGTCTTATTAAAATCAATTACACTATCCCATTTGGCGGCGGTGTTCATTGAATTGCTGTTCTTTCAAAACGTTCCGGTCCGTCTGCTGTGTTTAAGCTGGCTTTTTCAATTGCTTTTGATCGGCGGATCGCGAATGATGTGGCGGATTATCAGGGAGCAGGTGAACAAAGGAAGCAAGGAATCTGCCAGAGCCCTTATCATCGGCGCCGGCTCAGCCGGCAGTTTAATCGCGAAACAGCTTTTCCAGAAACACGAATTGAATATCGAACCCGTCGCTTTTATTGATGATGACAAAACGAAGCACAGGCTTGAAATCATGGGCCTCCCCGTTTTGGGAGGAAAAGATGAGATTGTTCACGCGGTCCGGCAAATGAATATTGACATGATCATCATCGCCATTCCGTCCTTAACGGTCTCCCAAATGCAGGAGATGTATAAAGCGTGCGCACAAACGGGCGTGAAAACGCAAATCATGCCGAAGATCGATGAGATTTTGCTTGGCAGACACCCTGTTGATCAGCTCCGTGAAGTCAAGGCAGAGGATCTCCTCGGAAGGGAGCCTGTTCAGCTTGATACGAGCGAAATCTCCAATACGGTGAAAGACCGCGTCGTTCTTGTCACAGGTGCGGGAGGATCGATCGGCTCGGAAATCTGCCGGCAGATCAGCAAATTTAAACCGAAATCGATTATTTTGGTCGGCCATGGAGAAAACAGCATCCACTCTATATTGCTTGAGTTAACAGAGAAATTCGGAACCAATGTCAGCTATTATCCCGAGATCGCCGACATTCAGGACAGAGAGAAAATGTTTTTGCTGATCGAGCGCTATAAGCCGAATGTCATTTACCATGCCGCTGCACACAAGCATGTCCCGCTGATGGAAAAATGTCCGAAAGAAGCGGTTAAAAACAATATTCTCGGCACTAAAAACGTTGCTGAAGCGGCTGATCAGGCAGGGGTGGAAACATTTGTCCTCATTTCGTCCGACAAAGCGGTCAATCCCGCCAATATCATGGGCGCGACAAAGCGGTTTGCGGAAATGCTGATTATGAATCTCGGCAAAACGAGCAAAACCAAATTCGTCGCCGTCCGCTTCGGCAATGTGCTCGGCAGCAGGGGAAGCGTCATCCCGATTTTCAAAAAGCAAATCGCGAAAGGCGGACCGGTAACCGTTACACACCAGGATATGACCCGGTATTTTATGACGATCCCGGAGGCTTCAAGGCTTGTCATTCAAGCGGGGGCGCTTGCCAAAGGAAGACAGATATTCGTGCTTGATATGGGAGATCCGGTGAAAATCGTCGATCTTGCCAAAAATCTGATTCAGCTGTCAGGCTACACGACAGACCAGATCAAAATCGAATTTACCGGCATACGCCCGGGCGAAAAAATGTATGAAGAGCTGCTCAACCAAAATGAAGTGCTGGCTGAACAGGTGTTTCCGAAAATTCATGTCGGCAAGGCGGTCGATGCTGAATGGACAGTACTTAAAACATTTATGGAAGAGTTCATGTATCTGTCGGACTGCGAGCTGAGAGACCGGTTGTTCAGCGCTATCGGACAGCATGAGAAAAAACTGGTGACAGCGCATTAGGAGGTTGGAGCATGACAGGAACGGTTTTGTTTTGCGCGACGGTAGATTATCACTTCAAAGCATTTCACCTTCCGTATTTTAAATGGTTCAAAGAACAGGGCTGGAATGTTCATACAGCGGCGAAAGGGAGCATGCAGCTTCCTTTTGCCGATCAACAATTCGATATCGGGATTGAGCGGTCGCCTTTTCGCTCGGGTAATTTGAAAGCCTGCCGGGAGCTTGGGCGCATCATCGATGAAAACGAATACAATATCATCCATTGCCACACTCCGATGGGCGGGGTTCTGGCCCGTCTGGCCGCCCGAAAGTGGAGAAAAAAAGGAACCGCAGTGATATATACCGCTCACGGTTTCCATTTTTGCCAAGGAGCGCCCCTTAAAAATTGGCTTTTATACTATCCGATTGAAAAGGGGCTTTCTTTTTTGACGGATTGCCTGATCACGATCAATCAGGAAGATTTTGAGCTTGCAAAAGGGTTCAGAAGGATGATGCGGACGGAAAAGATCCACGGAATCGGGGTGGACACCGGACGATTTCATCCCGTTGATGAAGAGGAAAAAAGGCGGCTCAGAACAAAATACGATCTGAATCAAGACGACTTTGTCCTCATTTATCCGGCCGAGCTGAACATCAATAAAAACCAGGCGCTGTTAATCGAAGCGGCTGCTCTCCTAAAGGACAGAATGCCAAACATGCGCCTTGTTTTTGCAGGGAAGGGGCAGATGGAAGAAGAGTACCGCCGCTTGGCCGAACAAAAAAGGGCCGCTTCCCATATTACGTTTGCGGGATTTCAAAAGGACATTCACGAATGGATCAAGCTTGCCGATGTATCTGTCGCTTCGAGCAGAAGGGAAGGACTCGGCATGAATCTGCTTGAAGGAATGGCAGCCGGTAAGCCGGCCGTTGCCACAGACAACCGCGGCCATCGCGAATTCATCAAAGACGGGGTGAACGGTTTTCTGATTCCGCAGGGAGACGCCCAAACCTTCAGCGAGCGCCTTTTGCAGCTTTACCATTCTGACCGCTTGCAAAAACAGATGGGGGAAGAGGGAAGAAAAACGGCTGCCGTTTATTCTCAGCAGCGCACGGTAAAGGAGATGGCCGGGATTTATTCTTCCTTTATGAAAAAACAAGCAGCTGAAAGGAGGCTGGAAGGATGACAAGCCGACAAAAGCCGAAAGTATCTGTCATTATGGGAGTCTACAATTGCGAAGACACGCTTGCTGAAAGCATTGAGTCAATTTTGAGCCAAACCTATAAAAATTGGGAGCTGATCATCTGCGATGATGCTTCATCAGATCGGACGTATGAGATCGCCAGACAGTATGCCGACCATTACAGCGATAAAATCAGGCTGATCAGAAATAAGAAAAACAAGCGGCTTGCCGCTTCATTAAACCACTGCCTCCAATATGCCGGGGGGAAATATATCGCGCGCCAGGACGGGGATGACATTTCTTTGCAGCGCCGCTTTGAAAAACAGGTCGCATTTTTAGAAACGCAGTCCCATTATCAGGTCGTCGGAAGCGGGATGATCGCTTTTGATGAAAACGGCGTCAGAGGCGTCAGAATGATGCCCCCTTCACCTGCCCCGAGAATCATGGCAAAAGGAACGCCGTTTTGCCATGCGACGATCATGATGAGGGCGGAAGCTTATCAGGCCTTGAAAGGCTACCGCGTCGGAAGACGGACGAGACGAATGGAAGACATCGATTTATGGCTCCGGTTTTTTGAAGCCGGATATAGAGGCTACAATCTTCAGGAGGCTTTGTACAAAGTCAGGGAAGACGAATCGGCGTTCAAAAGGAGAAAGCTCAGCTATTCCATCGATAATGCGTTTATCGTCTATGATGCGTGCAGACGGCTGAAGCTGCCGCTCTCCGATTATGCCTACATTTTGAAACCGATCATCAGGGGGCTCATGCCTCCGTTTATCATGAACAAATACCATAAAAAAAGATTGATGAATGAAGGCGGAGGGGTCGTAAAACATGAATGACAGAAGCGAGAGACCAAAACGGGTGCTTCACATCGTAAGCGGAATGAACCGCGGGGGTGCGGAGACGATGATTATGAACATGTACCGCCATACTGACAGGCGCCGCGTTCAATTTGATTTTATTTCCCACCGGGAGGAAACATGTGACTATGATCCGGAGATCATATCGCTTGGCGGGCGCGTGTTTTATGTGCCGAGCATCGGCAGCGCCGGCCTTCTTTCCTATCTCAAAAACATCAGGGAGATTTTGATCGAGAATGGACCGTTTGCAGCTGTTCACGCCCACACTGATTTTCAGACGGGTTTCGCCGCTCTGGCGGCTAAGCTTGCCGGTGTCCCGGTCCGCATCTGCCATTCTCACAATACGGCCTGGAAGCCGAATCCGCGCCTGTTGGACACATTGCAGCTTCATTTGTTCCGGCGGTTCATGTTCTCGTGCTCCACCGCTCTTTGTGCATGCGGCAAAGATGCCGGACGCTTTTTGTTCGGCGGAAATAAGATGCGCAAAAACGCGGTTCATCTTCTGCAAAACGGCATTGACCTTGACCGTTTTCAAGAGGCGAACAGCCGCTCAAAAGCCGTCATGAAACAAAGGTTCGGCATTCGGGAAAACGTGCTTGTGATCGGACATGTCGGACGGTTCTTCGAGCAAAAAAACCACCCTTTTTTGCTTGAGCTCGCCGTTCGGTTTAAAAAAGCGGAGACGCCCTTTCAGGCGGTGCTCGCGGGCGACGGGCCGCTGCGCAGACAAATGGAAGAACAGGCGGCTGAGCTGGGGTTGGAAAACGATATCTTATTTCTCGGCGTCGTTGAGGATATCCCTGCTCTGATGCGGACGTTTGACGTATTCGTAATGCCGTCCTTGTTTGAAGGACTGCCGCTCGTTCTAGTGGAAGCACAGGCTTCAGGCCTGCCCTGCGTCGTCTCGGACAGAATCACAGAGGAAACCGATATGGGGATCGGCTTATTGAAGCGGCTCAGTCTTGAAGCGGGGTTTGAACGGTGGACGGAGGAGATCAGCCGGGCGGCGCAGACGGAAAAGCCGTCATGGTCTGAGATTCAAAGCGGTCTGGCCGAAAGAGGGTATGATGCGAAGGCGAACCTGGCGAGATTAATGGATCTCTATTCGATTTCTGCTGCAGAAGGGCAATAACAATGGATATTTACTTGCTGAATGTGGGAATCGTTTTTGTCTGGTCATGGTTTGCGAAAATGTACGGCAAAGAAGATCATTCATTGCCGACCGGCTATCGTCCGAATGCGATTATTGCCATCGTCCCGCTTGTTTCGCTGGTCATCGTAGCCGGATTGAGATACAAGGTCGGAACAGATTACCAAACGTATATGCTGCTTTATGAGCTGGCAGGAAAGTATGACAGCCTAGCGGAGATTTTCGGTTTCGGCGGGGCAAAAGCTTCGACAGATCCCGGATTTACCGCGCTGTTATGGCTGCTGAACCATATTACAAGCGATCCGCAAATCATGTTTGTCACTGTGGCCGCCGTCACGTATCTATTCATCGTCAAGACGCTTTATATATATGGACGGCCGTTTGAATTAAGCATGTTTCTGTTTCTCGGCATGTTTTACTACTATGCGTCATTCAACGGGATTCGCCAGTATATGGTGGCGGGCATCCTGTTTTGGGCGGTCAAGTATGTGATCGGCGGAAACTGGGTCCGCTATGTGATTACCGTGCTGATCTGCTCGCTTTTTCATTCATCCGCTTTGATCATGATTCCCGTCTATTTCATTGTCAGACGAAAAGCGTGGTCGCCTCTGATGGGCTGTCTCACCCTTTTGTTTCTGGCGGGAACGTTCATGTATCAAAAGTTTCTTTCCGTATTTATCGTCATGCTTGAGAACAGCTCTTACGGACATTATGAAGAATGGCTGATGAAAAATTCAAACGGGATGAACTCGATTAAAATCATCGTTCTTCTTATTCCGCTCGTGCTTGCTTTTTGCTTCAGGGAGCAGCTCCGAAAGCGGTGGCCCGAGATCGATTATATCGTCAATTTTTGCCTGATTGGTTTTTTATTTGGCGTTTTGGCGACAAAGGATGTCATCTTTGCAAGATTTAACATCTATTTTGGACTTTATCAGCTGATTCTCGTTCCTTATTTTGTGCGGATTTTCGAACCGAAGTCGAATGCGCTTTTTTATATCATGATTTTGATCTGTTATTTTTTATACAGCTTTATGCTTATGCCGTTCGATTCCTCAGTGCTGCCGTACAGAACGATTTTTGAACGATAATCCATCTGAACAGGCAGGGCCGGCAGATCATCCCTGTCTTGTGAAAAATGTCGACAAAGGAGTAATCATATTGGAAAATCCAGCGGTGAGCTTACTGGTCGCAGTTTACAATACAGAAGCTTTTTTGCCGAATTGTTTACAATCGCTGCTCAGCCAGACCTTAAAAAATATTGAAATCATCATCGTCAATGACGGGTCGACGGATGGGAGCCAGAAAATCATTGATCATTTCGCCAGAAAAGACGGGCGGATCAAAGTAATCAAACAGGAGAATCAGGGACTCGGCGCCGTCCGCAATAAAGGAATAGATGAGGCGTCGGGAGAGTACCTGGGTTTCATCGATTCCGATGACTGGATTGAAGCGGACTATTGCCAGGCGATGTATGAAAAAGCAAAGGCCGAAGAAGCTGAACTCGTCATATGCGATTATGCCGTGGAGATGCAGGACACCGGCAAAACGATCTGTCCGGAAATAGGCAAAAACTATGCCGGAAAGCCGAAGAACGCCTATATCGCCGATCTGCTCAAAGGCAAGGTGAGCGGTTTTTCCTGGAATAAGCTTTATAAGCGGAGCCTGATCGAACAGCATCAGCTTACATTTCCGCTCAGGGGTGAATTGGAGAATATTGAAGATCAATATTTTAGTTTCAGGTGTCTGCTTTTTGCTGAAGCCGCGGCATTTGTGACAAAACCTCTTTACCACTACAGGGTCCACCTCGCCTCGATTGTGCAAAAATATCAGGCCGGGCTGTTCGAAGACGGACTGACCCTTTACGGGGCAAACCTGGACTGTTTGGCAAAGCACGGGAAGCTTCAGACGTTAGAAGATGCGCTTGATGTCTTTATCGTCAACCACGGCTTGAGCAGCATTTTGAATGAGTGCAAGAGCTTAAACAAAAAATCTGCGGCACAAAAATATAAAAATATCAGGCGGATTTGCGCGTCCCCCGAGTTTCGGAAGAACATCCCCGCCGTCGACCCGGAGGTTTTCGATTCGAAGCAAAAGCTATTGCTTTTATTGATTCGCTGCCGGCTCATGCCGGCCGTATACGGATTCGCAGCTCTATACCAGAAAATGATCGAGTACAGAATGAAGAAATAGGCGGTGAAGAAATGACCTTTCAGGAATGGAAAATCAATCTTGCGGAATGGCTGCTGCTGAAGGTGAAATATCCCTCAGAATACATAATGGGGACACCGGGTTTAAAGAGATTTGATCAATATAAAGAGAAGAAAAAGATCATTTTGACATTAATTCCTTCCCACGATAATTTGGGAGATCATGCGATTGCCCTGGCAAGCAAGACATTCATAGAAAATGAGTTTGCCGATTTTGAAGTGATCGAGATCGGCATCAATGATATTTATAAACACGCAAAAGCGCTGCGGCGCGCCCGCCATCCGGAGGATATGGTGTTTATCATCGGCGGCGGCAATATGGGGGATTTATACAGAAATGAAGAATGGACGAGACGCTTTATCATCAAGACATTTAAACAGTATAAAATCGTACAGCTTCCGGCCACTGCCCATTTTTCCAAGACGCCTTACGGCCAAAAAGAATTAACACGGGCAAAAAAAATCTACAATGCCCATCCCCGCCTGCTGATGATGGCGCGTGATGAGACAACCTACCAATTTATGAAACAGCATTTCCCAAACAAAACGATTATGAAACAGCCGGATATGGTGCTCTATTTAAAGAAAGAGCAGCAGGCTGAAAGAGACGGAATCCTGGTTTGTTTACGGAATGATAAAGAAAGCTTCCTCAAAACAGAAGAGCGGCAAGCGCTGCTGCAAGCAGTCCGGGATGAATACGGAGAGGTGAAAACCTTTACGACGACGATCGGCAAGAGAGTCAGCCGCACATCCCGCGAACAGGAGCTGAATAAGCTGTGGGATCAGCTGAGGGGGGCGGAGGTTGTCGTCACAGACAGGCTGCACGGCATGATCTTTTGCGCAATTACGGGAACGCCTTGTGTCGTGATTCGCTCCTTTGACCATAAGGTTGTTGAAGGGTTTCACTGGCTGAAAGACGTTCCGTCCATGAAGCTTGTAGAGAATCCGGAAATGAAAGAAGTGCTGCGTGCGATTGAAGAATTGATCAAGAGCGGTTCATCTTACAAAAACATGCCGCCAAGGGAGCATTATTTCACAGATTTAAGGCGGAAAATCAACGGTGATGCCTTATGAAGCCGTTCGTCAGCATCATTGTTCCCATGTACAATGTCGAGAATTATATTGAAGAATGTGTCAGCTCTTTGCTCAGCCAGACATTGAGAAATATCGAAATTATTCTTGTCGATGATGGGTCTCCGGACAGATCGGCAGACATCGCCAGACGGTACTGTGACCGGGATGCGAGGGTGAAAGTGATCCACAAAAAGAACGGGGGCCTGAGCTCGGCCAGAAACGCGGGGCTTCATGCGGCGACAGGGGAGTATGTCGGCTTTGTCGACGGGGACGACTTTGTTTCGCCTTCAATGTTTGAAAATATGTATGCCGCCGCAAAAGAAGACGATCTTGATATCGTGATGTGCGGCTATTACAAGCATTCTGAAAAGGGGAACCAGTATGTCCCGCCATCTCTGCCGGCAGGGCGCCTGCTGTTGAGCTGGGATATGAAGCATGAGCTGAGAAGGGCGCATGAAACGCGGCTTATCTGGTATGTATGGCGGAACTTGTACAGGCGCGAACTGTTGAAACAAAACGAGCTTTATTTTTACGAAGATATCCGGTTTGCGGAAGATTCGCCGTTTAACTTGTACGCTTTTTATGCGGCCAAGCGCGTGAAAGCGCTCGATGAAGGCTATTACATGTACAGATGGAACCCGCAAAGCCTGACAGAGCTGCCCTTTAAACCGTATATGGATGACAGTCTGATCAGGCAGTATCGTGCGAAAAAGAGGTTTTATGAGACGTTTCAGATGTTTGAGGATTGTGCAGAGGATCTGCAAACATATATGTGCAAACATCAAATACCGATGCTTCTGGCCAATGCTTGTGCCGAACGGAAGCCTTCAAAACAGGTGAGGCGGCACATTAGAGACATTTTGTCTTACCGGATGGTGCGGTCATCTGTGAAAAAAACGTCGATTCGCAATGAAAAGCTGTTAATCGGCCAGCGGCTGGTGCTATTGCTATGCAAATTAAATGTTCCGATCCTGCTTGAATTGTTTTTTAAACGAAATCTGCCCAGTAAGGGATGAGCCTTTTGAATAAGACATTTATTCTGAATCTGGGCGCCAATATGGCGTCCTTTTTATTATCCGTGCTGTTTTCGATGTGGCTGACTCCGTTTGTCATACAAACGCTCGGAGTTGAGGCCTTCGGCTTCGTTCATTTAACGCAAAATATGATTAATTATTTCTCGATCATTACAGTTGCTTTGAGCGCGGTCGTTGTCAGGTTTTTTTCCGTTTCCGCCCATAGAGGGGCGCTTGATGAGGCGAGAGGTTATATGAATACGTACATTGTTTCATCTATTATCCTTTCGTTCATTTTGTTTTTTCCGCTGGCTGGAACGTCGTTTTTTATCGATCGGATCATCCGCGTGCCCGCAGCACTCTTGAGCGATGTGCAAATGGCGCTGTTCATCGGCGGCCTGCTTTTTTTATTAACCTTTTTTATGTCGGGATTTGCAGCAGGTCCGTTTTATGCCAATAAAATCTATATCACAAGCACGATTCAGGCGGTGCAGATGCTGATTCGCGTGTTATCGGTCCTATGCATTTTTTCCTGGTTTGCACCGAAGATTTGGCACATTCAGCTTGCAGCTTTCATTGCCACTGCCGCGGCCTGTATGCTGTCGATCATATTCTTTAAAAAATTGATTCCATGGTTTGCGTTTCGCATCAGGGATATGTCGCTTCAAAAGTGCAAAAAACTGCTTCAGTCAGGGGGATGGAGCTCAGTCAGCCAGATCGGCGTGCTTTTGTTTCTGCAAATCGATTTGATGGTGGCCAATATCATGCTGGGGGTTTCCGAATCCGGAATGTATGCGGCGATTATCCAGTTTCCGCTTTTGCTGCGGACGCTGTCGGGTACGCTTGCCGCCGTCTTCTCACCGACGATTACACTTTACTATTCAAAAGGGGACAAAGAAGGGCTTGTCCGCTATGCCAATCGGGCCGTCCGGTTCAACGGCATGATTCTTGCGCTGCCGGCGGCATTGCTCGGCGGCCTGGCCGGCCCGTTTTTGACGCTTTGGCTCGGCCCTTCTTTCGAACACTTAAAATGGCTGCTATTGATACATGCCGGATATTTGGTTGTTTCGTTAAGTCCGGCGCCGCTGTTTTATATTTTTACAGCCTACAACAAGCTGAGAACACCGGCGCTGACGACGGTGGCCTTCGGGGCCGTCAACTTGCTGCTCGCTGTCGTATTGAGCGGTCCAGCGGGACTCGGCCTTTATGGTATCGCGCTTTCGGGGGCTGTCGCATTAATGCTGAAAAACGTCGTTTTTACCCCGATCTATGCGTCAAAGATTACGGGGGAAACAAAACGGGTCTTTTATAAAGGCGTGTATGCTCCGCTAGCCGGCGCTTCGTTCACTTTGACCGTCTGCTGCGCGATTCAGCTCCTGTTTGCGGTCGACAGTCTGCCGTCCCTCATCATGACGGCGCTGACAGCGTCAGGCGCCTATACGTTGTTTGCGTATTTCGTGATGTGCACAAAGGAAGAGCGGCTTGCCGTCCACGCTTGGCTGCATAAGTTTCGGACTTCAGCATTACTTCCTTTTCAAAAGGGATTTTTCAAATAGAAAGGGTGCGGTTTTTGTGAAAGTGAAACGGGTTTTTGATCTTGTGTCAGCGATTGTTTTGCTTCT
Organism: Bacillus sonorensis NBRC 101234 = KCTC 13918; assembly: GCF_001592005.1. Classification (GTDB taxonomy): domain Bacteria; phylum Bacillota; class Bacilli; order Bacillales; family Bacillaceae; genus Bacillus; species Bacillus sonorensis. The sequence goes on from NZ_BCVZ01000006.1 coordinate 88,872, forward strand.
CGTTCTCAGTCCTGCCATGATCGTAACGGCTTGTGTTATCAGGTGGAAAATCGGCTCCCCTGTACTATTCCGCCAGACCCGCCCAGGTCTGAATGGCAAGCCGTTCACATTGTACAAGTTCAGAACGATGACAGATGAAAGGGATGGGGCCGGAAACCTGCTCAGCGACGAAAAACGGCTGACAAAGACGGGCAGGCTGATCAGAAAAACGAGTCTTGATGAATTACCGCAGCTGATCAATGTCATCAAAGGCGACCTCAGCCTCGTCGGTCCGCGGCCGCTTTTGATGGAATATGTGCCCCTTTACACAAAACGGCAGTGGAGACGGCATGAAGTCAGACCCGGTATAACGGGCTGGGCGCAAATCAACGGCAGGAATAAAGTGAAGTGGGAAGAGAAATTCGAACTTGATGTCTGGTATGTCGATCACAGATCTTTCTTGCTTGATCTGAAAATCATTTTGCTGACGGTCGGCAAGGTGCTGAAGTCAGAGGGCGTCAGCCAGGATCACCATGTCACAGCCGAAAAATTCACAGGGAGAAGGAATGCGTGATGCAGAGCGTGATCATCATCGGCGCCGGCGGCCACGGCAAAGTCATTCGGGAGATCATCGAGGAGCTGCCGGATCAAGTGCTGGCCGGGATTCTTGATGACCGGTTTTCTGAGCTTCATGTTGAAAACGGCCTTTATAAAGGTCCCTCACATGCGGTGAAAGAGCTTGTCAAGCTGATTCCTGGCGTGACATTTATCCTCGGCGTCGGAAAAAACGCCGTCAGAAAACGGCTGTTTGAGAGTCTCGGTCTCCCTCTTGAATGTTATGCAGTGCTCATCCACCCGTCGGCCGTGGTCAGCAAAACGGCGCAGATACTAAACGGGACGGTTGTGATGGCGGGGAGCATCATTCAGGCCGATGCTTATATCGGCGCTCACAGCATCGTCAACACAGGTGCGATCGTTGAGCATGACAACACGATCGGCGACTATGTCCATCTGTCGCCAGGAACGATTTTGACAGGAGGCGTGACTGTCAAAGAAGAGGCGCATGTCGGTGCGGGAACCGCTGTCATCCCGGGGAAAACGATCGGAAAGAGAAGCGTGACCGGCGCCGGTTCGGTGGTGATTGAAGACATCCCGGACGATTCGACCGCTGTCGGAATACCTGCAAGAACAATCAAATAATCGCATAAAAAGGGTGAAAACAATGAGTCAGAAAAAGCGAATTTATTTATCGCCGCCGCACATGAGCGGCGAGGAGGAACGCTATGTAGCCGAAGCTTTCCGAACCAACTGGATCGCTCCCCTCGGCCCGCTTGTCGACGCGTTTGAAGAAAAGCTTGCCGCCTATGTAGGAGCGGCCGGCGGGGCGGCCGTCAGCTCGGGAACCGCGGCGATTCACCTCGCACTTAAATTGCTCGGAGTCGGAAAGGGCGATACGGTATTTTGCTCTTCCTTTACATTTGTCGCCAGCGCCAATCCCGTATTGTACGAGCAGGCTGAACCTGTTTTTATCGATTCGGAAAGGGATACATGGAACATGTCTCCCCGGGCGCTTGAGCGGGCGCTGGATGAAGCGGAGCGCGCCAGGAACCTTCCGAAAGCCGTCATCGTCGTCAATTTGTACGGACAAAGCGCCAAAATGGACGAGATCACTGAAATCTGCGACAAATACGCGGTTCCCGTCATTGAAGATGCGGCGGAATCGCTCGGATCTGAATACAAAGGGAGAAAAAGCGGAACCTTTGGCCGCTTTGGCATTTATTCATTTAACGGCAATAAAATCATCACCACCTCAGGCGGAGGTATGCTTGTCAGCGATGATGAGGAGGCCTTGAAAAAAGCGAGGTTTCTAGCCTCCCAGGCGCGGGAGCCGGCCGTTCACTACCAGCATCAGAAAGCGGGCTTCAATTACCGGATGAGCAATGTGCTGGCCGGAATCGGCATCGCCCAGCTCGCCGTTTTGGATGACAGGGTCAAAGCGCGCCGCACCGTTTTTAAGCGGTATCAAGAGGCGCTTTCCGACATCGGCGGCATCAGCTTCATGCCTGAACTCGGCATGTCAAACAGATGGCTGACGACGTTGACGTTTGACCATGAAAAGATACAAACATCACCCCGGGACATCATTGAACAGCTCGCGCGCGAAAATATTGAAGCGCGCCCGCTATGGAAACCCCTTCACAGGCAGCCGCTCTTCGAAGGCGCCGCCTTTTATCCGCACGATGAAAGCGGCCCGGTTGCCGATGACCTTTTTCAGCGGGGGCTATGCCTGCCGTCCGGATCAAGCTTGACGCGCGAGGAACAAGACCGGATCATTCAGGTGATTGCCGACCGGATCAACTATAAATGAGGTGTAATACAATGACCAAAACCTATTCCATGGACAGCTTGAAAGAAAAGCTGGCGGAATTATCGGATGTCATTCCAACGCATTCGTCAGTCGTTTACTTGGATTATCCCCTTTATGGGAATGTGGGCGATTTATTGATTATGAAAGGAACAGAGGCCTTTTTTAACGCCTACGGGATTCATGTCCGTGAAAGGTGGAATGCGGAAAATTTCATACCGGGCCGCAAAATGCCGAAAGATGCGATTTTCGTCTGCCAGGGAGGCGGCAATTTCGGAGATTTATACCCTCACTTTCAGCAATTCAGGGAGCGGGTGATCGAGCATTATCCGAATAACCGGATCGTGATCCTTCCCCAGTCCATCTACTATGAAAATGAAGAAAACATCAAGCGGACGAAAGATATATTGACAGCACACCCCGATCTGCACTTGTTTACGAGGGAAAAAGCATCCTTTCAATTTGCAAAACGCCATTTTCAAGGAATGAAAAACATCAGGATGATGCCGGACATGGCTCATCAGCTCTGGCCGCTCGAGCCGGCAGAGAAGCCATCGGAGCCGGTGCTGCGCTTCATCAGAACGGATAAAGAAGCCAACGAAAGCCTCCAGGAAGCGGGAGAACCGGATACATACGATTGGCCGGTGATGTTGTCTGACAGCGACAAACGCGGAATTAAACGGCTTCAAACATTAAACGCTCTTAATAAAAAAGCGGGGAATCTCCTGCCGATCGCCCATTATTGGAAGCGATATTCAGATCGCCTTGTCAACAAGTCGGTCCGTTTTTTCAGCCGGTATGAATCGGTCGTCACCTCAAGGCTCCACGGCCATATTTTATCGTGCCTGCTGCAAAAGGAAAACGTTGTGATCGACAACTCCTACGGAAAAAACGCGAACTATTACAATACATGGATGAAAGATATTCCGAACACAAAGCTCATTCAGGAAAACGGAGCGAAAACAGAAGAGCCGCCTGTTCTTGTGTAACAGCCGGCTTTTTTCCTTCTATCATTGTCCTCGTTTTACTTGGTTATAAGCTTCATCCAAATGCTGAATCCGCTTTAAGACAACGGCGTTCTTTGTCAGCTGATCCTGTACAAGCGTTGACACGACAGAACGGTAATAGCTGTTCATTGCATGAATTTTCTCCTCGTTTGGATTCATGTCAATATGGGTTTTAAAATTTTCTATGAAATATGGCACTGAAAATAACTCTGTCATATAGAAAACACTCCTTTTTATGTCTATACGGTAAACAACCGATCGTGTAAACTAATAATGGGAGGGGAGAAATGATGAAATTGCATGTGCAACAGCAGCAAACGGTAAAACTTCACTTGACGCAGGGGCTTACACAAGCAATCAGCATGCTTCAGTACACCTCGGCCGAGCTCAACAGCCGGATTGATGAGCTCTCAATGGAAAACCCTCTTATCGAACGGAAAGAACCCGACGTCCCCCGATCATTTTACCATAAAACAAAGCATCATTCGTACAGAGAACAAACGATTGTTCCAGAGGCCGCGGATCACCGCGAAACCTTAAAAAGCGCGCTGAAGCGGCAGGCGCTTGACCTGCATTTGTCAAGCCGCGAAAAGAGAATTTTCAGCTACTTGACTGAATCGCTTGATTCGAACGGCTATGTGACCGAAAAGCTGTCCTTTATCGCTTCCGAACTGTCTGTATCTTGTAAGGAGATAGAAGAAGTCCTGGCTAAGCTTCAGTCTCTTGAACCGGCCGGCGTCGGTGCGCGCTCTCTTCAGGAGTGCATTCTCATCCAGCTGCGGCGGCTGCCGGCACAGACGGATCAGGCGGAATTAGTCATTTCGCGCTATTTTGAGCTATTCGCAAAAAAGGCGTGGAAAGAACTTTCTGCGATAACGGACCTGTCTCTTGCAGAGCTTCAGAATGTTCAGGATATTGTCGCCGGATTGTCGCCGAGACCGGGGGCAGCGTATGACCATGATGAGCGTGATGTTTATGCCGAGCCTGATTTGATCATAGCCGCTGAGAACGGAAAATTGACCTTGGAGCTTAACACCCGTTCGTTTCCGGACATTCAGCTCAATGCGTACTACGAACCGTTTCTCTACAGGCGGACGAAGGATGAGGCGTCATCGTTTTTATCCGAGAAATACAGGCAGTGGAAATGGCTCGATCAAGCCCTCAGACAGAGAAGGGAAACGATGACAAGAGTGATGAACGAGATCATGATTCGCCAAAAGGACTATTTTCTCAACGGACGAAACGATATTCAGCCGCTGACATTAAAAGAGGTGGCCGAGGCCCTCGGCATCCATGAATCCACGGTAAGCCGGGCGGTGAAGGGAAAAATGGTGCAAACCCCTTATGAACTATGCGAACTAAAACGATTTTTTTCGGCAAAAGTAAAGGATGAAAGCGCCGGCCATACGTCAAGCCATACAGTGAAAGCCCATCTTCGCCGGATGATAGAAGAAGAAAATAAAATGAAACCGCTTTCAGACCAAAAGCTTGCTGATTTATTGAAAGAAGCACACGGCATCGTCATTTCCAGACGAACCGTCGCCAAATACCGCGATCAAATGAACATATTGCCGTCTTCCGTCAGGAAACGGTATGAATAAAAGCCTGCGGCACAGCCGCAGGCCCTTTTTTACGGAATCATCCATGACAAAGCGTGATGCTGTAAAAATGTGATGATACATACGAGGAACAAAAGGAATAAACTGTGCTTCAGTGTAAAGCGGAGCAGATCAGATTCTTTCCCAGCGAGTCCAACTGCCGCGCAGGCGACAGCGATCGATTGCGGCGAGATCATTTTTCCTGTGACACCGCCTGAAGAATTGGCTGCGACCGCAAGCACAGGCTCCATCCCAACCGATCCCGCCGTCACTTTTTGCAGGCTGCCAAACAGCAGGTTGGCTGAGGTATCAGACCCTGTAATAAAGACGCCGAGCCAGCCGAGCACAGGAGAAAAAAATGAAAACATCGCACCTGTCATGGCCAGCGACATGCCGAGTGTCGTGCTCATGCCGGAAGAGTTGGTCACATACGCAAAGCCGACGACGAAAGCGATCGTCAACACGGGCTTTCTCAGTTCCTGCAGCGTTTCGATAAAAACGGCGCCCCACTCTTTCCATGAAACAGCCGTGACAAACTTTGTCAGGACAGCGGCAAGCAAAATCGCCGTTCCCGCTGACCCGAGCAGATCTAATTTATAAAGGGCTTCGAGCGGCTTTCCTGACCCATCAAGGATCTCGTTGTTCAAAAAAGGCACACCTGGAGCAAATGACAGGCGGCCGCCGATTTCGCTGATGAAAAGCAAGAACGGGTTTGCCCCTTGATAATGGCCTGTCAGCGCTTCTTTCACAGCGGGAATTCCCCATATGGAGACCATTGCGGTCAGCAATAAAAACGGGGTCCATGCTTTAAAAATCCGGCCCGCCGAATGCGCGCGCTCTTGTGTTTCCGGCTGCCCCGCTTGCACGGCTGCCGCCGCTTCCTTTTCGCCGGGAAATCTGAATGTCGTTTTCGGCTTCCAGAATTTCAAGAATACGGCGAGCGCAACAAGCGAAACGATGGCCGACAAAATATCGGGAAGCTCAGGCCCCAGGAAATTTGAGCTTACATATTGTGTGGCGGCAAAGGAAACACCCGATACCAAAATGGCCGGCAGCACTTCCAAAGACCTTTTGAAGCCGCTCATGATCACGACCAAATAAAACGGAATAAATACGGATAAAAACGGGAGCTGACGGCCGACCATTTTCGAAATGTCCATCGCGGGTATCCCTGTCGGACCTTCGACCGCGATAATCGGTATTCCGATCGCGCCGAAGGCGACAGGCGCCGTATTGGCAATTAAACAAATGCCGGCCGCATATAAAGGATTGAATCCGAGTCCGGCAAGCAATGCGGCGGATATAGCGACCGGAGCTCCAAATCCGGCCGCCCCCTCTAAAAACGCCCCGAATGAAAACGCTATCAAAAGTGCCTGCAGGCGGCGGTCATCAGTGATCGACAGCACAGAGCTGCGAATGATTTCAAACTGGCCGGTTTTAACCGTAAGCTTGTACAAAAAAACCGATGTCACGATGATCCAGCCGATCGGCAAAAGACCGTACACCGCGCCTTGCGAGGCGGACATGACGGCTTTTTCGGCAGGCATGCCGTAAACGAAAACAGCCAGAACAAGCGCGATCAGCAAGGTTGTCAAACCGGCTGTATGCCCTTTCATTCGTTTGATGGCCAAAGCCCAGAAAAAATACAAAATCGGTATGAGCGCTGCAATTGAAGAGAGCAGCAAATTGTTCCCCAGCGGAGTGTAATCTTGAGTCCATCCCATCTCCTAAAATCCCCCTTTGTTCTTCAAACAGGCCTGTCCAAATCCAGAATAAGACATCTGATGACATGATGACAGGACCAATTATTTAGCATTATATTTCTGAATGTTACAAATTACAATCATTTTTTTGCATGACGTCCCGGCTATATGTTCAATCTGAAAAGAACGGTATAATAAGAAAAATAAGCACCATGCCCAGTCTGTTGATGAGGTGAAAAAATTGAAATATAAGCAAATCAAAACGAAAAAAATATATGAAGAAGTAGCTGAAGCACTGCTTGAAACCATCAAAAACGGAGAGCTTCAGCCGGGGGATAAACTGGATTCCGTCCAAGCGCTGGCCGACAGCTTTCAAGTCAGCCGCTCCGCAGTCAGAGAAGCCCTTTCCGCCTTAAAAGCGATGGGAATTGTCGAGATGAAGCAGGGGGAAGGCACTTATGTGAAAACATTCGAGCCTGAACAAATCTCAGTTCCTCTTTCCGCCGCCCTGCTGATGAAAAAGCAGGATGTCGCTGAGCTGCTCGAAGTACGCAAGATTCTCGAGATCGGCGCAGTAGCGGGGGCTGCGCAAAAACGGACAGAAGATGACTTGGAGCACATGCGAGCGGCGCTTGAAGACATGAATCTCGCCGACGGGAACGGCGAGCTCGGCGAAAAAGCCGATCTTGCGTTTCATTTGGCGCTGGCCGGGGCTTCTCAAAACGATTTGTTAAAAGGCCTGATGAACCATGTCTCATCCCTCCTGATCGAAACGATGAGAGAAACGCGGAAAATCTGGCTGTTTTCTAAAAAAACCACAGTAAAGCGGCTTTACGAAGAGCATGAAGCGATCTACCGGGCCGTGAAAGAGCAAAACGGGAAAAAAGCCGAACAGGTGATGCTTGAGCACCTGACAAACGTGGAAACGGTGCTGGCTTCATATTTTGAAGAAACAGGCGTTGACTGAGGGAATATCGATTGAAAAGCAGACGATTGTCTGCTTTTTTACATAGGACTCAGGCTGAAAACTGAGGAGAAACCCCTTTCAAAAAATGTTCACAAGGTGTAAGATGAAAAAAGAGATTTTTTTACATCCAAGTCATCAGATGACCTGACTATTCAGGTTGGGGAGAGGGGATCAAGATGAAAGTTTCATTGTTTATCACGTGTTTGGTTGACATGTTTCAGACAAATGTCGGAAAAGCAACCGTTGAGCTGCTGGAACGGCTGGGATGTGAAGTGGATTTTCCCGAAGGCCAGGTTTGCTGCGGCCAGCCGGCATACAACAGCGGGTATGTCAAAGACTCCAAAAAAGCGATGAGACGGATGATTGAAACGTTTGAATCGGCTGAATACGTCGTCAGCCCTTCCGGATCATGCGCTTTTATGTTTAAAGAGTATCCGCACGTATTTCAGGATGAGCCTGCATGGGCGGAAAAGGCGCAGCGTCTTGCCGACAAAACGTATGAATTGACGGACTTCATCGTCAATGTCCTGAAAGTGGAGGACGTGGGGGCAAGACTTGAGAAAAAGGCGACTTATCATACTTCCTGCCATATGACAAGGCTTCTGGGCGTAACCGACGCGCCGATGAAGCTGCTGCAGAATGTGAAGGGGCTTGAATTCACACCGCTGCCGCGCAAGCATGACTGCTGCGGATTCGGAGGAACGTTTTCGGTGAAAATGTCGCAAATCTCGGAGCAGATGGTCGATGAAAAAGTGGCTTGTGTTGAAGAAACGGCCGCAGATGTGCTAATCGGGGCTGACTGCGGCTGCTTGATGAATATCGGGGGGCGGATCGGCAGAAAGGAAAAACCGATCCAGGTCATGCACATTGCTGAGGTTTTAAACAGCAGATAACACATCCGGTCATTTCACAGATAGAGGGGGACGATGGTCATGGCAATGAAGATCGGAACACAAAATTTTAAAGATCGCGTGTCAAAAGGGCTTGAAAATGATTTTATGAGGGGGGCCGTTTCAGGCGCCCAAGAACGGTTGAGAGCCCGGCGGCTTGAGGCGGCGGAGGAGCTTGGCAACTGGGAAGAATGGCGCTCGCTCGCCGAAGAAATCAGGCAGCACGTTTTGGAAAACCTTGATTATTACCTTGAGCAGCTTGCCGAAAATGTCGCCAAAAGAGGCGGACACGTATTCTTCGCGGAAACCGCCGAGGAAGCGTCAAGTTACATACGCGATGTCGTCAAAAAGAAAAACGGCAAAAAGATCGTCAAATCAAAATCAATGGTAACGGAAGAAATCAATATGAACGAAGTGCTCGAACAAGAAGGCTGCGAGGTCGTTGAAACTGATTTGGGGGAATACATCCTGCAAATCGATGACCATGATCCGCCGTCACATATCGTGGCGCCGGCGCTTCATAAAAACAAAGAACAAATCCGCGACGTTTTTAAAGAACGGCTTGATTATCGCCGCACGGAAAAGCCGGAGGAGCTTGTCATGCACGCCAGAGCCGTGCTCAGGAAGAAGTTTTTGGAGGCGGATATCGGCATTACAGGCTGTAATTTCGCGATTGCTGATACAGGCTCCGTCAGCCTTGTCACAAACGAAGGGAACGGGCGCCTTGTCACGACGATTCCGAACACGCAGATTACCGTCATGGGGATGGAGCGGATCGTCCCGTCCCTCGACGAATTTGAAGTGCTTGTCGGAATGCTGACCAGAAGCGCCGTCGGCCAGCGGCTGACAAGCTATATTACGGCGTTGACAGGGCCGAGGCTGCCTGATGAAGCGGACGGGCCGGAAGAATTTCATCTCGTAATCGTGGATAACGGCCGTTCGAAGATTCTCGGAACAGAATTTCAATCCGTCCTTCAATGCATCAGATGTGCGGCCTGCATCAACGTCTGTCCGGTTTACCGCCATGTCGGCGGTCATTCCTACGGTTCGATCTATTCGGGTCCGATCGGGGCGGTACTATCTCCGCTGCTCGGCGGATATGACGACTACAAAGAGCTGCCTTACGCATCATCATTATGCGGGGCTTGCACGGAAGCCTGTCCGGTGAAAATTCCTCTTCATGAACTGCTCTTAAAGCACCGCCAGCGCATCGTTGAACAAGAAGGCCGCGCTCCGGTTTCCGAAAAGCTGGCGATGAAAGCCTTCGGTCTGGGAGCATCGACACCGGCGCTTTATAAAATGGGCTCAAAATGGGCGCCTGCGGCTATGAAGCCGTTTCAGCAGGGCGAAAAAATTACGAAGGGTCCGGGGCCGCTCAAACAGTGGACGCAAATCCGTGATTTTCCGGCACCAAACCGCTCCAGATTCCGCGACTGGTTCCATGACAGACAAAAGGGGGAAGACAGATGACAAACGGAACGATCCAAAACAAGGAGAGCTTTTTAAACCGGATTGCAGAAAGACTCGGCCGTTCGAGAAGAACATCGGGCGTCACCGCTCCCGATTACACATATCAGCCGCAGCACAGGGTGTACCAGGGATATACGCCCGATCAGCTGCTTGCCGTATTGAAAGAGCACTGCCTGAAGATTCACACGGAATTGATTGAAACGGAAGCAGTCGGCCTGCACGAAGCCCTTGCTGCTCAAGTAGCGCGATTTGGAGGAGGTCCTGTCATCATTCCGAAAGATAAGCGTTTTAAAGAATTCGGACTGTCCGGCCTTTTGACAGATGCATGGGCGAAAGAGGGCACACAAGTATGGGAATGGGATGCAGTTCGCGGAGAGGACAATATCAGACGGGCCGAACAGGCGAACGTCGGCATTACATTCAGTGACATCACCCTTGCGGAATCCGGTACTGCCGTCCTATTCAGCTCAAAAGATAGAGGGCGCTCCGTCAGCCTGCTGCCGACGACATATATTGCCATTGTGCCAAAAAGCTCAATCGTTCCGAGAATGACGCAGGCCAGCCGGATCATTAAGCAAAAAACAGCGGAAGGCAGTGTCATTCCGTCCTGCATCAACTATGTGACGGGTCCGAGCAATTCGGCGGATATTGAAATGGATCTGGTTGTCGGCGTGCATGGACCGGTAAAAGCGGCTTACATTGTCGTAACCGACCGGTAGAAAAATACCTTCAGCGCGGATTGGAACGCTGAAGGTCATATAGGCGCAGTCAGTTTCTAGGTATGATCGGCAGAATGACCGAAGATGGATGCTCCCGGTCATGAAGGATGGTCTGCCGCGCCTTTACGGCATCTTCCGTTTGGCCGCTGCCAATCTCAAGTCCGTTATTGAGATTGCGGTCCCAGCGCGGGAAATTGCTGCTGGTGATATCCAGGCGGATGCGGTGCCCTTTTTTGAATACGATGCTCGTTGACCAGAGGTCGATGTCATAGAGATACGCTTTTCCCGGTTCGATCAGACTTGGCTTTCCTTCTTTGGGGCTGTTCCTGAACCGGGCCCGGATGATTCCGTCGGTTACATTGTATGCCGAACCGCCGGGATGCACATCGATAAGACGGGCGACAAAATCCGTATCAGGCGCACTGGAAACAGCCCACAGCCTGACTTTCACCGGGCCTGTCACTTCCGTGTCTTCTTCAAGAATCGGGGTGGTGTACACCAATACATCATCCCGTTCTTCAATTTCCCTGTGGTCAAAAGCGCCGCTTGCGAAATCAGGCGGCATCATAATCGCTCCGCCTTTTGTCGGAACGGGATCCAGAGGATCATAGACAAAATGATCGGGTTCTTCCGCTTCAGGCGGTATCATGCTGAGCGTTCCGTCTCCATGCCATGTATTCGCACGGCCGCCGCTATGCAAATAATACGCCGTAAACCGGGTGCGGGCCAGCGGCCATTCATATTCATCGCGCCATACATTTTCACCCATCACGAACAGTTTGATGGGTGCTTCATTTACCATTCCGGTATCGATTCCTTTTAAGAAATGATCAAACCACCGCAAATGGATGCCGTTCAAGTCTATCGAAGCCGAATGAGCGGCCAGACTGAAGTTTTTTTCACCTGATTGATGGCTGTGATCCAAATGCTGCCACGGTCCGATGATCAATTTGCTTTGACGGGCTTCCGCCGTTCCGCCAATTTCCGCCATGTGCAAAAAGTTTTCAATTGTTCCCTGCAAAAAGATATCGTACCAGCCGGCGATATTCAAAGCAGGCACTGTGAATCCGCCATATTTCCCTTCTAAAGATAAATGCCCGCTGAATTCCCGATCCATCCCCCGCCTGATTTGCTCAAGGATGGAAGGTGCGACATTATTTCGCTGAAATGGCGCAAAATCTTTCAAAGGGAGTGAGTAAATTTTGAGTTTGAGCTGATCAATGTCTGAGATGATTTGTTTTCTCGCAGCCATGAGTTCGCCCTCATCAGAATAAAGCCTTGGCAGAGTATCGAGATACATGCCCATTTGCCAATAAGCTAAAAAACCTAATTCCAATGCGCCTCCCCTGAATATCAGACCATCAAAGGGATGGCTCCAGGAAAATGCCGGAGCCGCCGCCTTGAATGGTTTGGGTGCCTTCACCATCCCTGCCCATTGGGTAAAAGCGTAGTAAGATACGCCGAACATTCCGACCTGCCCGGTGCTATAAGGAAGTTTTGCCGCCCAATCAATGGTTTCATGCGTATCACTTTCTTCATAGGCGCTTGTTGCAATAGGGTCCCATTGTCCTTCAGATGAAAAACGTCCTCTTGTATCTTGAACAATGACGACATATCCTCTTTGAACCGCCCGAAACACATCATGAAAGCCTAACAGTACTTGGGGAATGTCTTTTCCGTAGGGGAGCCGCGCCAATAGAACCGGCCATGGTCCCGCGCCTTTCGGACGATAGATGTTGGCGCGAAGGGCTGTTCCGTCACTCATGGTCACCGGGATGTTCAATTCTGTTATGATTTGCTTCGATAAATCGGTCATGTTTGTCCGCCTTTCTTGATTCCACTCAATGTTTCGTGCACTTTTTCGATCGGAATTTGAATCTCCGCAATATAATCACTTGAATGATTATGTTCAGGATGTAAAAATACTTCGCGGCGCGGTTCATTTTCCTTCATACGATACCCTTTTTGTTCAAGCCACAGGCCCAGATGAGCACTTGCTGTGCACGGGCTTGTCGGTCGGCAGCGGTGCAGAAGCGTCGCCATCATCGGAACTTCCGGCAGCCGGCGCACGACGGCGTCCGAGCCCTCCGGAGGAAATGGCCGCTGGACGAGATAACCCGCCTCTAAATCGACTTCGTCTTCACACTCTTCACAGCCATGCCAAAGAACCATTTTGGGAAGCGAAGCCGTTAATGATTTCCCGAATCGCGCATCGAGCTCCCCAAAAAGAGCGGGGATTTGTTGAATTGAAGTCTTTCGCCGCACGGAAAGAAGCTGCCGGCTTTCTATTTTTTTCAACACAATATCGTTCTCCGGTTCAAAACAATCTTCTTTTTCGACCTGTTCCAGCCGTTCTTCAATTTTTTGCAGGCGTGCCCGTTCTTCCGCCAGCAGTGTCTCAATCTCCGCTTTTTTCAGCCGGAACATTCCGCGGATCTGTTCGCCGGACACATTCTCTTCCATAAGCTCTATTATCTGCTGGAGTGTGAAACCAAGTTCCTTAAAAACCAAAATGCGATTCAGCGGAAAGAGCTGGTTTGCCGTATAGTAGCGGTAGCCTGTTTCTGCATCTATATGAGCCGGCTTCAGTAAACCGATTTGATCATAATACCGCAGGGCTTTCACCGAAACTTGGCTCAGGTTGGAAAACTCACTGATTTTAAACAAAAAAATCCTCCTTTTACATCCTTCTAAAATGAATATAAACCCTCCAGTTTAGGGGAAAGTCAAGCAGCCCGATTTGCGATTTAAGGTAATGTTAAGGATAAAATTATTTCTGGATAATCTTCAGTCACTATAATAAAGGGATGAAGGAGTGACTGAAGATGCAAGCTATCTGCCTGAATGAATTTAAACGCCTTTTTAAAAGCATCAAATCGATGATTGTCATCGCCATGATTTTTTTCGTGAGCTTTAAGGTTGCGGAGGTCATCGAGCATGCGCCGGCCGATATGGTTCGGGAATTGGATTTGGGGGTTGATTCCACCGCAATCGGGACAACCCTTATCGTTTTTATGCTCGGTTTTTTAATCATCACGGGGCTGTCCCATGATATGATCAACCGGGAAGTCAACGAGCGGACGATGAGGTTTCTTGTGACCAAAACCTCGCGCCATCAAATTATATTGGGGAAATATTTAGGGGTCTGGCTGTTTTGGCTCGTCTGTATGTTGGCATCATACATATTGGTAATGATCGTTTCTAAAACATTTTTATGGCAGAGCGCCGCTGACAGCATGGCGTTTCTTACAGCGGCAATCGCTTTAAATCTCTTATTCTCCATTATCTTTCCCAAGCCCGCCATGTCAATGTTTTTCGGAATCGTGTTTGCCTTGTTCTTTCCCGCGGTCAGTTTGTGGGCCATCTACTCGGACAATATCATGATCAGCTGGTTTAAATATTTGACTCCCTACTATTATTCTTCTCTTGGGAACTATTTTGTCCTGATCAACATTGTTTACGCGGCCGTGGTGCTCGCCGGGGCAATCGCTTTATTTAACAGGAGGGATTTATAATGAATGCTGTGATCGAGGCTAAGGGCTTGATGAAGATATACGGATCAAGAACGGTTGTAAACCAAGTCGATCTCCAGGTGAAAAAAGGGGAGATTTACGGTTTCCTGGGCCGCAATGGCGCCGGAAAATCGACGTTCATCAATATGCTCACCGGAATTGTTCAGCCGTCTGCCGGAAGCTTTCAACTATTGAACGAACCCTCCATTGAAAAAATAAAGCACCGCATCGGCGTGTTGCCCGATTATTCAACCTTTTATAATTCGATGACGGCGGCCGGTCATTTAAAATATTTCGCGGCATTACAGGGCCGAAACGTGTCAAGAGAGCAGTGCGAAGCCGTTTTGGCAAGGGTCGGTCTGCTTGAACACGCCGACAAAAAGGCCGGGACATTCTCATTCGGCATGAAGAAAAAGCTTGGCATCGCCCAAGCGATCATTCATGATCCGGAGCTGCTCTTCTTGGACGAGCCGACGTCCGGGGTCGATGCGGAATCAGGCTTGAATATACAAAAGCTGATCACGGAGCTGCAAACAGAAGGGAAAACCATATTTATGACGTCCCACAATCTACATGAAATTGAAAAGATTTGTACAAGGATCGCAATCATGAAGGACGGCAGCATTTTACGAGAAGGGACGCTGGATGAATTAAGAAGGCATTTCATGTCCGCCATGACGGTTTCCATCAGGCATTCGCAAATTCCTGAACAGCATCGCGGCCTGATCGGCAATTTTCTCGAATCAGCCGGCGATGACATCGAATACCGGGGAAATGAGCTCTCGCTTGTGGTCAATTCGGAAGAAAAAATCCCCGCCATTATCAGGGTTTTGACCAACTGCAAAGTGAACATTTACCGAGTTCATGTCGATGAACCATCATTGGAAGACATCTTTTTGGAGAATGAAGAGAAAAGCACCGCATCATAAGGAGGGCGGAAAAAGACATCTGCGCAAACAGTTTCTGTCTTTGATTCCCGTAATCGTTTTGCGGATCAAGCGTTACGATCAATGTACGGAAAGGGACAGGATAAAAAATAATAGTTTCTATTACCTTGATTGGCTATTTGCTTTTCAAGGTTTTTTGTTCGGAAGAACATGCGGGCCCAAAACTTTTGCATCCTGGTATTGTGCAGGTGATTGTCGGGCGGCTATTGATTGCAAGTAATTTGATGGGCAGTATGTACGGTCCGCTCCCGATACATCGAAAAGGGCAAGAGCCACCCAATATATGGATCCATTGTCGTATTGATCAAATCCGCTCTGCCGCGAGTATAGCGGACGCTGGAAAGGAAATCGCCAATCGATTTTTGCAGGAACGGGATAGAAGGCGTTCGAAACCAAAAAACGCCCTGTTAAAGGGCGTTATAAAAGGGGGCAGGTATTCACGAATCTAGTATTTCCACAAAATCGAAATGTCTCCGCTTGTTTTCTCATCGATGACATTTCCTTCTTTATCAAGTTTGACAACATACTTGCCGCCGGTTGTTACATTTTGGTATTCACTTTCTGATGTGCCGTCAGCATTCTGTTTAAACTCAAATCGTATCTCTGCAATGAGTGTATCGCTGTTGAGGTCGACATAGTATGAATTGAAACTGACATGGCTCCAGTCGTCTCTTTTGTCAGGGATGTCCGAAATGATGCCGACTTTTTCGGAAGGTTCATTTACGATCACCCCGTAATCCTTTTGCAGGTTGTCGGTCTGAATGCCGGTGTCTTTTAAGATTTGTTGAATCTGGCTAAATTCGGCGTCTGTCGGCGTCGTATACTTATCCTCAGGTGCGTCTTTCGCAAAGCTGGCCGGCGATGCACTGAATACGAGAGTCAATGCGGACAAAATCACCATCAACGACAGTTTTTTCATGTTTCTTCCTCCTTTAGCTGATCAAATGATTCGGGTCCCACTCTATCATCGTTTAAATATTTTGTAAAGTTCGAATAATATATCAATTCAACTAATTTTTTCGGGGGATTTCAGACGATTTTTTGCAGGCGCGTTTTAATTGAAAAGGCCGGCCATTTGAAAACTCGTGCACTAAACCTATTGAATTTGCAAAAAGAAAAGCCGATTTTCCTTGAAAATAGGGGAATATTCTGTTTTTTAAAATTTGCCACTCTATTTGTTATTGACAAAGGGGTCAGAAGAACGTATATTATATGAATATATTTTCAGGTTGAAAACACGATGAATGGGAGCAGTAGAAGATCCATCATTAGCTAAGAGAGCTGCGGGTCGGTGTGACGCAGCCTAATGAATCTTTGAACTCGCCCGGGAGTGGACTCGCTAAAAGGAAAAGACATCAATTCCTGAAGGCTATTACGATTAACCCCCGTTATTGGGTTTTGCACAGCAGATCTGTTGCATATTAAGCTGGATTCTATTTATGGAATCAAAAAGAGTGGTACCGCGGTTGGCTTCAAAGGCTCGTCGTCTCTTTATCTTCAAAAGGAAGAAAAAGAGACGACGGGCTTTTTTATTTTATATAGAGGAAGTGAATAAGATGGAGAAAAAAACGCAGACACTTGAGAGAACGATGACATCACGGCACATTATGATGATGGCCTTGGGCGGTGCGATCGGCGCCGGATTATTTAAAGGAAGCAGCAATGCGATTGATTTAGCGGGGCCATCGGTTCTGATCGCTTATTTGATCGGCGGGATCATCCTGCTGTTCATTATGCAGGGTCTCGCTGAGATGGCCGTCAAAAACAGTGAAGCCCGAACATTCAGGGATCTTGTTCAATCTATTTTAGGTCCCTATGCGGCATATTTTTTAGACTGGATTTATTGGAAAATGTGGGTGCTGAATATTGCGGCCGAAGCTGTAGTGGCGGCGACCTTTTTGCAGTATTGGCTTCCCGGACTGCCGGTTTGGGTGCTGGCGCTGTTTGTTGCCCTCGCCGTTACAAGCGTCAATTTGCTTTCCGTCAAGAGTTTTGCAGAGACAGAGTATTGGCTTGCTTTGATTAAAATCACCGTGATTGTCGTTTTTATTATAGCTGGATTTATTTTATTATTTTTCTCATTCGGCGGTCATTCAGCAGCTGGCGTTTCTCATCTGACTGATCATGGCGGGTTTTTTCCGAACGGAGCCGGCGGGCTGATCACGGCGATGCTTGTTGTGATTTATTCTTACGGGGGAACTGAAATCATCGGCGTGACATTGGCGGAGACAAAAAATCCGGAGAAAGTTGTGCCAAAAGCCGTCCGGGGGACGCTGACGCGGATCATTGCTTTTTACATCATGCCGTTTTTCATTATTGTCAGTCTGATTCCGTGGAATCAGGTGAATGAAGTGTCGGAAAGCCCGTTTGTCATGGTCTTTCAAATGATCGGAATTCCCGGAGCGGATCATGTGATGAATGCCGTGATCTTATTAGCGGTCATCTCATCGATGAACTCGGGTCTTTACGGATCTTCGCGGATTTTATATACGCAGGCCGCCGACGGCCGGGTGCCGAAGATCTTTTCAAAGCTGTCGCGCAAAAAAGTGCCGGTATATGCCATTCTTTTGTGCACTTCTTTCTTATATTTAGGTGTATTATTTTCGATATTTGCGGGCAGTCAAACATTCGAGTATTTGATGGGATCTCTCGGCTACACGGTGCTGATGATTTGGCTTGTCATCGCAACCGCCCATCTGAAATCGAGAAAACGGAATGAGACTGCAGATGGCGGCTACTATGTCAAATGGTTTCCTTATACGACCTGGCTGGCGATTCTGTCGCTTTTGGCGATATTAATCGGCGTTATTCTGACAACTTCGATTGTCATTACTTTGGTAACGGCGGGTATATACATGCTGATTACCATCGCTTATGTGTTGAAGGGACGGCATCAGGTAACCGGCCAAGGCGCGAATTCCTAGGGTGTAACCGCCTCCTGTATAAGGAGGCGGTTTTTTTAAAACCAACAGTTCGAAATTGATCGAACTAATTTCTTTAAATGTACGCCTCCATTATGGTATCGTTCTAATGACAATAACCATCAGGAAGAAGGAGAAAAAATGGCAAAGCATTTAAAAGACACCAAATACTCCGTATTGAATTTGTCTCCCGTCGTCCAAGGCGGCACGGTTGAAGAATCATTCCGCAATTCCATAGATTTGGCCCGCCATGCCGAAAAATGGGGGTACAACAGATTCTGGCTGGCAGAGCATCATAATATTGAAGGCGTGGCGAGCTCGGCCACGGCCGTTTTGATCGGCTATATCGCCGGGGGAACAAAAACGATTCGCGTCGGGTCAGGCGGCATTATGCTGCCGAACCACTCCTCTCTTGTGATTGCGGAACAATTTGGAACGCTGGAGTCTCTCTACCCGGGGAGAATCGATTTGGGGCTTGGCCGCGCTCCGGGCACTGATCAATTGACAGCAAGGGCATTGAGAAGAAACATCAGCAGCGGCGAGGATTTCCCTGAGCAATTGGCAGAACTGCGCAACTACTTCAAGCCTTCCGGAAATGTCCGGAATCATGTGCGCGCCATCCCGGGAGAGGGGCTGGACGTGCCGATATGGCTTCTTGGTTCGAGCGGTTTCAGCGCCCGCCTCGCTGGAGAGCTTGGCTTGCCGTTTGCGTTTGCTGCGCATTTTTCGCCTGCGAATACGATCCCGGCTTTAGAGCTGTACCGCAGCTCTTTCAAACCCGGCGTGCTTGATGAACCTTATGCGATGGTCGGGGTGACGGTGATCGCGGCTGACACCGATCAAAAAGCGCAGCGCCTTGCGACATCACACTATCAGAAATTTTTGGACCTTGTCCGCGGAGCTCCGACGAAGCTTAAGCCTCCTGTCGATGATATGGAGCAGATCTGGACGCCGCGCGAAAAGGCGATGGTCAATGAACAGCTCAGCTCAACCATCATCGGCGGGCCGGCCGAAGTCAAGGCAAAGCTTGAAGACTTTGTCAAAACCACTCAGGCGGACGAAATAATGGTGAACGGTGAAACATTTGAGCATGCAGACAGACTGCGTTCTTTCGAAATAATCGCCGACATATGGAACAATTGAAAAACAACAAAGTAAGCAATGGAAGGGGAGACCCTATCCATTGCTTTTTAGTTGCCCCGCAATCACAGCCGATCAATTCCGGCAAATGGCGTCCGCACAAAATATTCGTTTGCAGCTGCAGGCAGGCGGACATTGCCTTGTTTTGCGCCGGTTCATATGAGCGTATTTTGCTAATATATCAATTTGTTCACAAATATGCAGATGAATTTCACATTGGGTCCAATCAAATATTGACAGAAAATACAATTATTAAAATCTCGAGAGGACGGACGAATGAAGAATAACCCAGCTCAGTTAGAACCAAATGTAGCAGTTGCCAGACGCCATTCAATGGGATTTGTGATTTTGATTTCATGCGCGGCAGGGCTCGGCGGCCTATTGTACGGCTGCGATACGGCAGTCATATTCGGCGCAATCGGTTTTCTGAAAAATCTGTATCGACTGAGTCCATTTATGGAAGGGCTTTTTCTAATGGTTCACCTTTTGGCGAGATTTGTATATGATAGATATTAATAGGAAACAATCATAAGGATCGAACAGAATGTGTCAAAACGGTTCGAATATTGTCGAGGAATTGGTTCCTAAACAGTTGAATAAACATTTTAACCCTGTTACAATATTAGATGAAAGCAGGAGTAATTTTTTTTGGCTGAGGTGGGACGTTTTCAGTCATAGCGGGACATTATTTGTCCAGGACGAGATGAAAGGAACGTTTTGGCATGAATCAATTAATACAGGCTCAAAAAAAATTATTGCCGGATCTTCTCGATGTCATGCAAAAAAGGTATGAAATTTTGCAGTACATAAGGCTGACTGAACCGATCGGCAGAAGAAGCCTTGCCGCGAGTCTCGGATTAAGCGAACGCATTTTAAGGGCGGAGGTTCAGTTTTTAAAAGAGCAAAATCTTCTGGAGATCAAGACGACCGGCATGACATTGACATCTGAAGGATCTGACCTGCTGAAAATTCTCGAAGATACGATGAAGGACGTTTTAGGTTTAACCCATTTGGAAAATACATTAAAAGAGCGGTTGAATCTTGAACAGGTCATCATTGTGTCCGGAGACAGCGATCATTCCCCATGGGTCAAAAAAGAAATGGGGAGAGCGGCCGTCGCATGCATGAAAAGCAGGTTTCAAGGGGAAAATATCGTCGCCGTAACCGGAGGTACGACCCTCGAAGCCGTGGCTGAAATGATGACGCCCGACTCGAAAAATCGCAAACTGCTTTTTGTGCCCGCAAGAGGCGGACTCGGCGAAAACGTCAGGAACCAGGCGAATACGATTTGTGCCCATATGGCTGAAAAAGCTTCCGGTACATACAGATTGTTATTCGTGCCGGGTCAGTTAAGCAAAGAAGCCTATTCTTCTATTATCGAAGAGCCTTCCATAAAGGAAGTGCTGCAGACGATTCAATCATCGAGTATGGTCATTCACGGTATCGGAGATGCTAAAACAATGGCTGAACGAAGAAACACACCAGAGAAAGATTTGAAGAAGATAGAAGAAAATGAAGCTGTAGCAGAGGCGTTCGGCTATTATTTCGACCGCCATGGAGAAGTTATTCACAAGGTGCACAGCGTAGGCATACAGCTTGAGGACCTTGAATCGATTCCGAACATCATTGCGGTGGCGGGAGGCTCATCAAAGGCTGAAGCCATTGAGGCGTATTTTAAAAAGCCGCGCAATACGGTTCTGATTACTGATGAAGGAGCCGCAAAACAGTTATTAAGGGAAGTTTCTTCCCTCAATATAAATTAAATATCTCTTATTTACTTAAAGGAGGAAATCATCATGGCAGTAAAAGTCGGTATTAATGGTTTTGGTCGTATTGGACGCGTAGTATTCCGTGCAGCGTTAAATAATCCTGAAGTTGAGGTTGTGGCAGTTAACGATTTGACAGACGCTAACATGCTTGCTCACCTATTACAATATGATTCAGTACACGGCAAACTAGACGCAGAAGTTTCTGTTGACGGAAACAACCTTGTTGTCAACGGTCATACAATCAAAGTGACAGCTGAACGCGATCCTGCTAAATTAAACTGGGGAGAACAAGGCGTTGAAATCGTTGTTGAATCAACCGGCTTCTTCACAAAACGCGCAGATGCGGCTAAACACTTGGAAGCTGGCGCGAAAAAAGTTATCATCTCAGCTCCTGCAAGTGAAGAAGATATCACAATCGTTATGGGTGTTAACGAAGATAAATATGATGCGGCTAACCACCATGTCATCTCTAACGCATCTTGTACAACAAACTGCCTTGCACCGTTTGCAAAAGTGCTTAACGACAAATTCGGCATCAAACGCGGTATGATGACAACTGTTCACTCTTACACAAACGATCAGCAAATCCTTGATCTTCCGCACAAAGACTACCGTCGTGCGCGTGCGGCAGCAGAAAGCATCATTCCGACAACAACTGGTGCAGCGAAAGCCGTTTCCCTTGTACTGCCTGAACTGAAAGGCAAACTGAACGGCGGAGCAATGCGTGTTCCGACACCAAACGTATCACTAGTTGACCTTGTTGCTGAACTTGATAAAGAAGTAACAGTAGAAGAAGTAAACGCAGCGCTTAAAGAAGCAGCAGAAGGCGAACTGAACGGCGTTCTTGGCTACAGCGAAGAGCCGCTTGTTTCTAGAGACTACAACGGAAACACAAACTCTTCTACAATCGATGCCCTTTCTACAATGGTTATGGAAGGCAACATGGTGAAAGTCATTTCTTGGTATGACAACGAAAGCGGATATTCTAACCGCGTTGTAGATCTTGCAGCTTACATCGCAAAACAAGGTCTTTAATTCGGAAGGTTTCAAAAAAGAATCAGACTTGGTTCTTTAAGAGAGAAGCGCTATAATGAAAGCGGACAAGGGAAGGGGACACACTCCCTTTCCCTTTTTCCATATGCGGCGCCCTGCAGTTGAACTGCCGCGCTTGGGGATTTCCGTTTTCAGGCTTGCAAATCAATTAAAGGAGGATCTCCTAGAAGCCATGAACAAAAAATCAGTAAAAGACATTGATGTAAAAGGCCGTGTTGTTTTTTGCCGCGTTGATTTCAACGTTCCGATGAAAGACGGAAAAGTTACGGATGATACAAGAATCCGCGCTGCACTTCCGACGATCCAATACTTGACAGAGCAAGGAGCGAAAGTTCTTCTTGCAAGCCACCTTGGACGTCCAAAAGGACAAGTTTCTGAAGAGCTTCGTTTAACTCCAGTGGCTGCGCGCCTCGGAGAGCTGCTTGGCAAAGAAGTGAAAAAAGCGGATGAAGCATATGGCGACGCCGTTAAAGCGCAAATTTCCGAAATGAAAGACGGAGACATTCTTGTTTTGGAAAATGTACGCTTCTACCCAGGCGAAGAAAAAAATGATCCTAAGCTTGCAAAAGCGTTTGCCGACCTTGCGGATGTATATGTCAATGACGCATTCGGAGCGGCTCACCGCGCTCATGCTTCAACTGCAGGCATCGCCGAACACCTTCCGGCTGTCGCAGGCTTCCTGATGGAAAAAGAGCTTGAAGTGCTCGGCAAAGCCCTTTCCAATCCTGAACGTCCGTTTACAGCGATTATCGGCGGAGCGAAAGTAAAAGACAAAATCGGCGTGATCGAAAGTCTTCTTGAGAAAGTCGACAATCTGATCATCGGCGGAGGTCTTGCTTATACGTTTGTCAAAGCGCTCGGCTATGAAGTCGGAAAGTCTCTTCTTGAAGAAGACAAAATTGAACTGGCCAAGTCTTTCATGGACCGCGCCAAAGAAAAAGGCGTGAATTTCTACATGCCTACAGATGTGCTTGTGGCCGATGACTTCTCTAATGACGCCAATAAGAAAATCGTTCCGGTGAGCGAAATCCCAAGCGACTGGGAAGCGCTTGACATCGGTACGGAAACACAAAAAACGTATGCCGACGTCATTAAAAACAGCAAGCTTGTCGTTTGGAACGGACCAATGGGTGTCTTCGAACTCGACGCGTTCGCTAAAGGAACAAAAGCTGTCGCTGAAGCCTTAGCAGAGGCAAAAGATACATACTCTGTCATCGGCGGCGGAGACTCTGCGGCTGCTGTTGAAAAGTTCGGCCTGGCCGACAAAATGAGCCATATTTCAACAGGCGGCGGAGCTTCTCTTGAATTCATGGAAGGCAAAGTACTTCCTGGCGTAAAAGCATTGAACGATAAGTAAGCACTATACACAGCATAAGGAGTGGAGCACATGAGAAAACCAATTATTGCCGGTAACTGGAAGATGAACAAAGTGCTTTCAGAAGCTGTAAGCTTCGTTGAAGAAGTGAAATCTTCCATTCCAGCAGCAGATAAAGCAGAAGCTGTTGTCTGCGCGCCAGCGCTGTTCCTTGAAAAGCTGACTTCAGCTGTCAAAGGCACTGATCTTAAAGTCGGCGCGCAAAACATGCACTTTGAAGAAAGCGGCGCTTTCACTGGAGAAATCAGCCCTGCCGCTCTGAAAGATCTAGGGGTTGAATATTGCGTGATTGGCCACTCTGAGCGCCGCGAAATGTTTGCCGAAACGGACGAGACCGTAAACAAAAAAGCGCATGCCGCTTTCAAATACGGGATTGTGCCGATCATCTGCGTAGGTGAAACGCTTGAAGAACGTGAAGCAAACAAAACAAATGAGCTTGTAGCCGATCAGGTGAAAAAAGCTCTTGCAGGCCTGACAGCAGAGCAAGTATCTGCTTCTGTCATCGCCTATGAGCCAATCTGGGCGATCGGAACAGGCAAATCTTCAACAGCTCAAGATGCAAATGAAGTGTGCGCACACATCCGCCAAACTGTCTCCGCTGAATTCGGACAAGCGGCTGCGGACAGCATCCGCATCCAGTACGGCGGCAGCGTAAAACCTGCGAACATTAAAGAATACATGGCTGAGTCTGATATCGACGGCGCCCTCGTAGGCGGCGCAAGCCTTGAGCCACAGTCTTTCGTACAATTATTGGAGGCAGGTCAATATGAGTAAAAAGTTAGCCGCACTCATCATTTTAGATGGGTTTGGACTAAGAGACGAAACAGTCGGTAACGCAGTAGCCCAAGCGAACAAACCGAATTTTGACCGCTATTGGAACAAGTATCCGCATCAGACGCTGACGGCTTCAGGCGAGGCAGTCGGACTTCCCGAAGGACAGATGGGAAACTCTGAAGTCGGACACTTGAATATCGGCGCCGGACGGATCGTCTATCAAAGCTTGACTCGCGTCAATGTTGCGATTCGCGAAGGCGAATTTGAACGCAATGAAACATTTCTTGACGCGATGAAGCATGTGAAAGAAAAAGGCACTAACCTTCACCTGTTCGGACTGCTGTCTGACGGCGGGGTTCACAGCCATATCAATCATTTATACGCGCTATTGAAGCTCGCGAAAAAAGAGGGCGTTCAAAACGTCTATATTCACGGCTTCCTTGACGGACGCGATGTAGGTCCGCAAACGGCCGAGAAGTATCTCAAAGAGCTTGAAGAACAAATCGCGGAAATCGGAGTCGGTGAAATCGCAACATTGTCCGGCCGCTACTACTCAATGGACCGCGACAAACGCTGGGACCGCGTCGAAAAAGCGTATCGCGCCATGGTATACGGCGAAGGCCCTGCCTACAAAAATCCGTTTGATGTCGTGAAGGATTCCTATGAAAAAGGAATTTATGATGAATTTGTCATCCCTTCCGTCATCACAAAGGAAAATGGCGAGCCTGTTGCGACCATTAAAGACAATGACGCAGTGATTTTCTATAATTTCAGACCTGACCGTGCGATCCAAATTTCCAACACGTTCACAAATGACGATTTCCGCGACTTTGATCGCGGAGACAAGCATCCGAAAAACCTTCATTTCGTCTGCTTGACTCATTTCAGTGAAACGGTTGACGGATACGTGGCATTCAAACCGGTCAATCTCGACAATACGGTCGGTGAAGTTTTATCCCAAAAAGGACTGAAACAGCTCCGTATTGCCGAAACTGAAAAATATCCGCACGTCACATTCTTTATGAGCGGCGGACGTGAAGAGAAATTCCCTGGCGAAGAACGGATTCTCATCAATTCGCCGAAAGTCGCGACATATGACTTGAAACCTGAAATGAGCGCTTATGAAGTGAAAGATGCTCTCCTCAAAGAAATCGAGGCTGACAAGCATAACGCGATCATCCTCAATTTCGCCAACCCGGATATGGTTGGACATTCAGGGAAAGTCGAGCCGACGATCAAAGCAATTGAAGCGGTTGATGAATGTCTTGGTGAAATCGTTGACGCGATTCTTGCAAAAGGCGGGCATGCGATCATTACGGCGGACCACGGCAACGCGGACGTGCTGATTACCGAAGAAGGCAAACCGCACACCGCCCATACGACAAATCCGGTTCCTGTGATCGTCACAAAAGAAGGCGTGACACTCCGGGAAGGCGGAATTCTCGGCGATCTTGCACCAACCCTTCTGGACTTGCTTGATGTCGAACTGCCGAAAGAAATGACAGGAACGTCGTTAATTCAAAAATAAGATTTAAAGGAGAGAAACAAACATGCCATACATTGTTGATGTTTATGCACGTGAAGTATTAGACTCCCGCGGTAATCCGACGGTTGAAGTTGAAGTATATACAGAATCAGGAGCTTTTGGACGCGCACTTGTCCCAAGCGGCGCTTCCACTGGTGAATATGAAGCTGTCGAGCTTCGTGACGGCGACAAAGACCGCTACCTTGGAAAAGGCGTTTTAACTGCGGTAAACAACGTAAATGAAATCATTGCTCCGGAGCTTCTCGGCTTCGATGTGACAGAACAAGTGGCGATTGACAAATTGCTGATTGAACTTGACGGAACTGAAAACAAAGGCAAGCTTGGCGCAAACGCGATCCTTGGCGTATCAATGGCCGTTGCCCGCGCTGCCGCTGATTTCTTGCAAATTCCTCTATATCAATACCTTGGAGGATTCAACTCTAAAACGCTTCCTGTACCGATGATGAACATCGTAAACGGCGGGGAGCATGCAGACAACAACGTTGACATTCAAGAATTCATGATCATGCCTGTCGGTGCGGAAAACTTCCGCGAAGCGCTTCGCATGGGAGCTCAAATTTTCCACAGCCTGAAATCAGTCCTGAAAGAAAAAGGCCTGAACACTGCTGTTGGTGATGAAGGCGGATTTGCTCCAAACCTTGGATCAAACGAAGAAGCATTGCAAACGATCGTTGAAGCGATCGAAAAAGCCGGCTTTAAACCTGGCGAACAAGTAAAACTTGCAATGGATGCTGCATCTTCTGAGTTCTATAACAAAGAAGACGGCAAATACCATCTTGCAGGCGAAGGCGTCGTCAAAACGTCTGCTGAAATGGTTGACTGGTATGAAGAGCTTGTTTCTAAATACCCAATCATCTCTATCGAAGACGGACTTGACGAAAACGATTGGGAAGGCCACAAGCTTCTTACTGAGCGCCTTGGCAAAAAAGTTCAGCTTGTCGGTGACGACCTCTTCGTTACAAACACGAAAAAACTTGCTGAAGGCATCAAAAACGGCGTAGGCAACTCCATCCTGATCAAAGTTAACCAAATCGGTACATTGACTGAAACATTCGATGCGATCGAAATGGCAAAACGCGCAGGCTACACTGCTGTTATCTCTCACCGCTCCGGTGAAACAGAAGACAGCACAATCGCTGACATCGCCGTTGCAACAAACGCAGGACAAATCAAAACCGGTGCTCCGTCCCGTACGGACCGTGTTGCGAAATACAACCAGCTTCTTCGCATCGAAGATCAATTGGCTGAAACTGCGCAGTACCACGGGATTCAGTCTTTCTACAACTTGAGCAAGTAAGCATAAAAAGAGCTTGGCCGCATGACGCGGCCAAGCTTTGTTTGTTGTTCGATGGTTTTAGCAAATAGGCGGGGAGGAATCCGGTAAGGCCAATTATGATGAAGCCTATAATAGATAATATCGCTATCATCATTGAGGAGAGAAAATCATGAAGGCTATATGCTGTGCTGGATAACATTATTCCCAATCCTAAGCTAATCAGAATTACTTTTTTATTTTTAAAAAGTAAATGTCCTGATTTCCTGAACTTGTTATAAATCAAAGGAAGACCAACATAGCACCCGATCATAAGTGCAAATAGCATTGCTAACATAAATTGCGGTAAAGTTGAAAAATCATTTGTTCCAATTATTTCACCAAATGAAACCGACCAACTGCTTAAGATAACAAATCCGAAAAGGTACAAAACCGACAGCACCAGTTTGAACATTTGCAAAGCCCCCAATCTTCCTTCATCTTACCATCAAATATGAAAGGTCTGCAGGATTTCATATTGACAATTCACATACACATTATATAATCTAATTGATAATGAAAATCATTTGAAAAAGGGGATACTTACATATGCCGATGAAACGAATAAAATGGGTTGCGCTTTTTGCGGCGCTTTTCCTGATCCTTTCGGCCTGCGGGAATCAGAAATCTGCAGGTTCGAATAAAGGCTCGGAAAAAACAAAAAGCTCATACGAGGTAAAGCATGCAATGGGAACGGCGACCATTAAAGGAACGCCGAAAAGGGTTGTCGTGTTAACGAATGAAGCGACAGAGGCCGTGCTTGCCCTCGGTGTCAAACCCGTCGGAGCCGTTCAGTCATGGCTCGGTGATCCGTGGTATAAGCATATCAAATCGAAAATGGACGGCGTTGAAAACGTCGGTACGGAAGTGCAGCCGAATATCGAAAAGATCGCCAGCCTAAAGCCTGATTTGATTATCGGGAACAAAGTGCGCCAGGAAGAAGTGTACGATAAATTAAGCGCCATCGCGCCGACCGTCTTTGCCGAAACGCTGTCAGCGGATTGGAAGGGCAACTTTAAGCTGGCGGCTGAAGCGCTGAATCAAAAAGAAAAAGGCGATCAAGTCATCGCCGATTTTGATAAGCGGGTTGCAGATCTTCGCAAAAAGCTCGGCGACAAGGTGAAGCAAAAAGTCTCACTCGTCCGCTTTACAGATGCCGATGCCCGCATTTATCATAAAGCCTCATTTGCCGGAACGATTCTTGACCAGCTCGGCTTTGCAAGGCCAAAAGGACAGGAAGCCAACGATTTGGGGCAACTGAAGGTGACAAAAGAACAAATTCCCGATATGGATGGGGACGTGCTCTTCTATTACACGTATGAGACTGGAGATGACAAAGCAAGCGCGATCGAGAAAGACTACGTCAATGATCAGCTTTTCAAAAACTTGAGCGTTTATAAAAAAGGAAACGTCCATAAAGTAGACGACGCCGTCTGGAATACGGCAGGGGGCGTTCTTGCCGCGAATCTGATGCTGGATGATATTGAAAAGTACTTTCTGAAGTGATCGTGCACCGCCAACCAAACGGGTGATTTACCATTCGTTTGGTTTTTTTATTTATGAAACACTCCTCCTTTTCGTAAATATAGTA
This sequence comes from Bacillus sonorensis NBRC 101234 = KCTC 13918, assembly GCF_001592005.1. Lineage (GTDB taxonomy): Bacteria > Bacillota > Bacilli > Bacillales > Bacillaceae > Bacillus > Bacillus sonorensis. The sequence goes on from NZ_BCVZ01000006.1 coordinate 117,510, forward strand.
TAAAATAACTATTATAGAAACAGAATAATAGGAGGAAAGACATGAATTTTTGTAAAGAATGCGGGCGCGAGCTGTCAGAGCAAGCGCAATTTTGCAAACATTGCGGGACTCCTGTGAATGGCGGACAAGCAGCCGCGGAAGAACCCGTCAATCAAGATCCGGTACATAAACGAAAAATCTCAAAGAAAAGCGTGATCATCTGGGCAGCGATTGCCGCGGGCTGCGTCCTCCTGTTTGCGGGCTATAAGACCGGAGAAGCACTAACCTCAAAGGAAAAATTGATCGGCGACTTTGAAAGCGCGCTTAAGCAAAACGATGAAAAGAAAGTCGCCTCACTGCTTCATTCATCAGACGTAGACTTGACGATTACGAAACAGAACGTCAAACCGCTGATGACGTATTTAGACGAGCACCCCGATGAGAAAAAAGACCTGATCAGCTCTTTGAAGGATCAGAGCGGGGACGGGCTTGTTTCCATCGAAAAAGCGGGAAAACAATTTTTGATTTATGACCGCTATGTGCTGAATGTGGAACCGGTCTATTTGACGGTTAAGACAAGCGAGAAAGGCGCCGGCCTTTACATAAACGACAAAAAGGTGCTGACAACGGAAAAGGAAAACTTCGAGAAAAAATTCGGCCCGTTCGTTCCCGGTTCGTACGATGTGGAAGCAAAGCTGAACTCCGATATCGGCGAACTGAAAAAATCAAAGCATATCAATGCGCTGGACGAGGACGCAAGCGCTGATGCGTCCCTTGATGCGCAAAAAGCGAAGCTCGTCTTTGACGACGGTTATGATAAGCTGAAAGGAACGTTATGGATCAACGGTCAAAAAGTAAAGATCAATCCTTTTCAAGGAACGTCCTTCGGTCCCGTACTGACAGACGGTTCAATGTCTGCTGCCGTTGAGGCCGAATTTCCCTGGGGGAAACTCAAAAGCGAAAAAACGCCGATTGACAGCACAGAAATACATGTCAACCTTGCTTCAGATCAAAAATTCATGAACGAGATGATGCAAAGGATCGCAAAGCATACGAAGGAAGAGGCAAAAGCTTTTGCAAGCGGAAACGCCGGAGAAATGACCGCTGCCGCCCCGGCTTATAAAAGCGATGTAAAAGATATGATTGAAGGCTTTAAAAGCAGTAATACCTATTTTAAAGACGCTTATTTATCGACCGAATTTGACTTGGATTCCTTCCATCTGTATAACGAAGACGGCAAATGGAAAACGGATGTCAATGGAATTGAAAAGCACAAATCGGCCTACTATGACGATTACAGCACGCCTGATTTGGAAGAAAACAAAAATGGATATACGTATACGCTGGTCTACTCTGATAACCAAAAGAAATGGCTTGTCGAAAAAAAGGACCCTGCAGGCTTGGCGTCCTTTAAAAACAAAAAAGAAATCAGAAATGACAAGCCGGAGGAATATACATCAGCATGGGCGTCATCAAAAGGGTCATCCAAAAACGCTTCAGCAGGCGAAGAACTGACAGATCATAAAGTCTATTCAGCAGTTGAAGACTATTTATACAATCTTCAAGATGCGATTAATCTAAATGATTTTGAACTCGTCGCCGACAGCCTGAAAAAAGGAAGTTCGCTTTATGCTGATCAAAAAGAGCTGGTCGCAAAGTTAAACCGCAGCAATATCGAAGAGGAAGTCGCCGATTTCAGCATCGAGAGCTGGGATCAAAACGGTTCAGACGCTACCATCAAAACAATTGAGAAGATCAATGTGATCAAAAACGGCAAAGAGCAGCTGAAAACGTATCATTGGACATATCATGCCGTTGTCGAAGACGGAAAGGTGCTCCTGACATCAATTGAATAGCAAAAAGGCTTTTTTCCACCTGGAAAAAAGCCTTTTTTTACTTAAAATATCCGGCCCAAAATCGAGCCGCCGAGCTTGCCCAAGTATTCAAAAAACAGGTCTCCCATCACCCGGACGGAAATAAATGTCATCAAATAAACAAGCAGTGTCGCGTACACGATGTCAACAGCGCCCTTTGCCCGCTCATGGTAGCTGTAAAGTACGGCCGGCGGGATTAAAAAGACGATGGCGCAAAGTCCGAATAATAAAACATGCATAAACAATGATGTCTGCATCAGCGATAAAAGCAAAGCAACAAGGATAATGACCGTAAAAGGAATCAGCACCGTCCCAAAACGGCCCATGACTTCTTTAAATGAAGCCTGAACCCTTTGAATTCTCACGCCGGCGTATGTAAAAACAAATAATAAGAAAATATAAATAGCAAAGGTAAATGCCGGCTTCAGCACGATATCAAAGAACGACGGCATAGCATAGGAGCGGCTGAATATTCCCGAATAGTGCCCCAGAGAATCAAAAAATCCTTTCAGGCCGAAATAAAAGATCGACGGAACGGCAAGGGCAAATACCGCCATCGTTATGATGCTGTGCAGAAAATGCTGTTCTCCCGCGCTTTTCATCTCTGTGTACGGGTTTTTCAGCACCCTTATGCAGAACGAAAAGTACATGGACGAAGCCTTTTTCGTCGCTTCCACATACTTTTGAGCCTGCAATCTGTCAGCGGCATTCTGAACGCTTTCATCAGCTGCGGCATGATGGACGTTTTCGCTGTCCGCGCTCAGATTGGCACCGCAGTTTTCGCAAAATTTTCCGCCATCTGTTTGATGGCCGCATTTCGAACATGTCATAAAAGTAGATTCTCCTTCTTGAAATAGTTATTTTGTCCTATCTGAGAACTCATTATAAATGAAAATACAGTTGAATGTAATCACTTTATGAAAGTTTAATAAAGCGTCTCCCGAGGTAATAAATCGAATATCCGCTGATGTTTTATATCCAGAAAGGAGAGAACTTATGGTTTCTTTTATCATTCATGTTTTTGTTTCTTTGTTCGCCGTCACAAATCCAATCGGCAATGTTCCGCTCTTTTTGGCCCTGACTGAGGGCTATCAAGCGGAAGAGCGCACCGCTTTGGCGAGAAAGGCTGCCATTTTGTCATTTCTTATTTTAATTGCGTTTCTCATCTTCGGTGAATTCATCTTCAGGCTGTTTGCTATTAACATCCATGCGCTCAGGATCGCAGGCGGGATCTTTATTTTCGGAATCGCCTACAATCTGCTGAATGCCAAGCAATCGCACGTTCAGTCGCTCCATCATAACGAACACCGGGAAAGCAAAGAAAAGGAGGATATTTCCGTGACGCCGCTCAGCATTCCGATTATTTCCGGTCCGGGAACGATCGCCACTGTGATGAGCCTTTCAGCGGGGAGCCGCGGCCTGGTTCAGTTTGGCGGAATGATCATCGGGATTGCCGCTGTGCTGTTATTGACATTTGCGGCCTTCCATTATTCAACACTGATCACCAAAAGGCTTGGCCAGACGGAGATGAACGTCATCACCCGGTTGATGGGTTTGATTTTGGCGGTAGTAGCGGTCGGCATGATCGGAACGGGGCTGAAGGGAATGTTTCCGATTTTGGCGGGATAAAAAGCCGCGCGTTGAATTAAGCTGTGCGGCGCCGCCAAATGAAAAAGCTGCACGGTCTGCAGCTTTTTTTAAGGCTTTGGCACATATTTGAATATGTCATCGCTTTCAAGAAACTCAATCAGGCTGTCGAGCCATTGATAGTAATCAAGCCATTTTTTTGTTTCTTCCAGCAGGTCGTTGATCTTTTCTTCGGCTTCAGGCGAAAGGTTGTCCTCTTCCAGCGCCTCCAAAAGCTCATTTCTAATCTTTTTTCCGATCATCCGGTTTTTTTTGACGACTTTGCTCCAATTGGCGGTAAACAATGAAATAAACGTCTGGTAATAATCCTGTTCGACATCGTACAAGTCTTTGCGGACGCCTTTTTCAAAGACTTTTTCCGCTATATTTAAGTCGAGCATTTCACGCACGACCTGGCTCATTCTTGTTTTGCTCATACCCGTTTCTTCGGACAGCTCATTTAAGGTCAGCGGTTTTCTGTTCATGTAGATAATACCCAGCACGCGGCCGACAGTTGATGATATACCGTACGTATTCATATTTTCAGCGATTTTTTCGATAAAGTGTTCTTCCGCTTGTTTAATCGTTTGTAAAGCCTTTTCTTCCAAAGTATATCATCCCTTCCGACAGCCGATTTTACTGTCAACAATATACCATAAATTTGTTATCTGTTGAAAACGATAAAACGGGAGAAAATAAAAGGAAACGGTTGTTATTTTAAGCATAAACGATCTCATAAAGAGTAAACATATTTTTTTATGTCTTATTCAAATCATTTGAACATATTGTAAACTTTTTATTTTACAAAGTTTATCCTATAATAAATGAGATGTTGGATTTTTCAAAAAATTATTCGGAGGTGTGCTGATGCTGAAGTTAGACAATGTATCAAAGGTTTATAAAGGCGGCAAAAAGGCCGTCAGCAATATCAACCTTGATATAGAAAAAGGTGAATTTATCGTCTTTATCGGGCCCAGCGGATGCGGGAAGACGACGACGATGAAAATGATCAACCGGCTGATTGAGCCGACTTCAGGAAGCATTTACATCAATGGAGAAAACATCTTGGATCAGGACCCCGTAGAGCTTCGCCGAAAAATCGGCTATGTCATTCAGCAAATCGGGCTGTTTCCCCATATGACGATCCAGCAAAATATCGCTCTTGTGCCAAAGCTGTTAAAATGGCCGGAAGAAAAAAGAAAAGAACGGGCAGAAGAATTGCTTCAGCTCGTCGATATGGGCCCGGAGTATTTGAACCGATACCCGCACGAATTAAGCGGCGGACAGCAGCAGAGAATCGGGGTGCTGAGGGCGCTTGCGGCCGAGCCGCCGTTGATTTTAATGGATGAGCCGTTCGGGGCTCTGGACCCGATCACCCGTGACTCGCTTCAGGAAGAGTTTAAAAAATTGCAGAAATCATTAAACAAAACGATCGTATTCGTCACTCATGATATGGATGAAGCGATTAAACTCGCCGACCGGATCGTGATTCTGCGAGCGGGTGAAATCGTTCAGGTCGGAACGCCTGATGAGATTTTGCGCAATCCCGCGGATGAATTTGTCGAGGAATTTATCGGAAAGGACCGCCTTCTACAGTCACGGCCCGATATTGAGCGCGTCGAGCAGGTCATGAACCTGAATCCGGTCACCATCACAAGTGAAAAAACCTTGTCTGAAGCCATCCAGATGATGAGGCGCCACCGTGTCGACTCACTGCTTGTCGTTGATGAAAAACATGTTTTACAAGGCTATATCGATGTCGAAATCATTGACCAAAACCGGAAAAAGGCCGTCACGGTAGGCGAAGTCCTCAATACAGACGTCTATACCGTTCAGCAAGACGCGCTGATCCGCGATACCGTCCGAAAGATTCTGAAAAGGGGCTTTAAATACGTACCTGTTCTCAATGAAAATAAGCGCCTTGTCGGCATTGTTACAAGGGCGAGCCTCGTTGATATCGTCTATGACTCCATTTGGGGCGAAGAAGAGGAACATGCCGTCATCAATTAAGTGAGGAGGTGGAATGATGGATCAGGTGATTGATTTTTTGCAGAAAAACGGCGGGGAGATGCTTTATAAAACATGGGAGCACTTATATATTTCCCTTTTAGCAGTGCTGCTCGGCATCATTGTGGCCGTTCCGCTCGGTGTCCTGCTGACGAGAATGAAAAAGGGGGCAGGTGTCGTGCTCGGCGTCGTTAATATCGTACAGACTTTGCCGAGTTTGGCGATCTTAGCGTTTTTTATTCCCCTTCTCGGAGTGGGAAAGATTCCGGCGATTGTTGCGTTATTTTTCTATTCAGTCCTACCGATTCTAAGGAATACCTACACCGGTGTAAAAGGTGTCAATCGGAATTTGCTGGAGTCTGGAAAGGGAATCGGTATGACTGCATGGGAACAAATCCGCCTTGTCGAACTGCCTCTGTCGGTTCCGGTGATCATGGCGGGAATCCGTACGTCGACCGTCTATTTGATCGGCTGGGCGACACTCGCTTCATTTATCGGCGGGGGCGGTCTTGGCGACTATATTTTTATCGGACTCAACCTGTACCAGCCTGAATATATTATCGCCGGAGCCGTTCCGGTCACCATTTTGGCCGTGCTGATCGATTACATCCTCCTGAAAACCGAAAGCAAAGTCACGCCTGAAGGATTGAAAGGGATGAAGGAAGTTTCATAAGGAGTTGGCTGATATGCAGAAGACAACATTAAGATTGCTTGGAGCCATTATGCTGGTGTTTGCGCTTTTCAGCAGCGGCTGTGCGCTTCCCGGACTTGGCGGGGCATCTGATCAAACGATTAAAATCGGCGCGCAAAACCTGACGGAATCCGAAATTCTCGCCAATATGATCTCACTGCTGATCGAACATGATACAGACTTAAATACCGTACTGGTGAAAAACCTCGGCTCAAACTATGTGCAGCACCAGGCGATGCTTGGCGGGGACATCAACATTTCCGCCACGCGCTATTCGGGAACAGACCTGACGAGCACACTCGGCCTCGAAGCGGAAAAAGACCCGCAAAAAGCGCTCAACATCGTCCAGAAAGAATTTAAAAAGAGGTTTGATTATAAATGGTTTGATTCCTATGGATTCGATAATACGTATGCTTTTACGGTCAAGCAGGAACTGGCGGAAAAAGGGAACTACCAAACCATTTCTGATTTGAAAAAAGACGCGAAAACGCTGAAGCTTGGCGTTGACAATGCCTGGCTGAAAAGAAAAGGCGACGGATATCAGGGATTTAAACAGACTTACGGTTTGGAATTTGGTTCAACCTTTCCGATGCAGATCGGGCTCGTCTATGATGCCGTCAAAAACGGCAAGATGGATATCGTCCTCGCTTATTCGACAGACGGCCGGATCAAAGCCTACAACTTAAAAATATTAAAGGATGACAAGCGATTCTTCCCTCCGTACGACTGTTCCCCTGTCGTACCGGAGAAAGTGCTGAAGGAGCATCCTGAACTTGAAGGCGTCATCAATAAATTGATCGGAAAGATTGACACCGGGACGATGCAGGAGCTGAATTACGAGGTTGATGGAAAATTGAAAGAACCATCTGTTGTCGCAGAGGAATTTTTGAAGAAACACAATTATTTTCAGTGAACAGGAGGGAGCAGGAACATGGACGTTCTTCAACAGCTTTGGACGTATTACGCGCAAAACGGAGGCTACGTTCTCCAGGAATTTTTCCGCCACTTTTTAATGTCTGCCTACGGCGTCTTATTCGCAGCAATCGCCGGCGTTCCGGCCGGGATTTTGATCGCGAGATACCGAAAAATAAGCGGCTGGGTCTTTTCGGTCACGAACGTGATTCAAACGATTCCGGCCCTCGCGATGCTGGCCGTGCTCATGCTTGTCATGGGACTCGGCGCCAACACGGTCATCCTTTCCCTGTTTTTGTACTCGCTCCTGCCGATCATCAGAAATACGTATACGGGAATCGTCAGCATTGAGCAAGCCTACCTGGAATCAGGGAAGGCGATGGGGATGACGAAGCTTCAAGTGCTGAGGATGGTGGAGCTTCCCCTTGCATTGTCCGTCATCATGGCAGGTCTGAGAACCGCCTTGGTGATCGCGATCGGCATCACCGCCATCGGTACGTTTGTCGGCGCCGGCGGCCTCGGCGACATTATCGTCAGAGGGTCAAACGCCACAAACGGAACAGCGATCATCCTCGCCGGCGCAATCCCGACAGCGCTGATGGCCGTCATCGCCGACCTTTTGATGGGCTGGCTGGAGCGCGTCTTGAGCCCGGTTAAAAACAGCAAAGGGCGTACGCCCGATGCGAATGCTGTATAAGCTGAAAAAAAGCCGAATTTCTTCAAAAAAGAAATTCGGCTTTTTAAGGTTTCCGCTTTTGTGCTTCATTGACCAAAAAATGAAAATACTGTTCCAAATTCAGAATATCCTCGCGGGAAAGCAAGTCCCACTTTTCAGTCTCAAACAGCCACAAATCCTTTATATCCCGCTCTGCCGCTACATCATAAATGGTTCGGTATTCAGGCGGCTGTTCGCGGATTTCGCCCGCGGTCATGTAGCCGGCAATGTCCATTAACTGTTCATACGGAATTTTCAGGGCATCCGCCAATTTTTTGATCGTCGCCGGCTTCGGGACTCCAGGGTGCCCGTTTTCAATCCGGGAGATCGCCGCAGCGCTGACTCCGGCATACATCGCAAGCTGATTGACCGATAATTTTCTTTGTTCCCGCAGCTTTTTCAGCTGCTCTCCAAACGTTGTCACCGCCATCACCTCGGGAATCTCATGATATGTAACATTTTAATGCAATTATTGACTAAAGGAAACAGTTCAGAGGGAAAAATATTGACAAAAGTTAACGGCAGGGATAAAATAACAGAAGGAAATGCCGGAGGGCGAAAAATATCAGCGGAGGATCAGGATATGCCGTTCCGGCCGCTTGCTTCCTTGACGAGAAAGTTAAAATATTTATCAAGGTTCTCTATGTCCTTCTTTGAAAGGAGCTTCCATTTTTCGCTGTCGAACAGGGACAGATCTTCCAAGCCATGCCGGGAAACGATATCATAGATGGAATCATAGCCGCTTCTCGATTCCTGCACCGTGGTGGCGCTGATATAGCCCGCTGATGCCATCAATTCCTCATAGGGAATTTTCAGGGCGTTCGCAAGCTTCCGGATCGTCGCCGGTTTGGGAACCCCGCGCTTCCCGTTTTCGATTCTCGAAATGCCGGCAGAGCTGACGCCGGAATACATCGCAAGCTGGTTGACCGTCAGTTTTTTCCGCTCCCTTAATTGCCTTAAATGATCTCCAAAGTGTGTCATGGCAAAAACCTCACAATCTCTTATTATCAAATATTTTAGTATGAATATTGACTATAGGAAACATCTGGATGATAAAAGTATTGACAAAAGTTAACAAAGCGTTTATGGTTGATATAGATAAAAAGAAATATAAGAGTGGGTTAGGGGGAGATAAAATGGTAAAAAAGATTCATATCAGAAGAGATTTCGTCCTTCAATATATGATTGAGCATAATCTCTCTTTAAATCAGCTTGCCATCGAAATCGGCGTATCCCCGGCAACACTGAGCAGAGTTTTAAATGGAGAAAGGAGGCCGGGGCAGCTTGTCATCGGCAAGATGATTCAGTACTTCAATAAAAAGTTCGAGGATCTCTTTTACTACAAAGATGTTGACAAAAGTCAATAAGAAGGAGGAAAAAGGAGGCTTTTCAGACAATGAAGAATACCGGAATTGTAAGAAGAATCGATGAGCTTGGCCGGGTGGTCCTGCCGGTGGAACTGAGAAGGGTGCTGAATATCAAGGAAAAAGATCCGCTTGAAATTTACAGCGACGGCGACAATATCATTCTTGCCAAATATGCAGCAAACATGGCCTGTCTGATGACCGGTGAAATCACGACACAGAACAAAACGTACGCAGGCGGCAAAATCATCCTCAGCCCGCGCGGCGCCGAAATGCTTTTGGAAGATTTGCTGGAGGCCTTGTCCAACAGGAAATAATGTTTACATACAGTGAAGCGGTGTTCTCCCGCTTCTTTTTTGTATACGGCATTCTGCGCTGGAAAAAATAAAAAAGAACAGCAGAACAGCTCGTGACATGCGCTTGCTTTTCATGTAAAATAAAACTATTGTCAGCCAGTTTGTCTGGAGGTGTAGGGAATGGCCACATTTTTAACTGTATTATTAGTGATTGTCAGTATCGCACTCATCGTTGTCGTTTTACTGCAATCCGGTAAAAGCGCCGGATTATCAGGTGCAATTTCCGGGGGAGCCGAGCAGCTTTTTGGAAAGCAGAAAGCGAGAGGGCTTGATTTAATTCTTCACCGCATCACGGTAGTATTGACCGTGCTTTTCTTTTTCCTAACGATTGCACTTGCTTACTTTGTATAAGGCAATGAAGCATGAGGTCTGATATAGAAGTCAGGCCTTTTTCATATTCACCGGATTTTGCTATGCCGGTATGAAAGTTTGTTTCATGATCAAACGTGGAAGAATAGAATTGAAAAGGAGACTGCTAATCATGAAAATCGTCAAACCACAACCTTTCACATTTAAAGGCGGAAATAAAGCCGTCCTTCTTTTGCACGGATTTACCGGGAACACGGCGGATGTGCGGATGCTCGGAAGGTATTTGAATGAAAGGGGCTATACATGTCATGCGCCTCAATATAAAGGACACGGCGTGCCGCCGGAAGAGCTTCTTCACACAGGGCCGGAAGACTGGTGGAAAGACGTCATGGACGGCTATGACTATTTAAAATCAGAAGGCTATGAACAAATTGCGGCTTGCGGACTGTCGCTCGGGGGAGTTTTTTCCCTGAAATTGGGTTACACTGTACCCGTGAAGGGAATTGTTCCAATGTGCGCCCCGATGTACATCAAAAGCGAAGAGACGATGTATCAAGGTGTGCTTGATTACGCCCGGAATTATAAAAAGTTTGAAGGGAAATCCTCGGAACAGATTGACGCGGAGATGGAAGATTTCAAAAAAACGCCGATGAACACGTTAAAAGCTTTGCAAGAGCTGATCGCAGACGTCAGAGAGCATGTGGACATGATTTACTCGCCGACGTTTGTGGTGCAGGCCCGCCATGATCATATGATTAATACAGACAGCGCGAACATCATCTACAATGAAGTCGAAACAGATGATAAGCACATTAAATGGTATGAAGAATCAGGACATGCCATTACGTTGGATAAAGAGCGGGAGACGTTGCATGAGGATGTGCACCGGTTTTTAGAAACGCTGGATTGGCAGACATAAGGAGGTCTGATTAGTGGAAAAAGAAGAATTTATGGATAAGCTTCTTGCCTTTATGAAGGAAGAAGCGTATAAACCTCTGACAGTTCAGGAACTGGAGGAGATGCTTGAGATCACAGATGCAGATGAATATAAAGAGCTTGTCAAGGCTTTGGTGAGTCTTGAGGAAAAAGGGCTCGTCGTCAGAACGAGAAGCAACCGGTACGGATTGCCGGAAAAAATGAATTTAATCAAAGGGAAGATTTCGGCGCACGCAAAAGGCTTTGCGTTTCTTCTTCCTGAAGATTCCTCTCTTGATGATATCTTCATTCCGCCGTCCGAGCTGAATACGGCAATGAACGGGGACACGGTGCTCGTCCGTCTGAGCACGCAGACCGGCGGCACAAAAAAAGAAGGAACGGTCATCAGGATCATCGAACGGAATGTCGAGAAAATCGTCGGAACGTATACTGAGACGAAAAGCTTCGGCTTTGTCATTCCGGACGACAAGAAAATCACGAATGACATCTTTATCCCGAAACACGCCAAAAACGGGGCTGTCGAGGGCCATAAAGTCGTCGTCCGCCTGACAAGCTATCCTGAAGGACGGATGAGTGCGGAAGGAGAGGTCATCGAGATTCTCGGCCACAAAAACGACCCGGGCATCGACATCCTTTCGATCATTCACAAGCACGGACTGCCGGGAGAATTTCCCGCCGAAGCGATGGAGCAGGCCAACGCCACTCCGGAAACCATCGATGAGCAGGATCTCAGCGGCAGACGGGATTTGCGCGATCAAACGATTGTGACGATCGATGGCGCGGATGCGAAAGATTTGGATGATGCCGTCACCGTCACAAAGCTGAAAAACGGCCACTATAAACTCGGCGTCCACATTGCCGACGTCAGCCACTATGTAACAGAAGGCTCACCGATCGATAAAGAGGCGTATGAACGGGGAACGAGCGTTTATTTGGTGGACCGGGTGATTCCGATGATTCCCCACAGGCTGTCCAACGGAATCTGTTCTTTGAACCCGAAGGTCGACCGGCTGACCATGTCCTGTGAAATGACCATCAATAGACAGGGACAGGTTGTCGAGCATGAGATTTTTCAAAGCGTCATCAAAACGACTGAGCGGATGACATATTCGGATGTCAACAAAATCCTCGTCGATGATGATGAAGAGTTGAAAGAGAAGTATGAAGCGCTAGTGCCGATGTTTCAAGATATGGAAGAGCTTGCGGCCATCTTGCGGGAAAAGCGGATGGAGCGCGGAGCGGTCGATTTTGATTTTAAGGAAGCGAAAGTGCTTGTCGATGAAGAAGGAGCGGCCAAAGACATCGTGCTGAGGGAGCGTTCGACAGCGGAAAAGCTGATTGAAGAATTCATGCTTGTCGCCAACGAAACGGTTGCCGAGCATTTCCATTGGATGGATGTTCCGTTTATTTACCGGATCCACGAAGACCCGGACCAGGAAAAACTGCAGAAATTTTTGGAGTTTGTCACGACATTCGGCTATGTCGTCAAAGGAGCGGCCGGAAGCATCCACCCGAAGGCGCTGCAAAAAGTGTTGGATGATGTCAGGGACACCCCTGAAGAAGCCGTGATTTCAACGGTGATGCTCAGATCGATGAAACAGGCGAAATACGACCCGCAAAGTTTGGGCCATTTCGGTTTGTCGACTGAATTTTACACGCATTTCACATCGCCGATCCGCCGCTATCCGGATTTAATCGTCCACAGGCTGATCAGGACGTATTTGATTCAGGGAAAAACGGATGAAGTGACGAAAGGGAAATGGGCCGGGCTGTTGCCGGAATTCGCGGAGCACACTTCCAATATGGAGCGCAATGCCGTAGACGCCGAACGGGAAACGGATGACCTGAAAAAAGCGGAATATATGATGGATAAGATCGGTGAAGAATTTGACGGCGTCATCAGCTCGGTGACGAACTTCGGGATGTTCGTTGAACTGCCGAATACGATTGAAGGGCTCGTGCATGTCAGCTTCATGACCGATGATTTTTACCGCTTTGATGAACAGCATTATGCCATGATCGGCGAAAGAACGGGCAATATCTACAGGATCGGCGACGAAATCACGGTCCGCGTCGTTGACGTCAATAAAGATGAACGAAACATCGATTTTGAAATTGTCGGCATGAAAGGTTCGCGCCGCAGGGAAAAACCGAATGCCAATAACAAGAAGAAGAAAGCGTCATCTGAAGAAAAAGGCGATTGGTTCACACGTCCGAAAAAGAAAAAAGTGAAGAAAAAACGCGGTTTTCAAAACGCACCAAAGCAAAAAAGAAAGAAAAAGAAGAAATAAGCGGCATGCTTCAACTAAAAGGCGGCGAATTGTAAGACAGGCGCTGATTTGATAGAATAAAACGTATTCGCTGCCTTTTGGAAAGCAAGAGCAAGCGGGAGGAGGTTGCCGTATGCCAAAGGGAGAAGGGAAGGTCGTTTCCCAAAACAAAAAAGCAAACCACGACTATTTTATAGAAGAAACATATGAAACAGGAATTGTTCTGCAAGGAACCGAGATTAAATCCATCCGCGCCGGACGGGTGAACTTAAAGGACTCATTCGCCAAAATCGAGAGGGGAGAAGTATTCCTGCACAATATGCACATCAGTCCGTACGAGCAGGGAAACCGGTATAACCACGATCCGCTGCGGACAAGAAAGCTTTTGATGCACCGCAAGCAGATCAACAAGCTGATCGGCTTGACGAAAGAGCAGGGATATTCGCTTGTACCGCTCAAGCTGTATTTGAAAAACGGCTTTGCCAAAGTGCTTCTCGGCCTTGGAAAAGGGAAAAAGAGATATGACAAGCGCGAAGATTTGAAGCGGAAAGACGCGAAGCGCGAAATTGAAAGAGCATTCCGCGACAGGCAAAAAGGCTTGATCTAAAGCCAGAACTCATGTTATCCTATATGAACGTGATCACAGACATTACCATTTGGAATTGACGCGTGATCTTGTTATAATAGTGATGCAGCCAGTTATCCGGCTTCCTTTTCATCCAAGGGGACGTTACGGATTCGACAGGGACGGATCGAGCTTGAGCTGCGAGCCGAGAGGCGATCTCGTAAAAACGCACCTAAATATAACTGGCAAATCTAATAACCAGAACTTAGCACTAGCTGCCTAATTAGCGCAGCGAGCTCTTGCCCGCATCGCCTATGTGCCGGTTAAGAGCCCATAACCAAGTAGGCTACGCTTGCGCTTCCGTCTGAGAGCGCAGGAAGAGACTCATCAGACTGGCTCTCTGAAGGCCCGCCCGCAGGCACGACGATGAGCGAATCCAAATATGCAGGGCTACGCTCGTAGACGCTGAAGTATCGACGTTTCTGGACGTGGGTTCGACTCCCACCGTCTCCACCATACATATGATGGTGGTTTTTTTTGTTTTTTGGGGATTTTGTGTTTTTGTTCAGGAACAGTGAACCGCTTAAATAAACCCATTAGTACAAATTGGCTGCTTTTTTTGCAGGTCAGCCAAAACAGTATTATTGGCAGCAATAATACTGAAGTCCAGATGAATCTTCACAACTCCAAGATCACCAGCAGATTGGTTTTGCTAATGATTCATTCCAAAAATGAAACCAATGACAATCAAGTCTATACCTAAGATTCCTTTACAGGTTGTTTCTTTCTATGAGATAAAATCATGTCAGAATTCGGCCCCATCAGGTGTGATGGACCATTTTTTGGCACCTTATAAGTGATGGGACTTATTACATATATTAAGAAGCAAAACAATTGCAGGCTGAAAATATGCCATATAAAAAAGAGGGGGAGACCCCTCTTTTTAAGATTGCCATTTTACTTTTTTGGCCTGTCCATATTCAGTCACAAGCTGTCTGAACGAATGAAGCTCATTTTCAAATGTGAAATAACGTTTCGGTATCAAGATCAACTGGCTGCTGGACGTTTTCATGAGGAATAGGCGTTTATATTCTGTTACTGCCGTCACTTCATGCCATTGAAACAACGTATCGGAATTCTTAGATTGAATCTGAATCCCCTGTGGATTGATGGTATATGTTCGTTTGCGTTTTAACCGTTCATTTTTTCGAAATCCAATTTGCATCCGGATATAAAAAAAACCAATCAAAAGTAGCGTTAAAATCATTGAAAGTACAATAATGAGAAGGCCATTCAACAGCAATTCGAGTGTTTCACTATGATAAACGGTAATCGGCAGCCTCTCATCGACGGAAAACACCCAGACAAACAATAGAAAAATAAAAATAAAATAAAGGAGTGCGTATTTCTGAAGCCAATAAAAAAAGAAAGATCTCATATCTTGTAATGTAAATTTTCCCTGAAGAAAGACGCTGTGCTGGATCATACGTTTACTGCACCTCAAACATGTTTTCCTTTAATCTTAGCATAAAATCTCATTTATTCATAGAAATGGATTCCGGATTGGTTTTGTCTTTCTGAGCAAACTGTCATTGCTGCCAAGTACGCCATCGAAAATAAGCTGACGGCGACCCGGGGACTGCTGACTTGATTAAAAAGAGCTTTCCCGGCATTTTTTGCTGAAACAGTATGATAAAAAGACAGTAGAGTTAACAATATTTCGAACATTCTCATGATGCTGGTCTTATATATAACGAATCGGCTGTTTGATGAGTTTCAAAAGCTTCCTTGGGTTTCATGTAAGTGAAAAAACCGCTGGATGACCCAGCGGCTGCAGCATATAAATGTTTAAAAGCAGATCGTAGCAAGCTAGTTCTCCTTTATCTGTTTAACGGCAGCGACAATCAGGCCCCTTTCTGTGTCTTCCAAAGTGTAAATCTGAGGGGCATGAGGCACATCAAACCCGGCATGGGAGTGATAGAAGTCAAAAAGCATCGTGCCGACCGGGTGTTTTTGCTGATCGGCGATGACAACCCAAAACACTCGTGAGCGGCAGTTGTCAGCTCCCCATTTTTCCATGGACTGTCTAAAGTTCAAGCCTTGTCCGATGAAAAAATCGCCTTTTTTCACATCTTGAATCGTTATATAGCCGGATTGTTCGAGGCTCTCAAATACAGGAGGGAGCAGTTTATCCAAGTAAAGCCCGTAAGTCGCGTCCTCTAATTCGGGAAACGCTTTTAAAAATTCCTCCCGATGGTTGTCGAGCGTCTTTTTCCAATAAACGTTCACATAGCTTTGCACCTGTCCGCCGATTTCTTTGATCGACATGTCCTGCCTGAAACTTATTGTGTTCATGGACGAAAACCTCCTTTTAATCGCTGCATATCCAGTTTATAACATTCATGCAAATGATAAAGTTTGTGAGAACGTTGAGTCCTGCAATGAAGAAAACTTTATCATCCGATTTAGAATTGTAAGAGCGAACCGGACCTTTGGCGCGGATAAAGGATTTTATCGATTGTAAAAAACGAAACGGCGATCATCATTTCCGCCGAAGTCGTCAGCAGAATGTCGTCCAGCAATTCGTCCGCTGTGAAAATGGCGGCCCATAAACATCCGATTGTGATGATTTCGGCGGCGAAAACCGTGATCCGCCGATTGATGCGCAACAGCTTAATGCTGTGGATGAGCAGCTTTTCAGCCGGTTCCATGACAAAGGTCAGTCCAATATAAAAAAGCGTGAACAGAAGCAGGGACCCGACCGTTTGGTAAAATGCGCCCGGCAGATGAAAAAGGATCGAAATGCCGAGAAAGTGGGCGGAAAAAACGAATACAACCGATAAGCAGCAAATAGCGAAATGTTTCATGACACAACTCCTTTAAAATATGTATACACAGCCGAAGGCCTGCAGGATATGTCTCCTGCAAGCCTGGCTGGTTATTTTTTATCAAATTTAACGACCGGATGCTTTTCTTTGCAGAGCATGTTTGTAAACTCGCTGCCAACGTCAAGGTGCTGGCGGACAAGTTCTTCCGGAACGAGCGCGAGCCACTGGTTTAAAGAAATGTCAGCATAGTGGTCGTCTTTGAAAATTTCGAGGAAGCGAAGCGGTTCGTCTCCAGTATTTTGGACGTAGTGTCCCATCGCAAACGGCACATAGCCGACATCTCCGGCCCGGTAATTAAATGTTCTGGCATGTCCGTCAGCCGCGAAAACCGTCATTTTCGCTTCTCCGGAAATGTAATATTGCCACTCGTCTGTATTCGGATGCCAGTGCAGCTCCCGGATGCCTCCAGGTTCGACTTCCACAAGCGCAGATGCGATCGTTTTCGATGCTTTGAAATTAGTGGAATCTGCAATCCATACTTTGCCGCCGCTTGCCACGATCGGTTCCTGTTCAAGCAAATTGTAGCTGAAGGATTGAGGAACCGTTCCGTTCGGGCTTTCGACTTTGTCCTTCTCAAGCAATCCAGGGATCGCTTTTTGGAAAATATATTTTTCTTCAGCTGGAAGAGAAGCGACGACTTCTTTTGAAATGCCGAAGTTTGCGGCAATGACATCATCAGGCGTATGGGCCAGCCAATCCGTCACCTGGAAGGTGCTGTTTTCAGAGAAGGAGCCGTCATCGAAGACGAGCAGGAATTCGCAGCCGTCTTCAAGGCCTTGAAGCGAATGGGGAATCCCAGACGGAAAATACCATAAATCGCCCGCCTTCACATCTTCAATAAAGTTTCTGCCGTCCTGGTCGACAGCCGTAATCCTTGCTGATCCATAAATCACATAAGCCCATTCTGCTTCCTTATGCCAGTGCAGTTCTCTGATGGCTCCCGGTTTCAGCCTCATGTTGACAGACGCGATATTGTCGGAGACCGGCAGCTCGCGAACCGTGACTTCCCGTGCGTATCCGCCGTTTTCGAGACGGTTGTGGACATCGGAAAATGAAAATTTCATGTTTGAAACCGTTCCGTGATCTGTTTCAGGCGGCACGAGCATGTCCGGATTTTGCCGGTCGCGCTCAATGTTATGCGGAATTTTCGTTTCCGCTCCTTTTTCTCCTCTGATCGGCTGCGGAATTTGTTTGTTTTTTTCCATGTGATATCCCCTCTTTCTAAAAATGTAAAGGAGTGCTGAAAGGCCTTTCGTTTTCCCCTTCTGTCATGTTAAGTGAAAAAAACGGGGCCGAAGTCAATCACCGGAATCATTTTTTTCTTTGATCAATTCGATCAGTTCATCGATTTTCTTTTCAAAACGTATAAGCAGGTAAATCGCCAATACAGCGGGAAAGCCGACATTGCCGATTTGTTTTGCTGCTTCCTCAATAAATGCACTGTCCATTTTTACCACCTCCTATGTTATGAAGTGACGAAAGTTTGAAAAATGTAAGCAAAGAACTATTTTCTCTGAATGGGAACTTATGTTTGCATGTTAATAGAAGAGATGAGTTTACTTTTTTTTCATTTCTTTCATCTAAATAAATAGGAGGCGGTTTATATGATTGATCAAACGTTACTGCGTTCGAAAATCAAGGAGGTCACAAAGCATCCGCTTGTGAAGAATTTTTTGAGTAATCCCCGGTATGAGCGGCTTTTCAATCACGTATTGGAACATCCGGATTCTGAAGAGGCAGAGTGTCTCGATCGTGAATTTAAGCGGTTTTACAAAAACATCCGCATGATCAAATACATCAACTCGATGATCCGGATATTCTCCGTCGACTTTGATAAAAGAGTCCGGAAAAACCGAGAGCGCTTTCCACTGATGATCGACGACAGTCCAAACCTGTCTGAGCCGCCCCGCGGGGACCTGTTAGATGATGTTTTGGATCGAGAAGAGGATTTAAGCGAACATTTGCAGGACCAAATGCTCTATGAGGCGTTTTTGCAATTGACGGACAAGCAGAAAAAAGTGCTGGCGCAAATTTATCTTCACGGGGTATCCATGCAGGAAATTGCTGACTCTTTAGGAGAGTCGAGGCAAAATATTTCAAGAATTCATAAAAGGGCCATCGAAAAAATAAGAGTGCTGCTGAATTCTCAAGCAGAGGGGAATGATAACAGTGAGTCTGCACGATGAAAAAGACATTGAAAAATTGCTGGAAAACTTCACGCCGATGATCAAAAGCAAATTAAACAACACATCCTATCAAGAGAGGGAAGACCTTGAACAGGAGCTGAAGATGAAGATTTGCGAAAAAGCGGAGATGCTTTTATGTCAAGAGGTGCCTGGTTTTTGGGAGTTTATAACAGAATTGCTGAGGGCCCTTTAACCTGAGCTGTTTCGCTTGCGTAAAACTGCAAGAAGTGATAAAATTTTTAGCATTTGATTAATGGAATGTCCACACTGATTTCATTGAATTCATGGTGATGATTTGTTTTAATATGACTGAAGGTTTTCAAATCTAAATGGATGAGGATTCCATTTTTATCTTATAAAAATATGCATCAGATAGGTGGTTAAGATAACATGAAAAATCAATACCGAGTATTGTTGTACTATAAATATGTTCATATTGACAATTCCGAGCAATTTGCCGCAGATCATCTCAAATTCTGCAAAGAGCTGGGGCTCAAAGGCCGCATCCTGGTGGCAAGTGAAGGGATAAACGGAACTGTATCAGGAACGGTCGAACAGACAGAGCGCTATATGAACGAAATGAAAAATGATCCCCGTTTTGAAGATATGGTGTTCAAAATTGATGAAGCCGAAGGGCACGCGTTCAAAAAAATGCATGTCCGTCACCGCGATGAATTGGTAACGCTCCGTCTCGAAGACGATATCGACCCGAATGAACTGACGGGAAGATATCTTGAGCCGAAGGAATTTTATGAAGCCATGCAGCAGGAAGATACAATCGTCGTCGATGCCCGGAATGATTATGAGTATGATCTGGGGCATTTTCGGGGAGCGATCAGACCTGACATTAAAGCGTTCCGCGAATTGCCGGAATGGATCCAAAACAACAAAGAGAAGCTGGAAGGAAAGAAAATTTTGACCTACTGTACCGGCGGAATTCGCTGTGAGAAGTTTTCAGGCTGGCTGAAAAAAGAAGGGTTTGAAGATGTGTCCCAGCTTCACGGCGGCATCGTCACCTACGGGAAAGATCCTGAGGTCCAGGGCGAGCTGTGGGACGGCCAATGCTATGTCTTTGATGAAAGAATCAGCGTTCCCGTGAACCAAAAAGAGCATGTCATCGTCGGAAAAGATTACTTTACAGGCGAGCCTTGCGAGCGCTATGTCAACTGCGCCAATCCGGAATGCAACAAGCAGATTCTGTGTTCTGAAGAAAATGAGCACCGCTATTTGCGGGGCTGTACGCACGAATGCCGGGTTCATCCTCGGAATCTGTATGTCAAAGAGCATGGCCTGACAGAAGAGGAAGTGCGCGAGAGGCTTGAAAAACTGAATGAAGAAGAACAGGTTGCAAAGGGATAAAAGAAGCGTTCTTTTATCCCTTTTTTTTCTGAATATTTGCCGGCTGTTTTCTTATACTAACAAACAATAAAAGAAAAGGCAGGTTTCAGACATGACGAAAACTCTTTATATTACGGCGCATCCCCATGATGAAAAAACATCATACAGTATGGCGGCGGGGAAAGCGTTTATCGAATCGTACAAAGAAGCTCATCCTGATGATGAAGTGATCCACCTTGACCTTTATCGCGAAAACATTCCGCAGATCGATGCGGATGTATTCAGCGGATGGGGGAAGCTTCAATCGGGAAAGGGCTTTGAAGAGCTTTCAGAAAGCGAAAAAGCCAAAGTCGGCCGCCTGAATGAGCTGAGCGAGCAATTCGTGGAAGCTGATCAATATGTATTTGTCACACCTCTGTGGAATTTCTCTTTTCCTCCTGTGATGAAAGCTTATTTTGATTCGGTCGCTGTTGCGGGCAAGACCTTTAAATACACGGAACAGGGCCCAATCGGCCTGTTGACCGATAAAAAAGCGCTTCATATTCAGGCGCGGGGCGGCTATTATTCGGAAGGGCCCGCTGCCGAGCTGGAAATGGGCCAGCGCTATATCAGCATCATGATGCAGTTTTTCGGTGTTCCGTCGTTTGAAGGCCTGTTTATTGAAGGCCATAATGCAGAGCCTGATAAAGCAGAAGAAATCAAAAAGAATGCGATCGCCCGCGCGAAAGAATTGGGCCGGACATTTTAAAAGAGCCGCGGGAAGGCGCCCGCGGCTTTGATTATTTATTGAGCAAAACGGTCTTTTTCAATTCGCTGCTTTCCCTGGCCGCTTCGATAATCCGGATGACGGCAAGGCCTTCCTCGGCTGTGACGGGCAGTTTGCCGCCTTTGAGGATACTTGCAGCGAGCTCTTGGTAATACGTTACATAAGAACCTGGCAGCGTTTTCACGGTTTCTGTTTTGACCTCTTCCCCTTCGACAACGGTCAACTCCCCGTAGTGCTCCGGAAGATCGGCTCCCCACGATTCGCCGCTTGGTTTTTGCCCCGCTCTGAGCGCATCTTCCTGGCTGTCAATGCCGTATTTGATAAAGCTTCCTTTTTGGCCGTGAACCTGGTAGCGCGGTCCGTTTGCCGGGACGATCGAACCCGAATGGAGAATCGCCTGCAGTTTGCCGTAGTGGAGTACGATGTGGAAATAATCATCTGTTTCTGCACCGTCCCTTTGAGCTGCCACTTGAGCGGTAACGGCTTCAGGCATGCCGAATAG
Source organism: Bacillus sonorensis NBRC 101234 = KCTC 13918 (assembly GCF_001592005.1). Lineage (GTDB taxonomy): Bacteria > Bacillota > Bacilli > Bacillales > Bacillaceae > Bacillus > Bacillus sonorensis. Next base: position 138,794 of record NZ_BCVZ01000006.1, read on the forward strand.
ATGGAGAACCTGATCAATCAGGTGTGACCCCAAATCATATAGCGCTCCGGACCCCGGTCCTTTTTGCTCTCTCCAGCGCTGTCTGACATTTGGCCGATAGCGGTCATAGGAGGCGTGGAATGTATTGATGTCTCCGAGCCGGCCTTCGCTGATCAGCTGTTTGATCGTCAAAAAGTCGTTATCCCATCGCCTGTTGTGATATACACTGAGAAGTACGCCTTTTTCTGTGGCCAAATGAATCAGCTCTTCCGCTTCTTCAGCCGTCGCTGTCATCGGTTTTTCCAAGACGACGTGCTTTCCGGCGAGAAGGCATTCTTTAGCCGCTTCAAAATGAAGGCCGCTCGGCATCGTGACAATCACCAGATCAATGTTCGGGTCGCCTGTGATGTCTTCAATTGAGCTGACCGCTTCCGCTTCCGGAATTTCACTATTTACCTGCTCTTTTCTCGAAGTCATCACTTTTTTGATGTCGAATTCTTCTAAGACCGATAATAAAGGGGCATGAAAAACTGAACCTGACAGCCCGTAGCCCAATAACCCCGTGCGAATTCTGTCCAACTTCATTCTCCTCCCGTATGTTTTCTATGTATTGCTGTACGTATTTATTGTACCCTGTTTACCTTGATGAACAAACCTTAAGGCTTTCAATTCCTGCTAAATTCCCCCATGAGTTCAGACTTTAGTTAGTGGACTTTTACCGTTTTTTACATGTAGAATTTTTAGAATAAAGGAGTGTGAAATGATGGCGAATATTTTGATGATCAATGTTCCGGCCGAAGGCCATGTCAATCCTACCCTTGGTATCGCGAAGGCTTTCGCTGAAAGAGGGGACAATGTTCACTACGTTACGACCGAGAAGTTTAAAGAAAGGCTTGAAGCGCTCGGCGTCCATGTCCATCTTCAGCCCGATTTCATGAAGCAGCTTAAAGGCGTGGATTCGGTGCTGAAAATCATGATTCAGATTGCTAAAGATACGTTGTCGATCGTCAAAGAATTGGCTGAACAGATCGAATTTGATTTTGTTTATTATGATACGTTCGGCGCTGGAAAGCTTGCGCGGGATTATTTAGGGATTCCGGGAATCTCCTCATCCTCGTCATTTTTGTTTTCTGAAGAGTTTATGAAAAAACACGGTCCGATCAAAGCGGCTCAAGGAAATCCGGAGGTTGAACGTTTGATACGCGAGATTGAGGACCAATTTGGCGTAGTAGTGGACAGCCCGGCGCAATTTATGAGAAATGACGGCGAATTGAATATCGTGTATACAAGCCGTTATTTTCAGCCTGACAGCGGTCAGTACGGTGATGAGTATGTTTTTATCGGTCCGAGCTTTCCGGAGCGGAAAGATTCGCGCCGCGGCTTTCAGGTGGAAACTCTCCGCGGAGAACGGGTCCTTTATATTTCAATGGGGACTGTTCTCGACAACAAAGAAGCCTTTTTCAATACGTGTATTGATGCATTCTCCGATTTTCAAGGGAAGGTTGTCATCGCCGCCGGAGAAAGGGCTGATCAAAGCCGGCTGAAAGAGGCGCCCGGCCATTTTATCATTTCTTCTTATGTACCCCAATTAGAGGTACTGCAGCAAGCCGACGTCTTTATCACTCATGGCGGAATGAACAGTGTGAATGAAGCGATTCATTACGAAGTCCCGCTTGTCGTGATTCCGCATGATAAAGATCAGCCTGTTGTCGCCGCACGTCTAGCCGAGCTTGGGGCAGGCTACACACTATCAGAGGACGATGTGAACGCTGATACATTGAAGGAAGCTGTAAATGAAGCTGTGGAAAATGCAGCCTATTTGCAAGGTATTCGGAAGATTAAGGACAGTTTTCAACACTCAGGCGGAGTGCGGCGTGCTTTAGAAGCCGTTGACCGATTCGTGGAAGAGAAGAAGCAGAGCCTGGGAAATCGGTAATCATTCCGGCCGTCCTTGCGGAACATGGAAGAGAGAGGAGCCTGTACAATGCGGCTCACATGTATATAGCGGGGCTTGCCTTTGGCAAACCATTGGGCTATCACTAACAGGATCTCAAACCGCTTTCCGGGTGGAAAAACAGTTTTATCATTAAATCTCTAAAAGCATATTTTGCGGTCATCATCCCGTGGAATATGCTTTTTTCCTTGCTAATATTATTGTTAACTGGTAAACTATATTTTAGTTAACTGGTTAACAAAAATAGAAAGGGATGAATAAAGTGGAAAACAGCATTTATGAACAGGCATTTCAAGCCGTTCAGGATTTTATCCTCAATCGGGAAAAGCGGACGCAGCATGTACAGCAGGAACTCGCGAAGGAAGCTTTAAAAGGCGAAGAAAACCTGCCTCAGCATTGGACGATCACACAACTGCACATCGTTTCTTTAATCAATGACGGCCAATCCTTGGTCAACAACGCTTATCTTGCCGAAAAGCTGCACGTTTCCAAAGCGGCGATCACAAAAGCGACAACCGTTTTGCTGAAGCACGGTATGATCGAGTCCCGCAAAAAGCCGAACAACAACAAAGAATTGTATTATACGCTGACAGAGGAAGGCGAAAAACTGGCAGCGGTCCATGACCGCATGCATGAGATTGCAAAAAAACGCTATATCGCATTGTTTGAACAATTTTCAGAAGCGGAGCTGGAGACCGTTATCCGGTTTTTAGGCGAATGGTCTAAGCATATGTGATGGTTGGACATCGACCGGACGATGGCGGCGTTTCAGAGCGGGCCATGCGTCACGCCGCCGCGGATTTTTTCAGCCCGCAGATTCAATCAAATAAAGGCAGGCGTTTTTAAATTGAAGCCCTTGAAATCAAGTTCTTCATTCATTTTGTACTTAGTGTGTATCAGTGCATTTTTTGCATCGTTAAATCAAAATGTTTATTCACCGATTATTCCTTTAATCAGAGATTCGTTTCATGTTTCGGTTTCGATGGTGAATCTGTCAGTTTCCATCTTTATTTTTATTACGGCGGTGATGCAGATTATTTTGGGCTCGATTGTTGATGTTAAAGGCGCGAGGTTTGTGATGCTGGCAAGCATCGGCTTAACCGTCATCGCCAGCATCGGCTGCGCCGCCTCTCAGGATTTCACGCTGTTTCTGATGTTCAGAGTGCTTCAAGCGGTGGGAACAGCAGCGCTGCCTCTTATTGCAGCAACGACAATCGGCGGCTTATTTGAAGGAACGAAGCGGGGCAGTGCGATGGGGACTTATCAAATGCTGCTTTCCGTAGCTCCGGCAGCGGCGCCGATACTTGGCGGTTTTATCGGTGAACGCTACAATTACCCGGGCATTTTTTGGCTTCTGACCGGGCTTTCCGTCATATTGCTTTTGGCAAATGCGCTCTACTTTCCCCGCGAAGAAAGAAGGGAGAAAGCAAATTTGAACGCAGGGAAACTAGTAGCCCACTACAAGGCCATCTTTACAAACAGGTCGGGAAACGCAGTGTTAATACTAGGCTTTCTCATTTTTCTCGTTTATTTTTCCGTTGTCGTTTATTTGCCGATTTTATTAACGGACAGCTATCATCTTGATTTGAACATTGTCGGTTTGCTTTATTTGCCGATCGCGGTCAGTACGATTGCCGGGAGCATTGTGTTTAAATGGATACAAAAGAAGGTAGCGCTCAGACACCTGTTTTTGTGGGGCAACCTCACGTCAGCCGGCAGCATTGTCTTTTTTAGCTTCACCCATTCAACATCGCTGTTTTTTATGTCGATCGCTTTGATCCTGTTCGGCATGACGATGGGGCTTATCCCGCCTCTGTTCTCCACGATGATGGCAAACGAATTTGAGGAGAGCAGGGGCAGTGCGTTAGGGATGTTTAACTTTATCAGATATACTGGAATGGCCTGCGGCCCGATGATATCGGCATTTTTCCTGGAAAGGCTGCCTTCGGTTTTCGTTTTTTGCTGTTTTGGAGTGCTGTATGGGGCCGTTGCCCTGGTGATGCAGATGGTGATCGGGAAAAAAAGCGGCTCAAAAGGTATACACAAACAAAGCAAAAAAACTGTCCGTTCGTCATAAGCTGGTGAAATGAGGTGGTATTATGCGGAAATTGTTTTTTTCCGGAGGCGGAGATAGGGAACAGACTCGTACAATAGATCAGCGTTTTGCAGAGGAAATCGATAAAGAGAAGCCTTTACTGTATATTCCCGCTGCGATGGATGCCTCCCGTTTTCCAGATTGTTTTCGGTGGATACAGGGCGTCTTCCAGCCGTTAGGCTTACACGACATCATCATGTGGACGAATCTTAAAGGCAAGAGCATCCGGGATTTGAAGGAGTTTTCGGCTGTATACATCGGCGGCGGAAATACATTTCGTCTGTTGAAACACGTGACTGACACCCGTTTTATCGATATTTTAAAAGACTATGTGGAACAAGGGGGAATCATCTACGGCGGAAGTGCGGGCGCTATCATATTCGGGAAAAATATCATGACCTGTTCGCATATGGATGATAACGATGCGGGAATAAGAGATGTTAACGGTTTGGGCCTTACGGACGAGTATTCGATTTGGTGCCACTACCATCATGAAGATGACCCGCTGATCAAAGCATTTATGAAACAATATGACACGCCGGTGATATCATTGCCTGAAGAAACAGCCATTTTGGTTGAAGACACCGGGATACAGGTCATCGGAACAAAGCCTGCCTATGTTTTTAGAGGAGAGGACAGGACCGTTATCCATGAAAATGATGTGATAAAAAAAAGCTCCACATGATCCGAATGTGGAGCTTTTTGATTTGAACGCTATTCCCAAACTTCTTTCACTTGCCGTTTCTCTGATGCATAAGCGAACATCGTCAGCATCAGTCCGAGGGTGGTCATCAGCGCGCCGCCTGTGGCGAGATAGGTGTACGATTTGGACGCATTGAGAATAATGCCTCCGATCCAAGCGCCAAGCGCGTTGGCCAGGTTGAAAGCGGCAATGCTGACCGAAGTCGCAATCGTTGTTCCGTGCTCAGATCCGGCGACGACTTTGGTTTGTAAGAGCGGGACTGTTCCGAACGCGCCCGCTCCGAATAAAAAGGTCATCATAATGGCGCCTGCCGGATGTCCGGCTGCAAGCGGAAAGACGGCAAGAATGCACATCAACGTGATCATCACCCCGATCATTGAGCGGGTCAGCAGATGGAACGGCACTTTTCCTGCATAAAAATTGCCGACGACACCGCCGAAGCCATATGCGAAAAGAGCAGCTGTAATGCCGAGGCTCCCGAAACCGGCTGAGTGCCTCAGCATCGGTTCAATGAAGGTATAGGCGATAAACACGCCGGAGTAGCCGAATATCGTGATGGCAAAGGAATAGAGAACTTGTTTATTTTTAAACACACTCCATTCATGGATCAGTTTCGGAACGACTTTTGGTTTTTTATGCGGCACGGTCAGGGCGATTCCGGTGAAGCCGATGAGACCGAGAATCGCGATTATTAAAAAGACAGTCCGCCAGCTGAAAAGGTCTCCTAAATAAGAGCCGAACGGAACACCGAGCATCAAAGCGATGGTTAATCCGCCATTCATTGAGGCTGCAGCGGCGGCCCTTTTTTCAGGCGGCACCATTTCACTGACGAATACCATTGTCGTCGCAAAAAATGCTCCATGAACGGATGCGGATAAAATTCTGGATATCAATAAAACCGTAAAGTTTGGCGCGAATATACTGAGCGTATTGGCCAAAACAAAGATCCCCATCAACCCGAGCAATACCGGCTTCCGCGGCAGCTTTACCGAGAGGATCGTCACAATCGGCCCTGTCAGACAGACGCTTCCTGCGTAAGCCGTAACCAGCAGTCCGGTGGATGAAATCGGTACAGAGAGATCCTTTGAAATAGAAGTTAAAATGCCCATGACGACGTATTCCGTAAAGCCGATGGAAAACGTGCAAATCATAAACATTATAATGATCAGCTTGACTGGTACATTGTGTTTTCTGTTCATTGAATCATCCCTCCTTAAAAAAACATGAATTTATATATTAAAAGATGAAGAGGGGAATTTCAACCTTTTTTTGGCTGTGGAATATGTTTCTCAGGCAGATTTAAAAATGATATTTGCAAAAAAGCGCTTACAAAAAACAAGATATGCTACTCTATAAACAAGCATATTCAAAAATAAACAAAAGCAAACGGAGTGGTTCGTATGGTGAAATATTTGTGGTCTGATGAGCAAGCGGCAGCATTGACGCCTGGGTTAGATGAGCTCGTATACCGTTCCAACCTGATCGGTTCCGACCGTTCGGTATGCAACTGGGGCGGCGGCAATACGTCGATGAAAACGAAAGAAACAGATTTTCGGGGCAGGGAAATTGACGTCATGTGGGTGAAGGGAAGCGGATCAGATTTGGCGACAATGTCAGCGGGACAATTTACCGGATTGAAGCTTGATGACGTTCGCCCGCTAATCGAGCGCGATCATCTGTCTGACGAAGAGATGACGGCTTATTTGGCGCATTGCATGATCGATAAGAGCCATCCGCGGCCATCAATCGAGACGCTTTTTTGCCATTTTCCCATGTTGATCATACACATCCGGATGCGATCATCAGCATTTGCTGCGCTGACAGCGGGAAGCAGATCGCCGAAGAGATTTTTGGCAGCCGTTTTGTTTGGGTGCCTTATGTGCGTCAGGCTTTACTTTATCAAAAATGATTGCCGAAGGAGTCAAAAACAATCCTAAAGCAGAGCTTGTCGTAAAATTTGACGTCACAAAAGAAGATGAGGTTCAGGCCGCTTTCAAGAAGGGCGCCCTGCTGTACGGGGGAATTGACATTGTTGTCAACAATGCGGGGCTTGCGACATCAAGTCCGATTGATGAGACGAGCCTGGAGGAATGGAACCTGAATATGAATGTGCTCGGAACAGGATATTTTCTTGTCGCCAGAGAAGCATTTAAGCAAATGAAAAAACAAAATCTCGGGGGAAGCATGGTGTTTGTCGGGTCGAAAAATTCCGTCTATGCCGGTAAAAACGCGGCCGCTTACAGCTCGGCAAAAGCGATGGAAGTCCATTTGGCGAGATGCGTCGCTGCTGAAGGCGGTCCATACGGAATCCGCGTCAACTCCGTTCTGCCTGACGCCGTCCTCCAAGGATCGGCCATCTGGGATTCGAAATGGCGCGAGGAACGGGCGGCCGCCTACGGAATTAAACCGGAGCAGCTTGAAGAGCATTACCGAAAGCGGACGGCTCTTTCCGTCAACATTTATCCGCGGGATATAGCCGAAGCGATCGCTTACTTTGCATCAGAAAAATCGGCAAAAACAACGGGGTGTATGCTGACGGTCGACGGAGGCGTGCCGGCCGCATTTTCGAGATAACCGAAAAGGCGGCGCGAAGGGGCCGCCTTTTGAAAACAAAGGGGGAAATGGGATGAAAGGAGAACATCATTGGATCATTCCCGATGGTTTTATACCGCCGGTCAGTTCAGGCGATTTAACCAGCCACGAATCGATTTGCGTTTTAAATTGCTACGGCCGGGATGCAACGCTTGCGATCACCGTCTATTTTGAAGACCGCCCGCCGCTTGAGGGGATAGCCGAGACAGTCAAAGGAAGAAGAACTAAGCATATTCGCACGAGTTTGCTTCACGCTTCGGGAGAGCGTATTCCCGAAAACGCGCCATATGCCATCGAAATTGAAAGCGACATACCCGTTATCGTCCAGTACAGCCGATTGGACACAACCCAGCCGGAACTGGCGTTAATGTCGACAATGGCATATCCGCTAAAAACAAACAAGGGGATGAGTGTACATGAATGACCGCGTCTACGCCATATTTGAAGAGCAGCAAAAGGACAGGGGCATCAATTTGCCTGACGCAAAAGAAAAATTGAAAGCGCTTAAAATTGAAACGCCTTCTTGGGGATACGGCGATTCGGGCACGCGTTTTAAAGTCTTTCAGCAGGAAGGCGTCCCGAGAGATCCTTTCGAAAAAATGGAGGATGCATCAGTCGTCCATAAACTGACCGGCGTTTGTCCATCTGTCGCGATTCATATTCCATGGGACCGGGTTGATGATTATTCGAAATTGAAAGCGCATGCCGAAGAACTGGGGATCGCGATCGGAGCCGTCAATCCGAACCTGTTCCAGGACGATGATTACAAATTCGGAAGCGTCACGAACGCCGACGCGGATATTCGCAAGCAAGCGACCGGCCACCTGCTTGAGTGTGTGGATATCGCCAAACAAACCGGCTCCAAGGAGTTGAGCCTCTGGCTTCCAGACGGGAGCAACTACCCCGGCCAGGCCGACATCAGACAGCGGAAACACTGGATGTATGAATGTCTGGCTGAAATGTACAGCGCACTTGATGATGACATGCGCCTCTTAATCGAGTATAAATTTTTTGAACCTGCTTTTTACCATACCGATCTGGCCGATTGGGGCATGGCATACCATTTGGCGCAAAAGCTCGGCCCCCAGGCTGAGGTTCTCGTGGATACCGGCCACCACGCCCAAGGCGTGAACATTGAACATATCGTCGCCTACCTGCTTGATGAACAGAGGCTGGGGGGCTTTCACTTCAACAGCCGCAAATACGCGGATGACGATTTAATCGTCGGTGCGCACAATCCGTATGAGCTGTTTCTCATTTTCTATCAAATTTTGGACGCTTCCCGCGATTCTGACCCAAATGTCAGAAGAACGGCCGAACATATTTCATATATGCTTGATCAATGCCATAACCTTGAAGCGAAAATCCCGGCTGTGATCCGTTCGGTCATGAATGTGCAGACATACTATGCCAAAGCGCTCCTCATCAATTATGAGGACGTCAAAAAAGCGCAGGAGCGTCAAGATGTGCTCGCTTGTGAGGCGGCCGTGCGTGAAGCATTTGAAATCGACGTAAGACCGCTTCTATATGCCGTACGCGAAGAGATGAACGTTCCGGCTGAACCCCTGAAAGCTTATCAAGAAAGCGGATATGCCGAAAAAATCCTGTCGCGCGGCAAAGGCGGTGCAAGCTGGTGACGATCCTGGCTTTCGATTTGGGGGCGGGAAGCGGCAGAGCCTTTAGCGGGCATGTTGACGGCGGCCTGATCAAAGCGAAGGAAATCCACCGCTTTCCAAACCAGCCCGTACAGGCGGGACAGCATCTATATTGGGATATTCTCCGCCTCTTTCATGAAATCAAGCAAGGCATCTTGAAGGCGAAAAACGATTGCGGCCGAATCAGCTGCATCGGGATTGATTCCTGGGCGGTCGATTTCGGCCTCCTCGATCGAAACGGAGAGCTCTTGGGCAATCCTTATCATTACCGGGACCCTCATACCGACGGAATGATGGAAGAAGTATTGAGTGATCTCGGCAAGGAAAAGATATTTTCACATACGGGCATTCAGCTCCTGCCTTTCAATACCATTTATCAGCTTTATGCGCTGAAAAAAGCAAATCGCCTCTTTTGGAACGGGCTGAGACGCTGTTAATGATTCCCGATTTGCTGCGCTACTTTTTGACAGGCGAGAAAAAAAGCGAATTTACGAATGCCACGACAACCCAGCTGTTCAACCCGAAAACCTCCGGCTGGGATTGGGAGCTTATCAGCAGCCTTGGCCTCCCGGACGCGATTTTCGCAAAAGACATTCTAACACCCGGAAGTGAAGCGGGGCGCCTGTCGCCGTCCGTATGTGAAGAATTGGGTGTTCCGGCGGCGCCTGTCATCGCAGTCGGAGAGCATGATACGGCATCGGCTGTTGTCGGTGTTCCCGCTGAGTCAAAAGAATTCGCTTACTTGATTTGCGGAACTTGGTCTTTGATCGGGACTGAGCTTGAAGCGCCTCTTATGACCAAACAGGCGCTTGCTTGGAATTTTACAAATGAAGGCGGTGTCGGGGGTACCTTCCGTTTTCTGAAAAACATTATGGGACTGTGGATTTTCCAGCGCTGCCAGGCTGATTGGGAGAAAGACGGAAAACGGTATACGAGCGGGGAGCTTGTGAAGCAGGCCGCGCGGGCGGACGCGTTAGCATCATTGATCGACCCGGATGATGGCATGTTTCTCAATCCCGTCAATATGCCAGAGGCGATCCGGGGCTACTGCCGAAAGACCAATCAAAACGTCCCGGAAACGCCTGGAGAGATCATCCGCTGTGTGCTGGAAAGTCTCGCGCTGACATACCGCTTTGCGCTTGAACGGATGGAAGCTATGACAGGAAAGGAATATGAAGGTCTTCATATGGTTGGGGGAGGCATTCATAATGAACTGCTTTGCCAATATACAGCGAATGTGTTGGCGAGAAAGGTATGGGCGGGCCCCTCTGAAGCGAGCGCAATCGAAAAATATAGCGGTTCAGGCTCTCGCGCTCGATTTGTTTTGGGATGTTCAGGAAGCGCGGCATGCCATTCGCAGATCCTTTTCTCAACAAACATACGAGCCTGAAGATGCGCCGGCCTGGGATAAAGCGTACAAACATTTTAAGGCGCATATTTTGGGCGCTCTTTCCGGCCGGACACATTAAAAACATTTCCCGGTTTAGCGCTTATGCGCTATGATGGAAGAAACAGTGATTTTTACGTAGAGGAAGGAAGTAAACGGATGCTTGTAGCTGAAAGACACCAAAAAATCGTCGAACTAGTCAATCTGCGCTCGAGCGTACGCGTCACAGAGTTAAGCGAGCTATTTTCTGTCACAGAGGAAACGATCAGGCGCGATTTGGAAAAGCTTGAAAAGGAAAACAAGCTGAAAAGAAGCCACGGAGGAGCAGTCAGCGTGCAAACGGAAGAAGCGGAAGTGCACTTTCGGGAGCGCGAAATTACGAATGTCCTCGAAAAAAAGATGATTGCCTATGAAGCGGTCAAGCTTGTCGAAAGCGGAGAACGCATCATTCTCGATGCCAGCACGACGGCGTGGTATATGGCAAAAACGCTTGAAAACATTCCCCTCACCGTCATTACGAATTCGGTCAGAGTGGCGATGGAGCTTAGCAAAAAGGATAAAATCACGGTCATCTCCACCGGAGGAATGCTGCTTCCGCAATCCATGTCATTTGTCGGCCCGTTGGCGGAGCGTTCCCTTGAGATGTACCATGTGAACAAAACTTTCCTTTCCTGCAAAGGGGTTGATCCTGCAAAGGGGTTGAGCGATTCAAATGAATGGCAGGCCCTTCTGAAAAAGCGGATGATCGATATCGCCGATCAGACGGTTATTATGGCGGACAGCAGCAAATTTGGAAAACGGGCGTTTTCGCAAATCGATCAGCTTCATGACGGGCACGTGGTGATTACCGATTCAGGCATTGATGAAGAATCGCTGGCCGCATTGAAGGAAAAAACGGAGGCGGTGACGATTGTCGGCTAAAAGAGCTCCGAGCGCTTGGTTTTAAAAGAAGGCCTGAATCGGATACAATAAAAGGGTAGACTAAAAAAAGGGAGATGTTTTGGATGGCGAAAAAGGTACTGATTGTAACGGGTGACGCAGTTGAAGCGCTTGAAGTGTATTACCCTTATTACCGTTGTCTGGAAGAAGGCTTTGAGGTGACGATTGCGGCGCCGAAAAAGAAAAAGCTCCATACGGTCGTTCATGACTTCTTAGATTGGGATACATACACCGAAAAACCGGGCTATTTAATCGAGGCGCACGCATCATTTGATGAGGTTGATCCGTCAGAATACGACGGCCTTATCATCCCGGGCGGACGCGCTCCCGAATTCATTCGGATGTATGACTCATTATTAAAGATCGTCGCCCATTTCTTTGAGGAAAATAAACCGGTCGGCGCCATTTGTCATGCGAGCCTGATTTTCACCAGTCTGAGAGAACATCTGAAAGGACGCGAGCTGACCGCTTACATTGCGTGCAAGCCTGAAGTTGAAGCGTCAGGCGCTACCTATATTGAAGAAAAGCTGCATGTTGACGGAAACCTTGTCTCAGGGCATGACTGGTCCAACCTTCCGGAATTCATGAGAGAATTTTTCAAAGCGCTGAAATAATACAGAAGATGACCCCATCTGCTCGGGGTTATCTTTTTTAGACATCATTCTGTTTACATTTTATAATGATATTACCGCCATGTAAGAAAGAGAGGTGTTCCAATGACAGCACATCATGAAGAACATATGCTGAACCCCAAAAGCTCAAAGGAAAAGGAGCAAATTACAAACCGGTTAAAAAGAATTGAAGGACAGGTCAGGGGCATTCAGAACATGATTGAAAACGACCGTTACTGCGTCGATATACTCGTTCAAATTTCCGCAGTTCAAGCCGCCATGCAAAAGGTGGCGTTCAGTCTGCTGGAAAATCATACCCATCATTGCGTGGCCGACGCCATTCAAAGCGGCAAAGGCGAAGAAGCGATTGAAGAGCTGCTGGACGTGTTTAAACGCTTTTCAAAATCATAAAAGAACTAATGAGAAGAATGTTTTCTTGAAATACCCTACAGGGGTATGGTAATATGAAATTGATCAATATCATCAAACCTTGGGAGGCTTTCAATATGGAACAAAAAACGCTTGATGTGAAAGGAATGTCCTGCAACCATTGCGTTCAGGCCGTTGAAGGGAACGTCGGGAAATTGAGCGGCGTTGAATCCGTCAAAGTGGATTTGGGAAGCGGAAAGGTTGACGTTTCATTTGATGCAGACAAAGTATCACTGAAAGAGATCGTCGATGTCATCGAGGATCAAGGGTATGATGTCGCTCACTAGGGAAAAATACGCGCTGTAAGGGCGCGGTTTTTTCTGCGAGAATATATACCTATGGGGGGTATATAAGGAGTGAAGGATATGGGTGAACAAAAAGAAGCCACTCTTCAAATATCAGGCATGACATGCGCCGCATGTGCGGCCCGGATTGAAAAAGGCTTAAAACGTCTTGACGGGGTTGAAGATGCCAATGTGAATCTGGCGCTGGAAAAATCGAAAGTCACCTACGATCCGGCGCGCGTTGATGTCGGGCAGCTGGCTGATAAGGTGGAGTCGCTCGGTTACCGCGTGGGGGCCGAAAAAGCGGAATTTGCGATTTTAGGGATGACATGCGCGGCTTGTGCAAACCGGATCGAAAAGCGGCTCAATAAACTGCCCGGTGTCAAAAGCGCACCTGTCAATTTTGCCCTTGAGACGGTGACAGCCGAGTATTTTCCAGGCGCCGCATCTGTGGACGACATGCAAGAAGCTGTTGAAAAGCTCGGCTACAAGCTGACATTAAAAGAAGATAAGAGCGAAGGCGGCGCGGCAGAGCAGAGGGAAAAAGACATCCAAAACCAGACGGGAAAATTCATATTTTCCGCCATTTTGTCTTTTCCGCTGCTGTGGGCGATGGTCAGCCATTTCAGATTCACGTCATTTATCTGGCTGCCTGATATGCTGATGAATGCGTGGGTGCAATTGGCGTTGGCCACCCCGGTGCAATTTATTGTCGGCAGACAATTCTACGTCGGCGCTTACAAAGCGCTGCGGAACAAAAGCGCCAATATGGATGTGCTCGTCGCACTCGGAACGTCGGCGGCCTATTTTTACAGCCTTTATTTAAGTATTGCCAGCCTCGGAACCAATGGACATCCAGAAGGCCTCTATTATGAAACAAGCGCCATCCTGCTGACGTTGATTATTTTAGGGAAGCTGTTTGAGGCTAAAGCGAAAGGCCGCTCATCTGATGCGATCAAAAAGCTGATGGGACTTCAGGCAAAGACTGCGACCGTCGTCAGAAACGGCGAAGAAATGACCGTGCCGATTGAACAGGTGCTGGCCGGCGATATCATGCACGTCAAACCCGGCGAAAAAATTCCGGCGGACGGAGAGATTGTTGAAGGCCGTTCAGCCTTGGACGAATCGATGATTACCGGTGAAAGCATCCCCGTCGACAAAACGGTCGGAGATCAAGTAATCGGCGCTACGGTCAATAAAAACGGATTTTTGAAAATCAGAGCTGAAAAAGTAGGAAAAGACACGGCATTGGCGCAAATTATTAAAGTGGTGGAAGAGGCGCAAGGGTCAAAGGCGCCGATTCAGCGGCTTGCTGACCGCATTTCAGGTGTTTTTGTCCCGATTGTCGTCGCGATCGCCATCATAACGTTCTTGGCCTGGTATTTGGCCGTGAATCCCGGCGATTTCGGCGCAGCGCTCGAAAAGCTGATCGCCGTTCTTGTCATCGCATGTCCGTGCGCGCTCGGGCTTGCAACGCCGACTTCGATAATGGCGGGTTCGGGACGGGCGGCCGAATACGGCATTTTGTTTAAAGGCGGAGAGCACTTAGAGACCGCTCACCGCTTAGACACGGTGATTCTTGATAAAACGGGGACAGTCACAAACGGAAAGCCGCAGCTCACAGATGTACGCCCCGAATCATGGCTGAATGAAACGGAATTCCTCACATTGGCCGGATCGGCGGAAAAAAATTCCGAGCATCCGCTTGCCGAAGCGATCGTTGAAGGCATCAGGCAGAGAGGAATCGATCCGGCCGATCCGAGCCGCTTTGAAGCGATACCCGGATACGGTATTGAAGCCGCTGTTGATGAGAAGCAGGTTTTGATTGGTACGAGACGGCTTTTGGAACAGCACGGGATCGATATTTCCCACGTACTTGGCAATATGGAGAAGCTTGAGAAACAAGGGAAAACGGCGATGCTTGCAGCAATTGACGGCCGGTTTGCGGGATTAATTGCCGTGGCCGATACGATCAAGGATACGTCGAAAGCGGCGGTTGAAAGGCTCAAGGATATGGGGCTTGACGTCGTCATGATTACCGGAGACAACCGGCGGACGGCAGAAGCGATCGCTGCCGAAGCGGGAATCGAGCGGGTGGTAGCCGAAGTGCTGCCTGAAGGAAAAGCGGAAGAAATCAGAAAGCTTCAAGCGCAAGGAAAAAAAGTCGCCATGGTCGGCGACGGCATCAATGATGCTCCGGCTTTAGCAGCGGCAGACACGGGTATGGCCATCGGAACAGGGGCCGACGTTGCTATGGAAGCCGCCGATATTACCCTGATCCGCGGAGATTTAAACAGCATCGCCGATGCGATCTCCATGAGCAAGCTCACGATCAAAAACATTAAACAAAATCTGTTCTGGGCGTTCGCGTACAACAGTGTCGGCATTCCATTCGCCGCCCTCGGCTTTTTAGCCCCGTGGCTCGCCGGCGCCGCCATGGCGTTCAGCTCGGTATCGGTCGTTCTGAATGCGCTCAGGCTGCAAAAGGTGAAACTGGATTGGAGGAATCCGTCTTGAAAAACAGAAAAGTGCTGATTTGGGCGGTTTCGGCGGTTGTTTATGTGGGACTCGTAATTGGCGTGTACAGCATTTTTTCCGGCCAGAATTCCACTCCGGATGAACAGCATCCGAGCCATCAGTCAGAATAATGTGAGGAAAGGATCCCCGGTTTGTTTTCCAGGGATCCTTTTCATTTTTTTGAAAGCGGAAAACATCTTGAAACAGAATGGAAGATGCACGCATCATAATCCTTCTGTTTCAAGATGGCTGAATGGCATTGATTTACAGACGGAACAGCGCCGATCTGTGACTGATGAAGCGGGATCGTAATTTTCCGGCTGTGGTTCGATCCGCCCGGCCGGCCCTGCGGCGGAGATGGATTCGTATTCCAGGCGGAAAGCCGGATGCCCTTCAAAAGGAGGCATCCGGCTTTTGCTGTTTAATATCTTCCGTTGCTCATACACATATAAATTTTTTCTTCGACGATTTTTTTCATCGCTTCTTTGGCGGGAGCCATGTATTTTCTCGGATCGCTCGCTTCGGGATGATCGTTTAGATAATGGCGCAGCTTATCGGAAAAAGGAATTTTTAATTCTGTCGCGATGTTCACCTTTGCGCAGCCCAGTTTGATGCACCTTCTGACGTCTTGTTCGGGAATCCCTGATGCGCCGTGCAGGACCAGCGGGATCGAGACGCGTTTTTGTATCTCGGCCAGCCGGTCAAAATCGATTTTCGGCTCTGAAGAATAAAGGCCGTGAGCCGTGCCGATCGCAACGGCCAATGAGTCGATGCCGGTTTTGTCGACAAACTCCTTGGCCGCATCCGGATCAGTGTAATATGCATCAGCCTGATCCACGACAAGATCATCTTCCTGTCCGCCAAGCCGTCCGAGCTCCGCTTCAACAGTGGCGTCTTTCTGCCGGGCATACTGAACGACTTTTTTCGTCATTGCGATATTTTCTGCGAATGGATGATGGGACGCATCGATCATCACGGATTTCGTTCCCAATGTCAATGATTCGCGAATATCATCGATGTGCTCATGATGGTCAAGATGAAGGGCGACCGGTACCGTGCAGCGCGCC
Organism: Bacillus sonorensis NBRC 101234 = KCTC 13918; assembly: GCF_001592005.1. Taxonomy (GTDB): domain Bacteria; phylum Bacillota; class Bacilli; order Bacillales; family Bacillaceae; genus Bacillus; species Bacillus sonorensis. Next base: position 155,006 of record NZ_BCVZ01000006.1, read on the forward strand.
GCAGCCGTCTCTGTGATCGCCTGGATGTAGTCGCGGCCGGCATAGCTGAATGTTCCCGGGGTCGCCGCAAGAATCACGGGCGACCTAAGAGCTTCCGCCGTTTCGGTCACGGCCTGCACGGTTTCGAGATTGTGAATGTTGAAGGCTGGCACCGCATAGCCGTTTGCCTGCGCGTCCAGCAGCATTTTTTTTGTATTTGTCAGCATTCCGATTCCTTCTTTCATAAGAATTAAGATATATAGGCTGAGATGGTGTACTGAATGGCTTCAGGGCTTTCCGCCTCAAGCAGCTGCCGTCTCACATCGTCATGAACGAGCATGCGCGACAGGGATGATAGCAGTTGCAAATGCGTGCTGTTTGCCTCGGCATCAGGTATAAATAAAGCAATGATGAACGTGACCGGTGTCTGATCAAGAGCGTTCCATTCAATACCTGTTTTGTTTTTCATTATCAATACGGCCGCTTCTTTTATGTCCTCAAGCTTTGTATGAGGGATGGCAAATCCGTCGATAAAGCCGGTCGTGCTTTCCGCTTCTCTTTTTGCCAAACCGTTTACGACCGCTTCCTTTGATGCTGCGATTCCCGAGTCATAGGCGATTTCGGCCAGTCTGTCAAAGACCTCAGCTTGCGATGACAATTCTTCGTGAAGGCAGATATGCTCTTTTTTTACAAATATCGTTGTGCTCATAATGATCAGCCTTTCTCAATTTTTTCATATGCCCGTTTTTGGTATAAGCCGTACAAGAAAGCGCCGATGAGCGAACCGATTAAAATCGACACGACCCATTGAAATGCTCCGTTGACGACTGGGAGGACAAGGAAACCGCCGTGCGGGGCCGGCACCTGAACGCCGAACGAATACGTTAAAATGGCTGATACTGATGAACCGATCATCAAAATCGGGATGACAGGGATCGGTTTTTTGGCGGCGAACGGGATGGCGCCTTCTGTGATGTGAGTGGCGCCGAGAATGAAATTGACGAGCCCGGCATTCCGGTCCTGCTGGCTGAAGTATTTTCGGAAAAACAAAGTGGCAAATGCAATGACGAGCGGCGGGGTGATGCATGCGGCAGAGACGCCGGCCATGAAATACTGGTTCCCTTCGGCAAGCAGCGCGGTTCCCGTGACATATGCCGCTTTATTGACTGGTCCGCCCATGTCGAAGGCGCTCATACATCCGATGATGAGGCCGAGAATGACGGGACTCGCTCCTTGAAAGTCGGCCAAAAAGTGCTTCATGCCTTCATTGATCGCTGTCATCGGTTCCACTAATACGAACATGACGGCTCCGATCAGAAAGATGCCGAGGACGGGATAAAGGAAGATCGCTTTTAATCCTTCAAGCGACTGCGGCATTTTTTTCAGTACATAAGATAGGCCGTAAATGATCAGCCCGGCTAAAAATCCGGAGACAATTCCGCCTAAAAAGCCGGCTCCGCCCGTACTGGCGATCATTCCGCCGATAAACCCGACAATCAGGCCCGGGCGTTTGGCCATTGAATCGGCGATATATGCCGAAAGGATCGGAACCATCAGCTGGAAGCCGAACGCGCCGGTTTTGTTTAGCAATTCGGCAAACGCGTTATAGCTTGGATGTTTCGGATCAGCGGAATGAATGCCGAATAAAAACGAGATCGCGATCAACACTCCTCCGCCGACGACGAACGGAAGCATGTGGGAGACGCCGTTCATCAGGTGTTTATAAATTTTCCGGCCGGCCGACCCGGATTCGATGATGTCTGTTTCTTCCGCTGTTTTTTCGGCTGTCTTTTTGCCGTAAATCGGTGCTTTTTTATTGATCAGCGTCTGAATCAGTGCTTCCGCATCCCGAATTCCGCGGGCGACGGGAACGTCAAGAACAGGCTTGCCTATAAAACGGTCGGCGCCCACATCCTTGTCCGCCGCAATAATCACCCCGTCAGCCTGCTTAATGTCCTCAGCCGACAGTTCGTTTTGCACGCCGACCTGGCCGTGGGTTTCCACTTTGATGTCGACGCCCAGCTTTGCTGCGGCTTGTTTTAAAGCTTCTTCAGCCATAAACGTATGGGCGATTCCGGTCGGACAGCCGGTCGCGGCAATGATTTTGATGTTTGCCATGTTAAAACCCCCTTTTTTATAAATGAGTGATCCGAATTTGCGGCAGGATATCATCGAGTCTGGACAAATCGCAGAGCCCTTTTGAAAAGGCCGTCAGCGCTCCTGCGGCCGACGCCTGCTTTAATGCGTCTTCAAGAGGAATGCCGAGCTTCTGTTTGCCGATGAACACCGCGAGCATGGCATCACCCGCACACGCGGTGTTGACGACTCTGCCTTTGGCTGATGTCACCTTTAATGTCTGATTGCGGTCAAAATATACCGCACCGTCCTTTCCGCGGGTGACGAGCACCCGTTCAGCCCCCCGCTCTAAAAGCTCCCGGCCGTAATAGACGATTTCCTCCTCTGACAGCGCTTTCTTCATATTGAAAAATGCGGCCAGTTCCTGTTCATTCGGTTTGATCAGGTAAGGGCGGTATGGAAGGCAGTCGAGAAGTGCGGGCGAGCTGATATCTAAAATCAGCTTTAAGTCCCGTTTGGCGGCAATACTGGCCAAAGCCGGGTAAATGTCTTCCTGAACGCCTTTTGGAAGGCTGCCGGAAACAAATAAAATGCGTCCCCGCGGAATCTCGCGAATTTTATGGATCAATTCCTGTGTCCGCTCTTCTGATATGAGCGGTCCTTTGTTGACAATTTTGAATTCACGGTGTGCGTTGATAAAAATATTAATCCGGGAAATTCCGTCAACCTTTACAAAATCGGTTGCGATGTTTTCTTTTTTCAGCTCATCTTCAATAAAGCGCCCTGTAAACCCCCCTGTAAATCCGAGCGCCGTATTGTCGAGGCCGAGGCGCTTCAGCATAAAGGAAATATTGACGCCTTTTCCGTTAGGCTGGTAATCTTCATCTGTCGTGCGGTTGACAATATCGGGAAGCAAATCACCGGTTTCCACAAACAGGTCGATGGCGGTATTCATCGTGCATGTATAGATCATGTTGTTTCCCCCCTTTATCTATGACTTCACAGACATTATGTCACAGATCAAAGGAGGGATGTTTACAGGTTGTGTAAAGGTTTTCAACCAGATGTTTCATGCGAGGTGCGAATCACGTATGAATCGAGCATAATGCGGGAGAGGACTTGCAGGGGCAGGCGTGAGCGGACTTCGTAATCCGGAAAAAAAGACTGTTCTCCTTTGAAACCGACCAGCACGATCTCAGACAGTTTTGCGAGCCTGGAGTCAATTCTTGTCGTCAACGTAATCGAGGAAATCGCCTGCAATTTGAAATTGGTTGCGGCCTCGACCAGTTCTTCCGTTTCCCCGTTCAGTGAGATAAACAGGCCTAGATCCTGTTTTGTCAGTGTTTTCGATTTGCCTCTGATAATGTTCGGATCGCTGTGCATTTCGCAGTTTTTTCCGAGCAGCTGGAGCTTGATCGTCATTTCCGTACCGATCATTTCAGATAAGCCTCTTGCAAAAATATAAATTTTTGCGGCATTGTTGATTTTCTGTATGGCGTCTTCAATCAGGCCGATATCAAGCATTTTGATCGTATCAAGGACTTCCCGTTCGTTTTTCAATATGGCCTGTTTGATCTGGCTGTCGATATCATCCATGAGGGGAGTATGTCCGAGCTGATGGCTCTCTTTCAATGCATATTTAAAGGAAGTGTAGCCGTCATAGCCGAGCTTTTTCATCAGCCTGACAATCGTAGCTGTTGAAACATTGGCATTTTCGCTTAGTTTCACGATCGACTGGGTTGAGATCAGGTCCAGGTGCTGATAAATATACTCCAGCAAATGGCGTTCGGAGTCGCTGAGTGTCTGATATGTGTCGGAAGTCATTTGGAACAAGCTGTCTTTCATATGGAAAACCCCCTTTTATAGTCATATTGTATCAGTTTGACAGGGGGAGAAGACTAAAAATCGCAGGGGGAGAGAAATAAAAAAACCGGCTTCATGCCCAAATGTTTGGACACGCCGGATGTTCTTTCATTAAGAAGCCATGTTTCTGCAGGCCTCGGCACATCTGAAACAGCTTTCAGCGCTTACCTGGCAATGGCTATGCTTATGGAAGCTGCACTCGTTTCCGCATGCTTCACAAACCTTTGCACACAACAAGCAAATATCTTCAGCATACGGGCTGTTCCGTGTCATTGCCTGGACGGCGGCATGGCATATGTCGGCGCATTCTCTGTCCAAGCGGATGCATTCGGCCATCATGGAGGCGTCTTCTTCCATTAGGCATTTGTCAAAGCACTCGTTGCAAAGCTGAAGACACTCCTGACAGGCTTTGATGCACTCATCATATGATACGTTTTCCACAGTAAACACTCCTTTTTCCGCGCTTTCTGTATACAGTACCCTTCGCGAAAATCGGGCAAACCTGACAAACGGCTGCAGATCCATATACAGCCACAGCCGTTTGCCATTTATTCCGCGAGTCCCTGATGGATGCGGTCAAGATTTTCTTTCATCATCTGATAATAGGATTCTCCGGCTTCACCCGGCTTGCCGATCGAATCGGTAAATACTTTTCCTTTGATCGGCACGCCGGTTTCGGCTGACAGGCTTTCCATACTTCGCGGATCAACGCTTGTCTCTACGAATAATGCCGGAACTTTCTTTTTCTTCACCGTGTCGACGATCTTTTTCATCTGCCCGGGGGTGCCTTCATTTTCGGTATTAATCTCCCAAATATATTGGGCGTCTACACCGTATGCCGCCGCAAAATATTTAAAGGCGCCTTCGCTTGTCACGAGGATGCGGCGGTCTTTCGGGATGTCATTAAAGCGGTCCACCGCTTCGACATGAAGCTTTTCCAGCTTTTCAATATAGGCCGCCGCGTTTTTTTCGTAGTCTTTTTTATGATCGGGATCTTTTTTGATCAGCGCGTCCCGTGCATTTTTAGCATATTGAATCCCGTTTTGAATGTCGAGCCATGCATGGGGATCTTCTTCTGTTTCTTTTCCTTTCGATGTGAGGTGCTTCGCTTTCACACCTTCGCTCAGCTTATAAACCGGGGCATCATCTCCGGCTTTTTCGGCCGTTTCAAGCAGCTTGGTAAACCAGCCGTTGCCTGTCTCAAGATTCAGCCCGTTATAAAAGACGATATCGGCATCCGTCGTTTTTTGGACGTCCTTTGGCAGCGGGTCGTATTCATGAGGATCTGTGCCGACAGGGACGATGCTGTACAAATCAATGTGATCGCCCCCGACGTTTTTGACGATGTCATAAAGGATCGAATACGTGGTCACAACTTTCAATTTTCCGTTTTCTTCACTGCTGCTTTTCGCTGAACAGCCGGCGGCGAGAAACAGCATCACAGCCGCCAGAAGCGCGAATTTTTGTTTGACGAACCGTTTCATTTGATTTCCCCCTCTATTTTTATTGAAGTGCTGCTCTTTTCCGTCTTGATCTCAATGATCTCCAGAGCACACCTTGTTTCGGTGAAAACATAAAGGCCAGACCGAACAGGATCGTAGCGGTAAGAACAATCGCCGCCCCAGATGCGAGATTGTACGTGTAGCTCAGCCCCAGGCCGATGACTGCCGACAAAGCGCCGAAGAAAGCGGCCATATAGATCATCACCCACAGCCGGTCCGTCAATAAGTATGCGGTGGCGGCAGGCGTGATCAGCATCGCGACGACGAGGATGATGCCGACGGTTTGAAGCGATGCGACCGTCACCATTGTCAAAAGCGTCATTAAAAAGTAATGGATCAGCCGGTTCGGCAAACCGTAGACGGCGGCCATCGTCGGGTCGAACGAAGTGATCAGCAGCTCTTTATAAAACAGAAAGACGGCTGTCAGGATGAGGATGCCGATGACAAGCGTGATCCACATATCTGATGAACGGACGGCGAGTACATTGCCGAATAAAATGTGGTACAGATCGCTTGAGCTTTTCACAAGCGTGATCAAAATGATGCCGACCGCGAAAAAGGCGGTAAACACGATGCCGATGGCCGAATCGTTTTTTATCCGGCTGTTTTGGCTGACATAGCCGATTCCGAGCGCGGTCAGTACGCCGGTGAAAACGGCTCCGAAGAAAAAGTTGACGCCCAGCATATAAGAAATGGCGACCCCCGGCAGGACGGCATGGGAGATAGCGTCGCCCATGAGCGCCATTCCCCGTAAAATGATGAAGCAGCCGATTACTCCGCAAATGATGCCGACCATAATTGATGTAAACAATGATTTTTGCAAAAAGGAATATTCCATCAGTCCATTGATAAATTCCATCAGATTGCCCCCCGTTTCGTTTGCAGAAATGAAAGCTGAGATTCATAGGCTTTCATCATTACGTCCGGCTCGAGGATTTCGGAGACGGGGCCTTTTTGAATCAGCTTTTTATTCAGCAGGATCAGTTCATTGAAGTAGCTGTCCGCTTTGCTCAGATCGTGATGCACCACGAGTACGGTTTTGCCTTCATCACGCAATTCCTGCAATATCCCGACAATCATCTCTTCACTGGTGACATCGATTCCGACGAATGGTTCATCAAGGCAGAACAGCTCAGCTTTTTGGGCGAGCGCCCTGGCGAGAAATACGCGCTGCTGCTGTCCGCCCGACAGCTCGCCGATCTGGCGCTTGGAGAAAGCGGCCATTCCGACTTTTTCAAGGCAATGGTGCGCCCAGTCTTTATGGCTTTTTTTCGGGCGGCGGATAGGCCCCAGCTCAGGATATGTTCCAAGCAGGACGGTATCGAGAACATTGATCGGAAATGTCCAATCCATGTCATTCCGCTGGGGAACGTACGCGATTTTTCTGCGAATCTCCTTCAAAGGTCTTTCAAGCAGGCGGACCTCGCCTTTATCTTTTGGGATCAATTCAAGGATCGCTTTTAATAGCGTCGATTTGCCGGCGCCGTTTGGCCCGATGATCCCGGCCATTTTCCCTTGGTCAATGGAGAAATTGATATCATGGAGCGCCTCGCTGCCATGATATGAAACATATAAATCTTTAACGGTCAATGCTTGTTTCATAGCTGTCATGAACCCCTTTCTATGTCTATATGAAATTAACCCTTATACAATATTTTTAGCTTGGCAACTTTTTTGTTGCCTTGAGACATTTTTTTTACCTAGTGCAACTTTTGGTTGAATTTTAATACATATCCTTTGACTTGTAAAGTTCAAAAATTTCTTAATAAATGGCCAAAGCCATGCAGAACGCGCTGCATGGCTTTGTAAATTTTTCTTTTTCTTCAGATTACCGGCGGAATTGAAACGTATCGAGCGCTATTTTTCCTTTGAACACGAAATAAACGCGATGGGTGCCTGTCGTTTTTGGGAGCGAAGTTTTGATTGTTTTCCAGTTTTGCAGTCCTGAAGTATCCGGCACGTTTAGTGAACCGATTTTTTTTCCTTTTACAGGGTGATCCAAATAAATGCCGATTTCTCCGCCGCCGCTGCTTGATACCGCTGCTTCAAACCGTTTTTCGCCTTGAAAGCTGGCCAGATGGAAGGCAATCCAGGCGTCTTCTGTATCCGTTTTTACCGCGTCTCCGCCGTGTTTGGATTCTTCAGTGATCCGAACGCCTTTATAATCATCGTAGTTTTCGGCCTTCGTTTTTTTGCTCATATTTCGTTTGGGAATGGTTTCTCCGTCTGCCGGAATTCGTTTCACCAGGCGGATATCCTCTGAGGAACTGCCGATCTTGATGCTGTAGGGGCCTTTTTCGACGGCGAATCTTTCTCTCGTGACGTCCCAAAAGGCGAGGTCTGTCTGTTTCAGTTTAAATGTGACGGTTTTCGTTTCTTTCGGTGAAAGCGTGATGCGCTGGAACCCCTTCAGATCCTTCTTCGGCTGCTTCACCCTTGTGTTGAATTCCGGCGAGGTATAGAGTTGGACGACCTCATCGCCTGTTCTCGCGCCTGTGTTCGTGACCTTGAAGCGAACCGTGACAGATCCGCCTTTTTTCAGGCTTTTGAAGGGGACTGTCAAACCGTGATAGCGAAACGATGTATAGGACAAACCGTGGCCGAACGGATAAAGCGGCCGATCTTCAAAATATTTGTATGTTCTTTTCCCTTTGATGATGTCGTAATCCATCATATCAGGAAGCTCATGGATGGATGCGTGCCACGTCTGCGTCAATCGTCCGCCCGGCGCTTTATCGCCGAAAAGGATATCAGCCAGCGCACGGCCGGCTTCCTGTCCGCCATGAGCGGAATACAAAATGCTGGGTACATGTCTGTCAGCCCAGTTCAAGGCGAACGGATAGCTGCTTGTAACGACCAGCGCTGTGTTCGGATTGGCTTTTGTGACAGCTTTTATCAGCTCCTCTTGTGCGGGAGGAAGGGTGATATCTTTGCGGTCCTGTGTTTCCCGGCCGTTGATATAAGGGTTGTTTCCGACAAAAACAATTGTTTTGTCCGCCGATTTTGCCAGTGCCGCTGCTTCTTCGACGGCGCTTTTGACAACGGTTTTTGCGAATTTTTCCGCCGCTGTCAGCGGCGTATCAGCCGAGGCTGTTAATGTCCCGTCCTTTTTGGCGGTGATGTATTTGCCGTTTGCCGTATTTTTGATGGCATATGTCCCGTCAGGCTGTTTTTCAAGCTGGAAGGTCTCCTTGACCGTCCAGCCGTTTGGCTGCTTTTGGTCCGGAACGACGCTGCCGTCCTCATGAAGTGATGCATAGCGGCCGTTCGCTTGAGCACGCAGCGTGTATATGCCGTCCCCCCAATCGGCCAAGTCGAATGTTTCGCGTTTTTTCAATTCATCTGCAGTTGCCGAAAGCGGTTGTTTTTCGTCTTGAGCTGTCACATATTTTCCCGTCAGTGCGGATCGAAAACCGCTTTGTTCGATTCCTTCCGCGAAAGAGACGCGGTCTTTGCCGATTTTGTCCGTGATTCCAGCAAGCGGGGTGATTTGATAAGGCATTGTCCCGCTGTACCAATCCTCATAAAGCGCATCTCCAAACGGGCCGATTACAGCGATCTTTTCATCCGCGCGCCGCTCGAGAGGGAGCAGCTGTTTGCTGTTTTTTAATAACACGATTGATTGTTCCGCGGTTTTTTTGGCAAGCTTTTGATGTTTCGGGCTGTTGATGACATTCTCTGTGAGACGGCTGTACGGATTGCGCTTATCCGGATCAAATTCGCCCGTTCGGAAGCGGAGGCTGAATACGTTTGCCAACGCCTGATCCAAGTCTTTTTCAGCGATCAGCCCTTTTTTGAGGGCGCCTGTGACTGCGTTCTTTGTCAATGCGGGATTTTCCCCCTGGTCTGTGAAGCTGTCAATCCCCGCTTTCAGAGCATGTGCATGCGCTTCTTCGTGATTGTCATAATAGCGGTGATCATTTACAATTCCTGATGGATCAAAAGCGTCGCTGACGATAAAGAAGTGCTTTCCCGCCCATTTGTTTTTGACGGCGGTGTGAAGAAGCGGGCTTAAAATGGCCGGTTTATCATTGATCGAATTGTAAGCGGGCATCAGTCCGTATGCGGCTTTTTCAGTAATCGCGGTTTCAAACGGCTTGATGTAATACTCCTGCATGTTCCGCGGGTCGATGCTGGAAGAGCTGAAGCCCCGGTCTGTTTCATTGTTGTAGCCGAGAAAATGCTTTAGTGTTGGAACCGTTTTCAAATAAAAAGGGTGGTCTCCTTTTAAGCCGGATGCATAGGCGGCTGATATTTTTCCTGTTAAAAAGGGATCTTCTGAATAGCCTTCTTCATTTCTTCCCCACCTTGGATCACGCAGCAGATCGACGACGGGAGCCCATACATTGACGCCGTTGGCGGCGGGATTGAGATGGTGAAAGCCGCGGACTTCGTCTCCGACCGCAGAGCCGACCCGCTTAATCAAAGCGGGATTCCAGGTGTGAGCGAGCCCCACAGCCTGTGGGAAAACAGTCGCTTTACCGAGCCAGGCGACGCCGTGAAGCGCTTCAGTGCCCGTTTTAAAAGCGGGAATCCCGAGGCGGGGGATGGCGGGCTGATATTGGTGCATGAGCGATACTTTTTCTTCAAGCGTAAGTCGGGAAATGAGATCGCTGACCCTTTTTTCGACGGAAAGCCCGGGGTTTTGAAAAGGGAATTCATATGCCGGTGCTTCAGCCGCCGCCGGGCGCGGCAGGCTGAAACCCGCGATTGAAAGGATTATGCATAGCGCGGTCGCTATGGTCATGCGGACTGACTTCAGCATAGTTTCACTCCTTTCAGAAAAAAATGACGACATCCCGCTGTTCCTCTTTCGGCCGAATCCCCGTTCCTTCTTGAAGGGCTTCCGCGGCTCCGTTTATCACGGAGCTGACGGGTGGATGGTTGCGGAGGATCAGCTTCCATTTCTTTTGAACGCCTGTTGAGTTGACTGTGATCGTATTTTGGTTTCGGACGGCCCTGATGGTCATTGATTCACCGTTTACATTATAGACCGCCTGTTCCGCCGAGCAGCCGTCTTTTAAGTGGTACAGGCAGAATGTGACGCCGTCGAGGTAGTCATAGTCTGGGCGGTCTGACACATTTCCGAGCGGAAGCAGGGTGTTTTCCCTGACGAAAAGAGGGAGCCCCATATAGCCGTATTGTTCTTCTTTCCACTCTCCGCCTTCTGTTTCTTTTCCTGTTAGAAGGTGTGTCCACGTTCCTTTCGGCAAATAGTACGAGACAGCGCCGTTTTCTTGAAAAACAGGAGCGACAAGCAGGCTGCCGCCGAGCATATACTGCCTGTCAAGCCAGTCACAGGTCCTGTCTTCGGGGAATTCGAGCAGCATCGCACGCATCACGGGAATGCCTTCTTTGTGTGCTTCATAAGCGGCGGCATACAAATACGGCATCAGCCTGTGCTTCAATTTGACAAAATATCTCATCACATCTGACGCTTCTTCGTCAAACAGCCACGGCACCCTGTACGATTCGCTGCCGTGGAGGCGGCTGTGCGTTGACAAAAGCCCGAATGCCGTCCAGCGTTTATACAAATCGGCAGAGGCCGTGCTTTCAAAGCCGCCGATATCATGGCTCCAAAATCCGAATCCGGAAAGAGAAAGGGACAGACCGCCGCGAAGGCTTTCCGCCATCGAATCATAGCTGGCAAAACAATCTCCTCCCCAGTGAACGGGAAATTGCTGGCACCCGGCCGTCGCCGATCTTGCAAAAACAACCGCTTCCTGTTCGCCGCGTTTTTCTTTGAGGAGATCGAAGACGGTTTTGTTATATAAAAATGAATAATAATTGTGCATTTTTTCAGGATCAGATCCGTCAAAATACACGGCGTCGACCGGGATTCTTTCGCCGAAGTCGGTCTTAAAGCAGTCCACGCCCATGTTCAGCAGATGTTCCAGTTTTGAACAGTACCAATCGCGCGCTTTCGGGTTTGTAAAATCGACGATCGCCATTCCCGCCTGCCAGCGGTCCCACTGCCACACATCGCCCTGGTCGTTTTTTAGAAAATAGCCGTTTTCCTTGCCTTCTTGAAAAAGTTTCGATTTTTGAGCGATATAAGGATTGATCCATACACAGATCTTCAGGCCTTTTTCTTTCAGACGGCTGAGCATGGCTTGAGGCTGCTGAAAAAAACGCTCATCCCATTCAAAATTGCACCATTCGAATTCTTTCATCCAGAAACAGTCAAAATGGAAGACGCTGAGCGGAATATCCCGCTCTTTCATCCCGTCGATAAAGCGGGTAACCGTTTCTTCCGAGTAATCGGTTGTAAATGATGTCGACAGCCAAAGACCGAAGGACCAGGCGGGCGGGAGAGCAGGTTTGCCGGTTAGCTGGGCGTATCGACTTAATACATCTTTTGGCTCTCCGCCAGCGATAATGACATAATCGAGAGATTCTCCTTCAACGGAAAATTGCGCTTTTGAGACGACTTCAGAACCGATTTCATAGGACACAAGCTCAGGATGGTTGACAAACACGCCATATCCTCTGTTTGACAAGTAAAACGGGATATTTTTATAAGCCTGCTCAGTGCTTGTTCCGCCGTCTTTGTTCCAAATATCGACGGATTGGCCGTTTTTCACAAATGCGGCAAAGCGCTCCCCGAGTCCGTAAATCGTTTCACCGACGCCGATATCAAGCTGCTCTCTCATAAATGTCCGGCCATCCTCTGCCGTAATATAGGCGAGGCTGTTCGGAGAGCTTTCTGTCAGCTTGCGCCCGGCGCGTGAAAATTGATAGCCCCAGCCGTTTTTGTACACGTTTACGCTCAGACTGCCGCTTTGGAATATCAATGCTTCGGCATCTTCCGTAATCAGCGGCTTCACGTCTGTCATTCGAAGTTCAAAACCGGGCTTGTTGTCGATTCTTCCTTTAAAGTGGAAAACCTGAACGCGGATCACGTCTTCAAGCGGGCTTGAAAACCTGACGGTCAGCATTCGGGTGTCCAGCGTGTCTCCCCTTTTCTGTATCGCTTTGACAGGACCGTATACAGTCAGTGACCGTCCGTCAATCCGGTGATCATAAGCTTCCTTTGGCGTATTGATGTCATAGCCGTCCCGGGTCAGCCAGTAGCCGTCGGAAAATTTCATATACAGCACCCTTTCTTTATTTAATTGAACCGCTCACAAGGCCTTTGACAAGCTGTTTTTGCAGCAGGACAAAGATCAAAATGACAGGCAGAACGGAAATGACGGCAAAGGCCATCAGATCATTCCACTCGATGCCATATTGGCTGATCACATTGTAGATGCCGGCCGTTAAGGGCCACAGCTCCTGATTTCTGTTAAACGTCAGGCTGAAAATCAAATCCCCCCACGCGAAAAAGAAGGAAATCGCGCCGCTGACGGCGATTCCCGGCATGGCAACAGGCAAAATGATGCGGATGAACGCTGTCAAACGGCTGCATCCATCTATTTTTGCGGCGTCCTCAAGATCTTTGGGAATCCCGAGGAAAAACGTTCTGAGCATCAACACCGAAAAAGGGATGCCAAGCGTTGCAGCGGCCAAAATCGGGCCGAGGTATGTGTTTAATAGGTTCAGCTTGTTAAACACGATAAACAGCGGCGTCAAAATGACGGTCGCGGGCAGCATTTGCGTGATAAGAAACAGCAAAATAAACAGTTTTTTTCCGCGGATTTGAAAGCGGGCCAAGCCGTAGGCGGAAGGCACCGAGAGCAGCAGGACGATGCCGGCCGCAGTTCCGGAAATCAGCAGGCTGTTTACAAAATATTTGGCGATCCCTTTTGCAAATACCGCTTGAAAACCGGCAATCTGAAAGGTCTCAGGCCAAAGGGAAGGCGGTGTTTGAAACAATTCCGCCCCGGTTTTGAAAGCCGTAACGACCATCCAGTACACCGGAAACAGAAAAATCGCCGTGATCAAAATTCCCAAACCGTTGAGGAACCATTCTTTGCGTCCCGGCATGATCACATCACCTCATCTTTTTTGATCAGCCGCAAATACACGAGGCTGACCAAAAGGAGAATGAAAAACAGGATATTGGCGCTGGCCGCTCCCATGCTGAACTGAAATTGATCAAAGGAATAGCGGTAGCTGACGGTTGATAGCACTTCAGTCGAATGAACAGGACCGCCTCCAGTCATCACAAAGACAAGGTCGAATACTTTGAACGTGTATATAAATCCGAGCATCATGACGACGATGATCACCGGCCGCAGTAAAGGCAGTGTGATATATATCAATTTCTGAAACCTGCCCGCCCCGTCAAGGCTTGCGCTTTCGTATACATCTTCCGGCAGGGAGCTGAGGCCTGCGGATATGAGCAGCATGTTGAAGGGAATGCCGACCCAAATATTGGCGATGATGACCGACCAAATCGCGGCATCCGGATTTGACAGCCATGGAACAGGGCTGTCAATGATCCCCCATGATAACAGGAGCTGATTGAAAATCCCCTCGTTTGAAGCCATCATAAACTTAAACAAAAGCGCCGTAACCGTCAGCGGTATCAGCCAGCTGACCATCATCAGGCCCCGCAGGAACGGGGCAAGGCGAAATTTCAAATTGAAAAACAAAGCAAGCAAAAAACCGATGACAAATTGGAAGATGACGCTTCCTGCTGTATATGCGAGCGTGTTTTTCAAGGACGCCCAAAATACTTGATCTCGGGCGAGGCGTTTATAATTCTCAAATCCTATAAACCCGGCATCATGAGAGGCCAAATTTGATAGGGACAGGTTCTGGAAGCTGAGCAGCAGATTGTAGATTAACGGGTAGCCGATAAGGGCAAGCATAAAAAGTACCGCCGGAAACATAAAGACATATCCTTCCCATTTTCGGATGAACGCTTTGATCATGATCCAACTCCTTACCCGCTTACAGCTAGTGTAGTGTTTTGATTTTCCGGGCGGCATCCTTCAGCGCGTCTTCCGGCGGTTTGCTTTCGCTGAGTGCTTCCTGAAGGGCCGTCTGCAATGCTTCGGACATTTTCGGCCAATCTTTCGAAGGACCCCGTGCCGAAGCAATATCCATAATCGGGATAAACGCCTTTACATGTTGATCTGTTTTCCAACGGTCCGATTTTTCAAGTATGTCTTTACGCGGCGGGAAAACGCCGGTCTCAGCCGTCAGTGTTTCAAGCCGCTTCGGATCGATGAGCCAGGTGATGAAATCCCAGGCGCCGTCAGCGTTTTTCCCTTTGACGACGGCGATGTTCTCCCCTCCGAGAGCGGAAGCAAAGGTTTTGTCTTTTGGAATAAAGGTGATCCCGTAATCCAGCTGCTCTGCTTCTTTCAGCCGTTCGATATTCCAAGAGCCATTGATCATCATGGCGAGCCGCCCCGCTGCAAACTGTCTGGCAAGGTCATCCTGTGTGGCATTTAAGACTTCTTTGTCCATCGAGCCGTCTTTTATTAAATCGGTTAAAAATTGAAGGGAAGAAACCGCTTTCTCTGATTGCAGATGATTGAACTCGGCGCCGGACGACAGGAGGAACGGATAAAACTGAAAAGCGCTTTCCTCCGATTTGACGGCGGACATCGCGAAGCCTTTCGTTTGGCCTTTGCTTGTTTTTTGGGCGGCCTTTCTCAGTTCGCTCCATGTTTTTGGCGGCTCCGCCAAACCGGCAGCACGCAGCAAATCTTTGTTGTAAAACAGGGCAAGCGCATTGCTTGCGAAAGGAACGCCGTAGTATTTTCCATCATAGCGTGCGGATGACAGCGGTCCATCGTAAAATTGATCGGTCTGTCCCCATGTTTCGATTCTGCCGGTCAAGTCTTCAAGAACCCCCATGGCGGCGAATGAGGCATTGTCAACATTGTCGAGAAAAACGGCGTCAGGAAGCGCAGCCCCAGCAGCACCGACGGAAAGCTGCTTTTTCACTTCGTTGAACGGGATATACTCTGTGACCACTTTATAGCGGTCCTGTGATTGATTGTACTGATCGACAAGTTCATGATAGAGCTCCTGCTGTTTCCCGGTAAAATAATCCCAGACTTTCACCTCTTTTGCCGCTTCGGCATTTTCGCCGGTGCTGCTGCAGCCTGCGGAAAGGAAAAGCAGAACCATAAGGCTGAACAGAAAAACACGTTTTTTTCTCAAGTAGACCACTCCTTAACTGGAAAAAGCTTGTTAGTCTAATAGCTAAACTAAGTATATTGGGAGGCTGCTTCCAATATGCCTTCTGAGTTTCGGTGTGGAACCGGGGAAACGGTGAACACCGTTTCGCTTGGAAGCCGGTGCATGTAGCTGATTGACACATTTTCATGCTGGGGCATATAATAAAGCTATAAACTATATGCGTATATGTTCATATATGATATAAATCGCTCCAGCTTGATATAAAGAAAGGTGAGAGAGATGGAAAAAGTGAAGCAGGAATATATGTTAAACGGCCTCGACTGCGGAAACTGCGCCCGAAAAATTGAAGACGGGGTCGCCGGGATGAAAGGAATTGAAGCATGCTCGGTCAATTTTGCGACAAGCACCCTGACAGTGACGGTCGCGACAAGCAGCGGGTCTGATATATCATCTGAGATTAAGAAAAAAGTGAACGCCATAGAGCCGCATATCAAAGTTGCGTTGAAAGAAGAGGCTTCACAAAGGGAACAGGGAGGCGACAAGCGCATCCAAAAAACGCTTGCGAGGCTTGCAGCGGGGACGGCATGCGGAGCAGCCGGATTTCTTGTTCCCGCCGGAGGGATGGCGGAATGGCTTCTCTTTTTCCTTGCTTACCTGATCATTGGCGGCGATGTTGTATTCAGAGCGGTCAAAAACATCTTTCAAGGTCGGGTCTTTGATGAGCATTTTTTGATGACCATTGCCACAGCCGGTGCTTTCATTATCGGACAATACCCTGAAGGGGTGGCGGTGATGCTGTTCTACCAAATCGGCGAGCTGTTTCAGGGAGCCGCTGTCAGCCGTTCCCGAAAATCGATCAGCGATTTGATGGATATCCGTCCGGAGTATGCCAATTTGAAAACGGAGGGCGGAGCTGTCAAAGTGTCTCCTGAAACCGTCGCTCCGGGCGATGTGATCATCATCAGGCCCGGGGAGAAAATTCCGCTTGACGGCCAGGTAGCAGAGGGAAGGTCAATGGTTGACACTTCCGCTTTAACAGGAGAATCCGTCCCGAGGGAAGTAGGGCCGGGCAAAGAGGTATTAAGCGGATTCGTCAATAAAAGCGGAGTACTCGAAGTGAAAGTCGAAAAAGAATACGGGGAATCGACCGTTTCGAAGATACTCAATTTGGTGCAAAACGCCGGCAGCAGAAAAGCGAAAACCGAAAATTTCATCACGAAATTTGCGAGGTACTACACACCGTTTGTCGTCATCATCGCTCTTCTTTTGGCATTTGTTCCGCCGCTTGTCATTCCCGGCGCTTCATTATCGGATTGGGTGTACAGGGCGCTTGTCTTTTTGGTGATTTCGTGTCCATGTGCGCTCGTTGTTTCGATTCCGCTCGGCTTTTTCGGGGGAATCGGTGCCGCGTCAAAAGCCGGCATTCTTGTAAAAGGCAGCAATTATTTAGAAGCGTTGAACGATGTGAAATATGCGGTGTTTGACAAAACAGGCACATTGACGAAAGGGGAATTTGCGGTCGTCAAACTGTCGCCGGCCGGTGGAGAGATCAAAGAGGAAGAGCTGCTGGAATATGCGGCGCTTGCCGAATACCACTCAGGCCATCCGATTGCGGAGTCGATCCGTGTAGCATACGGAAAGACCGTTTCACCGGAAGACATAAAAGATTACAGTGAAATGCCGGGCTATGGCGTCAAGGCGGTTGTAAACGGGAAAAGCGTTTTGGCCGGAAACGCCAAGCTGATGAAGCGGGAACACATCCGCTATCAAGAAGAGAAGGGCATCGGAACCGTTATTTATGTAGCGATCGATCATGAATTCATCGGTTCGATTCTCATTGCGGATGACGTAAAAGAAGATGCCCGCCGCGCGATTTCCTCCCTGAAAAAAGCGGGTGTCGCAAAAACAGTGATGCTGACGGGAGATGCGAAAGAGGTGGGCGAGGCTGTCGCAGAGGCGCTTGACATTGATGAAGTCCATGCAGAGCTTCTGCCGCAGCACAAAGTTGACCGCATCGAAGAGCTTGATAAGCAAAAGCTTCCTAAAGAAAAACTGCTGTTCGCCGGTGACGGCATCAATGATACACCCGTGTTGGCGAGAGCGGACATC
The DNA here is from genome assembly GCF_001592005.1 of Bacillus sonorensis NBRC 101234 = KCTC 13918. Taxonomy (GTDB): domain Bacteria; phylum Bacillota; class Bacilli; order Bacillales; family Bacillaceae; genus Bacillus; species Bacillus sonorensis. Next base: position 172,576 of record NZ_BCVZ01000006.1, read on the forward strand.
GGGATCGCGATGGGCGGACTCGGATCAGATGCGGCGGTTGAGGCTGCAGATATCGTGATCATGACGGATCAGCCGTCAAAAATCGCAGAAGCGATCCACATTGCCAAACGGACGAGAACGATCGTCTGGCAAAATATTATTTTTGCCCTCGGCATAAAAGGCGTTTTTCTCATGTTGGGCGCTTTCGGAATCGCCACGATGTGGGAAGCCGTATTTTCAGATGTCGGCGTGACGCTTCTTGCTGTTTTAAATGCGATGCGGGTTTTAAATGTTAAAGAATTGTAACATTTTTACCATCTAAAGAACTGGAAAATCATTTTTTAGCGTCTTCACGAACATGGCTTGACTTGTTAAAATGAAAGAGATTATGAAACTGACATATTAAAAAAATATAAAATAATGAGGTGTCTAAGTGAAAAAGAAACAGCAGTCACCGATGAAATTTGCCGTCATAATGACAGTCGTGGTCGTTTTCCTGATCGGTGCATTGATCGTTATCAACAATCAAACCAAAAACGCTTCGCAAACGTTTGATGACAAGCCATCGACAGAAGGACAGCCGATTCTCGGAAATAAAAGCGCGGCGGTCACCATTACAGAATTCGGAGACTACAAGTGTCCGAGCTGCAAACAATGGACTGAAAACGTATTTCCGGATTTGAAAAAAGATTATATTGATAAAGGAAAAGTTAATTTTTCATATATTAATTTTGTCAATGAACAGCATGGCAGAGGTTCTGAACTGAGCGCCCTGGCATCAGAACAGGTGTGGAAAGAAGACCCGGATTCCTACTGGGCGTTCCATGAAGCATTATATAAAGCGCAGCCCGACAATGACACGATGGAATCAGAGTGGGCGACACCGGCGAAGCTGGCCGATATCACCGAATCTCATACGAAAGTCAAGCGTGACAAGCTTATCAAAAGTCTGAGCGACAAAACTTTCTCAAAAGAACTGCGAACGGATGAGTCGCTGATTAACGAATACAAAGTCAATTCGACGCCGACGATTTTCGTCAACGGCGAAAAGATTGCCGAGCCTTTTAATTATGACAAAATTAAAGAAGCGATCGAGAAAGAGCTGAAAGGCAAATCAAATGAAAAATAAGTTGATTTTTCTATATGGCGCCTGGATCGTCTCTTTAACGGCGACACTCGGCAGCCTGTACTTCAGCGAAATCCGTAAATTCATTCCTTGCGAGCTTTGCTGGTACCAGCGGATCATGATGTATCCGCTGGTTCTGATTCTCGGGATTGCGACATTCCAGGGGGATGTCCGCGTCAAAAAATATGTGCTGCCGATGGCGGCCATCGGCGGATTTATTTCCCTGATGCATTATTTGGAGCAAAAGGTTCCCGGATTCAGCGGGATTAAGCCCTGTGTTACAGGAGTGCCGTGTTCGGGGCAATACATCAATTGGCTCGGTTTTATCACCATTCCGTTTCTCGCGCTCATCGCATTTATTTTGATTATCATCTGCATGTGCTTGATGAAAGGGGAAAAAGAATAAGAGCGTTGCATATGCAATGCTCTTTTTTATATTCATTCGGGTGGAGAGATGTTATAATATTTGGAAAACTTAGATGGATTGGAAGAGGTGTCTATATGGAATTTCATATCCGGACGATGCAAAAGAAAGACATCCCGCAAGTTCAGCACATCGCGAAAATAAGCTGGAATCATACATATGAAGGCATCATCCCCCGGGAGATCCAAGAAAAATTTCTGGATTCCGCCTATAACGATGAAAGGATGAAGCAACGCCTGAATCGTTCTTTCTTATTCGTTTCAGAAGCGGATGGGAAAATCGTCGGCTTTGCCAACTATTCCCCGGTCAATGAGAAGGGGGAAACCTTTCTTGCCGCGATTTATGTATACCCGGAATATCAGGGAAAAGGCATTGGAACGGCCTTGCTGCATGAGGGGATCAAACAGCTGGAAAACGTCAGAAAGGTTTTCGTCGACGTTGAAAAAGAAAATCAAATCGGCAAAACCTTCTATACAGCAAAAGGATTTGAGAAAGTTTCTGAGTATGATGAAGACTTTGAAGGACATATTTTGAAAACGGTGAGAATGGTATTAACAAGATAGGGGTAACTTTGAACAGATGAGCAGCTGCAAGCTGTCCGCGACAAGTCTGCGGCTGGCTCAGCTGTTCTTTTTTATTTCATTGCCTTTTCTGAATAGACACGCCCCAGTTCAGCCAATGTTTGAACGAGAGAATGTTCGATATGATCATGTAATGGCAGCTGTTCGGAAGAAAACGGCGCCAATTGGGGATGATGACCGACCATCACAGCATACAGCGCATATTTAAACATCGGAATATCATTCGCATCATTTCCAAATGCGATATATTCTCCTTGTTTTATTCCAAGCTGCTGAAGTCCGCTCCACTTGTCCACTCCTCTTGGACTTACATCGAGAACGCCTTCATTGGCGTGGACGTGTACAACAACATCCATTTTGCCGAGTTGTTCCTCTACTTTTTTCATATTTTTTGAGGTGAGCAGCAGGATTTTCACAATATGCCGCAATTCACCCAGGGCAACATTTTTAGCGCGCTTTTGCGGATCAAGATGTTTTAAAATGGGATGCCCGGCCGGACCGGTATATGCATAATCCCAATCACTGTCTATTAAATAAGCGAGACGATGCTCCTCCAGCAATTGCATCATGTCGGAAAGGGTGCGGTCATCGAAGCATGCTGTCGACATGATCTTTCCTTCTCTCGCAACCATTGAGCCGTTGCCGCCAACCATTTTGTCATGATGAAACCGTTCATGCAAAACAGGAAGCAGATCACGGATCGGTCTTGCTGAAGCAAAAATGACTTCATGGCCCTGGGCTTTCAGTTCTTCAAACGCCATGAGCAGATGTTCAGAAACCGGTTGTCCTTCAAAACAGATGGTGCCATCCAAATCAAATACAAAATTCACGATCTATCCACTCCTATCCGTTGTCCTATCCATATCCTATCAATTCAGCTTATAATGAAAAGGACATTTGTCCAAAAAGGAGCTTTCATCGTGAAAATTATTCAAGATTCGCAGCTGCTTGAAACAATCTTATATAAATATCGTTTTGAAAATATGTTTGACCGAATCGAAAACATCCCATTTCGGCTGCAGCAATACGAACTAGGTGAAATCATTTTGCATGAAGGAAGTGATATGGAGTCGCTTTTATTTTTGGTTGAGGGCAAGTTGAAGGTCACTTCGAGCGTTGAAACCGGAAAATCACTTTTGCTCCGATTCAGCTATCCTTTATCAGTTATAGGGGACATTGAATTGATTCGCGGAGTACCCGTTCAGTCGCAAATTGAGGCAGTCGGCGAATGTTTGCTGGTGGGGCTGTCTTTTCAATATATTCGGCGGCATGAGATCGATAATCCCAAGCTGCTGCATACATTGCTGCGATTATGTAAGAGCCCATCCAAAGGCCCGGAAAGATTATGAAGCGCAGAAAAGAGATTTGGCTCAGCGTTTTCCGCGCGACCGTATATCCTATACAGAAGGAAAAGCGCCATTTATTACAGACGTGATTGAAAAAGCAAAGCGAGAGGAGCAGACGCATGTTCAAAAAAACGAAGCATAAATTAATGACCATGACAATCGCATTGATTATGGCTGTTCTATTATATTATTATGTCCAATACACAAAGTAACCAGGCGGCTGCATCAGAAACAAACCCTACGCTTCCCCCTCAGCCTTTTGCCGCTCTTACAGACAAGTTGATCCGCTTTATAAAGACGGCTAAAGGCGGTCATCCCCTTCGTCAAAAGAAAGGTCGCCCACGCTCTATTCATATCGTATCCCATTGGATAACCCTTTTAGCATGGTCCAGTTTAATATCCGGATAGAATCTTTATTTCTTTCGATGATCTTCCTTTGAGAAAGAGAATGAATGACTCTATTTAAATGTCAATCGTTCTGCTTCGAGGTGTTTGCTTCCAATCATCAGATCCAGCACTGGTTTTGCGGCAAGACCGAAAACGGCGGTGCTCCCGATGTGTTCGATCCCGAACGAAGTTTTTTCAAAGAGTGCCTGCAGCCGCTTTTTTTCTTCTTCATATTGAATGCCATTCATCTTTGGCATCTTCTATGGTGATGATCTGTTCCATCGCTCCACTCCTTTTATGCTGGGAGAGAAGGCCGTCCTCCCCGGTATACTTCCATTATTATAAGATATATTTTATTTTACATGTTGATTTCAAGGCTGGGGTAGTTATAAAATCAAAAAGATTGAAAATTCGTATGGAGGACACCTTGGATGGCTTGGGAAGCGTTGAGCATCATCGGAACCATTGCCTTTGCGATCAGCGGAGCGATTGTTGCAATGGAAGAAGAGTATGATATTTTAGGAGTTTATATATTAGGAATTGTCACAGCGTTTGGCGGAGGGGCGATCAGAAATCTGCTGATCGGTGTTCCGGTGTCTGCTTTGTGGGAGCAGGGATCGCTGTTTCAAATCGCATTGGCCTCGATCACGTTCGTATTTTTGTTTCCAAATCTCCTGCTGAAGCATTGGAAGGTATGGGGGAACTTTTCGGACGCGATCGGTTTGTCCGCATTTGCGATCCAGGGAGCGCTATACGCCGTTCACATGAATCATCCCGTCAGTGCGGTGATCGTAGCTGCAGTATTAACTGGAAGCGGCGGGGGAATGATCAGGGATCTTTTGGCCGGGCGCAAGCCGCTTGTCCTGAAAACGGAAATTTACGCGGTTTGGGCTGCTTTAGGAGGATTGATTATTGGGCTTGGCTGGGCGGAGAAGCCTTTTGCCCTATATTTGCTGTTTGCCGTGCTTGTCGCGTGCAGGGTCTGCTCCTATATGTTTAATTGGAAATTGCCAAACCGTTCGCTCCGTTCAAACAGCTGAATAACGACAAAAAAGCCGATTTTTCTCGAGGAAAGAATCGGCTTTTTTTATTTGGTATATTGATCTGAACGGGACATCTATGATAAGATGAAGTGTATTTTAACATAAAATATCATTATTTATATTTTTATCCATATTTATTTTATCATGGTTTATTTTCTTTGTCAAATCTTTTTAGGGAGTGATTCAGATGACGGAAACCGGCAAGGATTGGCATGAAGAAGAAAAACGAATCGAACAGGTTCTAAATGAATTAGATCAAAAACTTCATTCTCTAAAGAGTAAGACCGGCTGGCTAAAAGAGGACATTATTGATTTGAGAAAAAATTTCTGGGATGATGTCACCTTGAATTTGGCCGATGTAAACGAAGCGATCGAAACGTTTTCAAGCATTAAACAGCAGGCGGAGGTATTGTCAGAACGGGAAAGAAGCCATCAGCAATTTTACAGCCAATTGAAAAGGCTTTTGAAAGTGAAGGATTCTCCTTATTTTGGCCGCGTCGATTTTTTGGAAGAAGGTGAACAAAAGGCTGAAGCGGTGTATATCGGACTCAGTTCATTAATGGATGAAAAGGAAGAACGTTTTTTGATTTACGATTGGAGGGCGCCGATTTCCAGCTTGTTTTACAACCATGGACGGGGTCCGGCTCAGTATGACGTTCCCGGAGAGACGATTGCCGGCGCGATTGAGCTGAAAAGGCAGTTTCTCATCAAAAACGGCAAACTGAAATCCATGTTTAATACCGATATGGCGATCGGGGATAAACTGCTCCTGGAAGTGCTCGGGCAGCAAGCCAATGTGCAAATGAAAAGCATTGTCGCCACCATACAGAAGGAGCAAAATCAAATCATCCGAAATGAGACGAGCCGCTTTCTAGTCGTTCAGGGAGCGGCGGGAAGCGGAAAAA
>NZ_BCVZ01000007.1 GCF_001592005.1 Bacillus sonorensis NBRC 101234 = KCTC 13918
GGGGGTTTGTCGACACGCTGAGCAATCGGCGGATCACCGATTGCTTTTTTCCGCCAGTAAACTGGCTTTCATTTCGTCTACCGATTCGACCTCAAACCCCAGGTCATGCAGCATTTTTTCGTCTTCTGTTTCCTTCTGCCCGGCCGTTGTTAAATAATCTCCGACGAAAATAGAATTGGCGGCATACAGCCCTAACGGCTGAAGAGAGCGAAGGTTGACTTCCCTGCCCCCGGAAATGCGGATTTCCTTTGTCGGGTTGATAAAACGGAATAAGGCTAAAACCTTTAAACAGTAGAGCGGATTCAATTCATTGACCCCTTCTAGCGGTGTACCGTCAATGGCATGTAAAAAATTAACCGGAATCGAATCGGCATCAAGCGCTCTTAAGCTTTTCGCCATATCGACCACATCTTGCTTCGTCTCCTTCATGCCGACAATGACGCCTGAACATGGAGACATGCCCGATTGTTTTGCGATTTCCACTGTATTGACCCGATCATCATATGTATGTGAAGTTGTAATATTTGAATGATTGTTTTTTGACGTATTGACATTGTGATTGTATCGATCAACCCCTGCTTCTTTCAGCCGCAGCGCCTGCTCCGGCTTTAAGATCCCAAGGCATGCACAGACTTTTAAACCATAGGTATCTTTAATTTCTTGTACAGCATCAACGACTTGATCGATTTCCCGATTTGACGGCCCTCTGCCGCTTGCCACGATACAGTACGTTCCGATATTTAAATCGTGTGCACGCTTTGCCCCCTCAAGCAATGTCTTTTTGTCCACCATCCGGTACGAATCAATCGGCGCTTTTGAGATTGCAGATTGTGAGCAGTAGCCGCAATTTTCCGGACACAGGCCGGACTTTGCATTCATAATCATATTGAGCTTCACTTTTTTTCCATAAAAATGTTTTCTAATTTGAAAAGCGGCATGCATAAGCAAGAGGATTTCTTCATCTGGACATTCTAAGATCGCAAGTGCCTCTTGGTCTGTTACTTCCCCGCCGTCTAATACTCTTTCGGCAAGATCCATCCATTGATTCATCGTTCTGCCCCCATTTGCATTTGATTCATGATCAAGGAAATATCTACATGTTCCTCTATCATGTGTTGAATGTTTTCTGCTGTTATCTGTTTAAGCTTTGGCGTTATGCCTAAAATCGGCATATCGCATAATGTTTCAATCATGTTGGGATTGGTTTCTTCATCAAGGCCCGGACGGCCGCTGATTCCATTGATAACGATGCCGAGCAGCTGAAGACCCATGCTTTTCGCATATTGAACCGTTAAGTAAGTATGGTTGATCGTGCCAAGATCAGGCCTTGCGACAATGACGACCGGCAATTCCAGCGCCTTGATCAAATCGCTGACCAAATAATCGTTTCCGAGCGGGACCGCGATCCCGCCTGCTCCCTCGACGATGAACAAATCATGCTGATCCCTTATCTTTTGCCAATGATCCACGGCCTCTTTCAAGCCGACCGGCTTTCCTTCGAGCACTGAAGCGGTGTACGGAGCAAGCGGCTCTTTAAACTCAAAAGGCGTGATGTCTTCGTAAGAGAGAGACGATTGCGACATTTCCTTCAACAGCGCTGTATCGCTGGTCGGATGACTCCGCGAAATCCCGCTCAAAAACGGCTTAAACACCCCGACATCCACCTTTTTCTTCTTCAATAAAGCAGCAATGCCGCAAGAAATGACCGTTTTCCCAACACCCGTATCAGTTCCTGTCACAAAAAAACCCTTCATGTTCCCATATCAACTCTTTTCTCATTGATTGAAATCCCTCTAGCAAATCATCTATGTCGCCCAAACTGCGGTCAGCGGTGACTGTCAGCCTGATCCGGCTTTCTCCCGCCGGAACCGTCGGCGGACGAATAGCCGGCGCAAACAGTCCCTTTTCCTTTAAACCATCCGCAAGCAAAACGGCTTTTTGGGCATCGCCGATGATGACGGGCAAAATCGGCGTTTGTCCTCCTCTTACCGCAAATCCCATCTGTTCAAGACCGGCTTTTATCATTTTTACAGATGAAAGCATTAAGCGCCGCTTCTCCCGGCTGTCCTCTATGATCTTCAAGGCTGTATATGCAGCCGCACAGCTCGCCGGCGGGATCGCCGTCTGAAATATAAACGTTCTGGCATGATTCAGCAAAAAATCAATCAGCACTTGAGAACCTGCGGCAAAACCGCCTTCCGTGCCAACAGCCTTGCTTAACGTGCCGATGACAACATCGGGGCGGACGCCGAAATATTCGCTCGTCCCTCCTCCGTTTTTCCCCAGAACCCCTGTCGCATGCGCATCATCAACAATAACGAAGGCTTTGTAGCGCTCAGCGAGCGGGATGATCTTATCAAGAGGCGCAATCGTCCCATCCATGCTAAAGACTCCGTCTGTTACAATAAAGCGACGAAAGCAGTCTTGCACCGCTGCAAGCTTCTTTTCAAGATCATTCATATCAATATGGCGGTAAACAACCGTGTCGGCTTTTGAGAGGCGGCAACCGTCAATAATGCTGGCATGATTGAATTGATCGCTTAAGATCACGTCTCCTTTTTCAGGCAATGAAGAAAGGACGCCGATGTTGGCCAAGTATCCGCTTGAAAACAAAAGCGCCGCTTCCGTCTGTTTAAAATCCGCGATTTTCCGCTCGAGTTTTTTATGCCAGTCTGTGTTGCCTGTCATCAGCCGTGAGCCGCTGCTCCCCGCCCCGTATTGGAGCAGCGCCGTTTCCGCGGCCGAAATCAATCGTTGATCTTGCGACAAGCCCAAATAATCATTTGATGCCCAGTTGACTTGTCGTCTATCATGGATGTCCGCATTAGATTCCACCGTCTGCAGCGTTCGAAAAAGCCCCTCCGTTTTCGTCCTGTCAAGCCGGCTGCTTAACCATTCATTAAAATTCACGGCTTGTCACCTTATCGATCGCTTGTTTTATGATGGAAACCATCGCCTCCAGCTCTTCCACAGTACTCGCAAGCGGAGGCAGGAAGGCAACGACATCACCCAGCGGCCTCGTCAGCATCCCCAGCTCTCTCATTTTTAAAGAAACCTGGTACCCGACCCGCCAATCAGAAGGATAGGCTAATTTCGTCTCCTTTGATTGCACAAGCTCTATCCCGCACATAAAACCGAGCTGCCGGATATCGCCCACATGAGGGAGCCTATTGAGGTCCTGAAGAAGCGAATAAAGGACTTTCGATTTTTCCGCTACCTGTGTAACGATGTTTTCAGATTCAAATAAACGCAAATTTTCAATCGCAACTGCACACCCAAGCTGATTTCCTGTATAGGAGTGTCCGTGGAAAAACGTTTTTTGTTTTTCATAGTCATCGTAAAATGCACTGTAAATCTCCTCTGTTGCAAATGTCACGGCAATCGGCAAGTACCCTCCGGTAATTCCTTTCCCTGCCGCCATTAAATCGGGCTGAACGCTTTCGTGCTCACAGGCAAACATTTTTCCGGTGCGGCCAAACCCCGTCGCCACTTCATCGACAATCATTAAGACGTCATATGTCGTGCAAAGCTTGCGAACCCCCGACAAAAATCCTTCAGGCATTACGATCATGCCGGATGCTCCTTGCACCATCGATTCGATTGACAGTGCCGCTATTTCTCGATGATGCTCCATCAGCAGCTGTTCGAGTTCAGCCAGACATTCATCGCGGCACTCGTCAGGATCGCCGCTTTCAGAACGGTATACATAAGGGACATGTGCCTTGAAACTGTCAAACATGAGAGGACCGTACACATCATGAAAAAGCTCGATTGAACCGACGCTGACGGCGCCGATCGTATCACCGTGATAGCCGTTTCGCATAGAGATGAACGTTTGCTTCTCAGGCCTCCCGATGTTTTTCCAATATTGAAAAGCCATTTTCAGAGCAATTTCCATCGCCTCAGCCCCGCTGTCAGAATAAAAAACGCGCGTCAGCTTTTCCGGGCTTATCTTGATTAACGCTTCGGCAAGCTCTGTTGCTGGAACATTCGTCATCCCCAATAATGTCGAGTGCGCAATTTTGCCAAGCTGTTTTATAATTGCCTCGTCCAATTCCTTTTTACGGTGCCCGTGCACATTGAGCCACACTGAAGAAAAACCGTCGTAGTATTCCTTTCCATTGATATCTTTCAGCTTGATTCCGTCTCCGCTTTCGATGATGAGCGGATGTTCATCATAGTCTTTCATCTGTGTAAAAGGCAGCCAAAGGTGCTCTTTGCTTTTTTCAATTAATGATCGCCCCATCTTTTACCTCCCGCTTGAATCAATACAGGCTTTTTTTCCAAATCATCGATGCAAGTCTTCAAATCTGTTAATCCATCAACAAAAAAAACGCGGCAGCCGCTTTCGTCTCCATATTCTTTCATCTTTGTAATCCGCTGATAGCCCAGCTTTTGGCCGGCGACGTATCCCGTTATGTAATCCGGATCATCTGACCAGCATAATTCGGCGATGACGGCCGGATGCCTGCATACCTTAGTTGCAATGGCAAGCGCCTCTTTGATTCGTGAGTTTAGCGGTGCTCCATGACTGGCCGCCCATTGTGCAAAATCGGCTTCCGGCCAATCCAGCCTGGAGACCCGCACACCTTTTTCTTCTCTCCCATCAATCCGCTTGCCTGAATCGATATCAAACAATACGGCCCCCCTCACATCCGAGTATTGATCGATTTCCTGAAACACTTTGTCAATGCTCTGTGCAGGAACGCCTGCTTTGCTAAGCAGTGCAGCCGCCAACACTCTTCCGTCTTCTGCCGTGCAAACTTCATTTGTTTCAATCTGTAAAGGCTGAAGCGGCCTTATCGGTTCGTCCACACGTTCAAACTGAACTTGCATAAAGTCCGGTTTCCCCCGTGAATGAGATAAGCCTTTATCCAATAAAGCATTTACCGCATCCTTTAAACCGTTGAAAGAGGCGAGCCGTTCTCCCCCGGAAATATGTTTTCCGCCATTTTCATGCGAACCGTTTTGAGAAGCTCTCATTCTCACGCTGAAATATGTTTCTCCCTGCATCTGATCACCCCCTTAAATGTTAACTTGTTTTTATTTTAAGTTAACATTATAAATAGAATATTAGTATCGACTGCATGTTATGTCAATATCACAGGGACAATCCGCCCCATAATAAAAAAGACAAAAGAGGACAGGAGGCTCCTCTTTTGTCTTGTTAGATCTTATGAATTATACTTTTTTAATCTGCCAATCAAACGGATCGGGCAGAAGCGACCAATCATCCGCCATCTCGGAATCCGTAAGCAGGCATCGATCCGCTTCAGCCGAAATCTCTTCTGGAGAAAGGTCGAGTCCGATAAAAACAAGCTTTGTATGGCGGTCTCCGAATTCGGGATCCCATTCTTGCAAAAACTCGGGCTCATCTCTCAAAATTCGTTCCTGCTCCTGCTTCGGCAAGGCCGCGACCCAATACGAAATCGGCTCAAGACTGGCGGACGGACCGGCCTGCGACATCAGCAGGGCGAGGCTGTTTCTCGTCGCGCACCAGGCGATTCCTTTCGCCCTGACCACGTTTTCCGGCAGTGAATGAATCCAGTTATAAAACCGCTCTGTATGAAACGGACGGCGCGCTTCATAGACGAAGGAGGAAATTCCGTATTCTTCAGTCTCAGGCGTATGCTGCTGATGCCCTTGATTTAATTCCCTCAGCCATCCCGCCGAATTGCTTGCCTTCTCAAAGTCAAACAATCCTGTATTCAAAATCTCCCCCGGGTCAACTTCCCCTTTTACCGCCCTGATCATTTTCGCAGCCGGCTGCAATGTTCTCAGCACTTTTTCAAGTTTTTCCAGTTCCTCTTGAGAAACAAGATCACATTTGTTCAAAATCATGACATCGCAAAATTCGATTTGATCAATGAGCAGATCGGCAATGTCCCGTTCATCCTCTTCACTAACGGCTTCTTTTCTGTCCAAAAGGCTGTCCCCAGATTGAAAGTCACGCCAAAAGCGATTGGCATCGACAACCGTCACCATCGTATCCAGCCGGCAAAACCGGGTTAAATCAATCCCCAGTTCTTCATCAATGTAGGAAAAGGTTTGCGCGACCGGTATCGGCTCGCTGATCCCGGTCGATTCAATCACGATATAATCGATATTCCCTTGTGTGGCAAGCTTTTCAACTTCGACGAGCAAATCCTCTCTCAGCGTGCAGCAAATGCAACCGTTTGACATTTCCACGAGCTTTTCATCTGTCCTTGAAAGACCTCCCCCTTGTTTGACAAGGCCGGCGTCGATGTTCACTTCGCTCATGTCATTGACGATGACGGCAACCTTCAGTCCCTGGCGGTTTTGCAATATGTAATTCAAGAGCGTCGTTTTGCCCGCCCCCAGGTAGCCGCTTAATACTGTTACAGGAATTTTGTTGTTCATTGTCATTCTCCTTCTTCACTTTTATAAATCGTAATTATTACGATTTATATGTTATTTCATCACATTTCAATCCAAAATGCAAAACCATTCATGAAAACAGCAGCTTCCATATGCACAGCAGAGCTAGAGCTGAAACAGCAGCTGTCACCATCTGTTTTCCCACGAGGCCTGCAGCAGCTTTCATTCCCAATTCTTTTGCGATTGTCAAGACCGTCACCATGCAGGCCGAAAAAGTCGATGCCAGATAAACCAATAAAAAAAGCGTGCCTCCGGATAAAGAATGCAAAAGTGCACCCCCGTCTTCATTAAACAGTAAAATTCCATCTTTCCTGATCATTGAAAAAACAAGGCCGGGCGCAGCTTCCGCCGGGGCTCCGAACGCTTTCAAAACCGGCGACACCAGCATTGTGAAAAAACGAATGATACCCAGTTCATGCAATACCGTTGCCGCCAGACAGATGATGAAAAAGATCGGCATGGCCTGAAACATAAACTGCTTAAGCACCGTTTTCACCCGAAATGCAGTTCCTTTCCATGAAGGCCGCTGCAAAAAGGATGCTCTGTTTTTAAAATAAGAGGACCACTTTTGTTCTGCCGGATACCAAAAGCGATTATGCACGGCCCCGACTGTGACGAGAGTCAGCAGATATGGAATAAACAGCCACTCTTTTCCTCCCGCATGAAAAATCGAAAGGGAAGCACCGATTTGGTAGCTGCATGCAGAACCGAATGAGATCATTGAAACACATTGCCTCCGGGTGCATATGCTGCATGAACGGGTCTGCTGAACAGCCACGACATTACAGCCAAACCCGGTTATCAGCGGCACTAAATCCTGGCCGTTCATGCCGATTTTTCTCATCAAGGGATCCAATGAATCAACGATTCGATCCTTTAAGCCCGAATCATCTGCCGCAGCATTGGCTGCCGACATGAATAAAACGACCGGGAACGCCCAAACGAATGAATAAATGCCGAGAGTAAAAAGGCCATAGTTCCCCGCAAATATCGCTCCAAGCCAGGACGGCCAGCCTTCCGCCGCTTTTTTCAGCGGATCGATCAGCCATTCGTCCGCATACTGCTGCCCCCATCCGGAAACATGATAAGCCGCGATCACCGGCAGCATAAACAACACACATAAAACAGTGAGCGAAAGAAGCGGCCCCCAGATGCGATGGTCAAACCACATGTGTCGGGGAGGCGCAGATGCAAGCTTTAAGCATTCCATCTGTTTGCGTTTCAGCGGATGAAATGAAGCATCCTTTCTCAAAAAAGCAAAGAGTCGCTCTTTTTTGCTTTCCGTCATCCTTCGCGAATCGATGAGCATCACCGGCAAATCGTACCGTTCGATGTGATCAGAAAGCGCAAGGCGCATCTCCCGCGTCATTTTGTCTTTAAAGGTCACGATAAAATAGACATGTTGACACTCAGGGGGAATCAGCCCGATGATCGTTTGAAGCTCTTCAGAAAAATGCGTGCCTCTTAAAACGACAATCGTGTGATCCGCTTTTTCAATTTCTCTCTTCAACGCTCTTTGTGTGAGGCTGTCATCCGGCCGAAGCCCGGGCGCATCCACGACCACCCAGCCTTGAAGGCTCTTGATCTCCCTTTCGGTAACAAAAACCGTCGAACCTTTGACATTGGTCTCTTCTCCGGCTTGCTGGTCTGTGATGGCGGAAAAAAGCGTCGTTTTTCCGACCGACTCCAATCCGACCAGCAGCAGCCGTTGCTGTTGCTTCGGTTTTTTTAACATTCGCACTGAACCTCACAGCAGCTCAAATCAGTCAGAAACATTTGGTTTTCCTTGTATTCTGAAAGCACCTTTTCATCCAGCGGATGCCCTAATTTTTTCAACAGGTGCTCCGCAATCACCGCAAATCTTTGCCGGAATTTATAAATAAAACAAAAGACGGCTTTTTGATGCTGGACACTGGGCCCGATTACATACAGGTTTGCCGTAATTGTCGACATATCCGCGTCTGTCAGCAGCGGTTTGCCGTTTTCCGCCCATTCAAATAAATGTTTGATCTGTTTGGTGCCTGAATAAAATCCAGTCGCAATAATCGGCTGTGTTTCAGAGCGGATTTTTCGGCCGTCGGCCAAATGCAGATCATATGCTGCGTCTTCCTTTTTCGTCATTTTCGCGACCCTGGCGTTTTCTAAAAAATGCACTTTTTCTTTTTGGTAAGCAGCTTCAATACGCTCCCGCGTATACGGCGATAGCGCCCGGCTCGGATCGGCCTCATCGTTTTCCCTTATCGAATTCGGCATGACCACCGTCACATCACTTCCATACTCTGCGAGCTGAAAAGCGGCGTCCATTGCGCTTTCATAACCGCCGACCACATAATAATGGGCTGTTTCAAATTGACTCCATGAGGCGACTTTGCTGTTATGCAGTCCAAGTTCTGCGCCCGGAAAAGAATGCTTGGGAAACTGGAACTCCCCCGTCCCCCAAATCACGGATCTGGCTTTTAGAACTCCTTGATCCGTTTCAACCAAAAAGCCGTCCTTGTCTTTATGCAGCTTCCGCACCGCCGTGCCTTCTGCTAGAGGCAGCTGAAAATGGCGGGCTAAAAGGTGTAAATACTCCGCGTACTCAGATCCGCTTAAATGCTCGCGCTGAAACGTAAAAGCCGGCGATGTCCCCGGGGCGACAGCATTTAAATCTAAAGCGCCAAATCCCTGTCCTGTAAAGGAAGGTGTAATCAGTCTCATTTCTTCGGGCCAGCGATAAAACGAGGCTCCTGCACGATCTTTTTCTAAAATCACGAACGATTCAAAACCGAGCTTTTTCAGAACGATTCCCATTCCAATGCCTGCGGGACCCGCTCCGACAATAACGATTTCGCTGTCCTGCAATATCAACCACTCCTTAAACGAAATCATTTCGATTTAAAACACGACCACTTGATTTTATCACAGCTGTCCCTCAAAATAAATAGTAATAATTACGATTTAACAGCGAAAGGAGTCTCTTCTATGAAATACGACCTTCAATTGCCGGCAAAACCGGAACGACACCGCCTTTTTGGATCTGTCGAGGCGGTAAAAGGAACAAAACCAACCGATAAAGAACAGATGAAAGATATTCAAAATACACCGAACGATTATTTATTTGACATTGACCAGGTCGGCATTACAAACGTTTCCCACCCGATCCGCATCACATCGGCAGTCAAGCCGTTTTCCCAGACGACGATCGGTTCATTTTCGTTAATGACTCATCTTGAGCGCGGCAGGAAAGGCATCAACATGAGCCGGCTGACTGAACAATTGCAGCGATACCATACGGAAAACTGGATCGTCGGACTTGATTCACTCAAAGACTTTACGAAGGAACTGGCGGTCAACATGGAACAGCAAGGCGCAGCAGTGTCTCTCGCATTTCCATGGTATTTTGAGCGGCTCAGCCCGGAACTCGAATTCCCCGGACTGATGCACGCCGATATTCATATGAATGTTTCGTATCATCAAAAAGAAGGCTGGACCGGGACCGTTGGCATCACGGCTAAAGTGGCGACACTTTGCCCCTGCTCAAAAGAAATCAGCGAGTACAGCGCCCACAATCAGCGGGGCGTCATCAAGATCACAGCGCACATCAATGACAGGGCCGCCATGCCCGAAGATTTTAAAACAGAGCTTCTGGCCGCAGCGGAAACGAATGCCAGCGCGAAGCTCCATCCCGTCTTAAAAAGACCCGACGAAAAAAAAGTGACCGAACAGGCCTACGAGAATCCGCGATTTGTCGAAGACCTCATTCGCCTGATAGCGGCTGATTTGTATGAAATGGATTGGATTGCGGCATTTGAGATCGAATGCCGCAATGAAGAATCGATTCATTTGCATGATGCCGCCGCGAGGTTGGCGTATTCCAAAATATAAAAGCACAGGCTGCCGGATGTTCCGGCAGCCATTTAGGCGTTAAGCAGGCTTTGATCGAGCCAGTATACGGCTGTTTTTAAACAGCAGCATGGAAAACAAGTACAACACCGCTGTAAACAGTGCAACCGCGAAAAATCCTCCGAATTGGGAATATAACAGCCCGGCCGCTGAAGCCCCGGCCGTTTGCCCTATGTACATGCAGGAATTTGCCAGTGACGCAATCGTCCCTCTCGCTTGAGGCGCTAAGCTTTGCAACAGGCTCATCATCAAAGTGAAAATCATACCTGTCATGAAAAACATCACAAAAAAGATGGCTTCGAAAAGCGAAATCCGCGTCGTTTGCGAAAGGATGACATACAGCACGGCCAAAACCGCAATTCCGGCATACAACGAATACGCCTTGCCCAGCTTTGCCGCTACATGAACGCCCAGTGTACTCCCAAACACATTCCCCAATCCAAGAATAAGCATCGCGGTTCCGATTTGGCTGACATTTAACCGAAAATCATCCGCAAGCCATGTCCCCAAAAAAGAAAAAGCCGCAAAGTTCCCTGTTTGAAAGATAAAATACGCGAAAAATGTTTTAAACACCTTTGGCTCCGAAAGCAGCATTTTGTAGCGGGCCGCGATCGGAATGTTTCCCGCCGTCTTCTGACTTGGCTTCAAATCAGGCAAAACGAGATGAATGAACCATACAAAGAAAAACGAACAAACGCCAAGAATCAAAAATGGGGCAGACCAATGAATGGAAGCCAGGTACCCTCCGATCGGCAAGCCCAGCATCTGCGAGAAGGATAAGCCTGCCGCGGCGATCCCCATGCTTTTCACCATTCGTTCCTTGGAAACGAGAGCTGGAATCGAAGCCCACACTTGCGGAGTGACAAACGCGGCGCTGACCCCGGCCGCAAAACGCAGGAAAATCATAATCCCAAAATCAGGAGCAAATCCGCTTAAAAATGTGCTTGTTCCAAAAGCGGCCATTCCCCAGGTCATCACCGTTTTTCGATTCAGCCCGTCAGAAACCGGACCTGCGATTAAAGCAAATAAAGCATAGCCAAGCGCATATGCGCTCACTAGCCAGCCCGAGATTTCCAACGGAACGCCGTACAGTTCCCTTAAAGTCGGAAGCAATGGAGAAATTAAAAATGTATCCGTGCCAATCATAAACATGATTCCAAAGAAAAGCGGAAGCACTTTTTTCAATCACTGTCACCCTTTCGGTTATCTCTTATTCTATTGTTCGAATATATTCGAACAATAGAATAATATCATCTTGTATGCTACCATTCAAATCATAAGTATATTTACGCAAGGAAGGTGAATCACATTGAGGACGCTTTACCATCCAAACCGGAGCGACATCAGCTTATCTGCTGTTCTTTACGCCCTTAGTGATCAAATCAGACTTCAAATCATTAAACATCTAGCAGAAGCCGGCGAACAATCGTGCAGCGCTGTCAATATCCCCATTCCAAAATCAACCCTTTCCCATCATTTTAAAGTGCTGAGGGAATCGGGAGTGATCTATACGAGAATAGAAGGCACACAGCGCTTTATTTCGCTTCGCCAAGATGACTTGAACAGCCGCTTTCCAGGCTTGCTTCAAGCTATATTGCAGGCAGCCGAGCCGTTGTAAATCTTTCACATAAAAAACCTGCCGGCGTTTATCCGGCAGGTTTTTTATGATTGTTCAAGCTCTTCGATCAGCAGAGAAAGCTCGGTCCAGCGCTCCATTGCTTCGTCAAGCTCTGCGGCCGTTTTGTTTTGCTCCTCCATCAAGGACTGAATTGTTTCAAAATCGCTGCCCGCAGCGGCGATTTCCTCTTCCAGTTGCTTATGTTTTTCCTCCAGAAGTGCGATTTTATCCTCAATGCCTTCCCATTCGAGCTGATCCTTATAGGAAAGCTTTTTCCTTTTCTTTTTCTCAGGCTTAGCAGGGGCGCTTTCTTCAGCAGCCGGTTTCTGGCGGTTCAGTTCCTTCTGCTTTTCCATATATTCGCTGTACGAGCCGTGAAAGCGCGAGATGATCCCGTTTCCTTGAAACACGAGAAGACGGTCGACGACCCGGTCAAGGAAGTAGCGGTCATGGGATACTGTAATGACAACGCCCGGGAACTGCTCAAGATAGTCTTCCAGCACGCCAAGCGTCTCGGTATCCAAATCGTTTGTCGGCTCATCGAGAAACAGGACATTCGGCTCCTCCATCAGCACTTTCAATAGATAGAGGCGGCGTTTTTCCCCGCCGGACAGCTTGCGAATGTAGCTGCGCTGCATCCGGCGCGGAAACAGGAACCTTTCCAGCATCTGCTCGGCGGAAATCACCTGTCCATCGGCTGTTTTGACGATCTCAGCCGTCTCTTTGATATACTCAATGACTTGCAGCGTATCATCCATCTCGCTGTGGTCTTGTGTATAATAGCCGATTCTGACAGTCTGGCCGATCGTAATCGAGCCCGCTTCAGGCTCAAAACGTCCGGCGAGAGCGTTTAACAGCGTCGTCTTGCCGATGCCGTTCGGTCCGATGATGCCGACCCGGTCGCCGGGGACGATCAGCTCCTGAAATCCGGCGATGAGCTGTTTTCCGCCGCGGCTGATGCCGACTCCTTCAGCCTCGATCACCTGCTTTCCAAGGCGGTAGGAACCGATCGCAAAATCAAGGGATGAAGCGGCTTCAGGCGCGTCCTGCTCCTTCAGCTCTTCCACGCGCTGAATTCGCGCTTTCTGTTTTGTCGAACGTGCCTTTGCCCCCCTCCTCAGCCAGGCAAGCTCCCTCCTGAGCAAGTTTTGCCGCTTCGTTTCGTTCTGTTCAGCGAGTGCTTCACGTTCAGCCCGCTTTTCCAAAAACACTTCATAATTCCCTTTATACGTATAAAGGCGGCCGCGATCCAGCTCATAAATCCGGTTTGTCACGCGGTTGAGGAAATAGCGGTCATGAGTCACGAGAACAACTGAGCCCGGGTAGCCGCTTAAATAACCTTCAAGCCATTCGATCGTTTCATTGTCAAGATGGTTTGTCGGCTCATCCAAAATCAGGAGGTCGGCGGGCTGTATCAATGTCTTCGCAATCGCCACCCGCTTTTTTTGCCCTCCGGAAAGGGTGCCGACGTCTTTAGCCACATCTCCGACGCCCAGCTTCGTCAAAATCGTTTTCGCCGCCGTGTTCGCGTCCCAGGCGCCATGCTCATCCATTTTTCCTTGTGCGGCCAGGAGGTTTTTCTGTTTCTCCGGATCTTCCGGAGACGCGTTCAGCTCTTGCAAAGCCTTTTCATACATCCTCATCGTCCGCATCATGACGGAATCTCCCGAATATATATACTCAAGCACCGTTTGTCCGCCGTCCAAGTCCGGCTCTTGATGCAAAAACTCGGTATGGAGGCTGCCGCTTCTCGTCAACACGCCTTTCTCCGTCGATTCATTGCCGGCGATCACCTTCAGCAGCGTGCTTTTTCCTGTTCCGTTCGGACCGATCAAGCCGATCCGTTCGTTTTCTTCGATATGAAATGATATATGATCAAACAGTGTTTTGTCTCCGTATGTTTTATATAAACCTTCCGCTTTTAAAATGCTCATGTGTCTACCAATCCTCACCTAAATTCATAACTTTATTGTAAATCAGTTATGAAAAGAAAACTAGTGAGAGGTATATGAATATGTCAACAAAGGGCATGAGCTTACCGCAAAACGACCGGAAGCCAGACATAAACGCCTGCGACGATGATCAAAACGCCTGCGACATTCAGCCAAAAACCGGCTTTGATCATGTCCCGCATATTCAATACATTGGCGCTGAAGACGGCGGCATTCGGCGGAGTCGAAATCGGCAGCATGAAGGCGCATGATGAAGCAAGCGCCGCTGCCGCCATCAGCCCGTACGGTTCAACATGAAGCGCGGCTCCGAGTCCGACCGTCATCGGAATTACCATATTGGCGACAGCCGTATTCGACATAATCTCCGTCATAAATAAAATCGCCGCCGTTAATACGATTAAAACAAACAAGTAAGGATGTCCTTCCAAAAGCTTCAGCTTTCCGGCAATCCACCCCGTTAGATCCGTTTTGGAAAAACCGGCCGCAAGCGACAAACCGCCCCCGAACAAGAGAAGCATTCCCCAAGGCAGCGACTGCATATCCTTCCATTCCAAAATCCGCTCGTCACTCGTGCTCGGAATCAAAAAAAGCAGAACCGCCCCAAGAATCGCGATCGATGTATCAGTGATGGCAAATGGAAGCAGAAATTTAAACATCCATAAAAATGCCGTCAGCAAAAAAACGGCCAGCACCGATTTTTCTTCCCGTGTCATCGCGCCAAGCGCTTTGAGATCATGATCGATAAAATCGGGCTTTTTTCCTTCAAAGCGGCTGACTTTAAACTGCACCTTCGTTAAATACACGTATAACATGATTAAAAAAATGACAGTAATCGGAAAACCAAATAAAAACCATTCAAAAAACATAATGTCGCGATTCAGCATTTGTCTGGACATTGCCGCAAATACCGCATTCGGAACGGAGCCGACCAGTGTGGCGAGCCCGCCGATGGAAGCGGCATATGCCACGGCCAAAAGAATGCTTTTGCTGAATTTCTGAAGCGAATCCCCTTTTAATATTTCTTTTTCCTGCACTTCTTTAATGACGGCGAGGGCGACCGGCAGCATCATCAGCGCGGTAGCCGCATTTGAAATCCACATTGACAGAAACGCCGTCGCCAGCATCACGCCAAGCACGATCCGGTGGCTTTCCGCACCGATCAGCTTCAAAATGTGAAGCGCCATCCGTCTGTGCAGACTCCATTTCTCAATGGCGACCGCAATGATAAAGCCCCCCATATACATAAACACAATCGGATCGCCATATGCTTTAGCGGCCGTGTCCATATCCAAACCGCCTAATGTCGGCAGCAGAATGACGGGCAATAAAGATGCCGCCGGAATCGGCACGGCTTCCGTGATCCACCAGACGGCCGTCCATGCCGTTACAGCCAGAACGATCCGGGGGGCGTGCGCCAGTTCAGCCTCGGGAATGAGGCCAAAAATCAGCAAAAAACCGATCGGCCCCAATAGCAGCCCGGTCAGCTTTGTTTTTGTGTATACTTTCATATCCCTTCCCCCTTGAAAGCGGTTTCTATTAAACACTTTCGATTAGGGTCAGGGAAATTCCTTTTAAAAATTTAAAATAAAATTTTAATTATATACCGGAATCGAAAATACTAAAAAACCCGATCAAGATCAGCCTTGATCGGGCTTATAAAAATGTCATAAACCATCACCAGAGCAAAAAGAGCTTCAATAAAGGAAATGGAAACAATCACTTGCTTTCCCGGCGGACATTAGCTTTTGATTAAAAATAAAATACAATAAAGAAAGATGCAGTCCCTCTCCTGACAATATACTTACATCCGGACTCCCGTATCCCCATTGCTATGCTTGTTCCCCGTTTCTTTTTCTGCTGTTCATTTGCTCCAGCTGCAGCACATATTGTTTCTCAGCCAAATCGAGATTTTCATAGCCTATTTCTTTTACAATTTCAAGGTATTCGTCCGGATCAGATACTTTCTCAAGCTTTGCCTTCAGCTCTTTCATCCTCCGTTTTTCGGCTACTTCTTTTTTTATGGCGAGATATTCCCGCGTCTTCTTCAGTATTTCATCGCTTTGCTTGAATGCCTTGCTGCCATAATAGGCTTTCTCATTGAAGTGAATCGGCTGTGCCTTCTTTCCTTGCCCCGCAGCCTCCATTAACGCTTTTCCTCTGGCTGATATATGGTCTTGGCTGGCTTCTGATGTCCCGTATTCTTTTTTGAATTGTGAATCCAGTTGTTCGATCTTGTCAACCGTACATTCCCGCTTCACTTTTGAAGCGCTCATGTGCCGGTTGAAATCAGCAGTCGAAAAGGCTTGTAAATCGATCATATCGGTAATGCCCTGAAAAATGGCTTCAAGTGTTTTTTTCTGCCGTGCAACGATTGCCTTTGATTTTTCATCCGCTTGGGCTAATTCTTGTTCCAAAAAAGCAATATCAACAAAAGTGTCTTCACCCAGCCCGGCTTCTTCTGCGGCGGCGGATATACTGTCCAAAAAAGCGATCTGCATGTCGATCATATCCAGCCATTCATCAACAATTGCGGCATGCTCCCTGTAAAATGCTTTGATATTGTCAGCACCTTTTCCTTGAAAATCGTCACCCAAATCTGCCATTCCCATCAACGCTTTTCTCAATTCGACAAACTTTCCCCTTATTTTCCTGTATTCACCTGAACGAGCTTCCATTGCAGTTATTAGTGTTTTTGCTTCATATACCTTCATGGAGACAACCCTTCCTAAAGCCTTGCTCAAGACTATCTTACCATTTCGCGGAAGGGAATTGGTGAATGCATCCTGAATATCCATTAAAATGGCATTTTACTATAGAAAAAAAGCTGCCCGGTTCTCCGGCAGCTTTCCTCTTTTTTGTTTATTTTTCGAATTGATATTCGGCCATTTTCGCGAGGTTTTGCGCGTTGCTGCTGATTTCCTGCATGGTCGCCGAAATTTGTTCGACGCCGGCAGCCTGACCGCTTGTATGTTCATTAATCACTTCAATCGAATGCTCAAGCTCTTTCAATAAAGCGTGAATCTTTTTCGTGATTTCATCAATCTGGCCGACATTTTCCTTGGAATGCGTCGCAAGCTTTCTGATTTCGTCGGCCACGACGGAGAACCCTTTTCCTGATTCACCCGCTCTGGCCGCTTCAATCGCTGCATTCAGCCCAAGGAGATTGCTTTGATCTGATATGCCTTTTACGGTAACAGATATTTTTTCGATTTCTCCCGCGCTTTCGCTGACTTGCTTTGCCTGCTTGGAGATGCCGGACATCTGCTCGGAAAAACCGCTGACAGATTCGGCGATATCCTGTATGGCTGAAGCGGTCTGGTCGACGATGACCGACAGGCTTTCCGCGACGCGGTGAAGCTGATCTGATTTTTCCAGGCTTGTGCCAAGTCCTACGCCGCCGATGACCCGCCCTCTTTCGTCATGGAGCGGAATCGCCCTTGCGGCAAGCGGGAAGCCGAACAGCTCTTTTGGCACCAGGCTGGCTTTCTTTTGATTCTGACGGATCGCTTCCGTGATAATGTCTCCTTCCTGCAATGGATCGCCGGGTTTGACATTCAGGGAAAACGTTTTCCCGGGAATATTGATGATCAGTTTTTCCGTGTCATATATCCCCACTGTCACATCATCCTGTATCAGCTGATTCAGGAAAGGCGCGACTTTCACAAACGCATCCAGCAGAGGATGGATGTCTGTCTTTACTTCACTCATATCATAAACCTCCTTTTAATATGGAAACATTCTTTTTTGATGCTGAACAGAGACCCATTTTAATGTCGTAAATTCATCAAGGCTCCATTCTCCGTTCAGCCTTCCGAGGCCGGACTGTTTTTCCCCGCCGAAAGCAATGTGCGGCTCGTCGTTGATCGTTGTGTCATTGACATGGATCATGCCCGTTTCAATCTGTTTGGCGATTTCAACGCCGCGTTCCACATTTCCTGTATGGACGGCGCCGCTCAACCCGAACGGCGTGTCATTTGCGATTCTGACCGCCTCTTCTTCCGTCTGGAACGGAATGACGCAGACGACCGGTCCGAACAGCTCTTCCCGGGCGATCGACATGTCTGGCTTCACATCCGTTAAAATCGTCGGTTCGACGAGATTTCCTTTAATATCGCCTTTAATCAGCGGAACGGCCCCTTCTTCAATTCCTTTTTCAATGGCCTTCCGCAGATTTTCCGCCTGGCGTTCATTAATGACAGGGCCGATAATCGTTTCCGGATCCATCGGATCTCCCGACTTGAACGCGGATACCTTTTGATAAAACAATTTCAAAAATTGCGGATAAACCTCTTTATGAACGAGAATCCTGTTGGCCGACATACAAATTTGGCCTTGATGGGTAAAACGGCTAAAGGCCGCGGCATTGACGGCATATTCCAAATCAGCGTCTTCTAGAACAATCAGCGCGCTGTTGCCGCCAAGCTCAAGCAGCGGCTTTTTAAAGTGCTTGATCGCAAGCTGGCCGATATAACTGCCAACCTTTGTTGAACCTGTAAATGAAATGATTCTCGGAATCGGATGCTCTACAAAGCTGTCACCGATCTCTTCAATATCCGTCACCACAACATTTAAAAGCCCCTTTGGAAGTCCGGCTTCTTCAAAAATTTTCGCAATCAAGGTTCCGCCGCAAATCGGCGTGTCCTCATGCGGCTTCAACACGACGCCGTTCCCCGCTCCAAGCGCAGGGGCAACCGATTTGACAGATAAAAAGAACGGAAAATTGAATGGGCTGATCACCCCGACGACGCCCGCGGGAATCCGGTAAATCCGGTTCTCTTTTCCAGCGACAGGCGAAGGCAGGATTTTCCCTTCCATTCTGAGCGGAAATCCGGCCGCTTCTTTGATCATATTAATGACAAGATCGATTTCAAAAGCGGCTTTTAATCTTGTTCCGCCAAGCTCTTCCATAATGAGAAAGACGATCGCTTCTTTATGCTCTTCAATATAGGCTGCCGCTTTTTCCAAAATCGCCCGCTTCTCATACGGGCCGACGCGGTCCCATTTCTGTTTCGCCTCCAACGCCGCCTTATAGGCCTGGTCGATGTCATCCGGCGTGGCTTTCTGAAAAGAGGTAATCGTTTTATGGGTATAGGGATTTATATCAGCCAAGACGCTTTCGCTTTGGCCGTCCCTCCACTCCCCTCCGATGTATTGACGGTTGAGATCGGTTATTTGAATCATGTCAGGACATCTCCTATCAAACAGTTTTGGGAAAAGTTAGACTACACAACATATGTATCGGCTTACTTTCAAGAAAATTCAATATTGTAGGTCTTTTGATATAAAAAAAGATTTTACCTTGAGTTCGGCAAAATCCTGATATGATCGTCAAGCTTTATTTTCATGAGCTTTGAACAGTTCGATAATTGATTTTTCTTCTTCGCTTAGCGTATGGTTTTTGTTAAAGCAAATCGACACGTGAAAGTATGGAATGACCTCTTCGTCAAGAGGGATTTCCGCAATCTCCTCCGCATCTGACACGACCATTCTGCTCAACAGGCTGATCCCGCAGTCGACGGCAATCAAAGCTTTAAGCGTCTGGATTTTATCCGTTTGATAGACGACTTTCGGCTTGATACGATATTTTTTTGAAAAATATTGAAAGGCTGTGCGGTGTACAAATGATTGGCCGAGAACCAGCATCTTTTCATGTTCTAATTCTTGAAAGTTGATGGACTCGCGCCCGCTGAACCTATGCTGTGCGGAGGTGCAGATCACAAGCTCTGAGCGCGTGATGGGGATGCTGATGATCTTGCTGTTTTGGATAGGCGAGGACGAGCCGATGATCGCCAAATCAAGCTTATTGTCTTCGATTTTTTTCATGAGCAGCTCTGAACCGTCTTCAACCAAATTGATAAACGGCAAAAGCCCTTGATCATCAATCTGCTTCATTATACCGGCGGCATAATAGCCTCCGATGATCGGCGGCAGACCAAGGCGAATCGTCGGATGATTAAACTCTCTTATTTCCCTGACGGTATTTTCGACTTCTGTTAAAATATGTTCGGCTTTTTTCTGCAAGTACTGACCGGCAATCGTCAGTTCAACGGAACGGTGCGATTTATTGATCTCGAACAGTTTAACGCCGAGTTCATCTTCGAGGCGGTGAATCGCAAACGTCACAGAGGGCTGTGACACATAGAGGGCTTCTGCGGTCTTTGTAAAACTTCTCGTATAGCAAAGCGTCTGAAAATACTCTAAATCTTTTAAGTTCATCTCAAAGGTGTCTCCTTTATTAAAAGGCTATCATTTACAAATGATAGCCTCCTTACCGGAATGCTTACAAGTGACAGTTTTGTTAATATCGCGGTTTCCAGATGGAACGGCTGACTTCTTCTTTCACATCGGCGATGTCTCTTTGATTGATGCCGTCTTTTATCGCTTGAGCAACAACCGCTTCCGCGACGACTTTTGATACGTTTTGCAAATCCGCAACAGGAGGAAGAATAGAAGCGCCTTCCACTTTAGGATCGACCAATTCGCCTACTGCCCGGGCGGCAGCCGAAAGCATGTTTTGCGTGACGATCTTCGCTTCGGCCACGATGATTCCGAGGCCCAGTCCAGGATACATCAGTGCGTTGTTGCCTTGGCCGATTTGATATGTGACGCCATTGTATTCGACATCATCAGACGGAATGCCGGTGCACACCAGCGCTTTGCCGTCCGTCCATTTGATGACGTCAGCCGCTTTTGCCTCAATCAGTTTTGTAGGATTTGAAATCGGGAAGATGGCCGGACGCTCGACATGCTTCGCCATTTCCTTTATGGCCTCTTCGGTAAAGGCGTTCGGCGTTGTTGACGTTCCGATCAAAACGGTCGGCTTCACAAATGCGATAATGTCTTTCAAATCTTTAAGTGTTTTGCGATTTAATTCAGCTTGAGGGCGCGCGAATTTCTTTTGTCCGTCCGTCAAATCTGGCAAATCATCTGTCAGAAGCCCCTGTTGATCCACTAAATAAAACCGCTTTTTCGCTTCTTCATGCGTGATGTCATTCGTCCGCAGCATCTCTTCCAAAATTTGATTGGCGATTCCGATGCCCGCTGTACCCGCTCCGAAAATCAGCACTTTTTGCTGATTCATCGGGAGCTTTGACACTTTCATAGACCCTAACAGCGCCGCCAAAATGACAATTCCCGTTCCTTGAATATCGTCATTGATCGTACAGATGGTTGATTGATATTTTTCGAGAATCTTGGCGGCATTGGAGCGGCCGAAATCTTCCCAATGAAGCAATGCTTTCGGAAATAAGTTTGTGACTTCTTTCACAAATTTGTCGATAAATTGATCGTAAGCCCCGCCTCTTATCCGTTCGTGTTTATTTCCCAGGTAATTTGGATTGTCCAGCAGTTCTTTGTTGTTTGTTCCGACATCAAGGACAACGGGCAAAACCTTGCTTGGATCGACGCCTGCCGCAGCTGTATAAACGGCTAATTTTCCTGTCGCAATCTCAACGCCGTTGATGCCGCAGTCGCCCATTCCTAAAATCCCTTCGCTGTCCGTGACGACGATCAGGCGGATATCCCGGCCATCGGCAAAGCTTTCAAGAGCGTCTTTGATATGTTCTTGATCATGGATCGAAAGATAGACGGCATCTGGAGAAACAAAGCGGTCACTGTATTCCTCAATGGCATCTGCTACGACGGGATCATAGACGACAGGCATAAATTCGACAAGGTGTTTTTCCATCGTATAGTAAAACAGGGTGCGGTTTGTTTTGTAAATATCCATTAAAAAGATTCGTTGTTCAAGCCGTGATGACTTGCTTTGATATTGGCTGTAGACTTGCCGCTCCTGTTCTTCAATCGATTGAACGACCGGCGGAATTAAACCGTTCAGTCCCATTTCGTCCCGTTCTTCCTGCTTAAATCCGGTTCCTTTATTTAATAATGGGTTAGCTAAAATGCTCACATTTGACATATGAAAAACCTCGCTTTATCAATTTTTTTACATGATTCCGATGATATTCCACCAAAGCAAACCAAGGCCCGTCCAAATCGCAAACGTCAAGAGAGAGACGGCAAAGCCCAATCCAAACCACGCTTTTGTTGAAACATACTCAGAACTGAAATAGAGCGGTCCGGCCAGCGTTCCGTAGTTCGTCGGCTGTGCGCAAAGCGCCGTCAAAAAAGCCAAATACAACGCCGAGGCAACAGGCGGAGCCCCCATGCCGACCAAAATCGCCAAAAACGGCGCATAGAAGGCATTGACATGAATGATCAGGCTTGTAAAGAAATAATGGCTATAGTAGTAAACAAACCCCAATACAACGAATGCCACGCCCCATGACAAACCGTGGACTTCAGCACCGACCGTCTGGCTGAACCATTTAATCACGCCGAAGCGGTTCAGCTGGGCGCCCATCATTAATAGCGGCCCGAGCCAGACAAGCAGATTCCAGGCGCTTTTTTGTTCGGGGATGTCAGACCATTTGATGACGCCGAAGAAGACGAGCATCGTCACGCCGATAAAGGCTGCAACCGTCGTCGAGACGCCGAGCGCATTCCCGAATATCCACAATAAAATCATCACAAGAAAAGAGAGCAGCATATAGATTTCCGAACGTTTCACAGGCCCCATCTTCTCCAATTCTTTTTGGGCCATTACCGGTGCATCAGGCATTTCCGTGATTTCCGGTTTATATAGAACATAGATAACCAGCGGGATCACGATTAACGAAACTGCCGCAGGCAAGAGAGCCGCCAAAGCCCACAGCCCCCAGGAAATATGGATGCCTGCTTGCTCTGCCAAAGACACCGCAATCGGACTCGTCGAAATCGCCGTTAAAAACACGGCCGATGTCAGCAAATTCGTATGGAATCCTAAGAAAATCAGAAATGAGCCAATTTTCCGCGATGTACCAAGCTTCGGATCAGATCCGTATGATTTCGCGAGCTGCTGGATAATCGGAAAAATGATCCCCGCTCCCCGCGCCGTATTGCTCGGAATGGCGGGCGACATCACCAGCTCGCATAACACCAGCGCATATCCAAGCGTCAGCGTCCGTTTACCGAACAACTTGACAAACAGATAGGCAATTCTTAATCCGAGTCCTGTTTTTGTAAATCCGATCGCCGCGCAATATGCAGCGACGATTAACCAAATCGTGCTGTCGCTGTAGCCTGAAAAGGCAACTTCAGCGCTGACTGTATGCGTCACGGTCAAAATGATGACATCAATAAATGCATAAAGTCCAAGCGGAGCCGCATTTAAAATGCAGCCGACAATCGTTGCCAAAAACAAGGCCAGCACATGACCGCCCTGAGGAGAAATGCCTGACGGATAGTGGATAAACCAAAACGCCGTTCCGATCATGATGGAAATCAGAAAGGGAATAGGTTTAAACGCCATCTGCCGGGCCTTTCTTTCAGGATCGCTTCCCTCAGCCACAAGTATCAACTCCTTATTCATTTTGGGTACGCTGATATTGTAGTCACGCCGCCCGGCCAAAAACCCCTATAAAATTTTTATACGATAATAAATAAAACTAATGCAGCCCGTCCCGCAAGGCTGTATGGCATACTGATAAATCTTTCTTATCGGCCTATAAATAAACGCTATTTGAGAGTCTTCTCCCGGCCGCATTATGATTTAACGTAGGGAATATTTCATTTCAATAAATAAAGAAAAGAAGGAATGCATATGAACATTTGGACATCGATTTCAAGCGTCATTATTATTTTGCTATTGATTTCTTTAGGATTTGTTTTAAATGAGAAAGGCTGGTTTGTGGAAGGATTTAAGGGGAGCATTTCAAACCTGATCACAAAAATAGCGTTGCCCTGCTCCATTTTCGTATCGGTATTGAAATTTTTTACAAAAGAAAAGCTGATCGACTTATCCGGCAGCTTGATCTGGCCGCTATGCGGAGTCATCATTTCCTATATCATTGCCTTTTTATTTTCTAAAATGCTGCGCACCAGACAAGGCAGAATCGGCACATTCAGGGCTTCATTTGTCAATGCGAACGCCATTTTTATCGGACTGCCGCTGAACATCGCCTTGTTCGGTGAAAAAAGTCTTCCATATTTTCTTGTCTACTATATTATAAATACCGTTTCACTCTGGTCATTAGGCGCCTTTTTAATCGCCAAAGACAGCATCGGCGGAGACCACGGAACCCAAAAGATTGCGTTCAAACAATTATTGTCCAAGCTGTTGCCGCCTCCGCTTCTCGGCTTTATCATTTCGATCGTTTTCCTCTGGTTTGAAATACCGGTTCCCGAGTTCGCCAGCTCAGCACTGACATATGTCGGGAACCTGGTCACACCGCTGTCATTGATTTTTATCGGAATCGTCTTAAATGAATCCGGCCTGAAAAGCATCCGTTTTGACAAGGATACGATCGGCGTTTTATTGGGGCGCTTTGTCATCTCGCCGCTCGTGCTGTTTTTGCTGCTCTTGCCGATCCCGCTTTCTTCACTGCTGAAGCAAACATTGATCGTACAATCGGCTACAGCGACGCCGACCGTCACCCCGATGCTTGCCGCAGAAGCAGGCGGGGATGTCGACTTTGCGACCAATACCGTTGCGACAAGCACGATCCTCTTCATGTTCGTCGTACCGATATTGATGCAGCTTTTGCAGTTTGTATAAACATCAATAAGGAAGAAGGCTGACCTTCTTCCTTATTTTTTAATTCCTGCCGGCAAAGTAAACGGTGGAAATAAGCATGGATACACAATGCAGAATATATAAACCCGTTATTAAAAAGAATGAAAAAGAGATTCCTTTGTAAAGGATGGCTAATACCCAGGCTATTAAGATTCCAACCATTGTGATGTTCCAAGAAAGCGTTTTTGCCTGATAACGAATTTTTTGATGACGCTCATTGAACAGCCTCATTTTTTGATTAATACGTTTGTTAATAAAATAAGCAATGATCATACCTGCCACCCCAATCCCTATACCAGACAGAGCAACCAACATGTTAAGCATATGTTCAGTCAATGTTTTCATCCCCCTCAAAAATGAATAAATCTTCAATCAAACACTCAAAAATTTGTGCCAGTTTATGCGCCAAAACAAGTGAAGGCTTATACTTTCCCTTTTCAAGCGAAATGACTGTTTGCCTGGACACGTTTAGCTTTTTTGCCAGTTCTTCCTGCGTCATGTTGAACGAAGTGCGCTTTTCCTTTATTAACGTCTTCATATGACCTCCAGATGAAAAATGTAAAGTTGACCATACGTCAAGTTTACTTTACAACACAAAATGCAAAAAAGGATAGATCAAGCAGGTGTTCCTCCTGCTCATCTATCCTTTAAATTGGACTGCTGTTTTATTACGCGTCTAAATCGACGTTATGGTAGACTTGCTGAACATCTTCCAAATCTTCCAGGGCATCGATCAGTTTTTCAAATTGAGCTTGGGCATCCTCCGGAAGCGTCACTTCGTTTTGCGCAAGCATCATCAGCTCTGCGACGGTAAACTCGGTGATTCCGGCGTTTTGCAGCGCCTCTTGCACGGCATGGAATTGATCAGGCTCGGCGTAGACGATTACAGCGTCGTCTTCTTCGATAATATCGCGGACATCGAGATCGGCTTCCATTAACAATTCAAGCGTTTCATCCGCCGTTTTGCCTTCAAAGCCGATGACAGCCGTCGGATCAAACATGTATGCGACAGATCCGCTCACACCCATATTTCCGCCGTTTTTTCCAAATGTGGAACGAACATCAGCCGCAGTCCGGTTGACATTGTTCGTCAGCGCATCAACGATCACCATCGCGCCGTTCGGCCCGAATCCTTCATAGCGCAGCTCGTCATAGTTCTCTTCAGAACCGCCCTTTGCCTTTTCGATCGCCCGCTCAATAATCGCTTTCGGGACATTGTACGTTTTCGCCCGCTCAAGCACGAACTTCAGCGCCTGATTTGATTCGGGATCCGGCTCGCCCTGCTTTGCCGCCACATATATTTCACGTCCGAATTTGGCATATATCCGGCTCGTATTCGCATCCTTCGACGCTTTCTTTTCTTTTATATTGTTCCATTTACGGCCCATGATGTAACCACTCTCTTTCGTCTTTCATTCACAAAATCTATTATACCGCAGGGCTGTGCGATTTCATCAAATTGATGCATCGAATTTGCGACATTTTTTTGGAAATCTGCTAGGATGCGAGATTTTGGCTGTCTTCTTTCATAATCACGGTGACAAAAATCCCGGCGATCACAAGCATGATTCCGATCAGATGAATCACGGTAAATTGCTCCTTCAGGACGAGGCCGGATAAGACGACGGCGGAAACGGGCAATACCGACGTGAAAATCCCGGAAATCCCGGCAGAAACCTTCGTCACGCCGCTGTACCACAAGTAAAAGGCAAGCACCGTGACGATCAGCGCATAATAGAGTACATATGACCAATCAAGAACACCCGGCGTCGTGAAATCGAAAGACAGCGCTTCGATGACGGCAAACGGAAGAAAAAACAAAAACCCGAACAGCGACACAAACGTTGCAATCGCCAATGCCGAAATATGCGGGGACAAAAATTTCGCCAAGAGCGTAAACAGCGCCTCGCCAACCACCGCCGCCGCGATCAAGAGGTTCCCGATTAAAACGTGCGGGCTTCCGCCTCCGTCTGCCCCGAACAGATTGATCGTCATCACGCCCATGACAGCGAGCACGATTCCAATCGCCATCCGCTTTTCGATTCGCTCTTTCAATAGAAAAAAAGCCAAAATCCCGACAGCCATCGGCGTCGTGCTCGTAATAATTCCGCTTTCCATCCCCGTCGTCAGCTTGACGCCGTAAAGCATGCAGACGCTGAACAGAAAAACGCCGGTAAACGACTGCATCAGCAGTACAAACACGTCTTTTTTCGTCAGCGCCGGAAACCCCTTTTCAAAAACAATAAGCAGCACGATCAAAACGGCCGCCGCAATCAAGAATCGAATCCCTGACGAAAGAAACACCGGAATCGTTTCGACCATCAGCTTCCCGACGACGACCGAGCTGCCGACGATCGCCATCGCGAGCGCCATTGAGATGTAAGCCTTCAGTTGATGCTTCATCCATCTTCTCCTGTCTTTATGTATTTAGGAAAATTGTATCAAATTCCGGGCGGCATTTTGGATTTTTTTCCGCTTTCTTTCGCTAATACCTTGATGATCAGGCTCAGTTGATAGATTCCCTTTTCAAGGTCCTCAAGAGAAGCAAAAGCATAGGATAACCTGATAAAATTCCCGTTTTCCTGCGCATAGATGCTCCCGGAATTCAGCAGAATGCCTTCTGCCAATGCTTTGGCATAAAGAGATTTCATCGACAGGGTCGGCAGTATGTTCAGCCAAATAAAAAAGCCGCCCTTCGGCACGTTCCATGACGCAAATCCTTTCAAGTGTTCTTCCAAAACCTCCAAGACAAAGTCCCTTCTCTTTTTGAGCTGTTCCCTGACGTTTTCAAGGTGCTTCTGATAATGTCCGTTTGTCAGCCATTCAGCCGCCACTCTTTGAGACAGCGAGCTTGAACCGTAGTCTGTCTGCATTTTAATATCTGATAAGCGTTCGATGACAGGCTCAGGCCCGACGATCCATCCGATTCTGAGTCCCGGGCTCAGCGTTTTTGAAAAGCTTCCGATGTATAAGACATGCCCGTTTTGATCCATTGACTTGATCGGAGGAGGCGGGGCCTGATCGATCCACAGCTCGCGGTAGATATCGTCTTCAATGATCGGCAGCTGTTCCTTTTCGCTCAAACCCAAAACCTCTTCCCTCCGCTTTTGGGACATTAACACGCCGGTCGGATTTTGAAAACAAGGGTTGGTGTACAAAATCGACCTGCCCCGCGGAGCCGCTCCGATCATTTGCGGCAAATGCCCGGCTTCATCCATCGGCAGCCCCGAAAGCTTCATGCCCGCCGATTGGAAGACGTGCAAAGAATAAAGGTAGGACGGGCGATCCAAAAACACGGTCGATCCGCTTTGCAAAATCCCCATGGAGATGAGCTGCAAAGCCTGAAGCGCACCGGAAACGATGAGAATCGAAGCCGGGGACGCTTGAATCCCGATCGTTCGCAAATAACGGCTGAGCGCCTCTCGTAAAGGAAGATAGCCCTTTGGCTCCTCATAACCGAAAGCCTCCAGACGGTGAGCCACCTTCCCCATCATCTCCTTCATCACAGACAATGGAAACATGTCTTTGGAAAGCTCGCCTTTGCTAAGCTGGACCAAAGCCGGATTTGATTCCGACTGGTTGATTTCCTGAACCGTCTTCCGGCTCGGCTGCTGAAACCCGGCGGCGACATACTTCCCCCAATCAGGCGACGAACGGTTGGCCAACAGCGTCCACGTATTGCTGACGACGACCGTCCCTTTCCCCATTCTGCCTTCAATCAGCCCGTCTGCCGCAAGCTCCTCCAAAGCCGTGATCACCGTGCTTCTGTTCACATTGAATTGCCGCGCAAGTGTGCGCTGGCTCGGTATCTTGCTTCCGATCGGCCATTCGCCATTTCCGATTTTCTCTTTTATATACTCAATAATCTGTTTGTATTTTGGACGTTTCATGATCGATCTCCCTGACGCAAAGTGGTTGGCTTTATTTTTTTCAAACTGGTTGAAGCCATTTTACCAAACGTTTATTAAGATGGATACCACACAAATCAACTGGTTGGTTTTTAAAAAGGAGTTTGAGGATACATGCAAAAACAAACGATTCAGCTCACCTTGTCATACTGCATCATGATCGGTTTATGGGCCTCCGCGTTTCCCGGAATCCGCGCAGGTCTTACGCATTATACCCCGGAGCATCTCGCATTGCTTCGCCTGCTTATAGGCTCTTTGGCGCTTTTGCTCATCGCCGTATTCACCCGCATTCGCCTCCCGGAGATAAAGGATGTTCCGATGATCTTATTGCTCGGATTTTTAGGATTTTCCGCTTATCACATGCTGCTCAACATCGGCGAACAAACGGTGAGCGCCGGGATTGCGAGCCTGCTCGTTGCGACAACGCCTCTATTTTCCGCCGCATTGTCCGGTCTGTTTTTCCGCGAAAAGTTCGGATCTGTAAAATGGGCCGGGTCTTGCTTCAGCTTTTTGGGCATCGGCTTGATCTCGCTCGGTACAGGGAATTTCAAACAATCAGCCGCGGGAATTTTACTGATCTTGCTGGCCGCTTTTTCTGAAAGCGTCTATTTCGTCCTGCAAACGCGCTATATCCAAAAATACGGCTTCATTCCGTTTGTCATCTATACAATT
This sequence comes from Bacillus sonorensis NBRC 101234 = KCTC 13918, assembly GCF_001592005.1. Lineage (GTDB taxonomy): Bacteria > Bacillota > Bacilli > Bacillales > Bacillaceae > Bacillus > Bacillus sonorensis. Next base: position 29,047 of record NZ_BCVZ01000007.1, read on the forward strand.
TGGGGAGGAACCATTCCGATGCTCGCGTTTCTGCCTGGATTAGGCGAAGAGCTGATCAATGCGCCGCTTCATTCTACAGCCAGTGTCCTGTATTTAGGATTGCTGCCGACTGTGGTGCCGTATTTTGCCCTTGCCTATATTACGTCGCGGGTCGGTGCTGCGGAGGCGACGGTTTCGTTGTATGTAACACCTGCTTTAACGCTTATCATCGCGTGGGTATGGGTCGGTGAAGTTCCCTCTTTTTTTTCGTTGCTTGGAGGGGTGATGACGATAGCCGGTGTATTGTTTGCATACTGCAAAATGGGAAAATACCAATAGCACTGAAGCCAATCAAGCTAGGCATAGCCCTGGTCAATCACGCTTGAGTGCTTCTTGTTTTTATATTCAATAATGACAAACGATTGCGTCTGGTCATCAAATGCCAGCGTATCGATCCGAAAGCCGGCCACTCGAAACTCAGACGCAATCAACCTGATGCCTAATAATTGTTTTAAATTCTTCTCACATAGGTCCGGTATGTCTTTTTCTTTCCTAAATGGTTTTTCCCGGATTTCTTTTAGATCTTGATGGTGTAATTGAAAGAGATACATGGCTGCGCTCCTTACGTTCATTAAGAATAAACGACATCATTTTCTAAAAGCATCTTCTTCAACAATCCGCTCGGTTTATTCGCGCTGTCTGATAAACAATTCATATCCCCCATAACAAGAAAGCTGTCCTTCGCCCGGGAGACGGCAACGTTTAAAAGACTTTTATTCGCGTCTATGAAAAAGCAGCCGTCATTTTTGCCGTATACTGTCGACATGATAATGACCTTTCTTTCTCCGCCTTGAAACGTATGTACCGTTCCGACGTCGATAAACGGTTTTATATCCGGCGACAATGCTCGTTTAATGGCGAGAACTTGCATTTTAAAAGGGGTGATGATCCCGATTACACTTTCCGGATTGTCTTTATGATAAGCATTTCGAATTTTATAGAAGTGCTCGTTAATCCATGCGGCGATAGCCCTTGCTTCTATTTCATTATATCGGCTGCCCGCTTTTTTGCTCGACTGTTGCGAATCAACTTGTATATGGCCAAGTGGGGGAATCGATAATTGAGCCAACGGAAACTCATCATCTTCAGCCGCCCTCCCTCTCATTGGCTCAAGTTTTCCTTTGTAGACAAGCTTATTGCAATAATCGATAATGTCATCATAGCAGCGCCTGTGCTCGCTTAAAAATAAACCGCGCTGCTGATGTTTTTCGTATTTGCAGCTTTTGCACGCCACCCTCATCACACTTGACTCCGACGTATTCAATCCAAGTTCGCGAAGCTTCTCAAATCGGCCAACCGATGTGATGACATCATTAGAAAGCGCTAATGACATATCCAATGTTTCGTTGATATTCCACACAGGTTCAATCTGATAGACATCTCCGACAACGACAGCCCGCTTGGCAAGCGAAAATGAGCATGCCGCAATCTCAGGGGTCACCTGCCCTGCCTCATCTACGATTAGCAAATCAATATAATTGTAGAGAAAATGCTCTTTCCCGTTATCATAAGACAAAAGCATTTTCGGCAGCTGATAAAAGGTCATCACAAAACAAGGGGCCAACATACTTAAATTTGTATAAAACTGATTTAACACGTTTTCGAAATTTCTGCCCTTTTGTTTTTCCGACAGCCTTTTCTCCGAAAGCCATCTGCACTCATAGTAATGAACGGCCAGCCAAAAGGAAGCGTATTTGATCGTTGTATCTAAAAATTCGTTAACTTGATCTAAAGAAGCAAATGAACCAGGATATTCTTCAAGAATGTTTAGGGATATGAGTTCTTCTATTAATTTCTTATACTTTTTGGTTAATTCTCTGATTTGTTGATATGTCGCTTCAACCTGCTTTATTTTTTCTCTCGCCTTTTTTGCTTTCTTGCTGTATAGAGAAATAATTTCATCAAGATTCATCGACTCATCAATGAAACCTTCATCAGGCTGGATAAAATACCGGACATGACTGACTAATTTTTTCTTAAAGAACGGAAAAAACTTGAACAAGCGAACGAAAAATGGCAGGTTTGAAAAGTGCGTCTGCCACGCTTTTATTCTTTGTTGAATTGCTTGAAATGTGTTTTCCCACTCGCTTTTTTCAGCCGTTAATTGCCTAAGATATGTATCCATGGATACTCCCTTTGGAGCCATTTGATCATATTCAGAGAATAGGAACAAAATCTTTTGTCTGATCTCCTCAATCGCTGCTAATCGATTTGAAATCGTCTGCTCGCATTGCTTAATGTCAGTGTGGTTTATGCCAAAATAACGATTGCATTCTTTGAACAACTTTTCGGCGGATCGCTCGATATTTTCCTTGCCTTCAACTTCCTCAAAAAAGTTCTCTCCCCGAGGATTCGTATATTGAAACCCTTTTTCTTTAGCCTCTTTCTCCTTGCTGCCGGACGGAAAATAAACAGCAAAACTGTCTGCTCCTTCGACCCAACGCTGTTCAAGATTGCTGTTTTTCCACTTTGGTTTGATCTTTCCGAATGATTCGATAATATTGGTGACCGCCTGATTGTTTGTTGATGAAGCGACAATGACAGGAGGTTTTTCTTTTTTCAATGCTCTTTTGACATAGAGATTGGCAACAAGCGATTGCAATAACGTCGTTTTCCCTGTACCCGGAGGACCGTTGACAGCCAGAATCTCTCCCTCTTCCATGTGATTGAAATGGTTCAGACACTCCCTTTGCGAAGGTGATAAAGGATATTCCCCGCCCATTTGCCCGACATGCTTCTGCATCTCTGACATCCGGTTTGGAGTAAGGGGCGATAAAGTGGTGAACTCCTGGTTGAGAAAATTTTGATAAAGCCGCAGATTGTCCGGCTGGCTGGATAAGAGGTGATCATATAACTTTAATATATTTCTAGTTGCGTTGACGGAATCGTCCTTCATAATGTAAACATTATTCTCCAATTCAATATCGTTAATTGTATTTGAGCTGATGTTACTTTCAGTAACGGTCTCATACAGATCTTTCGCAAAATCAAAATAGCTTTTCCAAGTAAGATTGTTTTCCAGCCTTTGATAATTGTTGCTCATAAATTCATCAAAATCATTGACATAGCCGATTGCAAGCTCCTTGTCAATGATCGGATGAAGATGCTCTCTCGGAATCCACGGATATTTGCCTTCTGACGGCAACAATACACCATTAACAGTCAAAACCGCCGGAATATAAAGAATGCCGCTCATGTCTTCAATATTCGTATCAACCTTCTGCTGCCCGTCAAAATTCGTTTTTATCGTCTTTGCCACAATGATAACATCCAGTTTTCCTGAAACATTTTTGCGATCTGAGAGGGCGGCGTAGTGCTTACTGTCGATCCTTCCTTGAATGATGCTGTCTAAATCTGAAATCATAAAACGACTGTTTTTAAAGTTTATTTTTAGTTTCGCAGCCACGCTATCGCGAAAATACTTGGTTACAGTTTGGGGTGACATCGCTTTTCCTCCTGATGTATGAAGAAGTAATACTACATCGTATTGGTAATGATAATAATTAATAACAATTATATCCTAAATGAATATCGGGATAAATATTGATAATGGGAAAAAGCGGTTTGAGCCGGTTTGAATTTCCGGCAAAAAAAGAAGCCTACAAACCGATATTACCCCCCTGCAGGCAATTCCGCTGCTTGAACATTCCCTGACGCCATATTGTGGCTTTGGGATAAAGCAGCTCCGCCTAAGACTGCAGCCGTTAACGCTCAGCAAAGAATGACTTTTTTCATTACAATTCCTCACTCCCTAATGATCTCATTTTATTTTCGGCTTTCATGCTATTTTGGCAAATTCCAGTACTTTCTTGTAATCTCCTTTATCTTCATTTGGGAAACGCTCCTTCTTTTCAAAAACAAGAAACCACTCGCCTTCCACAAAGGCAAGTGGTTCAATTATCATTTATTTTAATTGCTGATAAGAAATCAATCGATGAATATGGACCGCCAAGTACGTTAGTTCATCATTCGGAATGACGATTCCGTGTACCTGCTTGATATAATCCTTAATTTTGAAAGCTACATCCATTGCTTGCGGGTATAAATTAGCAATTTGCTCAAACAATTCATTCTCCTGATCTGCCAGCAATTTATCAGCGTAAAATCTTTCAACGAAAAATTTAACGTGTGTGATAAATCGGCTGTAATGAATATTTTCTTGATCCCATTTCATGTTTAATGTATAACGGACAAGATTGACAATACTCCCGATCATTTTTGCATATTTCATTCCGTCTTTTGATTCTGTCTCTTCACCTAACGCATTGATTAAGTGGAACGCGATATTTGCCGCTTCCTCTTTCGGCAATTGGATCCCCAGTGTTTCATTGATGAGCTGCAGCGCATAATTCCCTGCCTCAAACTCTGCCGTATAGTAGTTTTTAATTTCCCAGTAGACGCGATTCGTAATATTGATGTTCTTTTTATAACGCTCTACTGCAAAATTCAAGTGATCCATTAATGTGAAGTATACGCCGGAATTCAGCTTTGTTTTTAATTTTTCTTCTGCGTGCTGAACAATTTGCTGGGTCAACTCAATAAATTCTTGCGGTATTGAATCCAACAGTTGGAGAAATTCTTTTGCCTTCATATTGTCTACTGGCATAAACACTTGATCAGCCTGTTTTTCTTCAATCATATTCCCGGGCTTTTGCCCGTAACCGATGCCCCTGCCGCATAAAACCATCTCCTGACGGTTCTGATCTTCAGCCAGTACCACACTCGAGTTTAAAACTTTTTTTATTTTAAACATCGCCATCACCTTTTCATGAATGCGGTTTTTTAGTCTAATACTTCTCCATTTGTCTCAATCACTTTCTTATACCAGTAGAATGAATCTTTACGTGAGCGCTTCAATGTCCCGTTGCCATCGTCATCTTGATCAACATGGATAAATCCATATCGTTTGGACATTTGAGATGTTCCCGCACTAATAATGTCAATGGGTCCCCAGCTGGTATATCCAAAGAGATCTACACCTTCTTCAATGGCTTCTTTCATCTGACGGAAATGCTCTCTGAAATAGCTAATACGATAGTCATCATGGATTGATCCATCGCTTTCAACGACATCTTTCGCACCCATGCCGTTCTCCACAATAATGAGAGGTTTTTGATAGCGATCATACAATTCAATGAGCGAAATTTTTAAACCGACCGGATCGATTTGCCAGCCCCAATCTGTTGAGGGCAAATACGGATTTTTCACACCGCGAATCGTATTGCCATCTGTTTTTTCCAGCCCTTCCTGTGCAGATTCTGTCAGGGACATATAGTAGCTAAATGAAATGAAGTCTACCGTATGTTCTTTCAAAATGGCAAGATCGTCCGCTTCCATCTTAATATTGATATTTTTTCGTTCCAGCATGCGTTTAATCAATGGCGGATATTCGCCAAACACTTGAACATCTGCATAGAAATAGTTATCAAGGTTTTGCTTCAGTGCGCGTTCAACATCATTCGGATGGCAAGTGTGCGGGTATGTCGTGAGTTTCGTTAGCATACATCCCACCTGACTGTCCGGAATGATGCGATGGCAATCTGCTGTCACAAGAGCGGATGCCACAAATTGATGATGCAATGCCTGATAAACGGTTTCCTCTATTTTCCCCTCCGGACAGCGGTCAGGAATAATTCCCGCTGTAATGAAAGAATGGCGGTGTATACTGTCTATTTCATTAAAGGTAAGCCAATATTTCACAACATCTTTATACCGTTCAAAACACACATTGGCGAACTTCACAAAGAGGTCGATCACTTTTCTTTCAACCCATCCGTTGTATTTCAGACTAAGTGCTAATGGCATTTCATAATGTGACAGAGTCACGATTGGTTCAATGTTATGTTTTTTCATTTCTTGAAACAGACGGTCATAAAACTGAAGACCTTTCTCGTTCGGCTCCGCTTCTTCTCCTGTCGGGAAAATTCGGCTCCATGCAATCGATATACGCAATGTTTTAAAGCCCATTTCTGCAAAGAGAGCCACATCTTCTTTATAGTGATGGTAAAAGTCAATGCCTCTGCGCTTCGGATATTTTTTTACGTCCGGGTCCTTCATTGCGCGATCAATGTTTTCAGAAGAAACAGCAAGGTGTCCTTCGTAATCTTCTACACTCAAATTCGAACGGTACATGGCAATATCTGCAACAGACGGTCCTTTTCCATCAACATTCCAAGCTCCTTCTGCCTGGTTTGCGGCAATCGCACCGCCCCATAAAAAATCTTTTGGAAATCCTTTTGTTTTTGTCATCATGATTACCCTCCCAATTGTGTAACAACCATCAATGTATCTTGACGATTGACCTCTTTTAAATGCGTTACTTTTATATCATATTGATCCGTATTTGTAATAACTGCTAGTGTAACTGGATCATAACCTGCTTCTTTAATTTTTTCCAGGTCAAATTGAATGAGCAGATCACCTGCTTTGACTTTATCCCCCACTTTTACCAATGGTTTAAAGAACTTGCCCTCTAGCTGAACGGTGTCGATTCCAATGTGGAAAAGAACCTCAACTCCGTTTGCTGTTTTCATACCGAGGGCATGGTTTGTTTCAAAGAGAAGCGAAATCTCGCCATCTACCGGTGCATATAGTTCACCCTTTGAAGGAATAACGGCAATTCCCTCTCCCATTACCTTTGAAGAAAATATGTCATCTTCTACATCAGATAGTGAAATCATTTGACCGATGACTGGACTTTTGAACGTCTCATCTGCGCCAAGTTTTTCAGCGAAAGCACCTGGCTCTGCTTCTTTTTCCGTTTCTTCTGTCTTTCGATCCTTTCCTAAAATAAAGGCAGCAGCAAACGCAACAACAAATGAGATGCCAAAACCGATCACTGCAAACATGAAGTTGCGCGGAAGCTCGTCAGATATGAACATCGACATACTTGCAAGACCAGGTCCAACAAGAACAAACGCTTGAAGCCCGACAAGTCCAACGAAGATGCCGCCGGTGAAAGAACCGATCATGACACTGCTAAGCACACGTTTATTTTGTAACGTCACCCCATACAATGCCGGTTCGGTAATCCCAAAGAATGCGGAAATCCCTGCAGAAATGGCAGTTGAACGAAGCACTTTATCTTTTGTACGAAGGGCAATTGCGAAACACGCCCCGCTTTCAGCGAGATTGTGTGCCAGCGACGCAGGCAAGTAAAGCGCTTCTTTTCCGAGATTGCCCATTGTTGTGACAGCGTATGGCACCATCGCTTTGTGCATCCCCGATGCGACCATAAATGGAAGGACTGCTGCCAGGATCGCAACTGCAACCCAGCCCACTTTGTCAAACATAGCAAGGATAAGTGCTGTGAAGCCTTGCCCTGCTGTAAAACCGATTGGCCCCAGCAGCAGGAGAGTGATCGGAACTGTAATCACCAATGACATCATCGGTACGAAGAAAATACGAATGGGTTTTGGCGAAATACGAGTAAACCATTTTTCCATCTGTGCATACAGCAGGACAGATAAAATCGCCGGAAACACCTGATAGGCATACGCAATATTTTTCACATCGAATGAAAACAATTGAGCGCCTTCTGTCAGCATCGCCGTCATGTTTGGCAGAATAAGAGCGCCGACTGCCGATAATGCAACAAGCGGATTCACTTTTAGTTTATTGGCTGTCGTCACCGCTACCAGCAATGGCAGGAAGTAAAGCGGCGCATCGCCAACCATATTTAAAATCTGATACGTTTGCCCTTTGGCATCCATTAATCCGAATAACGAGAATAGGAGGAGAAACGATTTTAAAATCCCTCCGCCCGCAATGGCTGGAACAAGCGGTTGAAAAACGCCGACAATGAAGTCTAATAGTACAGTCCCCGCTTTTCGCTTTTCCTTCGGCTGATTGGAAGACCCATTTTGTCCAGAAGGTGCCCCGCCGAGAAGGCCGGTCAATTTCTCATAGACTTCAATGACATCGTTTCCAATCACAACCTGGCATTGGCCCGACATACGGACAGCGATGACACCTGGTGTTTTCTCAAGTGCCGGTACATCCGCCTTGTTTTGATCAATCAATGTAAAACGGAGTCGTGTCGAACAATGCTCCAAGTGGGCAATATTCTCTTTACCGCCTACATGCTGCAATACATCTCTTGCTGTTTGTGTGTAATTCACTGCTTCTCCCCCTTTTCTGAAACATGAGACCTGTATTTAGGCAATAAAAAAAGGACCTAAACCGACAAATTAAAAAATTTATCGGTTTTAGATCCTGCCTGCATGACCAGTCACATGTCTAATTTATCAATATTGGATTTGATTAAAGTATATATCGGTTTTATGAAAGCGTCAACATTTATTTTGTTTTTTTAAAAGAAGAAATTTCCTGGTCGAATGGCCTACAATTTATTCCTAATAGCGATCATGAACATCCTCAAGCACCCGCAAATCGCGCGCCAAAGTTCCAGGGTTACAGGACACATAAACTGCACGCTTCGGCTTTATCTCAATCATCGTCCGCAGCAAAGCCTCATCCGACACCGCTCCTCAAGCAGCGAGAAGTAGACAAGCACATTCTAATTCTCTTCCATTTCGAAAAACATTGACTTCGCCTGTGCAATATTTATGCTTTTTCATTGCCAAATGGAATTCGTTCAACAACCCCCGCAACCACTTTTGAAGCGACCTTGCTTATGCCGAACTCCCTCTTTCTCTTTAAAATTGTTATCTATCTTTAAAAAGATCTTATCACATGTGTAAATTTTTGTAAGGGTCTTTTGTCAATTAGGTTAAACATCAAAAAGCCTTGGTAGCGCTTGACCAAAGCTTTTAATCTGACTCTAAATATTCGACATTTCATATATTCGTTTAAGTTCTGAAAAGGTAATTTCAATTCCTACCTTTTTCAAGTGATCTTTCCGATGATCATACAATTTTTTCAACAGTTTTTCCTTCTCCTCATCTTGACCATAATGAATAAGACGATGACAGTGTGGACATAGGCTTACCAAGTTTGCCAGTTGATCTAAGTCATATTTGAACTCCTCTTGCTTAGCGATAGGGACAAGATGATGACATTCAACATAAGGCTTGTTGGTAGATTTAGAGATAAAAGTTTTGTGGGAATAGTCAATTTCACATGTATAGTTTGAAAGCACCATAGCTTTTGAAGCCAGACTTGCATTTCTTGTCCATTGCCTTTGACCACCTTGATTAATGATTGGTTGCGGACGTTCTCTCTTTTGATTGACTTCATATCCGACATTCGAATTCTCGGATATGATGAAGGTTTGAGCCGCTATCTGATACTCCTCTTCGTTATTCCGGTCTTCTAAAAATTGGCCATCTTCCTGGGACAGAATAAAATCATTAAACTGTTCTATCGATCGGTTTCCGATAAGACCTTCTATTTCTTTGTATGTAACTAATAAAGCTTGTAAATCGCTTATAATGTCTTCTGAACTTGGAAAATTGCTTACATCATAAAAACGACCACATACATGTCCTAACTCATAGCCCCTCGCAAGATCACCTTCACCCTTTAAATCGATATTTGAAAGGTTCATATTTTGACGGATGGTATTTAGTTTTTCTCTAATAATTGAAGCTGTTTTTTGGATTTTGGCCCTACCTATTTTTGTTCCATACTTTTCTTTAAAGTAGGTCCATCCTTGATTCAAACTAACATAAACACTGCTTCCATCTGCACTAAATAAGTAAACAATATAGTAGCCTCTTGTCGCCGTAGTCGTTAAGTTCTTTATAAAAATTGAAACCCAAGGAATCTCAGCCCAACGGCCTTTTCCAACAGAACCTGCTATATGATATATATTAGGATCTAAGTCAACAACATTAAAAAGAGTATCCTTTATTTTATGACAAATAAGGTGTGACAACGGGTGCCTCTTAAACTCCTCATTTTTTGCTTGTTGATATGCTGATAAAACGCGCTTCATTTGTTCACTAATCGTTAGTTGATTTGATATTTTGTGTTCTATTTTGATACACCTCTTTATTCAGTAGGACTTTATGCAAGAAATGGAACCTTCATATAATATTATAAGCCTCTCCTGGGTTGGAGAGGCTTATGTTTTTAAATTTTTATTTATCTTTTTTGACAAGCACGGCCACACACTCCACATGACTCGAGTTGATGGCATTGATATCTTGTGCAGATTTTTAATCTTACGTGCGGGAATATATCAACAGTTTTCATTTCACTATCCTTTGTACACTATTATTGAGCCTTCCATTGCGTAATAATTGATAGATATTTTGCGATACTTATTTCTGAAAGATGAAATATATTCAATATACTCAGAATAATCGCAAGGTCTAACATCAAATATTCTATAAAACTCATTTGTTTCTAAACCATTTCGTAATTCAGCACATCCAATTATCTTTTCATCAGCGCATCCTTTTTTCTTGATAAATATTTTATGAAATCTAAAATCAAAGCTATATATTTCATCATTAGGCTTTACAATAAGAGGAAAAACTTTAATTTCATTTGGCAGCTCACTAATATCATTTTCCACGTCTATAAAAAACGATATAAAGTCCACAATCTTAGAATCTGTTGTTTCTTTAACTTGTAGCTTAAAATTTATAGTATGAATTCGTTTAGAGGTGTCAAGGCAGTTGTTTAACTGATTCTGTACTTCTTTTAAAATATCATTAATTGTCTTTATCACATAATCATTTATCTCTCTAACTTTATCAAGAGCATTTACTGTTGGAAACGTCACACCATTATAAATGAATTCTCTAATTAAAAATTCATTAGAATTTCCTATTATTAAGCTGTTTTTCACAGTAACTAGAATAGTCTTTATATGCTTTATGTAATTATCAAAAGCCTGCAAATACTTATAATTTTTATCATTCTTATTTTTATTAAGTAAAGAGCTTAATTTTGAAAAAGCGGTTATACTATCCAATGTGCGTAGTACATTTTGAACTAGTTTTCTATCAGTGGGATCACTAGACTGATCACCAAACAGTGCTGCATTAATTATTTGAAACAAAACATCCATACTTATTCTTGCATAGTGAAAAAACTCCATTGTATTTTTCTGCAAAAAGATAATGTCGTCGATTTCCAGCCCTGCAATATTTAAATTAGTACAATTTAAGTCTTCTCCTGTTATAGACGCTGATCCAGTATCAACTGCCTTTTCAATTATTTTTTGTCCCTTATCAGACAAAGCTTTTATTCTTTGGCTATATCCATTTTCTAATAATCGGTACGAAACGTTCATAAAGACAAGGGTTTCATTCAAGCTCTCAACATATTGCCAAGTATCATAAACTTTATGTTGAGCTAGTTTTTTCTGAAATTCTTTTAAGTCAATTGTTACCATTATCAATCCTCCTTGCTCTAATTTTTTATTTTATTTACCTCTGCTGATTAGATCTGTCTTTAGATAACTTTAATGTGTTGCCATTCATTTTGCTCACCCGATTATGATTCCAAGCAAAAGTCGGTTTGAAAATCCTGCGACTCTAGCTTCTTTTAAAGAAAGGCATTAATTTCAAAACGACTTTATCTCAACTCATCATTCAAAGGTACAATGACTTCATCTAATGTTTTTTTCCATTGACGCTTCATTTCTGGTCTATATTTCAATGGTTTTGCATCTGGATGTACGGCTTTATACTTATCAAATTGCCCACTATTGTTGATTTTACCAATATTAGGAATAGAATTTATTCCTATCACATATTGAATTGCAGATAGATGCAGCTCATCTTCTTCCACAAACCATGTATTCGCAAATTCATGAATCGCTTTGTCACGTGCTTTAGTGAAGAAGCTTCGTTTCACTGCAAGAATATCTTGCTCTCCATCTATTTCATTGGTATCAATAGCATTTAACATTGTGCGGTATACGTCCTTAACAATTTCTGATTTCTTCAGTTTTTGAAGGGCATTTTCGATTTCGTCGCGGATGTTCTGATTATTGGCCGAGTATGTTTCTAATAGTCGGTCAATATAAGTTGAGTCGATATCATAGATCTTAACTGCATTTTCTCCATAGAATTCAATGTCTGAGAAATCTGGTCCCGGTCCATCTTGGTTTCCTTCATCTTCGAGTGAACCCTTAACCGTGTTATATATACCAATATATTCTTCTAAAGTTTTCACCTGTTCTTGAAGTGCTGTTGATTTCTCCATATCATCGTTGTAGTCATTATATGTAACTAAAGCTTCGTATGAATTGTTTAGCTCTTGAAATGCTTTCACGAACTCAATTCGGGTTTCAAGAGATGTGTTCTCATCAATATCGGTTGGGTTTGGAACTAACGTAGTTAGCGCTTTGTGAGCCTTTTTAAAGCGTTTCTTCGATTCATCATAAGTCGGATAAACAAGACTAGATTCCTCTTGTGCTTGTGAATATAACTTCGTCGCATTCTTTACATTTTGCTCCATTGTTGAAGGTTTCCGGTATGTCACAATTAATCCTTTTGTCTTTCCTGGATAAGTACGATTGGTTCTAGAGAATGCTTGAATCAAATTCGCATAACTTAAATTTCGATCCACAAATAATGTTTGTATCGTTGGTGCATCGAAACCAGTCAATAACCGATCGACAACAATGACAAGGTCAATTTGTTTACCAAATTCTTTGAACTCTGCTTTCTTACGAGCTAAACGATTGTTAATATCACCATTATATCGTTCAATATCTTCTATCGACCAAGCAGTGTGATAATAATCGTTATATTCCTTAATAATCTCTTTCATTTCATCTTGAATTTGTTTCGAATTGTCTTCGTTTTCTTGAATCGAATAGGTGATTGCAATTCGTGGAAAATCCGGATCTTCAATCGTACGCCCCGTTCGAATCGGATGCCCAGCAAACTCTTTCGTCAACCATTCTGGATCTTTCGTCATTTCCTTGATTGCCCGATAGTAGCGTTTCGCCATTTCAATGGAACTGGTTGTTAAAATGGCAGACTTTTGCGGGCGGCCGTTTTGGAAATCAAATTTAGTATAGGCATTATCCGGCCTGAAAATCTTATGAATAACTTTTTGAATATGATCATCACTTTCAAACGAAGATGGTTCAAGATATGCTTCCTTTTCTATTCCGTCCATTTGATCAATGATGTGATTAATTTCATCTGCAGTCAAATTGGCGTATTTTTCATTTTGACGCAGTTGATTAAAAATATAATTATTTAATGATGTTGGATCAATCGTATCTTCGTGCTCTACTTGAAACCCTAAAACAGCACCATCATCCAATGCATTTTTAATGGTATAGGTGTGCAAAACTTCTCCATATTGATCCCGAGTGGTGCGAGCTAATTGACCTTTTGCCTGTTTTTTATTTTCGTTAAATATCGGTGTACCTGTAAACCCAAACCAAGTTGAATTTGGAAAGAACTCCTTAATGACTTGCATCCCTTCTGCACTTAACGCACGATGGCACTCATCCACGACGAAGACAATATGTTGCCCTAGCAGTTTCTTAAAGCGCTGAGTACCTTTTTGCTCCTCTTGCCTTTGGGCATAGCGCAAGGCAGCTTCTAATTTTTGACGGGTGGTAATAATCACTGTATTGGAATTGGCATCAGATAGTAGAGTATCACTTAACTCTTTCGCACTTCCGGTTCCGACAATCAAGCTATTAGACTTGGCATTACCAGAAGAAATACCGGTATTAAACTCGGAAGCAAATTTGGTGAATTCAGTCGTCGTTTGATTGTCTAAGTCTTTTCGGTCAATCAGCATAATGGTACGATTTACACCTGGTTTGCGAGCTAATAACTTCGTAGAAACAAAACTTGTCAACGTTTTTCCTGAACCAGTCGCATGCCAAACATAGCCGGATTGATGTTTCATGGCAGATGTAAACAAAGCTTGAATCGCATGAATTTGATATGGTTTTAATACTATTACAGCTTTGTTGTCTTGGTCCTCACTTACAATTGTATAATCGGCAATCAACCGATGGGCATCTGGAATATTTAAGACGCGTTTTACAAATTCATAGAGATTTTCTACTTTTCGATTGTCCGTTGTCCGCCAGCTAAAGACTAATTTCTTATGCATGTCTTTTGGCATCGCATTAGCAAAATAGCGAGTCGTTTGTTCATTGGAAATGACAAATAACTGAAGAGTAGAAAAGATATTATTTCTAAACATCCCTTCTTCTGAGTATTTCTTGATTTGATTAAAGGCTTGAAATACGCCGTCTTTGGCACTGACCTGCTTCAATTCAATTTGAACAATTGGTAACCCATTGATTAAGAGTGTCACGTCAAATCGGCGATCACGACCATCAACGTTAGCCTTCTGTTTCGCAATCTGATGAACAACTTCATATGTAGAGATTCCGCCACCTATGTCTTGGTTAGAATACAGCACTAAAGATATCGAACCTAAAGAGACATCTTCACGTTCAATCGTAATCCGGGCAATTCCATTTTCCCCTTTGAGCCATTTAGCAGCATCAAAGGGGGTCTGTGTTTTCGATAATAACTCTGTCTTTATCGTGTCAAATTCCTTATCAGTAATTGGATGTTCCCCAATTTCTGATAAGTTATTTTGTGTAATCTTTTGACGCAAGTTCTTCCATAGATCTTCTTCAGTTTTTAAATCAGGACGATAATTCCACTGATTATGCCCTTCACCTAACACTTCAATCAGGCGACGTTCTACTTGAGCTTCATCTTTATGCGGTATCTTTGTCATGATTCTCTCTCCTCTATTCGGCTTAGACAAACATCTTTTGTAGAAATGCTTTTTTCGTTTCTTTTAAGGCATCTAATTCACGTTGATGAAGAGCGATAGTATTATCAAGATTTCGGAAAAATCCCCCTATCTCTTTTTGTTCTTCACATAAAGGGATTTTAATTTTAATTTTTTCCAGCGCCTTTTGATTAATGTTGGTATTTGCACTGCTTGTTGAATGTGACAAAATTTGTTTTCTTATTGACTTTGTCCCAAAAATAAATCTTTTAAATTGATTATCCATCTCGATCGTCGGTCTAAATCTAATAATAAAACCTGAATATGTTGTGTCTTTTAAATCTTTGGGTACAAGTGCTGCTTCTCCAACTCCTTCTGGTTTAACAGATGAACGAATAAATAGAATGTCTCCTTTTTTTAAATTGTACTCTTTTCTTTGATTTTCACTGCTTTCTGCAAAACCAAGATTTGAATTATCTACAATATTCCTTCCAAAAATATCTTGTAAGTTCACAAATGGATGACCATGTTCCATAGCATTTTTATCAAAGTTCATTCCATTTTTAAATTTACCAATATCTCCCAATTTGCACTCTTCCCAATCTCCAGTAAATCCCGGGAACCGAACCTCCGGCACGGACTCCCCTTCTTTTGGAAACATTTTTTGCAAGAATCCCTGTTTTGTTTGTTTGAGGGTGGTTAGTTCTTTCTGGTGAAGAGCTATCATGTCATCTAGTTGTTTGAAAAAGTTTCCGATTTTAAATTGTTCTGCAATTGATGGTGATATTATTACTACATCAGCAACTAATTGTTTGTTAAGACCTCCACGGGTTCCATCACCTGATGAAATTAATCGTAACTCCTCATATCTTTTTTCTAGACTCTGAAACACAAACTCGTAGTGCAGTTCCTCCTTCGGAACAATTGCTGCAATAGATTGATTCGTTGTTAGTGGTATCTCGTTTATAGCCACTGTTCCACGAGTTTTCCCCTGGCCAGCTAATGCAATTAAAATAGAATTTTCTTTTACCCAACGAGCACTTGAATTTTTGAATCCTAGAATGGAAATCATGTTGTCCGTTGATGAGAGACGTTTTTTATTAACCTCACCAGATGACATCCACGGAATTTCACTTGGTTCCCAATATTCTTTAATTTGAGTTTTTGGAGTTCCACCTGTCAATATTTCTGCATGATCTCCTATCTTACGCTGTTCCCATTCTCCAGTAAATCCTAAAAATCGAATCTCTGGCGATCGTTTATTTTCCACGATTAAACACCTCTAACGCAGCCTTAATCCAGTCTGCATTTTTTTCATCATATTGTAGTGAAGAAATCATGTCATAAAGGCTAGACTCTAGTTCTGCTTTTTCTTTTCGAATGTCTTTGATTTTTGAGCCAATTGCAGCCATATCCACAGGCTCTTCTTCCTCAAAGGTATCTACGTATCGAGGGATGTTCAAATTGAAATCATTCTCTTTGATTTCCTCGAATGTTGCAACATGGGCATATTTCTCGACATCTTCTCGTTTCTTATACGTTTCGACAATCCTATCAATATGTTCTTTAGAAAGTTTATTTTGGTTTTTTCCTTTGACAAACTCTTTACTGGCATCAATAAATAATACATCACGAGTGCTACGATTTTTCTTCAAGATGATGACTGTTGTTGGAATCGAGGTTCCAAAGAATAAGTTTGCTGGCATACCGATTACAGCATCAATGCTGCCATCTTCTAATAATTTCTTACGAATCACACCTTCTGCAGCTCCACGGAACAGGACCCCATGCGGTAAGACGATGGCCATTGTTCCCGAATCTTTCAAATGGTAGAATCCATGTAAAAGAAAAGCAAAGTCTGCTTTTGATTTTGGTGCTAACTTTCCGTAACGATTGAAACGTGAATCATCTAAGAATGTTGTATCTGCAGACCATTTTGCAGAGTATGGTGGATTCATAAGAACGGCATCAAAGGTATAAGGCTCATCTGTCGGCCAATCTTTATTCAATGTATCCCCGTTGCGTAAACGCATATCTTCTTTATTAACACCATGCAAAATCAAGTTCATCTTCGCTAGATTAAAAGTTGTTGTGTTTAGTTCTTGCCCATGATATTTCACACTATCTGGATAATTAATATAGTTTCGAATATTCAACATCAAAGAACCAGATCCCATCGTGGGGTCAAATACGCTAAACAATTTTTTGTCTTCTTGACCGATTGCGGCAATACGCGCCATCATGTCAGATACTTCATGAGGTGTGTAAAATTCCCCCGCTTTCTTACCAGCCTCTGAGGCAAATTGGCCAATTAAGTACTCATAGGCATCCCCAATCACATCTCCATCATGACCGATTACATTGACATCATTTAGTTTCTTCAGTACTTCTGTAATCGTAATGTTTCGCTGTTGATCATCTGATCCCAGTTTTTTTGATGTCAAATCTACATCATCAAACAACCCATTAAATTGATCATACTTCGTAGACAAATCGATAAATGCCTTATTCAAGTCATTCAGCTGAAACGTATTTTGTTTCGCTTGGTTGGCTAATACACTGAATAAATACTTTGGTTCAATATCATAGCCCAATGTATCGACTAACGTTTCAATCAAGTCATTTTTTATCTCTTCATCTGCTAAGGATTCCATATACAATTGAGTTTGTTTGTCTTGTGTGTTGTATTCTTCTAACGATTCACCCGCTATTTCTACTACTTTTTCTAATAACTTATCAGATAAGTACTTGTAAAAGATTAAACCTAATAAATAGTTTTTATATTCTGATGCGTCCATTTTACTTCGTAAGTTGTCTGCGGCACTAAATAGTTTTGAGTGTAATTCAGCCATGGTTGTGTTCCTCACTTTTTCTATTGTTGGTCTAATTGTTTTAATACTTCTAAAAAAAGTTGCGCTTCAAGTTCTGCTTGCTTCTTTGCCAAAGCTTGACGCTTTCTTAAACAGAAATAAGCTTTTCCAATTATTCTTTGTTTCTCAATACTTGGTAACTGGATTTCCAACTCTTTTAAAATCGCTGGAGTTAATTTTGGCACAGCACTTCCTTGCATGGAAATTGCCATTTGCCTTTTCATTGCGTACGATTCATTCAACGCATAACATAAATAGCTACGATCCAATTCATCATGTTCGATCATGAGTTTCGCAAAATTCTGATTGATGATTTTCCCTCGGTTTAAGTCACTCACTATTCCAGCTTTGGAACTAACAAAGCTGAAAACAACGTCTCCGGCATTGCTCAAATAGCTTTCTTTATGATTTGAATGTCCAGCATCAAAACTAGCTTGCGAGTCTAGAAATGAGCCATCTAAATCATTCATTAAATCTTCATATGTATAAGCAACTAATGTATGATCATTTTTAACGTTGCCTCTAGAAAGGTTTCTTCCTATCTTAACCGTTACAATATCTTCAAGTTTCATATCCCACCCTCATCGATAGAGTATTTCTATAAAATTACTCAATCTAATTACAATTTGAATCATATCACTCTAAAAATACCCCGTCAACAATTCACCGTGTAATTTTTACTAATTACACCAAAAAAGACCAGGATAAAATCCGGGCCTTCAAAAAAGTTATCAAATGAAAGAGAACAATAAATGAAACGAGTCTTGTCGAATCATCATAAAGATTAAGTCTTTGAAGAAGAAAAGATGTCATCCGTAAAGTTTTAAACTATTAGGCACAGTTTAATCGACTGTACCTTTTAACACCAACTTTGCCACACACTCCACATGGCTCGTATGCGGAAACATATCAACAGGCTGCACCTCAAGCGTCTCATACCCGCCATCCTCAAGCACCCGCAAATCGCGCGCCAGGGTTCCCGGGTTGCACGATACATACACAACACGCTTCGGCTTCATCTCAACAATCGTCCGCAGCAATGCCTCGTCGCAGCCTTTGCGCGGCGGGTCGACCACTAGCGTGTCAGCTGAAATTCCTTCCTCATACCACCTCGGAATCACCGTTTCTGCTTCACCGACGGCAAACTCAGCGTTCTCAATGCCGTTCAGCTCGGCGTTTCGCTTTGCGTCCTCAATCGCTTCCGGGACAATCTCGACGCCGTATACTTTTTTCGCCTGCTTCGCCAAAAAGAGCGAGATCGTGCCGATGCCGCAATAGGCGTCGATGACGGTTTCTTCGCCGTTCAGTTCAGCGTACTCGAGCGCTTTGTCGTAGAGCACCTTTGTTTGCTCGGGGTTGACTTGGTAAAAGGATCTCGCGGAGATGGCGAATTTGATCTCTCCGATGGTGTCGTAAATGTATTCTTCTCCCCAGATGACGGTTGTGTCGTCGCCGAAGATGACGTTTGTTTTTTTCGGGTTGATGTTTTGGACGATCGATTTGACGTGCGGGAATGCCGCGGTGATCTCCTCGACGATTTTCGCTTTGTGCGGGAAGTCGTTTGTCCTTGTGATGAAGACGACCATCATTTCGCCTGTCGCGGCGCCGTATCTGACCATGATGTGTCTGAGCCAGCCTTTGTGGCGTTCTTCGTTGTACGCTTTGATGCCGTATTTGCCGCAGATCTCTTTAATCGCTTGAACGACGCGGTCGTTTTCCGACTGCTGGATCAGGCATTCGTTCATGTCGATGATGTCATGGCTGCGCTGCTGGTAGAAGCCTGCGACAAGTCCGCCTTCCCGTTCGCCGACAGGGACCTGCGCTTTGTTTCGGTAGTTCCACGGGTCTTCCATGCCAAGGGTCGGATGGACGGTGACGCGGCTGAGGTCGAGTTTGCCGATTCGTTCGAGCACGTCTTTGACCTGCTTCTGCTTATAAAGCAACTGGCCTTCGTAATTGATGTGCTGCAGCTGGCAGCCGCCGCACTGCTTGTAGATCGGGCACGGCGCGTCAGTGCGGAAGCGGCTTTCTTCTTTCAGGTCGATGAGGCGGCCGAAGGCGAAGCCTTTTTTGACCCGTGTTACTTTGATCTGCGCTTTTTCGTCAGGCAGGGCGTTCGGGACGAAAATCGGGAAGCCGTCGACTTTGGCGACTCCTGCGCCTTCGTGTGTCAAATCTTCAAATACAACATCATAATATTCATTTTTTTGTACGGGGGCTTTTTGTTTCATAATTTTCACCTGCTATAAGAAAAACTTGGCCCGCGTAGCCTTGAGACCAAGTTCAATCATCGAGTCTTTGTGCTTTTTCAGTGGACATGACGACGTTGATGTGGCGGTAGAGGTTTTCGAATTCGCCCGGCAGTTCTCCGCCGTATTCGCCGTCAAGATTCAAGAGCATCTTATCCTTCAGCGTTACCTTGACGCGGTTCGCCTTCGTATAAATGACATGCTCATCATGAATGTGTTCGCCGCGGAGAGCGAGTCCGGCCAGCCGGATAAATTCCGCAAGATTCGTTCGTTTCAAAATAATCAGGTCAAACATGCCGTCGTTCAGGCTCGAGTCCGGCGCGAGTTTTTCAAAGCCGCCGACTGAATTGGTGAGCATCACCAAAAACAGCATCACTTCGCCGTGGAACAGCTTGCCGTCATATTCGATTTCCACCTCGGTCGGCTTTAATGAAGGAAGCATTTCCATACCTTTGAGATAATAGGCGAGCTGCCCGAGCATCGTTTTTAATTTGCTGGGGACATCATATGTCAGTTCGGTCAGGCGTCCGCCTCCGGCGATATTGATGAAGTATTGGCCGTTTACGCGTCCGATGTCGATCGGCCGGGCTTCACCCTCTAGTATTGTGTCAACGGCCTTTAAAATATCCTCTCTCGGAATGCCAAGGGCTCTCGCGAAGTCGTTTGTCGTCCCGACGGGAATCACCCCGAGATTCGGACGCTCTTCCAAAGGCGCCAATCCGTTGATGACTTCGTTCAACGTCCCGTCCCCGCCCGCTGCGACAATTAAATCAAATTGCCTCTCAGCGGCGCTTCTGGCGGCCTGAACGGCGTCTCCTTCCCCTGTTGTGGCATGGCATGAGGTTTCATAGCCGGCCTGTTCGAATTTTTGCAGCACCTGGGGAAGGTTTTTTTTAAAAAGTTCGCGTCCGGAAGTCGGATTGTATATGATTCGTGCACGTTTCATGTTTTCATCATCCTATTAGAGTATCCGTATCATTTCTTTACCAACAACCTTTAATTATACTAGTTGTTAAAAAAATCGCAACAAAATGGGGGTGATCTTTGTTTAACATTAGATAAATTGCACTAAAAAATGGTAAAAGAGACTTTGCGAAGTAATTGTTGTAAAATCATAAATAGTATGAAAAAAGGGGCTGATGCTGTGAGTAAACCTGTTTATTTCAACCATGACGGAGGGGTGGATGACCTCGTATCTCTATTTTTGCTGCTGCAAATGGAGGATATCGACTTGATCGGGGCGTCCGTCATTCCCGCTGATTGCTACCTGGAGCCCGCGTTAAGCGCGAGCCGAAAGATCATTGACCGCTTCGGCTCCTACCGTGTTGAAACTGCGGCTTCCGATTCCAGAGGGGTCAATCCTTTTCCGAAGGAATGGCGCATGCACGCTTTTTATGTCGACGCCTTGCCGATTTTAAATGAAAAAGGGGCTGTTGAAGCTCCAGTTTCCGATCTTCCGGCCCACCTGCACTTGATTGAGGCATTAAAGAACAGTGAAGAGCCGGTGACATTGCTGTTTACCGGTCCGCTGACGGATTTGGCGCGCGCTTTTGAAGCAGATCCGTCGATCGAAAAGCATATTGAAAAGCTGGTCTGGATGGGCGGCACTTTCCTTGAAAAAGGGAATGTCGAAGAGCCTGAACACGACGGCACGGCGGAGTGGAACGCGTTTTGGGACCCATACAGTGTGAAGGCGGTATTTGAGCATGATATTGAAATCGACATGGTCGCACTGGAAAGCACAAATCAGGTGCCTTTGACAAATGATGTCCGCTTGCATTGGGCGCGCCTGCGGAAGCATGTCGGAATCGATTTTATCGGCCAATGCTATGCGCTGTGCCCGCCGCTTGTACATACTGAGACAAATTCCACCTACTATCTGTGGGATGTGCTGACAACGCTGACGCTCGGCAAGAAAGAGATGATCCGTTCGCGGAGCGTCAACACCATTGTACATACGGAAAGCCCGCGCCAGGGAACGACAGAGGAGCATCCCGGCGGAAGGCCTGTCAAAGTCGTCGAGCAGGTGGACAGGGAGGCATTTTTTGCGTACTTTGAAGAACTGATGAAAAAGGCTGATGGCATTCCATCTTGATAAGGGGCGATGACATGAAAAAAGGACAATCCATTTATATCAGGCCGCTGACCGCTGATGATGCTGAAGCATGCCTTAAGCTTCAGACGGATAACCGCGCGTTTTTCGAGCAATTTTCGATGGAGCGCGCCCCTGATTTTTATACGCTTGAAGCGCAAAAAAAGCGGCTGCAAACTTTTTATGACAACATGCAGAAAGACGAAGATTATTACTTTGGTATCTTTCACAGGAATGATGATGCGCTGATTGGAACCATCAATCTCTTTCAAGTGCTGCGCGGCGCTCTGCAATGCGCCTTTATCGGCTATTTTTTAGATCAGCAGCATAATGGCAAAGGCTATACGACGGAAGCGGTCAGACTGATGATCGATTATGCGTTCCATGATTTAAAACTGCATCGCATCGAAGCCGGCGTCATGCCGCATAATATTGCATCAATTCGCGTCCTCGAAAAAGCGGGCTTTCATAAAGAAGGGATCGCGCGGAAAAACGTTAAGATCAACGGCAAATGGGAAGATCATCAGGTGCTGGCGATCATCAATCCCAATGATGAAAAAAAGCCTCAGCTTTGAATAGCTGAGGCTTTCTTATATTTACTCTTCTTCCGTTCCCGGCTTTTTCCGCCGGAATTTGGCCAATACTTCATATACGATCGGCACGATCAAGAGAGTCAGCAGCGTCGAACTGATTAAACCGCCGATAACGGTGACGCCGAGCCCTTTTGATATGACCTGGCTGCCGCCTTCAAATCCAAGCGCCAGCGGAATCAAGGCGCCGATTGTCGCAATCGCGGTCATCAGGATCGGGCGGAGCCTTGTCGAGCCGGCTTCCAAGAGCGCTTCCCTCGTAGACAGTCCTTCCGCTTCCTTATGGATGACGCGGTCGATTAAGACAATCGCGTTTGTCACGACGATACCGATCAGCATCAGCATTCCGATCATCGCGTTCAGGCTGATCGTTTCACCTGATACATAAAGTCCGACCAATGCGCCGATAACGGTAAACGGCAGCGAGAACAGGATCGCAAATGGCGCGAGCGCACCGCCGAATGTGATCACGAGCACGAGGTAGACGATCGCAATCGCCGCAAGCATCGCTAAGCCGAGCTTTGTAAAGGAATCTGCGATATCCGCGGTAACACCGCCTGTATCAATCGTGACGTTGTCAGGGAGGTCAAGCTTGTCGATTTTCTTCTGTACATCGACAGATACGCTTGTGATATTGTCTGATGTGACTTCGCCGGTGACATCGGCATAGACTTTTCCGTCGCGTTTTGAGACGGTATCGGATGTCGTGCCTTCTTTCACTTTTGCCACATCGCCGATTTTCACTTCCTGGCCTGTCGCTGTTGTGATCTTTTTGTTTTCTAAATCTTTGACGCTCTTATACTCGTCTTTTTCGGTTTTAATGTTGACATCGAGCTCTTTGCCGTCTTTTTTGACGGTTGTCAGAGGAGCCTGTGATGTTTCTGTCATGAGCGTCTGTGAAATTTGCGAAGCCGTTAAACCAAGCTTGCTCAGCTTCTCTTGATCAGCGACAAATGTATATTCGTCATATGTGCTGGAAAGGCCTGAGTTGACGTTCTTCAGATCTTTTTGATCTTTCATGATTTTTTCGATGTCTTTGACAGTGCCTTTAATATCTTTTTCTGAATCACCGTACACATAATACGTTAATTCATTGTTATTTCCTGAAGAGTTGAAATTCTGTGTTTTCCACTCTCCTCGTTTGGATGTTTTCTGAATGTCTTTAAGCACGTCATCTTTTTCTTTATCAAAGTCAGGCGTATCATCTTCATATTTGATATAGAAGAGCGCGCCGTTTGAATTTCCCTGGGCGAGCGGGCTGCTTGAGCCTAAGGAATATTGAACCGTATCGACATGCTTTCTGTCCAATAAGATTTTTTCGGCTTTTTCAGCTTCATCTTCAGCTTCTTTTTTCGTTTCACCCGGTTCTGGCGTGTATGTGATCTGCACCGTTTTTTCCTCTTCTGAAGGCAGGTAGCTTGCGCCGATCAACGGAACAAGGAACAAGCTTCCCAGCAGCATGAGAATCGCGATGATCGATGTGATCCATTTATGGCTGAGCGCCCAGTTCAAGACTTTTTTATAGGCGTTTGCAAGTCTTCCCGGTTTATGTTCTTTCGCTTTTAACGGCGCTCCCGTCAACGATTTTTTGAACAGGCTGTGCGCGAGCATCGGCACGAGCGTGATCGCAATCAGAAGGGATGCGGCAAGCGCAAAGACAATCGTTAAGGCAAACGGGATAAACAATTCGCCGATTTGACCGCCTACAAGTGCAAGCGGCAGGAATACCGCAATCGTTACGATCGTTGATGACATAATCGGTAAAAACATTTCTTTCGTCGCTTCGCGAACCAGTGCTTTTCCGCGGAGCGGTTCATCTTTCAGCCTCATGCGGCGGTAGATGTTCTCGATGACGACGATCGAGTCATCGACGACCCGCCCGATGGCGACCGTCATGGCGCCGAGCGTCATGATATTCAATGTGATATCAAGCTGGTTCAGCACAAGCAGTGCGATCAGCAATGACAGCGGAATCGAAATGATCGAAATTAAAGTTGATTTAATGTCTCTTAAGAATAAGAGGATAATCACAACCGCAAAGATCGCCCCGAAAATGGCCTTGCTCAGCATCGTTTCGACTGATTCTGTGATCGGTTTGGCCATGTCCAGCGTTGCGCTGTACTGGAAGCCTTTGTGGTCTTGTTTGTATTGTTTCAGTTCCTCTTTGACATTATCGGCAACCTCTACCGTATTGGCATCATTCGCTTTGACGATGTTGATGCCGATGCTGTCTTTTCCATTTGTGCGTGAAATGGATTCAGCTTTTTTGACGTCTTTAATAGTTGCAATATCAGAAAGCTTGACCGTCGGCACTTCTGTGCTTTGCTGAGCCTGTGCGGCTGCTTGCGCGCTCTGTGCCGCTTGTGCACTTTGCGCCGCTTGTCCGCTCTGCGCCGCTGCTGCTGAGCCCGCGGAAGCAGATGCGGTCGGGATTCTCATATTCTTTAAGTCTTTGATTGTTTCAATATCGCCGCTGACGACGACGGATTTTTCTTCTTTTCCGAATGTGTACAATCCAAGCGGAGTTGTCACATCTGATCCTTGAATCACTTGCTTGACTGTGTCTTTGTCAAGCCCGTATTTTTTCATTTTGTCTTCTTTAAAAGAGAATTCAACCTCTTCAACCTGCTGTCCTGACACTTGGACGGAAGCGACGCCTTCGATGCCTTCAAGCTTAGACACAAGTCCGTCTTCCACTTTTTTCGTCAGTTCTTGAAGATTGTCTTTGTCGCTTGAGACGCTGAGCGTCAAGATCGGGAAGGAATTCATGCTGTAGCGTGAAATCTCCGGATCTTTCGCGTCATCAGGCAGCTTTACGTTTTCAAGCGCTTCAGCCGCTTCTGTTTTCGCTTTGTCCATATCTTTCTCATAATCATATTCAATCATCACGGATGAGGCGTTTTCATAGGACGTAGAGGTGACAACGCTCACTCCGTCCAGATTCTGCACCGCCTGTTCAACCGGCTTTGTTACCTCATCGGCCACTTGGCTTGGAGTAGCGCCCGGATATGTCGTGTTAATCGTAAGGTAAGGCATGTTCACATCAGGAATGGATTCCTGCTTCATATTCAAACCCGCGTAAAGGCCGGCAACCGTAACAATAATCGTCATCAGCCACACAGCGAACTTGTTCTTCAGCACAAAATTAATGATAGAATTCATTACGACCTCCATTTTTTCATATCTTTTCAGATTACTTGTTGACTGACTGGTCATTCTATACAATAATAAACTTCATCAGTAAACAGCGTCAACTTATATATGTTAAAATTTAACCAATTTTAATGTTGTTTTAAAGGAGTACGTTCATGACAGAAAAAGAAGAAAAAATCATTCAGGCCGGCCTCCGACTGTTCGCGAAAAACGGCTTTGCCTCAACGACGATTCAGGAGATCGCCAATGAATGCGACATATCAAAAGGAGCGTTTTATCTGCATTTCAAATCCAAAGATGCGCTGCTGCTCGCAATCATTAAGTATTATATCGATAGAACCACCGAAAATATGAAGGCCATACAGCAAAAAAATTTCCAGCCGAAGGAGATTTTCAAAGAACAGATTGCTTATCAATTTAAAGAAAGCAGGGAGCACAGAGATTTCATCCTTGTGATGATCAGCGAGCACAGCATCCCGGAAAACAGCAAGATCGGGGAATATTTTAAAGACATCGGCAAAAAATTTCATGAAGCTTACCAAAATGCGCTGCTGGGAGCTTACGGCGGCGCCGTTCAGCCGTATTTGCCCGATCTGTCGATTATGGTGCAGGGAATCGTGCAAGCCTATCAAAACCTATTTATCTTTTATGAGCTTGATATTGACTTTGATCAGCTTGCCGCCTTTATCATCAGGAGAGTTGACGAGATGGTCGGCGGCCTGCTTCAAAGCGGCGAAGAGCCGATTCTTGCCGACGGCTTTTTCAAATGCGGACAAAAGGATATAGATAAACAAATGATTCTGGAGGAAATTTCGGAATTAAAAAAACGCGAGGCCTTTTCTGAAGACATCATGATCACGCTTGATGTCATCGAAGAAGAGCTGACTAAAACAGCGCCTAGAAAGCCCGTTATTCAAGGAATGCTCACAAACCTGGAGCAGCAGGAAAACGTCGGTCATGTCTTTCAGATGCTATCCCGGTTTCTTGATCGTTGACAACAGATCATCCTGCCGGCAAATCAAAACCAGATTCCCATAAAACGGGAATCTGGTTTTTTGATTTATTCGGCTTTGACCAGGATCTTGACCTGGTCTCTTTCTTTTAATAATCCTTCAAAGCCTTCCTCGATGACTTCATCAAGTGTAATTCGTTTCGTTACCAATTTGTCGGCCGGGAAATATCCTTGGGCCATTAAACTGATGACAGCCGGAAACACGTCGCGGTATCCGATGATTCCGGTTAATGAGCGTTCTTTCATGACGATATCATGCGGATGGATTGGCGCTTCTTTTTCAAAAATGCTGACAATCATTGTTTCCCCGTTTATTTTCGTTGCATGGATCGCTTGTTTTAAAACAGGCGGCACGCCAGTCACTTCATAAGCTACATCCACACCGCCGTCTGTCCGTTTTTGAATTTCGCTGACGGCGTCGCACTGTTTTGGATCAATGACGATCGCGCCAAGCTCTGCTGCTTTTTGGCGGCGGATGTCAGATAATTCAACCGCATAGATTTCTGATGCGCCGGATGCTTTTAATGCTTCGATCACCAGCAAACCGATAGGGCCTGTCCCAAAAACGGCCGCTTTGTCACCGACTTTCAATTTGCTTTGGCGGACAGCGTGAAGCGCGACGGCTGACGGTTCAACTAGCGCACCTTGTTCAAATGACACCGCTTCCGGCAATTTATGAATCATCTCTGCCGGCACGGCCGCATATTCGGAAAACCCGCCGCCGCCTCCGGCAAGACCGAAGAATCCCATTTTATCGCAAAGGTTGTACATTCCTTGTTTACAAGCTTCACATTCTCCGCATGCATAGATAGGTTCAACCGTTACACGGTCACCGGCTTGAACGTTTGTAACTCCTTCACCAACTTCAACGACCTGTCCGGAAAATTCATGTCCCAAAACGATTGGGGCTTTATCACCGCTCAACGGATGTGTTTCCGTCGGAATGAAAATAGGGCCGGCCGTATATTCGTGCAGGTCGCTTCCGCAAATTCCGCACCATTCCACTTTTACTTTGACTTTCCCCTTCAGTGCCTGCGGTTCGTCGATTTGTTCTAAGCGAATATCCCTAGCATTATGCCATCTAAGCGCTTTCATTTCCTCATCCCCTATTAAAATATTTGTTTTCTCATGACCATTATACTCCTATTTCCTATAAAAAACATGTAAAAAGTAACAGAAAAAAATAAAATTCAAACGATAATTTTCGAAAAAATGTTCCGCCCCATGTTTTGCTGGATTCAAGAATGAGATGCCGGCAAAGCTGACAGGACAGCAAAAATACGCTTTCAGAATAATGCCATTCATATCCAATGGCTTATGTTTGTTTTTCTTCCGTTTAGTACAATAAGGTGTATTTTGTAGCATTCAGAGGTAAAGAAAATAGGAGGTTTACAGTATGAAAAAACGTGCTGTCTCTATTGTTATCGCCTTATTATGTTTTTCGGCTGCCTCACAGACCAGCTATGCTCACACTGTTTCACCCGTCAACTCGGATGCCGGGCAAACAACCAAAGCCGGCATGAACTGGCTGGCCCATCTGCCAAACCGTTCAGACAACAGGGTCATGTCAGGCGCATTCGACGGATACAGCCGCGATACGTTTTCAGTGGCGGAAGCTGATCGCCTGAAACATGCAACCGGGCAGCTCCCCGCCGTTTACGGCTGTGATTATGCAAGAGGCTGGCTTGAGCCGGAAAATATCGCCGATACGATTGGCTACAGCTGCAACAGCGAGTTGATTTCTTACTGGAAAAGCGGCGGCATCCCGCAAATCAGCATGCACCTTGCTAATCCGGCTTACAGCACCGGCCATTTTAAAACTCCAATTTCAAATAGCCAATATCAAAACATATTAGACTCATCCACAACAGTGGGAAAACGGCTTGACGCCATGCTGGGCAAAATTGCAGATGGTCTACAGCAGCTGAAGGATGGAGGATTGGACAATCTGTTATGGGTGTATGCGCCTGACGCAAACAGAGATTTTAAGACAGATTTTTATCCCAGTGTTTCATATGTTGACATTGTTGGGTTGGACGCGTATTTTACCGACTCGTATTCGATCAAGGGGTATGACGAGCTGACGTCTCTTCATAAGCTGTTTGCCTTCACAAAGGTCGGGCCGCAGGAAACGAACGGCGGCCTGGATTACTCTTCATTGATCAATGCCATCAAACAGAACCATCCGAAAACCGTTTATTTCTTGGCATGGAATGACGGCTGGAGTCCTGCCGCGAACAAAGGTGCGGCAAATTCTTTATCATGACAGCTGGGCGCTGAATAAGGGAGAAATATGGGACGGTGATTCATTAACGCCGATCATTGAATGAAAAAGCCCCTTGGAGAAACGTCTCCAAGGGGCTATTTTTTATCGTTTATTAATTTCTTCAAGAAGAAGCTTATTGACCATCGGCGGGTTCGCCTGGCCTTTTGAAGCTTTCATGATTTGGCCAACAAGGAAGCCGATTGCGCGGTCTTTTCCGTTTTTGAAGTCTTCGATCGACTGCGGATTGTTGTCCAGCGCTTCTGTGACAAGCTTTCTGAGCGTGGCCTCATCAGAGATTTGCACAAGGCCTTTCTCTTTGACGATTTTTTCGGCGTCTCCGCCTTTTTCAATCAGCTCTTTAAAGACTTTTTTCGCGATTTTGGATGAAATGGTTCCTTTTTCGATCAGCTTAACCAAGCCGGCAAGCCCTTCAGGCGTGAGCGCGACGTCTGAAAGCTCTTTTTGCTGGGCATTCAGGTAAGCCGACACCTCACCCATCAGCCAGTTCGACGCAAGCTTTGCGTCAGCGCCTTTGTCGACGGCCGCTTCAAAGAAGTCGGACATTTCTTTTGTCAGCGTCAAGACTTTCGCATCATAGGCAGGCAGGCCAAGCTCTTCGATATAACGCTTGCGGCGTTCATCCGGAAGCTCAGGAATGCTGTCTCTGACGCGCTGCTTCCACTCATCGTCAATGTAGAGCTCGACAAGGTCGGGTTCAGGGAAATAGCGGTAGTCGTCAGACCCTTCTTTAACCCTCATCAAAATCGTCGTTTTTGATGCCTCGTCATAGCGGCGGGTTTCCTGCTGAATGACGCCGCCTGACAGCAGGATCTGCGCCTGGCGCTTCTCTTCATGCTCAAGGCCTTTTTGGACAAAGGCGAATGAGTTCAGGTTTTTCAGCTCTGTCTTTGTCCCGAATTCTTCCTGGCCGATCGGACGCAGGGAAATATTCGCGTCACAGCGAAGCGAACCTTCCTCCATCTTACAATCGGAGACGCCTGTGTATTGAATGATCGATTTAAGCTTTTCAAGATAGGCGTACGCTTCTTCAGGTGTGCGGATGTCAGGTTCTGATACGATTTCGACGAGCGGTGTTCCCTGACGGTTGTAGTCGACAAGGGAATAGCCGTCGCCTGTATGCGTCAGTTTTCCGGCATCCTCTTCCAAATGGAGGCGGGTGATGCCGATGCGCTTTGTTTTTCCGCCGACTTCGATTTCGATCCAGCCGTTTTCGCCGATCGGTTTATCGAACTGGGAAATTTGGTACGCTTTCGGGTTGTCAGGGTAGAAATAGTTTTTCCGGTCAAACTTTGTCTCCGTCGCAATTTCGCAGTTTAAAGCCATGGCCGCTTTCATTGCAAAATTGACCGCTTCTTTATTTAAAACAGGCAGCACGCCGGGATAGCCCAAATCGATGACGCTTGTCTGCGTATTGGCCGCCGCACCGAATGGCGTCGGAGAACTTGAGAAAATTTTCGATTTCGTTTTTAGCTCCACGTGGACTTCAAGTCCGATTACCGTTTCAAAGTTCATGTGTTTTCACCCCTTACAGTTCAGGTTTTGCTTTATGATGGTCTGTCGCCTGTTCAAACGCGTGGGCGACGCGGTATACTGTGCTTTCGTCAAAGTGTTTGCCGATGATTTGCAGGCCGAGCGGCAAACCGTCCGCAAATCCGCACGGCACGCTGATTCCTGGTACACCCGCCAGGTTGACAGGGATCGTCAAGATGTCGTTGGCGTACATTGTCAGCGGATCGCTTGTTTTTTCGCCGATTTTAAACGCAGGCGTCGGTGTTGTCGGTCCGATGATGACGTCATAGTTTTCAAATACGTCTTCAAAATCTTTTTTGATCAAGGTTCTGACCTTTTGCGCCTTTTTATAATACGCATCATAATAGCCTGAGCTTAGCGCGAACGTACCGAGCATGATGCGGCGCTTGACTTCGTTTCCGAAACCTTCGGAACGGGTCTGTTTGTAAAGGTCGATCAAGTTGTCCGCATTATCCGTGCGGTAGCCGTAGCGGATGCCGTCGAAGCGGGCCAGGTTGGCCGAAGCTTCAGATGAAGAAAGCAGGTAGTAAGTCGCCAGCGCGTATTTGCTGTGCGGAAGTGATACTTCTTCCCATGTCGCGCCCAGTCCTTCAAGTACTTTTAAAGCTTCGAGGACGGAATTTTTCGCTTCTTCCCCGACGCCTTCGCCAAGGTATTCTTTTGGAACTGCGATTTTAAGTCCTTTAATATCGCCTGTCAGCGCAGACAGATAGTCCGGCACGTCCACATTGGCGCTTGTCGAATCCATTTGATCGGCGCCCGCGATCGCTTGGAGAAGATACGCGTTGTCCTCGACAGATCTTGTGATCGGGCCGATTTGATCCAATGAAGAGGCAAACGCGACAAGACCGTATCTTGATACGCGTCCGTATGTAGGCTTTAAGCCGACGACGCCGCAGAAAGATGCCGGCTGGCGAATTGAGCCGCCCGTATCCGATCCGAGCGAAAACGGCACTTCTCCGGCCGCCACAGCCGCAGCAGATCCGCCGCTGGACCCGCCTGGAACAGTTTCCAGGTTCCACGGGTTTTTCGTTTTTTGGAAGCCTGAGTTCTCTGTGGAAGATCCCATGGCGAATTCGTCCATGTTCAGCTTTCCGATGGTAACAGCCTCCGCTTCATGCAGACGCTCAACAACCGTTGCATCATAAATCGGGTCGAAATTTTCAAGAATTTTGCTGGCGCAGGTTGTGCGCAGATCCTTTGTGACGATATTGTCCTTGACTCCGATCGGCATGCCGAAAAGAAGGCCGTGCTCGTTCCGGGTGTCAAGCGCTTCGTCCAATTCTTTCGCATAAGCGCGGGCTTTTTCTTCATCCAGCTGCAAAAAGGCTTGTACCTTTCCGTCAACTTCGTGGATCCGTTTGTAAGATTCATCGACTAAATCTGATATGCTGATCTCTTTGTTATGTATGAGACGTTTTAATTCAGATATTTTATGGTCAAACAGTGACATCGTCTCTCTCCCTCCTTTAGTCCAAAATGGATGGCACGCGGATATAGCCGTCTTTATGATCGGGCGCGTTTTTGACAACGTCCTCGACCGGAAGGCCTTTATCCGGGACATCTTCCCTCATGATATTCTTCATTTGCAATACGTGTGTCGTTGGTTTAACATTCTCTGTATCGACTTCATTCAGCTCTTCCGCAAATGAAATAATGCTGTCAAGCTGTTCTGTAAACATAGCCGCTTCTTCATCTGTAATCGCCAGTCTGGCCAGATGGGCGACATGCTTCACTTCTTCTATAGAAATACGCGACATTAAAAAACACCTCCAAGATGATTCTCGCTTAGTCATATAATACTGATCATATCAAATATTAGCCTTGTAAATCAACAAAACCGCGAATCCCGCCCCGTTTCCGCCGGTTTATTTTA
Source organism: Bacillus sonorensis NBRC 101234 = KCTC 13918 (assembly GCF_001592005.1). Classification (GTDB taxonomy): domain Bacteria; phylum Bacillota; class Bacilli; order Bacillales; family Bacillaceae; genus Bacillus; species Bacillus sonorensis. The sequence goes on from NZ_BCVZ01000007.1 coordinate 61,391, forward strand.
TTGTATACGAAAAATCCCCGCGAATGGCCCATCCTAATATTCAGAATATTTTTACTTTTATCATTTTTTGAAAACGTTTTCATTATGATGCTTATCGGAAGCATCGCGTCCTTTTGTCAATACAGAAGGTGTTCCTCACGGTTGATTGATGACCAATAGTTTGATAGGTTAGGTAACTAAGTACGATCAAAACGGCAGCGCCTTATCTTTTTCAATACCTGATTTCATAAAAGAAGGCCCTGCAATCATCTTCGTACACATCAAATCAGTATTGTTAAAATCCCAGGAGAGGTGATGCCACATTATTAAAGCAAAGAGGAGAGATATGAAACGTGAGTGTTGAAGTATTTATTTCGTTGGGGATTTATTTTGCCGCAATGCTCTTAATCGGCTGGTATTCCTATAGAAAAACATCCAATTTAAATGACTATATGCTCGGCGGCAGAGGGCTCGGGCCTGCTGTTACGGCGTTATCGGCCGGTGCGTCGGACATGAGCGGCTGGATGCTGATGGGATTGCCCGGAGCCATGTATGCTACAGGAATTTCAAGCGCCTGGCTTGCCGTCGGCCTTACATTGGGAGCTTATGTGAACTATCTGCTCGTCGCACCGCGCTTGCGGACATATACGGAAGTGGCGAACGACGCGATTACAATTCCAGACTTTTTCGAAAATCGATTCAATGATACGACAAGGGTCTTGCGTCTGGCATCGGCCATCGTCATTATGGTGTTCTTTACGCTGTACACGTCAGCGGGTATGGTATCGGGAGGACGGCTGTTTGAAACGGCGTTCGGTCTTGATTATAAGATCGGTTTGTTCGTCACCGCCCTCGTTGTGATTGCTTACACGCTGTTCGGAGGATTTTTGGCAGTCAGCCTGACAGACTTTGTGCAGGGCCTGATTATGTTTATCGCATTAGTGCTCGTGCCGATCGTTGCCTTTACTCATTTAGGCGGAGTTGCGCCGACATTCAATATCGTAGAAGAAATCAATCCGAGCTTAATGGATTTCTTCAAAGGAACGACCGTCATTAGCATTATTTCATTCCTGGCCTGGGGATTGGGGTATTTCGGGCAGCCCCATATCATCGTCCGCTTTATGGCGATTTCTTCAGTGAAAGAGCTGAAGCCGGCCCGCCGCATCGGGATGGGATGGATGATCATCTCTGTCATCGGCGCGTTGCTGACCGGACTGATCGGGGTGGCATATGTCCATCAAACAGGTATCAGCCTGAAAGATCCGGAAACGATTTTCATCGTCTTTTCTAAAGTATTGTTCCATCCTTTGATCACCGGATTTTTGCTGTCCGCATTGCTTGCGGCCATCATGAGTACGGTATCGTCCCAGCTTCTGGTCACATCAAGCGCCATGACCGAAGACTTTTACAGAACATTCTTCCGCCGTGAGGCATCGGATAAAGAGCTTGTCCTTGTCGGACGGCTGAGCGTTCTTTTGGTCGCTGTCATCGCCCTTCTGCTGTCTTTAAGCCCGAATGACACGATTCTGAAGCTCGTCGGCTATGCGTGGGCCGGATTCGGTTCGGCATTTGGACCTGCGATTCTTCTCAGCCTGTACTGGAAGCGGATGAATCAGTGGGGCGCTCTTGCAGGCATGATATCAGGCGCTGTCACAGTGCTGATCTGGATTATAGCCGGACTTGAAAAAACAACCGGCATATATGAAATGATCCCAGGCTTCTTCGTAAGTCTGGCTGCAGTCATCGCCGGCAGTCTGCTGACAAATAAGCCCACGGAAGAAGCGGCTGATATGTTTGAAGAAATGGAGCAGACGCACCAGGAAGAACATGCCCAATAATGAAGAAAAGCCGTCAAGAATACGTTTCTTGGCGGCTTTTTATTGTCCTTCTCCTGTATCATCATCTTCCCGGCCATCCTGCTCTTTTTTTTCTTCATGGAATTCTTTTGATGTTTGTCCGGCAATATAATCAAAAGGAGTATAGTGGTTTTGAACGGTTTTCTTGCGGATAAACATGTGATATGCGGCGATGAGAATGACGAAAACGACGGCCAATGGAAACAGCAGCGACAACAATAGCAGCAAAGTCTGTATCCCCCTTTAAAAACCAGTTGTCCGTTTATCTTCTCTGTGAGAAAATCATATCAATCATCATAATAAAAAGGAAGAAAGGAGTTCATGCGCATGGATTGGCATATCGATATCGACACGCTGATGAAGCTTGGCATCGCGACATTGGTCGGGATGGTCATCGGTCTCGAGAGGGAATTGAAAAATAAGCCGCTCGGTTTGAAAACCTGCATCGTCATCGCCATCAGTTCATGCGTTTTGACGATGATCAGCATTGACGCGGCATATCATTTTCCAAGATCGAACAGGATCATGATGGACCCGCTCCGGCTGCCCGCGCAAATCATTTCCGGCATCGGCTTTATCGGAGCCGGCGTGATTTTAAGAAAGAGCAATGATGTCATTTCCGGGCTTACCACATCGGCCATGATCTGGGGAGCGGCCGGCCTCGGCGTCGCGATCGGTGCGGGTTTTTATAAGGAAACTTTTATCAGCCTCGCCTTTATTTTAGTCAGCGTCGAATTTCTGCCGTGGGTCGTCGGCAAAATCGGCCCGAACCGTCTGCAGGAAAAAGAAATCCGCGTCCGCATATCATTGTCTGATAAGGATAAATTGACGGACATTTTGAAAGAAATGAAATCAAAAAACATCCGGATCCACTCCGTCCGGATCGACGATATGCCAGAAAAAGAGTTTCCGGTCATGGAAACGAAAGTCAGGGTTCACAGGAAGAGATATGTAACTGATGTCTATTATGATATTAAAGCGATCGACGGAGTCGTCGGGGTGAAATGCGACACGATGTAAGCGCATGAAAAAAGAAGCAGCCGAAAAGGCCGCTTCTTTTTTATCAATCATGTATACCAACCTTGCCAGTGCTTCAGACTTCTTCTCTCCTGAAACAACGAGAGAGATTCCCCTGCTCCTTGTTGCTTCATGAAGCTTGCCGTGTTGATAACAATCCCGGCTTATTGCCGGCTCTCTAAGATCGAATATCATTTATTTGATTACATTTCCTTTTGAATCATATATACCGATCAGTTCAGGAGCTGTAGACATATTTTTCAAGATGGCAATATGAGCATTTGTTACAAAGACTTGTGTTCGAAAAGCATAAATGACTGTATCTCCAACTTGTACTTCATTTGTATCTAATAAACCGTAATAATCAATGTTGGCAGGTGCAATATCAATAGCGGAAACCTTCTTTAAGTTACGCCTGTTTGTTCCAACCAACGCTTCTTTCATGTGGGAACGCGGGTAGAAACCGCCGCCGAACACATATGCTTGATGGTCGTAAAGATGGGATACTTCAGATACGTATACCATAGCCGGAGTTTCATCCAGCTTTTTCACTGCATGTATTGGCGTAGTTCCAATTAATGCATGCCCGGGTTCGCCTTGAGTCGCCCCATTTTCCTTTAATAATGCCAATGTTGCAGAAGATGTGGCGCTTGGCATATTCATCTCTAGTTTGTCGAATCCCCTGTCCTCCAAAAAGGCTTTTGCGGTTTGCATTGATATGACATTCGGAGTTATTGCCGGAACACCGTCTTGAATTATGATACAGGGGAAACTTGTTAATCCGGCTATTTCAATTCCCTCTAATTTTTCAAGCGATTCGATATCCTTTACCAGCTGTTCAAATGTGAAGCCTCCTTCTTGGCCGTTGTATATAAAATCGCCTTTGTTTGCTATTCGCAAAAACACTTTTTGTGTTTTTCCCATTTGTTTTGCAGCCCTGCTGATATGTTGAGCATTCCGCAGGCTGAAAACCGTTACATAATCAGGATGAAGATGTAATACAGTTGATATCATATGAATAGGTATTTGCACAAGATGGCCTACATGTCCAATCTGAATTCCATGTTGACTGAGAGAGATTGCCTCCCATGGATCTACTGCAACAGCTTTGGCGATCCCGCATTCGGCGATTGCTTTTGCGACCAGCGGGTTACGGCCAAATTGCTTTGTCATAAAAAACAGTTCAATATCCTGTTTTTTGGCTTTTTCTGATAACATTTTTGTGTTTTCTTTTACAGCATCCAAGTCTAATACATACGTATTGGGTGCAATCATTCCTTGCTGATGGAGATCTAAGGCGGCATCTATTAATTTTTGATTATATTTGCATGTGGACTCCAAAAACATTAGTTTGTCTCCTCTTTTCCTTTTTTCATGATTTGAAGAAATGAACTGCCGTTTTCAGTATGCTCAAGCCCTAGATATTCAGCAGATGTTGCCGCGATATCTGCCAGCGTTTTTCGTTCCCCGATGTTAACGGGCGATAGCTTTTTGTGGTAAGCCAGCAAATATGTTTTTTCCCGTGTATGCTGACTATGGCCTATCGTCGGATCATTCCCGTGATCTGCGCTGATCATCAGGAGATCCTGTTCAGTCATCTTCTCAAGGATTTCTATCAAATGGCGATCAACCACTTCAATCCGATCCGCATAACGCTCAGGATTTTGTGCATGACCGGCTAAATCGGTCTCTTGCACTGTTGCAGCAATGACACCATGTTTGACATTGTCCATTTCATGTAAAATATTTTTCATTACTTGTTCCGTATCTACTCCCGGAAATTGATTTGCACCTTCGCAATAAATGACATCCTGCATTTTTCCGATAAGCGAAACGTCCATTCCTCTGTTTTTAGCCAAAGTCGGCAGCTGACTTTCAGGAGAAATGCCAAAACCCAAGTGCCGTACTTGATATCCTTGTTTGTATACATTTGATTTTGGGGAATTCACCCCGACTAAGCCGTCTTCTCTCCTTTCGACTGAATTCTGCAAACGTTCGGGTGATACATTTTCTCCTCCAAGCACAATCACTCTATTTACTTTTACATGATGACGAACGCATTCTCCTATTTTTAATACGTCTTCAAATGGGATCTCATCCAGCGGCGCAGTTACATTGTAAATTTGGCCGTAATCGGTTTCTATATTATCCGCTATGATCACCAAATCGTTTACAAGTAGATATGGCAGCTCCGGATTTGGCATGGTGACGTGATAGCCTTGTTTTTCTAAAGCTGATGCAACATGATCTATATGTTCAACAAAAGGAGCCAGATACGCCTTTTTAGGTTTTGTTCCCATCAGTTCATTATGGCCTTCAAAGCTGTCCGCTCCTTCATGCATAAGATTCAAAACACCGTAGCTTGCAATATGGCCAATATCTTTCAATTTAGGATGGTGTAAAATTTTATTTATACCCATCTTTTCAAGATTCGGAATGTCCAAAGTAGGCACTGAATCAAGTATGTGATAAAACGTATTTGCTCCTGTATCCAAAGGGCGGTAGTCACTTGCATCATCCATACATCCGACACCCAGGCTGTCCAAAATGATAATAATGACTCTTTTATTCATATTGTGTCCTCCCTCGAATGAGTTGCATGAAGTTGTTCCGTTGCCTGTCGGATAGAGATTTTCAGTATTCTTAAAATCGTCTCAACACCGCTTCGTAAGGGATTAATTCGGATCATTTTTTTGGCCAGTGCCGGATCTGCCGATAAGAAAGTGCCAGACACTCTGTAAAACATCGGTGCAAACTCGTATTTTGATTCAGCACCAACCGGATTCGGCGCGGCTCCTAATTCATTAGCATGATGAAGCACCTCTTCAGCAATCGGTTTTGTAAATTCAACAAGTAAGACCTTAGATTGTGCATTTGCCAAATAAGCTCTTTTCACACCTTGGACCGTTCCGCTATTAAGCTCATGGACCAGTTGATCATTTACGCTTGCCTGGATTGCCAGCATCACAGGAGCATAGATGAGCCCCCTTAACGATTCCAAAGCTTCGTAACCTTGAACTTGACTTCCGCCGGAATAATTCAGCTTTTCTATTTTCTCCAGCAATTCATTTTTTCCCAACATGATCCCGACACCTTCAGGCCCCAGCAGTTTGAACAATGAAAAGGCGGACAAATCGGCTTCCATTTGCGCTCCGATTTTGTCGACTTTCATTGCCGCATAGTTGTCATCTGTAATAATAACTAAAGCAGGATTGGCGGAACGGATTATTTTTATCGTTTCAGCCAAATCATAATGGTCGTCAATTTTTTGCCTTGTGTGTTGTATTAATGCGCCTTTAAGCTTTGGATGCTTGGCAATGGCAGTTTTCATTTCTTCATGATGATGAAAATCCGCATATACCGGGAGAATCCCCATCGACTCCAAAGTCGTTTTGCTCGTTGGATAGATAGGTGCATCATGTACGAGAAGCTGATCACCCGGCTTTAAAAAACTCATGAAACCAAATCTCAATGCGCCTGTTCCCGCTCCGCGCACCAGCAAAGCTTTCTCTACATCAAAAAAGTCGGCCAATGCCTCTTCTACTTTTTTTGTGTAACATGGTTTATTGATTCCTTTTACAACTCCTAAATCGCCACATGAAAGTATTTCATCTCCGCGAAAATGCCTTGTCACGACATCGACCAGCTTAAACTGTTTTTGCTTAGCTTCTTCTATTGAAATGCTTTTTAGAGGATACGTTTGCATCTTCATTCACCCTGCCCTTCCATAAAAGCATGCGGGTTTTTCATCAACATTTTCTCTATTGATTCGCTTGTAATTCCATAGGTTTGCAAAAGAGGGATAAACGAATCGAGCAAATAGGAGTAGCCCGGTCCCCCTTTATAGGCCAGCTGCGATTTTCTAGTGATATCCATTGAGAGAAATACTTTGTGCATATATCCTTTATCCTGTATTTTTTTTAATATGTCTGCCCGGACACGATCAGGCATATAATTTTCTTTGCCTATGGTATCAAATTCCACGTATACGCCTTCCCTGAGCATCTTTAATATATAATCGGCATCTCCCGTTAAATCAACATGGCCTATTACCACTCTATTTAAATCGACACCATTCTTTTTAAAAAATTCTACTTGTTCATGTCCCAATGTTCCAATGGAAGTATGTGTAGAGATTGGCTTTTTGGTTTGCTTATGGGCCATGACAACAGCTTCAAACACTTTTTGTTCGGCTTCGGTCCATTTGTTATAGCTTGTACCAATTTCGCCGATAATCCCGGCTTTCACATTTGTTCCCCTTATCCCTTCGACAATTTCCTTCACCATTTTTTCAGCCAATTTTTCTTTCGTTTCACGGAATACCTTGATCGGATAAAAAGAGTCTTGATAGAAACCAGTCGAAAAAACAATATTGATCCCAGTTTCTTTTGACACGTTTTCAACGTATGAAATATTCCTTCCCATTCCAATATTCGTTACATCGACAACATTGCGTACGCCTTTTTCATATAAACCTTTAAATTCTTTTATGGTTTCAGAAATGACATCCAACTTACAATCCTCATTGTTTTTCACCTCGGAAAGGTCAATGGTTATATGTTCATGCATATAGGTAATTCCGTTTTTCAGCATTCAGATACGTTCCCCTTTTTAATGGTTTAGCCAACCTGCCATAAACCGGCTGCGTAGAGAAGATTAGCTATAATCCCCAGCAAAATCACCGCAATAGGTCCAACAGCCAATTCAACGAGTGGTTTTGATGCCATTCGGTTGATTAAATAGCAGCCAATCACCCAAAAGAATCCAAGTCCAGGAGCAATTTTTTCTCCCGCCATGGCACTGCCGATTAAAATAGCCATTCCGAGAACATCTGATAGTGAAGTTCGAATATGCTCCCCCATTTCCCGTACGCCAGGCAATTTATCCATGCTTTTTGATACTGCCGATAACGAGATGACCTCCAAATACATGATGAGGGCGCCTAATATAAAAGCTAAAATCGGCACATCCCTGAAAACCAGGCCGACTGCAAATACCAGTGTCGTACCGGCTAAACCATAAACTCCAGTTACAATGGCAGTTGAAAAAACTAAAGGGATGAATCCGATTCCGCGTGCAAACGTAGCAATGGCTGCCTCCGTATAAAGTTCCTTATTTATCAAGGCTTGGGGCATTGCATCAACTGCTAAAATCAGCATGGAGGATGTTAAAGAAACAAGACCGCCCATTAAGGCTAATAAGAAGCGGTTTTTTTTGATTCGATTTACACGTTCATTAAAAATATTGACTAAATCGGCATTTGTAGATTCGCCTCCTCCCCTGATTCTCGCTGCATAGTAAATCATCATGACCATTCCTATTAATAAAGCCATCCCTTCAGGGCTTAGAGAAATGTTATATCCAGCCACTTGAAACGAACCAAATTTTTTGAATAAGAGCAGAGAAGCTAATGTGACAATTGCAGTCACGGCGGCTTTCTTCACCCCGTGCTGATATCCGACCGCTACAGCTGGAAACACTGTAAAAGCAATAATAATCGGATTGCCGATCAGACTTAGCGAATCTATAAAATTGACAGGAAGCATGCCAAAGAAATCGACTACAAATTGAAGCCCCAAAACGATTCCAATACTATATACAGCGCCAATTATTCCTGCTGCGATCATTCCTATTTTGTTATCCGGGGTCCAAATACCAATAATGTCACACGCTAATAAAATACTATGGCCAATAATGATCGTAGCTCCTATGGACAACGGAATGCCAAAGCCGATAATCAAGCCAAAACTTAGCGCAAAGCTCGTTGCCGCAAGCTCTCCTCTTTTCATTCGCCCCTCAAGATATTCAGGCATAATGGGCCGCAAGCCATCATTAAACACAGCCACCCCGCGATTAACCAGAATGGAACCTAATGCACCGACGGCCACTATGACAATACATTGGATTAAAGTAAGATCCATTTCCAATTCACCTCTATGGATTTTTCTCAAACTCTGTATAGAGAACATGTTAAAGGTCTGAAAATGAACGCGCCCTCCATTGTTATTTGGATTCTCTATTTTGAACACGCGAAATTAAAGCGCTTTCTTTTTTTAGAAAGACTGGCCTTTCCGTTTTGCTACGTTCCTTCAAATTAATAAGGAAGGAATTAATATATCCAATATCTTTTTAGAAGAAGAAGCCGTAAAACCAAACGCAATCTTTCCACTATCGACTTCCTGCTCTATCTCTTTCTTGGTTTTTATCGTGCTTGGGGAAGCCAGGGTAGAACATTTGTCTTTTCCTAATAAGGCAATTGCCATTGCAAGCGCGCCGCCTGATCCTGTTTCACAGGCTCCAATATAATAGTCGGCCTTATTGTTTTTTATCGCCATTACCGCGTCCAAATCGCTTTTGACTGTAACGTCTACGTTAATTCCCCCAAGCTCTTTCACTTGCTTTTCGATTGCCTGCTTATTCAGCTGTCCACCTATTACAATTCTCACCATTATCAAATCCTCCTATTGATTACATTCTATGACTCTATGAAGATGAAGATAAAAATAGGCGCGTTCCCCTTCTGGAAGCTCTTGAACTGCCTGTGAATCGATATAGTCAATCACCTCTTCTATCATGTTTTGATATGGAGTCTCGTATACTTCATTGATGATGTCATTTGGTGGTCCATCTTCGCATTCCCCCCTTTCCAATCTGGCCAAAGCCATTGACATATGCGTCCAAAACATATCCGAGTCTTCGATCACCTGTTTTTTCAATTTACCTGCTAAAAAGTCAAAAGTATTCAAAGTTGCCGAGACTACATTTTTTGTTACAGCATGGCCTGCGGTTAAAATTTCCAGCTTTTCTTCGACTTGTCTGCGATTCATACAATACCTCCAATATACTGTATTTAGTATTTTTATGTAAAAATGCGTGACCCAGTGCAACCTTTCCGTTGGGTCGGGTCCGCATTTTAATAGCGCGGTATTTTCTCCCCTTTTTCTACGATTTTTTGAATGTCTAATATTTGTTTAACGCCAACCATACTCCACTTTTCTGTTATTTCTTGTTCTCTGCCGCCATCAATCATGATTACTGCTTCAGTTGTATCCTCGGACATTTTCTTTGCTTTCGGTGAACAAAAATCGACGGCTCTAAATGTTTGAATCATTCTTTCATCATCAGCATTCCAGACTGCGGCATCAATTTGTTTTGAATTCAGCATATCAAACAGCTGCATATAATTGACATTTATAAATTCGGCATTCTTGCTTTCAAATTCAGCCATTGTTAGCCGCTTTTGGTCCAGAGACTCCAAATCGACGCCTACTTTGACAGCACCCCTTACCGCATCCTCTTGAGAATCGGCTAAGAAAATTTTATGGGCATTTACATAACTGCCCGGTCCAAACCTTTTAAAGACTTTTAAGTTTGGATATTCTGCTATGGCGTCATCTGCTGTCAGTTTAGAAACAATTGCAAAATCGCTTCTCTTAGTGCGGACGGCTTCAATTCGATTCACTCCACCGCGCATATAAATCAAGTTCACTGTTTTTCCGGCGGATTCAAAACCTTCGACGATTCCTGTTGCCAATCCCTCGTATTTTCTCGAATATGGAAGGGGCATGGAACCGATTAATGGTGCAATTCCTGCTATTTCGAGCAATAAATTGTTATCCTTGCTTACTAAATACGTCCCTAAATGGCCCCTTGCTTCCAATTGAATGGCTTTCATATCGGCTAATAAATTCAGCGCGCTTTGCACGGTTCCCCTTCCAATGGATAACTGATCACAATAGTCTGAAATACGGGGGATTTTTTCGCCTGTTTTGAGCCCCAACAATTCTTTCGCAATATTTTTGGCTGCCAATCCATTTTTAGAATAAAATTTTTCCCACATCATCAATCTTCCTTAGACAATATACTATATTCTGTATAATTGATTATAAGTGATTGCACTTACACTTGCAACAAATATTTTAAGCCATGATACTTTTCAAAAAAAGAAGCAGCCGAAAAGGCTGCTTCTTTTTTATGAATCATAGATATGCACGGTCGGTTCTTTGGCTCCCGGCTTTTTCAGAATGAGCGCTTCCTGGCCGTCTGATGAGGTGATGTTGATTTCGACGTTCAGTTCGCTCTTGCCGTAATAATCCATGACTTCTCCGGTCAAAAATTGGGTGAAAGCGATCACTTCGCTTTTTCCGTAAAACTGCATCGGAATGTTAATTTTCATTTCCTGCATTTGGTCGTCTTTGTACAATGCCGTTCCGACGACCCCTGTGTAATTAGGAAAATACGTTTCGACTTTATTTTTAAAACGTTTGAACAGCTCCGCGTCATCCGGATGTTTTGTCGTTCCGTCCGTTGACGGGAAGAACGTGTATTCTTCATTGATATTGTCCCAGCCGGTAATTTCGCTTGTACCGGCTTTCACATCGGTTTTGGCGATAAAGTTTCCGGGCACGATCGAGGATTTCGGCGCCTGTTTGTACAGGACGATCGTCAGCGGAATGTTTTTGAGGTCATCCATGTTCCGGATGCGTTTTGCCACTTCCTGAGCGATCTTTTCGCCCTCTGCTTTAATTTTTTTATCGCTGATGTTCACTTCTTTTTGCGGATCGCCGACATTTTCCCGGTAATAGTACACCGAGTTGAGCGCAAGGCCGATCACAACGCCGCCGAGCTCGATCGTATCTTTGTCTTTTCTGACGAGATAATCGTGTTCAAGCATATGGGCCAGATAAACCGGGCTTTCTTCGTTTTGTTTTTCTTGAGAGCCGCTTCCGGAAAGAGGCGGATTCAGCCCGAGATTTTTAAAGTTTTTATCTTTTTTTTCCGCTTTTTTCAGGTCATTCCCTGTTTTTTTGCGGGCCAGCCAGTTTGTGATCGTGTCTTCGTCCAAATATTGGCCTTCCTGAAACAGATAATCTTTCGTTGAGAACGAGTCTTGAGCGAGGCGCATCATGCCTGTTTCAAATTCATCGATGTCAAGCCTCGTGTTCAAGCGGTCGGTCGTCAGTCCGCGCGCTTTTCCGGCTTTAAAAGGAATCACCATTTTGTAATAAGAATCAGAGATGTTGTATTTCGGGATGATGGCTTTTTCTTTTGACTTATTCGTCTTTTGAACCATCTCCTGCTCCTCTTCTCCCTTAAAATTCGGCGCACAGGCTGAGAGCATCAACATACTCGCAGCAGCCGCCAAAATCAATGCTTTTTTCAATAGAAAACACTCCTCTTATTTCTTTAGCTCACTGATCAACCTTGCTTCATCCCATACTTCGATGTTGAGCTCTTCAGCTTTGGCCAGTTTGCTGCCTGCCGCTTCGCCGGCAATGACGAGATCGGTTTTTTTGCTTACACTGCCTGTGATTTTTCCCCCGAGCGCTTCAATTTCCGCTTTCGCGTCGTTTCGCGACATTTCACTAAGCTTTCCGGTCAGCACGATCGTTTTTCCTGCAAAGTAGGAATCGCTCTCTTCCGCCATCACTTTTTTCGGGCCTTTATAAACCGTATTCACGCCGAGCTGTTCAAGCTCATCCAACAGTTTGAGCATCTCTTCTTTTTCAAAATAGGTGACGATGGCATCCGCCATTTTTTCACCGATTTCGTCCACTTCCACCAGCTCTTCTTTTGACGCTTTTTTGAGCCGGTCAATCGTTTCAAAATGCATCGCGAGCGTTTTCGCCGCCTTCTCGCCGATAAAACGGATGCCGAGGCCGAAAAGAAGCCGCTCCAACGAATTTTCCTTCGATTTTTCAATGGACTGGAGGAGATTGTCGGTCGATTTTTCTCCCATTCGTTCGAGGTTGATCAGCTGTTCCCTTGTCAGCTTATAAAGATCGGCGACATTGTGGACCAGATCCGCACGGAACAGCTGTGTGATCACACGCTCTCCAAGTCCTTCTATATTCATGGCGTTGCGGGAAACGAAATGAATCAGTCCTTCCCTGATCTGAGCCGGACATTCCGGATTGATGCAGCGCAGTGCGACCTCTCCTTCGATTCTGACAAGCTCGCTTCCGCATTCAGGACATTCGTCAGGCATGTTGAATTCCTTTTCTTCGCCGGTCCGCTGTTCAATAAGCACATTGACAACCTCAGGAATGATGTCCCCCGCTTTTTTGATGACCACTTTGTCAAACAGCCGAATATCCTTTTCCTTAATTAAATCTTCGTTATGAAGGGACGCTCTTTGGACCGTCGTCCCGGCCACTTTTACAGGCTCAAGTATCGCCGTCGGCGTCACGACGCCGGTGCGGCCGACGCTTAATTCAATATCCAGCAGCTTTGTGACGACCTCTTCTGCCGGAAACTTGTAAGCGATCGCCCAGCGCGGGCTTTTGGCCGTGAATCCGAGCTCTTCCTGCTGGTGGAGCGAATCGACTTTAATGACGATGCCGTCGATTTCATACGGCAGATCGGCCCGTTTCGTCTTCAGCTCTTCCACGATGCCGATAACCTCATCAATCGTGCTGCATTTTTTTCTTTCATGATTGGTTTTAAAGCCGAGCTCATCAAGAAAATCAAGGCCCTGACTTTGCGTTTCGACTCCCATTTCGTCAAGCTCCGCTATACTGTAGACGAAAATGTCGAGATTTCGTTTCGCAGCAATTTTCGGATCAAGCTGTCTCAATGAGCCGGCGGCCGCATTCCGCGGGTTCGCAAACGGCTCTTCCCCCCGCTCGTTCCGCGCTTCATTCAGCAGTTCAAAGGAACGCTTCGGCATAAAGGCTTCGCCGCGCACCTCTATCGAAAGGTCGCGCTTCATTTTCAGAGGGATATTTCTGATCGTCTTTAAGTTCTCGGTTATATCCTCGCCTGTCGTTCCGTCGCCCCTTGTCGCCCCTCTGACAAATACCCCGTTTTCATAACGCAGCGAAACAGCAAGACCGTCAATTTTGAGTTCGACGTTATATTCAACGTCTCCGACCGCCTGGCGGACCCTGCGGTCAAAGTCGCGCAGATCCTCTTCATTAAAAGCATTGCCGAGGCTGAGCATCGGCGTTTTGTGCTGCACTTTTTGAAAAGCGTCCAAAACGGCTCCGCCGACGCGCTGTGAAGGTGAATCAGGCGTTTTCAGATCCGGGTGCTCCTCTTCAATCGAAATGAGCTCCTTCATCAGTTTGTCGTATTCGGAGTCAGGCACGCTCGGGTCATCAAGTGTGTGATATTCATAGTTGTATTTGTTGATCAGTGCATGCAGTTGGACCACACGGCGTTTAGCTGCTTCTTTTTCCATTAATTTCGTCCTTTCATTTCAGGTCTTTTGCCATTATTGCTTTTCAATTGGCGCAAAGGCCGCGAGCAGACGTTTGACTCCGATCGGACTCGGAAAGGCGATATCAAGCTCTGTTGATTCACCCGCTCCTTTCACGCTGACGACCGTACCCACGCCCCATTTTTTATGGGAGGCTTTATCTCCGACGGCCCAGTCGATTCCGTCTCCGCCGGTTTTGCTGTAGGATGCCGCCGGACGGCTGACGGGTCCTCTCCGTTCTGGCTTGCGTCCGAACGGTGCGGCTGCCGTGCTCTTCTTCTCATTTAGATTGTCCAATAATTCTTCCGGTATTTCCGCGATAAAACGCGATTCCGGATTCATATTCGTTCTGCCGAATAATGTCCGCATCCGCGCGTTTGTTAAGTAAAGCTCTTCTTCGGCCCTTGTAATGCCGACATAAGCGAGCCGCCGCTCCTCTTCCATTTCCGCTTCCTCCATCAGGGAGCGGCTGTGCGGGAAGACGCCTTCTTCAAGTCCCATTAAAAAGACGACCGGAAATTCCAGCCCTTTTGCGGCATGGAGTGTCATTAAGATCACGGCTTCATTGTTTCCGGATTCCTCTTCCTGCTGGTCAAGCTGGTCGATATCGGCGATCAGCGCCAAATCCGTCAAAAAGGCGATGAGCGATTTATCTTCGCTTTGCTGCTCAAAGTTTTTCGTCACGGATAAAAACTCGTCGATATTTTCAAGCCGGCTTTGGGCTTCGAGCGATTTTTCCGCTTTGAGCATTTCGCGGTATTCGGTTTTCTCGAGAATTTCTTCCGTCAGTTCTGTGACGGATAAGTATTCCTGCATATTCGTTAAATTTTCAATCATCTGTCTGAAGTCATCAAGGGCATTGGCCGCTTTCCCGCTGAGGCCGATAAAATCGACCTGGCCGAGCGCTTCAAACAGGGACAATCCGTTCATGTCCGCATATGCGGCGATTTTATCGACGGAGGTCGCCCCGACGCCGCGCTTTGGCACATTGACGATTCTGGCAAAGCTGATATCATCATCCGGATTTGCGACAAGGCGCAAATAAGCGAGAATGTCTTTAATTTCTTTCCTGTCGTAGAACTTCGTTCCGCCGACGATATTGTAGCTGATGTTTGCTTTCATCAGCGTTTCTTCGATGACGCGGGACTGGGCGTTTGTCCGGTATAAAATCGCAATATCGGAATAGGAGCGCTTGCCGGATTGGACGAGCTCCCGGATTTTGCCCGCCACAAACTGTCCTTCGCCAAACTCGTTGTCCCCTCTGAAATAGGAGATTTTCGCCCCTTCGTCATTTTCAGTCCAAAGTTTTTTGGGCTTTCTGTTTGAGTTGTTCTTGATCACTTCATTGGCCGCATTTAAGATCCGCTTCGTCGATCTGTAGTTCTGTTCGAGTAAAATGACGCTCGCATTCGGATAATCTTTTTCAAAAGACAGGATGTTGGCGATGTCCGCTCCGCGCCATCTGTAGATCGACTGGTCCGAGTCCCCGACAACGCAGATGTTCTGGAAGCGCTGGGCCATTTTTTTGACGAGCAAATATTGCGCCCTGTTCGTATCCTGATACTCATCGACATGAATATATTGAAATTTGCGCTGATAGTATTCAAGAACTTCCGGCACCCGGTCAAACAGGCGGATCGTCGTCATGATTAAATCGTCAAAATCAAGGGACTGATTTTTCCGCAGTTTTTTCTGATAATCTTTGTAGACGTCGCTGACAACCTGCTCAAAAAAGCCGCCCGCCGTTTTCTCATATTCCTCCGGGTCGATCAGTTCATTTTTCGCCCCGCTGATGGAGCCGAGAATGCTCCGCGGATCAAATTTTTTCGGATCGATGTTTCGTTCTTTCAAGATCCCTTTAATGACTGAGAGCTGGTCAGATGTATCAAGAATCGAGAAATTGCGGTTAATCCCGATACGGTCGATGTCTCTCCGCAAAATTCTCACACACATGCTGTGAAAGGTCGAAATCCAAATGTCGTCAGCCCCCGGTCCGAGAATGCTTTCGACACGGTCTTTCATCTCTCTCGCCGCTTTGTTCGTAAACGTAATCGCGAGGATGTTCCACGGGGCGACGCGCTTTTCCGCCATTAAATAAGCGATTCGATGGGTCAAAACCCTCGTTTTTCCGCTTCCCGCGCCGGCCATGATCAAAAGCGGCCCATCCGTTGTTTTGACCGCTTCCTGCTGTACGTTATTCAACCCATTTAATAATTGGTCGCTAATATAATTCAAAATCCGTTCACCGCCTCTTCAAACATATGTTCTATTATAAACCAATCCGGTTAGTTTCGCTCATTTTTTTACGGCCTTCACCGTTTTCAACGCTTGTCCAAAATCTTCATAAATCGCATTTCCGACAACGACGACATCGGCATATTCAGCCATGTTTGCCGCAGTTTCCGGGTTTTTGATACCGCCGCCGTAAAATAAAGTCGTATCGGTCAGAACGGCTTTTGTTTCTTTGACGATCTCGGCATCCCCGAGCATCCCGCTGTATTCCAGATAAAAAACCGGCAGATGGAACAGTTTTTCGGCCAGTCTCGCGTACGCTTTGATATCCTCAAGCTCAAGCGCAGGATTTGCATTTGTCAAAGCTGCCGCCTTGCAGTCCTTGTTTAAGATACAATAGCCTTCCACAATGATCTCTTCCGGTGACATCAGCTCACCGTATTCTTTCATTGCCTCTTTATGTAGACCGACGATCCAGTCTGGATTATTGCTGTTCAGCACGGTAGGGATAAAATAAAGGTCAAATCCCGGCACAATCGCATCAATCGTGGATACTTCAAGGACGCACGGCACTAAAAAACGCCGAACCTTTGACATGAGGCGCAGCACGTCATCCTCTGTGACATTGTCGCTTCCGCCGATCAAAATCGCATCTGTTCCCGATTCACACAGCTGTTCAAGCTGATCGTCCGTTATATCTTTATTGGGATCGAGTTTAAAGACATGCTTCCACTCGGTAATATCGTACATGAAAAAAGCTCCTCCAATCGTTCTTACCATTTAAATATTATAACAAATTCACCCCTGTTGGAAAAACGGATTCCCGAAGAAAGATTTGGGCGTAAAAAAACCGCCTGCGCTCTTAAAGCCAGGCGGTTTTGCGATCTTCCTCACGAAGATGATTCAGATTCTTTTTCTTTTACACGGTCCAGTGCCATAATATATGCGTCATTTCCGTAATTCAGGCAGCGTTTGACCCTGGAAATGGTCGCGGTGCTCGCTCCGGTCTCGGTTTCTATTTTGTGGTACGTGTTGCCGTCGCGAAGCATTCTGGCTACTTCGAGCCGCTGAGCCAGCGATTGAATTTCATTTATGGTACACAGATCATCGAAAAAACGGTAGCATTCTTCGAGATCCCTCAATGACAGGATGGATTGAAAAAGCTGGTCAAGCTCTCTCCCGCGTAATTTATCGATCTGCATCGTTACACACCTTCTCCTTTACTAATAGAAACCTTGCTGAGATCGGGAATGATGTTGATCCACGTTTTTCCCGGAACAAAAGGAACGGTTTTTCCGTCCTTCACCGGTATGATCCGGCCGTCTTCATTCTTCCAATCGACTTGGCGGACTTCCCCGTTTTGCAGAAGCAGCCCTTGTCCGCCTGATCGCAGGTCAATATCCCTTCTCCCGTCGGTATCTTTTACTTGATGTTCGGCTTCCACTATTAAAATATTTTGAAGAACAACCGGTTCTTCTGTTTCAAGGTCTGTTGTCAACATGCCGTCTGATGTTCTCACATAACCGCCAGCCTTTTTATCATAACCATATTCAACGTTGTTTGTAACGTTTTTTGTGCCATAATCTAACCGAGCCGAATAAGGCGTCCCGGAAGATGCAGCACGGGCGGTTATAAATGTATACGGTTCTGTGCTGGCTTTCATGGAATATCCCTTATCATCGGCAGCTTTTTTGATATTTTTAAATGAAGTATACGAATTATGGGGCGCTTCCCGGAAGTCTGTTCTCCAAAACAAACTGCCATCATAATCCATTCCATTGATATGATCGGAGTCACCGCTTTTAAGCCGGTTTTTGGCACCGGGACTCCAGCCGTGGTGCACCAATAGGCCGTCAAAGCCAAGAGCCAAATCAATGAAATACTCGCGCGCGCTTCTGACGGGACCCGCAGCTTCAGGCATCTCGCTTTGGTAAATCGCCAAAAATCTTGTGATCGGGCCTTCACTCAGAGCCTCAATTACGATGTCCGCCTTGCTCAATCCCGACTGCGGTCTTGCCTTTGGATGATTGTTCACCACAACGGCAAGCGGCCGCTGCTGAACATTCCCATCCGCTTCCAAACCCGTCAGCGGATAGATATTTTTATCGGCTTCCCGTTTTTCTTTGGGCTGGCATGACATAAGCAGCACAGCACAGGCTATACACAGCAGTACTCTTGCGTATCGATTGGTCATACATTAGCTCCCGCTCTTTTATATTTTAACGCATTATCGATGGAAAGAGTACAGTTTTTTTCATGACATCAAAGATCCCTTTCGGCGTCACCCTGATGTATGGCAGATGGGTGCTTTGCAAGAAAAGCAGAGTAAAGACCGGATCGGTGAACACGTACCCTCTTTCAAATAGAAGTTCTTTCAGCCTGTTTTCCCGCTCAAGCACTTTCTCATACGTCTCATTTGATGCCCCGCCGCCTAAATGAAGAGGAATTTCGTGCAGGATTTTGCCGCTTTCGGCTAATACGATTCCGCCGCCGATGTCTTTCATCCGTTTAAATGCCAGCAGCATGTCTTCTTTATTTTTGCCGATGGCCACGATGTCCCCCGTGGTGGAATACGAGCTGACAAACCCTTGAACGCGGGATGCAAATCCCTTTAGCATCGTATTGACCCGCCATTTGCCTTTTTTATCGAACATGGCGAGATAGCTTTCATCATGATCGAAAGACAGCTGATTGACCGAGTTGTCAATCTCAATCGTATAAGGCTCCATGATCACGTCGTTCCGCATCTTCAAGCCGAGCGGCATGGAAAACTGCAAATCGTCCATCGTTAGATCATATGAAAGGTTCAGAGGGACAAGACCGCCTTTTTTCCATTCGGGCTCTGAAAACATTTCCGTGTTCACGCCGTCTGATTTTAAGATTCGGCCTTTTGCAAGGACCGTTACCGGAGTCGGGTTTTCAGGGCTTTCTAAAATGTTTAATGTCGCATATCGACCAGGTGCGACGACGCCGAGAAGGTCTTCAAGCTGATAGTATTTCGCAATATTAAATCCGGCCATATTATAAGCGTCAATCGCCGGAACGCCCTCTTCAAGGGCAATCGAAATCAGCTGGTTTGTCATGCCTTCCTTATAGAAATTCGGCGTGGCGCCATCCGTTGTGTAAAACATATGGTCATAATGGCGGAATCCCTCTTCATGCAGCTCACGCAGAATCGTTCTCAGATCCGGACGTATCGAAGAATGCCTTAATCCGGCATAATAGCCAAGCTCAAGCCGCTTTAATACCTCTTTTCCCGTCATCGCTTCATGATCCGCATCCGCGCCGAACAGTTTCATTTTTGTCAGCGTTTTCTCGGAGGCGCCGGGAAAATGGCCTTCGATCCGTTTCCGCCTTCTTTTCGTGCATTGCATGCAGTGAAGCATCAGGTCGTCTCCTTCTAAAAGACGCGGCCAGCCTGTCATTTCTCCTCCCTGAATCACGTCAGGATGCTCGCCCCAGTGCTTCCGGTAGTCAATCGAAAGCATTTGGTCTTCCTCAGGCACCTCTGTCTGCAAATCATACCTTGACCACCAGTAATAGTGAACAGGCTGTTTTTTCAGTTCTTCCAAAATAGAAAACGCTTTCTTTTTTCCGCAATGCAAAAGCAAAAACAGGTTGTCGTTCACCAATGTCGTTGTTCCAAACTGTGACACATATTCAGCCAAAGTTTGGGGATTATAAATTTGAAAAGGATGCGCATGCGGCTCAATATATCCTGGTACAATGTATTTTCCTTCACAATCTATGGTAGTTTTAACAGCCGTTTTC
Organism: Bacillus sonorensis NBRC 101234 = KCTC 13918; assembly: GCF_001592005.1. Lineage (GTDB taxonomy): Bacteria > Bacillota > Bacilli > Bacillales > Bacillaceae > Bacillus > Bacillus sonorensis. The sequence goes on from NZ_BCVZ01000007.1 coordinate 81,446, forward strand.
GGAAGGTCACGGCCGACATAAACGATTCTGTCATGATGAATCCATACGTTTGCAGAGATCCACTGCTTTAAATACGGGTTCAATACGTATGCATTTCGTAAAAGGAGCGTTGGGAGCGACCTTGAACTTACAACATCAACTTGTGATCTGATGTCTTTATTTTTCCAATTTAAGGTGCGTTCGAACATTCACATACTCTCCTTTACATGTAATGACCCTATGTTAACACATTTACTATTGTCACGCATTACCATTCCGTTACAATTTTTCGAAAACACACTTTATTTAATTATTTTAATCGGAGGAATCAATATGAAGCAAAACATCGGACTGTTTGACGCCTTATTCCGCATCGCCTGCGGGCTTACGATCCTGTCCGCGGCGGCGGCCAAATTCACGAGAAAGCCGTGGTGCAGAATGACGCTCTTTTGCATGTTTATGGGTGCGATGAAAACCGCTTCCGGCATCCTGAGATTCTGTCCCATGACTTATGTATGCCAGACATATATGAAGCAGAGCGAATCCGAAGGACAATCGTAAAAAAAGCACCCCTGTTGGGATGCTTTTTTTCATGATGAAAGCAGCGCCTCTTTGACATGGAGGCGAAAATGTTTCAGACCGTACATGCTGCTGTTGGCCATCGGCTCTGTCGAGATCGTTTCCATAGCGGAATATTGCTTGAGGAGCGCCTCCAGCGCGATTTTTGTCTCCAGCCTCGCCAAAGGGGCGCCCAAACAGAAATGGATGCCGTGGCCAAAGCCGATGTGCCGGTTTGGATGGCGGTGAATATCAAATTCGTGCGCCCGTTCAAATGCAGCTTCATCCCGGTTGGCTGAGGCAAGAAAAGCGATCACTCCCTCTCCCTTTTTCAAATTCACTCCCCTGATTGCGGTATCCTGCTGGACGAAGCGCACGATCATCGGCGCCGGCGCGCGAAAACGGACAGCTTCTTCGACGGCCTGGGGGATCAGGTCAGGCTGATTTGCCAACTCGTCAAACGTACCCGGTTTTTCAAGAATGCTGTAAACCATATTTGAAATCAAATTCGTCGTTGTCTCATTGCCAGCTAAAAGCAGCAGATTGCAAAACGGAACCAATTCATCAGGAGAAAGCCTGTCCCCATCTTCTTCAGCTTGAATTAAAAGTGAAATGATATCATCTCCCAGATTCCGTCTTTTTTCTTCAATGACGTTTTCAAAAAACGCGCTTAAGTCTTCTTCACCTTTATTCCTAATGGTCCGCCACTCCATGACGTCCTCTTCATAAGCGCTCTTCGGCAAGCTTACTAATAGATCTGACCATTCTTTGAATTTCTCCTTATGCTCAGATGGAACACCCAGCAATTCTGAAATGACCATAACGGGAAGAGGATAAGAAAAATCCTGAACGAGGTCGATTTCGTCCCGGCCGCGGGCCTTTCCAAGCAGTTCATCCGTCAGCACCCGGATGCGCGGTTCCCACTCTTTCATGATACGCGGTGTGAAAGCTTTGCTTACAATCGACCTGATTCTGGTATGTTTTGGCGGATCCATGCTGACCATTGTTTTCGCAAATGTATTGCCGGATTCAAGCTGAGGGAATTGATTTGAAAAAAAGTCTTTGTCGCTGATCACTCTTTTGACATCATCATAAAGAAACACGCTCCACACTTTGCTGTCCTCATCATAGTAGACAGGTGATTCCTTGCGCATTTTTTCGTACCAGGGAAATGGATCATACGGGTCCTGCCGGTTTTTTCCGTTTAGAAGAGCTTTTTGAATAGGGTTCTGCTGTTTTGCCGAGTTCACTCGCTTCACTCCTTCTTTTTGCTTGTCAGCTGAATCATATTGGCAAATATGTTAGTTTAAAATTAAAAAAATTCACTGGATGATTCAACCAACAAATGACAGCAATGTGTCGAAAAAGGCAGAGGAGGCTGACTGCATGGCTGACAGCTACCGCGGGGACAAGCGGATGACGCAATCGAAAAAAAACTTAAAAAAAGCTCTTTTTGAATTGCTTGCCGAAAAAGAATGGGAGAAGATATCCGTTCAGGACATTACGAAGCGGGCAAAGCTGAACAGAACCACATTCTATCAGTATTATAAAGACAAATATGATCTGCTTCACCAGCATGTGAGCGATATGTTTGAAGCGATGAAGCAAGAGATTTTCTCCCCTCATGGCGCTGACGGCGATGATGATAAGCCGGAGGCATACTGGTATGTCCTGCGATTCTATCGACATTTGAAGCATAACTGCCGTGATTTTACGATCATTATCAACAGAAGGTATGAGCTGAATATTAAGGATTTACTTCATGATTTTTGGAATGACAGTTTTTTAACAGGAGTCAAAAAGGCTCCGGACGGCGAACTGCAGCATTGGGTTCCCTTGGACATTCAAAGGCAGTTTGTGATTTCCGCCTATGAAGGCACAGCGGCATGGTGGCTTGAAAATGGAATGCCTTATACGCCTGAATATATGGCTGAAGCCATGATCAGCCTGATCCAAAAAGGATGATGTAAAAAAAAGAGACAAAATGAGCACTTCCCATTTTGTCTCTTCATGTTTATTTCTGTGCGGCTTTTAAGGCGCGCGCGCCGATATCCGTCCGGTAGAAAAGCCCCGGCTTGGTGACTTCGCTTACCGCTTTGTAAGCCGTTTCCCTCGCCGCTTCAAACGTATCGGCAAAGGCCGTCACATTGGCGACGCGGCCGCCGTTTGTGACAAACTGGCCACCGCTTTTTTTCGTTCCTGCGTGGAAGACGACCGTATCTTCCTCTGCTGGTGCCAAGGAGCCGATCGGCGTACCTTTTTCATAACTTTCCGGATAGCCTTCAGACGTCAGAACAACGGTGACTGCCCCCGTATCCTTCCACTTCAGCTCAACTTCGCGGTCTTGCAGCAGATCAAGCATCACCTGAACAAGATCTGATTCAAGTCGCGGGAGCACGACCTGTGTCTCCGGATCTCCGAATCTGGCATTGAATTCAATCACTTTTGTGCCCTTTTCCGTCAGCATTAAGCCGGCATATAAGACGCCGGTAAATGAACGGCCTTCTTTGACCATGGCCTTGGCTGCGGGCTCCAAAATCGTTTTGACGGCATCTTGAACGACCGCATCGGAAATCTGCGGCACAGGAGAATAGGCGCCCATTCCCCCTGTATTCGGACCCTTGTCCCCGTCAAATGCCCGTTTGTGGTCCTGGGCGATCACCATCGGATATACTGTTTCTCCTTTAACAAATGCCATCAGCGAAAATTCTTCGCCGCTTAAAAACTCCTCGATCACGACAGATGCGCTCGCTTCGCCGAATTTTTCATCCTCGAGAAAATCGTGAAGGCATTGTACCGCTTCTTCCTCTGTCATCGCGACGGTCACGCCTTTGCCGGCTGCAAGCCCGTCCGCTTTGATCACGATCGGCGCTCCTTTTTGCCCAACATAGGCTTTCGCTTTGTCAAAGGACGTAAATGTTTCGTATTCGGCTGTCGGAATCTGATATTTCTTCATCAAATCCTTCGCAAACTGTTTGCTGCCTTCGATCACCGCAGCTTTGCGGGAAGGGCCGAAGACCGGCAGCCCCGCTTTTTCAAACTCATCGACAAGGCCTTCAATCAAAGGAACTTCAGGACCGACGATCGTCAGTCCAATATTGTTTTCCTTTGCGAAAGCGAGAAGGCCCTCGTGATTGCCTTCATCAAGATCAACGAGTACGGCCGTGCCCTCCATTCCGTCATTGCCGGGCGCTGCATAAACGGTGTCGACAAGCGGGCTCTGCGCCGCTTTCCAGGCTAATGTATGCTCTCTGCCGCCTCTACCGATAATCAATACGTTCACGCTGTTTCCTCCCCTTAATGTTTGAAGTGGCGGATTCCGGTGAACACCATCGCGATGCCGTACTCATCCGCTTTTTTAATCGAATCTTCGTCACGAACCGAGCCGCCCGGCTGAATGATTGCCGTCACACCGGCTTTAGCCGCTTCTTCGACCGTATCAGGCATCGGGAAGAAGGCGTCTGATCCGAGGGCGCTTCCTTTCGCTTTTTCGCCGGCCTGTTCAATCGCGATTTTCGCGGAGCCGACGCGGTTCATTTGCCCGGCACCAACACCGATCGTCATGTCGTCTTTGGCAAGCACGATCGCGTTTGACTTTACATGTTTGACGACTTTCCAGGCAAGCTTCAGGTCTGCCCACTCCTGTTCTGTCGGCTCCCTTTTCGTCGGGATCGTGATGTCGGCATCATCAAAGCCGTGCATATCCAGATCCTGAATCAAGAGTCCGCCTTGAACGGATGTCAGCTGCTTTTCGTTTTTGACAGGCTGATTGACATCAAGCGTCAACAGACGGAGATTTTTCTTGGATGTTAAAATCTCAAGCGCTTCTGTGCTGAATGAAGGTGCGATGATGATTTCCAAAAAGATTTGATGAAGGACTTCGGCAGTTGCTTGATCCACTTCACGGTTAAGGGCGATGATTCCGCCGAAAATCGATGTTTGATCAGCCGCGTAGGCTTTGTTGAACGCTTCCGCAATCGTTTTGCCTGTGCCGACGCCGCACGGGTTCATATGCTTGACCGCAACCGCCGCCGGCTCTGTGAATTCACGGACGATTTGGACTGCGGCATCCGCATCTTTAATGTTATTGTAGGAAAGCTCTTTTCCGTGAAGCTGATTCGCTGAAGCGATCGAACCGCTCACAGGGATGGCGCTTTGATAAAACACGGCTTCCTGATGCGGGTTTTCCCCGTAGCGGAGCGACTGTTTTTTCTCGAATGTGACGGTGAACTGTTCAGGCTCTTTTTCTCCTGTCACGTTTGTCAAATAATCGGCGATCAAAGCGTCATATGCCGCCGTGTGGCGGAATACTTTCGCCGCAAGCTCGCGTTTTTTCTCGAGGGACACCGCACCGGCCTCTTTGATGTCGGTCAGCACCGGATTGTAGTCTTGAGGATCGACGATGACGGCCACATCCTGATGGTTTTTCGCTGCGGCGCGAAGCATGCCCGGTCCGCCGATGTCGATATTTTCAATCGCTTCTTCGTATGTGACGCCTTCCTTAGAAATCGTTTCTTTAAACGGATAAAGGTTGACAACAACGAGGTCAATCGGCTGGATGCCTTGTTCACTCAGCTGTGCCATGTGCTTTTCATTATCGCGGACGGCAAGGAGACCGCCGTGAATGTTCGGATGAAGGGTTTTCAGCCGGCCATCCATGATTTCCGGAAAGCCCGTCACTTCGGAAATTCCGATCACATCAACACCGTTTTCCTGAAGCAGCCTTTTTGTGCCGCCCGTTGAAATCACTTCAACGCCAAGCTCTGTCAATTCTTTTACAAAAGGGACAATGTTTGTTTTATCAGATACGCTGATTAATGCGCGTTTGATCGTCATTTCTTCTCACCTCTGCCATTTAGTTCAAGAAGCTCTTTAATCACTTCAGGGTAAAGCTCATGCTCCAATTTGTGAATCTTTTCTTCAAGGGATTCCAATGTTTCGTGCTGATCAAGTTCAAGCGCCCGCTGAGCGATGATGGGTCCTGTGTCCATCCCTTCATCAACATAGTGAACTGTAATTCCCGCCACTTTCACGCCCGCTCTGTACGCTTGTCCGATCGCGTCGATGCCGGGGAACGCCGGCAGGAGCGACGGATGGATGTTGATGATTTTGTTCCGGTACGCCGAAAGAAGCGTGTCACCGATCAGCCTCATGTAGCCCGCCAGCACGATCCACTCCGCCCCGTGGAGGCGGAGCTGTTCAACGATGAGTTGTTCAAAAGCCGCTTTATTTTCAAATGATTTCGGCTGAAAAGCGAATGACGGGATTCCGGCTTTTTCGGCCCGCTCCAGCACTTTCGCCTGCGGTTTGTCGCAGACGACAAGCACGATGTCGGCATCCCAGTTTTCTTCTTTCATTTTCCTCAAAATCGCTTCAAAATTCGTCCCGCTTCCTGATGCAAATATCGCAAATTTTTTCATGAAAGTCCGGCACCGCCAAACGTCACGCCGCTTCCGGCTTTCACCCGGCCGATCAAATAGGCTTTTTCCCCGTGGCCTTCGAGCGTTTGAATAATATCTGTCATATGCTCTTCTTTGACAGCGAGGACAAAACCGATGCCCATGTTGAAGACATTGAACATTTCTTCTGATTTCAAGCCGCCTTTTTCCTGCACAAACGGGAAAATGGCGGGGATCGGCCAAGATCCATGGTCGATTTCGACACCAAGACCTTCAGGCAGCATCCGCGGCAGGTTTTCGATAAAACCGCCTCCCGTGACATGCGCCATGCCGTCGACTTTTCCCGTTTTTACGGCTTCAAGCACTGGTTTGACATAAATCCTCGTCGGCTCTAAAAGCTCTTCGCCAAGAGGCCGTCCAAATGGTGTATATGTTTCATGGAGGCTCAGGCCGGCATCCTCAAGAAGAACTTTCCGCACGAGTGAAAAGCCGTTGCTGTGCAGGCCGCTTGAAGAAAGTCCGATCAGGAGATGTCCTTCGCGAATTCTTTCGCCCGTTACGATGTCATCCTTTTCAGCTACTCCTACTGAAAAACCGGCAATATCATATTCATCCTCAGTATACAGACCCGGCATTTCCGCCGTTTCTCCGCCGATGAGCGCAGATCCCGACTGAACGCAGCCTTCAGCAACTCCTCCCACGATCTCCTCTATTTTGGCCGGATCGGCTTTTCCGACCGCAAGATAATCGAGAAAAAACAGCGGTTCTGCACCTTGGGCCAATACATCGTTCACACACATCGCCACAGCGTCCACTCCGATCGTGTCGTGTTTATCCATGGCAAAAGCCAGTTTCAGCTTTGTCCCGACGCCGTCCGTCCCGGAAATAAGAACCGGTTTTTTATAAGGAAGCTCTGACAGGTCAAACATGCCGCCAAAACCGCCTAGAGCGCCCATCACGCCGATGCGCTTCGTCCGTTCCACATGCTTTTTCATCCGTTTGACGGCCTCATAGCCAGCCTCAATATCAACCCCGGCGTTTTTATAGCTTTCAGACATCATCATCACTCCTATTCCGCGCTAGTCCATTGATCGATTTCAATTCAAAAGAGCAGCACATTTCCCGCTGCCCCTGATTCATGTTCACAAGGTGCGGCGCCCAGCCGGACGCCGCTCATTTATTTTGTCAGCACGGCTTCTTTGACGTGCGGAAGTACAGTATCCTGGTAGATTTCCGTCGGATATTTTCCTGTAAAACAAGCCATGCACTGGCCGCAGTTTTCCCCTTCATACGTTCTGCCGATGCCGGAAAGCAGGCCTTCAATGCTCAAGAAAGACAGGGTATCGGCGCCGATTTCCTGGCGGATTTCTTCGACTGAATGAGAGGAGGCGATCAGCTCTTCGTGCGTCGACGTGTCGATTCCGTAAAAACACGGATGGGCAATCGGAGGCGAACTGATTCTCACATGCACTTCCGTTGCTCCCGCTTCCCTGAGCATCGTCACGATCCGGCGGCTCGTCGTGCCGCGCACGATCGAATCATCGACCATGACGACGCGCTTGCCTTCGACGACTCCGCGGACAGCGGACAGCTTCATCCTCACGCCCTGCTCTCTGAGCGATTGGGACGGCTGAATAAAGGTTCTGCCGACATAGCGGTTTTTGATCAGTCCGAGTTCATAAGGGATGCCTGTCGCTTCGGCATAGCCGATCGCCGCTGAAATGCTCGAATCCGGTACTCCTGTGACAACATCCGCTTCAACGCCGGATTCTTCGGCGAGTTTTTTGCCGAGGTTCTTTCTGGCGCTGTGTACGTTAATCCCGTTAATGTTGCTGTCAGGTCTTGAGAAATAGATATACTCCATGCTGCAGATCGAACGGTTGATATTCAGCGAAAAGCGCTCAGATGTCATGCCTTCATCATTGATGATCAGCATCTCGCCCGGTTCAACATCGCGCAAATACGTCGCGCCCACGACATCAAAGGCGCACGTTTCAGAAGCCACGACATATGCATCGCCAAGCATGGCGACCGACAGCGGTCTGAGTCCGTTCGGATCGAGCGCCACGATCATTTCCGTTTCCGTCATGATTAAGAAAGCGTAAGCGCCTTTCAGCATGGAAAGGGCGTTTTTAATTTGGTCCTTCAACATGAAATGACCGCTTCGCTTGATTAAATGGGCAAGCACTTCCGTATCGGAAGACGTCTGAAAAATGCTGCCCTGGTTTTCAAGCTGCTGCTTCAGCTGTGTGGCGTTGACTAAATTTCCGTTGTGTGCAAGCGCAAGGCTGCCGTTGTTTTGCGAATGGAAAAGGAACGGCTGGACGTTTTCAAAACCGCCGCCGCCCGCCGTTGCATAGCGGACATGGCCGATCGCCCCTTTTCCTTTCACTTTTTTGAGCTCGCCGTTTTGGAACACTTCGGTAATCAGCCCCTGGCCTTTGTGGGCGGACATCTTTTCCCCGTCCGTCGCCACGATGCCGGCGCCCTCCTGCCCCCTGTGCTGGAGGCTGTGGAGGCCGTAATACGTAATTTGCGGTGCTTCTTCATGCCCCCAAATCCCAAATACGCCGCATTCTTCATTTAAGCCTTTGATTTCAGCAAGCATGGGATAGCTCCTTTCCATGCGCTTTCAAGCTCTTCTGTCCGCGCATGAATCCATTGTTTTCCTTCCTGGCTTTGAATGGCAAAAATCCCGTCTGATGTTACCTCACCGATATGGATGGCGTCTTTTACGAGCGCTTCGAACGATTCCTGGTGTTCTTTTTTCACGGATACGATGAATCGTGACTGTGATTCGCTGAACAGCAGTGCAGGGTCTCCGCTAAGCGCGGCTTTGGCGCCAAGGCCTTTCGCCCCCATGACGCTTTCTGCCAGCGCGACGCCGAGTCCGCCCTCTGAGACATCGTGCGCCGATTGGACCAGTCCCGAGCGGATTGCTTGCAGAAGAGATTTTTGCCTTGACTCTTCCACTTCAAGGTCGATCGCCGGCGCTTTTCCATAGATTTTTCCTTCTGTCAGCTTTTGCAGCTCGCTTCCGGCAAATTCAGGAAGCGTGTCGCCGATGACATAAATCAAATCTCCCGCAGCTTTGAACTGCTGTGTCGTGATATGAGCCGTATCTTCGATCAGTCCGACCATGCCGATGACAGGCGTCGGATAGATGGCGCTTCCGTTCGATTCATTGTACAGAGAAACGTTTCCGCCGATAACCGGAGTGTTCAGTACGTTGCAAGCCTCGCTGATACCGTCGGCCGCTTTTTCAATCTGCCAGAAAATCTCCGGCTTTTCCGGGTTGCCGAAATTGAGGTTATCCGTGACCGCAAGCGGCTCCGCTCCAGAGCAGACAATGTTGCGCGCAGCCTCGGCAACTGCGATTTTTCCGCCGATTTCCGGGTCGAGATATAAATAGCGGGCGTTGCAGTCCGTCGTCATGGCGAGCGCTTTTTTCGTTCCGCGGATTCTGAGAACCCCCGCATCAGAGCCGGGAGCGACTACCGTATTCGTCCGCACCATGTAGTCGTATTGGTCATAGACCCATTCCTTGCTGGCGATCGTCGGCTGCTGCAAAAGGGCAAGAAGCGTCTCTTTGGCATCATCCACCTTTGGTACAGGGACGTCTGTTTCAAGGAATTCTTTGTAGTACGCCGGAACCTTTGAAGGCTTGTGGTAAACAGGCGCGTCCTCTGCGAGCGCATCTACCGGAAGCTCGGCGACGATTTCCCCTTTGTGGAGCAGGCGCAGCATTTTATCATCTGTCACATGCCCGACGGCAACCGCTTCAAGATCATATTTGTCAAAAATATCGATGATTTCTTGTTCACGGCCGCGCTTAATGACGAGCAGCATGCGCTCCTGAGATTCTGACAGCATCATTTCGTACGGCGTCATGCCCGTTTCCCGCTGCGGGATCAAATCCAGGTTCATTTCGATGCCTGAGCCGGCTTTACTGGCCATTTCCGCACTCGAACTTGTCAGCCCTGCCGCTCCCATATCCTGAATGCCGACAAGAGCATCGGATTTGATGACTTCCAGGCACGCTTCAAGCAAAAGCTTCTCCATGAAAGGATCGCCGACTTGAACCGCGGAACGTTTTTCTTCTGAAGCATCAGACATTTCCTCAGACGCGAAGGTTGCGCCATGGATGCCGTCGCGCCCTGTTTTCGCGCCGACATACATGACAGTGTTTCCGACGCCTTTCGCCTGGCCTTTTTTAATATCTTCATGGTTGATCAACCCGACGCACATCGCATTGACGAGAGGGTTTCCTTCATAGCAGCTGTCAAACTGCACCTCACCGCCGACGGTCGGGATGCCGATGCAGTTTCCGTAACCGGCAATGCCTGCGACTACTTCTTCAAACAAGTACTTCACACGCGGTGAAGTGAGTTCACCAAAGCGAAGAGAGTTCAAGACAGCGATCGGCCGCGCCCCCATTGAGAAGACGTCGCGGATGATGCCGCCCACACCTGTTGCAGCTCCCTGATAAGGTTCGATCGCCGATGGGTGGTTGTGCGATTCGATTTTGAACACGACCGCCTGGTTGTCGCCGATGTCGACGATTCCCGCGCCTTCCCCAGGGCCTTGCAGAACGCGCTCGCCCTTAGTCGGGAACTTTTTCAAGATCGGCTTCGAATTTTTGTAGCTGCAATGCTCTGACCACATAACCGAAAAAATCCCGATTTCCGTATAGTTGGGAAGTCTTCCGAGAATCGATTCGATCATGGCGAACTCGTCATCGCTGACGCCCATTTGCTGATAGAGTTTCTCTTCCTTAATCTGTTCTTTACTTGGTTCAAGCAGTAGCGACATGAGTTTCCCTCCAATTTTTCACGATAGACTGAAAGAGTTTGAGACCGTCGGCGCTTCCGAGCAGAGAGTCGACTGCGCGCTCAGGGTGAGGCATCATGCCAAGTACATTACCTTTTTCATTGACGACGCCCGCGATATCATCGACGCTGCCATTGATATTTGTTCCATACGTGAACGCAATCTGGTTGTTGGCTTTTAATGCGGCAAGCGTTTCTTCATCACAATAAAAGTTTCCTTCGCCGTGTGCGATCGGGATCGTAATCGCTTCTCCTTTGGCATATGAAGATGTAAACAGTGTGTCATCGTTTTGCACGATCAGTTCAACAGGGCGGCAAATAAACTTCAAATCTTTATTCCGCCTCATCGCGCCCGGCAATAATCCGAGCTCCTGCAAAATTTGAAATCCGTTGCAGACGCCGAGTACAGGCTTCCCTTCTTCAGCCGCTTTTTTGACGGCGGGCATAATGTTTGCAAAGCGGGCGATCGCACCGCATCTCAAGTAATCACCGTAGGAAAAGCCTCCCGGGATCAACACCCCGTCATACCCGTCAAGGCTTGTTTCCGTGTGCCAGACGTATTCCGCTTCTTCGCCGAGCTCATCCTTGATGGCGTGGAACATGTCGATATCACAGTTTGAGCCTGGTAGAACAATCACCGCGAATTTCACTGTGCGACAACCTCCTCAACTTCATATCTGTAATCTTCAATCACCGTGTTTGCCAACAGTTTTTCGCACATTTCTTTGACTAAAATGTCAAGATCGCGGTCTGATTTTTCGATTGTAAGCTCCATGTATTTGCCGATGCGGACTTCCTGAACTTCTTTGTAAGACATGCTGTGCAATGCATGCTGGACGGCACTCCCTTGCGGATCTAGAACACTTTCTTTTAAGCTCACATAAACTTTCACTTTATACATCTCACATGCCTCCAAGTCTTTTAAAAATTTCTGAGTACGCATCAGTCAATCCGCCTAAATTCCGTCTGAATACGTCTTTATCAAGCTTTTCATTCGTTTCTTTATCCCAAAGCCGGCACGTATCAGGTGAAATTTCATCGGCAAGCAGGACCTGTCCATTTGCGTCAAGCCCGAACTCAAGCTTGAAATCTATCAATCTGACATCACAGGCTGCGAAAATATGCTGCAGCTCTTCGTTTACCTGCCTTGTAATCGACTTGATTGTTTCCACCTGGTCAGGTTCAGCCGCCTGTAAAATCCAAATGTGGTCTTCTGTGATCAGCGGGTCGCCGAGAGAATCGTCTTTATAATAGAATTCGATAATCGGCTCTTTGAGCGCTGTGCCCTCCGGAATGCCGAGACGTTTGGACATGCTCCCCGCAACGACATTGCGGACGACGACTTCTAGCGGGATAATCGTCACTTTTTTGATGAGCTGCTCGGTTTCGGAAATCCGTTTCACAAAGTGGTTTGCGATTCCTTTCTCATGCAGCCTTGTGAAAATCAGGCTGGAAATTTCATTATTTAAACGGCCTTTCCCGTCAATTTCGGCCTTTTTTTCTCCGTTAAAGGCTGTTGCAGAATCTTTGTATTCGACAAACAGAATATCGTCATCATCCGTCCGAAAAATCTTTTTTGCTTTTCCCTCGTATAAAAGTTCATTTTTCACAATATTCACAGAAGGCCTCCTAACCCGAATGTTGGAAATATTTCGGCACTTAGACCCCCGCCTGAAAAAGGCGGGCGCCGCTTTTTATGCCAAGCCTAAACGTTCAAAGATAAAGTCGACGTTTTTCAAATGATAATTGTAGTCAAAGCAGTCGGCGATTTGTTCAGGAGAAAGGCGGGATGTAATGTTCTCCTCAGCTTCGACAAGCTGGCGGAACGGCACTTGCTTCTCCCATGCTTCCATCGCTTTCGGCTGAACCGTGTCATATGCTTCCTCGCGCGCCATTCCCGTATCGATCAGCGCCAGAAGAACGCGCTGCGAGTAGATCAGTCCGAGTGTGCGGTCCATATTGCGCTTCATGTTTTCCGGGAACACGGTCAGGTTTTTCACAATATTGCCGAAACGGTTCAGCATGTAGTTCAGCGCAATCGTCGCATCAGGCAAAATGATCCGTTCCGCGGATGAATGGGAAATATCTCGTTCATGCCAAAGCGGCACATTTTCATAAGCGGTCAGCATGTAGCCGCGGATGACGCGGGCCATTCCCGTCATGTTTTCAGAGCCGATCGGGTTCCGCTTGTGCGGCATGGCTGATGAACCTTTTTGGCCTTTGGCGAAAAATTCTTCAACCTCGCGCGTTTCGCTTTTTTGCAGCCCGCGGATTTCAACGGCGAATTTCTCAATGCTTGTCGCAATCAGCGCAAGTGCTGCCATATAATCGGCATGCCGGTCACGCTGCAGCGTTTGCGTGGAAATCGGCGCCGGTTTCAAGCCCAGCTTCTCACATACGTATTGTTCAACGAACGGATCGATGTTCGCGTATGTTCCGACAGCACCGGAGATTTTGCCGACTTCGATACCTTCCTTCGCCTGTTTAAAGCGCTCCAGATTGCGCTTCATTTCCTCGTACCACAGCGCAAGCTTCAAACCGAATGTCGTCGGCTCCGCATGTACGCCGTGTGTGCGTCCCATCATGACCGTATATTTATGCTCTTTCGCTTTTTCTTTTAAAATGTCAACAAATCTCTCAATGTCCTTGAGCAAAATCTCGTTGGCCTGTTTTAATAGATAGGAAAGAGCGGTATCGACAACATCCGTTGATGTCAGGCCGTAGTGAACCCATTTTCTTTCTTCGCCGAGCGTTTCAGATACGGCGCGGGTAAAAGCGACGACGTCATGGCGTGTATCTTGTTCGATTTCTAAAATCCGGTTCATATCAAATGATGCGTTCTTGCGCATGGCCTTTACGTCTTCTTTAGGGATGACGCCAAGCTCCGCCCATGCTTCACACGCTAAAATTTCGACTTCAAGCCATGCCTGAAACCTGTTTTCATCCGTCCAAATCGCAGCCATTTCCGGTCTTGAATAACGTTCAATCATGATTTTCGTCCTCCATCTCTTTCGATCCACTTTTCTGTGATCTGCTGAATCCATTGTTGATCAGGTTTTCTTATAAATGTAATATGCCCCATTTTGCGGCCCGGTTTAACTTCATGCTTTCCATAAATATAAAGTTTCGCCTCTTTTAACAGCTCAGGCTCTTCTTCAGCCATGTGCACTTCATCGCCTAAGAGATTGACCATCATTCCTTCTTTCAGAAGCTCCGTTTTGCCGAGCGGCAATCCGCAGACGGCCCTGATATGCTGTTCAAACTGGCTTGTTTCGCACAGATCGAGCGTATAATGCCCCGAATTATGGGGGCGCGGCGCAAGTTCATTGACGAGCAGTCCGCCGTCTTCCTTCAGGAAAAGTTCAACCGCCAGCGTTCCGACGAGCTGAAGCTTTTCGGCGAGCCGGACGGCAAGATCAGCCGCTTTTTCCTGTACCGCGGATTCGACTCTCGCCGGGACGATGCTTTGAAATAGAATGTTATCTTTATGAATGTTTTCAGCAACTGGAAAAACGGCGGTTTCCCCGTACACTGACCTTGTCACAATGACGGACAGTTCCATTTTGAAATGAACCCAGCTTTCCAGAATGCAGGTTCCATGCTCTAGAAGGGCCGCTGCTTCTTCGAATTGCTCTTTTTCCTTAATTACATACTGGCCTTTTCCATCGTACCCGCCGCGGCATGTCTTCAGCACCGCCGGAAGCCCGAGTTCTGATACGGCCGCTTCCAGCTCATTGCGGTCATGAATGATTCTGTAGGGCGCCACTTTGCAGCCTGCTGATTCAATCGCTTTTTTCTCCGTCTCCCTGTTTTGCGTCAGAAGCAGAAGCTCGCTTCCCTGCGGGAGATACGCGTTGTCCTTCAGCCAGTTTAGTGCGTCATAGTCGATATTTTCGAATTCATAGGTGATGACATCGCTCGCCTCGGCAAGCTTCTGTATTGCTTCATTATCATTATAGGCCGCCGTGATTTCAAGGTCTGCCACCTGTCCGCACGGTGAGGCAGGAACAGGATCAACCACCGCCACGCGGTAACCCATCTGCTTTGCGGCGACTGCCATCATTTTGCCGAGCTGGCCGCCTCCGATGATGCCGATTGTCGCTCCTGGAAAAACCGTTTGTTTATACAAGCTGATCACTGCTTTCTAAAACCGTTTGTTTCATTTGATCTCTTCGTTCGCTCAAAGCGCGGGCTATTCTTTCATCAAAAGCCGAAAGAATCTGGGCTGCAAGCAGGCCTGCATTGACGGCGCCGGCTTTTCCGATCGCAACAGTCGCCACCGGAACACCGCCCGGCATTTGAACGATTGATAATAGCGAGTCAAGTCCGTTCAGCGCTTTTGACTGTACCGGCACCCCGATAACAGGCAGCGTCGTTTTGGCCGCAACCATTCCCGGCAGGTGGGCAGCGCCCCCCGCTCCGGCAATAATGACCTTCAAGCCTCTCTCCCGCGCTGTCTCGGCATATTCAAACATGAGATCAGGCGTCCGATGAGCGGAAACAACCTTTTTCTCAAATGGAATCTCCAATTCTTCAAGTATGTCGCAAGCGTGTTTCATCGTTTCCCAGTCGGATGTGCTTCCCATAATAACACCTGCAAGAGGCTGCATATTATTGTCCCACCTTTAGCTGTAATTCTTCGCAAACAAAAAACCCGGCTGTATTGCATGTAGGAAGCAACACAAACCGGGCATGGCGCGCTTATCGTCAGTCGTCCGCTTCTCGCGATTTCCATGTCAGTTTATTGTCCACTTTCCTGCATAGTCCGATGATTTACGGTCATCGGGTAGAGACTTATGGGCCATATTCCCAAGATTATATGAGGTCGTGTTTTTATGTCATGTTTATCTTAACAACGGACTTCAATTATGTCAACGATATTATCGAACGATATTATTTTTTGTAGTTTTAATGTTCGGGTTTTAGATTAATTTCCCTTCAAATATAATTTTCCTTCCGCATGGGACGACCTGAATCGTTCCATTTTCCTTCATCTCTTTAAAGACTGGCTCTTCCATCCGGCGCACAGGAGCATACCCTTCTTTTTGCATTTGATTCAAAACAGATTCAATCGTTTCGCCCTCAGTCACTTCAAAGCGCTTCTTCTTCGGCTTTGTCATTATTCTTTAATTCTCCTTTTCTTAACGGCTTTCACCCAAAAGCCGCCGTGGATCGTTTTCGGTTCATAGGAAACGATAAACGCTTTTGAGTCGATTGATTTGATCGTCTCATACAATTGCAGTTCATACCTTCTTGGCGTCAAAATCTGCATCGCCGTCCTGTCTCCTTCAAGTCCGCCGACGACCCAATGGGTGACGCCATATCCTTTTTCGCGGAGCTGTTTCGGAAGATCGAGATCAAGCTCCTTCGTGATTGCATTTACCATAATATATCCGAGCGCAAGCTTTTCTTCTATTTTCGTGCCGACGATAATTCCGATTCCAAACCCTACCGCATAGGCAATGACATTTTGAATTTGATTTAAATTATCTAAAACCAGTCCGAGTCCGACAACGTAGACCACCATTTCGATTGTACCGATAAAGGCGGCCAGATACCGCTGGCCTTTCAGTGTCAGTATCATTCGAAGGGTTAAAAATGTTACATATATAATATTGATAACCAAAATAATGCCAACCATACTCACAGCGTGTACTAATGCCGTGTGAAGCAATTGCAATCCCTCCTTTAGATCCAAAGCAATCATATTCTACTAGAGAAATTCCGCATATACAATCCTGTAATGACCATGCTTCACTACAAAATTTTTCGACAAACCGACACCAGGTTCCAATTATGATCAGTTTACCCTTTTTGCAGTAGTTTCAAAGCCTTTATACCGTCAAAAAAGACGTTCATATGAACGCCCCCCTCACCACAGCAGCACAGCCGGCTCCGATTGTTTCCGATCCTATCAGCTACGGCTGCTTTTTGCCTGTCTTTAGCTTTTTGATTGAACGATGCTCCTTTTCAAGGTCACTCAGCGTATACGCCGCTAAATCGTTTGGATTCTCGATCAGGCCGGACTTCATGATCTGCCTGATGAGCCATTTCTTTTTTTGATGAATCGCTTTGCGGAGAAACTTGGCCATTCGATCACTCCCCCGATCAATATGACATGTGTTTTTATATTATACTCATTAATCTTATGAGTCAACTTGGAATTAATGATAAAAAAAGCTGGTTCATCATGTGAACCAGCGGCCCGTCTTACACCGGAACGAGTGAAGACAGCAAATAACCGACCATGAACTTCCATGTCAATCCGACATACACCAATTCAAGCAAAAGGACGCCAAAGACGCAATACATCAAATCAGTCCGCATCCTTCCGCTTTTTTCATAAACGGACTGAATCATGAAAAACATTCCGAATGTCAGTCCAAGGAAGATGAAAATAGATAGGATTACCGTCATCGTCGTGATATTTAAAATCGCACAAATCATCCACAGGGCGGCCGGGATGATAAACGGAACCAACAGCAAGCCGTATTTTGCCGCAGTCTCAACAAAAGACATGTTATGCTTCAGCAAAAACCTTGACACGACCCAAATGGACCCGGCCATCCAAAACATGAACACCATGCAGTAAAGGAAAACAACGAGAAACACTTCCATGAATGGAACGGACACGCCAAATCCAAGAACCCTGCCGCGGCCGGACAAAAGCTGATAAAAATTCCCGAGCGAAAAGAAAACGGCTAACAGCGTCATGGATATAACGGAATACTTAAAATAAGACCGGTCATACTGTTCCGCCGCACGGACAGGAGATTTTAACACCTCAAGCATAAAGCTGAAATAACGGACAAGAGCGGCGTTTACGCTTTGCAATGCCGTTTTGGCTTTCGATGAGGATGTGCTTGGCTCCTTGCTTTTCCGCGCATTGCGCGAGCTTCTCGACATCCTCGATGCAGGTTCCTGATCTATTTCATGTTCATGATCTTCATCATGACTTTTTTTGTCTTTATATTGTTCATCAATCATATAAGCAACTCCTATTCTTTGCCCAAAGCGAAAGCTACTGATTTCTTTTCTAAATTACCGAAGCCTTGACAAACAGTCAAGCAAAACCCTATTTTCAAACAGATTTGGCGGTCATTATATATAACGCTGATCACCACCGAAAAGTTTTGTTTTCTTTCGCCTAATTTCGCCCGCATTAAAAAACCGATAACCCGTAAGAGTTATCGGCCATACAAAGCTTAGTGATTTAAGAAAATAAAGTAAAGAATAAAGATGACAAACAAAGCATACATAATCGGATGAACATCTTTCGCTTTGCCTTTAAAGATCATTGTGATTGGATAAAAGATGAAGCCGATCGCAATCCCCGTCGCAATACTGTATGTCAGCGGCATGCAGATCATCGTTAAAAACGCGGGAACGGCGATTTCGAATTTTGTCCAGTCAATTTTGCCGAGCGGCGCCACCATCAGCACTCCCACGACGATTAATGCGGGAGCTGTGACATTTGACGTTACAACGGTCAGCAAAGGAGAGAAAAACATCGAAAATAAAAAGAGTATTCCTGTTACAACAGCCGCAAAGCCTGATCTTGCTCCTGCTGCAACCCCTGCGCTTGATTCAACATAAGAAGTCGTCGTCGATGTTCCAAGAACCGCGCCGACAACGATCGAAGATGAATCGGCAAACAAAGCCCTTCCAGCCCTCGGCAGTTTGTTTTCTTTCATTAATCCCGCTTGTGTGGCGACCGCTACCAGCGTACCGGCAGTGTCAAAAAATCCGACAAACAGGAACGTTAAAATGACGATCAGCATATCCAAAGAGAAAATATCCTGCAAATGAATAATGGCTTGTCCAAACGTCGGTTCAAGGCTTGGAATTTTGTCGACAATCTTTGTCGGCGCATCAATCAAGCCAAAGATCACACCGGCCACAGCCGTGATCAGCATTCCGAAGAAGACGCCCCCATTCACCCGAAGCACCATCAAAATGACGGTGACGATAATTCCGAATATCGTCAGCAGCACAGGCCCGCTGTGAATGTTTCCAAGCGAAACGAGCGTGCTCGGGTTGGCCACGATAATTTTTGAACCTTGCAAACCGACAAATGTAATGAAAAGGCCGATACCGGCTCCAACCGCCAGTTTGAGCTCCGGAGGAATGGCGTTGATGATTTTTTCCCGCAATCCCGTTAAAGAAAGACCGACAAAGATAAGACCTGAAATAAACACGCCTGATAAGGCCACCTGCCAGGAAATGCCCATGCTCAGGACAACAGTAAAAGCAAAAAACGCATTCAGTCCCATTCCGGGCGCGATGGCTATCGGATATTTCGCGATGATGCCCATTAAAATACAGCCGACGGCAGAAGCAATCGCTGTCGCTGTAAAGACTGAACCCTGATCTATTCTTAATTGATTAGGAAAATCATGAACGGAAGCGAGAGACAAAGTAAGCGGATTGACGAATAAAATGTACGCCATTGATAAAAAGGTGGTCAGACCGCCAATGATTTCTCTCCGGTAATTTGTACCCAATTCATCAAACTGAAAGAAACGCTTCAAAATGGTATACTCCTCTCGATTTTCTGTCGTTTTTATTGTTTCATAAACCGTTGCTTTTAAAACAAAAAACGCCCCAAATAAACGGGACGCTTGACTACGGCAGATGTCATACTGAAAAAATGTTTCTCGGCATGAAATCAATATATACCAGCGTAGTCAAGCTATTTACGGTAGCTTGGTAGAAACTTATGGGCCATATTCCCATGATTATACGACAAGTTCTTTTTCAATTACTATGCTATTGTAGCAATATCTCTCCTTAAACACAATACAAAAAAGCGAACATTATTCAAAACAATGTCCGCTATGTTCGTTTACTGTATATTCCAATCAAGCAACCCCGCTAGTTTTTTCGCCCTTTAGAAAGTTATACAAATAAAACGTTCCTTTTGATAAGCGTGTTCTCCGCGCTTTTTCCGTTCCAGAAAAAAATGCCCCAAATCCTAAAGAGGCAAGGATTTGAGGCATTGCTATTATTCCCACTCAATTGTTGCAGGCGGCTTGCTCGTAATATCGTACACCACACGGTTAATGTGCTTCACTTCATTGACAATCCGCGTTGAGATCTTCTCAAGGACATCCCACGGGATTCTTGCCCAGTCAGATGTCATGCCGTCGATTGACGTGACGGCGCGAATTCCGATTGTATAGTCATATGTCCTCGCGTCTCCCATGACGCCGACACTGCGGATGTCAGGAAGAACGGTGAAGTACTGCCAAATATCGCGGTCAAGCCCGGCTTTGGCGATTTCTTCGCGGAGAATCGCGTCTGACTCACGGACGATTTCCAGTTTTTCTTCTGTCACTTCTCCCAAAACGCGAATTCCAAGACCCGGTCCAGGGAACGGCTGTCTCCAAACAATCTCATCAGGGATGCCAAGCTCTGTACCAAGCGCGCGGACTTCATCTTTAAATAAAGTATTCAGCGGTTCAATCAGCTTAAACTGCATATCTTCAGGCAGTCCGCCGACATTGTGGTGCGATTTGATCGTCTGCGCAGTCGCCGTGCCGCTTTCAATAATGTCGGTGTAAAGCGTGCCTTGTGCAAGGAAATCGATTCCTTTCAGCTTGTCCGCCTCATCGTCAAACACGTAGATGAACTCGTTGCCGATGATTTTCCGTTTTTGCTCAGGGTCTGAAACACCTTTCAGCTTGTTGAGGAAGCGGTCTTTTGCATCGACTTTGATGACGTTCATATTAAAGCCTTCGCTGAACGTCTTCATGACGCCTTCGGCTTCACCTTTGCGAAGAAGACCGTGGTCGACGAAAATACATGTCAGCTGATCGCCGATCGCTTTGTGGATCAAGACTGCGACAACAGAAGAATCAACTCCGCCGCTGAGCGCGCATAGCACTTGCTTGTCGCCGACTGTTTCACGGATCTTTTGCATTTCAATTTCAATGAAGTTCTCCATTGACCATTCGCCGGCGCATTCGCAAACATGGAACACAAAGTTTTTCAGCAGATCGTTTCCGTACTCAGAGTGGCGAACTTCCGGGTGGAACTGAACGCCGTACCACTTTTTATCTTTCTTGCTCATCGCTGAATTCGGGCAGTGATGGCTTGTCGCATCAACAGTGAAACCTTCCGGAACTTCAACGACTAAATCACCATGACTCATCCAAACGACTTGTTCTTTCGGAAGGTCTTTAAACAGATCCGGCTCGCCTTCGATATGAATGTTTGCTTTTCCGTACTCACGCTGGCTAGCCGCTTCCACTTTGCCGCCGAGGTAATGGGTCATCAGCTGCATGCCGTAGCAGATTCCGAGAACAGGGATGTCCAGTTCAAAAATCTTTTCGTCACAGCGGAAAGATCCTTCATCATACACGCTGTTCGGTCCTCCGGACAAAATAATTCCCTTCGGATTCATTTCTTTGATTTCTTCCGCTGTCAACGTATGCGGATGCAATTCGCTGTACACACCAAACTCGCGGATGCGCCGGGTGATCAGCTGGTTGTACTGACTTCCAAAATCCAATACAAGAATCATTTCATTTACTAACTTCGTCATGGTGTCACCTCTTTATCAAATTGTCTTTTGCACAGAAAAAATGGCGGCAGACATACGGCGGTCCTGCCCCCATTCGCGGGTTCGGCCCGGTGTGCAAAATGATTGACGCCGGGCCTGCCAGCAAAGATATATAAGGGTTTTTAATATTCACTTATTCTAACAATAGGAAAGAAAGCGGTCAAGACTATCTCCTTTTAATTAAATTTTCCCATAACTCGGCTGATTCATTCCAAAGCTTTCCTGCGTCTTCTTTTCGGTAAAGCGCCCGTTCATAACGAAGCGTCAGAAGCGTCATCTCATCGCTGTCATATCGTTTATCAACCGTTTCCGCAAATTCACGGAGCGTCTGTCCCGCTTCTTTTTTCATGCCTTTTCTCTTCAACTGGCGGAGCAGCTCCTCATACGCCTTGAAGAATACGGCATCATCCTGCCGCTTTTTCAATCTGGCGGCAATCATGACAGGGAGCCAAATTGTCCGTGTAAAATAGAGACCCGCTCCTGCGGCCAAGAGAAGAAGCAGAAATGCCGCGCCATACCAGAGAACACCGCCTGCGCCGCCGCGGTTTGCAGCCGCATCTGTTTGACGGTCTTGTTGGGCATCAAGCCTTTGATTCCCACTGTTTTTTTGTTCTTCTTTGACGGCTTGTTTTCTTTGATGATCGGCATATTCCTGTTCTTTTCCGCCTTTTTCTGAAGCGGCATCCTCACGCCCGCCGCCGGAATGCTCGATCAGCTGCTCGGGGTTGATAAAGCCTTTCGTCGGCTCGAACGTCACCCAGCCCTGTCCTTCAAAATAGACTTCAACCCAGGAATGGGCATTGTTGTTTGTCACTTCATAAACGGTCTGCTTTTTATCGGGCGACGTCCCGGCAAACTGCCCCGATGTATAGCCTTTCACCCAGCGGGCTGGTATCCCGGCAGAACGCAATAACACCGTCATCGCCGTGGAAAAGTTGTCGCAATACCCGATTTTGGTTTCGAATAAAAATTGGTCAACATAATCCTGATTTTTACTCGGAACGGCGACATCTTTTGTCTGATACGAAAAATCGGAAGAACCGAGATAGTCTTCAATCGCTTTCGCTTTGTCGTAAACATTGTCATGGCCTTTCGTCAAATCAAGGGCGAGCTGTTTGACACGCTCGGGAAGGGAAGCGGGAAGCTGCAGATATTTTTGGTGTCTTTTGCCCCACTCCCCCTCAGAATCCATGCTGATGCTTTTCAGCTTGTTCACGTCAAAAACCGGGGATTCATAGGTCAGGGAATAGCTTCCAAGATTTTGAATGTCCGCCCCCATCCGGCCGCTTGGAATCATCCGTTCCGTATTGCCGTTCATCTTAAGGGGTACGAAATCGTCCAATAAAATCGCCTTCGTCCCGATCGGATATAAGACATGATCATAGCGGTAAGCCGGATTGATGTCGACCTTGACTTTGCGCGTCTCTGTTTTGACAATTTTATCATACCATTGATAATCGAGCTTATTATCATCCAGATTGATGGTTGCCCCGGCCTTCTCATCTTCAGACCAGCCTTTGCCGGTATAATGGGTCTTCGTTTCCACCCTGAAATAGCTTCTTTCCTTGCCCTGCCATGTAAAGACCAATGTATTGTCTTGTGTGAATGGTCCGCCCAGTGATGTATCATTGGTTCCATAGCCGACCTTGTTTTTGCCGCCTGAAGTAAAATCGCCATTGGCCGCCGTTTTGATAAACGGCACCGGATCAGGCCAAATCGGATCCGTCTTCGGCGCAGCTATGCCCACAGCAGCAGCGGCAGCAGTCAGCAGCAGCAGCGGAGCAAACCATTTGGCAAATAATGATGCGGAAGCTTTGAGCCTCTCGCTCTCCTTCATCCGCTCCAAATACAGCATTCCCAGCAAAAGAAATCCCAATATAGCGATCCGGACGATCGCATATGACGCGTCAAAAGGCGTAAACGTGTCAATCACTGTAATATAAACGATCGTCATAATGAAAAAGAAGAAGATTCTCCGCTGGTAGATCACCCAATAATGCAGAAGGTAGACTAATAGCCAGAGCAGGACGAAAAAGAGCAGCGTCCGAAACAAAGGCGACATATCGCGCCACATCCCGGAGAAAATGAACGATACATTATGATTGACCTCTTGCAAAAGCTTTCCGACCCAGGAGGCTGAGAGCAACGGGCCGTCGTAGAATATCCAATGAAGCGCAAACAATATAAAGCCGAGGCTGACCGGAAACCTGATCATCCAAGGAACCTTAAAAAATGTAAACAAAAAAACCATCGCGATAAAAACGATAAAAAAGACGGTATGCCCCGTATCCGTAAAATACTGCAAAGGACGGAGCCACTCCCAAAGGAGCAAAAAAGTTAATACATAAAAAATCAGCAAACTGACCCGGCTGTTTCTTTCTCTCGACATCATGCCTCACCTCGCTTTCGCAAAAACATGGGAAAAACGGTCTCCGGCAATCACGCTGACTTCAATTCCCCGCGCTGTTACATACTCGATGGCCGCGCTTTCTTCAGGCGAGAGAGCGTCTCCCTTTTCTTTGATGACGAAAACGGCGGGCGCCTTGTCTCTCGCCGCGTTCCCCAAAACACGCGACAACTCCGGTGTCATGCGGCTTGTCATGATGTACTTTACAGTCTTGGCTATATCAGGGAGATGAAGTTCTTTCTCAAGCAGACTGTGAAACGGGTAAGAAGAATCACAATCAGCCAATGCCAAATGGTAAAAGAGCTTCCTCAAATGATCCTCCCCGGAGCGGACCGGAAAGACGGTTCGCTCTTTTCCAATGGAAACAAGTCCGGTATAAGTCCCGTTTTGAAGAGCCGCACGGACAACCGATGCCGTAAAAACAACGATATCTTCAAAAACCGGAGAAGGTGATCTGTCCATAAAAATGTACAAATTCCGGCCTTTCACCTGTTCAAATTCCTTTGTCATCAGGCTGTTCCGCCTTGCCGATGTCTTCCAGTCCACCCATGAAACACGGTCGCCGGGCTGATATTCCCTCACGCCTGAAGCCAGGTTGCTGTTTTGCCTCTGAAAATCAACCGCATGTCCGCCCTTATCGTCAAAACTGCCCGCGTTTTCGCGATATGTAATTTCTTGATATGAAGGCAGCACTAGAAAGGAGGTTTCAATTTGCAGATACACTTCCTTTTCCAGCAGCCCAAGCGGATCACCGGTGCGGATTCTGACCGCAGTCAGACGGTGATCGCCCCTCGGGACGGACGGTATCGTATAAACCATCTTGATTTCCTTCTGAAACCAGGGAAAAAGAAACGTTTTCGCCTCAGATAGATGACCGTTTTTCAAAAGCGAAGCCGGAAGGCAGTCTTCCACTATCAAAAACATCAGCGGAAACGGAAATTTTCTTTTTAGCGTAATGACGGCTTCAAATGGATCCCCGGCTTTCAACTGTCCACGGCTGAGCTTGCGTTCAGCCTCGAATGTTTTCAACGGATAGAAAGCAAACAAAACGGCGTACAACCCAAAGGGAAGAAAAACATAGAACAAAAACCAGCTGACAAATCCCCCTTGAAACATGGCATAGCTGAACGTCGAAGCCAATAGAAGAAATAGAACAAACAGCCTCCATCCGAACCCGAAACGACCGATGCGCTCTCTCATTATCTGCTCATCGACCTTCCTACGGGAACCTTCGTTTTAGCCATGATATCCTGAAGAACCGTCTCCGGCCGTTTGCCTTCAAATTTCGCCTCCGGCCGCAAGATCATTCTGTGCGGAAGCGTAAATGGCGCAAGATACTGAATATCGTCGGGAATCACATAATCGCGGCTGTACAAAAAAGCAAACGCCTGTGCGGCCTTCATCAGGGCAATTGAGCCGCGCGGACTGACTCCCAAATAAACGTCTGAATGATGTCTTGTTTGCTGGGTGATGTCAACAATATATTCCTTAATGGAACGATCCACATATACCGTTTCAGCCTCTTTTTGGAACGAGGCCAGCTCCTCCTTTGTAATAACCGGCTCAATTTGTTCAATCGGACGGCTTCTCTCCTGAAGGTCGAGCACCTGAAGCTCTTCGCGGACCGTTGGATAGCCCATTCGAAGCTTGAATAGGAAGCGGTCAAGCTGGGCTTCAGGGAGCGGATAAGTCCCTTCATATTCCACCGGGTTCTGTGTGGCCATGACAAAAAAAGGCTGGGAAAGCGGCATCGTCACACCGTCCACAGTCACGCTCCCTTCTTCCATCGCTTCTAAGAGGGCCGATTGGGTTTTGGGCGATGTGCGGTTGATTTCATCCGCAAGAACAATATCTCCCATAATCGGGCCTGAACGGTATTCAAATTCAAGGGTTTTTGGATTATATATGGAAACGCCTGTAACGTCTGAAGGCAATAAATCCGGCGTAAACTGAATTCTCTTGAATTCCGCACCGGTAGACTTCGCCAAAGTACGGACCATCATCGTTTTCCCCACACCTGGCACATCTTCCAAAAGCACATGGCCGTTTGCAAGAATGGCGGTCAGGCTCAAAACGGCAATATCTTTCTTTCCTACCATTACTTTATCAATATTTTCGGCTACTTTTCCCAAAACAGGATGCAGCGTTTCTTGGTAAGCCATCCTTTTCCTCCTCATGCGTACGGATCAAAATTGATTTAACTTTACGATAAACGATGTTCCGCAAGAAAACAACTAAATGGTTAAACTCTCTTTTTATACAATTAAAAATAACCTTTTCCAATCGAAAAGGTTATTTTACATCGTCTCTAAACGGTTCTATATGAACATGGGAATGAACGATCGAGTGCTCCTCCTGCATTTTCCTTTCAATTTCATCGGCGATATCGTGGCTTTCAGAAATATTCAGGTCAGGCCTGACTTCAACGATGACTTCAATATGAACGGCGCTTCCCAAATATCTCGCCTTCACATCCTTGATCCTGCCGACGCCGGGAACTTTTTGAATCGTTTCTTTATATGTCGAAATATCCTTTATATCAAATCCGTCCGTCAAGGAGTGGGCGGCCTCTTTAAAAATATCCCACGCCGTTTTGCAGATGATCAATCCGATGATAAATGCCGCAGCCGTATCGACCCAGGCAAGGTGAAACTGCGCCGCGAAAATGCCCGTAAACGTTCCGATGCTGACGAAAGCATCTGATCTATTGTCTGCGGCGGCCGCATAAAGCGCCTGGCTGTTTACCTTTTTAGCGAGCCTTTTATTATAGCCGTAAACCAAAAACATCACGGCCGCACTCCCGACCGCCGTCCAAGCCGCAATCATATCGGGAGTTGTTTCTCTCGGGTGAAAAAACATTTCACCAGAACTGTACAGCACCTCAAGCCCGACAACCATCATAATAAAAGAGGCGACGAGCGAGGCGATCGTCTCGGCCCTGAAATGCCCGTACGGATGGTCTTCATCAGGCGGCTTTTGCGAAATCCTGAGACCGATCAGCACCGCTAAAGATGCAATAATGTCCGTCGTGTTGTTAAGCCCGTCTGCCCTTAAGGCCTCGGAGTGAAACATATACCCGATCATCAGCTTAACAGCCGACAGGACAAGGTAAGCGATTATACTGACCCATGCCCCGGCTTCTCCTTTTTTTAATTCGTCATACCGTTCCATAAAAAGCTTCCTTTCCCATCCGTGTATTCGCTTTTATCATACAAAGCAAAACCCGAGTGAGTCTATAGAAACATGATTCACTTCTTGCAGAAATATAGTCGCAATAGAACTTTTTTTATTGAAGGAAACAAATTTCAGCCCGGCCAATCCCCGAAAAACCCCGGTACGGCAAGTTTTTTTCAAATCCCCTTACTCTCTCCGGCATGCCGCCGAATAAGGTTCGGATCCTTTTTCCGAATTATTTTTCTTTTTTACAAGCGAATTTTTTCAGAAAAACGTTAAACAATCAGAGACTGCCGACTATCCAGAGATCTTTCGCCAGACGGCAAAGTGACAGGAACAATCGCGTTTAACCTGAAATAGGCCGAAACACCTTGCAGAATCTCTGCAAGGCGTTTTGATTCAGCATCTTTTTTTCCTCCCCAGCAACACCGGGTATCTGTTCAAAAGAAGAATGCACGGAACCATGATCAGCAAGGTCACGGCAGTATACACGCCGCCCCACAATACGGAACCGTATGTCTCATCAAGGGAAACATTCATGAAATAATAGATGATGGCTTTTAACATCCGGATGACCGGGTAATGAAGAACGAGGATGATCAGCGAATTTCTGCCGAGGAATTGCAGAAGCGCCGCATGCTGCAGTTTAAAGCTTATAAGTATCACGCCGGCCGTTCCCAAACATGACGTAACGTAAAAGATCGCCATGTTTCCGTATTCATTCGCTCTCATATCCACTCTGACGTTTTGGCTTTGCAGAAAGCCGACCAGAATGAACAGAAACAATGACATGAGCAGCGTTTTGCGATGTCTGTCAGCCTTCAGCATATGCCTCAGAAAAAAACCGGCCGCATAAAAACCGAGGGCTGTCAAAGCGACCTCAATATTCCACGGAAGCTTTAATCCGAGATACTGGTAATTGATATAACCGAACAGACCGGATACCGTCACAACAAGGACAACATCGTGATCCTTCAGCGTTTTTTTCAACCAAAAAAACAGCATATCGACGATGAACAAGCATGTTAAAAACCATAGA
The DNA here is from genome assembly GCF_001592005.1 of Bacillus sonorensis NBRC 101234 = KCTC 13918. Lineage (GTDB taxonomy): Bacteria > Bacillota > Bacilli > Bacillales > Bacillaceae > Bacillus > Bacillus sonorensis. Next base: position 109,395 of record NZ_BCVZ01000007.1, read on the forward strand.
GCAGGATTATGGGTCAGCATATAGCCGTCAGGAATGGAATAAAAAATCCCTTTAAACGGGACGATCGGATCAACATCCGAACTGCCGCTGAACTTGAAATGCCTCTCGACAAACAACCAATATAAATAGGCGATGACGGAAAAGATGAAGTACGGCAAAAGAAGAGTCTTCATTTTTTTGAGAAGGAAGGAAGAAAAGGTCATATTCTCATCGCGGTACACGACCCCTGACAAAAAGAAAAACAGCGGCATGTGAAAAGAAAAAATGAACGTTTTCAGCCATTCAGTTGTCGGTGTATGGCCTAACACGACCAGGATAATTCCCAGCCCTTTCGCCGCGTCAATCCAATCGATCCTTTTCGGCATCACCGGCATCTCCTTTCAACCCGCTTTTATCCCGCAAAAAAAGGGATCACACATAATGTATCATCGCCTCGTAAAAGAGCACCACCTTCTCCCCTCGCAAAACGCCATATTTAATCGTTTTGAAATATCCCGTTCATTCCCTTGTAAAACTTCGTCTTTATTATCATAAAAGGCTTCCGAAAAACAGGCTTGGACAGACGCCTTTACAGCGGCTTCCTCTGCATTTTTTCTCTCTCAGGCAGGAACCTAAACATAGGTCCCGTCTTATAATGTACTAATCTTTTTATCAGAACATAGAGGACAGGTGAAACATGAAACTTGAAAAATTTGTCGACCAGCTGCCGATTCCAAAAGTGATCAAACCTCATACAAAAAGCAAAACAAACACCTACTATGAGGTCACGATGCAGGAGTTTTATCAACAGCTTCACCGAGATCTGCCGCCTACCCGGCTTTACGGATATAACGGAAGCTACCCCGGACCTACATTTGAAGTCAAAAAAAATGAAAAGGTCGCGGTCAAATGGATGAATAAACTGCCGCATCACCATTTTCTTCCTATCGACCACACGATTCACCATGACGCCCATGAGGAGCATCAAGTCAAAACGGTCGTTCACCTTCACGGCGGAAATACTCCGGCTGACAGCGACGGCTATCCTGAGGCTTGGTATACAAGGGATTTTAAAGAAACGGGGCCGTTTTTCGAAAAGGAGGTTTATGAATATCCCAACCACCAGGACGCGACCGCCCTCTGGTACCATGATCACGCGATGGCCCTGACAAGACTGAATGTATATGCGGGCCTTGTCGGTTTATATTTCATCCGTGACAGGGAAGAACAGTCTTTAAACGTGCCAAAAGGAGAATATGAGATTCCCCTCTTGATCCAGGATAAGTCGTTTCAGGAGGATGGTTCATTGTTTTATCCGCGGCAGCCTGACGACCCTTCTCCAGATCTGCCGAATCCGTCGATTGTCCCCGGATTTTGCGGAGATACCATTTTGGTGAATGGCAAAGTGTGGCCCTACGCAGAAATCGAACCGCGAAAATACCGTTTTCGCGTTCTGAATGCTTCAAATACGAGGATATATGAACTGTATTTCGATTCAGGGCATGCGTTTTATCAAATCGGAACAGACGGCGGCCTGCTGCAGCGCCCGGCAAAAGTCGAGTCACTCACGATCGCCCCTGCTGAAAGATGCGACCTTATCGTCGATTTTTCGAATGCAGAAGGAAAAACAGTCACTTTGAAAAACCGGATCGGCTGCGGCGGAGAGGATGCAGACCCGGAAACCGATGCCGATATTATGCAGTTCCGCGTATCCAAGCCATTAAAACAAAAGGACACTAGCAAGATTCCAAAAATATTGAGAAAGCGGCCGTTTTTCCAAAACCGAAATATCAATACGATCAGGCGTTTGACCTTGGGGGCATCGCAGGATCAATACGGAAGGCCTGTCCTTCTTTTAAACAACACGAGATGGCATGCGCCCGTGACAGAGACCCCCGCGCTTGGCAGCACTGAGATCTGGTCGATCGTCAATGCGGGAAGGGCCATCCATCCGATCCATTTGCATCTCGTTCAATTTTTCATTCTTGACCACCGCCCATTTGACACGGAGCGCTATCAGGAAAACGGAGAACTGATTTTTACCGGCCCTGCCGCTGCTCCCCCGCCAAATGAAAGAGGACTTAAAGATACGGTAAAGGTTCCACCCGGATCAGTCACGCGCATAATCGCCACCTTCAGCCCGTACAGCGGCAAATACGTGTGGCATTGCCATATACTCGAGCATGAAGATTATGATATGATGCGGCCCCTTGACGTCACAGATTTTCGCATCCAATCATAAAAGCCTCCTTTGCCGGAGGCTTTTTTCATTTATAAAAAGCACAACGGATCAAAAAAAGCGGTCTTCCATCGTGTACAATAAAGGCAAGAAAACTCCGAAAGGCTGTGTCAAAGTGGACTATTACGAAAGAATTCAAAGCGCTGTTCATTTTATGGAAGAAAATCTGAAAAAGGAATTACCCATCACCGACATTGCTTCAAAGGCTTGTTTCTCACCATTCCATTTTCAACGGCTTTTTCAAGCGATTTCCGGTTTTTCCGTACGGGAATATATCCGCCGGCGGCGGTTGACTGAAGCCGCAAATCTGCTGAAGAAGACCAACCGGACAATCCTCGACATCGCCATCGACTACCAGTATGGTTCACAGGAAGCATTCAGCCGGGCGTTCGCCCATTGCTTCGGGATCACCCCGGCCAAATACCGCAGATCAACAATCCAACTGGATGGCCAGTCTATCATCAATTTTCTCGACCTGAAAACAAGCCTCAATGGAGACGAATCGATTCCCAAACCGGCCATCATGCACTTAGACTCCATTCCCGTCATCGGTTATGAATACCACACAGACCTGAACGATGAACAGTATTTTGAAGACATCCCCGGCTTCTACCACGATTTCGGAGCTAATGAATACTTTTTGAAGATCCCTGATAAAGCAGCGCCTGACATGTCATACGGCATATCATGCAATTTCCGGGATGAGGGCGCATTTTCATTTATCGTCGGCGAGGCGGTTCTCTCGTCGGCTCAAAATACCGAAGACCGGTTTGTCCACATTGAGATACCCGGCGGGAAGTACGCCGTGTTTGACGTAAGCGGGCCGACTGAACAGGTTCAAAACACAAGAAGGTACATCTATCGCACATGGCTTGCGAATGCGAACTATGAAAGAAGGGAAGGACCGGATTTTGAGGTGACTGATGTGCGCCGCTCCGCTTATCCGCATGACATGAAAATGAAAATCTATATTCCCATTACATAAATACCGGGAACCCATTTTGGATTCCCGGTATGTTCGCTCAGATTGCTTTCAGCGCTTCGGCGATCGCCGTTTCTCCGCTGAGCAGGTCAAATGAACGGCCGAATGTGCGCTCTTCAGTAAGTGCGGCGGCCACTGTGGCAGCTACGTCTTCGCGGGGAATCGCGCCCCGCTCCAGATTTTCCGCGGCTGTTATTTTCCCTGTGCCCGGCTCATTTAAAAGCCCTCCAGGACGGATGATCGTATATATTAAATCACTTGCTTCCAGTATTTTATCCGCATAATGCTTTGCGACATAATAAGGTTTTATCGCTTCGTTCCAGTTTTCCCTGTTGTGGGCCTGCAATGTGCTGACCATGATAAACCGTTTAATGCCTGCTTGTTGTGCGGCTTCAATCGTTTTTGCCGCGCCGTCCAGATCGACCAGCAATGTTTTATCATCACCGGTGTTTCCGCCTGATCCGGCCGTAAAGACGATCGCCTCACAGCCTTTTGCCGCTTCCGCAATCTCTTCCACAGTCCCTTCTAAATTGGCGAGCGCGCTTTCGACTCCGGAGCGCTTCAATGTCTCCGCCTGCTCTTCATTTCTGACCATCGCCCTGACCTGATGTTCGCTGCTTTCATGCAGCATGTTGGTCAGGTGCCGGCCAATCTGCCCATTTGCTCCGACGATGAACACTTTCATATCATCCTGCTCCTTTCGCTTCGGTTTCTTCTATTATTTCATTGTATGTATGATCCTTCAAACAGCCGGCCCACACGAATCCGGCAAAAAGAAAAGACCTCCCATCTCTATCATGGGAAGTCTTTTCTTATTCTATTCCGCCGATTTCGTTGAATGGAAAGTAGCGAAACTCGACTTTGCCGACGACGGAGGATTTTGAAACAAATCCAAAATAGCGGCTGTCTCTGCTGTTCTGCCGGTTGTCTCCCATAACGAAGAAACTGTCTTTCGGCACTTTTTCTTTGCCTGTTAAGTCTTTCAGGGTGAAATTATTTGTTAAATGTTCATCGCCCGCCAAGGTTTGCTTATTTTGTTTCAGATAAGGCTCATCATAGGTTTTTCCATTAATATAAAGGACATCGTCTTTCATCTCAATCGAATCCCCGGGGACGCCGATGACTCTTTTGACATAGTCTTCGTCAGCATCAGGGGCATGAAAAATAATCTTGTCAAAACGATGTATGTCGCTGATTTTACTGACCATAACCATATTCCCGTTTTGCAGGGTTGGAGACATTGAATCCCCTAAAACAGTTGACGGTGTAAACAGAAAATAGCGGCAAATAAATACAATTACCCCCGCAATGAGAAGCGTCCTCACCCATGACCAGATCTCTTTTTTTCTAGTATTCTTCATATTTTCTCTCCTTCATATCGATTATATCAGAATTTTGCCGCTTGGTATGCATTCTCTCTCATATCATACCAGACGGCTCGCCTTCATGCCGTTTCCGCGCTTCTTCGTTTTATGGTGAAAAATCCCGTTTTATTATACATTAGCGTTTCCTTGCAGAAAATCCTTTCATTTCCCCTGTTTTATTTTATAAATTTGGCAGAGCTATAGGCAAAAACCGTTATAGATGCACAGGCAAACTCATTCCGTCTGCAATACATTATCATAACCCAGATAAAGGTGGTGAGCGCCATGTACAACTACGATGAATACGACAATTACGATCCATACAACCGCAAGCCGAAACATACGCCGAAGACGAATGACACCAGTGAACAGCGTCATTCTGATGATCGCGACCGTTTCAAATGCAAAAGAAGAAAGTGTTTTTCTGATGATGACGATGACCGCTTTACATGCCGGAGAAAGAAGTGCTGAGAATGTTCATGAGAAGCCGATTCACACATGATAATCGGCTTTTTTCCATTTGATCGCTGGACGTCCGTGACGCCAAGTCAGCTTTGGAACCATCATCCAATAGCTGAATATGCTAATGGAAAAGGAGATGAAAAACAGCTATGAGCGTCCCTCACGATGTTCTCTGCTCGATGCCCCATGATCATGAACGTTCGCTGCATGATCTTTGCCTCAAGTATATGCATTACCACGTTGTGCTGAAACTGAAAGATGGGCGATCGGTTCACGGCATCCTTGAAGGGGCAAATCGCCGGGAAGCATCAGTCCTCATCCCGGAAAACGTAACCGAAGGAAGACAATTTTACGGGAACTTCAGATATCCGCTGAAAACATACTGCCGGTTCAGAAGAAGGATCTTCCCGTTTGCTCTGTTGACCGCATTATATCCATTTCCATATGATTGAGGGCTGACATCGGGCAATGAGCCATTCACCCAAAACATGTACGGATCGAATTGTTTGCGCAAATCAATAGCTCCATCAATTATCATATAAGAAAAAACAAACCGGGAAGGGAAATTGTGAAGTATTTAGAAATAATCGTTTTGTTCTCAAGTCCAGGCTTTATCCATTACATGATAACGCGGGGATTTTCTAAAACGATATGTGATGATCGCATTTGCTTTTTGTATCGATTCGCCCTTCCTTTGCCATACATAGCGAACAAAAAGATTTTTTATATTTTTAGCTGCCATTATATATTGGTTTCGGGATTCTGTATGTAATGCAAGATAGGCTTTTCACAAGATATGCTTTCTTTAACCATAGCCTGTACGAAAAACAATCAGCCGGCTAAGCTGTTTGAAAAACGCTTGCCGGCCGATGTCAATTCAAAACAGTAAAACCATTGATGATCCCGTTCGGTTTTTCCCATTCTTTGCTTACTTTTTTTGTATCGGTATCGTAAGCGAAAATCGTTCTAACCTTCGCTTCGTTTCCCGTTTCATCTTTCAGAAGCTTAGCTCCTTTTGCTTCGGCTAGGAAAAAGATTTTTTTCCCGTCTTTTGAAAACTGCGGCTGCGCCGAGTCGATCAATGTGAACTCCCGCCCGTCTTTAATGATTGGTTTATATTCTTTCGTCTCGACATCCAGCTTGCAGATCGCCGTTTTTTCGCCTTCTTCATCTGTTGCGGTAAAAACCGCCGTCTTCCCATTTGGCGAGATTGCGATATCATTAATGAATTTCGCTATCGTTTTTATGTCTTGATTCTGCTTCTCATCGGCTAAAGAAATGCGCATATTGGTCGGTTCTGGAGCGACTCCCTTGCTATTCGCCTCATCGGTTTTCTTATAATCTTCCTCCTCGGAATAGTGCAGGAGGACAAACTGGCCTTTATCTTGATTGTATTGATAGAAGCTTACCGTTTCATCCTTGTCGTTTAATTTCGGATAGATGGCGGTAAACGCCTTTGTTTTCAAATCAAATGATGCCAGATGAAAGTTTCGTTCAGCCGAGAGATTATAACGCATGTACAGTTTTGAGCCGTCTTTTGACAAGGTTAGCTCGTCTACATATTCATCGCCTGAATGCAGCGTCGTTTTTTTGCCTGTTTTCAGATCCAGTTTGATCAAACGCCGTCCGCTGCTCTTGTCCAAATTTGTATAGTATAGGATTTGATGTTTGCGATCCAGCGCCATAGCAGGATAGTCCGTCATTTTTTCTTTGTAAAGCACTTTCTGATTTTCATAATAAGAGGTCATTAATTTTTGATCTGTAAAGGACACGAGAAGGTCTGAACTGCCTGCCTCTTTTTGCTCCGTTTTTAATCCGGAAAAACGGAACACAGCAAAAACCCCTGCAGCTAAAACGATTCCCGCCGCCAAGATTATCATTATTTTTTTCATGTTCTGATCTCCGCCAATAGAAAGAAGCAAGAAAACATTTTTCTTGCTCCATTTCGTTTATTTTTTATAAGTATAATGTCCTTTGACCTTGCCTTTGCTTGTTGAAAATCCTAAAGCTCTGAAGGCTTTCGGACTTACATCCAAAACAGCGCCGGGCAGTCTGCCGACATCGTATTTATATACCGTAATCACTTTTTTAGGTTTTGCTTTTGAATAAGCTCTTATTTTTGTGCCTTTACGCGGAACGTCAAAACCCATTTTTGTAGCACAATCCCAATGACCGAGCCTTTTTCCGTCAGCGCCGATTTTTCCCACTCCATTGTACCAAGTAATATAGCCGCTGACTTTTTTTGTCTTAGCGCTGGCTTCACCGGCAAAATTAAATGCCAACAGTAAACTCGCCGCTAAAACAAAAACTGAAAAGAGTATTTTCTTCATATAAAAATATCCTCCATGTGCTGGGATTTTTTTCTGACATAGAGATTATACCGTGTTTCATAGACAAGCTCTTTTACAGTTTCTTTACGTTTGGAATGCAAATATTACATATTCTAAGCCCTTCTTCGATTAAAAGCGGTGAATTTTTCATATCCTTACTATAAAAATTGACCAGTTTCTATCTTGGTGGTATTTTTCCCTTTAACCTGTTTTAACGTCGCTACGATAAGAAAGCTGACAATCACTAATAACAGCCATGAACTCACCTTTCCTAGATGAACGAGACTCCATGCATCGGTTTGGTTTGGATATTCCCACGCCCCAAAAAACGTTGCAATATTTTCGGCTATCCAGATAAAAAATCCGATGAGCCCAAAAGAAAGTGCGAGTGGCATACGGTAACGAATTCCATTAACCTCATATGTAACCCATGATTGCCAAAAGACGATCATGACAAGTCCAGATAACCACCAACGAATGTCAATCAAATAATGGTGGGTAAAAAAATTTAAATAAATAGCAGCGGCAAGAGGTACGACTACCAAAAACGGCGGCCACTTCACCAGTTCAACCTTAAGCCTCCTCCACGCCTGGCAAAGATAACTAGCTACACTTGCGTACATGAAGCCGCTATACAAAGGCACTCCAAAAATTTTGAAATATCCTTCCTCCGGATAAGACCAGGAGCCCATATGTACCTTGAAAAGTTCAAGAGCAAGTCCAATAAGGTGAAACAATGTGATCACTTTTAATTCATCCCGTGTTTCAAGACCTGAACGCACCATCAACCACTGCATGAGAACACAGATGATGAGCAGCCAGTCATACCGTGGCAAGAAGGGAAGAGGGATGATTTTTGTAAGAGCCAAAGAGGCAAAAATAACGACAGGAAACAAACATGATAGGGCCTGCTCCCAACCAAAACGAACGAGTTGTTTTAGTGCTCTCATGATTTGTGCCTCCATAGGTTTTTTCTGAATATTTGCAATGTTTGCTTTAATGGACTAAGAATTATGCGGAGAGGATCATTCAGCCCCATTTTCCTTTTCATGATAAATATTTCTGATTTATACATCCCTTGTGTCTTCATCACTTTGGTATTCCAAAATATCCCCGGGCTGACATTCCAAAGCCTTGCAAATCGCCTCTAAAGTTGATAATCGAATGGCCTTTGCTTTTCCATTTTTCAATATAGAAAGATTAGCCATCGTTATCCCAACCCTCTCCGAAAGTTCTGTTACGCTCATTTTCCTTTTAGCCAGCATCACATCAATATTGATAATAATTGCCATGTTCATCACCTCAGACCGTTAAGTCATTTTCTGTTTTTATATCAATCGCTTCTTTTAACAGTTTTTGAAGAACAGCAGCAAAGACTGCAATCACCATTGAAGCAAAAATAATGACCAATCCGATGACTATGATACCCGGGGCGTCGTCTATCTCCGCCACGAGATAAAAAAGCGGCATGCCTGCCACATACAAGATGCTGATTGTGTTCGCACAGTATTTGATATTTTTTAAAGCTCTTACAGAAATTTTAGAGAACGCTTTGTTCTTATCAATATAGCTTAAAAGTTGAAACGCTTGATAAAGAGCAAAGTAAAAAGGTATCGCCGTTACATACAAATAGATGAAAACGAGATATTTTATATAAGCAATATTGGGAAGTAATTCTGCTGTATAATTGGCTATCTTAGGCACCAAAAAAATGCATAAAGCAAGAATTGGAATTCCAATAAGAATAACAGCTATCTTTAAGAAGAGTGTTGACACTCGTTTCATAAAAAGCACCTCACTTATTTGTTGTCGATTTGAATTTAGCATATTATTTATCGTTTTACAATAAAAAAATATTGAAATGGATCATTTTATTATTGTTATGTTGTGGTCTTTTTCATTTTAGCCAAGACAAAATTCGTTCTTACGGTAATGCTCTACAATGTAAAACTTGTGCAGCCAACTGAACCGTTGAACAACAAGAAAAAAGCATGCCGCAACAATTAGTTCGAAGTTCAATGTGCCTTGGATCACTAAATCCAAACGATTTTTCAATTAAAAATTCTGTCACTGGGATTCAGTGAGCTCGGGGAATTGTTTTTAGGTGAGTTTACAAAAATGCCAGACAGTGCGCGGGGAATCTTTAATACTTACTTGAAAACTAATCTGAAAAGCACAGAAATAAGAGGCAGTAATCGATATAAAAATTGACACTTTCGCCTGTTTTGCTCGTATAAAAGGAGAAAAACAGATAGACAGGATGATAAAATATGACAAAATTCAAACTCACTTCTTTTACTCTCATGATGTTTACCGCAGCCCTTTTGATTTCCGGCTGCGACGACAGCGGTGAAGACCGTTCTCAAGAAGCCGCCAAAGACAAATCGCTGAAAACATATGATCTCGTCTGGTTCGATTATCTGAATGACAGCGAATCTGACAGCGCCCCGGAAGTCAAAGTCTCCTATATGGAAAACGGCAAGCAAAAAACGAAAACATTTAAAAAATATGTGGAGAATGTGGAAGATATCGAACAGCCTTACATCAAAATGCGGAATGATGAAGTGTTCATCTACAGGCCGCCTTACATGACATACGACCAGAAGCCGCTTGAAGGAGTCGTGAAAGACAAAATAGAACAAAAAAGCAGTGATGATCAACAATGAAGAAAAAGACGCTATTGCTGATGCTCGCCGTTTTATTCATGTTTACAGCAGTATGGGCAGATAACGCAGAAGCTGTAAGCGGGACAAGCTCGTCAGGGGGAAGGTCTGCAAACACATCAGGAAAAAGCTCTGCCGGCAGCCGGGCGGCTTCGGTTCATAAAAATGCGAGAAGCTATATGAAAAACGCCGCAAATAAAAGCAATTCGGCGAAAAATTTCACTAAAAACAGAGTTTCGAACAGTCTGCAAAGAACATTGCCTGCAAACGCCCTGTACAAGAGAAGCGTCAAACAGACAATCAATCAAAATCCCGCAGGCACGTCTTTTTTTAATTATTATTTTCCATACTGGATGATCTTTCATTCACATGGATATACAGCCGAACAAAAAAGCATGCTGCAAAGTATCGGAGTGAGAGAAAAAGAGATTGCCAAACCGAAGGAAAACAGATACTGGCTGATCATTGAGGATCAAAGCGGAAAGCAGCAGGCCGTCCTCGTCTCAAAAAAGCAATATGACAGCGTGAACAAAGGAGATCGCATCAAATTGCGCCATAAACGTCTGATCAAAGAAAAAAGCTGATTGAAACAAAGTGTTCATCAGCTTTTTTCAGACTGGTCAAAAGCATACACTATCGAATCCGCAACCGGCCTGTAGCCGATTTCCGCGTAGATTTTATTGGATGTCGGATTGGCTTGATCGGTGTACAAACTGCAAAATGAGACCCCTTCGTCCAACAGCGTCCGGCTGAGGGCCGCCACACATGATGTTGCATAGCCTTTGTTTCGCCGGTTTTTCGGTGTAAACACAAGGTTGACGGTGATGCCGTTTTTCGTCGGCCTCGATTTTTGAGCCATTGAAACAGCCTCCCCACAGTCCTCCCATACATAAATTGAAGCTTTATCAATCCCCCGGGCGGCCATTTTCTTCGCCTTTTCATGCCCGAGGCCGTCATGGAAAGCCTCTTCTGAAAACGAATGTATCCAATCGGTGATCAATTCCAGATCACGCTGATCCGCTTTTCTTAAGCTTCCTGAACTCAGAGAGACGTCATTGACGTTATCGAGCTGATAAATGGTTTGCTTCATCTTGACCCGCGTCTTCCTTTTCCATGCATCTGCAAAAGCTTTGGCAATCGCGGGCTGCCCGATGACGCCCGGCGGCCTGATTCCCGCCTTTTTTATATACGCGGCCAGTTCACCTGCCGCTTCGACCCGGCGTTCGTCTCCAGCCAAAATCAATTCACCTGAAGCCATAACTGCCATCAGCTGAATTCCCTGTTCATTTTCCGCTGACAGCAAAACGGCTTCAGAGTCTTGCTGTTCCCGCAGATGATACAAAAGCCCAAGCGGCAAATTGTTGACTGCTTCATGCTCTAAAAGCGCATGCTCGGCATGCCGAAGAAATTCTTCGGGACAGCTGAATCTTTTGACTTCCACGTTGATTAAGCCCCTTTCTGTTTCTTTACTTTCATTAAAGAACAGCTTTACGTTTGAAAGCAAGGGGCATTTTCTGTCGCCGTCCCCAATTATCGTTCCATGCGCCGCTTCCAGCCTTCATACAGAAGGTCAAACGACAAATCAGACGTTTGCCTGACAGAAAGGTCTGCTTCATGCATGGCGCGTTCATTCCCGACTCCTACGGCAAACATCCCCGCTGATTTGATCGAGGCGATCCCGGCTTCGGCGTCTTCTATACCTGCACAGTCCACAGGGGATACGCCGAGATGCCCGGCAGCCGCCAAAAATATTTCAGGATCGGGCTTTCCTTTTTTAAGACTTGCCGGATCGACGATGACATCAAAGACGTTGATCAGGTCCAGCCTTTTTAAAATGGACGGGGCATTGCGGCTTGCCGAAGCTAAAGCGATTTTGATCCGTTCTTTTTCCAGTTCACATAAGAGACGCCCGATTCCGGGCAAAAGATCGCGGGGCGTAATGTTGTCTATCAGTTTTTGATAATATTGATTTTTCATTACCAAGAGATCCCGCTTTGCGGATTTTGAGTATGTCGCTGACAATCCGCCATGGTCCAGGATGCGTTCAAGCGATTCCTCCCTGCTGATTCCTTTCAGCCTTTCATTAAAGTCCCTGTCAAATGGAATATGCAATTGTTCAGCGATACGCTTCCACGCGAGAAAATGCAGCTCAGCCGTATCTGTTATGACTCCATCCAAATCAAATATGACCGCTTTCACTAGTGACGGCCCTTTCCAGTGCTGATGTATATGACAGCATCGTATGGATTCAGCCGGATATGTTTCGGTTCATCCTCTTGGCGGCAGTTGGAAAGCAGCACTTCCCACTGGTCACCAAGCAGTTCCGAAGGCGCTTCACACACAGCTTCTTCTTCTGACAAATTCACTGCGATGAAAAGCTTTTCGCCTTCATACTCGCGGGTATAAGCGAATATTTGCGGATCATCCCCGAGCAGCAGCTGATAATCTCCGTAGACAAACACCTTGTGCTGTTTACGTAATCGAATCAGCTTCTGATAATAGTGAAAAATCGAATCCGCGTCGGCCAGAGCTTCTTTCACATTGATTTCTTTATAGCGGGGATTTACCGCAAGCCACGGCTCGCCCGCCGTAAAGCCGGCGTGTTGGCTGTCGTCCCATTGCATCGGCGTGCGCGCGTGATCCCTCCCCTTCTGGCCTACCGCCTTCAGGAAATCTTCCTCTGTCATCGTTTGATTTTCAATGACCAGCTCCTGATAGGCATTTTTGATTTCAAGATCCTCATACATGTCCAACGGGAAATCGCTGTTGACCATGCCGATTTCTTCTCCCTGGTAAATATAAGGCGTTCCTTTCAGACCGTGAAGAACCGTTGCGAATGCTTTGGCACACTGCTTTCGCAGAGACGCGTCATTTCCCCAGCGCGAAATGACCCTCGGCTGATCGTGATTTTCAAAGTACAGACTGTTCCAGCCCACATCCATCAGAGCAGTCTGCCACCGGGTCAGCACCTTTTTCAAAGCGATCAGGTCAAACGGTTTGAATTGCCATTTCCCATTCGGCGACCCCTGTTCCGTATCGATATCCATATGTTCGAATGTAAAGATCATATTCAGCTCATTCCTGCTTGCATCCGTATACCTTTTCGCTTCTTCCACGTCTGAGCCATTCGCTTCGCCGACTGTCATACAATCATACTTTGACAGCACTTCCCGGTTCATTTCCTGAATAAATTCATGAAGGCGGGGACCGTTTGAATGATATGGACCGACGATATAACTGCGGTGTTCGTTTGTCTCATAATCCGGGAAATCAATGTGTTTGGAAATGGACCCGATCACATCCATCCGCCAGCCGTCAACGCCTTTATCCATCCAATATCTCATCAGATCGTATACTTCCCGGCGGACGGCTTCATTTTCCCAGTTTAAATCAGGCTGCTTTTTTGAAAAGTAATGCAAATAATATTGACCTGTCCGCTCATCAAACTCCCAAGCCGAACCGGAAAAGATCGACCCCCAGTTATTCGGCTCTCTGCCGTCCGGCTTGGGATCTTTCCAAAAAAAATACTCGCGGTATGGATTTTCCTTCGCCTTTCGGCTTTCCATAAACCATGGATGCTCATCTGACGTATGATTCACGACCAAATCCATGATGATTTTCATCCCGCGTTGATGGACCTCATCTATTAACTGACACATATCTTCGTTTGTCCCAAACTTTTCGTACATCTTTCGGTAGTCCCGGATGTCATAGCCGTTGTCATCCTGCGGAGAGTCAAAAACCGGGCACAGCCAAATGACATCCGCCCCGAGATATTTGATATAATCCAGTTTTTGAATGATCCCCTGCAAATCTCCGAATCCATCGCCGTTAGAATCATAGAAGCTGCGCGGATAAATTTGATAAACGACAGCTTCTTTCCACCATTCACCCATCGGTTGTCCTCCTTTCGCATCGGCCGTTCAGCAAAATCGGTTCATCGTATACGGCCAGCTCGAACGGCTCTCCTTTCAACAGTTCAATAACGGTTTTTTCCTCTGTCACATTGATGCTGATTAATCGGCCCCGAAAATTGATGGCGAACGTATAGCTGTCCCATTCTTTCGGCAGAAACGGAGCAAATGACAGCGTCCCGTTCAAGACCCGCATTCCTGCAAACCCCTGCACGAGGGCGAGCCAGCTCCCCGTCATTGATGTAATATGAAGCCCTTCTTCCGTGTCATGATTATAATTGTCAAGATCAAGGCGGGCTGTGCGCTTAAATAATTCAAGCGCTTTCTTTTCCATTCTGAGTTCGGCTGCAAGCACCGCATGGACGGAAGGTGAAAGGCTAGATTCATGAACGGTCATCGGTTCATAAAATTCGAAGTTGCGCCGTTTTTCTTCCAATGTAAAACGGTGATGAAAAAGATAAATGCCTTGCAGAACGTCCGCCTGCTTAATAAAACTGGAGCGGAGAATTTTATCCCATGACCAATGCTGATAGAGCGGCCGTTCAGCCGGATTCAATTTGTCCGCCGTTTGCAGGTCTTTGTCCAAAAATGTATCATGCTGGATGAAAATATTCAGTTCTTCACTGTATGGATAGTACATCCGCTCCATGATATCCTTCCATGTCTCCATTTCATCTTCCCGTACATTCAGCTGTCTGCGCTTTTCCGCCGGAAGGGTTGCGAGGTTTTCAAGTGTGTATTCAAGCGTCCAAGCCGCAATCAAATTCGTATACCAGTTGTTGTTGACATTGTTTTCATATTCATTCGGCCCCGTGACGCCGTGGATCATATATTTGTTTTTCCGCTTGGAAAAATGAACGCGGTCAGCCCAAAACCTGCTGATTTCGACGAGAACGTCTATCCCGTATTCCCTGATATACGCCCGGTCGCCCGTATAATTGACATAGTTGTAGATCGCATAGCAAATGGCACCGTTGCGGTGAATTTCTTCAAAGGTGATCTCCCATTCATTGTGGCATTCATCACCTGTGAACGTCACCATCGGATACAGGGCGCCCTTCAGGCCCAATTTGGCGGCATTGCGTTTGGCGGCCTCCAAATGGTGGTAGCGGTACAAAAGCAGGTTTTTCGTCACTTCCGGATCTGCGGCGGCCAAATACATCGGAACGGCGTATGCCTCAGTATCCCAATAAGCGGCCCCTCCATATTTTTCGCCTGTAAATCCTTTCGGCCCGATATTCAGCCGTGAATCTGCCCCATAGTATGTTGAGAACAATTGAAAGATGTTGTAGCGGACGCCTTGCTGAAGTTCATCATCACCTTTAATTTCTATATCCGCTTTTGTCCACCTTTCCTTCCATTGTTCAGTGTGCCTCCTTCTCGCTTCTTCATAGCCCTGCCGGAGAATACCGGCCAAAAGCTCCCTGCCTTTGGTGACAAGCTCGGTCTCGGGAAAATCGCGGGAAGTGGTCACAATAATAAATTTTTTCAGCGAAACCTTTGTTCCAGCCTTTGTTTGATAGGTGTAGCGGTTTTCCGCATACATGCCGGCTGTTTGAAAGCTTTCATCGGCAAAGCCTTCTGTAACGTTTGCCATTGCGGCAGAAACGGTAAAACGCGGCGTTCCAAATGGATTGTCAATCGTTTTTGCCACTAAATGGCCTTGGTGGGAAGCAGCTCCCTTCGCTTCTTCCTGCCAAAACCTTTCCTGATAGTTGGCGTCTTCATTTGCGACATTTCCGTCCAGATAAGGGACAAGCGTGATGACGGCGTCATCTGTCAGGCACTCTGCTTCATAATGAATCGCGCAAAGCTTGTCGACGGCAATGCTGAGAAATCGCTCCGAGCTGATCCTGACGGTTTTGCTATGAATGCGGACAACCGCGCTTCGCCGTAAAATCCCTTCTTTCATATCCAGTTCTAACTCAAACGATTCGATCTCGTTTTGATAGAGATCGACTTTTTCACCGTCGATCCATACATCAATGCCGATAAAATTCATCGCGTTAATCACTTTGCCGAAATATTCAGGATAGCCGTTTTTCCACCAGCCGACACGCGTTTTATCAGGAAACCACACCCCGGCGATATATGTGCCTTGATGGGTGTCTCCTGAATAGCTTTCTTCAAAATTGCCCCTGATTCCCATATAGCCGTTGCCCAGCGAAGTCAGACTTTCCTGCAGCCGTTTATGCTCCTTTTCGAATGTATTCGTTTTGATTTTCCATTCATCTATCTCAAATAGCCGCTGATTTGCCATGGTTTCCTCCTGACTGTAGTTTCCCGTTATGGTGGCGGGTTTTGTACAAATGCCTAAATGTAAATGAAATCATCAAGATGACGCCGCAGGAATGGATCAACAGCACGGCCGTGAAGTCAAAATGGATTAAACCGGCCGTTGCTGCGGCAAAAACCGGAACGGCTGATCCGCTTACCGCAGCTGCGGCTGCTTCCTTGAACGACGCAATGCCGGACATGTTTGATGCTTTTGTGATCCATATGCCTCCTGCGATGACAGCCGTCAACACCAGCTGGATGATGAATATCGCCGAACATGCCAGCATCATGATCATCGGTTTATACTGAGCAAACCACAATCGCCCGATAAAAGCCTCCATATCGGAGATGTCCAGCTTTCCGTCCTTTTTGCCATAGCGGACGGAAAATCCCGTCCCGTTTTGATCACTGATGATCAGATGATCAGGCTGAAAGATGACGGCGTTTTCATAGCCGTTTACCTTGAGACGCCCATTCTCACCGCTTATGTTGTACTCGCGCTTCATATCGACCGCAAGCAAAGTCCGTCCTTTTTCGATCCGATAAAAACTTTTCCCGCCGGTCAGCTTTCCATTCGTTAGTTGATAATCTTTTAATTGGCCGGCAAATCTTTCATTGCCGGCTTGAATGGCCGACGGCATGAGGGATCCGATATGGAACCGATCCATTTTCAAAAATGAAATGGTAAACGGCACCATTAAGCAAGACGTCAAAAAAACAAATAAAAAAAAGATTTCGAACCAGCTGAATGTCTTTCTGTAACGGCAGACGCCGGCCGGCGATACTGCCGCTTTAAGAAATCGGGCCATAAAACGATCATTCTGCAAAGCTTTCATTGGCTTATCCCTTCGTTCCGCCGGTTGTCAGACCGGACACAAAGTTCTTTTGGAGAAAAAAGAACAATACACATATCGGCAGCGCCGCAAGTATCGCTCCGGCCGCAAACAGCGCGACTTTTTGCTGCTGCGGGTTGGATATAAAGGACTGCAATCCGACGGCGATCGTCATTCGTTCAGGCGAACGGAGCAAAAACTTGGCCAGCAAATAATCGCCGAACGGCCCCATAAACGCCCAAAGCGCCTGCACAGCAAGCATCGGCTTCACCAGCGGCAGCACAATCGAGGCGAAAATCCGCAAATGTCCTGCCCCATCAATCCGTGCAGCTTCATCAATTTCTCTCGGCACGGTATCAAAATAGCCTTTCATCAGCCATGTGTTCATCGGAATTCCTCCGCCGATATAGATTGCTGTTAAAAACCAGTACTGATCGAGAGCGCCGATCAGCATGGCCAAGACGTAAAAAGCTGTCAGCGCCGCCATCGTCGGCACCATCTGAATGATCAAAAAGAATATTAAACTCTTTTTTCTGCCCGCAAAGCGATAGCGGCTGTACGTATAGCCCGCAAGCGTCACGACGGTAACCTGCAGCACCATGACCGACAACGCGATTATAAGTGTATTGCCATACCAATGAAGATAAAGCGTTTCTTCAAACAGCCGCTTGAAATGATCCAATGTCCATGAACCGGAAAAATCAAGCTGAAAAGACGTCACATTTCCCACACGAAACGCGGAAGAAGCCGTAATCAGCAGCGGATATATAATGACAATGCTTAAAAACGCCAAAAAGAAATAGGTGCAGATTTTGGTAAGGATCCTGGCGGTTCGCGCATTCATCACATGACCTCCTCATTGCCAAACGCATTCGATTTCTTAAAAGCAATCAGGGAAACTCCAATGACAATGAAAGAAATTAACAGCGTGACAGCGGCAGCGACGGAATATTGCGGCGAAGTCCCGGTTGTCAGCTTATAGATCCAGGAAATTAATATATCGGTTGACCCGGCTCCGGCTCCCGCGCTTCCCGGTCCTCCTTCATTAAATAAGTAGATGATCGAAAAATTATTGAAATTAAACGTATACTGCGTAATCAGCACGGGTGCGGTCGCAAATAAAATCATCGGCAATGTGATATATTGAAAACGTTGAATAAAAGTGGCCCCGTCAATCTTTGCCGCTTCATACATTTCACCTGGAATCGCCTGAAGCACGCCCGTCACCATGACATAAATATACGGAAATCCGAGCCAGGTCTGTATCATAATCAGAGCCGTCTTCGTCCAGAACGGGTCGGTCTTCCACGAGACCGCCGGCAGATCCACAAACGGCAGATGATTCAATAATGGAATAACCTGTGCGTTCATAGCGCCGATGCTGTCATTGAAGATATTAGAAAAGCTCATTATCGTAATAAAAGCCGGAACAGCCCACGGGAGCAAAAAGATCATTCGAAATATCCGCTTGCCCTTAATAAAATCCTGATTGACGATAAGCGCGGTCGCTATGCCGAGAACAATTTGCAGCGTTGTCGCGCAGATCGTCCAGATGATGGTCCACCCCAGTACATCGGTAAATGTCTCCCGATAGGAACCGAGGAGTAAAATATTCATGAAGTTTTTAAACCCGACCCAGTCAATCAGGCTGTTAGGCGGAATATGATAAAAATCATAGTTGGTAAATGCGACAAACAGAGTCACGAGAACCGGAAAAATAATGACAAACACCATCATAAAGTATGCCGGCAGTGTAAATAAATATGGAAACCCTTTATCTCCCGCATTCCTGATCATGTCCCGGGCCGTCGTGCTGACCTTTAAGCCCGCCGCTTTCATCGCGGCGGTCTTGCGGGCATCATAAATATTAAAGATGTAGAACATCAGAAACAGCAGCGTCACAATCAATTGCAGCGTGCCTTCGATGAGCAGAAACAGCGAATGATCTTCACCGGGAACACTTCCGAGCGTAATCAATCCGGTGAGCGCCTTTATGCCGAAAATCCCTAATTCACAAACAAACAACCCTGTAATGGCGAGAAAAAAAATTCCCTTTGAAATCTGCCGGTTCGCGATCTGTCCGACTCCCGGAATGATGGATAAAAGCCCTGCTTTCCGCCTCTCTTTTGCAAGTGTTTGATCTTTGTTCATTTTTTCGCCCTCTATTCTTCCGGACGCTAAACCGCCGTTTTATTTCGCGTATTTTTCTTTAATGTTTTCTTTGATCACGTCTACGGCATCATCCGCTGATTGCTGTGGTGATTTTTTTCCTGAAGCTGCGTCAAATATCAAGCTTTCCGCTCCGGTCCACACTTCCGCCATTTCCGGAATATTCGGTGTCGGTGTCGCCGTTTCATATTGGTTGATGACGGCCGTGGTCAATTCATTGTTTTGTTCTCCCGCTTTTTTGCGGGCGGCTGTATTGGCCGGCACTTCATTTGTATCCTCATAAAACTTGTAAGCATTCTTGTCATTTGCGGCATATTCAAGCCATTTTTGAGCAAGCTCCGGATCTTTCGTATATTTTGAAGCAACCCAGCCTTTCCCGCCGGCAAACGGCGCATATTCTTTTCCATTTGGCAGCGTCGGTATCTTGGCCGCTCCGTAATCCAAACCGGCCTCTTTATAGTTGGCCGCCGACCATGGACCGCCAATTATTGCCGCGGCTTTCCCGTCTATAAAGGTCTGCTGGATAAAGTCGTCGGCGCTTGAGTTGTCCTGCATGCCTTTTGGCCAATGTTCCTGAAACCATTTCATCGCATATTCAACAGCTTCTACCGAGCCTTTATTGTTAAGCCCGATGTCCCCGGAATCTGATCCGTCTTTGCCAAATACATAGCCGCCGTAACCGGCCAATAAACCGTACGACATATAAAAGTCGGTCCATTTTGCCAGAAACGCGGTCGATTTTCCTTTTTCCGAAGCAAAAGCAAACCGCGGATCGTCTGTTAACTGTTCAAGCTCTTTAAATGTTTTTGGCGGCGTCTTTACTAAGTCTTTGTTGTAGTATAAGACAAGCGTTTCAATGACTAACGGCATCCCGTACACTTTTCCGTCAACCGTCACCTGCTGCATTTCTTTGTCTCCGAAACTGTCTGTGCCGGACGGTTTGATTTCAAGCAAATGGCCTTGCTTCCCTAAACCGCCGATTCGATCGTATGCAGCAAGCATAACATCAGGCGCGTTTCCCGCCGGTCCATCGAGAGGAAGCGCCTCTAGCTGGTCAAACATTTGTTTTTCCACAATTTTGATGGTGACATCATTCTCTTTTTCAAATTCGTCTTTTATGCTTTCGACATCATTCTTATAGGTTTCTTCAACAGACACGGTCAGCACCTTTTTTCCGCCGGAGCCTGCCGTATCCTTTGACCCTGAACAGGCCGCGAGACCGAATGTAAGGACTGCCGCCAGCAATAATGCAAAACCTTTTTTAACATGTGCCATCTCTTTTTCCCCCTTCTATCAAGAATCTCGTAACAATTGTAATCCTCGACAGAAAGCGGTTACAACACCTTTCGCCTTGTTACCGGTAACAGAATTTACAGGGCGGCCGCGGCTCCCAAAACGAAAAATTCGCCAGGATTCACATCGATCACATCAGCATGATCAAGCGTCTGTTCTGTCCATGCATCATATACTTTCGTACTGCTATCAATCTTCAAGTCTTGCAAACTGACCCGGCGCGGAGCGCTTCCCTGATTAAAGAAATAGATCAGCTGTTTGTCACCGGCAGCCCGTGAAAAGCTGATAAAATCGTTTCGATCATCCAGCAGATTCCACTCGAGGCTCCCATAAGTCAATAACGCATTTTCGTGTTTGCGCAAAGCAATCAGCCGCTTCATAAACTTGAGCATTTTTTGATTTTGCTTGTCTTCCTCCCAAACCATGCATTTCCGGCATAACGGATCATTTCCGCCGTCAAGCCCGATTTCTGTTCCGTAATAAATGCATGGCGAGCCTGTCTGGGCAAACATAAACGCCAGCAAGGACCTCACCTTTTTCTCATCGTGCCCGCACCTCGTCAAAATCCGTTGTGTATCATGGCTGTCAAGCAAATTAAACATCGCCTCATTGGCTTGCTGCATCCCATTCATCAAATGCGCGTTTACACGGTGTGCCAATTGCGAAGCCGAAATTCCACTGTCCGCGAAATAATCAATCATCGGCGCTGTGAAGGGATAATTCATCACTCCGTGAAATTCGTCTCCTCTCAGCCAAGGCTCTGCATTGTGCCAGATTTCGCCCAAAATATAAAGGTCCGGTTTTTCATTCAATACGGCTTGGCGGAATGTCTTCCAGAAAGCATGATCCACTTCATTCGCCACATCCAAGCGCCAGCCGTCAATATCGAATTCGCGGATCCAATATAAAGCAATATCAAGCAAATATGTCTGCACTTCAGGATTGGCCGTGTTTAGCTTCGGCATGTCGCTTGTAAAGGCGAACGTATCATAACCGCCTTCTTTGACAGGGAAAGAATGAATATGGAACCAGTCTTTATAGCGGGATTGTTCGCCGTTTTCCAAGACATCCTGCCACTGCGGCGATGCGCTGCCGATATGGTTGAAAACGGCATCAAGCATGATTCTCATCCCCCGCCGGTGAAGCTGGTCGACCAATGTGCGAAAAAGCGCCGGATCTCCAAAATGCTGATCAATCGAATAGTAATCCAATGTGTCGTATTTATGGTTGGAAGGCGCGGAAAAGATCGGCGTCAAATAAATCCCGTTTACTCCCAGCTCCTCCAAATAATCAAGCTTGTCGATAATTCCCTGCAAATCGCCTCCGAAAAAATCATTCACGTCAGGCTCCTTGCTCCCCCACGGCAATACGCCTTCAGGAGACAAGTCCTCACGGCCGTTTGCAAATCGCTCCGGAAAAATTTGATACCAGATCGTTGATTTGACCCATTCAGGCGCTTGAAACGTATCAATGTCATGAACAAATGGAAATTTAAAATAGTCGTTGATCGGCCCCAGCGTTTTAGCGTGATATGGGCAGACGCCCGAGCTGCCGTAAAATCTATCTTCATGATCACGGTCTGTTAAAACAAAAGCGTATTGTAACCGTCTATATGGCGGTGTCACTTCGGCAAACCAATAATCGTGCACCTCTGTTGAAGCGATTTTTTTCATTTGCGCCTCGTTGGCCGACTCTATCGTGTACGCGTAAGGATCTCCCCACATCAGCCGGACTTGATCGGCGTCGCCTTTTTTGGTGCGGATCTTGATATGCACTGTCCGCCCGTCATAAGAATAAGCATAAGAGCTGAAAGGCTGATGGTGTATTGCTGCATATTCCATCTAAAAACTCCTCCTTTTTCATTTGCGGTTTATGTTAACCGGTCCATACGTTGAAATTATCATGCCGGCGTTAGGAGGAACAATCGTTTTCCTGATGTTAACGGTAACAGAATCATTCTCTTACAAAGTCGATTCGCGAACGATTAATTCCGGCTCAAAAAATTGATTTCCCTGGACGGCTCCATCCTCATGAATTTTTTTCAGCAAGGTTCTCGCGCAAGCTTCTCCCATTTCAACCACAGGCTGCCGTACCGTTGTCAAGCGGGGCGATGAGATGCGGTCAAGAAACACGCCGTCATACCCGGTCACCGCCACATCGTCGGGAATTCGCTTCCCAAGCGACTGCACCGCACGGATGACGCCCAGCGCGATCCGGTCGGAAGCGCATACAACCGCAGACGGATCATCATGCGACTCCAGCCATTCCCTCGCAAGACCCTCGCTTTTTTTCGAACTGTTTTCCATTCGAAAAATATTCGTTTTTCTAAAACCTTCATTCATCGCCTTCATATAGCCTTTTTCTCTTGAACGTTCAAAGGGCTCATCCAAGTCAATCCCAAAAAAGGCGATCTCCCGGCTCCCCAGCCCCATGACATGGCGCGTCGCCATAAAAGCGCCCTTTTCATTATTGACATCGATGAAGTCATAGCCCATTTCATTCTGTCCAAATACGACGACAGGTTTTTCAAAAGCCTTGACTACCCCTTCAAAATCAGTCCGTCTCACCCCAGTTGCAATAATGCCGTCACATTGGCCGATGTTGAGAGACTTCCTTGTCACAAGCTGCAAAGCATAATGGTGGCGATCCAATTCCCGGCTGATCCCGGTTAATAAGTTCATGTAATAAGGTTCTGTCGTATCCATTTCTTCAAGAATCAGAAGTTTCACTACCTGTGTTCTGTTTTGAACGAGCGCCCTTGCCGCATAGTTAGGAATATAATTCAGCTCTTCCATCGCGGAGTAAACCAGCTTTTTCAATTCATCCGTCACCGTCTCAGGATGATTGATCACCCGCGATACCGTCATTTTTGAAACGTTTGCTTTTTTTGCCACATCTGATAACGTTGCCATTTTCATCCCCGCCTCACCTGCGCTTATTCAAACTGCCATCAAGTCCTACCCTGGACTGATAACAATTCGTTAAAATTCATTATAGTACGGAATGAAAGAGATTTTATAAAGCGCAGGAAATAAAAAAGCGGATTTCCTATAGGAAATCCGCCCCTCTGATCTTTCTATCGTTGGACATAAATCGAAACCGAACCGCCGTTTACATAAAACTCTCCCCAGCCGTCCGAATTGATCACGACGGAATCTGAACGGTTCCCAGTGATGTCATGCCATGTCTCACCGGCATGCTGCCTGCCCACATACATCCGCTTTGATCCGCCCGGTCCGTCTGTGATTAAAGCGGCCAAGCCTGATGCAGCGACGGATTGATCGCCTTCCCTCGTCCAGCCGATGACATCTGGATGATCGAAATAATCATGCTGTGTTCCATAAGCAAAATACTTGCGCGCTTTCAAAATCGGCTCCAGTTTACTTTTAAGAGAAGGAATTTCCCGCGATGTAGGACCTTTTGTCCCATACATATCTCCATAAAAAACCTGCGGGTACCCGGCCTCTCTTGTCAAAATAAAAGCGTAGGCAAGCGGCTTGAACCATGTTTGGACGGTCGACTCCAATGATTGCCCCGGCTGTGTGTCATGGTTGTCGACAAATGTAACCGCTTTCAAAGGATGTTTGGAAACAACCGTTCCGTTCAGCAAATTCCTCATATCATAGCTGCCTCCGTGTGAAGATGCGGCCTGAAGGTTAAAATGAAGCGGCACATCGAATACAGAATGTTGAAAATCGGTTTTTTGCAAGTAGTTTTCGATTTCTCCAAGGTTATTTTGCCAGTATTCCGCAACCGTAAACATTTCCTTTCCGGTTGACTGCCTGACCGCTTTCAGCCAGTCGCTCAAAAATGAAAATTTAATATGTTTTACGGCATCAAGCCGGAAACCGTCCAATTGAAGCTCTTTTGCATACCAGGTTCCCCACCGTTTCATTTCTGCCACAACATCGGGGTGGTCATAATCGACATCCGCATACATTAAATAATCGTAGTTGCCGTTTTCGCTGGAAACCTCCCAATCCCATGCCTTCCCATCTCCGCGGAACTTGTAGATGCGATTCAGCTTTCGGGATTCGTCCCAATCCGTCCCATCAAAATGATACCAATGCCATTTAAAATCACTGTATGTGCTGCCGCGTCCAGGGAAATTGAATCCTGTCCACGCTTTGATTCGATATTCTCCAGATATTTCCTGATTTCGATTGCCGGGATTCACTTCAACCGCGGTGACATCCTCCGTCAGATCCGCCCCAGCCTTATGATTAAGGACAACATCGCCATACACTTGGATGTTCTGGGAATGAAGCGAACCGACCGCTGACTGAAGCTCTGTTTTCATCCCGTATTTCGTCCGCACCGTCCCTTTTTGCAGGAACTCCCCTAAATCGTACAAATCGTATGGGCCGTATCCAACGTCAGCCTGGCTCGTTCCCTTGTAGGCGGGCGGAATCCAAACAGCCGTTATCCCAATGTCGGATAAATATCCCGCATCATTTTGTAAGCGCTTCCAATGCTGGCCGTCATTAGGCAGATTCCATTCAAAATACTGCATCAGCGTGCCGTTCAGGCTTGCCGCATATGTTTTAGAAGCCGGCAGCACTATGAAAAACAGCAGCACACAACATAATATCCGTTTGCATTTGTAAACCATTTCCCTCTCTCCTTTCTAACATACTGAAAGATCAACAAACATTCTATAATCAAAAGAAAATTTTCACAAATACCTTTATACCTATAATGATTACAATATAAAAAAGAGAAAGCAGTAAATGAATGCTTTCTCTAATGTCCTCTTTGTTTTTGAATCTGTTCAAGCTGTGTTACCGTGACCAATTTATAGCCTTGCTTGGTCAGTCTTTTGATAATCTCTTCAGCGGCGCTGGCCGATGTGGCGTAAATATCGTGCATCAGTATGATTTTTCCGTCTCCTGCGTGGCTCATCACATGATTGACGATTCGGGCTTTGTTTTTGAATTTCCAGTCTTCAGGGTCCACGTCCCATAAAGCGATTTTTAAATTTGTGAGCCCGCGGATGGAATCGTTGATCCCGCCGTACGGAGGCCTTAAGTGTGTCGGACGGTGGCCGCTGATTTTCTCGACTATGTTTTGCGTATCATTGATTTCTTTATAGGCTTTTTCCTTTGATAGCCTTGTGAGCAAAGGATGGTCCCAAGAATGATTGCCCACTTCATTTCCTTCCCTCAGCATTCTCTTGATTGTTTCAGGGTAATATTGGGCCCTGCTTCCCAAAACGAAGAAAGTCCCGCGTCCATCATAAGTTTTTAATGCATCCAGGATTTTATTGGTTGAGGCCGGATTAGGACCATCGTCAAATGTCAGGGCGATCACTTTATCATCTGGGCCGACGCGAATTTTTTCTTTTGGAATGGGAACGGCCGCTTTATGCTTCGGTTTTTCCTGAGTCTTGCTTTTTTTCATGCTTTTATATTGATCTTTTAATATATCTTTTAATTCATCTTTTTTGATGTTGACAGATTGCTCTAAACCGGTTTTCTCTTTCTCAAAATAAAATTGTATCTCATCTTCCAGAAGAACGAAACGGCTGAAGTTCTTTGCCAGAGGGCTTGTCCCTTCCCTTAACAGCTCATCATCGGCCGCGGGATTTTTCCGTTTTAATTGTTCATAAGATAGATTTGAGATCTTATAAAGAAAATCGGAATTCTTATCAAAAAGATCATCCAATGCAAGCAGCTTCTTATGTTTTAAATCGGCATTAAATGTTTTGACCACCGTTTTTCCCGGAGCGCCTCCGGCCTCTATGTATTCGTTTAATACAACCGCGGCAGCCTGCTTTGAATAATAGGCGATTTTATACTGGATGTTCAATTCAAACGGGCCATTGATCTGCCGGGCGCGCGCGCTTTTATTTTCTTCTTTAAAGCGGTTCAGTTCCTTGCTGACATATTTTTTTAATGGTTCATCGATTTCTTTCATATGAAAAACCGGATAATGGACGGCATATCTCTCTTGTTTCCCGTCGCTGACAAAAGATTCAACCCCGACATTGGAATATTCCCGGTCTTTTCCTTGTTTATGGGTCTCTTCTGCATTAGTGGATACTTTATTGAAAGAGTATCCCGCCAATCCTATGAATATAGTGATAAATATTAAGATTTTGATCGTTCTAGCCGATGGCTTGACAGACATCTGTTCTCACTCTCCTGCTCCTGCTCATTCAATCCGCTGATCCTGCCCTGAAGAAAGATGCCTGCCTGCAAAACCAAGACTAATATAAATAGGAAGAAGGAATTTTAATTTCTTGGTTGCCGGCAGCAGACGGCGCAATATCATACTGCTGGAATACTATGGAAATCCCACTGTTTGTAAAATAGAATGCAGTATTTTGGTTTAAACGGATATCGCTCTTTTTAAGGTCAGAATAAAATTGTTCCGGATGCTCGTTAATATAGCTGATAATATAATTTTTCGTGTTTTCGATTTTTGCTTGATTACTTAAAACGTCCAGCAGCTTGACCCGCTTATGATCATTTAAATCATAGTTATAGGAAGTGACAGTATACACCCCGTGCGCCCCGCCGGAAAACTGGTAGTCGTAGATTAAAAAGCTCAATTTCTTCCCGTCATTATATTTGACTTTATAGGAAGTCTCATATGCGCTTTCCTCTCCTTTTTGATCCGCTTCTTTTTTCAGTGACTGGGCTTCTTTATAGGAAGCTTCCATATGACGTTCAATTGCATCATTAATCAGTGTTAAATCCTTGCCCTTTATATCGCTGAATGTCGGATAGGATAAATGATCGTTGCCTTTGTAAATTTCAGTATGGACTGCAGCCTTTTCAGCAGACGACGCATTGGTTTGGGTTGAATATTTATTTATGATAAACAGCAATAAAGACGTTAGGACTAGAAATCCTAAAATCGCCATTGCTTTTTTTATAAACATTTTTTTGACTTAAACCTCTTTCAATCTCGTAATTTTTACCTTTGTAACATAAATGTAATATTTATATCACATTTGTAATGATACTCACTTTTAAATCCCGCGTCAATGTTTTTGGACAAAAATTTCGCAATCAGGAAAAAAAAAGACACTCTCAACCTTTGAGAATGTCTTACTTTGTCTGCTTTTGCAAGTCTGCAATGCTTTTAAACTGTCAAAATAGCGGAAACCGCAGGCATTGCTTCTTTTTCAGCACCGTTTTTTTCTTTTTCCACGGCTTTAACACAGAAATACAAATGATAAAAAGCGTTATCGCGATTTGAACGATGGCGGCATATTGTCTTACAGTATGATTGTGGATAAAATCAGGATTGTTTAAAGCAGCGATGCTTCCCGCTTCCAGCATCGCCATGTTGACCGTCATCAATTGGTCGACAATAAAAATCCCGATGAACGTTTGAATGATGAAAAGCGCCCATTTCACCGCGATCCATCTATGTCTAAAAAAACCCCAGTTCGTAAAGATTCCGTATATAAACCCTATCAGCAACGTGCCGACAGCTCCGATTTATATAGTCGCTGATGACCACGGCATGCCGAGAGAACGCAAACGTTTCTTCATATGCAGCCGGGTTCACAGCAAATTGCAGCGCCATTGAGCTCATAATTCCGCCAAAAAACAGCGCCGCCAATAAAATTCAGCCACTTCATCCCTGCCGCACCTAATTATTCCTGGTCCTTTTAGCAATCAGTCCTGTCAAGTGTAGCAGGGAATCCGGCAGACAAGCATGAGCCCCGGTCTTAATGCGCGGTTGGCCCCGGTTCGTATTTTTTGACATCAGCTGTATTGGTTTAACATGTCAATCAGCACTTCTTTTGTCTTTTGAATTAATTCAGAAGGTTTTTTAATGACGGCTTCCCGGCCGTATGAGATCAAATGGCCGGAAAAGAAGCTGAGATCACGCTTTGAAATATACCCGGACAAAACCCCTGACCCGTCTTCTCTCCGGTGCAATTCAATATACGGCCATTTGACTGAGCCGAATTGCTCCACGCCCTTTTCCGTCAGCTCTATATATAATTCCAGCATGTCCTCTGGCGGAGCGAGAACTGAAAAACGATTCTTTAAATCAACATCGGCCAAATCAATCGGCTCTGTTTCCTCATCCGGCTCTGCAGAACCGATGCGGTCGCATCTAAACATTCGGTAATCGCGTCTTAAAAAACAATAAGCCGGACAATACCATTTTCCTTGATTGGCGTAAATGCCGATCGGCTGAATGCTCCTTTTGCTGCATACGCCATTCGCCTCATAGCTGATCATCACCACTTCCTGCCGGATGGCCGCATCCAGGAGCACTCTTAAAAACGGGATTTCGTCTTTTTGCTGATAAGCCGAGAAAAAATCAACGCGGTCTTTCATGCTGTCGATCGTTTCTCTAATATCCCCGGCAAGGTTCAAGTAAAATTTTTTTTTGATCGATTCGTATTGGGCGTCAAACGGCAGAGAGATGCAGTGCCGCAAAGCGTGAATCGCAAAAAATATCGAGACCGCTTCATCCTCGCTGAATGCGATGGGAGGAAGGATTCTTTCGTTTATCACCTGATACCCGCCATGAGCCCCCGTCTCTGAATAAAGCGGGACGCCCATCTCGCTGAGCTCCTGCAAATCCCGCAACACGGTCCTTTTGGAAACCCCGAAATCTTGCGCCAATTCCCCAACCGTAAACCTTTTCTTTCGGTTGACCATCATCATCATTTCATTTAATCTTTTAGCCTTTGACATGAATTCCTCCATAACCATGACATAAGTTGTCACCATTATAATATACAATCGTCTCAGATCAATAAAAAAGGAGATGTTTTTTATAATGTCATTACAGTTTACCCCTTACATCCTGATGGATGGCAGAGCAAAAGAAGCGATTGAATACTACCGGGAGACGCTGAACGCCGAGGTGAAATTTCAGCAGACGATAGGAGAAGGGCCTAAAGAAGAAGCGGCTAAATTTAAAGAAAATGAACAGGATTTTATCGCACATGCCGTATTAAAAATCGGAGAAACCAATATGATGATCGCCGACATCATTCCGGAGCTGCCATTTCAAAGCGGAAATCAACTGTCGATTTGCATGACGGTATCGAGTGTGGCTGAAACAAAACAGCTTTTCGAAAAACTGCGGGAACAAGGCACAGTCGTCCTTGAACTTGAACAAACGTATTTCAGCCCGGCCTACGGCATCATCACCGACCCGTACGGCGTGACCTTTCAAATTTTTGCGGCGAGAACTTGATATGAAATTGAACAGGCCTTTCTTTTCTAAGAAAGGCCTCTGAACTCAATCAGCCGCTTTAGCTTGGATTCCGTTTCGGTATTGTCAACCGGTGTATAGATGCTGCATCTTAAATCTGCATCCCCCTGCACCTGCAATGAAGTCAGGTTGAACAGCATTTTTCCGGCTTTGGCATGCCTGAATTCAATTAACACTTCCGGTGCAGAGCTTACCTCGCTTTCATTCCACATTTTATGAAATTCCGGGTAGGCCTGCTCCATCTCTTCAATGAATTGCGAGTACCAGTCATCAGCCACATACTGTCCGTAATATGTTCTGAAAATCGCAATAAATCCTCTTACAAAATGCTCCCAATTTACAGCTAAGCTTCTGAATTCCTTTCTGGAGAACAGCAGTTTGATCAGATTTCTCTCTTCAGGCGGAATTTGGTCGAAATTGATGAACACGTGGGCTGCCGCCTGGTTCCACCCGACGATATGGCATCTTCTATCAGAAATGATCGTCGGGCAGTAGCGAAGCTCCTGCAGAATTTTGGTTAAAGCTGGGCTGATCTCTGTTTCGGTTTCAATCGGGGACGCTTGTTTCACCCCTTCTTCCAATGCAAGGGCATATAAATAATTCCGCTCATCCTTATTGAGCTGCAATGCATCTGACACAGCATCCAGGACTGCGGCGGACACTTTTATATCCCTCCCTTGTTCCAGCCACGTATACCATGTTGTGCTGACACCGGCCAGTTGGGCGACTTCCTCCCTTCTTAAACCCGGTGTCCTTCTGCGGGTGCCCGCCGGCAGTCCGACCATTTGCGGATGAATCTTGGCACGCTGGGTTTTCAAAAATTCTGAGAGCGCTTGAAGTCTGGTTTCAGGTTTCATGTCCGTCTCCTTTCTTATCGTAGTACTGATTATACTATGATAAACGACAACTTGTAATAGGATCAAAAACGGCTAGAATTAAGAATATATTCAAGGGAGGAATTGCTATGAAAAGAGTCGTCATCACCGGAATGGGGATTATTTCTCCTCTGGGCAATGATGTCAATACGTTTTGGAACCGATTAGTGAACGGAGAATCTGGAATATCTTTAATCGACACTTTTGATACATCTCAGCTCAAGACAAAAATCGCGGGATGTGTTCAAGGGTTTGACGCAGAAGGAAGATGGGGAAAGAAAGAAGCCAGACGATTGGATCGTTTTGCACAATTCGGCCTGGCTGCCGCCGAACAGGCGCTGGAACAGTCCAAGCTTCAATTGGATAAAGTTGACCGTGAACGTATCGGTGTATATGTCGGTTCTGGAATTGGCGGCATCCATTCACTCATTCATCAAGTAAATGTGATGAATGAACGAGGCCCTGGGAGAGTCAGTCCAAGCCTGGTGCCGATGATGATCTCAAATGCGGCCGCAGCGCAAATCAGCATCAGATTGCGCGCGCTCGGACCGTCATTATCGCCGGTAACCGCATGTTCGATCGGAAATACATCGATTGGCGAAGCATTTTATGCCATTCAGAATGGGGCCGCAGATATTATCTTTGCCGGAGGAACTGAAGCCGCCATTACGAAATTGTCCGTGGCCAGCTTCGGAAACGCCCAGGCCTTATCTGCAAGAAACGATGAGCCTGCTAAAGCAAGCCGGCCGTTTGATATAGACAGAGACGGTTTTGTCATGAGCGAAGGTGCAGGTGTATTAGTATTGGAATCATTGGAAAATGCCGTCCGTCGAAATGCTCCTATTCTATGCGAAGTCATCGGATACGGGGCCAGCTCTGATGCGCATCATATGGTGGCATCGGACCCTGAAGGAAAGGGTGCGTATCTGGCGATGAAGCACGCTTTGGCAAAAGCAAAAGTCGCAACAGATGAAGTTGACGTGATCAGCGCTCATGCTACAAGTACACAGGTAGGAGACCGCTCCGAAATGTTAGCGGTGAAAAGGCTGTTCGGAAACCGTGCCGATAAAGTCTCGATTACGGCCAACAAATCAATGTTCGGCCATATGCTCGGCGCCGCAGGCGGGGCAGAAGCGATTGCTTTAGTCGAAAGTCTAAGGCACGGCATCATACCGCCGACGATTAATATAGACACTCTTGATCCGGAATGCAACCTGGATATTGTCGCAAACAGCGCCCGCAAAGTGTCACTCGATTATGGACTGTCAAATTCATTTGGCTTTGGCGGGCACAATTCGGCCATTGTATTGAAGAAATATGAATAGAAAAATTTTAAAAAAGGAGTGAGCTGTGAATGCCCACTCCCTTTTTTATTAATTCAACCCCGTTTTGATGCCAAACCCCACCAGCACCAAGCCTGCGGTTTTTTGAAAGATCTTTTGAAACTTTGAGTTCCTCAGCCATTTTTTTGCATAATCAATAAGATAAACAAGGATCAGAAACCAAAACACGGCGATGGATGTAAGGATTAAAGCAAGCACAATCAATTGCTGATTCACGCTTTCCTTTAAATTGACAAATTGGGGCATGATTGTAATATAGACCAAAACGGTTTTTGGATTGAGAATATTGCTTAACAAGCCCTGAATAAAAGAATCTTTATAATGGCGATTCGCAGAACTTTTTGAGTCCCCGTTCTGCACTTGAATGTCCTCTAAAGACATCGCGTTTTTGGTAAAAAAACTTTTTGCGCCTAAATAAATTAAATATGCCGCCCCCAAATATTTAATCGTGCTGAAAAGAATCACCGATTTCGCAATGGCAACGGCTAAGCCAAGAATGGCAATCATCGTCCAGAAAGAAAGTCCGGTCGCCAACCCGAGAACATTGCAGCGGCCCGCGTTTGGACCGTACCGAAGCGTGTTTTTTACCACCAGCATCGTATCAGCTCCCGGTATGATGACCATCATGGCGGCAATCGCTATGTATGACACAAGGCTATCCATACGATGTTCTCCCTCCATTACATACTTCAATTGTTCATGCAATCACAAATAGTGACTACCAGGGTAACTACTTACAAAAAGTGTATCAGTGCACTTGAAAAAAATCAATACGTCCGGCTAAAATATGAGTGACAATGGTAGCGACTATTTCCTTTAGGTCAGGAGGAGCTATGAAAAACAACCTTTTAAAAATATTAAAAAACTTGAATTTCACCGAATATGAATCGAAAGCATATCTTGCGCTATTGGAAGAATCGCCGCTGACGGGCTATGCTGTGGCAAAAAAATCAGGCGTTCCCCGTTCGAAGATATATGAAGTATTGGAGAGCCTCGTGATTCGCGGTGATATTTTTGTAAGCTACGGCAACACTCCGCAGTACATTCCCGTTCCCGCCAAGGAGCTGATTAAAAACCGCCGGCTGAAAGCGGAAGAGACGTTTGAACAGGCCGAAAAATACTTTAAAAAGTTTGAGCGCTCAGCAAACGACCGTGAAAATATTTGGAATATCACAGGGCGAAGCGAAATACTCGATAAGGTAAAGGCGTGTATATTATCAGCCCAAAAAAGAATTCTCCTGGAAATTTGGAAAGAAGATTTTAAAGAAATTGAATCTGAACTAAAACAAGCCGCACAGACAGGCGTTATCGTGACGATTATTGCCTATGGCGACATTGAGGCTGATTTCGCGAACGTGTACCTGCATGACAGGAGCCGTGAAATTACCGAAGAATATGACGGCCGGTGGCTCGTTTTTAGCGTGGACGATTCTGAAGTCGTAGCAGGCATCGTCTCCCATGGGAAAGACAGCCGCGCGGCATGGACGATGCATGTAGGCTTGGTGATGCCGATTACGGAAGTGATGATCCACGATCTGTACCTCATGGAAATCATGGAAAAGCATAGAGACGTGCTGGAAGAAAGTTTCGGGGAAAACCTCATCAGCTTGCGGCGCAAATTTTCGATCCATCCCGATTTGAAAAAGCATTATATGAAATAAAGGGCCCGCATAACCTGCGGGCCTTTTCAACAGCATGGTTCATGATGTCCTTTGTGCGGCTTCCCAGCGGGAGACTTCTTCCCTGACAAGCGGCGCCGTTTCCCTTCCAAACAGCTCGATCGCCTTCATGACGTCTTCATGCGGCATTGTTCCAACCGGCACATGCAGCATGAACCTTGTCACCCCTACATGTTTGCGCAGATGAATAATTTTTTCCGCCACGGTCTTAGGATCGCCTACATAAAGCGCTCCCTCAAAGTTTCGCGCAGCATCAAAGCTTGACCGGCTGTAAGGTCCCCAGCCGCGCTCACGTGCGAGCGTGTTCATGGCCTGATGCGTGGACGGAAAAAACTTGTCGGCGGCCGTCTCTGTATCCTCGGCAACAAAGCCGTGGGAATGAGAGGCGACTTTCAGCTTTGATGCATCATGACCCGCATGCTCTGCCGCTTTTTGATAAAGCTGAACAAGCGGCGCAAAGTGCAGCGGATTCCCTCCGATGATCGCAAGAACAAGCGGCAGGCCGAGCAATCCGGCGCGAACGACGGATTCCTGGTTACCCCCGCTCCCGATCCAGACGGGCAGCGGATCTTGCACAGGCCGCGGATACACGCCAAGGTTTTGAATAGCAGGACGATGCTTGCCGCTCCATGTTACTCTTTCTGACTTTTGCAGCTTCAAAAGCAAATCAAGCTTTTCTTCAAACAGCTCTTCATAATCGTCCAAATCGTAGCCGAACAGAGGAAACGATTCGATGAAAGACCCCCGTCCCGCCATGATTTCGGCCCGTCCGTTTGAAAGACCGTCGAGCGTGGCAAAATCCTGGAAGACGCGCACCGGATCATCAGATGAAAGCACTGTAACAGCACTGGTCAACCTGATGCGCTTCGTCTGCGGAGCAGCTGCAGCCAGCACAACGGCTGGAGAAGATGCGGCATAATCTTCGCGATGATGCTCTCCAACGCCAAACACATCCAAGCCTACCTGATCGGCAAGGACGATCTCCTCGACTACCTCACGCAGCCGTTGCGCGTGGCTGATCACTTTTCCGGTTTTGACGTCCGGGGTTGTTTCTGCAAAGGTGCTGATGCCTAATTCCATTTTGTTATCCTCCAGATGTTTTTAAGATGTGTTTCATTCTCTTTGCTTTGATTGTTTTCCTTTTAAACTTCATTTATGTTTGCCGATCCCCTAACATAAAGCGAAATCTCTTGACTATAGAATACGGGCAGCGGACCGATGATGCAATTGATGTGATTTATAAAAAAGAACCAGCCGCCAAATCAGCGCGCCCGGTATCTCAGTGATCGGCTGTGAGAACCCGCCCCTAAACAGGGCCTCCATCTTGACCCCTTAAACAAGTTTCTCCATAAAAGCGGTCCTTAATGACGATGCCCATTGACAAACACATCCAATTAGATTAATATCTAATTAGATGTATATCGAATTTAAAAAAGAGGGGATTAGGCGATGCAACTCAGTAAGTTAGTGGATTATCATAAAGCGGTTGGGGACCCGACCAGAATTAGAATCATTGCCTTGCTAAAAAACGGACCCCTTCATGGGCAAGCCATTGCTTATAAACTGGGGTTACAACCGCCGACGATTACTCATCATATTTCAAAGTTAAGAGATGTTGGGTTAGTTTATCAAAGAAGACAAGGGAATATCATTTATTTTTATCTAGATCGTGAACGGCTGGAATATAATTCAAAGGCTATCTTAAACATCGGGGTAGAGTCGATGGAGAACCAGGAAATCAAAATCAATGATAAAGAAAAGCTGTCTATTGTTAAAAATTTCATAAACAGCGACGGGACATTGAAACAAATCCCAAGTCAAAGGAAGAAAAAGAACGTGGTCTTGGCGTATTTAATCCGCGATTTACACCACGGGAAAAGATATAAAGAAAAAGATCTTAATGAATATATAAAAAACTATCATGAAGATTATGCGACGATTCGCAGAGAATTAATTATGCAGCACTTCATGTATAGACAAAACGGAGAGTATGAATTAAATCCAAAAGAGATGTGGCCCGTTGTCTTTTAAAAATGAACGTTCTTACGTTCATTTTTTCATCCGATCTAATTCGATATATATCGAATTAGATCGATTTTAACAAACAATGAGGTGGAAATATGATTCCAACAAGTGAAGAAGCTGCATGGCAAACAAGTATTTGGAAAGGAAAATTTATTTATCTATGGGGTGCAAGCATATTTTCAAGCCTTTCTATTTCCATGTATTTAACCATTGAGCAATGGTACGTAGTCCATTACCTGAACTTGAAGAACTCCTTAGGAATCATTTTAATGGCCACTACGATTCCCAGAGTATTATTCATGATGATTGGAGGCATTGCAGCAGATCAATACAGCCGATCCAAAATTATATGCTTCTCATTGCTAACAAGGTGCTTTATTCTGCTTCTCATGGCCCTATTCTATACAAATCATGTCTTAACCCTTTCCGCCTTATTTATATTTGCTTTATTATTCGGGGCATCTGATGCATTTTTTTGGTCGGCTAGAGATTCGATTGTTCCGGGGATGATTCCTAAAGAGCAACTTGTCAGAGCGAATTCAGTCATCCAAACAACAAATCAGCTTTCTGTCATGCTTGGCCCTGTCTTAGGGGCTGCTCTCCTTTCCCTATTCTCATATTCGACCATCTTTCTGATCATTGCCTTTGCCCTTCTCATCAGCATCCTCTTGCTGCGATTCGTCCAGGAAAAAAAGGAACTAACCCCCAAGAAATCATCTCTCTTAAGAGATTTGGCCGAAGGTATTCATTATGTTAAAGGTTCTTCTTTTCTGCTCACTGTCATGGGCACCTTTATTATTGTGAACCTATTCTTTATCGGGCCTCTCATGGTAAGCATCCCTATCATTGCGGAGGATCGTTTTGAAGGAAATCCCTTCAACTTAAGCATGCTGCAAAGCTCGTTTGCCGGCGGGATGCTGTTGGGCGCTATAATCATGGGATGGTTGAATATGAAAAAACAAAGAGGAAAACTTGTCATTGCTCTCATACTCATAGAAGGATTATTACTGACGGCATTTAGCCAAGCGACCAATCTCTGGCTTGCCGCTGTCAGCTTGCTTATGATTGGATGTTGTGTATCAAGTATTAATATTCCTTTAGTAAGTGTAATACAAGAGAAAACCCCTTCAACTATAGTAGGCAGGGTCATGAGCATAAATACAATGGTTTCTATGGGGCTTATCCCTGTTTCCTATGGACTGGTTTCTGCTCTCCTAAACTTACAAATCAGTGTTCAGTTCATTCTATTATGCGCCGGAAGCATCATTGTGTGGTTTAGCTTCATCCTTTTTCTAAAAGCATCTGACTTAAAAAGAGCGTGAATGTTATTAAAGTGATCATTTCGCCTTTTTCGTCTATATAACGCCGCTCCACAGACTAAAAAGCAGGCGTTCGAACCTGCTTTTTGCTGAATGAGTTTGTGTGCAATGATCACCGTTAAACCCGAGCAGAAAGAAGCGATAGGGAAAGCGCAAGGAATGGATGAAAAAGCGTCTATCAAAGAGCTGTTTACGAATAAAGCGAACCTGCATGCGATGGTTCTGTTAATCGGAATCTATGCTTTCTGGAATCTTGTCGCCGGCACCATGGGGTATTTCATGCCTTATATTTATGAAACTGTAGGCGGCTTAACAGCCGCTCAAGCCAATTTGCTGCAAGCCTTTTTATGGATTTTAACCGTCGCGGCCACATATTTTGTCTTCATCCGTTTAGGGGACAAAGTCAATCGAAAACGATTATTCGGCATCGGCGCGGCAATGGTGACGGCTGCATGGATCGTTCTCACCTTCGGCAGCATGCGAATGACGGAGCTTCTGCTGTTCGTCAGCCTATGGGGGATTGCTGCAGGCTTTGAAGCCCAGGCCTTTTACGGATTGTGGGCTGCCGAATTGTTCCATACGAAATACAGGGCGATGGCCCAAGGCTTTATGTTCTTTGTCGTGCGGATCGGCGTCGGCTTGATTTCCTTGGTTGTCCCGGCCATGATTACCATACTTGGCTTTAAAACGGCCGGAGGCGTGATGATCACATTTCTCGCCGTTCATATGATCATCGGCCTTCTCATGGCCCCGGAGACGAGGGGAAAATCTTTGGAAGACATTCAAAATGAACGGTATCAGAAAAGCGGCTGATTTGATGATGATTCGATGCTTTAGAACCTCCCTCATGACGAGGGAGGTCAATCATCAGATCTTCAGTTTTTTTCTCTTTTCAGCATCAGGATCTTCTTCTATTAAAATAGTTGTATTGAAAATGAGCGTTTTTCGTGTGTCCTTATCATAGTTCGGCCAGCTGAAGGCTTCAGTGGACGGACTTCCCGTATGTGCAAATGAAAGCCAGGCAGCCTGAATATGTTGCGAAAGCTGTTTCGTTTCTTCGCTTGCTTTCGTATTCGTGATCATGTCAAGGGCATCCATGTTGCCGAACACAAAGGGGATGTCCAAACCGTGTGCCGCTTTATGGAACGGCGGATGTTCGGAATGCCAGTCAAACCGGTACATCCATACGGGCGAATGCGCCGACTGCCCTGCGGCAAACGCGACGGCCGGACGCCAAAAAAGGATGTCTGTCATCATATTGATTTGGCCTTCCAGCGATCCCGGATACAATTCGGCAGCTGTTTTCGCCAATTCGCCCCCCACATGTTCTCTTAGAATCTCAGCCTTTTTTTGTTCCGGCAACAGCTCCGATTCCGGCGTGAAAAATAGCACGCCTTCATCCCGGTTTGTCCCGATCAACAGCTTGATGTCATCCGCCGCTCCTTGTGCAACGGCTGTCACAGGCTCCAGCGGCAGCGTCTCCCTGTCAACGACCGGTAAAAACAGCAATTGAAAAATATTTTCCCCCATGACATCCCTAAGCTCATCCGCTGCTTCAAGGAGCTCTTTAGCAGATACATCGTGCAGCTGTTCCGAATGGTCCGGATCGATATTGAGAATGTGTAAAAATGTTTCTGCCGCAGTTTCCGCTTTTTCCTTCGGCATGGTTTCGGAAGCTCCGCTTTGCATAATCGCTTTTTGGAATAAGCCTTTTGCATCTGGCATGGCCAATAGCGAGGCGATGCTCATCGAACCGGCCGATTCTCCAAAAACCGTGATGTTGTCAGGATCTCCTCCGAAGGATGAGATATTCTCCTTCACCCATTTCAGCGCAGCAATTTGGTCAAGCAGACCGAGATTGTTGCTGTAGGATTGATTGACAGAAGAAAGGTGCAAAAATCCAAACGGACCGAGGCGATAATTGATCGTCACTACGATGACATCTCCATCAGCCGCGAGATGAGATCCATCATATAGAGGCTCGCTGCCTGCGCCGAGGTAAAACGCGCCGCCATGAATCCACACCATCACCGGCCGGTTTTCGCCGGACGATTGTGGAGCAAACACATTTAAGCAAAGGCAGTCCTCAGACTTCTCCACCCTCTCTAATTGAAACAATATCCCTTCAGGCTGGGGGCAGATGGAGCCGAATTGAGTCGCATCCCTGACTCCTTCCCATGCATCGGTTTCTTGCGGAGCTTTAAATCTCCACTCTCCGACAGGCGGCTTCGCATAAGGGATGCCCTTCCATACGCGGACGCCGTTCTGCATCGTTCCTTTCAGCGCTCCATAACGGGTTTTCACTGTGAGACCAGACATTTTATACCACTCCCTTCATCATTTCATGATAAAGGAAGCGTTCCTATTCCGTCTAATGGCGACACTTGCAAACTGAGGATATTTCAATCATCATAGGATATGGAGCAAGTCCCGGTATAGAATGATGGAGGCTGTCCATTCTATAAGCGGAACGCTTCGAAAAAACAAGAAATGAGGGATCTGCATGGAGCTGTCAGGGAATACCATACTGATTACAGGAGGAGCAACAGGGATCGGATTCGCTTTTGCCGAACGATTCGTGAAGGCTGGAAATACGGTCATCATATGCGGCAGACGCAAAAACAAGCTTGAAGAAGCAAAGCAAGCATTGCCGGGCATCATCACGCGTGTGTGCGATGTAGCGGATGAAGCTGAACGGCTTGCGCTGTTTGAATGGACAACCGAGCACCACCCGGAAGTAAACGTGCTTGTTAATAACGCAGGAATTCAGCAGCGCTATAATCTGTTAAAAACCGCTGCAAAAAACGACTGGGGCCGCTACAATAAAGAAATCACCGTCAATTTGGAGGCTCCGCTGCATCTTTCCATGCTCTTTGCTCCGTATTTCGCCGAAAAGCAAACAAACGCTGCGATTATGAATGTAACCTCAGGCCTCGCCTTTACACCGATGGCGATCACGCCGATATACTCGTCGACGAAGGCCGCTCTTCACTCCTTTACTATGAGTTTACGGCATCAGCTATCAGATACCGGCGTACAGGTCATTGAAGTGGCGCCGCCGGCGGTCAATACTGATTTGGGCGGAGCCGGCCTGCACGATTATGGTGCTCCGGTCGATGATTTCGCCGATGCGATTTTCAAAGGATTGAAAGAAGGAAAGCTCGAAATCGGCTATGGACGGGCTGAAAAAGCACGGCTGATGTCAAGAGACGAGATTGACGAAAGTGTTGCACAAATGTATAGCGCCCAAAAAAGCGCGATCGAATAAAACCAATGGGTTTCCTCACGTATGCAAGCGGGAAGCCCTTTTTCATGAAGCCATATCGGTTGTTTTGTCTAATCCAATCGTTTTTTCATGAATAAAAAAGGAGGTATGGCCAACATGCCGATCGTTCTGCAGCGGATTTATCATGAACATCCCGAATCTGAAGGCCGGCGAATTTTAATTGACCGCGTCTGGCCGCGCGGCATATCCAAAGAAGATGCGCGGCTTGATGAATGGATGAAGGAGATTGCGCCGAGCCCGGCATTAAGAAAATGGTTCAATCACGATCCGGCGAAATTCGAACAGTTTAAACAAGCATATAAAGACGAACTGACACAAGACACTGAAAAACAGACAAAGGTAAAGGAGCTAAAAGAAAGGATGGCAAATGAGCGCGTTGTCCTGCTGTACGGCGCGAAGGACGAGCTCCACAACCATGCCGTTGTCCTGAAAGAAGTATTGGAGACGTGAAACTTTTATGCGCCATCCCCGTATTACGGGGAAAAAGAAAGGATGGTACACATGGATTCCGGCTTGATTTGGCTTGCCATTGGCTTAGGGCTTATGGGTTATTTTATTGGCGAAGGGTTGAAAAACTTTCAGAACCCAAAAGGGGATGTTTCCGGCTATCCTTATTTAATTAAGGAAAAAGATTTGCACTATTATTTAGGTTTAACTAGAGAAGAAACGAAGGAAATGCTTAGCAAATATCATGATCGAACTAAAAGGAACGACGTATTATCCATACCAGCACTTGCTGGACTGGATGTCGTCCCCCGAGTTTTACAAAAAACAGTCATAGAAAAAGCTACCATTGAAAGTTGCGCTTTTTTGCTGCGGCCTCTCCGCTGCTGAAAAGCCAAGATCCCTCGGTATACTTTAACAAAAACCGCAGATATAGCAGCAGAAATAGCTATCCGCTCCGCTCCTTATACATTCTCTGTAGCATGGGGAATCAAACAGGGAAGGCAGGCCATACATATATGGGGAACCTCCTGGATAAGTCCCGGGATAGACATTATAATACTGGCGCTGATCCGAATGATAAGACGGGTAAAAATACATCGTGTTCATCTCCTCATTTCGTTTTCCAATATTATACTGTCTCAACCCCTTATAGGTGATTGTCCGTGCCTCAAAGTCTGACTGCCGATGAAATGTACGTAAAAACACGCTCAGGTTCTTTCTAATGAAAACCTGAGCGTGATGTTGAATACATCATTTACCGGCATCTACTATTTCAACATACCCTTCCGCACCGTTGATCCTGATCCGCTGGCCATCTTTGATGGCTTTCGTTGCGTTCTCAACGCCTACGACTGCCGGAAGTCCGTATTCCCGGGCGATCACGGCGCCGTGGGTCATCAGACCGCCGACCTCTGTCACCAGACCTTTGACAGAAACAAACAAAGGCGTCCAGCTCGGATCAGTGAAAGCTGTTACGAGAATATCCCCCTCTTCAATATCGGCTTCCTCCAATTTTAAAACGACTCTCGCTCTTCCTTCGATGACGCCTGCCGAAACCGGAATGCCCGGCAAGGCTCCTTCCGGAAGGCTTCCGCTATGGTATTCACCGAATATGACTTCTCCCTCGGAGGTCATCAGCCGCGGAGGCGTCAATTTCTCATAAAGCTCATATGCCGCCTTTCGTTCTTCAATCATCCTGTAATCGAGCCGCCCTGTTCTGACCGCATCCCGGAGTTCGTCAAAGGATAGATAATAGATATCTTCCTTCGCTTTGATGAGCTTCTTTTTCTGTAAAACAGCGGCTTCTTTCATCAACGCCTTCTTGTAAATAAAGTAGCGCTTGATGAAGGCATACTTCGGATATTCCCGATAGCCGATAAAATTTCGCAAAACGCTGATCATTTTCTTTGTCTTTTTGGCCTTTTTCCTGCCGCCTTTTAATTTCTCCAGACGCTTTAAAAGGTCCCGCTCTTTTTGTTCAGCTTCGAGCCTTCCTTGCTCAAACTTGGCCTTTCGCGCACCCGGTTCAAAGTTTTTGATATTGCTGACAATCAAGGGGATGAGGGCGGTCGGCCGTTCACTCCACCTTGTTTTCGTCAAGTCGATCTCACCTGTGCAGCGCACGCCGTATTGATTGAGAAATTCCCGCAGAGCCGTTCTGACGGCGGGCCCGCCTTCCAGCTTTTCAAGGTCTTCAAAAAAGGTTTCGTCATTGGGCTGTTTAAAATAATCGAGCACTTCCGGATATTTCCTGGCGACATCTGACACATCCAGAAGAGCCAGCCCCATTTCTGATGTGACATTGTTCGGCACCGACTGGGAAAGGGTATCGGCCGCGCTCTTTTCCCCCAGCCATTTCTCCATTTTTTTATTGATCCAAAACGCCGCATATATGCCGACCATAATGACGGCCATGCTCTCCTTGTCATGGAGGACTTTCTTGAGCTCCTTTTGATCCTCCAACAAAGCTTCAAACAGCTCATCTCCTGTGAGATGCTGTATGTTTCGCTCAGCGTTTTTGATGGATTCCTCGGCTTTGGATATCAACCGTTTGACGATCCCGATGTCGTTTTTCCGGTAAATTTTGGCCATGTCGGCCGGCAACGACCAGGAAAATCCTTCAGCGCCAAACTTGAACATCCTTTTTCCATTGGGAAGCGATTTCACAAGTTCCTTTCTTTTCATAAAATTGGACAGCGCATTGTGCATTAACGGATCATTTTTTCCCAATGCAGCAAGGACGATTTTCCGCCCGGCGGCTGATGCCAAATCATGTGACAAATCAATAAACAGCCTTCCGCCGGCGCGGCTCAATTCGTATTCCGACATCAGGCTGAAAAACGAGATTCCGAGCGGCTTGATCGGCTCTGTCATCATCTGCTGGTGGCCGACTGACATATAAAGGCGAAATCGGCCGTCGCTTTTTTCCGGAAGCGGAAACAATGTTGTAATCGGGCGGCTTTGAACAAAGAAAAATTTGTCATCAGCCAGACACCACTCAATATCCTGCGGAGCATTGAAATGCGCCTCGATCGTTCTGCCGATTTTCTCAAGCTGAAGGATCTGCTCATCGGTCAATGTTTGCATTTTCTGCCGTCCGGTTTCAATGGCCCGCTCCTCCGTACCGCCGTCTTTTAATCCATAAACCGCTACTTTTTTCGCAGAAATCGTTTTTTCTATCACCTTTCCTTCGCGAACCTTATAGTGATCAGCGGACACAAGTCCGGATACGAGCGCCTCCCCCAAGCCGAAGCTGGCATCGATCGACAGCACTTTCCTGTTGGAAGTGGCCGGATCAGCGGTAAACAAAATTCCTGATGCCTGTGGAAACACCATCTGCTGGATCACGACCGATAATTGGACTTTGCGGTGGTCAAAGCCATTTTGAATCCGGTAGATCACGGCCCGTTCTGTAAACAGGGATGCCCAGCATTTGGCGACATGCTTCAATATGTCATCAATCCCGATGATGTTCAAATAGCTGTCCTGCTGTCCGGCAAAAGATGCATTCGGGAGATCTTCAGCCGTGGCGCTGGAACGGACGGCATATGCCTCCCTTTCCCCAAGCTTTGAATGAAAGCGGCTGATGGCTTCTTTAATCTCTGCATCGATCTTCACGTTTTCGATTTCATTGCGTATCTCTTGGCTGATGTCAGCGATCTGCTCCCTATCGGCCGTTGTTAACAGGGACAGCCGGTCGAGCAGACTGCTGATGTTCCCGTTTTGTCCGGCCATGCGCTGATAAGCCGCGGTTGTAACGCAGAAGCCTGCAGGCACGCGGACGCCTTCAATCCTTGACAGTTCTCCAAGATTTAAGCCTTTTCCACCGACGAGCAGCAAATCCGTTTCGTTTATTTCATCAAAGCCCAATACATTTGTTTGCATAAGGCATCCCCCTCTTGTATTTATCGTTCAATGCCGAAACGAATCATATTCAAAAAACGGTTCCTTTCATCAAGGAGGCGCTTGTGATAAGCCTCATCAAACTCATGCTCGTCAGACGCTTCTGATAAAAATCTATGCTCGAAATGTTTGATTGCCAGCATGATCAGTTCGAAAGCCTCTTCACGGTTCACTCCTTCCCGCAGAGGCACTTTGGCAAATAACTGCTTCCAAAAACGATCTCTGAAAGCAAACTGCTCCCCATACCTTTCGGCTATCTCCTCCTTCAATTCAGAAGGCGGTGTATGGAACGTTTCCATCGTCACTTTATACACATCAGGATACTTCCTGAAAAACTCAAGCTTTGCCAAGCTGAGTTTTTCTTTCGCCTCAAAAAAATCCTCATCATGCGGCAGATCATCGATGGAAAGGTGTTTTTTCACTTTGTCTATGCAGTAGTCCAGCAAAGAGAGGTACAAATCCTT
Organism: Bacillus sonorensis NBRC 101234 = KCTC 13918; assembly: GCF_001592005.1. GTDB lineage: Bacteria > Bacillota > Bacilli > Bacillales > Bacillaceae > Bacillus > Bacillus sonorensis. The sequence goes on from NZ_BCVZ01000007.1 coordinate 153,935, forward strand.
TTTGCTCTTGAAATGATGAAAAATAAGCGCCTTTGAAATCCCCGCCGCTTCCGCCAACATTCCGGTCGACGTCTTTGCATAGCCGTGCCGGGCAAAAACGGCCAAACAGGTCTCCAATATTTGCTCTTTATCATAAAGCTGTAAAGGCACATGAATCATTCCTTTTGATTTATTGACCAATTGGTTAGTAAAAATTGTAACGCTTGCTGACCGCCCAGTCAACAAAATTTAAAAAACCTGTATAGCATTCTATACAGGTCCTAGCTTTATTTTTCCATATGAAACTGCTCTTTCAACTTTTCAGGCAAATCTTCTGCTTTTATGACGTTAGGCTTGCCTGTATACCCGTCATATCTTCTTGGAACCCGTACGAGCGTTCCCTCTTGATAAGGCTTGTCAACAAAAAATGACACGACTTTTTTCTTTCCGTCCTCATTGATCCCCTCTACGTTATAGACATAATCCTTCTTATTTCCCGCTTGTTCTGCTTTCCCATGAATCTGCACATAAAAATCGCTTTCCAGCACAGCGCCCTTTTCCGCGCACCCGCCTAGTATAAAAGCCGATAAACAGCCTAATATCATCACAAAAAACGTTATGTTTTTCATGTTTTCTTCACTCCTTTTCATACTCTTATTTTAAAAGATCCGGTCATATTGAATAAATGCGGTTTTCTTACACCAGGCTTACTTTTTTGTAAGAACCCGCAGAAAAGAAAAAGCCCACCTGTTCAGGTGTGCTTTTTATCATACAAACTCTTTATGAAGATCCCCGGCTGTCAGTGAAGAACCCTTTTGCAGGATATCGGACTGCAGGCAGTACGCAATTACTTTTTTCTTGAACTGTTTGACAACATCTACACGGTCATTGTAGGTGTAGACATATATCTTAACATCTTTTTTGCCGTTTTTCGCATCGATGACCACCGGAGTTCCACTGTTCTTCGGATGCAGATATAAATGCTCATCCCCAGGGTAGATATAATAGCGCTCCATAAATACCGCTTCGTTAAAATACTGGATCACTTGTTTTTTCTCTTGACCTTCCAAGCGTTTTCCGCCGACCGTGACGGTGGCATTTTTGTCATTGAGCTTTGAATGAACTTCAAATTTTGCAGAAATCCGTTCGACAACAGCGGTTGGAAGACACGTCACCAATATTTTAATAAGGCTTGCGAGTACAAGCAGCGTTACAAAAAGCCATGTCATTTTTCATCATCTCCGCTACATTCTTATCTTCATCATATTATCATAAGGGAACGGCTGTTTTTTTGTACATTTCGTGACAATCATACTCTACTGGGGTATTGTATATCATTTTCTATAGCAAGTCAGTATTTGGAGAGGATAAAAAATTCCCTATCCCCTGCCAAAATTTTAAAGCGGTTTGATTCTCTATATCAACAGAAACGTGAACGAAAGAAACGTCCTTCCGTTTAAACCAATTCATTATGTCATCCACCAGGTTTCCCGCAATGTTCTGTCTCCGGTATCTTGGCGACACATAGATTTCATCGATTTGGCCGTATAACGTGTTACTAACAAGATCCTGCTTCATTGAAGCAATACCGAACCCAACGGCCCGGCTTTTTTCATTCGTCACTGCGAACACGACACCATATGTGGATTGAATATATTGTTGGATTTGTTCCTGAACCGCTTTCTTCTCTTCCTCATCCAATTCACAATTCGCAGTCTCAACAGCATTTCTGTTCCACAATTCCACCATTTCTTTCATGCATTCAAGATGTTCTTCATCATTGGTAAGCTGGATGATACTCGTATCCATTCTATCTCCCCCTTTTATCCGTTATTTCGTATCATTGTTCGGCAAATAACCAGAAATTCCTGCGGTGTTTATGCTTCTTTCATAACAACAGTCATTGTCAGCGGGCATATAAAAGACAGGCTTCAAACCGGACCAAAAATAAAGACCATAGAACAAGCACATTTAATTGAGGCACAATCCCTCTTCTCCTCTTTATTTTTCCTATTAAATTGATGAAATAGGCTGCAGTCGTTACTTAAAAATCTGATCAACATAGAATACTATGATTAACTCGCTAGATAAAAAGGAGAATTTGACTTATGAATTTAGATCAAATAAAAGGAAACTATGATGCTATTTTCGGACTGGGGCATCTTTGTTTAACAGCCCTTCAACTTAGAAAAAATAATTTAAGGCATTATGCGGGCCCTTTAGATTGGGTCGGAACCCCTTATCTGACAGATCTCAACCGCCTTTTAAGAAATCGCTTTTCCAATTTTTTAGAACCTCAAAATCTCAGAATAACAGGCTACTCGACCGGAGTTGATAGCCATGAACGCTATATCTCATTAAGAGATGATTATTACTATGTAGATTCTGCCCATGATTTTAAAGCAGATCAAAACACATTCGATGATATTGTCACTTATCCGGAAGTAAAAGAGAAATTTAGTAGAAGAATTAACAGATTTTTAAATCAAATGGCGACAGCTAATCGAATCCTTTTTATCAGAACGAATGGAACATTTGAAGAAGCGCAGGAACTTGAAACCGTATTATCTGACTTGGTACAAAACGAATTCAGCGTTTTACTTATCAATCATACGAATGTTAAAGGGATTGTTGAACAAAATTGGCCGTTACAACGAGTTTGCGCAATTGAACTTCCGGATAAAGAAATATGGGCAGCTAACGATTCTCTTTGGAAACAAATACTTAGCGGCGTGAATTATGTCCCTTCTTCTCATTAACCATTTAGATATCGGCTGTCCCGGCAGGAAATATTTCTGCTTCTTTTTGCCCGTAAAGGGCGGGGATAGACTAATATAGGAAAACCAAACGCATATGGGGCCTACAGCCCTTCTCATTAGGAAGGGCTGGTCATTAACAGATACTTGTAAGGGTAATAACTTCTCTCTATTGATATAAATGATATGCTTTAAAAAGCGGCTTCCGGGGCTCGGGATAGGATATGATCCCTTGCCGCGACCGCTCTCTTTCTTACATCCTCAAGATCGACATCAACCAATTTCCCCTGTTGTTTGACTGCTTTTCCAGCAACATATACGGAATCTATATTACCGGGATGAGCGGTCTGTACAATAGCCCCTGTCACATCAGTAAGAGGGAGCAAATTAAGGCTGTCGGCTTTCAGCATGATGAAATCAGCTTCTTTGCCAGGAGAAAGAGAGCCGATTTTATGATCCAGCATTAAGGCTCGTGCGCCGTCAATCGTAGCCGCTTCAAGGATTTGCTCGGCGAAGATGCCCAATTCCGGCCCAGGCATGATCCCTTCTTTAAGCAATGCCTCATTTTGTTTAGCGCGCTCTGCCTGAAGGGCAAATTTCATTTGGGCAAATAGATCTCCCCCCGTTGATGTGACAACATCAACGCCAAGCGAAGGACGCACTCCGTGTTTGAGGGCCAATCCTGTGACAGGGTAGCCATGTCCCATCATCATCTCAATTTCAGGTGTAACAGAAATCGAGCTTCCATGGGCAGACAGCATTTTCATCTCCTCTTCACTAATTGCATTGACATGCACCATATTCAAATCAGGACCGAGCAGCCCGGCTTTATGCAGCTTTTCAATGGAACGGTCTTTCGCTCCCCAATTGCCGAAGCCGATATGCATGCTGCACAGGACGTCGAGTTCGCGAGCTGTCTTGATTTCAAAGGCAGATGTATCCCATGATGAAAACTCAGGGCCGCGAATCGCCAGCCCCATGGTCAGAAGCTGATCTTTTGACTGAAAGTAAGCTTTTTTTACCCGCTTGGCCTCATCCATATTGGACAGATTGCTTTCTCTGTCCCAATATGCGGCATCACCTGATGTTCCAAAAGCAAAGACTGCACGAATTCCCGCTTTTTTCAAACCGGCAATCAGCTGATCCGTGTGATCCGGCGACTCGATCATCGTCCAGTCCAGCAATGTGGTCACGCCCGCATCGAGCGCCTCAAGCGCTCCCAAATAATTTGCGATCCAATCATCCTCAGGCCTGCGCATCGAACCGTAATTCCCATAATAAATCCGGCTCAAATAGGTTTGCAGCGACCAATCGGCGCCGATTCCCCGAATGACAGACTCCCAGACATGGCGATGTGTGTCGACAAGCCCCGGCATGATCACCATATTAGAGGCATCGATCACCTCTGCGTCTAGTGCAACGATAGACCCGGCAACCTCCACTATCGTTGAACCCTCAATCAGCATGTCCCCTTTTTCGATGTTTTTCAGCCTCGGATCAAGAGTAATGATTGTCGCATTTCGAAAAAGTGTTTTCCGCATGGCGATTCTCCCTTCTTAAAGGATGGTAAAGGCTTAAGGTATAGTAACATCATCTCCAATATCCATTTTAAAACAAAAAAGGGGTGTACCATACAAATAAGACTCGACGGGCGGAAGAATCATAATATGTTCATGGAAAAATGAAAGCTCACACAGATCTTCCCGGGCAGACTGACAGATTTTTTTAAAAATTGCTGTTGTACCCCATCTAACTGATCACCTCATCAATATCACCTTTTTACCATTTTTACATGAAACGGCCGGCTGGCGGAGGATTTTTTATGAATACGGAGAATTTCAAATTATACATCCGTGAAAAAGACGTCATGTGACCACATTGTGGGGATGGTTGGTGAACAAGCCTTCCATGTTTTCTCCCAACTACTTTTTAAAAGGAGGAAAACGATGGCTGTTGAAAATTATGGCGTTTTAAAGGGAACTGTACACGATACGAGAAGAGAGGTTGATTTTGATACCCCCCATTATCAAGTGGATGTGATTGGAGAGGATGGCACGCATTACAGATGTGCCATTAATGTGATGTCGAGCTCAGCCGAATCAGAAGTATTGTATTATGCGGATGATGATTTTAATGCCAGTGAAATCACCCATTTGCAAAACCTGCAGAACGGATATACTCCTATTCGAGAAAATGAAGCAAATCAACGTATCGCACTTGACTATGTAAGAGGCAATCTTTTCGATCCCACCAAAATGATACCTCTGCCTCATGAAGTTACTGGCGAAAATAATGACTTGAATGATTTTATTGAAACATACATGAACGAAGCCAAAAAAGAAAATGCTGCTATCTATGTTTACGGCTCACGATTCGGACCTGAGAATAAGAAAGATAAAATATTCGGGTTCGAACCAACCAACGGTATGCATAATATTCACATGAACCAGGGGAATTCAGGAAGATGGAAACAGGACAACGGAGTTTATCACGACGGCGGGATACTCATTCAATTTAAGGACTATTGGGTTGCCATTTTTTTAGCTTTCTTAACGCAATCTTGGTGCACGGATCAAAATGGAGATCCGATCAGGTTTTGTGCGTTTACAGAACCTGATAAAGAGTTTGAATGAAATTGCCCCCTTCTCGATGAGGAGGGGGTAAACATGTCCAAAACTTTTGTCCGGCGGTCGGCGGAATAAAAGGAAAAACCCCTTGATTACTCAAGGGGTTTTAGTTGCGGGTGGGCTTACATCATTCCGCCCATGCCGCCCATGCCGCCCATGTCAGGCATGCCGCCGCCTTTGTTTTCTTCAGGCTTGTCGGCAACAACTGCTTCAGTTGTCAAGAACATAGCCGCTACAGATGCAGCGTTTTGCAGAGCTGAGCGCGTTACTTTTGTAGGGTCTACGATACCTTTTTCGATCATGTTGACCCATTCGCCTGTTGCAGCGTTGTAGCCGATGCCGATTTCTTCGCCTTTCAGGCGCTCAACGATGACAGATCCTTCAAGACCAGCATTGTGCGCGATTTGACGGATCGGCTCTTCAAGAGCGCGAAGAACGATGTTCACACCAGTCAATTCGTCGCCTTCTGCGTCGATTGCAGCTACTTTGTTGTATACGTTGACAAGAGCTGTACCACCGCCGGATACGATTCCTTCTTCTACCGCAGCGCGAGTAGAGTTGAGGGCGTCTTCGATGCGAAGTTTGCGTTCTTTCAGTTCTGTCTCAGTCGCTGCGCCGACTTTGATGACAGCTACGCCGCCTGCAAGTTTCGCAAGGCGCTCTTGTAATTTTTCTTTATCGAATTCAGATGTTGTTTCTTCAACTTGAGCGCGGATTTGGTTGACGCGTGCTGCGATTTGTTCTGCTTCTCCGGCGCCTTCAACGATTGTCGTGTTTTCTTTTGTAACGACGACTTTAGAAGCGCGTCCCAATTGGCTGATTTGAGTTGATTTAAGGTCAAGGCCTAAATCTTCTGTGATCACTTCAGCACCTGTCAGGATAGAGATGTCTTCAAGCATCGCTTTGCGGCGGTCACCGAATCCAGGAGCTTTAACAGCCACTGCGTTGAATGTTCCGCGGAGCTTGTTGACAACAAGTGTTGCAAGAGCTTCACCTTCAACGTCTTCAGCGATCAGAAGCAATGGTTTGCCTTGCTGAACGACTTGCTCAAGCACTGGAAGGATTTCTTGAATGTTTGTGATTTTTTTGTCAGTGACCAGGATGTACGGGTTGTCAAGAACCGCTTCCATCTTATCGGAGTCGGTCACCATGTAAGGAGACGCATATCCGCGGTCGAACTGCATACCTTCAACAACTTCAAGCTCTGTTGTGAATCCTTTTGATTCTTCGATTGTGATGACGCCATCGTTTCCGACGCGTTCCATTGCTTCTGCGATCAGGCTTCCGACTTCTTCATCGGCAGCAGAGATAGAAGCAACCTGTGCGATAGACTCTTTGCCTTCGATCGGTTTAGAGATTTCTTTCAGGTTTTCAACCGCAACGGCAACAGCCTGCTCGATTCCTTTGCGCACACCGACAGGGTTGGCGCCGGCTGTTACGTTTTTAAGGCCTTCGCGAATCATTGCTTGAGCCAGAACAGTCGCAGTTGTCGTACCGTCACCGGCAACATCGTTCGTTTTGCTGGCAACTTCAGCAACAAGTTTGGCACCCATGTTTTCGAAAGCATCTTCAAGCTCGATTTCTTTCGCGATTGTTACACCGTCGTTTGTGATTAATGGAGAACCGAATTTTTTCTCAAGAACGACGTTGCGTCCTTTAGGTCCCAACGTTACCTTTACAGCATCCGCCAATGCATCTACACCGCGCAGCATTGAACGGCGGGCTTCTTCGCTAAACTTAATATCTTTTGCCATGTTATTCGAACCTCCTCAGGATTGTTTAAAGATTTTATTTATGTCTTAGCCGATAACAGCTAAAATGTCGCTTTCACGCAAGATTAAGTAGTCAGTACCTTCATATTTCACTTCGGTACCTGCATATTTTGAGAAGATGATGCGGTCGCCTGTTTTGACTTCTAATGCAACGCGCTCTCCGCTCTCTAACACACGGCCTGAACCGGCAGCAACCACTTTACCCTCTTGGGGTTTTTCTTTTGCGGAGTCAGGAAGTACGATTCCGCTAGCAGTTTTTTCTTCAGACTCAACGAGCTCAATGACAACGCGATCACCTAATGGCTTTAACAATGAAACAACCTCCTCAATATTTTCATATGTAATTTTAGCACTCGCACTCATTGAGTGCTAACACAATTCTTATAATAAAGAATCTCCAGGGCAATTTCAAGTGATAAGGTTAAAAATTTTTTGCGCTTACATATTTCCCGTTATCCTTCCCGCCCAATAATTTGAATGGAGTGTGTTACAATAAACATAGTCTGCTTTAGATCTTTAGAAAAGGAGTACATACGGCTTGAGAAAACAATACTGGTTTATTATTTTGACATACGTGCTCATGCAATTGTCGTCCGTTGTCGGTCTGCCGCTGCTTTATTTTCTTGGCGTCGGAAAAGGGCAGCCACCCGCCGAAACTCAGCTCACACTCGTCGGAGTATGGTCTGTCATCGCCTTTACACTATGTCTTGTGATCGTGCTGTTGATTTTAAGGACCGCTCCAAAAACAACGCTTCGAAACGCCCCGAAAGCATCGATCGGTGTCTCTATCGCCTGGGCGGTCCTCGGCGTTTTTCTCGCGCTTTTTGCCCAATCGATTGCCGCCGCGATCGAAATGAAACTGTTCGGTGTAAATCCCGAATCGGAAAATACACAAAGAATCATGGATATCATTCATGCATTGCCGCTCATGATGTTTGTTTCATCTGTATTCGGTCCTATTCTGGAGGAAATCATTTTCAGAAAGATCATTTTTGGGGCATTTTATGAAAAAACAAATTTCTTTATCGCCGCTTTAATCAGTTCCATTTTATTCTCGGTTGTCCACCTGGATTTCTCACACCTTTTAATCTATACGGCAATGGGCTTCACATTCGCGTTTTTATACGTCAGGACAAACCGGATCATCGTACCGATCTTCGCCCATGTCGCCATGAATACGCTTGTCGTCATTATCCAGACTTTCCAGGGGCCTATTGAAGAATATTTGGAACGAGCCGAAAAAATGCAAATGATTATTGGAGGATTTTTATGATAAGAAGCCCGAAATTTTGGGGATTGATTTATTTTTTGACCGGTGTGCTGTTTACGTATCTGGCAGCTACCACTCCGGGGAATATGTGGTCGTTCTACACGATTCTTCTCATGCTTTTCGCTGCTTACAACATCAGCATTTCCTTTAAAATGTTCGCCCTTTCAAGCAGGTTGAAAAGAAAAAAATAAAACAACTCGTTTTAAAGATAAGAGCCATTCTCGTAAAGAGAGATGGCTCTTTATTTCTGCAGAAATGCCTGGTTTTCCTCCCGAATTGCATTTTTTTGCGCCTGCCGGTAGGCGATTCGCGAAATCACGATGCTGATCTCATAAAGAATTAATAAAGGCACTGAAACCATTAAATGAGACAACAGCTCCGGCGGAGTGATAACAGCCGCAATGACGAACAGAACAAAGTAGGCATACTTTCTGATCTTTGACAAAAACATGGGCGTCACCAAGCCGAGCCTTGTCACAAACATAACCACCACAGGCATCTGAAACAATAAACCGAAAGGAAGCGTCAGCTGCAGAAGAAATTGAAAATATTCGTACACTCCGATGACTTGATTCACATTGAGATCATCGGATAAGTTCATCATAAAATCAACGACAAACGGAAACAAAATAAAGTAAGAAAAGGCAATGCCGCCTAAAAAGAGAATAATCGATACAGGAATATAGCTTAGACAGCCCCGGGCTGATAAACGCCCACAGCTGATACAAAATGAGCGGCGAGGTCATGACAGCGCCGATGATGAAAGCGAACTGCATGTATACCAGCAAAGGGTCCGTCAGTTTAAACGCATTGAGCGTAAGCAGTTTGGCTTCCTCCGTCTGCTGCAGATAAATGATGATCGGCTTTGCAAGAAAGAAGCCCGCCATGACAAAAACGGCAAAAAAGAAGGCAGTGAACATGAGCCGTCTTCGCAATTCTTTAATATGTTCCAACAGCGACATTTCTTTTCCCTTCATCAATGTCATCCCATCCTACTGATCTTCTTTCTTTTTGTCGTTATCGTCATCCGCCAGACCTTTTGTCGCGTTTTTAAACTCCCGTAATGTATTGCCTGCTGCTCTTCCCAGTTCAGGAAGTTTTTTCGGACCAAAAATCAAAATCGCCAAAATAACGATTAAAATAAAGCTTCCAGGACCGATTGTCGGCATATAAAAGCCTCCCCCTTTCCGTCATTTTTCTTCCGTCATTGAATAATGCTTCAGAAAATACACCAATGACTGAAGTTCAACCGCTAAATCTATATGATGAATTCGAATGTGTTCCGGCACATTCAAACGGGCCGGCGTAAAATTGAGAATACCTTTAATACCGAGCGCAACAAGCCTGTCCGTAATCGATTGGGCGGCATGGGCCGGGACCGTCAAAATGGCGACGGGGATGTCATCTGTCAAATGCTCTTCAAGTTTATTCAGGTCGTATACGGGAACGCCTCCGACTTCTGTTCCGATTTTGCTTTCATTGACATCAAAAGCCATCGCAATTTTCGTGTTGTTGTTTTTAATGAAATTGTAATGGAGAAAGGCTGTTCCTAAATTTCCTACACCGATGAGCGTTACGTTTGTCATTTCATCCTGATCGAGCGTCTTTCTGAAAAAGGACAGCAAATAATTCACATTATAGCCATAGCCTTTTTTGCCGAGAGCTCCAAAATATGAAAAGTCCCTGCGAATTGTAGCAGAATCGACTTTTACGGCATCGCTCAGCTCAGCAGACGAAACACGCTGCTTCCCTGATGCATGAAGGTTTTTTAAAAAACGATAATATAACGGCAGCCGTTTCGCTGTCGCTTGCGGAATTTTTGAATGATCCAAGTTCATAACCGATCCTCCATGTTTACTTCAGCTTTTTCCCTTTTATAGTCGCCGTTTTTCCCGCCCGTCTTTTCTGCAAGATAGGTCGGGCCTATCACCATTCCCTTATCCGCCGCCTTGCACATGTCATAAACAGTCAGGGCGCATACGGAAGCTGACGTTAACGCTTCCATTTCCACACCTGTACTCCCTTTTGTCTTGACTTTTGCCTGAATATGCAGGATGCTGTTCTGTTCTTTTTCTTCCCATCGAAAGGCGATATCGACTCCCTTAAGGGCAATCGGATGGCACATCGGGATGATGGCGGACGTTTGCTTCGCCGCCATGATTCCGGCTACCTGGGCCACCGCCAGCACATCGCCTTTCCCCATTTCCTGGTTCTTGATTTTTGCATGCACGTCTCTTGTCATGGACACGCTTGAGAGAGCCACAGCAGTTCGGACTGAAGCTTCCTTTTCGCTTATATCAACCATTTTGGCTCTGCCTTGTTCATTAAAGTGTGTAAATTGGTTCATGATAAAAACTCTCCTTATAAAGATCATACACTATTTTTTTCAATCTGTCTTTTTCTTTTGGTTAAAATCTTCCAGACTTCACTTAATTGTTTGCTGACTGCTATCTGATAGGCTACACTTAAAATAGCAAACAAGAGGTGAAATAGATCATGATGATTTTACAAGTCAATCAGCTCTCAAAATCGTTTGGGGCCGATTCCATTTTAACGAATATAAAGCTTGAAGTCAGATCACGGGACCGGATTGCGATCGTCGGCCGCAACGGAGCCGGAAAATCGACTTTTTTAAAAATTATCGCCGGCCGCCTGTCTTATGAAAAAGGGGACATCATTAAGCCGAAGGATTTAACCATCGGCTATCTTGATCAGCATTCAGGACTTGATTCCGAGCTTACGATTAAAGAGGAATTGCTTTCGGTCTTTGATCATTTGAAAACGATGGAAACCGAGATGCGCTCGATTGAAGAGGAAATGGCGCATGCTGATCCGGACAAGCTGGAATCTTTAATGAAAACGTACGATAGACTCCAGCAGACGTTTAAAGACAAAGGCGGCTATCAATATGAAGCTGACGTCAGATCTGTGATCCACGGAATGGGATTCGCCGGACACGGCGATTCCGCGCGCGTGCAGGATTTAAGCGGCGGACAAAAAACGAGGCTCGCACTCGGAAAAATGCTTTTGACAAAGCCTGATCTGCTGATTCTTGATGAACCGACAAACCACCTGGACATCGACACGCTCACATGGCTGGAACAATATTTGCAAAACTACAGCGGCGCCATTCTGATCGTCTCCCATGACAGGTACTTTCTTGATAAGGTCGTCACCCAAGTATATGAGATTTCCCGCACCCAGAGCAAAAAATACATCGGAAACTACAGCTCATATCTTACATTAAAAGCGGAACACCTTGAAAGAGAGACCAAGCTGTATGAAAAGCAGCAGGATGAAATCGCCAAGCTCCAGGACTTCGTCGACCGCAACCTGGCAAGGGCCTCAACGACAAAGCGCGCCCAAAGCAGAAGAAAACAGCTCGAGCGGATGGAAGTCATGACAAAACCGCTCGGCGATGAAAAATCAGCCAACTTCCGCTTTGAGATTTCGCGGCAAAGCGGAAATGACGTTTTACGCGTCGAAGATCTGACGGTCAGCTATCAAGATCAGCCTCCGCTCCTCCGTTCGCTCAATTTTCATATTACACGCGGGGAAAGCGTGGCGCTTGTCGGCCCTAACGGTATCGGAAAATCGACGCTGTTAAAAACGCTGATACAGAAGCTGAAGCCTGCCGCCGGAACGATCACAACGGGCTCACATGTCTTGATCGGCTATTACGATCAGGAACAGGCTGAATTGACTTCGTCAAAACGTGTCATTGACGAGCTGTGGGATGAGTATCCAGAGATGAATGAGAAAGATATTAGAACATGCCTGGGAAATTTTCTATTCTCCGGAGATGATGTGCTAAAACCGGTTCACGCCCTGAGCGGGGGTGAAAAAGCCCGGCTCGCGCTCGCCAAGCTGATGCTTCAAAAAGCCAATTTTCTCATTCTTGATGAGCCGACAAACCATCTGGACTTAGACAGCAAGGAAGTATTGGAAAACGCTTTGATTGACTATCCCGGAACGATTCTATTTGTGTCTCATGACCGTTATTTTATCAACCGCATCGCAACAAAAGTATTTGAGCTCTCCCCTGAAAAGGTGGAAGAATATTTAGGGGACTACGATTATTACACAGAAAAAAAGGCGCAGCAGCTTGAGCTCGAAGAACTGGAAAAGCAAAAAACGCAAGAACGGCGAAAAACCGCTTCAGAAAAAGAGGCCGGAGCAAAACGCAGCTATGAGGAAGAAAAAGAATGGAAAAGGAAAGAACGCCAGCGCCAGCGCCGCATTGAAGAAATAGAAACACGGATCACGGCCATTGAAGACCAAATCGAAAAAAATGAAGAATTGCTTTGCGAGCCTGAAGTATTTCAAGATCATGAAAAAGTGCAGGAGATCAACTCCGAAAATGAACATCTGAATGACGAGCTGGAACAGTTATTATCCGAATGGGAAGCACTTTCTACAAATGAATAAATACCGAAAACCACTTCATTCTTTGAAGTGGTTTTTTATCCACAACACAAATCCTTTATTTAAAGGGAAGAAAGCGATTTACCCACAATATCCACACCATTTCTAATATTTATGCACATTATTAACAGGTAAAAAAGCTCTATATAATAGGTTTTCTAGATGTTATTCACAGTCCTGTGGATACATGTTAACAATTTGTTTATAACTTTATATGTACTAAAAAACCTCACAGCTGTGAGGTTTTCAAAAGGATGTCAGCTCCAAGCCGGGCTGGCCGTTCATATCATATTTTCCCCTGATTCCTTTTTCAAAAGCAACGGTTCCTGCGGCTGCAATCATCGCCGCATTATCCGTGCACAGAGAGAGCGGCGGTATCAGCAGCTCGATATCCGGATATGCGGAGAACGTCTCTTCAAGGGCTGTTCTAAGTCCTTTATTTGCCGCTACTCCGCCGGCAAGCAACACTTGTTTGACACCATAGGCTTTAGCGGCGCGCTCCGTTTTTGTCACCAGCACATCGATGACGCTCTCCTGAAAGCTTGCCGATAAATCTTCAGGAGATATCGTTTCCCCTTTTTGAGAAGCGTTGTGAAGCGTATTAATCACCGCTGACTTTAAGCCGCTGAAACTGAAGTTGTAAGACCCCTCTTCAAGCCATGCGCGCGGAAGCGGTACATTTGCTTCACCTTGGTGGGCGAGCTTATCAATATGAGGCCCTCCAGGATAAGGCAGCCCCATCGTTCTGGCTACTTTATCGTACGCTTCGCCTGCAGCATCATCGAGCGTTTCCCCGATCACTTCAAATGAGCCGTGTTCTTTCATATACACAAGCTCTGTGTGTCCGCCGGAGACGACCAAAGCGAGCGCAGGAAAGCGGATCTCTTGTACAAGCCGGTTTGCGTAAATATGGCCTGCAATATGGTGAACGCCCACCAGCGGAATATTGCGGGCAAAACTCAGTGCCTTGGCTGCATTGACGCCGATCAGCAATGCGCCGACAAGTCCCGGTCCTTCTGTTACCGCAATGGCATCAATATCATCAAAGGACATGCCTGCCTGTGAAAAGGCTTCCTCAAGCACAATCGTCATCTGTTCTACATGATGCCTTGAAGCGATCTCGGGAACCACCCCTCCAAACCGTTTATGGCTTTCAATTTGTGACGCGACCACGTTTGTGACAATATCTGTACCGTTTTTAACGATGGCGGCGGCGGTTTCATCACAGCTTGTCTCAATTCCCAATACATACAAATCTTTTTTATGATTCATTTAGTCTCACCCACATTAATAAAGCATCTTCTCCATTATCAGTATAATAATGTTTGCGAATTCCCCCCGGCTGAAAACCGAGTTTTTGATATAAGCTTTGGGCAATATGGTTCGATACCCTGACTTCTAAAGAAAGCTGGGCCGCCTTCTTTCTTCGGCACAGTTCCATAGCTTCTCTTAAAAGGGCTTCCCCAAAATGGCGTCCCCGATAACCGGGTAAAACGGCAATGTTGGTAATCTGCGCATCATCCAGCACAATCCAGATCCCGCAGTAGCCGATGATGTTTTCGTCGACTTCAAGAACGAGATAATGAGCATAAATATTATGGTGAAGCTCCTGATAAAATGATTCCTTTTTCCATGGAGATGAAAAAGACAGCTTTTCAATTTCATACACTTGATCTACATCTTTTGGACTCATATCACGTATGACCATTTGAGTATTCATGGTTTCACCCGTTACTTTTGTTTTTCCAGCCATACGGCTTCCGCCTCGGCCAAACGAATATAATTCGGGACAAGGCTGTGGACAGGCTCAGGTTCTTTGCACTCTCCGATTAAAGCCAATTCGGATGGCCGCGGAAGGTGATGAGAAGCGCCTCCGATCACGGCTTGATGATTTAGAGTCTTTTCAATCATTTCCTTGTGGATGTCGGTGTCATTGCCTAAAAACAGCACTTGCTGCTTGCTTTCCTTCAGCTTTTTCAGCCAATCCTCAAGCAAAATATTTTGATCCTCTTCCAAAGCTAAAAGCCTGTTATTGCCGTCATATTGGTACAATCCAGTATAAACCTGTCCCCGTCTTGCATCAAACAGCGGACAGATGACTCCTGAGAAAAAACGGCCGTTGGCAGCCAGCACTTCAAGGCTTGAAACCGCTGCAACGGGAATATTCAAAGACCAGGCCAGCGTTTTCGCAATCGTGACGCCGATGCGCACTCCGGTATAAGAGCCCGGTCCCCTTGCAACTGCGATTTTGCTCAAATCACGGGGGGTGAGGCCGCATTCTTTGAGCAATTCATCGATCGCCGGCATCGCCCGGACCGAATGGTTTTTTTTCAGATGGGATATATGCTCGGCTATCACTTTTCCATCCCGGACCAAAGCAACGCCAAGCGTTAAATTAGATGTATCAATCGCAAGTATCGTCATGTTCGCTTATCTCCCTGCAAAGATTTTCATACCGATTGCCTTTAGGTGTAAAGACCAGCTGTCGTTCATCTCCGCCAAGCCTTTTGATGACAATCTCAAGACGTTCTTCAGGAAGCTGTTCTCCAATCAGATGCGCCCATTCCACGAGGCAGACCCCTTCTCCTTCAAAGTATTCATCCAAGCCGAGGTCTTCTGTTTCATCTTCCATTCTGTATACGTCCATATGATATAAGGGAAGGACACCTTCCCGATATTCTTTTATGATGGTAAAGGTCGGACTGTTGACAACCCGCTGAATGCCGATTCCTTCTGCGAAACCTTTCGTAAAAGTCGTCTTCCCGGCTCCCAGGTCCCCCTCCAATGTAATGACGTCCCCAGGCTGAACATAACGCGCCGTCAACTTGGCGATGTTCTTTGTTTCCTCAGGATCCGCCGTTATCCATTCCAATGTTTTCACCTTTATGTCACCTGTCTTGTTTAAAATGATTATATCCTTTTTTCTCAAGGAGAATGCGGTCTTGTCCACTGTGGTAGAAAACTTTTGCTTCTCCGGATTGAACGACTTGTCCGATTTTATATACCGGTACCCCGCAGCTGGAACATTCCTGAGCAAAACGCTCCCATTGATCACTGGAAATTGTACCGGCAAGCTCAAAGTCTTCTCCGCCGAACAAGACCCACTCTTCCCAATCTGAATGCAGCTTATGTAATTCCGAATGTGTTGGGATTGAATCTTGATATATATCTATAGATACACGGCTTGCTTCAGCAATTTCATTTAATTCACTGGCAAGTCCGTCGCTGATATCATTAAGCGCAACACGTTGATAACGGGAACAGATCAAACCGGCTTTCACCCGGGGCTCAGGTCTTTTATGCCGCTTCATAAAATGTTGGACAAGACCTTCATCGTTAGTAAACCGGTCTCCCAACAACAATGACAGCCCGGCTGCGGAAGAACCAAGTTCTCCTGTGACAAAGACGACATCACCAGGACGGGCATGGCTTCGCAAACAGGCCCTGCCTTTTTCAACCTCACCGATGACCGTTACGGTGATGACCATCTGTCCGCGGGTCGATACAGTGTCACCGCCAATTAAATCCATTTGGTACAGTTTCGCCAGTTTAGTCATTTCTTCATACATGGCTTCAATATCAGATTCGCGTCGTCCCGAAGGTACAGCAATCGAAACGAGATAAAATTTCGGATAGCCTCCCATTGCCGCAATATCGCTAATATTAACAGCCAATGCTTTATAGCCGATATCAGCTGGCGTCGAATGTGAAGACAGAAAATGAACGCCGTCTACCATCGTATCGACGCAAACGATTTCCTGATATCCTTTTTTTGGATTATAAACGGCGGCATCGTCTCCGATACCGATTTCGATTTCCCGATGAGAAAGAGAGCGCGGCGCAATCCTGCGAATCAGCTCAAATTCATCCATAAAATAACATGCTCCTTTGCTGTTACAAGCGGCAATTAAAAACACTAACACTAGTTTATCGAATTATCATCAAGAAATAAAGAAAGCTTGGCTGAACCAAGCTGAAAAATCAATATAAAAAGACATAAAAAAAAAACGAAACATCATAATTTCGTTTGTGTACAAC